>DASWNP010000020.1:0-82303 GCA_036399175.1 Pyrinomonadaceae bacterium | reverse complement strand
CGCGGCAGGTTATCAGTAACCTGCCGCGCTTCTGTCTTGCTTCAGCGTCCACTCTTTAGACGCTTGGAGGTGGCGGAAGCATCAACTGTAGAGATGATGAATCGACAGGATGGAGAAGAGAGTCGAATCGGACGTGCTCGAAGGCTTCAGGCTTTGGGCGCGCGATAACCTTTGCGCGTGCGTGCGTTGATTTCAGGGCGGGCGAGGTTGATTTCGATGGTGCGCCAGCGTCCGTCGCGCTCGCGATTGGAGGACTGGTAGCCGATTGTGTACTGGTTGCTCAATTCCTCGACGATGCTTGCGAAGGCGCTGGCGAGAGCTTGGCCGCCGGGCGTCGAGACGTAGCGTCCGCCGCTTTTGGCGGCGAAGTTGCGCAGCGCGGCCGAAGCCATCTGGCGGGCTCTGACGTCGGTGCGAGGGTCTGACATATCGACGGCGTAGATGGTTGTGTCGGCGGCGAGGGCGGCGTTGAGCGCCTTGTCAGAGGTGGCGTTGCTGAAGGTGTCCGCCCCGTCAGAGAGCACGACGATGGCGCGCCGTTTTTCGGGTCGCGTCGAGAGGTCTCGGGCGGCTCGGAGAATGGCATCGTTGAGTGCCGTCATGCCGCGCGCCTTCATCCCGTAGGCTATCGGCGGGAGGTCTCGACCGGGCGAGAAATCCTGCAACTGCTCGACCTTTGAATCGAAGCTGTAGACGGCGGCCGTATCCTCTGCACGCATGCCGTCGAGGAAGCGTATGGCCGCCGAGCGCGCGAGCGAAACGCGCCCCTCCATGCTTCCCGAAATGTCCAGGAGAAGCGCCGCCGCGAAAGGCGTCTCTTCGACGCTGAAGGTAGAAATCTTCTGCTCGCGCCCGTCCTCGAAGACGCGAAAATCGGCGCGCGGCAGCTTGTGCACGTACTTGCCTTCTTTATCCGTCACCGTCACGTTCAGGACGACGAGGTCTGTCTCGACGCGGACGACTTCATCTTCGTCCTGCGCGCCCTGCCCTCGCGCAAAAGAGCGAGACGCCGAGGGAAGAGAAGCGAAGCAGGCGACGAGCAGCGCGCAGCAAAGTGACGCCGGAAGGAGACCCTCCAGGAGCCGAGGCGATGCCCTGCGAGCGCGCTTGGAGGCTTTTCCCTTCGGTGTACTCACTGTGAGAAACCGCGTATGTGGCGAATCAGCTCGATGAGTTCGTTGGAGCGTTCGATGACGGAGGCGGAGATGACGTGTCGAGATGTTTTTTCGACGCTCTTCTGTAGCTCTTCGGCCAGCTTGGAGAGACGCGTGAGCCCTTCCTTGAGGTCGCGCGGAGGCTGCTCAAGCACGTCCTCGTCGTCGGAGCCGCCTGCGCGGCTTCTGATGCTGCGGGCGAGCTTCTCGATGCGTTCGAGCTTCTTGAGGTCGTCGCGGCTGAGAGCGTTGTTGCGCTCGAAGCTGTCGCTCAGTTGAGCGCCGAGTTGAGCGCTCTCGCGCGCGCGTTCGAGCGTCTCTTTGTGATTGGCTTCCGCTTTTTTGATGAGCGCACGTTCTATCATCTCCTGTTGCGGCGAGCCGAGCAGCGGAGGCGGATCGCTCGTCGGCGTCGCGCGCCTGTCGTCGGCGGCGTTACGCGGAAGCGATACCTGTGCGTGCGCTGCGAGCGATGAGACCGAGAGCAGCGTTGCGCAGACAAGGAGACGAAGAAGCATAAGATTACTCAAAACGGAAGACCCTGCCTTCAACCGAACGTGCGACACGAGCGAAGCGACGAAGAAAAGTTTAACGAAAAGGCGCGTGCCCTTCAAGCACTATGAGCGCGTTATGGCTGTGACGTATGGAGAAGAGCAAAGGGTTGTCCGAGCGCGCCGGACGAGGAGGGCATTGATGATGCCCGCACACCTGGCGCACGACCGTTCGCACTGTCGGCGCCTGACAAAGAGCCTTCGACAAACCAGTCGCTCGAAAAAGCAGTGAGCGCGTCGAGACGGAAAAGAGAGCGAAGGCTTAAAAAGCTTGAAGCCATCGACAAAGCGCGGCGAAGTCGAGAACTTACTTGAAGTTTGGTCGTCGCGCCGACTTCTCAGGTATCACTTGAGAGACTCGCTCTTTTACGGCACGCGGTCGGCCGTGTCCGGCGTGTTGATGAACTCTTCGCCCTTCGGACGCGGGCGCGGGATGACGACTACCTTCGGCTTGTTCTCGATTCTCTCCGGCGGGCGAAGCGCCCCTCGCTCGGAGACGTAGACGATTTGCTTCCCTTCGGTCGTGCTGTAGAGACGAACCAATCGGGCGCTGCTCCACTCACGCGAGACGCTCAGAGAGTAGCGACCCTGCTCGCCGGGCGCGAGCTTCTGCGGCTCGACCTCCGCGCGCCGCGTCTCGGTAGTTCCGTCCTGCCGCCGTTTCAGCTCTATCTCGACCGTGAGTCCTGCGAAATCGGAGTCGGAGATATTCTGCACCTTGCCGCCGATAATCGCCTGTGAGCCCTTGAGCATCGCCTCGTCTTCGAGAACGCGTGCCTGCGGCGCGGGCTTTTCTTCGGCAGACTGCTTTTGGGAATCGGCTGCCTCTTTGGTCGAAGCCGTCCGGCCAGCGTCTTTTCCCTGAGAGCCGGATGAAGACTGGCATCCGGCGGAGGCGACGCTCGTCGCCGCAGAGAGCGCGAGCATCAAACAGAACTTCTTCAGAGAAACAAGGCCGAAGCCTTTCGTCCCTCTTTCAAAAAACTTTCGCCCCGCTTCCCCGGCGCGCACGAAAATACTCATCGAAACACAACTCCGGCTTGAATAAAATTCTCAGGCGGGAAGAGCTAAATGATTGTCAGGGGAATGATTACTGGCTTCACGCAACCTCGCATTTACGGGGTCGTCGTTGTCGGCGTCGTCTCTTCTCTGCCGGGAGGCGGGCCGCCCGTCAGTTTTTCGACGAGCGAGGCCAGAAAACTATCTTCGGCGTTGCCGGTGCTGCGAAGCGTCACCCATTCGGCTCCCGTCACACCCTCGGAGCGCCCCTCGACCCGCGCGTTGACAGAGACCCTCGTAGTCGTGCCATCTACAGGCAGAACTTCGACAATCAGCGTATAGCGCCCGCGCGTCCAGCCGCGCACGTCCGCGACGGGAATCTCCGCGTACTGGTTCAGCTCCGAGCGCGCGACGACCGCGCCTCTGACGAAGGTGTAAGGCTGACTGATGAGCACGCCGTTCTCCAGGTTGGAGACCGTCTCGTCGAGAAGCAGCTTACGCTCGCGCATCAGCTCCTGCACGGCTTCGATGACAGCATCCTTGCGCGCCGTCAGACGGTAAGGGTTCTCAAGCGGCGGAGGAACGATTGTGCGTCCGCGCCCGAAATCCATGCCGCGCCCCGTGCCTGTGCCGACGTTGCCGCCGTTGACGGCGGGCTGTCGATTGTTGCTGCCGTCGCGGATGCGCTCGTTCTGCTGATCGACGCCCTTCTCCTGCGCCTGAACATTCAACGCCGCCGCCGACAGAAGAACCAAGAGAGCCAGAGCTTTCTTCATCGTCCGATTCCTTCTCGCACTCTCCACCGAAGAGGGCACGTCATTGATAGCTTGCGGGAGACTGAAGCGAGAATAGAACAACCCGCCGACTAATACAAGAAGCTATCGAAAATAGATTGAGCACGCGCGACATCGGCTTGAGGGCAACGCTCGACTCAAGCTCAAACCCTGTCGCTTAAGGGACGCTCGCCGAAGGAGCAGGCGACTGCTGTGCGCGCGCGTCGCGCTGGCGCTCCCATTCGCGCAGAGCCTGAACGCCGCGCTGGAATTCCGTCTCGGAGCTGTAGAAGTTGTGCGTGCCGTCGTCGCGCGAAGGCTCGCGGACGTAATAGAGGTAATCGGTCTGGGCGGGGTTGATGGCGGCGTCGAGCGAGCGTGCGCTCGGCGAGGCGACGGGGCCGGGCGGAAGGCCGCGAACCTTACGCGTGTTGTAAGGCGAAGAGAGGTCTAGGTCGCTCTGATAAATCTTGCCGTCATTCTTCCACTTGCCGATGAGCTTCGAGGCGTAGATGACTGTGGAATCGACGCCGAGCGCCATGCCGATGCGCAGACGATTGTAGATGACCGAGGCGACGAGCGGGCGCTCCTCGTGCAGCTTGGCTTCGGTCTCGACGAGCGAGGCGACGGTCACAATCTCACGCGCCGACTTGCCTTTGAGCAAAGCCTCTTCGGCCAGACGCCCCTTCCAGACCTGCCGGAAGCGTTGCACCATCGCCGCAATCATCTTCTGCGGCGTCGTGTCGGGCGGAAAATTATACGTGTCCGGGTAGAGATAGCCTTCGAGGTTACGCGCTTCGGGGTCGAGGTCTTGGATGGCGCTCGTGTCGTTCATCAGGGCGAGGGCTTCGTCGGCGCTTCGCAGCTTGAGTTCGGGAATCCTCTGCATGGCGGCGGCGATGTCCCAGCGCGTCCAGCCCTCTATCACCGTGAAGCGGCTGAGACGCTGCTCGCCCTCTTCCAATTTGCCGACGACGCCCAGAGCCGAGATAGGAGAAGGGAAACGATACTCGCCAGCCTTCAGACGCGCGCCCGCGCCCGTCAGACGCAGGTAAATCCGCAGAGGCCAAACACGTCTGATAACGCCTGCTTCGGAGAGGCGCGCGAGAACCTGATCGGGCGAAGAGCCGCGCGGAATCTCTATGTACTGCTCGGCCTGCTGGTGGCTGACGGGCTCTCGAAGCTCGCGGTAGAACCAGAAGGCGAAGCCGCCGCCCGCGAGCAGCAGGATGATGAAGAGAATGAGAACGAAGCGTAAGATTTTCATGTGGATGTCAGATGCAGCCTGAAGGTTTTGGGAAGCGCGTGAGAAGCTTTTTCCGTAAAGCGCGTTTAGATTGATTCCCGAATCTGTTCGCCTCCGCTCTGAGAGATGAAATCGCGCAGGATGATGGCCGCCGCCTCGCTATCGACGCGCTCCTTGATTTCAAAGGTCGAGAAGCCCTCGGCGCGAAGCGTCTCTTCGGCGGCGCGGGAAGTCAAACGCTCGTCCTGCAAACGGACGGGCAGGGGAAGCGAAAGCGAGAGATTGCGCGCGATGCGACGAGCTTCGAGCGCCGCATCTCCCTCGGTTCCGTCGAGCCGGAGCGGCAAACCCACGACCACCATTCTAACGTCAAAGCTCTCACACAACTGCGCGATGTCGCGCAGAAGCTGTTTCCAGTTGGTGCGCGGCAAGAAGGGAATCGCTCGGACGCTCAGACGCAATTCGTCAGAGACGGCGACGCCGACGCGCCGAGCGCCCAAATCGAGCGCCAGGAGCCGTCCCGTCGCGCGGGGCGCTTGAGCTTCAGAGGTTTCCGCGTGGTCTGTTCCGGGCACTGTCAGTTTTACCGAACTCTTTCTGAAAGAAGGGTTGTCGAAGTATAACGCAGCCGCTTGAAGACGCGCCACAGGGCATTCGCCTTGCGCCCGTTCGCGCGGCTACGGTATCATCCGGTTCGGCGACGAGAGAGAAAGGTGCGCGTCCAAAAGTCGTGCCGCCAAATGAGACGCACCCGCAGGTGCTTTGATTTAGAAGAGGTAACTTAATGTCGTTTCGCAGCAAATTCGCTTTAGTTGTCTTCTCCGCTTCGCTCGCGCTCTACGCGGTGGTCGGCGGTTGGATGTCCACACGCGCACAGCAACAGAACGACCCCGGCGCGCAGCTACGCATCTTCGAGAGCGTCCTCCAGCACATCCAGCAGGATTACGTGGACGAGCCGGATTTGAACAAGGTGCGCGCGGGCGCTCTACGCGGCCTCGCCTACGGGCTCGACCCCTATTCGACCTACCTGACCGTCGATCAGGTGCGCGATTATCGAAGCGGCGCGGCCAGCAATCAGGTCGGCATCGGCGCGGAGCTTTCGCAGGTCGCTTCCTATCTGTACGTCATCGCGCCCGTCAAGCGCGGCCCGGCGGAACTGGCGGGCGTGCAGGCCGGAGACATCATCGAGTATATCGACAACAAGGCGACGCGCGACATCTCGCTCTACGACGCGCGCCAACTCCTGAACGGTGCGCCCGGCAGCGAAGTCAAGCTGCGCATCCTGCGCTCGGGCACGCGCCCGCTCCTGCTGACCGTCAAGCGCGCGCCCGTGACGGCGGCGACCGCCGAAGCGCGCATGGAGGCGGGCAAGGTCGGCGTCATTCGCGTCAACAGCCTTCTGGACGGCGAAGCGGCGGACGTGAAAGCTCGTATGCAGGAGCTTTTGAAGCAGGGCGCGCAGAAGTTCGTCCTCGACCTGAGAAGCGTGGCGGGCGGCTCTTTGACGGAGGGCGTGAAAGTCGCCAATCTCTTCATCCGCGACGGCGCGCTCGCGCAGACCATCGGGCGCGGCAACAAGCCTCTCAAGACGCTCGCCTCCGACCCGAAGGAAGCCATCTTCGACGGCCCCGTCGTCGTCCTGATTGACAGGGGCACGGCGGGCGCGGCGGAAGTCATCGCCTCGGCCTTCATCGAGCGCAAGCGCGGCGACGTGGTCGGCGAAAAGAGCTTCGGCGCGGGCGCGGAGCAGCAGCTCTTCACCCTTCGCAACGGCGACGGATTGCTTCTGACCACCGTCAAGTGGGCTTCGTCTACAGGAAAACCTTTCCTCGGCGCGGGCATCGCGCCCTCGGTCGAAGTAAAGCGGCCTGAGCTGGCCGAAGCCGTTGACCCCGATGACCTGACCGGCAACGACGACGACGCCATCGCACGTCCCAACACCTCGAACGACAAACGCGAAGTAGCTCCCGAAGCCGCCTCGCCCAAGCAGCAGCCCGAAGACACGCAGCTCAAGAAAGCCCTCGAACTCCTGCGCGACAAACCGCAGGCCGAGAAGCGCGCGGCTTAAGACTTCAACTTCATCCAACGACAAGAGGCTGGCGAGAGAGTGTTTCTCGCCAGCCTTTTCGTTTGCCATCTGCTTCGTTTGCCGTTCGCCTCCCCACGCATCACTTGTTGACGGGCACGCCCTTCGGCGGGCAGGCGGCGACGACGGCGCGCGTAAGGCGGACGGGGTTCGCGGGTTTATCGCCGTTGACGGGCTCGTGGTTGATGCGGTCTACGAGTTCCATGCCGGCGAGGACGCGCGCGAAGGCAGTGAAAGTGCCGTCGAGGTGCGGAGAGTCGGAGACGAGGATGAAGAAGTGGGTGGTGGCGCTGTTGGCCTGTTCGGGTCGCGCCATCGAGACGATGCCCCGGAGGTGTCGGATGTAGCTCGGCTCGTCGGGGATGGTGCGCCTTGAGCGGCGGACGTGCTCCATCGAGATGTTTTGGCGGGTCGAGAGATTGCCGCCCTGCACGACGAAGTCCGGGACGACGCGGCTGAAGGTGGTCGTGTCGAAAGCTCCTGTGGCCGAGAGGTTGAGGAAGTTTCTGACGGTTTCGGGCGCGGCCTCGGGCAGCATCTCCAAGAGAATCGAGCCGCGCTCGGTCTCAAGCGTGACGCATTGCCCGGCCATCCGCTCGACCGTCGCCTGGTCGAAGGGCTCGGCGGGCGAGCCGGAGTTGTCCTGCGGCCTGCGGTTGGCCTTCTGCGGCGAGGGAGACGGCGAAGCGTTCGGAGAAGGAGCGGGAGAAGGCGACGCAGAAGCAGCAGTCGCCGGTGAAGGCTGAGGCGAGGGCGACGGAGTCGCGGTTTGCGCTTGAAGCGAAAGGTTTGAGACGAGCGTGTAGAAGAGGAGAGAGACGGCGAGGGCTTTGACGAATCTCATGGAACTGCTCCGAAAGATAAGCTGTCAGGGAAAACGCGCGGCGAGTCGGGGTCTTTCCGGCACGGACTCCGACTCGCCGCGTCGAAAAAGTCAGGCGGCGGGCTTCTTGCTGAGCATCTCGTCGCGCTTGGCTTTGAACTCCGCGCCGGGCTTCCACTGAGGATATTTGTCGCCCTGAGCGACGCGGTAGCCGATGATGACCATGAGTTGCGCGTCGTCGATTGCGCCCGCCAAATCCCAGTCGGGCTTAATCTCGTCGGTCACTTTGTGATAGTCAACGTTGGTGTATTCGTCGCGCTTCTTCTGGCTGTAGTCGGCGGGCTTGCCCACGTAATCGACTCCGGAATCGGTGTAGAGCACGGGGACGCCCTGCTTTGCGAACTCGAACTGGTCGGAGCGATAGAAGAAGCCTTTTTCGGGCTCGGGGTCGGGCTTGACGGTGCGATTCTGCGTGCGCGCGGCTTCGGCGAGCAGGTCGTCCATCTCTGAAGCGCCGCTGCCGACGAGCACGATGTCGCTGGTTCGCCCCCACTGGTTGACGCCGTCCATGTTGATGTTGGCGAGCGTGCGCTCAAGCGGGTAGAGCGGATTGGTGGCGTAGTATTTCGCGCCGAGCAAGCCCTTCTCTTCGGCGGTGACGGCGAGGAAGACGAGCGTGCGTTTCGGAGGCGTCGGGAGCTTCGTGAAGACGCGCGCGATTTCGATGAGGGCGGCCGTGCCGGAGGCGTTGTCGAGCGCGCCGTTGTAAATCTGGTCGCCCTGCAATTTCGGGTCGCGGCCTAAATGATCCCAGTGCGCGGAGTAGACGACGTACTCCTCTTTGAGCTTCGGATCGGAGCCTTCGAGCTTGGCGACGACGTTCGCGGAGTCGATATTGCGCAGCGTGTTCTTCAAAGAGAAGTTGGCTTTGGCGTTTAAGGCGACGGGTTTGAAGTCGCGGCTGACGGCGGCTCGCTTCAAGGCGTCGAAGTCCTGCCCGCTCGCGCTGAAAAGCTCTTTGGCTTTGTCGAGCGTAATCCAAGACTCGACCGCCGCGCGTCCCATGTTCTTGTCGGGCGTCTGGATGTCGAAATTCTCGCGCGACCAACTGCCGCTCACCACTTCATATGGATAGCCTGCCGGGACTGTCTCGTGAACGATGATGGCGGCAGCCGCGCCCTTCTTGGCGGCTATCTCGTACTTGTACGTCCAGCGCCCGTAGTAGGTCATGGCCTTGCCCTTGAACATCTTCTCGTCGAGCTTCGACGCATCTGCGGCGTCGGGCACAGCCGGGTCGTTAATCAGCATGACGATGGTCTTGCCGCGAACATCGACGCCCTTGTAGTCGTCCCAGTTGTATTCGGGGGCATCCACACCGTAGCCGACGAAGACGATGTCGGAGTTCTCGACCTTCGATTCGGGCACGAAGCGACGCGAGACGGCGACGTAATCGTTC
Source organism: Pyrinomonadaceae bacterium (assembly GCA_036399175.1). Lineage (GTDB taxonomy): Bacteria > Acidobacteriota > Blastocatellia > Pyrinomonadales > Pyrinomonadaceae > DASWNP01. The sequence goes on along the minus strand of DASWNP010000020.1, from coordinate 73,215 downwards.
GGAAAATTGAGCGCGATGTTTTTGCCGCCGGCCGAGAGCGATGCGGTCGGCTGCGCGGTGAAGCCGACGAGCGGAACTTTCTGGACGTATGTGCCGTCGGGGTTGCCGGGCTTGAGCCCGATTTGTTTGAACTGCTCTGTCAGATAGTTGACGGTCAGCTCTTCGCCGCGCGTGCCGGGGCCGCGTCCCTCGTACTCGTCCGAGGCGAGCGTCTTGACGTGGCTCATAATGGCATCGCTTGTAATCTGTCCGAGCGCAGAGCGCAGCTCGGCGGGCACGTCGGCTGCCGCCGGAGTCGCAGCGTTTGTGTTGGCGTTCGTGTTCGTCGCCGTGCGCTGCTCGGTCGTGCAGCCGTAGGCGAAGACGAGCAGGGCGAAGATTGTCCCGAAGCGTAGGTAGAATCTCTTCATCGCAATAAACCTCTGAAGCGGCAGGAGAATAGAAAATCGGTAAGGCTTTTCTATGCCTGTTGCGGCTTCAAGTCAACATCGAAAAAGGGAAAAGGCAAAGGGAAAAAGGCAAAAGCGAGGCCGCAAACCACTTCAGATTTGATTTCCTTAACCTTTGCCCTCTGCCTTTTCCCCTTTGCCTTGAATCCTGCCCATTCCGTCTATCCCTGTTAATTTTCTGATGTGAGTTTCGCGGTCAGGGAAGTCTTCTCGCGGCGCGGCGGCGAGCGAGGAAGGCGCAGAGTTGTGTGACGAAGAGGGTGAGAAGAAAGGCGAGAAGAAGCAGGGGGGCGGTGATGATAAAGCTGTAGTCGCCGACGCGGTTGAAGGCTGCCTGGTCGGCTGCGGAGGGACGCGAGAAAAGCTCAGCGAAGAGCGAGCTGAGAAAGACTGAGAGGGCTGCGACGAGAGGTGAGACGAGCAGCGCCCATGCGCTCGTGCGTCGGCGCTCGCTGAGCTTGCGACCGAGCTTCCAGCCGACGAAACCTGCGAGGGGCGCGAGCAGGAGGGAGAAGACGATGAGCCACATCCAATAATGCGCGACGTTGGAGACGGTCTCTTCGGAGGTTTGGACGGTGATGGCGAGCGCGTCGGCGGGCACTTCGTTCCAGGAGGCTGTGAGCGTGTCGCCCTCGCGCCGCATGGCGGGCGCGGTGGCCGCCTTCCAGCCGCGCGGCAAAAGCACCTTCGCGTCGAGGCCGCCGAAGCTCGCCCACTCGCGCGCGGGAGCGAGGATGTAGCCGAGCTGCCAGTAGATGGCCGAAGAAGAGACGCCGGAGTAGGCCGCCGGGCGCGCTTCATAGCGAACGCGAAAGACGTGCGTGCCCGGCGTCAGAACGACGCGGAAAGCAATCGCGCCGCCGCTCGTCACGTCGTAGGGCAACTCTTCTTCGCCGCTTCGGAGCGTCGGCGTCGTCTCGGGCGAGCGCCAGCTTGGCGGCAGATGAGTTTTGGGGCGTTCGGAGGTCTCCGTCTGAACGGGCTGATTGTCGAGCCAGACGCCGGTCTCCGGTCTCGCCTGCCCGCCCGTCTTCCGCGCCACCCAGCGCGAGTCTTCCCAACGCCAGCCGCCGGGGCTCTGCGGCGCGAGAGCGTCTGCGAGAAACAGCAGGTTGAGAGTCTGCGTCTCTGCGCCGTCGCTGCGGACTCTGTAAATCGCTTCGACGACGGCGGGGCGTCCCTCGGCGAGTGGGCGCAAATCGACGGTCAGCGTCTCGCGCTCGATGTGGACTGACTTCAAATCGCCCGCAGGCTCGACCACGCGGTCGCCCGCGCGAGACTCCGGCTGCGGCGCAGCCATGTTGGCACGAACGACCGACTGCGGCGCGTGCGCGAAGAGCAGCAGCACGGCAACGATAGTTCGATAAGGGAAGGGGGAAAGGGAAAAGGGGAAAGGGAAAAGGGACGGAAAGCCGGATGTCCCTTCCCCTTTCCCCTTTCCCCTTTTCCCTTTCCCCCTTGCTTTTCTCATAGAGGGATGTTGCCGTGCTTTTTGGGCGGGTTGGTATCGCGTTTGTTTTCGAGCAGAGAGAGGGCGCGGATGAGTTTGGGGCGCGTCTCGGAGGGCTCGATGATTTCGTCGATGAAGCCGCGCTCGGCGGCGACGTAAGGGTTGGCGAATTTTTCCTCGAACTCCTCGACGCGCCCGCGCCGCGCCGCCTCTTTGTCTTCGGCGGAGTCTATCTCGCGCCGGTAGAGCACGCCGACCGCGCCCTCCGCGCCCATGACGGCGATTTCCGCCGAAGGCCATGCGAAGTTGATGTCGGTGCGGATGTGCTTGGAGGCCATCACGCAGTACGCGCCACCGTAAGCCTTGCGCGTGATGACGGTGACTTTGGGGACGGTCGCTTCGGCGAAGGCGTAGAGCAGCTTCGCGCCGTGTCTGATAATGCCGCCGTGCTCCTGCCGGACGCCGGGAAGAAAGCCGGGCACGTCCTCGAAGACGACGAGCGGGATATTGAAGCAGTCGCAGAAGCGGACGAAGCGCGCGGCCTTGACCGAAGCGTCGATGTCGAGGACGCCTGCGAGGAAGGCAGGCTGGTTGGCGACGATGCCGACGCTTCGACCGTCGAGACGCGCGAAGCCGACGACGATGTTCGGAGCGTAATGCGCGTGCACCTCGAAGAAGTACCTGTCGTCCACGACCGCATGAATCACGTCGCGGATGTCGTAGGGCTGATTCGAGGCTTCGGGGATGAGGTCGTTGAGCGAGGGCTCGACGCGCGTGGGTGGGTCAATGGTCTGGACGCGCGGCGGGTCGTCCATGTTGTTCGAGGGGATGAAGGAGAGAAGCTCTCTGACGAGTTGAAGCGAGTGCTCGTCAGAGTCGGCGGTGAAATGTGCGACGCCGGAGAGGCGGTTGTGCGTGTCGGCTCCGCCAAGCTCTTCTTTACTCACCTCCTCGTGCGTGACGGCGCGAATCACGTCCGGCCCCGTGATGAACATGTAGGAGGTGTTGCGCACCATGATGTTGAAATCGGTGATGGCAGGACTGTAGACCGCGCCGCCCGCGCACGGCCCCATGATGCAGCTAATCTGCGGGACGACGCCGGAGGCGAGCGTGTTGCGCAGGAAGATGTCTGCGTAGCCGCCGAGCGAGACGACGCCCTCCTGTATGCGCGCGCCGCCCGAATCGTTGAGGCCGACGACGGGAGCCCCGACGCGCATCGCCATGTCCATCACCTTGCAGATTTTTTCCGCGTGAGTTTCCGAGAGCGAGCCGCCAAAGACCGTGAAATCCTGCGCGAAGACGAAGACGCGCCGAGAGTCGATGAGGCCGTGACCGGTGACGACGCCGTCGCCCGGATAGAGCTGTTTTTCCAGTCCGAAATCGCGCGAGCGATGAACGACGTGCCGGTCGAACTCCTCGAACGTGCCCTCGTCGAGCAGGAACTGGATGCGCTCGCGTGCGGTCATCTTTCCGGCGGCGTGCTGGCGCTCGACGCGCTCGCGCCCGCCGCCTTCCTCTGCGCGCTTCGTGCGCTCGCGCAGCATCTCAAGTTTCGACCTGGTTTCGGCGATGGGCTTCGGTCTGGATGTCATAATCTGGGCTCGACAGTAGGTTTGATGAAACGGTTCTCACGCGCCCGCGTTGACAATCGCTTCGGCTTCGATTTCGACGAGCATCTCGGGCGCAATCAGGCGACTGACTTCGACCATGCTGGTGGCGGGGCGTATCTCGCCGAAAAACTCTCCGTGAGCGCGCCCGACCTGTTCCCAATCCTCTTCGATGCGGACGACGTAGATGCGCGTGCGCACCACGTCGGCGAGCGTCGCCCCGGCTCTTTCGAGCGCACGCTCGATGTTCGAGAGCGTCTGCCGCGTCTGCGCGTAGGCGTCGCCGACGCCAACTAACTGGCCGTCGTCGCCCGTCGCCGTCGTGCCCGAGACGTAGACGAAAGCGCCGACGCGCAGAGCCCTCGAATAGCCGACGAGGGGCTCCCATTTAGTCCCGCTCGAAATTTTCAATCTCTCCACTTTTGATGGAAGCCTCCGAAGCAAAACGCTCACGTTTGAATGCGAGCGACCAATGACCAGCGCCGCTCGGCGACTGAAGAGCGCACACGAGACGGGCGAAGCACGAAAGCTCTCAAGCGACGCGAAGCTCTGCAAGCTCTCAAACGCCGCGCGCGTCGAAGGGAAACTCGCGGCGCGTGATGAGTCGCACCAGCTCGGCGACGGAGGCGTGTGCGCGCTCTCGAACCTCCGTACTGTAGCCGTAGAGCGCGGCGTTCGCTTCAAACTCGTCCTCGTCGAGCACCTGGAAGGAGAAATCCGGGGCGACGAGCAAATCTATGTCGAGGTCTGTGTAGCTGAGGACGCGCCCGTCGAAGGTGGGCGGCGTGTTGACGTTGCAGTAGAAATTGCGCAACGCGCCCGCCGGCTCCTCGAAGCGAAAGATGCTGTACCAACGGTCAGTCCAGTAAAACTCTCGGCTGAGCGTGCCGTGCCTAATCGTGCCGAGCAAAGGATGTCGAATCTCTTCATCGAAGACGGCGTCGAGCAGAATGAGCGTGCCCTCGCGCTCCGACACACGCGCGCGCCAGCGACGACTGACTCGACCGTCGTACTTGCACGAATGCACCTCGACGAACTGCTCTGCTTCGGACGCTTTGATCATTCGACTCTTGACAGCCCGCCACGCTCACTCGCCCGCAGACCTGCGCGTGACCGTGTTTCTGAGCACGCCGACGCCTTCGACCTCGACCTCGACCGTGTCGCCTTCGACGATCGGCCCGACGCCCGCCGGAGTGCCTGTGGAAATCAGGTCGCCCGGCTCAAGCGTCATCACATGCGAGATGTAACGTATCAGAAAGGGGACGGGGAAAGCCATCGCGGAAGTGCGCCCGCTCTGGCGCGTCTGGCCGCCGACGCGCGTTTCGACGAGCAGGTCTGCGGGGTCGAGCCCGGAGACGACGAAGGGGCCTGCGGGGCAGAAGGTGTCGAAGGATTTGGCGCGCGTAAACTGCACGTCTTTGCGCTGGAGGTCGCGCGCCGTCACGTCGTTGACGCAGGTGTAGCCGAAGACGTATGCGAGCGCATCGTCGGTCTCGGAGAGTCGGCTCGCTCTCCGTCCGATAACGACGCCGAGTTCGCCCTCGTGCTCGACGCGCTCGGAGTAAGGGGGAAGCTCGATAGCGTCGCCGTCGCCGACGAGGGCGGAGGGCGGCTTGAGGAAGAGAAGGGGCTCAGAGGGCATCGGGTTGCCGAGTTCGGCCGCGTGGTCTCTGTAGTTTCGACCCACGCAGACAATCTTCGAGGGCAAGACGGGCGCGAGCAGCCGAACCTCTGCGAGCGGCAGGGGCGAGCCGCGACGCATCGACTCGACTTCGGATGCAAAACGCGCGGCGTCGGCGAAAGAGAAATCTTCGAGCGGGAAAACTCCCCCAGCTTCGACGAGGCCGAAGCGCGGGCGCGAAGGCGACGAAGGATGTGTGAAGCGGCAGAGTCGCATGATGTTGGGCAGAAGAGAACTCCCGTCTAGAAATCCTTTTCGATAAGAGAGATTCTATAAAAAACGCTCAGGGCACGGTCTCTGAGACAACTTCTGAAGGCTGGCTGGTGTTGCCCGCCGTATCGACGGCGGTCAGGTAGTAGTAGTACTTGACGCCCGATTCGACCGCCTCGTCCTGATAAGTCGTGCGCTCCAGAAGCGTCCGGTTGAGCTTCGTCCAGCTCTCTTTCGGGAGATTCGGGTCGGTCGTGCGGAAGATATTGTAGCCGGCCACGTCGCGCTCGGCGTTGGCGGCGAAGAAGATTGAGATGCGACCTGCTCCGGGCGCGGGGCTGATGCCTGCGGGCGCTGCGGGCGGGAAGGTATCGCGCGGAGCGATGCGCACGGCGTTCGAGTTGAGGCTTTCGACCTGCGCCGCGTCGCCGACGCCGAGCGAGACGGCGCGCACGACGTAGACGTACTCCTCGCCGAAAGTAAAAGTCTGGTCGGCGTACTCCGTGCCTTTGACGAGCGACTGGTTGACGGGCGTCTGCGCGGGCTCGTTCTGCGCGCGGTCGGTTCGATAGACGTTGTAGCCGAGGACGTTGGCAGGCGTCGAGCCGTCGATATTGGCGGCGGGCGCTTCCCATCGAAGGGTAATGGCGGTCTCGTCGTAGGCGGGCGTCTGCGCGATTGTGGGCGGCTGGCTGATGCGCGGCGCGGGCTCGACGAGAAGAAAATTGGAGAAGGAGGCGCGCTGGCCTGCGGCGTTGACGTAGCGCACGGCGTAGCGCAGTCGCACGGGCTCGGAGAGCTGTAGTGTGTCCGTGTAGCTCAGGGTCGCGCCGCCGCGACGTATGTCTTCGTATGTGACGGAGCCGATGAGAGTGGCGCGCGCGCCGAACTGCTCTTCGGTCAGGGGGCGGGGAGCGCCCGTCGGCTCGGCCAGACGATAAACGTCTATGCGACGGATAGACTGCACGCTCTCGTCGGAGGCGTTGCGAAGCGGCGCAGGCCAATTCAAAATCACCTGATTGCCGCGCTGCACGCCCGAGAGAAGCTCAGTTCTCTGCGGCACGCGCTCGATTGGCGGCAGAGGCGGCATGCGCTTTCCGCAAGCAGGCAGGAAGGCAAAAGTAAAAAGGCAAAAGGCAAAAGTAAGAATCGATTTGAGCCCTGTGCTTTTAATTTTTTCCCTTTGCCTTTTTCCCTTTGCCTTCTTCATAGGACGTATCGGCTGAGGTCTTGGTCTTTGACGATTTCGGCGAGCGTGCGGCTGACGTAGTTCGAGTCGATTGTCTGATGCTTGGGTTCGAGGTCGGGGCCCGCGAAGCTGATTTCGTCCAGAACCTTCTCCATGATGGTGTGCAGGCGACGCGCGCCGATGTCTTCGGTCTGCTGGTTGACGCGCACGGCGAAGCGCGCGATGGAATCGACGCCGTCTTCGGTGAACTCAAGATCGACGCCTTCGGTCTCCAGCAGCGCGCGGTACTGCTTGACGAGAGAGTTTTTCGGCTCGGTCAGGATGCGCTTGAAGTCTTCGAGCGTGAGCGATTCAAGCTCGACGCGGATGGGGAAACGTCCCTGTAGCTCGGGTATCAAATCCGAAGGCTTCGAGACGTGGAAAGCGCCTGCGGCGATGAAGAGGATGTGGTCGGTTCTGACCATCCCGTAGCGCGTGTTGACGGTTGTGCCTTCGACGATGGGCAGGATGTCGCGCTGCACGCCTTCGCGCGAAACGTCGGGGCCTCCGCCGCCCGACTCGCGCCCTGCGATTTTGTCTATCTCGTCGAGAAAGATGATGCCTGCGGATTCGACGCGCTCGAGGGCGGCGCGCGCGACCGTGTCCATGTCTATCAGGCGCTCCTCCTCCTCCTGCATCAGATACTCCATCGCTTCATCGACGCGCATACGCCGCCGCTTGGTGCGCCCCTGAAAGAGATTGCCGAGCATGTCCTTCATGTTAATGCCCATCTCTTCGATGCCCTGCGGCCCTGCCACCTCGATGGTCGGAAAACTCTTCTCGCGGACTTCGAGTTCGACGACGCGGTTGTCGAGTCGTCCGGCGCGAAGCTGCTCGCGCAGTTTCTCGCGCGTGCGTTGAAACTGGTCGTCGCGCTTCGCGGTCGGCTCGATGAGGTCGGAGGGGTCGGCGCTCGCTGTGCCGGAAGAGTCGGTCTCTTCGTCGAAATCGAAATAGTTGGCGGAGGGTTTGGGCGGAAGCAGCAGGTCGAGGATGCGCTCTTCGACGTTAAGCTCGGCCTTGTCCGCGATTTCGTCTATCTTCTCGGCGCGCACCATCTCGACGGCAATCTCGGTCAGGTCGCGTATCATGCTCTCGACATCGCGCCCGACGTAGCCGACCTCCGTGAACTTCGAGGCTTCGACTTTGAGGAAGGGCGAATTGGACATGCGCGCAAGGCGACGCGCTATCTCGGTCTTTCCGACGCCGGTCGAGCCGATCATAATGATATTTTTCGGCATCACGTCGGCGGCCATCTCTGGCGGGAGTTTCTGCCGACGCACGCGATTCCTCAAAGCGATAGCCACCGCGCGCTTCGCCGCGTGCTGCCCGACGACGTGCTTATCGAGCTGCGCCACGATCTGTCGCGGCGTCATCTCGTCCAAACGCGCCTCTTCGTCAATCTCACCTGAAAGATAGATAACCATAACTCGGTAGCCAGTAGGCAGTAGCCAGTATCCAGTAGAAAAACAAGGTGAAGCATTCCAAGCTTCGCGTGCAGTATTCGAGTAGCTTCCAGATTCAAAAACTACTGGCTACCGTCTACTGGCTACTGTTTTTCATAATTCTTCAATCACGATGTTCTGATTGGTATAGATGCAAATTTCGCCTGCGATGCGCATGGCTTCGGCGGCGATGTCGCGTGCGCTCATCTCGGTGTTTTCGATGAGGGCGCGCGCGGCAGCGAGGGCGTAAGAGCCGCCCGAGCCGATGGCGAGCACGCCCGCGTCGTCGGGCGCAATGACATCGCCGTTGCCGGAGAGAAGGAAAGAGCTTTTCTCGTCGGCCACGATGAGCAGGGCTTCGAGGTGGCGCAGAATCTTGTCCGTGCGCCACTCTTTGCTCAGCTCGATGGCGGCGCGCTCCAGGTTGCCGTGATACTGTTCGAGCTTGCCCTCGAAGCGGGTCAGGAGCGAGAAGGCGTCGGCGCTCGCGCCGGCGAAGCCCGCGAGGATGCGGTCGTTGTAGAGGCGGCGCACTTTGCGCGCGCCGCTTTTCATAATGGTATCGCCCTGCGTGACCTGCCCGTCGCCGGCCAGAGCGAGCCGCCCCTCCCTGCGCACGAGCAGAATCGTGGTGCTGCGTATTCTGTTAGAATTGCGATTCATAATCTCCGTAAACAACGAACTATAGAAAGGTGCGAGAAGGGAAGTCAAGCGAGCGTGTCGAAGAGGCGGGCGCTAGACCCGAAGTGCAGCCGCCGCGCCGCACGTCGAGCGATGAGACGTGAATGGTTCGAGCGCCGACGTGAAGCGAGCGCGCGTTTGCGCTATGATGAAAACCGAAGGGAGTTGCGGAGGGCGCTAAGAGGGCTTTCCAGTCGCACGGAAGAATAGAAGGAGAACGGAGCGAGAGCATGTCGGCTTTAAATCGGGGCGGGCGCAAGCGACCCCTCATCGGAATCACGATGCGTCAAGAGCTTGAGAAGGAGCGTTTCTATCTGGCGCGCGACTACAGTGAGGCGGTCGAGGCGGCGGGCGGCGTGCCTCTGCTGATACCGCTCATCCCGCGTATGGAATATCTCGCGTCTCTGGTGGCGGAACTGGACGGCGTGCTTCTGCCTGGAAGCGCCTCGGACGTAGACCCACAGCTCTACGGGCGCGAGCCGCATTTCAGGCTTGGCGAAGTCCACCCGCTCAAAGACGAGACGGACGCGTCGGTCTTATCGGAGGTCGAGCGTCTGGGTCTGCCTCTGCTGGCCATCTGTTTCGGCATGCAGATTTGGAACGTCGTGCGCGGCGGGGCTCTGATTCAAGACATCCGTGCGCAGGTGCCAGAGGCCATCAAGCACGAGCAGGGCGCGCCGCGCACGCGCCGCTCGCATCGGGTCAGGCTGCTGGAAGGGAGCCGTCTGGCGGAGTTGGCCGGCGGCGCGGACGCGCTCGTCAACAGCCATCATCACCAGGCGCTGGAGACGCTCGGCTCTGAGCTTCGCGCCACCGCATGGACTTCCGACGGGCTCATCGAGGCGGTCGAGGACGTGAGACCGGAGCGCTGGGCTCTGGGCGTACAGTGGCACCCTGAAATCGCCTGGGAGCAGGACGAATTCTCCAACGCTCTCTTCGCGGAATTCGTCCGGGCTGCAAAACAGTTTGCGAGCGGAGAACGTAGGCCGGCCGCGACGGGAGAGGAGCGCGAGGCGCTTCTAGGCGTCTGATAACGCCGGAGATTGGGTTGGAAATCCGGAATACAACCCGGCGGGGCGGGACGTTCGAGAGTTCGCTGAGTTTTAAATTCTGCGTTGCCCTTAAGCCACAAACGCAGGGAACTTTAGCTGTCAAGTGAAACCTTAAGAGATTGATGGTAAACAATTAGTATGACTGAAGATATATTGGGGCTTGGATTGAGCGGGCGGGTGGCTTTGGTGACGGGCGGCTCGCGCGGAATTGGGAGGGCTCTGGTGGAGCGTCTGGCGGAGGCGGGGGCGCACGTGTCGATAAACTACCTGAGCCAGGAGGCGGCTGCGAGGGAGGCTTCGGAGGCGGCGCGGGCAAGGGGCGTCGAGGCTCTCGCCGTGCGCGGGGATGTCAGGAGGCCGGAAGAGGCGGAAGAGATTGTGCGTGTCACGCTCGAACGTTTCGGGCGGATTGATTTTCTCATCTGCAACGCAGGCATCTGGGAGGGTGCGCCCGTCGAGGAGATGAGCGAGGAGCTTTGGGATAGGGTGATAGACATTAACCTGAAGGGCACCTGGACAATCTGCCGTGCGGCTGTGCCGTCGATGAAGCGACGAAAGTTGGGGCGCATCGTCATCGTCAGCTCGACGGCGGGGCAGCGCGGCGAGGCCAAAGTCTCGAATTACGCGGCCTCGAAGGGCGGGCAAATTTCCTTCACGAAATCCCTGGCGACGGAGTTGGCCGCCGAAGGCATCAACGTCAACGCCGTCGCTCCCGGCTGGGTAGACACCGAGATGAGCGCGGATGTTCTGACAAACCCCTCTCTCAGAACAGAAATCGAGCGGACGATTCCTTTAAGACGCGTCGCCTCGGCGGACGACGTGGCACGCCCCATAATCTTTCTCTGTAGCGAATGGGCGCGCCACATCACGGGCGAGGTTTTGAACGTCAACGGCGGGTCGGTGCTGTGCGGGTAGGGCTGGCAAGTCCGAACGCTCCGAGAGGCAGGAGCGCGGCGCGCTCGGAAGCAAACGTAGGGCTGAAATTTTCGGCGGCGCACGGATAACGGATTTTCCGAAAGGCGACCTCCAGCCATGTTTGAACGCTACACGGAGAAGGCGCGTAGGGTCATCTTCTTTGCGCGATACGAAGCATCGCAGTTCGGCGCTCCGGCCATCGAGCCCGAGCACCTGCTGCTCGGGCTGGTGCGCGAGGACAAGACGCTCTGCGCGCGCGTCATGCGTTCTGCGAAACTGTCTCTCGAAGGGCTCAGGGCTGAGATAGAAGCGCGCACGCCCGTGCTGAAAAAGATTGAGGTGAGCGTCGAGCTTCCGCTCGCGCCGGAGACGAAGCGGGTGCTGGCTTTCGCGCACGAAGAGTCAGACCGCTTGCAGCACCATCACATCGGAACAGAACACCTTCTGCTCGGCCTTTTGCGCGAAGAGCGCTCTTTGGCCGCAGAGATTCTCTACGAGAGGGGTTTACGTCTGAACTCTGTTCGTGAACAGGTTGCGGGGCACAATCGCAGCGCTTCGACTCAGACGGACGGTCTGAGATTGGCCGAAGAGCTGCGTCAATACGGAAGAAGACTTTTGATGCTGGCCGACGAGTTGACCGGACGGTCGCAGGGGGAGGGAGAGATGGCGGAGATGATCAGCGAGCTGCAGTCCTTGAGAGATTCGGGAGGAATTTCGGCGGAGGGCTCGGAGAGAGGGAAGCGTGCGGGCAGGACTGGAAGAAGAATGATTCCGGGCATCGAAAGGCTCCTGGAGTCGAGGCTCGAACTGCTGCGCGGGGCGCGCGTCGGGGTCATCTGTAACCAGTCGTCGGTCGATGCTGAGCTGCGACACGTGGCAGACATCCTACACGAGCACAAAGAGGTGAAGCTGACGACGCTCTTCGGGCCGCAGCACGGCATACGCGGCGACGTGCAGGACAATATGATTGAGACGCCGCACGTTGTGGACACAGAGACGGGGCTGCCAATCTACTCGCTCTACAGCGAGACGCGCGAGCCGACCGAGCGCATGCTCGAAGAGACGGACGTACTCGTCTTCGACATGCAGGATGTCGGCTGCCGCATCTACACGTTCGTCTACACGCTCGCCAACTGCATGCGCGCGGCCAAGAGATTCGGGAAACGCGTCGTCGTCTGTGACCGCCCGAACCCGATCGGGGGCGTGCACATGGCCGGCAATATACTTGAGCCGGAATACGCCTCTTTCGTCGGCCAGTTTCCACTGCCGACCCGGCACGGGATGACTGTCGGCGAGCTGGCCTTGATGTTCAGGGAGCACTTCGGTCTCGAATGCGACCTCGAAGTGGTGAGGATGGAGGGGTGGTCGAGAGAACTCTGGTTTGAAGAGACGGGCGCGCCATGGGTTCTGCCCTCGCCCAATATCCCTACGCCGGATACGGCGAAGGTCTTTCCGGGCGCGGTTCACCTCGAAGGCACGCAGGTCTCGGAAGGGCGCGGGACGACGCGCCCCTTCGAGCTGGTCGGCGCGCCCTATATAGAGGCCGCCCCCTTCGCACGCAAGCTCGAAGCGCTCGGCCTGCCGGGCGTGCGCTTCCGCGCCGCGCATTTCCAGCCGACCTTCCAGAAGCACGCGGGAGAGACCTGCGGCGGCGTACAGATTCACGTCACCGACAGGGAAAAATTCGAGCCGGTCATCACGGGGGTGGCCGTCGTCAAAATGGCTTACGACCTCTACACGGAACAATTCCTTTGGAAGGAGCCGCCCTACGAATACGTCTTCGACAAGAACCCCTTCGACGTGATTGCGGGCACGCGGGCTCTGCGCGACTCCATCGAGGGGGGAAGCAGTCTGGAGAGCATCGAAGACTCCTGGCGAAAGGGCATAGAGGATTTTGCGCGCCTCAGAGAGAGATTTCTGCTCTACTGAAGCGACGAGGCTGACCGGCTCGAAGAGGGGGAGAACTCGGAGGCTTTCTGTAAAAGCTTTCCAGAGAGAACTTAAGTCGCTGCGTTTGAGATTTCAGGTCAGACTGTGTCGTCGCGCCGACCTTTCATGTAGAGTCTCAGGGAGCGCCCCTCTAGGGCTTTCCGCACACGGTTTTTGAAACGCCCGCGACGCTTTTCAGAGCGCGCCGCCTCGACAGCGCGGAGGCTTTTGGAACAATCATCGGAGGACTGCTTCGCGCGCGCAGGAAAAAGTTGATAGAGGGCTTGCAAACGTCTGTCGAGAGGGCGGATGGAAGCGCCGCGGAGGGATTGGCGGCGAACGCGTCGGTCGCGTTGAGCGTCAGAGAAGGAGTCTGTAAGTAGTCTGTCGCGGGGAAGTATCTGCGTGGAGCGGGAGTTCCATTTTAAAGGTTTGGGATGGAGGAGAGGAAATTGGCCGAAACGGCGAGTGAGAAGGGTCGTGTTAAAGCGGGCGCGTGGCTGTGCGGTCTGCTGGCGTGGGCTGTGCCGGGGGCGGGGCACCTCTGGGCCGGGCGGATTTTGAGCGGGCTTCTGCTGGGAGGGGCGGTCTGGACGATGTACGCGCTCGGCCTGCTTTTGGGAGGCCATCTGTTCAGTCTGTTCAACTCGACGACGGGGCTGCTCTCATACGTCTTCGGTCTCTTCAACCTGGGGGCGGGGCTGCTCTACGTCGCCAGCCGCGCGTTGGAGATAGGGGCAATCGACCAGGCCGAGCGCGCGACGGCGGAATACGGGAACGTCTTTCTGATGGTCGCGGGGCTTCTGAATTATCTTCTGGCGCTCGACGCCTTCGACATCAGAGCCGGGAGAAAATCGTGAGACACTTCTTCTTGATGCTCTTGTTCGCTCTACTGGTCAGCGTCGTCTTCGGCATCATCGGGCGCGACACCCCGCGCCAGCAGGCGCTCTACGGCCTCAAAGTGTTTGCGGAGTTCGTGGGCGTCGGACTCGTTCTGGCATGGCTGCTTTACTGGCTGCCCGGATAATGGATTTTGCTTTGATGTGCGTCTGATAACGTCTCCGGTGGTGCTCCCTCCGACGTTTCACTGCACTTGAGAAAAGCCTTTAAAGACTATCATGGGTTTGGTTGACACAGAAGCATTTATCCTGCGCACATACAAGCTTGCGGAGGCGGATAAAATCGTCATCTGCCTGACGCGCGACGCAGGAGTCGTGCGGGGCGTGGCGCGCGGCGCGCGGCGCTTGAAAAGCCGTTTCGGGGCGAGCCTTGAGCCTTTCACGCTGATTTCGCTCTCTTTCTACGCCAAGGAGGGGAAGGAGCTGGTCTCGCTCAGACAGGCGGAGATTCTGCGTTCCTACTTCGCGCTCGCAAGAAACCCAGAGACCGTCGCCGCGCTCGAATACCTGAGCGAGCTGGCGCTGGAGTTTGCGCCGCCGCACGAGCCGAATGAAAAACTGTTTCGGATGGTGCGCGCCTGCCTGGAAGCAATCGCGGAGGTGCCGGAGCGAACTGCTCCGGTCGTGCGCTATTACGAGCTTTGGGTGCTCAAACTTTCGGGTTTTCTGCCGGAGCTGCGCGCCTGCGGCGGATGCGGCAAAAGCTTCGACGCATCTGAGACGCTCTACCTGAGCCCTGAAAGCTCCCTTCGCTGCGGACTCTGTACGGGCGAGACGGGACTTGCGCTCAGGGCGGAGGCGCGCACGCTTTGGGGACAGATGAAGCGCCTGGGCCCGAAGGAGTGGGCGCAGAAGATGTCTGAAGAGATCTCCAGAGGCGCGCAGACTGAACTCGGGAATCTCTCCCATCGTCTGATTGCGCGCGCACTTGAGCGCACGCCCAGAGGTCAGGTGCCGCTGGGCGCGGCCTCGGGCTAGAGAGAGGCCAAGCGAGTTATGTTTCCGCAAAGAAGATTAATCGAGAGATATACGGTAGCGGCTACCGTGCCCTATTTCATTCTAGCGCTGCTGCTTCTGACCTCCGTGCTGCTTGCGCAGCAGGCGACGCGCTTCGCAGAGATTCTGGGCGCGGCGCGTGCGCCTCTGGAGATGGCACTGGAGGTCTCGCTCGGCCTGCTTCCGAACATACTGATCTTTACGCTGCCGATGGCGGTTTTGGCGGGGACTGCGATCGGTTTCAGCCGGATGGGCAGCGATAGCGAGCTGATAGCCATGCGCGCGGCAGGGATAGGGAACTGGCGAATCGTCGCTCCGCCCGTGCTCTTCGGGCTTTTGATGAGCGCCGCGACGCTCTACATAGGGATGGAGTTGGCTCCGAGCGCCGCTTACGGGCTCAGGCAGACGGCGATTCGCGCGGCGCTCTACCGTCTGGAGTCGCCCGTCGAGCCGCGCACCTTCAACACGGAGATTCCGGGCAAAATCATATACGTTCGAGACGGCGACCGAGAGAGCGGGCAATGGGGGAGGGTCTTCATCTACTGGCAGGAACAGGAGGGCGGCGTGCGCCTCGTGACGGCGCGTTCCGGACGCATCGATTCGTCGGGCGAGCAATCTGAACTGGTTCTGAGCGACGCCTCTGTGACGACGCTGCCGACGAAGGATTCTAAAGAGAGCCTGCTCCGTCTTCGAGGAGAGACGGCGCAGACTCCCTCTCCCGGCGCACCGAAAGAGATAACGACCGAGCGCTCCACGCAACTGCGCATACGGGACGACCGGCTGAACAGGGAGAGGGGCGAGCTTCTCAAGCGACTGCGCGCGCGCCAGCTCGAATTCGACGAGATGGGATGGCGTGAGCTTCTGGAGCGGCGACGCACGGCGAAGGAACGTGCGACGCGTCGCGCGGCAGCTTTCGCCTTCCACAGGAGGCTCGCGCTCTGCACGGCCCCGATAGGCTTCGCGCTTCTGGGCGCGGCCATCGGCCTGCGCATGAGGCGCGGAGGGCGCGGGCTCGGCATGTTTCTCTCTCTGTCGGCGATGATCGCATACTACCTTCTGGCTTTGGCGGGAGAATATCTCGTGCGCGTGGAGGCCGTCCCCATACGTGTCGGCGCCTGGCTTTCGACCGCCGCAGCGCTCCTGTTGGGCGTCTGCCTTCTGATCTTAAGAACCGGGAGCGGCTCGCTCTGGTTTGCTCTCTGGTGGGGCAGGAGAGAGCCTCCGTCAGCGGAGGGGGGCGAGGCCGCCGCGCCTTCGGTCTCAAAGAGCCGTCGCCCGGGTCGTCCTCTCTTCTCGGGGTTGCTTGACCGGACGATGCTGCGTGCGCTGACCGGAAATTTCAGCATGGCTTTCCTGACGCTGATAGCAATCTTTCTCATCTTCACGCTCTTTGAATTGCTGCGCTTCATCGCCACTTCCGGCGCGGGGGCATATCTGGTCGGACGCTACATGCTCTTTCTACTGCCGCTCGTGATGGTGGCGCTGGCTCCGATGAGCGTTCTGGTGGCGGTTCTGGTGTCCTACGCGCTTTTGGCGCGCCGCAGCGAGGCGGTCGCCTGGTGGGCTTGTGGGCAGAGCGTCTACAGGCTGGCGCTGCCCGGTCTGATTTTCGCGGCCTGCATTGGATTAGGACTCTGGGGCGTGCAGGAGCGCCTGATGCCGCGAGCCAACCGTCTACAGAACAATCTACGCAACCAGATTCGCAGCGGCTTGTCGAAGGGAACGCAGAGGGGACGCAACTGGCTAGCCTCTGCATCCGGGTCTGGAGCGCTCTACTCGTACGAGTTCGACGAAAAGAGCAGGGAACTGCGCGCTCCTCTGGTCTACGAGTTCGATGCTGAGGGGATTCACATCCGGCGTCTGGTCTCGGCCGAGCGCGCGCATTGGAATGAAAAGGGGGCGCTTGAGTTGGAGAACGCCGAGATCGTCCAGATAGAGAGAGACGCAACTGCGGGCGGCGGCCTCCGACGCGTCGCCAGCGAAACGATTTCGGCGATCGAGCCTCCCGAAGCCTTTAAGCCCGTGCTTAATACGCCCGCCGAGATGGATATTAAGCAATTAAGCAGCTACATAAGGTCGCTTAAGAGGCGTGGTGAGTCCCCCGGCACATCTACCCCGCTGACGGTCGCGCTGGAGCGCAAGCGAGCTGAGCCTTTTTCGCCCGTAGTCATGGCGCTGGTCGGGATTCCCCTTGCGCTCGCATTCGGACGAAGAAGCGCCATCGCCGCTCTTTGCGCGGCGGTTGCTATCGGACTGACCTTCTGGGGAGCGACCAGTGGCTTTCAACAACTGGGCAACTATGGCCTCCTGCCGGCCAAAATTGCCGTCTGGTCACCACTAGTTATTTTCGCCTCAGCCGGTGTCTATCTTCTGTTTCGAGCCCGCACTTAAGATTCAACAAAAACTTCAACCTGATAAGAAGAGAAAGTTAATCCGTGCGTCCGATAACGCCGGTAACGCCGGACAATAGCTTTGCCCCTAAAGTGCGGTTTGACCACAAAGTCGGTAAGTTGACCACAAAGTCACTGAGAGCGAGTTGGCACTAACAATTATCAACTATCTTTTAGGAAGTCCACGAACGGCCTGTCTTTGAGATACTCTTCAAGAATGGCTCGAATATATTTGTATAGGTCACTCTTCAGGTCTTCAAAATACTCTTCCTCCCCCTCTTTTTTGGATAGCTTACTTACGTATCTATGAATTTCGCCTAAATTGCCGTGAGCGACATTAGACCGCTGTTCATATATCGTTTTGAGCCTTCTCTTAATATCGTTAATGCCTTTGCTCTTATCGTTAAGATAAATAAGAATGCTCGCCTTTAACTGAAACTGTTTACTAATAGAGTCTTCCACATTAAAGCGATTTGTATTCGGGCTATGAGTAACCAGAAGCTCAATAATGCTAGTGAGCATCACAAGGGCTACCTTCACATCTCTTACGTCGTGACTTACAATCTTGAGTATCCCGCCGATATAGAGTAGCTTCTCTGTAAGACCATCCCTAAAAGCTTTATCTAAAAGTCCAATGTTTTCCCGCAAATTATCAAGCGCGAAAGGTAAGAAAATCCATTCAAGTTCAGCCAAAACATCCCTGCCCCCTTTGACTCCTGTTGCAAACATGAAGAAATCAATCCATAGACTTTTTACTGGTTGGAAACGGGTTATTTGATGAGGGTCAAGAATGAAACTGCGCCCGAAATAATCGCTGCCTTCAGAGTGGGTCAAGAGAGATAATAAATAGCTATAACTGACTAACCTTTCAGAGTTGTGAACTATCGGATGGTCATTGTCTAGCCAGACGACTGATGATAGACCTTGCGCCTCCCTCTGCCTCAACCCTTCGTTAATTAGTTGAATCTCACCCTCATCATCAAAACGAGCGATGACCCACATCTTTGCTATAAATTCAAAGATTTTATCCCTTTCGTAAGAGTGAAAAAATCTTGCTATGTATTCGTCCGATCCTGAGAACTCCTCTTGAAAGTCTAAAAGAATGTTCTCTAAAGTTTCGATAGGCTCGTTAGAGTGAATCGGTATTTGCTCGTCTCCTTCTGAGTCGTATGCTTTAAGCAAGTAATCCTTAACAATGGAAATCTCTTCATCAGTACGAGGATTATCAAGGTTAAAGCTCAAGTGATGTGACAGGACGATTTCTTCTGATAGAGGATAGATATAAAAGGTCATTAAAAAATTCATTGCTTTTTGCATTCCTGCTTTATCACTTTATGAGTGGGAAAAACTAACCTTCTCATCACTGCCGTCCTGTACGGACACGCCTCATAACCCACTCATACTCCGGCACGCTTGGCAGACGGTTAGGCAGGTCAAGGGCATCATCAACTAACATCTCCATCGGCACACCCGCCACTCTTGCATACCGTAATAAGACCTGCACCGGCGGCTCCCGCTTCCCCTGCTCAAAGTCTGAAATCTGAGAAGCATAGAGCGGTGACTTACGATAGTTCAGCCGCTTTAACATCTCGTCTTGTGTGAGGCCGAGCGCAGTTCTTATCTGCAACAGCTTGAAAGCCATGCGCTCAGGCTTCGGGCGAGGTGCGCGTCCCATCAGCAGCTACCTCCTGATGAGACATATCTCGCTTTCTCGTTTGAACTACTATTTAGTAGTATAATACTACAGTGCTGTAGGTGCGCCGATAAACGTGAGTCACCGGCGCAGCACATCACGCCTGATGCGCTCCCACCCTACACATCTGTAGTGATTATGCGCTCAGGACACCTCAAACCTCAACGGGGAGAAAAACCGTGAAGCGACTATCGCTATTTCTGCTTGGATTGATGTCGTGTTCTGCGTGTACACAGCCAATGACTGACCCATCTGCCTCACTAGGCAGTGAGGCAAAACGGCAAGCGGAAAGTTATTGGACGGCAAAGCTTATAAGGTGCGGGGATTCTTATTATGGAATTGATGAGCCTCTACCAAATCAGCGACTTCTTTATCAACTCAAAGAACCGAATGTCACTGTTATCTCTCTGCCCATCACGGAAGCAGATAAACTCAACGGCATTGAGTTTTTAGGAGTGACATCCTTTAGCCCCAAAGTCTACCGACTATATAGCCCCAATAATGGTTGGGGAGCGTGGCATGATGGAGGGTCAAATCAGGACTCGACAAATCTATTGAAAGATGTCCCCCTCTCTGCTGTTGTTGGCAAGAAAAAAGGTAAGTGGGACGTAATCTCTATCGGAGAGCATAAGAGAGAGATTATCAAAGCTGCTTGCTCTGAAATTCCGCAATAACTATAGACACGCTTTTCAGTCCTTGGTAAGATGCGCGTGGGATTAACGGTTGAGGCGACCGCCCCGCGTGTGGGAGACGTGCGAGCCTGACGAAGCAGACAATGACACCATAGGAGAGGTGTCTGAGTCTGCTTTTTTTGTTTTGGAGGTGAAAAAGGAAAAGGGTCTGGCGGCAACCAGACCCCATTCTTAGAACGCTGACAAAGGGCGACGTAGCTTAATGGATAAAGCAGCCGTTTCGAAAACGGCCAAACCCTCGGCCTAGAGGATGCGGGTTCGAGTCCCGCCGTCGTCACCATTTTCAAAAGAACACGCTTTTCGGCGTGACGCTCTACGTGTGCTTATAACACACGCGTAGAAGGAATGGAAGTTCATTTTGAGACGCCGCCAGCTTGACAATCTAACCCCTTTATTTCCTTCCTTTTACGAAGACGAAAGCTCTTCCAATAGCAACGATTTGGATGTAAAATGCAGGTGTGTTTTGGCGGATAAAAGCCCTGCTGATTGCGCTAACAATCAGCAGGGCCGTTTCAACCACAACGCGCTTGAGCACGATGCAGCCGAGTCAACTCCATTGTGCACAGAGCGCGTAGAAAGTTCAAGGCGCTTAATGGAGACGAGAGACATCAAAGGCTTGGAAATCGCTACTACCCTAAAGATTACTCGTCAGGGTCTTGATTGGATTGTTCCCTCTCAGAGCAGTTCCAATAGATACAAGGTTAAACTCGATGCCGGTACATCAAGCTGCACCTGTCCTGATTACGAGGCGCACAGGCAGAAGTGCAAGCATATCTTTGCTGTCGAACACGCCCTCAGACGTGAGAGCGGTGAGGCTCTTCCCGCCGTCCCGAAACATACCAGACCTACTTACCCGCAGGCATGGCATGAGTACAACTTGAGCCAGACCCGCGAAGGGGCGTTATTGCCATCTCTGTTGTATGAGCTGTGTCAGGGGATTGATGAGCCGGTGCAGAGATTTGGGCGGCCTCGTGCTTTGCTGTCCGACATCATCTTTGCGGCCTGCCTCAAGGTGTACGGCGGGATGTCTGGGCGGCGCAATCAATCCGATGTGCGTGATGCCCTGCGGCGTGGCTACTTATTACAGGGAGTTCACTACAACACCATCTCCAAGTATCTCGAAAGGGAGACGCTGACGCCTTATCTACAAGACCTCATCACACAATCGAGCTTACCGTTGAAAAGCGTGGAGCGCGACTTGGCGATTGACTCTACCGGATTTCGCACTAAAGGGCACATACGTTGGTTCAGTCATAAGTATGGCAGGGAGATTGAGAAAGCAGATTGGGTTAAGGTGCATGTCGTGTGCGGTGTAGAGACTAACATCGTGATCGCTGCGCTAACGAGTAATCATAAGGAGCACGACAGTCCGTTCTTTAAGACGCTGTTGGACATTGCTGCTCAAAGCGGATTCAACTTGCGAGAGGTCGTCGCTGATAAAGGTTATGACAGCTATGAGAACCGCCGCCGTGTGCTGCTCAAAGGCGCGATCCCATATATCCCGTTCAGGTCAAGCGCATCACCTGAAGGCAAGGGCGCGCTGTGGCAGCGGATGTATCACTTCTTTAGCTTACATCAGGAGGAGTTTTATCAGCATTACCATAAGCGCTCTAATGTAGAGACAGTTTTCTCCATGATGAAGTTGAAATTCGGTGAGAAATTGCGTAGCAGGACGGAGACGGCACAGATTAACGAGGCACTGTGTAAAGTGCTATGTCATAATCTGTGCTGTTTGATTCAGGCGATGTACGAGTTGAAGATTGATGTGAGTTTGTGGTCAAAGGCTGTGGTTGACCATAAAGTAGTGCCGATTGACCATAAAAGACTGTCATTTTGATATTTTAGGGGCAAAGCTGCCGGACAATAGACAGGGGCTTTGTTGCAAAAATCAGTACAGACTCGAGTTGTTGTTGAGGTGTGAATAACCTTCAAGCTCAACCCATCGACGTGAATCCGACTTTTGCAACAAGGCTTGGACAGGTTTGGCGCGAAATTCGGAATAAGCCCAAAGGGGAAGAGTATCGGCATTACACTTGATTTTCGGAATGCGTAAATCTTTTGAGACAAGTGCGATTAGGCAAAAGCAGGGGTTGTCCACCCGCTCTCAATTGCACACGGGCGGACAACCCTAGTAGATAACACAAAATAAGACCCGAACGAAGTAAGAGCTTTAGGTGCCTGTCTCCCAGCTCGAAAGATACTCGACCTGCTCAGGAGTCAAGGTATCTATGGAGATACCGAGGGCGCGCAGTTTGAGTCCTGCGATCTCCGTGTCTACCTCTTCAGGAAGAACATGAACTCCAGGGCTCAGCTGACCCTGGCGCTTGACCAGGTACTCAACTGACAGTGCTTGATTGGCGAAGCTCATATCCATCACGCTGGCCGGATGCCCCTCTGCGGCGGCCAGATTAATCAGCCGCCCCTCGCCGAGGACGATTACCCTGTGCCCGTTCTCGCGCAGCTTGTACTCTTCGACGAAGGGGCGCAAATTGACGGAATCCTCAGAGAGTTCTCGAAGCGCTACGAGATTCAGTTCGAGGTCGAAATGGCCGCTGTTGCAGACAATCGCGCCGTCCTTCATAGAGGCGAAATGCTCGCGGTCGATGACGTGTCTGTTGCCCGTCACGGTGACAAAGATGTCGCCGATGGAGGCGGCCTCGGCCATCGGCATGACGCGGAAGCCGTCCATCACGGCTTCGACCGCTTTGATCGGATTTATCTCGGTAACGACGACGTTCGAGCCCATCCCGCGTGCGCGCAGGGCGACACCTTTTCCGCACCATCCATAACCGACGACGACGACCGTCCGGCCAGCCAGAAGAATATTGGTCGCTCTGATGATGCCGTCCAGAGTGGACTGCCCCGTGCCGTAACGGTTGTCGAAGAAGTGTTTGGTCTGCGCGTTGTTGACGGCGATAGAGGGGAAGGTCAGAACGCCTCCGCGCTCCATTGCCTGGAGGCGGACGATGCCGGTGGTCGTCTCCTCGGTCGTCCCGATAATATCGCCGAGCTGTTCGCGTCGCTCCTTGATGAGCGTGGCGACCACGTCGGAGCCGTCGTCGATAATAATCTGCGGACGGAAGTCGAGCGCCGTGCGCACGTGCCTGTTGTAGACCTCCGTCGATTCGCCCTTGATGGCGTAGACGGGGACGCCCCAGTCGGAGACGAGCGACGCGGCCACGTCGTCCTGCGTCGAGAGGGGATTCGAGGCGATGACGACAGATTCCGCGCCGCCGGCCTGAAGCGTTCTGACGAGGTTGGCCGTCTCGGTCGTGACGTGTGCGCAGGCGACGAGACGTACGCCTTTGAGGGGCTGCTCGGCGGCGAATCTCTCTCGGATGAGGCGCAGCACGGGCATCTCACGCTCGGCCCACTCAATTCGACGTTTTCCGTCCGCAGCCTGCCCGAGGTCTCTGACATCAAACCCGCTCGGGGTCGTTGCAATCATTTAATTGTCCACTCCTTTTGATCTCAACGGTTCTGTTATGAGTCGAAAATTCTACACTGCAATCTACACTGCGCGCCCTCTAAGAAGGGAATTTTCGGGGAGAATAGGGCTCGGAAGTCAGATGCCGGCGGCGGCGCGCAGGTTAGAGGCGCGATCCGAAGCTTCCCAAGGGAATCCGTTATCCTCTCTCCCGAAATGCCCGTAAGCTGCGGTTTTTCTATAGATTGGGCGACGTAAGTTAAGATCTTTGATGATGCCTTGTGGGGTCAACTCGAAATGCTCTCGCACGAGCGCGGCGAGCGTCTTTTCCTCGATTCGCCCGGTGCCGCCCGTATCTATCAGGACTGAGACGGGGTCGGCGACGCCGATGGCGTAGGCCAACTGGACGAGGCAGCGCTCGGCCAGCCCCGCCGCGACGATGTTTTTGGCGATGTATCGAGCCATGTAGGCCGCAGAGCGGTCAACCTTTGTAGGGTCTTTGCCGGAGAAAGCGCCCCCTCCGTGCGGAGCATAACCGCCGTACGTATCGACGATGATTTTGCGCCCCGTAAGCCCCGCGTCGCCCTGTGGGCCGCCGGTGACGAAGCGCCCCGTAGGGTTAATGTGATACTTCGTCTTTGCGTCCAGAATTTCAGTGGAGACAGTGTTTTTGATCACCTCGGAGAGGATTTCGCTGTGGAGCTGCTCGTTTGGGACCTCGGGGCTGTGCTGCGTGGAGATGACGATGGTATCGACGCGGTGCGGCCTTCCGTCTCTATATTCGATTGTAACCTGCGATTTACCGTCGGGTCTGAGATAGGGAAGCATGCCGTTGCGTCTGACTTCGGCGAGCCTGCGCGAAAGCTTGTGTGCGAGCTGGATGGGCATCGGCATCAGTTCGGGGGTTTCGTTGCAGGCGAAGCCGAACATGAGCCCTTGGTCGCCCGCGCCGCCCGTGTCCACGCCCAACGCAATATCCGGCGATTGTTTGTCGATGGCCGTCAGAACGCTGCAAGTATCACAATCGAAACCATATTTGGCGCGAGTGTAACCGATCTCTCGAATGGTTTCACGTGCCACCTGGGAGAAATCCACATGTGAATTGGTGGTGATCTCACCTGCGATGACGACCAGTCCCGTGGTGACGAGCGTCTCGCAGGCGACGCGCCCCGTCTCGTCGTTTGTGAGGACGGAATCCAGAATGGCGTCAGAGATTTGGTCTGCGATCTTATCCGGATGGCCTTCGGTGACCGATTCTGAAGTGAAAAGATAACTGCCGGAATTGCTCAAGTGCTTCTGCTCCTTGCTGCATGCATATAAGGGATGTGGCCGTTAGACCAAAAGACCGCGTACTTTAGCAGCAGCAGTTAGCAGTGTCAAGGAACGAGCCCGCACCTCTCTGCGCGAGAGGACTCGGCTACGGGCTCTTTTAAGCCCTCTCTTTGAGCCTACTCTCTTTGAGGCCTGCATGGATTGAAGTATGAATACAGGCGCTGTTCGCGGCAGCAGTGTGTCGAAGGTGTGTCGGAACCCGAGGTGATGTTGGATTGTCTGATATTATCAGAGAACGACGTAATATATATTATCAGACGCTAAGTTTGTCGAGATATTTCCTTTCTTTCTCTAAAAACCTGTGAATCTTGACCTCCGTGCAAATTTATAGGTTATCTTCCCCGTTGGCAGTAGACGATTTCTCCAGGTAAGGCTGTCTCTGTTTTGATCTCAGTTCTTTTGCGCGGGGATGATGCGCGTCATAGGTCGTGCGCAGGCGCTGCCCTGTGATGTGCGTGTAGATTTGCGTCGTGCCGATGTCGCTGTGGCCAAGCATGGCTTGCACTGAGCGCGAGTCAGCCCCGCGCTGCAGGAGGTGCGTGGCAAAGCTGTGACGCAGGCCGTGCGGCGTGACGCCGTCTAAGCCCACTTGCTCGGCGTAGTCTCGAAGTCGCGCCCAAACCGCCTGTCGCGTGAGCGCCCGCCCGGACGCATTTACGAAAAGAAGCCCCGAATCCTTCCCCAATTCACTACCGACGAGCTTTCGACGCACCTTCAGATACTCCGTGAGCCATCGCAGGGCGCTTCGTCCGACGGGCACATGCCTCTGCTTGCTGCCCTTGCCCATGCATTCGAGCAAGCCCCTGTCGAGGTCTATGTCACAGAGCCTCAGATTAACCAGCTCCGAGACGCGCAGCCCCGTCGCATAGAGCAGCTCGAACATCGAGCGGTCTCTGATGCCCTCGTCCGTCTGTAGGTTCGGGGCAGACAGAACCAACTCCAACTCGTCTTCATTCAAAAAACGCGGCAGCGTCTGAGCCGTCTGCGGCGCTTCGACGTTCGACAGAGGGTCTCTGTCCAGGTGGCCGTCCAGTATCAAGAAATGAAAAAGACCCCGCGCGGCCGAGAGTGTTCGAGCAATCGTGCGCGCAGAGAGTCCGGCATGCATGAGGCTGCGCAGCCAGGCCTTGAGGTCGCCCTCCCCAATCTCGTGCAACTGCCGCCCGAGCCCCGCAGCCCAGAGGCGCAGCTTCTCCAGGTCGCGCCCGTAGCTCGACAGAGTGTTGGCCGAGAGCCCCTTCTCCACACGTAGATACGCGAGATATTCCCGCACAAAATCACGCGCCATCTTCTAACCCCCCAGAGACTCTGGAGACTTTGCCCTCCAGTTCGCGTCTGCGCTTGACGACAGGTCGGAGATTCGCCTACAGTGCCTCTTTCCTTTCGACAAACCGAGATGGCTATCAAAATCGAGAATCAATCGACGGCGAAATTGCCGCGTCAAACCGAGGCGCAGATAGAGAAAATGCTGAGCAGCCTGCCGCGCGAGCACCTGCGCGGCATCGACCGCCTGCGCTTGGTCGATAGCATCAACG
This sequence comes from Pyrinomonadaceae bacterium, assembly GCA_036399175.1. Lineage (GTDB taxonomy): Bacteria > Acidobacteriota > Blastocatellia > Pyrinomonadales > Pyrinomonadaceae > DASWNP01. Next base: position 47,604 of record DASWNP010000020.1, on the reverse strand, counting down.
ACCCGCGCCTGCGCGTGCCGCAAAAGACAGCCCTGCCCGGACTCTATCATCCGAGACAGGGCGCGCAGCCGGCCTGGATCGAGATTTCCACAGATGCTCTGCTTCCCCGCTCCAAGCCTCTTCTCAAGCGGCTGATGCCGCGCCTCTCTTTCAAAGGAAACCTCGCCGCAGTCGTCTTCTCTCTGGTCGGCCAGCATTACTACCTGACGCTTCGCCATTCCGTCAAGAGAGGTCAAATAGAACCGGCTGTGCGCGCCTACACGGAGAAGTACCTGCGCGCATGGGGCACGCGCGAGCACGGACTGCGCGCGCGACTCTTCAAACCCTTCCAGCCGACCATCGAGCGCTGGGCGCGCTCGCTTCAACGCCGCGCCGCCGCAGAGAGAAAAAAAGCTTCGGGCTCCTGAACCCGTGAGCCCCTCGCTGAATCCGAATTCTTCCCCGCAACGTGTTTGTGTCACTCTCCATCTACGTCCGGCTTTGCACAAAAATAGGGAATAAATAAATCCCGCACAAAAATTAGGCGGTCTGCACAAAAATTAAGACTCAAGGGCGAGAGTGTTTTGGCTTCGCGGGAAGCTTGGCGGGAAGGTCGAGCGAATCATCAGCTAGAGTTTCCATGCTCACGCCCGCCACGCGAGCGTATTGTAGGAGAATCAGTAGAGTTGGCTCATTCTTTCCTAATTCGTAATCTGAGATTCGATTGTAGGTAATCTCGCCTTCTACCCCTAATCGCTTGAGCATTTCGCTCTGAGATAAACCAAAAGCAAGCCTAATCTGCCGCAACTTTTCGGCAAGACGTTCCGGCATCTTTCGCACACCCTTTCCCATCAGGAGCGGCCTCAATTCAGAGCATATACGAGTTGGGCATCGAACCGAATTTTTGTGCAGAAACCTCACTTGCACAAAAATTCCAATCTGACCGTAACATCTAGTAACAGTTTTCTAATTTTTGTGCAAAGCCTCTACGTCCCTTCCAGGGTTATCGGACGCACCGTCGGAATCTTCCGCCTCCAGAGACTTCAAAACTGTACGCAGGACCTCTGCCACCTCCGCGCGCTCTACTTTGGAGCGCTTGAAATGCATTTCGAGGCGCACGTCTCGATTCGGCGAATGGTAGCGAAAGGTAAATGGCTGCGACTGTGTCTGCGCGGCTCCCTTGCTCTCGCCCTGCTGGTGTGCGCGTCTGACGGCGCGCGCTTCGTCTCTGGTCAATCCGCGCGCGGCTATCTCGTTGACCATGCGCTGCATGGAGGACTCGTCGGGCTGACGGACGATTTGCAGGAGGAGCGACTTGACTCCTATGTCGGCGCGCCGACATTGCTCACGTATTACTTCAGGTAGAGCCGCAATCGAGAGCGCCTCGGTGACGGTCGTGCGGCTCTTTCCCACCTTGCGCGCGACCTCCTCGTGCGTGTAGCCGAAGCGGTCGCAGAGCGCAAGGAGCCCATCGGCCTCCTCCCAGGGCGTCAAATCCTTTCGCTGCATGTTTTCTATGAGAGCTATCTCGGCCACCGCGCGGTCGTCTACGTCCATCTCGATACAGGGCACTTCCCTCAGCCCGGCTGCTCGCGCCGCTCGCCAGCGCCGCTCGCCCGCAATAATCATCCACCGACCGCTCGCCTCGGAAGGCTTCACCAGGAGTGGTTCGAGCACGCCCTTGTCTCGAATCGAGGCCGTCAGCTCCGACAAATCGCCGATCTCGACGCGCGGCTGCAAGGGGTTCGGATCCAACTGTTCGAGCGCGATGAGGCGGCCAATCGGCGTCGGCCTCTGTCCGGCCAACTCTTCGACGTAATGCGCGTCGTGGCGCATCCTGACTCCCGCAGGCAAGCCTCTCTTAGACACGTTGCATCACCTCTTCACACAGTTTTGAGTACTCGCTCGCGCCCGAAGAGTGCGGAGCAAAGGTAAAGATTGATTCTTTGTAAGCCGGAGCCTCCTCCAGACGCACGCTCTTCGTAATCACCGTCTCGAACACCTGTGAGCCGAAGACGCTCCTGATCTGCTCCTGTACCTCCCGCGCGAGAGTAGTCCGGCGGTCGTGCAGAGTGACGACGACGCCGAGCACTCTGAGGTTCGGATTCGGGCGCGCTTTGACCTTCTCGATGGTCTCCAAGAGGTCGTCCGTGCCTTCGAGTGCGAAGTAGGAGGACTGTATCGGGATGAGGACGTGTGTGGCGGCGACGAGCGCGTTGACCGTGATGAGGCCGAGCGTCGGCGGCGTGTCGATGAGCACGATGTCGTAAGGGCGTCGCCGGAGCGTCTCCAAGCGGTCTTTGAGCCGGAAGGGCGCGTCGAAATCGCCCACGAGCTTCGATTCCAGCTTGGCGAGATTGATTCTGGAGGGGATGATTTCTAAGCCCTCGACGCCCGTCTGGTAGATGTATTGTCCGGGCTCGCTCTGCCCGTCGGTCATCAGGTCGTAGGCGGAGAGGTCTACGCTCTGGGGATTGAGGAAGGAGATGGAGCTGTTGCCCTGCGGGTCAAGGTCGAGCAGAAGCGTTCGGCGGCCTCTGCGCGCGAAGGCCGCCGCGAGGTTGATGGCCGTAGTGGTCTTGCCTACTCCCCCCTTCTGATTGGCAATGGCGATGACGACGCCGCGCGCCGCAGAGTTCTTCTCTGAACCGTTCGCACCGGAGAGTTCCCTGACAGTCACCACCAAAAGAGTCCTTTCACATGGGCAGATCGCCCGCCTCGCCTATCACGTCCGGCCATTCCTCGTCCTCGCCCGAAGAGGTCTCCTCCTCGGCGCCGCCTCCGATGGTGTTGCGCGAGGCGCGTATCACCTCTTCGTTGACGTAGATTGGGCAATCCGCACGCAGTGCCAGGGCGATGGCGTCCGAAGGGCGCGAGTCGAGCATCAGGGCTTCGCCCTCCTGATTGCGCATCTCTATGACTGCGAAAAAGGTGTTGTCGCGCAGCTCCGTCACCACGACGCGCTCGACGCGCGCTCCCATCTCGACAATCAGGTTGCGCAGAAGGTCGTGCGTCATAGGGCGCTGCGGGGCTATCTTCTCGATTTCCAGGGCGATGGCGTTGGCCTCGTAAGCGCCCACCCAGATCGGCAGCATCGTCTCGCTGTTCACGTCCTTGAGTATGATGATCGGCGTGCCGCTGCTCGGGTCCATCATCAAACCTCTAATCTTCACTTCTATTTCCATGCTTTTACCTCACCTTGCACTTTAAACGCCGGAGACTGCCCTGCGCGGCGTCGCCACACGCTCTCCGTAGAGACTGTGCGCCTTCGCCTGCGTCACACGGACGCGCACAATCTGCCCTTCGAGACCCGCCTCACCCTCAAAATTGACGACTTTGTGGCAGGTCGAATGCCCCTTGAGAGCTCTCTCGGAGCGCGCGCTCCGGCCTTCGACCAGGACGTCCAGCGTGCGCCCGACGTATTCTGCGTAAATCCTCTCCTGAATGCCCTTCTGAAGCTGCTCCAGACGCTGAAAACGCTCGCTCTTCTCCTCTTCCGAGACATCGTCCGGCAACTTCGAGGCGGGCGTCCCCTTCCTCTCCGAATACTTGAAGATATAGATACTATCGTATTGACAGTATTCGACTAATTTTAAAGTCTCCGCAAACTCTTCCGCCGTCTCGCCGGGGAAGCCGACGATGATGTCGCTCGTTAAGGCGAGGCGACGCCGAGCCCCCCGAATCCAGTCTACGCGTGTGAGGTAATCCGAAGCCCTGTAGCCTCTGCGCATCGAGCGCAAAACGCGGTCGCTGCCCGACTGGACGGGCAGGTGCACCCAGTCGCAAAGATTCTCGTATTCGTCCAAGGCCTCGACGATGTCCTTTTGAAAATCTCTCGGGAAGGAGGTCGTAAACTTAATGCGCGGCATCGCAGTTTGCGCGGCGACGGCGCGCAGAAGGCGCGAGAAAGGGGTCGCCCCCTCGAATCCTTCCAGGCCGTCCGGGCTCTTCGGGCGATAACTGTTGACGTTCTGGCCTATTAAGTGAACCTCCCTGTAGCCCTCTTCGCCGAGCCTCCTGACCTGCTCGATGATTTCGGAAGCCGGACGGCTCCGCTCGCGCCCGCGCGAGTAAGGGACGATGCAGTAGGTGCAGAACTTGTTACAGCCTTCGATGATGGGCACGAAGGCGACGTGCGGCGAATGGCGCTCGGCCGGAGAGACATCCCACCCTTCAGACTCTTCGCGCTCTCCCAGGTCTATCGCTCTGCGCTCCCCCGCCCGAAGCCTCTCGATGAGGGCGGGCAGCCGATCCGTCGCGCGCGTTCCAAGGACGAGACGCACCGTCGGTGCCGCCTCGAAGATGGCCTCGCCCTCCAGTTGCGCGACGCAGCCCATCACGCCCAACAGAGCCTCTTTCGCCCCGCCGCGCAGCTTCCTCATCTCGCCCAGACGGTTGAAGACCTTCTGCTCTGCCCGCGCGCGCACCGAGCAGGTATTGAACAGAAGGACTTCGGCCTCCTCAGCAGACTTCGTCAACTCGTAGCCGGCCTCGCGCAGACGCGTCGCGGCGCGCTCCGAGTCGGCCACGTTCATCTGGCAGCCGAAAGTCTCTATGTAGACGCTCGCCTTCGTCATCCCTTCCGTCAACCCTCTTTCCTTTGAGCGAGTGTAGCAGAATTCTCACGCGCGAGGCGAGAGCCTTTTCCTTTGCGTGCGCCGCGCCCCTTCTTCGCTGCCCCTTTTTTCTTGAAAGCTCGCCGCCCGGGCTCTTTCGAGTCGGGCTCTGCGGCGGCGGCCTCCTCTGCAGAGGGCTGCTCAAGCATCCAGCGAGCCGTCTGGCGAGCCGTCTCGACGGTCTCGGCTCCGCCGATCATGCGCGCAAGCTCGCCCACTCGCGCTTCCCCTTCCAATTCGCGCACGCTCGTCACCGTGCGGCCCTCTTCGACCTGCTTGCTGACGACATAATGATGGTCTGCGAAACGCGCTATCTGCGCTTGGTGCGTCACGCAGAGCACCTGTTTGGTCGCCGCGAGCGCCTTCAGGCGTCGCCCGACGGCTTCCGCCACGCGTCCACCGATTCCCGTATCTATCTCGTCGAAGACGAGTGCCGCCGCAGACTCTCCTACACCTTCGTCCCCTTCGCTCGCCTGCGCGTTGCGACAGACCGTCCGCAGCGTCAACATCAGCCTCGAAAGCTCTCCGCCCGAAGCCACGCGCGAAAGCGGACGCACGCTCTCGCCTATGTTGGCCGAAAACAGAAACTCCACGCGGTCTGCCCCGCTCGCCGACCAGTAAGAGAATGCTTGAGCATTCATCGAATCATTTTCGTTATCGGACGCTAAGAGGTTCTGCCCGAACGAACGTCTCTCGTGCATCCCGCGCGCGGCCGTCTCTATCTGGACGACGAAGCGCGCACGCTCCAGAGCGACGTGTCGAAGCTCTTCCATCATCTGCTCTTCGAGACGCGGCGCGGCTTCGAGCCGTCTGGCCGTCAGGCTTTCGGCCAGAGGAATGTACCCCTTAGAAGCCGCTTCGACCTCTTCGAGCAGCTCTCGCTCTCGCTCCGCAAGATTGCCCAACTGCTGTAGCTGCCGCTTCAGTTCTTCTTTAACTTCGAGTAAGCCTTGCAGGTCTCGCCCGTACTTGCGCTTCAGACGCTCCAGCTCCGCGAGCCTGTTCTCCACCTCGCCGAGACGCCCCGGAGAAAAATCGACTCCCACGCCGTAGCCTCTCAGGGCCTCCGCCACGTCGGTCAGAGAGAGATTGGCCGCCTCCAGATTTTCCAGCCAGACGGCGACTCGCCCGTCGATGGCGCTCAACTCCTGCAAGCGCCTGCGCACGTTTGAAAGACCCGAAAGCACGCTCTCGTCGCTCTCATACAGAGCCGCGTAAGCGCCCGCGCTCAGTTCCTGTGCCCTCCCGGCGTGCGCGAGCAGACTTCTCTCTGCGGCCAGCTCTTCGTCTTCCGAAGGGGTCGGCGAAGCCTTCTCTATCTCATCTATCTGGAAGCGCAACATATCGCCCGCGCGCTCGCGTGCCGCTTCGTCGCGCTCAAGCGAGCGCAGGGCGTCGAAAGCGACTCGGTAACGCGTGTAGGCTCGCCCCACAGAGGCGCGTAAATCCGCGCAGCCTGCGAAATTATCGAGCATCTTCAGATGCGTGCGCGAAGCGGCGAGCGCCTGTTGCTCTCCCTGTCCGTGAATCTCCAGAAGGCTCGGCTGCAATCTTCTGAGCGTCGCCGCCGTGACGCTCTGGTCGTTGATGAAGATGCGCCCGCGCCCGCCCGCCTGCACTTCTCTGCGAATCCACAGGTCTTCCTCCGGAGACTTCTCTATCCCAATCTCACAGAGCGCCGCCCGCACCCTCTCTTCGCTCGAACCCTTCAACTCGAACTGTCCTTCGACGAAGGCCGCGCGCTCGCCCGTCCGCACAACACCCGCCGTCGCCCGTCCGCCCAGAAGCAGCCCCAGCGCATCGACGATGATAGACTTTCCCGCCCCCGTCTCGCCCGTCAAAAGATTAAGTCCTTCGTGAAGCTCGAAGCCCAGACGCTGAATGACCGCGAAATTCGTGATGTTAAGGAACTTCAACATGAACTGCTCTCTCAAGTCATAAATTACTTTTAAAGTACCATCTTAACTTAAGCCGACTTCTCAAGCTATCTTCTCTTGACCGAAGCGGTTTTGGGGCGATAGTATTGCGCCCGAATTTCCATCCCGGAGCGACCGAAAGGGGCATTCCGCAATGTCTTTCAACACAATCATCCTCGTCGGCAATCTCGGGCGCGACCCGGAGCTGCGCTACACGCCGCAGGGTACGCCCGTCTGCAGCTTCACGATGGCTACGAACGAGCGCCGCCGGGATAAAACGGGCGACACGCAGGATTTGACCACATGGTTTCGCGTCACCCTCTGGGGACGACAGGCCGAGGCCGCCTCGCAGTATCTGACCAAGGGCCGCCCCGTCTACGTCCAGGGACGCCTCCGCGTAGAGGAATGGACGGATCGTGACGGGCGCTCGCGCTACACGCTCGAAGTGCACGCCACCGACATGCAGTTCATAGGCGGGCGCGGGCCCGAGGACGCTCCCGGCTCAGGGCGCGCCGAAGGCGCAGGAGGAGCAGCGGGAGCGCCCCCCTCCGGAGCGAGGGGCGGCGCAGGCATGCCCGAGCCCGACATCAACGACGACGACATCCCCTTCTAATCTACACGAATCCTCCGTATGCTAAGAAGGAATGTCGGCGCGCCGACATTCCTTCTTTTTAAGCTCAGGCCGAGCGCCCGGCTCGAAAAACTTCTGCTGCTTCCCTTCCTTTAGAGCCCGAGCGCACGCAATTTTCGATAACGTCGCGCCAGACGCTCTTCGGTCGAGAGCTTCAGAGCCTCCGAAAGGCTCTCCCGAAGCGACTCTCCTAAAAGCCTCGCCGCCTCGTCGAAAGAGGTCTGCGCTCCTTTCGGGGGCTCGGCCACCACATGGTCGACGATGCCCAGACGGTGCAAATCTTCGGCCGTCAGGCGCAGCTGCTCTGCGGCGCGCGGAGCCTCCGCCGCATCTTTCCAGAGAATCGCCGCGCACCCTTCTGGCGTGATGACGGAATAGACCGCGTTTTCAAGCATCAGGACATAGTCTCCGACCCCAATGGCGAGGGCACCGCCCGAGCCTCCCTCGCCTATCACCGTGACCAGCACAGGCACACGCAGGCGCGCCATCTGCTGTAGATTAAAGGCTATTGCTTCGGCCTGCCCGCGCTCCTCCGCGTCGATGCCCGGATAGGCTCCCGGCGTGTCTATGAAAGAGAAGATTGGTCGGTTGAACTTCTCGGCCAGCTTCATAATCCGTAAGGCTTTACGATACCCTTCGGGCTTCGGCATCCCGAAATTCCTGTAGCGACGCTGCTTCGTATCACGCCCTTTCTGCTGCCCTATAATCGCCACCGGCAGGCCGTCGAAGCGCGCCGTGCCGCAGACGAGCGCAGGGTCGTCTGCGAACCTTCGGTCGCCTCTCAGCTCGACGAAATCCTCGAAAAGCCTCTCGACGAAATCGAGCGTGTAAGGGCGTTCGGCGTGGCGAGCCAGCTTGACGCGCTCGAAGGCCGACAGCGCCTCATTCGCTCCCGCTTCGTCTTCGGGTCGCTCGCTCAAAGTTCACTCTTCCTCGTCCGACACAGATTTCGAGAGTATTAAGGAGAAGATGCCGGATTTAAAGCCGCTTCGTCAAGCCTGCAACGCGCGTGCGCGCTCGCCGTTCAGCCACTCGACGCCGCAGCCGAACTCGCGCAGTGCCGCCTCCAGCTCGACGCTCCCCTTCACGCGCAGAGTCCCGTGTGCGCGCGTGCGTACTAACACTCCGCCCTCCAGATACATCTCCAAGAGCACCTCGCAGTCGCCTCTATGACTGCCGAGCACGCGCCAGATGGGCTCCAGATGCGTCTGCGCAGACCCTCCGGCCGGCAGGCGTACGATGACCGACTTGGCGCGCTTCTGTAGAACCTCTTCCAGACGCACAAGCTCTTCGGCGATGATGGTGGCGCTGCCCTCATCGCTCAGCTCCAGCTTGCCCGTGACCAGCACAGCCGCATCCTCCTGCAAGAGCTTACTGCTTTTATTGAAAGCTTCGGGCCAGACGACGCATTTCACACCGCTCGCCTGATCCTCCAGACGCAGCAGCGCGAAGCGGTCTCCCTTCTTCGTCGTGCGCACCTGAAGCCCCGTCACGAGGCCGCCAACTTGGACGCGCGTTCCACTCTCTAATTTCATTAAATCCAAGCTCTTATAACACTTGAATTCATTTAGCACCTCAACATAATTCTCCAGCGGATGTCCCGTAATGTAAAACCCTATGGAATTCTTCTCACCCGCGAGCAGGGCCGTATGCGTCCAGGCTTCAGCCTCCGGCAGAGGCACACTCGACACTTCGAGCGATACTTCAACTGACCCGCCGAAAAGATCGGTCTGGCCGCTGTTTCGGTCGCGTTGGACGCGCGCCCCGCGCGCCAGCGCATGGTCTATCCCCGCGTAGAGGCGCGCACGCCATGCGTGTCGGCTCTCGGCTTCAGGCTTGAGCGAGTCGAAAGCGCCTGCGCAGACGAGGCTCTCCAGAACCCTCTTGTTGAGGCCACGCGAGCCGACGCGCTCTGCAAAATCGTATAGAGACTTGAAAGGGCCTGCCTCACGCGCCTCGACGATGGCCTCGACGCTCGTTTGGCCGACCCCTTTAATCGCCGCGAGACCGTAACGGATTGCGCCCTTTAGAGGCGTAAACCCCGCGAAACTCTCATTTACGTCCGGGGGCAGGAGTTCTATTCCCTGCTCGCGCAATTCGTTTGAATACTTGAAAACCTTCGCCGTGTCTTCCAGTTCGTTCGAGAGCACCGCCGCGTAGAAATGCTCCGGGTAGTGTGCTTTGAGGTAGGCGGTCTGGAAAGCCAGGTAGGCGTACGCGACGCTGTGACTTCGGTTGAAGCCATAGTCCGCAAACTGTGCCATCAGAGAGAATATCTGCTGCGCCTTCTCTCTCTTGATGCCCCTCTCTATAGCGCCCTCGATGAATTTTTCCTCGTGGCGCGCCATCTCCTCTCGCTTCTTTTTTCCCATCGCGCGACGCATCAGGTCGGCCTCCCCGAGCGAGTAGCCGGCCAGTTTCTGCGCCAACTGCATGATCTGTTCCTGATAGACGATGATGCCGTAGGTGTTCGAGAGAATCTCCTTCATCTCGGGCACGATATAACGCACCGATTTATGACCGTGATGCCTTTCGATGAAATCTTCGACCATCCCGCCGTCGAGCGGCCCCGGGCGATAGAGAGCGTTCAGCGCGGCCAAATCCTCCAACCCCTTCGGCTTGAGGTGTCGGCAAATCTCCTGCATCCCTGTGGACTCGAACTGGAAAACGGCCTCCGTCCTTCCTTCGGCGAAGAGACGCATGGTCTGCGGGTCGTCGAGCGAGACGGAGGCCCAGTCGATCTCCTCTTGAAGCGATTGCTTAATGGTATTTAAGCAGTCGCTTATTATCGTCAGAGTCGTCAGCGCCAGGAAATCCATCTTGAGCATGCCCGTCTTCTCCAGGTCGGACATGGCATACTGGGTCGTCAACTCCTGCTTTGAAGAGAGGGCGACGGGCACAAGCTCTTCGAGCGGTTCGGGTGAGATGACGACGCCCGCCGCGTGCACGGAAGAATGGCGCGCGCAGCCCTCCAATCTTTGAGCTAAGTCTATTAGTTCCTTCACTTGCGCGTTCTCTTCGATGGCCGAGCGCAGTTCCGGCACCTGTTCGAGCGCATGCGAAATGGAGACGTTGCGCCCGCGCACGGGCGGAGGAATCATCTTGGCGATGCGCTCGACCTCGTTATAAGGCATGTTGAGGGCTCGCCCGACATCCTTGATGGCGGCCTTGGAGGCCAGAGTCCCGAAGGTGATAATCTGGCAGACGGAATCGCGCCCGTAGAAATCCGAGACGTGCTGTATGACCTGCTCTCGCCCGCGCACGCAAAAATCGATGTCTATATCGGGCATGGAGACTCTTTCGGGATTGAGAAAGCGCTCGAACAGCAGGTCGTACTGGAGCGGATCGACATCGGTAATCTCAAGGCAATACGCGATTAAGGAGCCGGCAGCCGAGCCGCGACCGGGCCCCACGGGGATGCCTCTGTCCTTCGCGTACTTGATGAAATCCCAGACGATGAGGAAGTAGCTCGGAAACCCCATCTGCTTAATCATCACGATTTCGCGCGAAAGCCGCTCCTGATACTCGGCCAGCGAATGTCTGAGCGTGCCGCGCGACATAGCTGGCTCCCAGACCCTCGCCCGTCGCTTCTCGTACCCTTCCCTGACGACTTTTTCAAAATACTCGTCTATCCCCAGGTCGTTATCAGACTCAGGGACGGGGTAGCGGGGCAAATAGTTGATGCCTTTCGGGAATTGCAGGTCGCACATCTCGGCAATCTCTGCGGTGCGCGTCAGAACTTCCGGCATCTCCTGACCGAAAATCTGCCACATCTCTTCGGGGGAGCGGACGTAGAAGTTTGGCGTGCCGTAGCGCAGGCGGTTCGGGTCTTGGACGGTCTTGCCCGAGCCTATGCATAGAAGGACATCATGCGCCCTCGCATCCTCCGGCCTCAGATAGTGCGCGTCGTTGGTGGCGACGAGGGGAATGCCAGTCCTCTTTGAAAGCTCTACGAGCGGTTTGCGTATGCGCTTTTGAGCGTCGAGGTCGTGCTCCTGTATCTCCAGAAAATAGTTGCCTTTGCCGAGTATCTCCGCAAACTCGTTCGCCGCCGAGGCCGCCTCTTCGCACGCCCCGCGCGCCAGCAGCGCCGAGGGGACGCCCGACATACAGGCCGAGAGGCCAATCAGCCCCTCGCTGTGCTTTGCGAGCAGCTCCCGGTCGATGCGCGGCTTGTAGTAGAAGCCTTCCGTGAAGGCTCTGGAGGTGAGCCTAACGAGATTTCGGTAGCCTTCAAAATTCCTTGCGAGCAGAATCAGATGATAATTGGCCTTCTCGCCGGGCAGCGCCGCCTTCTTCTCCTTTTCCAAGCGGCTGCCGAGCGTCACGTAGACCTCACAACCGATAATCGGCTTGACTCCCTGCGCTTTCATCGCCTCGTAGAAAGAGATGGCTCCGAAGAGGTTTCCGTGGTCGGTCATGGCGCAGGCGCTCATGCCAAGCTCAGCCACACGCTTGGATAGAGGCTTGACCTGTATCGCTCCGTCGAGCAGGCTGTAGTCTGTGTGCAGATGCAGGTGAACGAATTTTTTATCTTGCATGTCGATTTATGAAACAACGGGGCGGAAGGTGCGCTCGAATAAAGACCGACGCTTTCTTAAAAACTCGCCGCGCACTATATCACGTATGTAGGATTTGTGAAGAGCCCAAGATATTGGAGTAAAGTCTTGAGGGGCGCGAAAGCTTTTGAGCAAGATGCGTTTCATCTGCGGGAAATGAGAAAATGCTTGAAGACTTTTCTGTGGCGACAGATGTTTGAGGCGGAGCGGGTGCTTCGGTTCGATTTCGCTCGGCGAGCTTGAGCCCGAGATTGCAGGTTGCTCGATTAAAGTTCCTCGCCTCGATGATAAGTCGTGTCGAGATACCGACGGGCAGTCCTTGCTGGTCAGCCCAGTCCAACGAGCCTCTCCAAAGGTGGTCGAGACTCCGGGCAGGGCTCCGCGAGGCGGATTGAGGTTAGTATGACTCCAAAAAACGCGAGAGTAAGCCGATGACTGTGAAGGTCTGAAGCCGCACCCGGATTAGAAGGGGCAGACACGGCTTATATGCAGATGCTTAAAGACCGAAATCGTTAAGCGCTTCATAAGTAACTGCCGTTATGCGCGGGTTCGTTCGGTTCTCGTCAAATCTACTACTGATAAACATTTCCTATTTTCTTCCATCTCCGGGCAATATGTATTGTCGGCCAGAGTCCAATATAATGGGTAGTGTTCTGGCTCTGTTTTTTCGTTTTAAAGTAAACCTGTGAGGGGTTTGGCGCGTCTATCTCCGAGGTTTTGCGCTGGAAGGTCATGTCGGTACGACAGAAGTTGGCGGGGCGGTCGGCTCATTAAAGAGACTCGGACTACGGGGTCGCGCGTGGATAACATGGGGGATTTTTTGAAGAATCAGCAAATCGAGACGAGCGAGGGCAGACGCCGGGCGCTTAGAGCGCGCCTCGTCTCTGCTCTTATCCTGTTCATTTCACTGCTCTTATTTCCCTTCCCCGCCGCGCGGCTCGAAGGGCAGTTCTCTCTCTCCCAACCTTTGACGGTGCGCTGGCAGTATTCCACGGAACGTACGATTAATCTGACCCCGGCGACCGTCGGAGACATCGTCTACCTGCCCCTCACGGAGGGCACGCTCCTGTCTCTCAGGGCTGTGGACGGACAGCTTCTCTGGAAGGATGAGATGGGCGGGGAGTTTTCGGCCTCTCCTTTGGCGGATGCTCAAAACGTCTACGTCGCTTCCGAGATAGCAGCCCCACAGGCGGGCGCGCACCTGCCCAGGGCGACCGGCGCTTTGAGGGCGCTCAGCCATAAAAGCGGGATTACGCTCTGGATGCGGACGCTACAGAGTCCTCTCAGAGGGGCGCTGGCCGCCAGCCAGGATATGCTTTTCGGCGGCGCGGACGACGGGCGCGTCTATGCCTTGAGCAAAGATAAGGGCGAGATTGTCTGGATGCAGCAGTTCAAAGGGGCTTTCGCCTCGCAGCCCGTCATTAGCGGCGAACGACTCTACGTTGGGAGCGTCGATGGCACTCTCTATGCACTGGAATTGGCGACGGGGCGCACCCTCTGGCGTTATCAGACCCGGGGCGCTCTGCGCGGCCCCGTCGCCGTCGCCGAAGAGACGGCCTTCTTCGGCTCGGCGGATAATTACGTCTACGCTTTGAGGGAGACGGACGGGCGTCTGCGCTGGCGCGCGCGCACAGGCGCGGAGGTTCAGGCAGTCGCGCACACGCCGCGCGGACTGGTCGTCGCCTCGCTCGACAACTTCGTCTATTTTCTCTCCCTGCGCAACGGCGCTCGCCTCTGGAAGCGACAACTGGCCGGACGCATCGCTTCGCAGCCGCTCGCCCTCTCCGATAGCGCGCTCTTCGCCCCGCTCTCCGGCGACGCCTGTGTCGTTCTGGATTTGAAGGACGGCAAGCAAGTCAACAACCTGCCGGTCGGCGAGGGAAACAATATGGCAGCCTCGCCCGTGACGAGCGGGCAGATGCTGCTTTTGACGACGAGGCAAGGGCTTCTGGCTTTCGCCGCGCCGCTCGTCAATTCGACGAGTAAGACGGCTGCGAAGAGTTCTCCCTGAGAGAGCAACAGAGGACAGCTTCGGAGGTCTCAGGCGCGGAGGGCAACCTGCGAGGCAGCTTCGCTTGAGCTAAGAGACTTCGGTAGCTCAGGCTGCGCTTTCGGGAGTCGCGCGCCTGCGGAAGAGTGAGGCAAGGCGAAAGACCAGGCCATGCACGACGTAGCCGGCGAAGAGGATGAGCAGGACGTAGCGGGAGAAGAGCCAGATGAGCATGCCTATCGAGGCCACGAAGAGGATGACGAGGCGTGCCCCGCGTCGCGCCGTGCCGACCGTTTTGAAGCTCGAATAGCGTATGGTGCTGACCATCAACGCCGAGAGTATTGCGACCAGAGCCATCAGCAGCCCACTGTAGAGACGCGAAAGGTCTGCGCCGTAGCTTGATGCGACGAGCGGCGTCTGCTGGAAATGTATGATCGAGGCGATGAGTCCCGCCGCCGCAGGTATCGGAAGTCCTACGAAGCTTTTTTTATCAACCTTGACCGTTCCCTCTTGAAGGGGGCGCGGGCGCGTCGCCTGCACGTTGAAGCGCGCCAGGCGAAAGGCTCCGCAGATGACGAACATGAAGGAGACGAACCAGCCGAGCTTGTGCAAGGGGTCTTCGTCGCCGAGCGCCGCCCCGTAGCCCCACGCGTAGGCGAGCACGGCCGGGGCGATGCCGAAGGTCAGAACGTCTGCGATGGAATCGAGTTGGACGCCTATCTCTGTGGTCGTCTTCGTCATGCGCGCGATGCGCCCGTCGAGCGTGTCGAAGAGAAACGCCCAGCAAATAGCCATTGCGGCGTTGCTGAAATAAGCGCCGGCCAACTCTATCTCGCCCGCCGCGCCGCCCCCTCCATGTAGAAGCTGAAAACCGCGCAGCGCGCCCATCACGGCGTAGAAGCCCATTGCGATATTGGCGGCGGTGAAGGTCGAGGGGAGAAGGTAGAGCCCTTTTTTCAGGCCGCGTCGTTGCGGGCGCGGTTCGGACGTGTCCGCTTCAAGCTCCATGCGTGGTGCGTTACCTGCCATCAGAGAGCCTCCCGATGATGCTCGTGCCGCCGCGCACGCGCTCCCCGACTCGCACCTCGACGGAGACTTCGGGCGGAAGCACGAGGTCTGTGCGCGAGCTGAATTTAATCATCCCGAAACGCTCGCCGCGCTCTACGCTTTCGCCGACCCTCTTCCAGCAGACGATGCGCCGCGCCAGCACGCCCGCAATCTGCTTGCAGACGACCGTCACTCGCTCGCCGCGTATCGTCAGGGCGTTCTGCTCGTTGACGAGGCTGGCCTGTTCGCTTGTAGCAATCATAAATTTGCCGCGCGTGTAGACGATGTGCTCTATCTCACCTGCGATGGGCGCGCGGTTGACGTGCACATCGAAGGGCGAGAGAAAGATGCTGACGACCGTCGGCGAGTCGGGCTCTTCTGTCGAGAGACGCTCGACGCGCGTGACGCGACCGTCTGCGGGCGAGACGATCAGGTTATCTTCGAAGGGCGCGACGCGGCGCGGGTCACGAAAGAAATAGGCCATGAAGGCGGCGAGAACTAAAAACGGGATGGCGATAGGCCAGTAACCGGCAATCGCCGAAGCGACTGCCAGGAGCAGCGGGACGAGTACCCAGATGATGCCGTCGCGTACCATTTTCCAGACAGGAGAAAACGCTTCTGCTCTTTGACGCCCGCGCGTGCGTTCGGAGGTTGTCCGCGCGGGCATCCACTTTTCAACACAGGTGTTCTGAAAATTCGTCTGCGGCCTTCGAGACCCGGCTCTCGCCCGTGTGTTGCGCGCCCCGAGAAGGCGTCGGAGGTCTCTCTTCGACTATTGTTTCTTAAAGGAAAGGGGGGCGCTTTGTAGTCTCAAAGAGTCCCCCGGTTTCCCGTTCGGCGTAAAATCAATGGAGAGCGGCGTGCTCTTCCCTTCTCTTCAATGCTCTGTCTCGCTGCTCTTCTGGTGGCGGAGCATGATTGCGTGCATCTGATCTTTCACGGCCAGTTTTTTCTTCTTCAGAGTAATCTCTTCGAGCTGCTCTTCGTCGCTCGGATAGGCGAGAGCCGAAAGCTCGCTGAGGCGTTGCTCGTAGCGTCCGTGCTCGCGCGCAAGCTCTCTGAACTCCGGGTCGCTCGACATTAGCTGCTCTTTCAGACTGTCCGTGTTGGTCATTTCCATTTCGCGGAATCCTCCTCTTCAGATGCTGTTGGTGGTCTCGCTACTTCGTGTGCGACGCGCATTCGCTCTTTCGCAAAGGCGGCTCGGGGTCGTCCCCTTCCGGTTTTCGCTTTGACGCCAAAATGGTAGCCCAAACCATGCGGCCATATCAAGGCTCGGGTCTCAAACGGACGCTCATCACGAGCGCGTCGTCGGTGGGCTGTCGGTAATAGCTCTTCCGGCGTCCGACGACCTCGAAGCCGTGCCGGCGGTAGAGCGACTGCGCGGCGCGGTTGGCCGAGCGCACTTCGAGAGCCGCCGCCAGAGCGCCCTCACGCGCGCCCCACCTGAGCGCCGTCGAAAGAAGCGAGCTGCCCAACCCCCTCTGCCTCGACCCGGCGCGCACGCCGATGTTGTTGATGTGCAGCTCTTCGCCCACCAGACGCGCGGCGATGAAGCCTTCGACCCGTCTCTTCTCAAATCCGTACGCCGCTCCGGCGCGACGCGCCACGAGCATCACAGACTCGCGCCTGTCCAGCTCCGCACGGTAAGCTTCCCAGCCCCAGAGGCTGAGGCCGCTCGTCTCTTCTATCTCGACCACTTCGATGAGGTCGTGCTCGGTCATCCATTCGATGACGTATTCGTCGAAGTCTATGAGGGCTGTTTGCTGGGCGCGAGACATTGCTCCTTTATCTCCACGTCGGATGGGCGCACGTAGATTGCGCGCAGGTCTTGTGCGTTCGAGGCGCGCCCTTCGCCGAGAGCGTCCAGAGCCAGCGCCGAGAGATGTGCGGCCAGAATCTTCTGCGTGCGCGCAAGCCTCCAGCTGCGCGGCGCGCTCCGCGCCTCTCGCTCCGGCGACTCCTCGCCCAAGGGCTCCTCCGAATCTTCCTTCCAGTCGAAACCTTCCAGGCGTGCGCGCTCTGCTATCGACTCGGCCAGTATCAGCGAGCCGCTGCCAGCCCAGACCACTCCTCCTGCGCCCGTCTCTGCGGCGACGCGCTCCAGAAGTCTCTCAGGCGAGACGTGCGCCGCCTCGTCCAACTCTCTGACTCGGCCTTCCTTTGAGACCGAAAGCAACTGCGCGAATACTTCTCCGCGCCCGGCAGGAATCGCGGCCAGAATCTTCTCGTATGCGCCCGCCGCCCGCGCCACCCCGTGAAGCGTCTGGACGCCGACCACAGGGCGCTCGAAAGTCGCCGCGAAGGCTTTCAGAGTCGCCAGCCCGGCGCGCAAACCCGTGAAACTTCCAGGCCCGGCGGCCACCGCGTAGAGTTCTATCTCGCGCAAAGAGACGCCCGCCAGACGCAGCGCCGCGTCTATCTCGGAGAGGACGTTCGCAGAGTGTGTGTTGCGCCCCTCTCCGACTTCGAGCGCGAGCAGGCGCGAGCCGCGTGAGACGGCCACGCTTCTCGTCTCGGTCGCGGTATCGACGCTCAGCACAAGCGTTTCAGAATTCTTCCCCAAGATGCTCTTCTCGCGGCCTCGTCTCTTACCGCGACTGCCCCGTGCCGGACTCAAAAGAGGCTCGCCCTTCTGCGCTCAGTCTCTTCCGAAGCGACGCGCGCCCCTGCGAAGCGAAATCGAGCCGCGAAAGCAGTCCGCTCTACTTCACTTCTACTCTCGGTTGACTTGCCGGGCTGGCCGCGCGATTATAGGCTCGGCAAACGAACCAACGCAAATTCCGTAGCTTGTCGAAAGCTTTTTCGACCGACGCAGTTTCAAACATCATGGGTCTGCGCATAGGTATTCTGACAGGTGGCGGCGACTGTCCGGGTCTGAACGCCGTCATACGCGCCGTCGTGCGCCGCGCCGCCGCCGAAGGCGGCGAGGTCATCGGCATCAAAAACGGCTGGCGCGGACTGCTCGAAGATGATGTCGAGCCGCTCACGAGGGAGTCCGTGACGGGCATCCTGCCGCGCGGCGGAACTATCCTCGGCACATCTCGCGTCAACCCGGAAAACGACGACGAAAGCCTCCGGCGGATACGCACGAGCTGGAATCGTCATGCCTTGAACGCGCTCGTCGTCGTCGGCGGCGAGGGGACTCTGCGAGCCGCGCGCGATATGTGGCGCGACCACCAGTATCCGGTCGTCGGCATCCCTAAGACCATCGACAACGACGTGCTCGGCACAGACTTCACCTTCGGCTTCGATACGGCCGTCTCCATCGTCACGGATGCCGTAGACCGCCTGCACTCGACCGCAGAGTCGCATCATCGAGTGATGGTCTTGGAAGTGATGGGGCGGCATAGCGGCTGGATTGCGGCCTACGGCGGCATCGCCGGTGGTGCCGACGTGGTGCTCGTCCCGGAGCATCCGTTTCGTCTCTCGCGCGTCTGCGAGCTGCTTCAGCACAGGAAGGCGCAGGGACGCGCCTTCTCCATCATCGTCGTCGCCGAAGACGCGCGCCCGCACGAGGCCGAGCCCTTCCTCGGCGAATCGACGAAGGACGAAATCTACAGGCAGGGACACCTCGGCGGCATAGGCTTTTTTCTCTCGCGCGAGATAGAGCGTTGCACCGGAATCGAGACGCGCGCCGCAAGCCTCGGCTACATCCAGCGCGGCGGCTCGCCCACAGCCTTCGACCGCGTGCTGGCGACGCGCTTCGGCGTCAAAGCCTTCGAGATGGTGGCCGCAGGCGAGTGGGGGCGTATGGTCTCTCTACAGGGCAGCCGCATCGGCAGCGTCCCGCTCGACGAGGCCGTCGATAACATCAAGCGCCTCGACGAAGAAGTCTACAAAGTCGCGGAAGTCTTTTTTGGTTGACAGTTTCTAAAAGCAAGGATGAAGGCGGAAGGATGAGGGAGGAAAGAGAGCCATTCAAGCTTGAGAGCCAGGCTTTCCGCCTTCCGCCTTCCTACTTCTGACTTGCTTTTCTATCCCTGTTAATTTCTTCTATAGCTCGATGAAGATTTGTTCCATCTGCCGACAGTGTTTCGAGGACACGGAGGCGGCCTGCACGAACGGCGATAACGGGCAGCTCGTGCAGTCGCGCCCGGGCTCGTGCATCATCGCCGAGAAGTATCGTTTGGAGCGTCTGCTGGGTCGCGGCGGGATGGGCGCGGTCTACGCGGGGCTGCACGTCGAGCTTGAGCGCCCTGCGGCCATCAAGCTGCTTCTGCCCGACCTCGTCTCCGACCCGCAGGCGCTCGAACGCTTCCGGCGCGAAGCGCGCGCCGCCGCGCGTCTCAATCATCCGAACGTCGCAGACACGTACGACTACGGCATTCTGCCGAGCGGCGAAGCCTACATCCTGATGGAGCTTGTGCAGGGCTTGACGCTGCGCGAGTACATCAATGCTGCGGGCGCGCTGCCCTTCTCCGATGCGGTCGAGATTGCCCGGCAGGTCTCGGACGGCATCGAGACGGCTCACCGCAACGGCATCATTCACAGAGACCTCAAGCCCTCGAACATCATCCTCACGCGCGACCATCACGAAGCTCTACTGGCGAAGGTCGTAGACTTCGGCATCGCCAAGCTCAAAGAGTATTCGACCTCCGGCGGAGTCTTAACCAACACGGGCTCGCTCGTCGGCACGCCGCGCTACATGTCGCCTGAACAGTGCGCCGGGCACGAGGTTGACGCGCGCTCAGACATCTATTCGCTCGGCGTCATCCTCTACGAGATGCTCGCAGGCCGCCCACCCTTCGACGCGCCCTCGGCCACCGCCATCGCGCTCAAACACGTGCGGGAGCCGCCGCTCCCGCTCGCGGAGTCGCGCGCAGGCGTCCCCGAGGCGCTCGAACGCCTCGTCATGCAGACGCTCGCCAAAGAGCCCGCTTCGCGTCTGCAAACAGCCGCAGAGCTTTCGCGCGAGCTGCGTGCGCTCCAAAGCTCGCTCGTCGAAGAAAAGGGCGCGTCCTCGCCGCTCGAAGCATCGACAGTTGCCACTTCCGCGCAGGCTTCCGGCTCAGCCTTCGAGCGCGTCGCACGTTCGCCTTCAATCGAAACCGGGCGTGGAGACGCGCCCGCCACCGACCCGCACATCGGAAATTTTGCGCCCGACACAGGTCGTGCAGGCTCGCCCACGCTCGAAGAAGCGCATCCGTCCGGAAACGAAAGAGAGAAAGCGGAAGCGGCCTCGGCGGACAGGAGCCCGACCCCGGACAAAGTCTCGGCTCAGCCCTTATCGGACACGGCTTCGGACGCTATTTTAGACCTCGAACGAGAGGCTTCTCTTTCCGCCTCTTCGTCTCAAAATGCTCCTGCCAGCGCTTCGACCTCCCACGCCGATTCCGCTCCCGCCGCTTCTGCTCAGACGGCTTCGTCTGCCGACGACGATTTGGAGAGCGAGACGGTGACGAAAGTCGCCGCGCCGCTCGCCTCGGCTCCGGCCGTTCCGGCGGCAACCGGAGACACGCAGCCCGCCGACGCTCTCGACAGATTCTCTGCGCCGCTCGTCGCTCCGCAGATGGTCGAGCCGCTCTCGACGATGCAGACAGACCGCGACGCGCAAGGACGCGCTCAAAACGTCGGAACTTCGACGCTCGCGCCCCGTGCCGGAGCACACGCGAGACAGTCGTGGCCGCCCGTCGTCTACGCGCTCATCGCCGCCGCAGTCCTCGTCGGAGGCTTTATCGGCTGGCGCATCGCTCCCTGGCGAGACGAAACGCGACAGGAGACGCCTGTCGCCGCCGTATCGAACGTGAGACCAGAAGAACGCGTTGCCCCGACTCCCTCCGCTCCGCAGACGCGCGAGAACACGTCGGACTCAGCCCCGAGGACGACGAGCGAAACGCCGGAAGTCGAGCGCCGCGCCCTGACGAGCGCGCTCGACGGCTGGATAGCCGCCACCAACGCGCGCAGCATCGACCGGCAGCTCTCCTTCTACATGCCCCGCCTCGAAACCTACTATCGCTCGAACAACGTCTCCTTAAGCGAGGTGCGCCGAGATAAGTCCGCAGCCTTCTCGCAGGCCGACGCCGTCCAAATCAGCATCGACCCGCCCAGCATCAGCTTCGGACGCGACGGGCGCACAGCCGTCATGGAGTTTCGCAAGCAGTACGAGATACAGGGGCGCGGGCTCAACAGTAGCGGCGAGGTCGTGCAGGAATTGGTCTGGCGAAAGACGGAGCAGGGCTGGAAGATAATCGGCGAGCGCGACAAGCGCATCATTCGTTGACCCGGGCGCTAAGCCTTACTACTTCAAGTCGGGCATTCGTCGAGCAACCAGGCTTTCATTAGACCGCCGGTTTTTTTAACTGACACGTCGAGATTCGACGCGCGCACATTCAAATCCTGCCCGCGACGTGTCGCTTCAACTCTTCATCACGACCGTTCACCACGCTCTCCTTGACGCTCTCCTTTATCTCCGACGTGATGCGCTCGCTCTTGATGTCGAGCCGCAGACGGTTGTAGAGGCTCATGTACTGGTTTGCCACCCAGACGAGCGCGAAGCCGCCGACGAGATAGCCGCGCCAGTCGTCGAAGAGCAGCTTATAGTTTGTGATGACGAGAAAGAAGGCGGTCACGTAATGGCTGAAGCAGTATTCGCAGGTGAACAGGTAGAAGAATTTGCGTTGATACCAGCGACGGCAGTTCTTGCTCTGTGCGACGCAGTACTCCCTCGGCTCACGGAAGACCTCCTCGTGCGTCACCGTCCAGGCGATGCACGCGATGGGGATGGCGAGCAGGAAGAGCGTGATGATTTGTAGCTGAAGAGTCATATCAGTTCCCCTTGATGTCAGGCCGTGCCCGCCCCAATAATAGTTTCACGCCCTCTCACAAACAAGCCGTAGCGCTGCTCACCTTTCGGAACGGTCAAATAGCGGCGCAAGCACCCCTGAGTTTCCTTCGACTTCAGTTGACACGCCCGCCGCCAGCAACGAATAATGTGCCGCTTTTCCAGACCTCTTCCAGCCAGGGGAAACTTTATGCCGAACCTTGATCAAGAAGAAACCATTATCGTCAACAGCGGTTTTGCGGCGGTGCGGATGTTCGTCGGAAGTGCCTTCACTGATAGCCATGCAGAGGATGCGCGCAGGTTCATCAGCTATGTCTCCGCCGACATTATCGAGAAAGTTCCAGTCGGCTCCACCTTCGCCTTTTCCAGTCAACCGAGCGCAACTTTCGTCCACAAAGTCGATAGAGAAGGACGGCACTATATCGTCCCTTACCCGACTTCGGCCAACGCCACTGTCACCTATCTCTGCGTCGAAAATATGTCCGACTACAGCAAAATAGTGAACAGCGTCGGAGACGCATGGAGGATGCTCAGAAACCCCAGAGACACCGCCGACAAGTGGTTTAACGATCAAACCAAGAACCTGTTCGAGTAGAAAAATTCTCATCTCCCAACTCCGCCGCAATAGCAAAAGAGGCCGGGGGTCTGACGCCCGGCCTTAATTCAGAGCCGACCGTTTGCCTCACGCCCGGCTCAGGGGTTATGCTTCCTCATACCTGCCGTCTCGGTGAGATCGCGTCAGAAACCGTTCGATATGACCACTAATACTCTCACACCCATGCTGCGCCAGTATCACGAGATGAAGCGGCAGTATCCGGGCACGCTTCTCTTTTTTCGTCTTGGCGACTTCTACGAGCTTTTCTACGACGATGCCGTCACGGGCGCGCGCGAGCTTGAGATTACCCTGACGGCCAGGCACAAGGAGCGCGGCGCGGCCATCCCGATGTGCGGCGTGCCGCATCATTCCGTCTCCGGCTACATCGCGCGCCTCATACGCAAAGGCTTCCGCGTCGCCATCTGCGAGCAGACCGAAGACCCTACGAAGACGAAGAAGCTCGTTAGGCGCGAGGTGGTTCGCGTCATTACGCCGGGCACGGCGATTGACCCGCAGCTCGTCGAAGCCGGAGAGAGCCTCTACTTGGCGGCCGTGTGCGGCGCGGGCGAAAGCTTCGGCGCAGCCTTCCTAGACCTTTCGACCGGAGAGTTTCGCGCCACCGAAGCGAGCGGCGCAGACGCATGGACGCGCATCCGCGCCGACATCGAATCCTATGCTCCGCGCGAGTTGCTCTTCCCCGAATCGCTCGCGCAGCTTGTCAGAGAAGCTTACGCGGGGCAGTCGCCGCGAAGCGTGCCGCGAGCGGAAGCGGGAGGCACGGAGAGCGCGAAGGAGAGCACGAGCAGTTCTCAGCCAATCGCGCGCATCATGCCCGCCGAGCACGCAGCGTCGGCGTCGGGCGCAGGCTCAATCGCTCTCTCTCCGCTCGACGATTGGCTCTGGGAGCCGCTGGCCTGCGCGTCGCTTCTGCTCGAACAGTTTCGCGTCCGCACCTTAGAAGGCTTCGGGCTGGGGGAGAAGACGGAGGCCGTCAGCGCGGCGGGCGCGTGCCTGCGCTACGCGCGCGAGACGCAGCGCGAGAGCGCCGCGCACGTCACAGGCATCAGCTATTTCGAGGCGCAAGACCATCTCGTGCTCGACGCCGTGACGGTTCGTAATCTGGAGCTGACCGAAGCGCAAAACAACGCGGGGCGCGCACACTCTCTGCTCGGCGTCATCGACACGACCGCGACGGGGATGGGCGCGCGACTCCTGCGCGCGTGGATGCTGCGCCCCTCGGTTCGTCGCGGCGAGATTGAAGCGCGGCTGGCGGCAATCGAAGACCTCTTCGGCTCTCAGATGAAGCGCGACCGCTTGCAGGCGGCGCTGCGCGAAGTAGCCGACCTCGAACGCCTCACCGGCCGCATCAACATGGGCACGGCGGGCGCGCGCGACCTCGCCGCCCTCCGCCGCTCGCTCGAACAAGTACCTTCCATTCAAGAGACGTTATCGGACTCTCGCTCGTCTTTGCTGCAAGTGCTGCGCGAAAATGCAGACGCGATGCCGGATGTTGTCGAGCTGCTCGCGCGTGCCATCAGCGACGAGCCGCCTATCCAATTTGCCGACGGCGGCGTCATCCGCGACGGCTACTCTTCGGAGCTGGACGAGCTTCGCTCGGTCTTGCGCGACGGCAAGCAGACCATCGCCGCGATTGAAGCGCGTGAGCGTTCGCGCTCCGGCATCTCGACTCTGCGCGTGCGCTATAACAACGTCTTCGGTTATTTCATGGAGGTCTCGAAGGCGAGCGCCGCGCGCGTGCCCGCAGACTACGAGCGGAGGCAGACGCTCGCCAACGCCGAGCGCTTCACCACGCCCGAGCTGAAAAGCTGGGAGCAGCGCGTACTCGGCGCTGAGGGGCGCATCCTTGAGCTTGAGACGACGCTTTTTAACGAGGTGCGAGCCCTTGTCGCAGCCGAGACGCGTCGGCTTCAATCGACGGCTCGCGCGCTCTCGACGCTCGACGTTTTGGCCGCGCTCGCGCAGACCGCCGTTCGTCGCCGCTACGTCCGCCCAGAGCTTCACGACGGCGACGAGATTGAGATTACCGCCGGTCGTCATCCCGTCATCGAAGCCTTCAGCGAAGCGCCGTTCATCCCGAACGACCTCTCCATGAACAATTCGACCGACCGTCTGCTCATCATCACCGGCCCCAACATGGGCGGCAAATCGACCATCCTCCGGCAGGCGGCGCTCATCTGCCTGCTCGCGCAGATGGGCTCGTTCGTGCCCGCCGAGAGCGCGCGTCTGCCTATCCTCGACCGCATCTGGACGCGCATCGGCGCGACCGACGACCTCGCCGGAGGGCGTTCGACCTTCATGGTCGAGATGACCGAGATGGCCTCCATCCTGCACGGGGCGACTCCGCGCTCGCTCGTGCTGCTCGACGAAATCGGTCGCGGCACGGCCACCTTTGACGGCCTCTCCATCGCATGGGCTGTCGCCGAACACCTGCACGATTCGCCCGAGCACGCCGCCAAGACTCTCTTCGCCACTCACTATCACGAATTGACCGAGCTGGCCGAGCGTCTCGCCGGAGCGCAGAACTACCAGATACGCGTCGCCGAGCGCGAAGGCGAAGTTATCTTCCTCTATCGTCTTGAGCGCGGACGTGCGTCGAAATCTTACGGTATCGAGGTGGCGCGGCTGGCGGGTCTGCCCCGGACGGTGCTGGCGCGCGCGCGCGATGTTCTGGCGCGGCTTGAGCGTTACGAGCTGGATGTCTTCGCCGAAGGAGTGGGCGCGGCCTCGAAGGCTTTGAGCGCGCAAGCGGCGACGGCGACGACCGCCGCGCTGCACGAGCCGCGCGCTTTAGAAGATGAGAACGGCAATCAGGCTCTCAGGCGCGCGGCGGGTCGGGCGCGAAGCCGCGCTCTGGCCGCCGAGGCGACGCTCTTCGATGCCGTCAATCAAAGTCTGCTTGACGAGCTTCGCAGCGTTGATGTAGAAACCCTCTCAGCAGAAGAAGCGCGGCAACTCCTCGTCAACGTTCGCAAACGCATCGTCTGAGCAGATGAAGCGGAGAAATTAACAAGGATGGGCAGGATAGGCAGGATGAAAGAAAGGCAAAGGAAGCGGAAGCTAATTCTGATTTGATTTATCACTTCTGTTCTGTGCCTTTATCCTGTCTATCCTGTCCATCCCTGTTTGAATTGGTTTTCTAGCCGTACTCGTTTTTAACGCTGGCATCAAACGGTTCACATCTTTACATGACCCATTCCGAAAATCTTTTGTCGCTTCCGCTCGAACAGAAAATCGGACAGCTTCTCTACATCGGATTGCCGGGCACGGAGTTTGACTCGGAGGCGCGCTCGCTCGTCGAGCAGGTGAATCCCGGCGGTATCATCATCTTCGGGCGCAACGTCGCCGCGCCTGAGCAGTTGCGCGGGCTGCTCGACGGCGTGCGCGAGGCGCTTCCCGTCGAGCCGCTCTTCGGCATCGACCAGGAGGGCGGACTCGTTGACCGACTGCGGAAAATCTGCACGCCGATGCCCGCCGCGCGCAAGATTCGACAGCACGGCGACCTCGCCGCCGCGCGCGCCCTCGGCCGCATCACGGGCGAGATACTCCGGCTGCTCGGCTTCAACATGAACTTCGCGCCCGTCCTCTCGATTATGACCGACGACCGCGATCTGCTCTCCAACGGTCTCTATTCGCGCTCGTTCGGCCGCTCGCCCGGCGAAGTCCTCGGCTATACGATGGTCTACCTGCGCGGCTTGCAGGGCACGGGGCTTCTGGGGTGCGCCAAGCATTTTCCCGGCATCGGCGCGGGCGAGGTCGATACGCACGAGGAGATGGCCGTCATCGAGCTTTCGCACGACGACCTCATCGCCCAAGACCTCGCGCCCTACATCGAGCTTTTTCAGCGCGAAGACAACATGGTGCGCGCCGTGATGGTCAGTCACGGCGGCTTCCCGAACATAGACATTCATCGAGGCACGGCGGGAGGCCGCCTCGTCCCCGCCTCCATCAATCACGAGATTGTGACGCGGCTCTTGCGAGAAGAACTCGGCTTCGGCGGCCTCGTCTTAACGGACGACCTGGAGATGGGAGCTATCGCCAAACATTGCGAGATTGAAGACGCGGTGCTTCGCGCCGTTCAGGCGGGCGAAGACATGCTGCTCATCTGCGCCCGCCCCGACCTGATTCGGCGCGGCTACGAAGCGCTGCTGCGCGCAGCCCGAAACGGCGAACTCTCCGAGGAGCGAATCGACGCCTCGCTTCGTCGCATCGGCGACTACAAGGCGCTCACTCAAACGCCTCTCCCTTTCGACGTTGCCCGCTTCAGGCATCTCTCCGATGAAGTGGCCGCGCTCAACCGAAAGCTCAACTACACTTACGGAGACAAATTATGAAGACAGGAGCGGTCAGCAATCAGCAATCAGCGGTCAGCAGTTCGAGTGCGTCCGGCGTCGATTTAGAGATAGCTCAGGCTTCGAGAAGTTTCGGCGCAGTTCATCGAAGCCTCTTCTTCTGCTGCTTACTGCTCACGGCTTTCTGCTCACTGATTTTCTTCGCGGGCTGTCGCACCCAGAGCGATTCGTTCGTCGCCGTCTTAGACGCCAATCCTGAGACGCTCGACCCTCTGCGCGGCACGGACGCTTCGAGCGAGCGACTGCGCCAGTTGATGTTCAATACGCTGGTGAGGAAGAACGAGAAGTTCGAGTACGTCGGCGAGCTTGCCGAAAATATCCAGACCACGCCCGATGGCCTTTCAGTCACCTTCACGCTGCGCGACGGCGTCACCTTCCACGACGGCAAGCCGCTCACTTCCGCCGACGCTAAGTATACGCTCGAAACCCTGCTCGCATCCGATTCCGGCAAGGCCGCGACCTTCTTCGAGGGCGGCGCGGCGGGCAAACAATCTTACGTCGCAGGTATCGACACACCCGACCCGCGCACGCTCGTCGTGCGTCTCGGCAAGCCCTGGCTGCAACTTTTGACGAACCTCGTGCCCGTCGCCATCATCCCGCAGGGCAGCGCCGACCGGCAGAAGACGAGCCCCGTCGGCTCGGGCGCTTTCAAGTTCGTCGCCTACGACGAATCGCAGCAGATGGTCGATTTGGAAGCGAACGAAGCTTACTGGGGCGGCGCTCCGCAAATCAAGAAGCTGCGCGTACGCGCCATCATCGACGCCAACACCTTGCAGGCCGAGATGCGTAGCGGGCGCGTTAACATCGCACCCGGCTACGCCAATCTGACGCCCGATTCCTACCGCGCTCTTGAGCAGGACGCCAACCTCAAGGTCGAGAAATTCCCCGGCGCGAACATCGTCTATCTCGCCTTCAACGTCGAGACCGAGCCCCTCAAGGACGTGCGCGTCCGACAGGCCATCGCTCACGCCATCAACCGCGAGAGCATCGTGCGCGATTTGCAGCTCGACCAGGCGCGCATCGCTCATTCCATCCTGCCCGAAGAGTCGTGGGCGTTCGCGCCCGGCCAGCGCTACGCCTTCGACCTCGAACAGGCCAAGCGGATTCTCGACGAAGCGGGCTACCGCGACCCCGACGGCGACGGGCCGCAGATGCGTTTCCCTAAACCCATCAACTTCAAAATCTCTTCGGCCAGCACGGCCACGCGGCAGTATGCGCAAGTCATCCAGAATTCGCTCAAACAAATCGGCGTGCCCGTCGAAATCGAGACGATGGAGACCGTCTCTCTGCTTGCGCAGCTTCGCAACGGTCAGTTTCAGATGACCAGCTCGCGCTGGGTCGGCGGCAATCAAGACCCCGTCTTCCTGCGCGACCTCTTCCATACGAGAGAAGTGCCCACGGAAGCCCGCGCCGGTCGTAATCGCAGCCGCTACAAAAATCCAGATCTCGACCGCATCCTCGACGAAGCCGCCAGCACTTCGCTCGACCGCGAGCGCGACAAAGCCAAAGCCCTCTACGCGCAGGCGCAGGACATCATCAGCCGCGAACTCCCCATGCTTCCGCTCTGGTATCCCGCCACGATGGTCGTCGCACGCAAAAACGTCGGCAATATCCAAATCGACGCGAGCGGCGACTGGGACTTCATTCGCAAGCTGACAGTAACTCAATGAAGTCTAAAGTCTGGAGTCTAAAGTCTGGAGTCTGAAGCCAAAGACAAGAGATGTTTTGGTTTTGACTCCAGACTCTAGACTTCAGACTCCAGACTTAATTCCAGACTTATCAGGGTTCTTCGTAGCTCCCGGGCTGTGACGACGCCTTCGCGGATGAGGCGGGCGGTGGCTCGGCGAACGTCGAGGACGGTGGAGGGGCGGTCGATGAGTGTCGCTCCGGCGTCGAGGATGAGGGCGAGACCTTCGGGGAATGAGCGCGCGACATCGGCGGCGGTTCGCGCGGGCGGCTTGCCCGAGAGATTGGCGCTCGTCGCTGTGAGCGCGCCGCCGCAGGCGCGCACGAGCGCGCGCACGCGCTCGTCGTCGGGAAGGCGCAGGCCGATGCTTCTCGTCCCGGCGGTCAGTTCTTCGGGAACGTCCGAGCGCGCTTCGCCGACGAGCGTCAGAGCGCCCGGCCAGTGTCGCTCGCTGACGGTTTCAAACAAGGCGGTGCGCGCGGCGAAGAAACGCTCTACCACGAGCGCGTCGCTGATGATGACGAGTATCGGCTTTCCTTCGTCTCTGCCCTTGAGTTGGAACAGATGTTTGAGGGCGCTTCGGTTGAAAGGGTCTGCGCCGAGACCGTAGAATGTGTCTGTGCGAAAAGCGAGGATGCCGCCGGAGGCAACCACCTGCGCCGCGCGCTCGTAGGCTTCTTCGTTGTCGGGAAGAATCAGCATGGCTTTAAGATATCTGCCCGGTCTTGTGCCGACAGGGTTGCCGGCACGAAAGCATCATATTTCAAATCCGAGATTTTGAAATCACTCGCGGAGACCGGCGCACACGTCGCTTCCGCGTCCGTTCAAACCGGAAGTTGGGAGACTCGCATGTTGGAAGTTATCCTGAAGCGGTTTGAGAATCCAGACGAAACGCGCGTCTTTGAGAAGGGGCGTTTCGAGGTAGTGCATCTCGGCGGCCAGACTATCGGGCGCGCGAGCTATGAGCCGGGCTGGAGGTGGTCTGAGCACGTCGCGCCACAGGCTGGCGCGGCGCTGTGCGAGGTGGAGCATGTCGGGCTGGTCGTTTCGGGTCGCGCGGTGGCGGCGATGAGCGACGGCACAGAGATTGTGCTCGCGCCCGGCGATATTTTTTACATCCCGCCCGTCGCACACGATAGCTGGGTGATTGGCGACGAGCCCTACGTCTCGCTCCATTTTCTCGGCGCAGGACAGTACACGAAATAGACGGAGGCCGCGTCTGTCGCTGCTCTCGCAAAGCTTCGCCCGAAGCGAGCGCCGTAAGTTAAAGCGATGCGACGCTCAAACGCAGACTCGTTTTGATGCTCGAACGTCTCTCTCGAATTTCCAGACGCGGCGCGCACGCGCTCAACGGCGCGGCGCATCTCTTCCGACGCGACCCGGATTCGGCGCTGTTGCTCGTGCGGATGGCGGGCTGGGTGGCGGCGCTCTCGCTGCTCGTCAGAGTGATGCCGCTTCCGCGCATCCTGAGATTGATGCAGCCACGCCCGCGCCCGGCTCCGAAGCAGGATGCAGGGGAGGTGCAGGCGCGTCTCGCACGTCTTCTAGACCTTCTGCTGGCGACAGATTTTCTCTGCTTCACTCCGACCTGCTGGAAACGCGCGCCCGTGCTTCATCGCTACCTCGCGCTGCGGGGCATCGACTCGCGCATCGTCTTCGGCGTGCGCAAAGAGGGCGACGGACTTCTCGCCGGACACGCCTGGCTCGAATCGAGCGGACGCCCCCTGCTCGAAACACGCTTCCCCGAATACACGCGCACCTATTCCTTCCCTGCTTAGAATGAATTTCAAATGGATGTGCGACCGCAGGGACAGTGCGTGTCCCTGCACGGCATTCGTCGCGCGAGCCTGACGTTGATTTTACTGAGCTGCGTTTTGCGTCTGGCGCGGGTTCACGAGTTTGCGTGATTGGAGATTTTCGAGGAGGGTTTCGATGCTCCTGGCCGCGTGTTCCGGGCTGACATCGTAGGACTCGGTCAGGTCGTCGATAATCTCAGGGAGCGGCTGCCCCTTTTCGAGTCGCTTCCAGATGAACATGGCGGTTTCGTTGAGCTGGTAGTAACGCTTCGAGTTCAAATCGACGAGCACGCCTTCGCCGTCGTCAAGCTCTGTCGAGATGATGTGGTCGGGGGGGGTTGGTGTATCCGTAGTCATGCTAGATATGTTGGCGCACGGGCTCGCTCTTTTGCAAGGCGGCATCCGTCGAGTTAAGAACTGGAAGCGAGCGTCTGGCGGCGCGCTCGCCCGTCAGGCCGTGCCAGGGAATCTTACCGAAGCTCTGCAAACAGAAGAGACAGGGCGAGCCTGTGTATAAATCGACTTCGCGCCCAGAGTCTCTGTGCGCGGCGAGCGCACGGCGACGCCGCTCGTTCTGCTCCTCGACCAGACGGCGCAGGCGCGGATAGGCCGAGGCGAAATCCTCCCGGTTCAAATCCGCCACCACGTCGGGCTCGCCCTCCGCGCCTCGAAAGCCTGAAAGATTGCAGCAAAGCGTGAGTCGTCCGCGATAGTCGATGTTGCAGTTCGTACCCTTCAAGGGGGAGCAAGGAGCTTCGGGGTCGAGATTGTAATAGCCCGTGACGAGGCCAATCGGCATCTTCAGGATTTTGGTGAGAATGCCTATCTCCTCTTCGGCCTCGGCGCGCTCGGCCAGAGTGAGGGCTGATTCGTCGGCGCTGGCGCTTGAGGTCGGAAGGAAATGGCTGAAGTGTAGCGCCTTCGCCCCGAGGCGCGCCCCGAGCAAGGCTATCTCCTGCAACTGCGGAACCGTGTCGCGGCGCAAGCCTACCTTAAGGATAAACGGAATCCCGCTCGCGTAGCAGCGCGAGATGGCGCGCATGACGCGCACGAAAGAGCCTTCGCCACGCCAACGGTCGTGCGCCTCTCGGGTCGCTCCGTCGAGGCTGATGCCGACGGCTCTGAGCGCCGCACGGTTTCGGACGAGCAGAGGATAGACGCGCTCGAAGTGCCAAGCGTTAGTGACGAAGGTGAACTGCAAACCCTCTCCGACGACCGCCTCGATTATCTCCGCGAACTTCGGATGGATTGTGACTTCGCCGCCCGTGAAAGAGACGTAGGCGAGCGGATAGACCTCGCGCGCGCTGCGCACGATGCGGCGCAGGAGGTCTGCCGAGAGAAAGCTCGCGGGCGTGTGATAGAGGGCGTCTTCGTCGCGGACGCAGTAGCTGCAATGAAGATTGCAGATGTTGGTCAGCTCGACGCTGATGCGCGGCAGGATGTCCGTCTCGACGGGGCGCGCGGCGATGGAATCAGAGATTGCCATTTGAGATTCAGGCGGCGGCGGCGCGGCTGGCGAAGAGAGCGGCGGCACA
The DNA here is from genome assembly GCA_036399175.1 of Pyrinomonadaceae bacterium. Taxonomy (GTDB): domain Bacteria; phylum Acidobacteriota; class Blastocatellia; order Pyrinomonadales; family Pyrinomonadaceae; genus DASWNP01. The sequence goes on along the minus strand of DASWNP010000020.1, from coordinate 16,099 downwards.
GTCGGGGTCGTCGAAAACGTCACGACCGGCTAACAGGTTGTAAATCTTCGTCTGCCGGACGAGACGGCTGAGCACGCGCAGGTTTTCCCTCGCCATCACGTCGAAGCTCGCCCAGGGGCAGAGCCTGACGAGGCGTATGAGCGCGTCCGACTGCCCGACCTCTTCGATGCGGCTCTTTCTCTCTCCGGTAATCGAAGCGAAGTAGAGAGCGCGCGGAACGCAGCTTTCGGCGAGACGTTCGGGAAAGACGACCGACGGCTCAAGACGCCGTTTGTTCGGGTCTCTCAAGCCCGGCACGCCGAGAGCTTCTTCGATGCGCGGAAGGTCGCAGTTGACGAGGTTCGAGGCCGAGACGGAAAAGACGCGCCGCAAGCCTCGTGCTTCTATCGCCTCCGCACCCTCGTAAAAGACGAGCAAATCGTCCGACAGGTACGACCAGCCGGAACGCGTCAGCCTGAGCGTCAAGCTCGTCTTGCCGCTATTGGAATCGCCGAGGAAAAGCACGCCCGCGCCCGTCTCTGGCTCGACCAATCCCGCTGCGTGCAGATCGTAGAGCGCACATCGCCTGAGCGCTATGTGCAGGGCACAGGACATAACGCTGACGAGCGAGAGCGGACGCCGCGCATGGGGCGTCCGACCGAGCCAGACCGACATCTCGCGCGACGAGCGAGTCCCGACGGCGATGTGTGAATCGTCTATGTCCAGGTAGTATCTCTCGCCGTCGGTGAAGCAATGCCCCTCGGGCGCGAGGTCGAACTTTTGCAGCGAGGGCGGCACGGGAGGCGGGTCTTCCGCGAGCAGCCTGACGCGAAAGTCGGGCGCGGGGCTCAAGCCGCTTTCGGAGAGCTTCAGTTGGAAACCGTTGAGATAGGTTTGGACGACGAGCGCAGCCCACTCGTCGTCAGCTTCAAAAGAGAGACGGCGACCGGCCAGCGTATAAGATGTCTCTAAGACGGTTTTGACTTCGAGCCGCGCAGCCATCCATTCTTCCCGGTAAGTTTTGCTTCGTGCGTGACGACCTCGCCAATTAGAGGTCGCTGGTATCGGTGGAGCTTTGCTGTTGGAAGAAGGCAGTCGCTTCGAGCACGTCGATGGGAGTCGAGACTACGGGTTCGACGAAGGGCTTCTTCGACTCGCTTCGCGGCGAGAGGGTTTGGGGCTGGTCGGCCTGTTCGGTCGCAGATTCAAGGTTGAAAGGGTTGTTCGTATTATTCAAGAGTTACCGCCTCCTGCAAATTTGTAGAGCTTGAATGTTTAAGTTTTGGCCGTCGGCACGAGGGCAATGCGGAGCGGCTTGATTTCAGAGGTCTGCAAGTCGGCGCGGAAATAGAAACGCACCAGTGGCGAAATCGAGCGCAGAGCCTGTTCCACCGAATAGTTGTTGAAGTTCACGTCCACGACTTCCCTGCTCTCGTAGTTCAGGTCGAAGGGGATGCCCAACTCGGCGGCTATCTTGTAGAGCACGACGCTGAGCGGCTGTTTTTTGGCGAGCACGCTCAGCTGGTTCTTCGAGTAAGAGACGCTGAGGACGGTCTCCTCCTGCTCTTTCCTCTTCTCATACTCTTCGGTTCCCTCTTCGGTGTCGCCTTCGATGAGCAGCGCGACCGAGTTGCTCTTGATGCCGGCGTTGGCCGCAGGCGGCGGCTCGTTGAGCCCGTGCAGGTAGAGCGCCAGAGGCTTCGGTTGCAGATTGAAATCTCCGCTCACTTCGTAATCGACGTAGGGCTGCGGCGCGAGCATCCGAAGGGCTGCGTCGAGAGGAAGATTTGAGAACTCCAGCGTCATGCGCTGCTTGCTCATCAGAGGGCTCAGGTTGACCGGCACGCCGACCTTACGCGAAAGCTCCGAGGCAATCTCGGTCAGAGGCGCATCAGTCGCCTTAAGACTAATCAGGCGCGGCGTCTTCTTCGTGACCGTCAGATTCCAGATGCCCTTCGGCTTCGCCGTCGTCCCGGCCGTCTTCGGGCTCGCCTGCTCAGTTTTCGTCGCCGGTGGCGGCTGCGGCTGCGCCTGCCGCGTCTGCCCGATGGCCGGAAGCGCCGCCGCCAGTATCGATAACGCCATACCGGGCAGCCATCTCCTGCTCGACCACAGATTGATACTACAATTCCTCATTTCAAAACCACTTTCACAGCAACCTTTGTTTGACGGATATTATTTATTTGAAGCGGGAGTTGAGCCTCGTTTACAACACTTGTTTGTACGTGGCATGCGGAAACTAACATAATTAACAAACTACGTCAACGCACCCATCTTCCGCCATCCACTTCATTTCAAGCCCGTGCGCTTCCCTTCGATGCTTGCGGAAGACCGCGCTCGCTTCGCTTCGAGCTGCGCCTCGACGAGGCGGCTCATGGCATGGAAACGCGCCTGCCAGTCGCCGAGCGCGGCGACATCCCTGCGGCGCGAGACTACTTCGGCATCCTCCGGCGCTTGCATAGCCTGCTCGATGGCCTGCAAAAACGGTTCGCGCTCTGCGCCCGCCGTGTAGAGAATCCGGTGCTCCTCGTTGAACTCGCGGACGGTCGGCAAATCGGTCGAGACGACGGGCTTGCCGACCGCCAGGTACTCGTTGATTTTCGTCGGCACGACGGTCGTCGTATAGACGCTGTTCACGTAAGGGACGATGCAGACATCGAAGCGGCGTATGTATTCGACCAGCTCGCCGTGCGGCTTCTGTCCGAGCAGGTGGATGTTCGGAAGCCCTTCAAGCTCGCCCAGCTCCGCCGCTTGCAGCGCCCCCACGCAGACCCAAGACCAGAGGGGACGAGCACGCGCCATCTCTCGCAGCAGAGCGAAATCGACGTGGCGATGAAGACCGCCGACGTAGCCGATAATCGGCCTCGGCAACCCGTCAAGCGCCGCCGCTCCGCTTGCTTCGAAAGATTTCTCGTGACCGTTGCCCTCGTGCTTCGCAACTCGGTCGCGCGCCTTTAGTGGAAAGGCTTCGAGGTTGACGCCGAAGGGAAAGACGTGGACATTTGCGTTCCACTCGGAGAACTTCGTCGCAAGCTCCGAGCAGTTCGTGAAGACGACATCACTCGACTCGATAATCTCCCGCTCGCTTTGTCGGAGCTTCTCCGTGTGCGGCGTGAGTTGTGTGAAGTCCGCGACGCAGTAGTAGACGAAGGCGCTTCGGGGCGAGCGCATCAGTCGGACGAGGTCGATGGTCGTATCGGTCGGAAGGTACGTCCAGAGCAGAACGTCTCGCATCCCCAAACTTCGTGCGGCGCGCCGCACCTGCGACAGAAATATCTTTCGATTGAGCAATCTTCGCCAGCGCCCGCCGAAGGGCGGCAGCACGACGGGCGACGAGACGTAGATGTTCGGCGCAACCTGCCTGACGCCCTTCGAGCCGAGCGCGCCCGCCCAGCGCTTTAAACGCAGGGCGACGCGGCTCGCATCGCGCAAACCCGGCGAGCGAACCCCTGTGTTCTCCACGTAGAGCACGCGATTGCCCGCCGCCGCCAGTCGAAGCGCTATCTCCTGGTGTCCCTGCCAGAGAAAGTTCCATTCGATACTGGAGATGTAAACGATGTCGCGACCGCTAATCATTCCGAAGCTTGTTTCGACGCATCCAGATGAGAGCCGCCCGCGACGCTCGCCTGTGCCAGCTCGCGCTTCGTTCTGCCGGAGACGAAGCCCGCGAACAGACGAACGGGTCTGAGCAGCGAATAGATAAAGTATAACGACTCGGGGAGCGGCACGAGTCGCCACTCAAAAGGGCTCGTCGCCGTCGCCACGCGCGCGCAGTAACGAACTTTATCCGACAGGTTCTCCCGCGTCTTCAGGTGAAACAAGGTCTTCCCGATGAAGCCCGCAGGTCTCTTCTTCTCCCGAAACAGATGCTCCGATACCTGCGCCGTCAACGCTCTGAGACTCGCCGAGCCGCGAATCTTCTGCAAAATCTCCTCCGGCAGCTCGGCCTCCAAAAGCTCTTGCGCCAAATTGAGCGCGAGCAGAAGCATCCTCTCGGCTCCCGTCGCACGCGCCTCTCGCATCAGAGCCTTCCAATCCAAATCTCCGTCGGCGCGTATCAATTCGGCGACGGCGCAAATCCATTCGAGCCGCGCCCACGAATCCTTCGCCCCGTGCGCCGAAAGTAGCAGCAGCAGGTCTTCCCTCGAAGGCGCGTGTATCTCCCTCTCCGCGACCCTCAAGCTTCGTCTGCGACTCCAAAGTCGCTCGGTCTCGAACGGAAAAGAGAAGAAGTGCGGCGCAATCGCCCAGTGAAGCTCCAGATGATAGATGCGGTCGCCGCGAGAAAACGCCAGCACGTACCACCAGCGCATGAAGACTCTGCGCTCCGTCTCCGACAACTCGAACTCGGGCTCGTAGCCTTCAGCCGAAAGCGCCTCAATCGCCCGCCTTACGTCGCTTCGACGCACGAGGATGTCCAAATCCGAGAACTGCCTGAGCGACAAATCGCCGTAAGCATCGACGGCCAACGCAGGGCCTTTGTATGGGATAGCATCAATCCCATGCTTCGACAGCGATTCGAGAATCCGGCACAGCTCGCCCGCTCTCAGAAGATTTCGCGCGCCGTTGTGACGAAACAGCTCGCGCAGGCGTCGCAGATGAATCTCCGGCACGGCGTCGGCGAAATTGCGGCTCAACTGTCGATAGACGAGCGGCATGACGCCGTTCCTGAGCGCCATCTTCGTCAAAAGCTGCCAGTCCAAATCCTCTCGCAGCAGTTCTCTCACCCGCGCGGCGCGCGGCGCGTCAAGCTCGACGCGCGCGCACGAGAGCAAAAGCTCGATTTCCGGTCTGCTCTTCAATTTCTCAGGAAGTTTGAAGGAATGATTGCTCAAATGATTCTCGGAAAAAGCGACGCCGCTTCAAGACAATTCGTTAAGACAGTTCGTCATCGAATTTTCGCACGCGCCGCTCGCGGGAGTTTTTCAAACTCCAACCCGGAAGCTTCGTAGTCTACAGCTTTGTTTTGCTTGAGACAATCTCGCCGCCCGGCATTCTCACGAAATCTTGACGCCGTAGCCGAGCCCGTCGCCGACAGGAAGAACCTGCGCGAGCAGTTGCGGGTGGCGCACGAAAATCTGATTGAATTGGCGCAGAGCCTGCGTGGAGGTCGTCTGGTCTGGGTTGCGTATCTCGCCCGCGACCTGTCCGCCCCACAGGAGATTATCCGCGACGACCACGCCGCCCACGCGCAGCCTCGGCAGCGCAAGCTCAAGATAATCTGCGTACTCTTCCTTCAAAGCATCGAGAAACACCATGTCGAAGGTCTCTTCCAGACGCGGCATTACCTCAAGCGCCGTCCCCCGCTCGATGCGCACGCGCTCTCTCAGCCCCGCGCGTCCCAGGTACTGCTCCGAACGCGCAATCATCTCCTCGCTCGGCTCGATGGTGACGAGCAGGCCGTCTTCCGGGAGCGCACGCGCCAGATGAACGACCGAATAGCCTATCGCCATTCCTATCTCCAGAATGCGCCGCGCACCCGTCGCACGCGCCGTAATCTCCAGAAACAGCGCCACTTCTCTGTCCGCAATCGGAACTCCGTGCTCGGCGGCGTATTCCTCCATCTCCGCCAGCAAATCCGTGCTGGCCGGATGAAGACGCTCCAGATATTCGGCTTGCTCGCGCTGCACGATAGCATCAATGCGTGCCTTCATAATCTTCTCCTGTAAACGTTGAAATCTCGTCCCGAAGAGGAAAAACGAGTCTACACGCAAACCTCGCGACGCGCCAACGCCCCGCAACCAACCACCGACTGCTCCTAAATGCGCTCGAAAATTATCTTTACACCCATGCGGAGAGTTTGACAAACATGCGTAAATTATGTTTAAACTCAAACAGCAGCCACTCCTCGCTGCTAAGGGTCTCTAGCAAAAATCGCTTCTCCAAATCGGCGGCATTCACACAAATTTCGAGCGCCAATCCGAACCGCCCCACCTAATGTTCAATCTCAAGCCAGCCACGCTTATTCGTTGAATTTAGAACCTTTGACTTTCCCATTCTCGCCGAAGGGAGTTTACCTACCATGCAGATTTCGATTTTCTTGAGCACACCTGTCAAGCACCTTTTGGCGAGAAAAGAAGAGTGCGTCATGCGTAGGGAGAAAGCCGACTTTCGAGGGAGAACTGCGACGACGCCCGCCGAAGGGCGGCTGCGAAGCTTTATCTCAGGTGCCTTTAGGGCTCTTTTTGTCCTGAGCCTTCTCTGGGCTTGGCAGGCGACGGTCGCGGCTCAAAAGGGTCAAAAGAGTTATAAGCAGGGCTTGCAGCACGAGCAGGCGCAGCAGTGGGAGAGAGCGGCGGAGGAGTTCGCGCTGGCTGTCGCCGCCGAGCCCGCGAACGTCGAATACCAGCTCCATTTCCGTCGCGCCGTCTTCAACGCTTCGCAGGCGTTCACGCAGCAGGGGCACGTGCTGGCCGAAAAGGGCGACTACGTCGGCGCTTATAACGCCTTCCGCCGCGCTTACAATTACGACCCCGCCAACGAGCTTGCGCTCTCTTTGATGGAGCGCATGCTCAAGCTACAGCTCGGCAAAGATGGCAAGAGCGACGCGGAAAACTTAAACGACGGCACGGCCTCCGTCAGCAAACTCACGGCGTCGAGCCTTGACGCGGGGAGTCTGAAGGTGAGGGTGGCGGGCACGAGCGTTAAAACCCCGATGCCGCTTTCGCCGCGCGCCGAACAGCTTCGCGCCATCAACTTTTCGGGCGACCTCGAAGACTTCATCAGGCATATCGCCCGCGAAGTTGACCTCAACGTCATCTTCGACCGCGAGTTTCCGCCGCGAGCTATTAAAATAGATTTGCGCGACGTGACGGCGGCGCAGGCTCTCGACCACATCTTTTTCTCGCAGGGTCTCTTCTTCCAGAAACTGAGCCGCCGCACCATCCTCGTCGCAGACCAATCGAAGCGCCCGCAGTATCAGCAGCTTGTGCTTCGCACCTTCTATCTTTCAAACACCGACCCGGCCGACGCGCAGAAGCTCATCCAATCCGTCATCCCGCCACAGGTCGGGCGGCAGGCCGTCATCGCCGTCAACAAGACGACCAACAGCCTGACCGTCCGCGACACGCCCGAGAACATACGCCTCGTCAGCGACCTCATCCGCAGCATCGATAAGGAGCGCGCGGAAGTCGTGATGGATGTCAACATCTACGAGGTTTCGCGCAACGACCTTTTGCAGCTCGGCAATCAAATCGGCTCTGAAAGCACGCTGAAAAATCTCGGCGGCATACAGAAAGGATTCAGCATCCTCGGCGGCAGCCGCGAGGTTGTGACGCAGGGGCTCAACGCCGTCACTGCACCGACCGCGCTCGGCGCTGCGCTGCTTGTTCCCGCGTCCGCCCTCTCGGCCTTGCAGCGCAAAGACCAGACGCGTCTCATCGCCTCGACGCAACTGCACGCCTTCGACGGCGAAAAATCGACCGCACACATAGGCCAGCGCGTGCCCGTGCAGACAGCCGCCGTCACGCCGCTCGGCACGACCGTCGATGATAAGAACACGCAGGGCGCGGTCAACGCGGGCGTCTTCGGCGGCAACGGCTTTCCCATCATTCAGTACGAAAAGACCGGCCTGACTTTGGAGTTCACCCCGCAGGTCTTCCAGAATCTCGACGTGCAGGTGAAGATGAGCATCAAGTCGAACGACGTGACTAATCAGGGCGTCGCATCTCTGACGCCGACCTTCACCGAGCGCAACATCGAAGGCACGGCGCGCATTCAGAACAACCGCACGATGATGATTGCCAGCGTCGCACAGAACCAGCAGTCGCGCGGGCGACAGGGCTTGCCCGTGCTCGGTCTCGTCCCGGTCTTCGGTCGGCTCTTCACCGCGCCGCGTCGCAACGACCAGCAGACAGACATCGTCATCGCCGTCACGCCTCACGTCATGCGCGCCCCCGCGCTCACGCCGCAGGACGAAGAACTGCGCCCGACCGGCACGCTGCAAACGCCCAACAGCGATTCGCTCGAAGCCCTCCTGCAAGAGATTGAACGCGACGACCAGCTCGCCACCGCCCGTCGCCTTCCGACTAACGCTGTCATTCACGTCTCCGACGCCGGAGAGCCAGCCTCTCAAATTTCAAACACCGAAGAGTTCGCCTACGCTTACGTGCCCGCTCCCAACATCCTGACCGGCCAGACGGATTCGGCAATCAAGCACGACGCCGTCAAGCATGACGCCGAGCGGCAACGCTATGCGCTCGCCGCTTCAGACACCTCTCAAAGCACAAGCGATGCTCTCTATCAGAATCGACAGAAATCTCCGTTCACGGGAGACATTCTGAAATCGCCCGCGAGCCCTCGCGCGGAGCGTGCGGAAAAGGAAGAAGCCGCCGAAGGCGCGTCCGTCGATGTCGCCGCCTCTACGACCGAAGAGACCAACGCCTCTCTCAATAAAGAGAGACGCCCGACGAGGGTCGCTCAACTGCGACTCGTCTCCGGCCAACCGCAGATGCGCGTCGGCGAAAGGCAACAACTCCGACTGCTACTCAAGACGGATGCTGCGCTCTCTCTCGTCACGGCCACGCTTCGTTTCGACCCGAAAGTCGTCGCCGTCCGCTCCGTCTCTCAGGGCAGCATCTTCGCGGGCGGGCAGAGCGCTCCCACCATTTCGCAAGCCGTCAACAACCAGAGCGGCGCGGCGCTCATCTCCGCCATGCCGCCCCGCGACGGCTCGCACATCAGCGCAGCCGGAACACTTCTCCACATAGAGATTGAAGCCCTAGCCAGCGGAGAAACTTCTCTCAACTTCGACGCCGACGACGTAATTCTTATCTCCGCCGACAACAGCAAAGTCATCCTCAAACAATCGCCCGTCCGCGTCACGGTCAGTAAATAAACGCGAGCGTCATTACTCGCCGTGAAGCTTCTGGTTTCGATTATTTTTAAGGCTGGGGTGTTAACTACGGGATGAGTTTGTCGTAGTCGGCGTGTGAGCCAATCCAGAACCAGACGATACCTTCGGGCTTATCCAAACCTAACGCACGGTAATGAGCGCCGACGCGAACTGACCATAACCTGCCGATTTTCTTGAGATGAAGTGATGGGTGTTTGGAATCAGCCTTGAGCAGTTGAAAATTTCTATCGGCGAGACGGCGAACGTCTGAGGGAAGTTGGCGATAGTGCTGCCAGAACTGAGTGGAAGCGAAGTGCTTCACAGAGGCTCGCAACGCCCCTGCTCAAAATCATCTTCTGCCTGCTCAATCAGCGCATCGAGGCGACCGGCTTCGACATCCTCCTCCAACTGCCTGTCCCAGACCTGCGCCTGGAACTCCGCAAACCATTCTGCCAGCTTTGCCACGTCCGAAGGCGGCAATTGCGCGATAGCAGATTCGATTTCCTCAATGCTCATAGTGCCAAGTTTACACCGCTTTCGAGCGCGCCGACAACACCGGTCATCTCCCGCCTGAATCAAGCCGCCGCGCCTGTAACTACTTCGAGCCAGAACTCGGAGAATCTGTTGCTGTCTATTGTCGCCGCCGAGGTCTGTGTCGAGGTGTACTTTCAAGGCTTGGAGGCGCGGTCGTGGTCTCAGGTCTCGGATTTGTCTGAAGCGTCGTCTGAAGAGACGGAGACGTAGCGGCGCGCGAGGCCGAGTTCGCGCAGTTTGTGTTGAAGCGACTGGCGGTGCATGCCGAGGATGGAGGCGGCGCGCGTGACGTTGCCGCCGGATTCTTCGAGGCAGCGAGCGATGTAGCGTCGCTCGAACTCGCGCCGGTCTTCGCGGAAGTCGAGCGTGAAGGGGATGCTGAGTTGAGATGCGTCGGCCTCGCCGGTCGGGGCTGGCGCGTCGCGTTGCGGTTGTTCGACGCTGGCGCTCGCGGCGTAGAGTTCTTCCGGCAGGTCGCGTGCGGTTATCTCGTCGCCTTCGGCGAGGATGAGAGCACGCTCGATTGTGTTGCGCAGCTCGCGGACGTTGCCCGGCCAACGATATTCGATGAGACGCCGGAGAGCCGAGGGCGCGAGCGTGAGGGTCGGGCGGTTGTAACGCGCGGCGGCGAGCCCGACGAAATTTTCGGCGAGCACGGGGATGTCTTCACGACGCTCGCGCAGGGGCGGAATTTCGATGGTCACGACCTGCAAGCGATAGAAGAGGTCTGCGCGAAAGTTGTTGCGCTCTATCTCCTGCTCAAGCTGGCGGTGGGTGGCGCTGACGATGCGAACATCGACGGGGATTGATTCCGAGCCGCCGAGGCGTTCGATGCGCCGTTCTTCGAGGGCGCGCAAAAGCTTGGCCTGCACGTTGGCGCTCATGTCGCCGATTTCGTCTAAGAAAAGCGTGCCACCGTCGGCCTGCTCGAACTTCCCTCGACGCCGCGCGGCAGCGCCCGTGAACGCGCCCTTCTCGTGACCGAAAAGCTCCGACTCGATAAGCTCCGACGGCAGAGCCGCGCAGTTGACGGCGACGAAAGCGCCGCGACGCCGCGACGCACTTCGTTCGTGCAGCTCGCGTGCGACCAACTCTTTCCCTGTGCCCGACTCGCCGCGCACAAGCACCGTCGCATCCGTCTCGGCCACCTTCTCGACCAGCGCACGCACCCGACGCATCGCTTCCGAATCGCCTATCAGAGCGCCGCGCTGTGCGCCCTCTTGCTCGATGCGCAGGCGCAGAGTTTGATTCTCGCGCCTGAGCCTGACCGTCTCCAGCGCGTTCTTGACGACGAGGCGCAGGTCGTCAACCTCGAAGGGCTTCGAGAGATAATCGTAAGCGCCCGACTTGATGGCATCCACCGCCATTCGCTCCGAGCCGTGCGCCGTGATGAGGATGACGAGCGGAGCATCCTCTCGATTCTGTTGAAGCTCGTGCAGGAAATCGAGGCCGCTTTCGCCGGGCAGGTTCACGTCGAGCAGGAGCAGGTCTGCGGCTCGCGCGGCGAGCGATGCTCGCGCGGCCTCCACACTTCCGGCCTCCGCAATGTCGTGGCCGAAGCCCGCCAGCGCGCGACGCATCCCGTAGCGCGCCGCTTCCTCGTCGTCCACGATAAGGAGACGAAACGTCTCTTCCCTGTTCTTCCCGCCCGCCCGTTCCTGCGACATAGTTTGTCTCTCTCCGAAGAGAGAATTTACTTCAGCGGCGTCCTCATGCTCAAGGTCGGTGGTGACTGAAAGTGAGATTCGCGCCGATGTTCAGGAGATTCTTTTCGCGGTGAGGATAACGATTATCGCCTCGTCCGCCGACCCGAAGTAAATCGTCCCGACCACGACCGGCTCGCCTTCACGAAAGCTCAGCCCCGTCGAGATTCCCGTGTCCTGATACTGTACTGCGGCTTGAGCTTGAGAGCCAGGGCTCACGCTCGCAAGAGAAGTCGTGATAGGCACTTTCAATCCGAAATGGAACTCGTTGACACTCACCATTTGTTTGCCGCTCGCGTTGGATTTTATCTCGACCGGGTGCAGGGAGAGGTGATAGAAGCTCGGCGTGTAGGGGTTGTTGATGGTCGTCGTTTGCATGACGTTGCCCGTCCCGCGCACGTCGAGAGGACGGCCGTTCTTGATGCGATAGAGAAAGGCCGCGCCCGTGCGGTAGTTTTCAAAAGGCAAACTCGCGCGCAGTTGCTTCATCGTCGCATCGAGCGACGGCGGAAGGCGCGCAGATGAGCCCGCGCCGTTTGAAGCCATGAGAAGTTGCAGATGGATTTCGAGGTCAACTTCCTCCCTGGCTTGCGCGGGGCGCGGCGTGGCGGGTGCGCTCTCCTCCTGCGAGAACGCCTGAACAGGACTCAGGCTGACGCTGCAAACGAGCAGCGCGAGGCACAGAAATACCCTGCGAGAGCATAGCGATACTGTCATGCTTGTTTCTCCTTTACCGTCTGACTCGAAGCGCCGACGCGCCACGCATCCTTTCGCGCGACGCCCGCGCAACTCTGGCGACGCAACACGCGCGAGTACGCGAGAAGTTCCGATGATTGATTCATTGGTTCATCGACTCACAGATTCATTGAAGAAATTATTCATCGAGTTGTTGAACTAATGAACCGTTGAACCATTGAATCAATGAATCAATGAATCAATGAATCAATTCTTAACGGGGAGTCGAAGCTCGAAGCGTGCGCCGCTTTGCTTCTCTCTGGCGGGGGCGAGGGTGGCGCGGCCTCCGACCTCTTCCATGCGCTTGCGGACGATGGACAATCCGAGCCCTGTGCCGCGCTGCCGGGTGGTGAAGAAGGGTTCCCAGATGCGCTCGCGTATCTGCGGCGAGACGCCCGCGCCGCCGTCGTTGACGGCGATGAGATAGTTTTCGTTTTCGATTCCCGCTTCGACCGAGACGCGCCCGCCCGAAGGCGTCGCTTGCAGGGCGTTGAGCAGCAGATTCGAGACGGCGTCGCGCAAAGCCGCCGCCCGCGCTCCGTCGAGTCGGCCTTCCTCTGCGGACGTTTCCAGACGCGAGTCCAGGTTCAACTCCAACGTCACACCTCGACTGTTCGCCTCGGCACGAAACAGGGCGACCGAGGCGCGCACCACTTCATCGACGCGCGCGGCGGCGTCCATCGCGGGCGCGCGACGGGCGAAACTGAGAAGCTGCGTGACACTACGGTTCAGCCTGTCTGTCTCGCCGACTATCAAATCGAGGTCGCGCGTGTAGTCGTCGGCCAGACGCTCGTCCTCGCGCATCACCTGGGCGATGGACTTGATGGCCGAGAGCGGATTCTTGACTTCGTGCGCCACCGTCGCGGCCATCTGTCCGAGCGCGGCGAGGCGTTCGCCGTGTGCGAGCCGACGCTCCAGTCGCACGTTCTCTTCCACCAGCCTGCAATCGTCGATAGCTACGGCCACCTGCCCTGCCAGAATCTCCAGCACAGCCCTCACGTCGCGCGTCAGCGCATCGGTCGGAGCATCGACCAGCATCAATCCCACCAGACGATTCTCTCGCCGCAGCGCATACGCAATCTCAAAGCCGCGCCCGCGCAAAAGCTCTTCGCCTTCGAGCGCCTCCCAGTATTGCGCTCGCAGAAGCGTGAGCAACTGCTCAGCCCACGCAGCCAGCTCAGCCCGCCGCGAAGCGTCAGCCGCTTCCCCGTCAATAGCATCCCTATCAGCCGAATCCTTCGCAGCGCCCGCGTTCTCACGTTCGCCATTCTCCAAATGCTCGCTCCGCCCCGCCTCCGACGCGCTCTCTTCCCAGACGACCATGCCGCCGTTCTCGAACGAAGCGTGTGTTCCGTCTCCGGCCATTTCGGACGTATTGCGCTCGATGCTCCGCGCGATAAGCCGCACGCGCCTGAGATTGAGCCCCGTAGAGATGCGCTCTTCGATGAAGCGCAGAAGCACGGGCAGTTCTCGATAGCGCCCGGCGTTTGCGCCGATGCGTGTGACGACATCGCGGTAGAGCGCGGCTTCTCGCTCGAAGAGACGGTTGAAGCGTTGGTCGAGCCAACCTCTGAGCGGCGCGGCGACGAGCGCGAGGCTCAGGATGAGTAACGTCTCGATTGCGCCCGCGCGAAGTTGATAACGCTCGGTGAGCCACGCGCCGAACGTGCGTATGCCGTAGAGATAGACGACCAGCACTACCGCCGCGAACGAGGCGAAGATGAGGCTTTCTCTGACAATCAATTCGAGATAGCGATAACGATAGACGTGATAGGCCAGGAGCGCCGTCGGCAGAAGCGAGCCGAGGTTGGCAAGCGTTTGCAGGTAGAGTCCGAGCGCCGTTCCCTCGCCTACGCGGAAGATGTAGACGGCCATGATGAGGACGGCGATGCCGACGAAGGAGGCCGCAAGCATTCGCATCAGGCGTTTTTCGCCGGGTGAGGTTGAAAGGCGCGCGATGAGAAAATCGGTGGTCGCCGTCAGGCACAGCACGTAGGTCGCCCAGAGTGCGAACGGCCAGAGCAGGCGCGCGAGCTTGACGTACATCGGCGCGTGCTCGCCCATCCAGAGCGGCGGCACGGCGGCTGCGAGAAAGAGCGCCGGGATGTATGAGAGATAGACGCGAACATTCTCAAGGCGCGTCAGAGGACGGCGGCGCGCATCAGCCCAGAGATAGAGATGAACGTGGAGCAGCAGCGAGTAGGTCAGCGTCACACTCACGACCGCCACCGTATCGGCCAGACGCAGCAGCGCCGCCCAACGCCCGTCCGCCAGCCCCAGCATCGTGTGCAGCACCAGCACAAGATTGCTCGCGTGCCAAGCGCCCATACACAGCGCCAGCACCAGAAGCACCCGCTCCAACCTCGACGACACACGCCGACGCTTCAGCAGCCCCCCGCCCAGCCACAGCGACAGCGCCGCCGCCATGCTGTAACCGATAAGTTGTAGGATTTCGAGGAGAGACATGAAAAAAGCCGGTCGTGTCCTAATATCAATCCACTAAACAAGCCTGCAAGTATAGCGAATAAGAAAGGAGGGTCTTCGCGGTCGGGTGCATGCCGTTGTTAGATTTCGCCGCCCGCTCACGCATTCGTTCTCTTTACTCCGGCACTTAGACCCATCTTCTTCGCCATAGAGTCCAAGATATCCAAATCTTTCTTGTTCAAGATTACTTGGGCAGACACGAATCTCTCTATGCCGTGAAGGATGCCCAACTCCCCAGTGCGGGATTTAACTACGAGGGACGCCATTACAGCGCGCAAGATTTGTAACTCTTCAGAAGATAGCTTTGTGTCACTCATACTCTTCTCTGGTAGGAGAAAGGAATCTAACGCTCGAATTAACCCGCCGCGAGCGCGCAGCACACAGCTTATGCGCAAGAAAAGAGCATGAAAGCCATGCTATCGAGCGGTCGGGTTGAATGAGTTGTTAGACCGGCGTTGTTAAAGATTCTATAGCCCAATTTGCATCTTAACGATGAGCCACTAACAGCCATTCTGGTTTTAGTTCTTCTATGCGCTGACGAATTGCCAACCGAAGTTCTTCCAGAAACGTGCATGGCTGTAATTTAACCTTTGAATCATTCTCGTATCCATATCGCCAATTAACGAATGCTTCATTTGCCTCTTCTAACACGTCCTGAAGTTCGGTCTTAGCGTGATCCCAAATAGAGATCGTTTGCTCAACTCCGTTAACTTTAACTATACCAGTAGGATAAACGTTCGAGCTTTTCAGATAAGCCAAACGTGCACTGTAGTATTTTTCAATTTGTGCTTTGCTGTCTAGGGTTAAGGCTCGATAAAGATTTTTTAGTTCATGCCCTGTCGGACATGCACCACTATTCTCTAAGCTAAGGAGACATTTTAGGTACATTTCAGTGGCGAGTGCCGAATTCACAATGATTGGCCCTATAAGAGATGGCGAATTTGAGTTAATAATCTCGGTTGATATTGCCGCCGCTGCTTTTTGATAGAGGCGGGCAAACTTGTATGCCTCCTCTGGATCAATATGGATTATTCTGATTTTCTTCATTGACTTGCCTGCTCAACCTTAAGTTTGTGGTTGCCCCTTGCCTTGTATAGGATACACCCTGAAATAAGCCTTAGGTCTAACGCCCCGCATCACCCGCCGCGACGAATCGCGACATTGAAGCAAGTCTCGCGCATGAGAGCAACGCTATTCGCGGTCGGGTGCATGCCGTTGTTAGACGCGCCCGGCTTCTTTAGGGCGCATGAAAGAAATACTTATGCGGGCTGGTTGATAAGCGCCACCCTGCGTGAACTGGTCTGCTACCTTCGCCTTCTCCCTGATTATCGTCGAGCATCCTGACGATTATGCCTCGCGATGATTCCCTACCGACGCGAGTGATTTTCACCGCTTCATATACCGCCGGCTTGAATGGATGAAAGAACATACCCCGCTTTGCACCCTTCACACTGCCAACATTAACCGTCACAGGTATGTGCTTTTCATATTGCCACGAACCGTCATCATTGCGGACACGCTTTACTACGCTGGCGCCTACGGAAGTCAGCACCTCATCGACTGGCTGCTTTACGAACCGTTCGTAACCGGCGGGAACGCGCGGCAGTTCTTCGACAGGGCCTTTCTCCTCGTCCGTAAAGCGGAGGAAGAACTCCGACGGGCCGTCCGCAAAAATGTACTCAATGTTGTATTCACCTAGCCCCGCCACATAATCGCTGAAGCTTGCCATCTCCTCCTCTTTAATAAGGTAATGGACGTCGCGCCACCTGACGGGAATGAATTTTATAGTTGTGGGTGCCGGCGAGAGTGAATGCGCGTGACCGTGCGAGTT
>DASWNP010000019.1:0-74515 GCA_036399175.1 Pyrinomonadaceae bacterium | reverse complement strand
TAATGCCATTATCAAGCAGATTTGAGATGGCCTGCGCCATCGCATCGCGGTCAATTAAGACCGGCGGCAGACCGGGTTGTATGTTGGTTTGAACGTCGAAGCCGGAATTAATAATCTGATAGCGATAGCTGGAAAGCACATCCTCAATCACTTCTGCCATAGAGCCTTCGGCGAAATCATACTTTTTCCGTCCGGCCTCGATTTTCGAGAAATCGAGGATGTTATCAATCATCTTGTTCAAACGCAGGCTTTCATGGCGAATGATCCGGTAGTATTCGATCTTCTTCTCTTCATTTTTAACGCGACCCAGTTCAAGGATTTCAGAAAACAGGCTGAGTAGCGATAGCGGCGTCTTCAGTTCGTGCGAGACGTTTGCGACGAAATTTGATTTCGCCTGCGCGAGACGTGCTTCGAGGTCGGTGGCTCGTATAGTCAGGGCTATACCACAAAGCAAGAACGCCACTACCAGGAAAGTCGCCCCGGCGCTTTGCAGAAAACTATTGCGCGCGAAGTCGTCGAGATTTGTATTCTTCAGGCCGATTCCTGCTTTCCAACTGGAGAACGGACGATCGAAGTTGCTTTCGAGAAGGTATCCGTTTCGAGCCGCTCCGTTTGAATAAAGTACTTGGCCGTTGTCGTCGCTAATCGTAACGGCCATGGCTAATGAGGGTAATAATATACTTGACTCACCATGAGTTTTATGCGATACTCTGTTCATGGAACACGAAGCCAACTTCCCCAAGACACTCCAAGAGGCCATTCTTTACTTCTCCGACGCTGATACATGCGTAACCTTTATGGCTATGCTTCGCTGGCCTGAAGGTGTCACTTGCCCTCACTGTGAAGGCAAAGCAGTATCTTACCTTTCAACGCGCCGCATGTGGAAGTGTATGAACAAAGCTTGTCATAAGCAGTTCAGCGTGAAGGTCGGAACTATCATGGAAGACAGCGCGATTAAGCTGGACAAGTGGCTCGCCGCTATCTGGATGATTGCCAACGCGAAGAATGGTATCAGTTCATACGAGATTCACCGCGCGCTCGGCGTGACTCAAAAATCGGCATGGTTTCTCTTGCATCGCATCCGGCTAGCCATGCAGACCGGAACATTTGAGAAGCTATCCGGTCAGGTGGAAGTTGATGAGACATACATCGGCGGTCTTGCTCGCAACATGCACAGAAGCGAGCGAGCGCGGAAGATTACAGGCACGGGCGGAAGCGGCAAGGTCGCTGTGATGGGTCTGCTAGAACGTAACGGCAAGGTGAGAGCGAAGGTTATTTGCGATGCGACACAGGCCACACTACACGGTGAAGTGAAGTGTCATGTTGAGCAAGGCGCGGAACTGTTCACAGATGGATGGAAGGGCTACAATGGCCTGAGAGAAGACTACGTCCATCAGGTGATAGACCATGCGGAAAAGTACGTTGACGGTCAGATTCACACTAACAGCATAGAGAACTTTTGGTGTCTCTTGAAGCGCAGCATCAAGGGAACGTATGTATCGGTTGAGCCGTTCCACCTGTTCAGATATTTGGATGAACAGACGTTCAGATTCAACACGCGCAAAGGTAAAGACGCTGACAGGTTTGTTGAGACAGTAAAGCAGGTTGCAGGAAAGAGACTGACTTATGAGGAACTAACGGGCAAAGGTCTTACTGAACACTGAATCGAAACGTCAAAAGCGCGGCAAACGGAAGCGGGTTACTTAGCCCGCTTTTCGTTTTCGCGTGCTTTCTTTTTCTCGTACTTGGCTTTTTCTTTATCAACTTCTTTCTTCGGAACTGCTAAGAGTTTCCTAGTGAGTTCAGTGAAGGTATCTGCTTCGCTACGCGGCTCTGTCTGTGCTTGCTTATTCATTAGAACCTCACTTCCACTACTTCATCGTGTTCCTTGTAGATTATTGCGCCGTCCGAGTTAAGATGTGTGAAATGAGCGCGAATCTGCTTTAGGTAATGAGGGCCTGACCGTATTAGTTTCTTTATGCGCGTTAGAACTTCATCCTTTGATGGCATCCCTGCCATCTTAATAATCCCGCCATGTGAACATGGCGGAAACTTCCTTGTGTTTATTGAATTAGTGTCAGACGTAAGCAAAATATATCGCTCTTCGCTTCCTAATCGCACTAAATCCTCGTCTTCCGTATAGTCATGAAAATCATTACCAAAATCGAGCGTGCTTACGGCCTTTATGTGTCTAGGATAAAGGCCATTCAGCGTAGCGTCTAAACCTGCTAGGTTTTGGTCAATCATTAGTCTCAGGCGGGTCACAAGCCATCTCCAAAAAGTCGTGAGCGTATGCTATAGCTTCTTTGACCTGCTCTCTACTAATCCTTTGCCCCAAATCCCCCACAACGGCATCTATGCTCTCAAGATGGTAAAGGCACGTTAGTATGCGTGCCACACTAAGCCGCGTTCCCCTGATGTGTGGTGCTCCGCCGAGCACTCTTTCGTTCGTAACAACGCTTGGGTGCTTATCACACAAATTCTCGGCTAACTCGCGAACTTCTGGATGTATGTCACGGTCTGCTTCTTTGGCTCGCTCTCGCTCTTCTTGAAGACTTATTGCGATTTCGCCTAGCTGACGACCGTGTTCTTGAAGTGAGCGAATGTAAGCCTGAAGTTTTGCGTGGTCTGCCCTATCCGGCCTTGTAATCCTATACACCGGCTTCTCTTCAATGACGGGTATGTCGTCTTGAGTACGTTTGTATTTTAACTCTGCCGACATGACGCACCTTTACACTACCGGAATATAGGTCATGTTTGTCGAAGCGATAACAGATTGAAGGCTTTCAGTCTTATCCTGAGCACGCTTGAGCGCGTCCATTAAAAGCTGAATATCTTTGGTGTCTAGCGCGACGACAAACTCTTTCCTTTTGCCGCTATCGACATAAGCGATATTTAGCATGTGTACGATTACTGCGGCGATAGGAGGCTCTTCAACCTTATCTCCAAAGACTGGGCGAATATCTGATATGATGCGCGCCCTACTAAAGGTTCGGGCGTGTTCCAACAGAACATCATGTGCCTTCGCTACTAATTGAAGAGATTCAATGCTAAAGAGCGCAGTAAGACGTTCCTTAAACCGCTTGAAAGTCTTATCGGAGTCAGTCCACTTCACGTTCTCTCGATTATCTTCTTTCAGTGAAGTGGCAATACTATCAACGTAATCTGATACGGATTCTTTGATGTTGCCCTGACTGGCTATAACGGGCAATATAGCTTCCCTTATACCCTTCATTTCCTCTGGCGAAATGGTTTTAAGTTTAAGCGTGGAGTCATCAAAGATGCGATGCTGCCGTATCCTTGCAGGTATATGTTCAAGAGCGGACAGCAACTCCCGAAATGAGTCCTCCGAAATCGTAGCGATTTTTGTGAGTCCAGTTATGACGGGTTCTGGGATATTTAGGGACGCCATGTGATTACCTGAAACTATACATGGGAAATTATGCGAGTGATTCAAGCCTATAGGGTAATATCTATTACATGGTAGATATTAAGCCACTACACGGCTGTAGTACAAGTCCTTTTATTCAGGCTTTTTGATGATGCTACGTCTGTAAGGCTTACGCGGCTTGGCAGGGCTTCTCTCCAACACTAAATCCCTGTGGCGATTCTTTAATGCGTATACGAGTGATTGATAGTGGATACCGAGTAAGTCTGCCGCCCGCGTCACACTTCCGTTAGCTGCGCGAAGAGCCTGTCTTAGAATCTCTTTCTCATACTTCAGCATTACATCTTTGAGCGTCCCTTTCGTTCCTGCTTCCAACTTGCTAAGCGTCCCTTGTGCGCCGCCGTATGCGCTCAAGACTCGATTGGCAGCTTTAAGAAGACGCTGCAAAGTATGTGACTCTTGAGAAGCTAAAAGCCATTGATACGCCCTCTGATAAACGGCCTGCATTTCGTCTGCCGATAAATGTCCGCTTAACTCTTCGATGATAGCGAGCGCGGCGTGTCCGGCTGTGTTGACCGCTCCTGATACGTGCGCCACTTCTACAGCACGATAAAGAGTGAAGCGTGCTTGCTCATGGTATGAAAGACGGGCTAAGGCTACACCGTGAGTCGTCAAGGCTTCCGCTAATAGAGACTGTCTGCCGCCCTTCTCTAAGATACGCACAGCCGAACGCGCCACACTCTCAGCATGGCTATACTTCTCTTGAGCGATGAAGACGCGGGCGCGAGTCTCGTCAACTTGTGCCACTGTACCGCTATCTTTAAGACTTGTGAGGATGCGGCGAGCGTAGTCTAAATGCTTATGTGCTTCTGTAAACTTTCCAACTTTGAAGTAAAGAAATCCGAGATTATTTTCGACGTTGGCAAGGTATCGTTTATGGCCTGCTTGCTCAAAGTGAAAGCTTGCCGCAGCGTACTCTACGAAAGCGCGGTCAGTGTAATCTTCTCTGTGTTCGGACGCGCCCAAGTTTACTAAGACACCCGCAAGAGCGTCGAAGTATCCGCCTTTGATTGTGGGGTTATTTATCTTCTCGAAAAGCGGCGCGGCATCGGACAGGATACAGAGCGCATTGCTATAGTAGAGAGAAGACCATTCGACAATAGCACTTCTGAGGATAGCCTTAGCTTTCAACTCACTATCGGTTTTCAGTTGCGAGAGTACGTCACGAAGGATAACGCGCGCTTCATCATATCCGCCCTCTCGCCAATAGCAAAAAGCCAACTCTGTCTCTGATTCAAGTATCTTCTTCTGCGACTCGAACAGGCGGGCGCTCTCACTGATTAAATTCTTCGCCCGCTCCTGAGCATCTTTTATCTCATGGATGCTTCCGAGCCATCCTGTCAGCACTCCGACCCGCAAGAGCACTTCGGCGGCTGTACTTTGCTCCAAGCCTTCGACGTGTGGCCTTTCTCCAACACCTTGCCATAACCCGCCTAATGCTTCGCGTGCGGCCTCGTACTCTCCTTTGTCTTCCAGTTCTCTTGCTACTTGGCAGCGAAGCTCTGCGCGTTGATTAGGAGTCAGCGCGGGGTTTTCCAGTTGGCGCATGAGTGAGGCGCGTTGTGTCATGTGAGACGGCCTTTCCGGTGTGGAGTCAGTAAAGCCGCCCGCATCTTAATCGCCGCCCTTTGGCCTTGCAAGAAATTTTGCAAGGTGGTCTATTCGTCGCGCATACAAAATATTTTGTATGCCTGCTAAGTCACTTCACAACTAAGGAGATAGAGAGAATGAGACACCTTCACAGAGAATGCGCCGGAATAGTCTTAATGCTGGCGCTCGCCGTTCCGGTCTTCGCAGGACAGATACCTTGCGGAGTTACAGACCCGCAGCCAGAGCCAGAGCCTACGGCAGAGGCTAGCGGCGATATTCACTGCGGGCTAACAGAGGCCATCGTGACGGCTCTGCAAACTGCGCTGTCAGTGTTCTAAGGAAAGAGCAAGGCTGTCACTCCGCACAAGTGACAGCCTTGCTTATATCATGGTGAGTCAACTATATTATTACCCTAATGAGGCGGTGGCATCTGATATGTGGGATGGCGCAGTCGCAGCTATACTGCGAGCTATCAAGTCATCTCTGACGAAACCTTCGTTTAATAAGATACCCGCAAAACCGCTCTGCTCTCCTTTCGTTAGATCCTTCAACGGATAAAATAGATATGTTCCTTCACGCAAGCTCGGCGGGCAGTTCGGGCAGGAATGATATACGAACAAATAGTTGCGATTATCGTCGAGAAAACTTTGGGACGTTCGCGATCTCTCAAATAGAGAGAGAATGTTGGACTGCGCGGAGGTGAATTCTGCCTGAGCGATTTTCACAAATTCGTCTGAATACAAATACGCATAACTATCTGTTTCCTGCTTTCCATCCCGGTTGGTGAAAGCAAAAATCTCTTCGATCTCAGGATGCGAACGCTTTACGTCTGCAAAATATTTTTCCAGCTCTTCGGCGCCCCCGGGGGACGAAAGGCGGATACTGCCGATAGGGTTCAGGGTTTGAGTCGCAACGCCCTCCAGGCGTTGTTTCATTTGGCGCTGTACGTAGGTAAATCCCTGTCGAAGGTTGTCCTTGAATGCCCCTTTGGTTTTGTTCTGGAGTTCTGCGAGTGATCGATACTGCATATAGGTCAATATCAGGAGGGGAAGGAACACGCCTACTGATACCAGTATAGCCAGCTTTTTTCGCAGCGATAGTTTACGGATTTCATCTCGGAACATTCTGGGCGAGATCATACAGCGAGATTCTACAGAAAGTTGCCACTCGTTCGCACCGAAATTGTAAAAAGTTGTCACCCCGAACGGAGTTGCTCTTGCACGTGAAAGCCAGGCTGCGTTTCGAGAGTTACAGACGACAGGCTACATCCGTTACGAGGATTCGCCACTTCAGACCAGAACAGGAAAGCAATGGGATGTGAAGTTCATCGGCGACACCTACGGGGAAAATGAAAACTCGGTAAACCTTTGACATACAAGTCACCTCAACCAGACAAGACACCTGCTTTTATCGAGGTCTTCAGGTCTCACGATAAAGTCTAATTGGTATCCAGCAACTCATTTAACCCCAGCTTCTCAACATTGACACCTCACCCGATAGCGGAATATCTTCCCCTCTCTAATAGTTCGCAAGACTAGCAGGTAGAGCATTATGTCACCTTGGCTGATAATCAAAAGTGGTGTTCTATCTTCCTGACCCAATCCCTTTCAGGGGAGCAGAAAGCAATTACCCCCTTTCAGATATAGCCTATCTAACTCGTAACAGCGCTAGTTAATTATGTAGCGCAAGTCTTGATACTTATTTTAATGAGCATCAGCCTTCAGGCTATTTGATAAAGGCTGATGCAGCTATGTGAGGAGATGAATGGCGAAACCTAAACAGCGACCTCCACTCTGCTTTGTCCTAATGCCGTTCGGCAAAAAGCCTGATGCGGCAGGCTCTGTTGTGGATTTCGATAAAGTTTACGAACAGCTTATTGCCCCCTCGATTCGGGCCGCCGGAATGGAGCCATTGCGCGCTGATGAGGAGATGACCGGCGGAATCATTCACAAACCCATGTTCGAGCGCTTGATCCTGTGCGAGTTCGCGGTGGCAGACCTGACGACAGCCAACGCGAACGTTTTTTACGAACTGGGTGTGCGCCACGCCGTGCGCCCATGGAGTACAATTCTGCTCTTCTCAGCCAACGGCAGCCAGTTGCCCTTTGACGTGCGTCCCCTGCGGGCGATTCCCTACACTTTGACGAAAGCAGGCGCACCGGCGAAGCTAGCCGAATCAGTAAGAGGGCTGACGAAATTCCTCCGCTCTACGTTAGAAGCATCTCGCAGCAACCCTTCGTTGAGAGACAGTCCGCTTTACGAGTTAGTAGAAGACTATCCGAACGTCCAACATGAGAAGACGGATGTCTTCCGTACTCAAGTCCAGTACTCTGCCGAGTTAAAAAGGGAGATAGCCGCTGCCAGAGTAGAAGGGGCAATAGCGTTACGTGCGCTCAAAGACCGTTATGCTCCAATCAAGAATCTGGAATCAGCAGTCGTAATCGATCTCTTTCTCTCATACCGGGCTGTCAAGGCTTGGAAGGAGATGATCAGCCTTGTAGATGAAATGCCCGCCCCTCTGTCTTCCACAGTAATGGTGCAGGAACAACTCGCACTTGCACTCAATCGCGATGGACGAGGAGAAGAAGCAGAGAGAGTGCTTAAGAACCTGCTCGCACAACGCGGCCCGAGCAGCGAGACTTACGGCATTCTTGGGCGCGTCTATAAAGACCGGTGGGAGAAAGCTACTAAGGATAAAGATGAGCATGGCGCGCGCGGATTACTTAGAGAGGCCATTAATGCCTACCTCCAGGGTTTCGAAATCGACTGGCGTGACCCTTACCCTGGTATCAATGCAGTCACGCTGATGGAAGTCCATTCGCCCCCCGACCCCCGGGGTCAGGAAATAATTCCGGTCGTCGCTTACTGCGTGAAAAGGCGCATCGCTACAGGTCAGCCCGACTACTGGGACTATGCGACTATGCTCGAACTTGCAGTTCTGGCAAAGAATGAACAAGAGGCGATGAATGCATTAGCTGACGCGCTGCCTAGAGTTCGTGAAGTCTGGGAGCCAGAAACGAGCCTACGCAATTTACGGTTGATTAGAGAGGCGAGGGAGCAAAGAAAAGAGTCTCTCCCGTGGATGAAAAAGATTGAGGCAGCGTTACAGGACAAAATGAAGAGAATAGAAGAGGGGCAGAATAAGAAGGCAAAGGTGAACTCAAGCACCGTCGCAAAAGCTCCGTCGAAAAAGTCGTCTAAGGGTAAAGCGTTAAAAGGCGTAAAGTCTCGCTAGGGGCGGGAGCAAAAGAGAAAAGCATACCGCGAACTTCCCTGTCCGGATTGATAACGTGATAACGCAGCACACCTCTACTGCATGAGCGACCGCCTTCTACCGCGCGCGTCGCGTCGGAGACTTCCATCGGTAGAAGAATCAAACGATTACCAAAAGGCTCTCGACGGGTTGCTGCGCAACAGCTTTGCCCCACAATTATCCTCTTACTATCAGATATTGAAGGAGCATTAATCTGCCTGTCCAAGATTAAGGGGCAATGTTGAATTGTGAGGCAAAGCATTCGGTCAACTAATTTCCCGGTTGACACTGTGATATTCCTCACGTAAGATGCGCGGCGTTAGAAGAGGCCATGCTTGAGTCCTTCATCATGGCTTCGTCATTTAACCTCATCTTCACAACAGCGTTTCTGCCTGTTTTGTGTGCTCCGATGAAAGGGTTTACCCCCAATGAAATTCCCCGTCTCTTTAGTTTCCCTCCCGCTCTTCGTGTGCTTGCTTGCCCTGAGCGCTTCCAACGTATTCGCCGGCGACGAGTGGGTAGCTGTCGAGCCGACTGAGTTGGCCTTGAAAGCTCCGGTCGTGGAAAGGGACGCCGACGCCGAAGTCCTCTTCTGGGACGTGCGCGTTGACGATAACTCCGTAGACGCTCTGGTCTTCACGCACTACGTTCGCATCAAAGTCTTCACCGAGCGCGGACGAGAGTCGCAGAGCAAAATTGATATTCCGTTTGGCAAATTCTACAACACCAATATCAAGATCAAAGATATCGCGGCGCGCACCATCAAGCCCGACGGTTCGATTGTCGAGTTAAAAAAGGAAGATGTCTTTGAGCGCACTATCGTCAAGACGAGCGGGCTCAAGGTGAAGAATAAATCCTTCGCTCTGCCTGGTATCGAGCCGGGCTCCATCATCGAGTATCGTTGGCGCGAAGTGCGCGAGAACGAGTCGGCGCATAATGTGCGTCTGCACTTCCAGAGAGACATCCCCGTCCAACGCGTCACTTATCACATCAAGCCCTATCCCTATCCCGGACAGAGCATGATGTGGTTCACTTTTCGCGGTCAGGAGAATAAGTTCGTCAAAGAGAAGGACGGCTATTACGCCACGACGATGACGAACCTTCCGGCTTTCCGCGAAGAACCGAATATGCCGCCCGAGAATCAGGTGCGGACGTGGACGCTCGTCTACTACGTCGGCGAGCGACCCGACCCCTCCAGGTATTGGAGCGATCTCGGCAAACGCTTCTACGGCCTGACGAAGTCTCTCATGAAGGTCAACGACGAGCTGCGCGCCGCCGCGACGCAGGCCACCGCCGACGCCAGCGCGCCGGAAGAGAAGCTCGAACGCCTCTTCAACTTCGTGCGCGCCAAAATCAGGAACACGAGCGACGACGCCTCCGGACTTTCTTCAGAGGAACGCGCCAAGCTCAAGGAGAACAAGTCGCCCGCCGACACGCTCAAGCGCGGCATCGGCACCGGCGCGGACATCGATTTGCTGTTCGCCGCTCTGGCGACCGCCGCCGGATTCGACGCGCGCATCGTGCTTTCGCCCGACCGCAGCGACATTTTCTTCGAGCCGGCATTCACTAATCCCTACTTTCTCAATCCCTCAAGCATCGCTGTGCGCGTGGGCGACAAGTGGCGTTTCTACAATCCCGGTTACAACTTTGTGCAGAGCGGTATGCTTCGTTGGCAGGAAGAAGGCGTCGACGTACTCATTACCGACCCCAAAGAGCCTGTGTGGACGCAGACGCCGATGACTCCTTCCAGCAAGACGCTTGAGAAGCGCACGGCCAAACTTAGCTTGAGCGAAGACGGCACGCTTGAAGGCGACGTGCGCATCGAGTATACGGGGCAGCTCGCCGTCGAGAAGAAGGAATATAACGACGACGATTCGCCCTCCGAGCGCGAAGAGACTCTGCGCCGGATAGTCAAAGCGCGGCTCAGCACCGCCGAAATTTCCGACATCAAGATTGAGAACGTGACGGAACAGGAGAAGCCTTTCGTCTACTCTTACCATGTGCGCGTGCCCGGCTACGCGCAACGCACCGGCAAGCGTCTCTTCCTCCAACCTTCATTCTTCGAGCACGGCATCAGCCCCCTCTTTTCGGCTGGCACGCGCCAGACACCCATCTATTTTCACTACCCCTGGTCGGAACAGGACGAAGTGAGCATCGAGTGGCCTGCGGGATTCGCTCTCGAAAACGCGGATAAGCCTTCGCCTGTAAGCGCCGGAGATTTGAGCCGGTACGTCGTCTCGATAAGCGTGACGCCGGATAGCCGAAGCTTAGTTTACAAACGCTCGTTCTTCTTCGAAGGCATGCTGTTTCCCGTGACCAGCTACGGAGCGCTGAAGAACTATTTCGACATGGTTCACAAAGCAGACGGCCACACGCTCACATTGAGGCAGTCGGCGGTCGCCGCCGCTTCAAAATAAGCCGTAGATGGCCGCGCCGTCCAAGCGTCTGTCGCTACATCGAAGAGAGGTTTGATTGAAGATAGCTTACAAACTACTGGCCTTCTGCTGGCTGCTGGCCGCAGTCTTGATACCTGTGCACGCTGCCGACGATGCTCCTCCTGCATGGCTTCAACAAGCGGCCTCGTCGAGCGCGCCGAGATATGAAGCAGATGTGCCCGCCGTCGTCTTGCATCACGAGACGAGCAAGACCATCGCCGAGGATGGACGCATCACGACCGTCACGACTTATGCGATTCGCATCCTCACACGCGAAGGGCGCTTTTTCGCCAGAGCCGACGAGCCATATCAAACCGATACGGGGAAGGTGCGCGAGATACGCGCTTGGCTCATCCGCCCATCGGGGCAGCATCGAAGTTACGGTAAGAACGATGTGGTCGATCAGGCCATGGCGCTCAACGACGTGTACGACGAAGCGCGCGTGAAGAGAATTGTGGCGGCGGACGAAGCAGACGCGGGCGCGGTCTTCGGCTATCAGAGCGTCAGCGAGAGTCGAGCCTTTTTCAATCAATCCGTCTGGTATTTCCAGGAGCGCTTTCCCGTCATCACATCGCGCATTACTCTGGCGCTGCCCAACGGCTGGCGCGCTTCGGGCGTCACCTTCAATCATCAGAAGATTGAGCCGACCAACAATGGATCAATCTACACTTGGGAACTACGCAATCTTCCGCCCATCGTGCCCGAGCCGGCCAGCCCCGCCGTCACGAACCTCGCGCCCCGCGTCGCCATCAATTACTTTCCTCCGACAGCCGGGACTACGCCCGGCGCTTTGGCTTTTAACAACTGGAACGACGTTTCTCGCTGGTACAGCGATTTGAGCGACCCGCAGGCCGTGCCCGACGAAGCCTTAGCAGCCAAAGCACGCGAGCTGACCGCCAACTCGAAGACCGAGCTTGAGCGCATTCAGGCTATCGCCCGTTACGTGCAGGGACTTCAATACATCTCGATTTCGGTCGGCGTCGGGCGTTATCGTCCGCATGCGGCGGCGGAGGTCTTCGCCAAGTCTTACGGCGATTGCAAAGACAAGGTGAACCTCATGCGCGCCATGCTCAAAGTCGTCAAGATTGAAGCCTATCCGGTCTTAATCTTTTCCGGCGACCCGACCTACGTGCGCGAAGAGTGGGCTTCGCCGAAGCAGTTCAATCATTGCATCATCGCCGTCAGAGTGAGCGAGCAGACGCAGGCCGCCACCATCGTCAAGCATCCGACGCTCGGACGACTCCTGATTTTCGATGCGACGGACGAGAACACGCCCGTCGGCGACCTGCCCGAAGACGAGCAGAACAGTCTGGCGCTCGTCGTTGCCGCGGATGCGGGCGCGCTTCTGAGAATGCCTGCCACACCGCCCGAAGCGAACCGCCTTGAGCGTCAGGCCGAAGTCGAGTTGGCGGCCAACGGTTCAATCATTGCTAGTATCCGCGAGCGCTCATTGGGTCAGCAGGCGGTCACTCATCGTCGGCAATTTCGCCAACTCTCACGCGCCGACTACATGAAAATGATTCAGGGCTGGATTACACGAGGCGCGACCGGAGCGAGACTCTCGAAGATTGAGCCGACCGATAACAACGCCGACGGAGGCTTTGCGCTCGACGTTCAATTCTCGGCGGAAAGCTACGCTCAACTCATGCAGGATCGCCTGCTGGTCTTCAAGCCCGCCATCGTTTCGCGTCTTGAATCCTTAGTTCTGACAAAACCTCTGCGCATCCATCCGGTGGTCTTGGAATCGAAAGCCTATACCGAGACGGTACGCTTCAAACTGCCTGCCGGTTTTGAAGTGGACGAACTACCTGACGCCCTCAAACTCGACGCGCCCTTCGGCAGCTACACCTCAACCTACGATGTTAAAGACGGCCAGTTGCTCTTCACGCGCACGCTGAAGCTGCGCGCGGCGACGATTCCCGCCGAGCAGTATTCGACCGTGCGCAGTTTCTTCGAGCGCATCCGCTCCGGTGAACAGTCTCCGGTCGTACTGGCTAAGAAATAGTGATGCGCGGCGGCGAGTTGTCTCACCTCGCCCGTTTGTGCTCATCTCAGACGGCTGTTTAGCCGCACTGTGAAGTAACAGAACACCAAACCACTTCTAATAACTTCTTCGGATGTCACACCGGCCGCGCGCGGCCGAGGAGTGCGAGCAGAGGGCCGGGGTAGTCTGTGATGATGCCGTCCACCCCCCGGTTCCACATCAGGTACATCTTATCGAGGTCGTTGACCGTCCACGCGTGAACCTTGATGTTGCGCGCGTGCGCACGCCGCACCCTCTCTTCCGTCACCAGTTGATAGGGCAATTGAATGGCGCTCGGCTGCCCCGGTTCGTTGTCCGAAAGCCTTCTGCCGGAGAGCAGCCTTTCCACGTCGCCCTTAGAGAGCGAGTAAGAGGTGGCGACCTCGGGGCTGAACCGGCGGAACTCGTCCATGAACTTCCCTTTGAACGAGGCGACCAGCACCCTTTCCTGCGCACCCCGCTCTCGGATCATTTTGCTGAGTGCCGCGGCCGGCGACAGGTTGGCCTTCTTCATCTCAATAACCATGCGCATGCGCGGGAACTCGTCGAACACCTCGGCGAGCCGCGGTACCCTTAAATCGCGGTACTGCGGGTCGAGGGCACTCTTGTTCTCGAAGGGGCGGCATTTGCCGTCGGGCGACCATTTGTGGCCCGCGTTCAGCCCTTGCAGATATTTGCTGTCAAGATTGTTGACGACGCCCCTGCCCTCGGTCGTCTTATCAACCTTGTGATCGTGCATCAGCATCAGCTCGCCGTCGCTCGAGAGGAAGACATCGAACTCCAGCACGTCCGCCCCGAGCTTCGCCGCCTCACGCAAGGCGCGCATAGTCTCGCCCGGCCACTGCCCGTCGCCTCCCCGGTGCGCGATAACCTCCGGGGCTCTCCCCGCGCCATCGAAAAAGGCGTGACACGTTTCCCGCCGGATCGCCGCCGGACTCGCGGATGCGTGTGTGGGGAGCACGCGGACAGCAGCGGCCGCCGCGGCCAATACGGCGGAACGCTTGATGAAGGTTCGACGGTCGTAAGTTCCCATGAGTAAGGACTCCAGAATTATGGGGGCGTTAGCGGCGGCGCGTGGCCGCAGTCGCGAACTACGGTGTGCCGCGCTCAGCCGAATCTGTCCGAGTTGGATGAAGGTAAAAGGCTGTCTCCGGCGGTGAGCGGCGGGTGGAACTCAGTTTTTAGCAGCCCAGCCTGTGAATCTGAGAATCGGTTCCAGCCTCTCGCTTATGGCCTCAAAGTAGGCGTTCGCGCCCTCGCGGTTCGGGTGGAACGCGCCGGCGCGGAAGCAGACCTGATCATTCTTCCGCTCCGCCTGATCGCACATGCAGGGGCGATCTTTCTGCATCTCGTCGTTGACCACGAACCGGGTGATGATGTTGTCGTCAGCGCACTTCAACACGAGGGACGGGTCTTTGCGGCCGAGCCTCCAGAGGAAGCTGTTCGGCGCGGCGTATACGTTGTCATGGCCGAACGGGACGGCCACGAACAGGGCGCGCGCTGAAGCATCCGGCGGCGCGGCTGCCGAATCGGCATTACTGACCGCCAGCGGCGGTCGCTTCTCGTTAAGGTGTTCGACGGCGGCCTTGAGGGCCTCATTAGACTTCTCCACGAACTCCCTCGACCTCTCGGCCAGCCGCTTCATCGTCCGCGTCGTCCTCGCCGTGTCGGGGGTCGGCGGGCACGGCAGCGCGTCCCACGGCTCCTGACCGGCCCAATCATCCTGAAACGCCTCAAACTCCTCCGCCTTCGCCTCCTTGCCGCCGAAGAGCCATTCCTTCAAGGTCTCGAACAGGATGTAGGGCGGCGTGCACTCAGAGACGAGCGGGAAGTAGCCCGGCACGACGATTCTGGCGTTCGGGAAGGCGTCGGCCACCTCCGGGAGGAATCGCTTCATCTCGTCGCGGCAGTACTTCGCGGCCAGCTTTTTCAGGTTGCCGCCGACGAGCCTGTGGACGAGCAACCGCGTGGCGCTGATGTCGTTGATGCAGCCGTTGACGAGTACGAGATCAACCTCGCCCGCCGGGATCGAGTTGTTCCGGTAGTAGCGCCGCGCCAGTTCCAGCTGACCCCACAGCGTCGGGTAGGCGTTGTTGACTTCTCCAGCGTACCTAATCGGTGTGGTGTCGCGCGTGAACCGCTCCTCCGCTTCCCTCTCACGCTTGTTATCAGGCTTCGAGATAATCGCGCCGGAGTGGGCCTCTGCGTGTAGGTGTACGCCTTGGCCGCCCTGGCAGTACTCATCGCCGCGCTGCGCGCAGAGCCAGTCGCGCAGCTTGAAGGAGAATTTGTTCTGTTCGAGCAGACCTTGCCCCCACATGACCGAGTCGCCCAGGGCGAGCATTCGGAGTGGGCGTTTAAGGGCGGGGGGAGGTGTCTGCCGCGGCGCAGCGGCGGCGTTGGCTTTCGCTAGGGCGTGCTGCGAGGCGAAGACGCCCAAAAGCAGTAACAGGCCTCCGACAAAACTGTGGCGAGCGAGGCGGGGCATGAAAGCTTCTCCTTTGAGCTGGTGGTAGCTGATAGGCGTAACAGTGACGTGGAAAAATTGCCGGGAGCACTACCTACGGCTCAATTTCGTAGAGCCTTGCGAGACGTTCGCAACCCGGGCTGGCGAATCCCAACACCTCTACTCGACCGCCCCCGAATTTCTGCCGTTGCCTCGTACAGAAGGCATCAAGCATAGCACCCTAAAACAAGCCGCCGCCGGGCTCGCCGACGAGGCTGAACTTCTTAGTCGGAGAGGTGCGAACGCCCACGCGGACGCCCGCGAAGATCCACTTTTTAACAGGGAACCTGAATTTAAACCCGCCCTCCCACGCGGGGCCGAAATTAAATGGACGGCCCGGCCCCGGCCGATACCACTCGATTCCCCCTGCCGCGTACATCTCCCACCAGCGGGATGCTGATGGCGTGTAGAGGTAATCCAACCCGTATCGCCGGCTGCCGTTGCTGAACCCAGTGAAGTGTGCGCGGGGAATGAAATAACCGACTTTGAGGACGTGGAATTTTGGCAAGGGCGGGGTGGCGGCGAACCCGTGTGATTGATCCCACCGGAAGCTAAATTGCAAGAGTTGCTCCCAAAGGTTCTCCCGCAGCAGGTCGTCCTCCTCCAAGCTAAGTGTGCGCTGGAATAGCCGCGCCACTTTGCCGGACGGCGTCGCCACCAGCGGGGCATTTCCAGCCCTCCGCCTATCGAGCGCGCCGGCTAAGTCGAACTTCCCGGAGTTGCCCGTCTTCTTCACCTTCTCCGCCGTGCAATCAGACCCGAGTGCCTTCAACTCGTAAGTTTTTTCCGGCTGCCTGAGTTCCTTCTGCCGCGTGTCGGCCCGCTTCAGTTCGACCCTGTAATTAGCGAAGACATCGGGGTGGAGGTCGATTTGTGCTTGGGAGCCGATTCGATTATCAGGGTTGAGCGGCCTGTTGGGGTTGGAATGTCCCCTCAGATAGTAGGAGAAGAGGGGAATTATTTTCCTCCGGGAGAGTGCGTCACGCAGCCCCCATGCGTCACGCACCCTCTTGTTAGTGTCCAAGCCTTTCTCGTAGGTGCCGCCTCCGTCGTTATCCGGGGCGCTTGCGTGTTTCCCTTCTTCCACCAGAATAGTTATCGGGAAGACTGTGTCGTCCGTGACTCTAAGGCGGTTATTAAACCAGTGAACCCCATGCGCCGCGCCTACCACTTCCGCCACCCGCGCCCTGTACCTCGCCCCGTTTTTCTCCTTCTCGATCAGGATTTCGAGTTCGATATTTTCGAGGTCGTGTCCGTGGCCGCCGAATCCGCAGTCCGCGCAGTAGTAGAAATAGTACCTCAGCGTGAGTTTCTCGATTTTGTCCAGCTTTAAAATCCTCTCCCCTAATGCGTTGCCGGTCGAGCCGTGTTCCAGCGCGGCAGGGTCGAACGGGTCGCCGACTGAGCCGCGCTCTCGCACGATGCGGTGGACTTGGTAATAGACCGTCGCGGACTTGTCGTCGAGGTGTGCGACGCACTTATCACCGTGCTTGCAGGGTGAGTCTGAAGATTTAGTCGAGTTATAACGATCGTCGCAGGGCAGCGGCTGCGGGATTTTGTATTTCTTCTTGAGATGCTCTTCGGGTGAAAACCAGAGGATGGGTGCGCTGCGCTCGGCCAACACCCGGAAGGCGAGGGTGGAGGCGGTGCCGCACCAGACGACTCCGTTTTTACTTTGGCCGCCGTCGAAGCTCGCGCAGTCGGCCTTGGTGCCGGTGTGAAGAGAAGACGCGGCGGCGGGCGGGACGGCCGACTCTCCGGTGGATGGTGCGGGGCTGACCCGCAGGCTTGAGGTCTCAGAGGGTTCTGCTTCGGCCGCTGCCGGGATTACTGCTTCCTGGAGGCGAGTTTGCGCCGACACAATGGCACACAGCACCAACAGGGTAAGCATCAAGAACGACGCTCTTCTCGCGAGTCTCATCGCATTCCTCCTGCAAAACTGAGGCCACCAGAAATTATTGGTGGTGTGGAATTGCGTAGATAGTCTTAACTAATGAGGATGAGACTCTCACTAGCAGGGGCACCTAGTTGATGCTAAAGAAGATGTTCGACAAAAAGCACAGTTAGAGTTGAGGGACGTGAGGCCAGCGGAGGTCGGGCTCAACCGGCGGGTACGCTGACTGAGGTCATGCGTCAAAGCTTTCTGAAAAGCGGAGGAATCTTATTTATAGCACTGTATGTTGTCAATCTTTTTTCGATTGTAAGGGCGAACATCCTTAATCGGATTGATAGTCGAGGAAGTTGACGGCGTTCTGATCCTTGTTCTCCCTACGCTACTTTTCACGCAAAGCTCCGAGTCAAGGCCTTGCGTGTAAAGTCGAAAAAAAAGATGGATATATGGGACAACTAAGAAAGCTGAGCACCTTTGTTGCGTCCTATACCGAATTTACACGCGAGGACTCAGGGCTTTGCTGCACCGCGGAAAATAAGCAATGGCAGAACAGAGCATTGAGCGGGTGCCCGACCTGAGTGAATGTTGAGACTGGCTGCTCAAGAATAACTACCATTACAGGATATACAGTGCACGATGAGAAATTTGTCAAAAAGTTCGTTTTAAACTGGCGCGCACTTAGCGGAGAACCTTGACCTGTCTATCGCCTTTACACACTCAATCCGCTCGTTGCACTTCTCTCGGCTTGTATGTATCTTATAGCCCTCACGGTTCGACACCCGCGCGGGTAAGTTGCGTGGCAGTTAATTATCAACATAGGAATAATCTCTTGCTTCCTCTCAGCGCTCTCACTCCCCGGTCTCTCGGCGAAGCTATACTCCCGCTTTTCCGACGCCTTTTCGCTTGAGCTTCAGAGGAACGAACTGACAGCCGCACCGTTCAAAAGCGGAAGCCTCATCGTCAACCTCTATTGCCGGTAGAGCTTCAACGACCATACAACCGCTTTCGTTCTCCGACGTGGAAGATGTGTCGCTCCATCCGCACGCACTTCGACGCGAAGCCAACAGCTTATTGGATAGTTGAGGTTTACTCACGATGCGCCTCGCCCTCCACTGCTCAACGCTCAGGGTTCGTCTCTTCTGCTCTCTGCTCTCTTACCTGCTGGTCGCATCAATGTTTGCGCCGCTCGCTTCTCGAAGCGTTCAGGCTGTTCCCATCCGTTTCGCCGTGACCTCGCCCGGCGCTGCGCCTGTCTTAACGAGCAGTCAGGCGGCGCGGCGCGAGAGCGAAGTCATCGTGCGTTTTCTTGAGAGCGTTTCGGAGCAGGATAAGAATGCAATCGTGGAATCCAGAGGCGCGCGGCGGAAGGGACGCTTGCGCGGCGAGTCGCGGCTGGAGAGGCTTGAGATTGCTGCCGGGCAGGATGCGTCGGCGGTGGCGGCGGAGTTGGGGCAGCGCGCGGAAGTGGAATTGGCCGAGCCGAACTTCAACATCGCGCAGAGCCAGTTGATGATGCCCAACGATGCGCAGTTCGCCGAGCAGTGGGCGCTCAGGAATACGGGGCAGGACGGCGGACAGATGGGCGCAGATGTGAACGCCGCATCGGCATGGCGGACGACCACCGGCGCATCGACGACGGTGATTGCCGTTATCGACAGCGGCGTCGATTTCACCCATCCGGATTTGCGTCATAACCAGTGGTCGAACAGCGGCGAGAAGGCGAACGGGAGAGACGACGATCGCAACGGCCTCGTAGACGACCTGCATGGCTGGGACTGGGTAGCTCAAGGCGCTTCGATTAAGGATGAGCAGGGACACGGCACGGCCATCGCCGGAATCGTCGCGGCGGAGGGTAACAACGCCTTCGGCACGACGGGCGTGATGTGGAGAGCGAGTTTGATGAGCCTCCGAGTGCTGGACAAGACGGGCACGGGCGACATCGCTTCGGCGGTCGAAGCCATCGACTATGCGGTCGCTCACGGGGCACAGGTCATCAATCTTTCATGGGGGACGGATGGTGAGTCGCGCGCTTTGCGTGAAGCTATCGAACGCGCAGGCAGAGCGGGCGCGCTCGTCGTCTGCTCGGCGGGCAACGGCGGCAGAGACATCGACCAGTCTCCATATTTCCCCGCCTCTTTCAACCTGCCGAACCTGTTGGCCGTCGCTTCAACCGACGGCTTCGACCGGCTCACCTCATGGTCTAATCGGGGAGCGTCGCGCGTGGCGCTGGCCGCTCCCGGCACGAACATACTGACGACGAAGATGGGCGGCGGCTACGCGAGCGTCAGCGGCACGTCGGCCTCGGCTCCGCTCGTCACAGGCATTGCGGGACTCTTGAAGACGACGAAGCCCTGGCTGAGCGCCGACGCCGCGCGTCTCTTTATAGAGCGCAGCGTCAGGCGTCTGGACTGGCTCGACGGAATGGTTTCCACAGGCGGTGTCGCCGATGCAGGCGCAGCACTCGCAGCTACGGAGTCGAATCCTTACGCTTCCCCGCACGGAAACAATGGTCAGGGCAATGGAAACGGACAGGGCAACGGAAATGCAGGACGACCACCCCACCCGCGCCCGCCTCACGGCGGCGGCTTCAATGCCGCGCCGCCCGAAGTGACGAAGGGCGCTCCGGCGGCCAATCTCCCCAATCTGGACGAGATTCGTCAGCTCAAGCACGGAGCGCCCGTGATGCACGCGCCTATCCAATCGAACCTCGCCTGCGCCGATTGCATTGGCGGCGGCACGGGAGGATACGAGCCGCCGGGCGATTCCGGTTACGCGCGCCCGCGAACGCTTCCCGCCAACGAGACGGGAGAGCCGGGCGTCGATCTCGGCTCGCAGAATTTCAACTGGAGCCTGCCCGTCCTGGGCTTGCCCGGTCGCGGCGGCCTCGACCTCGACCTCGCACTTCATTACAACTCGCTCGTCTGGACGAAAGAAGCGCCCGGCATCAAGTTCAACGCCGACCGGGGAACGCCCGCCCCCGGCTTCCGCCTCGGCTTCCCCGTCCTGCAAAAACGCTTCTACAACTCGCAGACCAACAAGTTCGCCTACATGATGTTGACTCCTTCGGGCGGACGCGTCGAGCTGCGGCAGCTCGCCGACTCGAACACCTACGAAGCCGCCGACAGCTCCAACCTCCAGTTGGTCATGTACTACCAGATTAAAGCCCGCCACAGCGGCAAGTGCATGGACGTGGCCGACTATGCGACGTGGGACACGGGCAACGTGCATCAATGGGATTGCTCGGGCGGCGTCAACCAGCAATGGCAGCTCATCCCGACCGGCGACGGCTATTACAGAATCATCGCGCGCCATAGCGGCAAGGCTCTCAACGTCTGGGGCGCTTCCGGCGACAACGGCGCAAACGTGCAGCAGTGGGAGGATGTCAACTCGGCCAACGAACAGTGGCAGGTCGTAGCGCTCGGCGACGGCTATCACAAGATTATCGCGCGCCACAGCGGGAAGGCTCTGGACGTGTACGGAGTTTCGACCGCCAACGGCGCTAACATACACCAGTGGGACTACGTCAATCAGGCGAACCAGCATTGGAAGCTCGAACCCGTATACGAGCGCGGCGCAGTCGTCCGCACGCCGGACGGCACGCAGTACAGCTTCACTCCTTCGGTCAACGAAGAGATGCGCTGCACAGAGGTCAAAGACCGCAACGGCAACTACCTCAGCATGGAATACGACGCCGACGGCCATCTCAGAAAGATTACCGACACGCTCGGTCGCATTGTCAATTTCGTCTACGACGCCAACCGTAATCTGGAAAAGATTGAGCAGTCGTGGAGGCGCGAGAGCTGGGGCACAATCGTCAACGAGACGCACGTCTGGGCGCGCTTCGGCTACAGCAGCCTTTTGATTCAGCCCGACTTCCCCGGCCTCTCCGTCAACGGCCCCAACAATGCTTATATCACCGTCCTCTCCAGCGTCTCCCTGCCCGACGGCTCTTACTACACCTTCGACTACACGCAATGGGGACAGGTCTGGCGCATCGAGCGCCACGCGCCCGACACGCACGTCGTCAGCCGCACCAGATATGACCTGCCCGGCTCACCCCTGCGCGCCAGCTCCGCGCAAACCGACTGCCCTAGATTCTCCGAGCGACGCGACTGGTTCGAGCACTGGAACAGGGGGACAGAGCCCGGCGGAGAGATGTTGACCTCTTACAGCGTCGAGCCCGGCGGCGCATCGACGGAAGTGACGCTGCCCGACCGTCGCACGCGGCACAAGGAGTTTTTCTCGACCTGCAACTGCTGGCACAAGGGGCTGACCACGCGCGTCGAGGAGTCCTTCGACGGCGTGCCGAAGAAGTGGACTGAACTCTACTGGACGCAGGACAACGAGGCTCTCTCCTACCAGGAGAATCCGCGCGTCTTCGACATGACCGTCTCGGATTCAGACAACAACCGCAAGCGCATCTGGACGGGTTACACACCCAGGTACGGCTTGCCGCAGGACATCGTCGAGCTTGGCGGCCCTAACCTGACGACCGAGCTACGCAAAACTCACATCGACTACAATCTCAGGCCGACCTACATCAACCTGCGCGTCATCGGTCTGGTCGCCCAGCGAAGGGTTTACGACGAGGCTAACCGTCTGGTCTCCAAAGTCGGTTACGGTTACGACTGGGGCGGCGAGCACATGCAGGCCACGCCCTTCGAGCCGACGCAGCACGACTTTATCTACGGCTCAAGCTTCATCTACGGGCGCGGCAACCTCTCGCAAATCGAGCGCTTCGACATCGAAGACGAAAACAACACGCGCAACACACGCGTCGAGTTCAAGTACGGCCACAACACTTCGGGAAGCGTCACTTTCACGCGCGACCCGCTCTGGCATCACACCTGGGTTTCCTATCAAGATTCCTTCTCCGACAACGTCAACCGAAACACCTACGCATATCCGACCGAGTTGAAAGACGCCGACGATAAAGCCTCTTCGATGAAGTACAACTACGACATGGGCGTGGTGACGCGACGGCAAGACCCGAAGGGCGCAGCCGATATTATGATCTACGACGCTGCGGGGCGCATCGAGCACGTCTCCAATCAGGTCACGCAGGCTTATACGAACTGGCGCTACAACGTCAGTGATCTCTATACGCAAATCTTCACCTCCATACAGGAAGGCGCGGGCGAGGTTTTCATGGTCGATTTCCTCGACGGCGCGGGACACGTGCGCGCCACGATGCAGAACCTGCCCGGCAGCGTCGGAGGCTACGCGGGTCAGTACTTTGGTCATAACGTGCTCGGACAAATCGACAGCGTGTCGAATCCGACGGAGATAAACGGCGGTTGGATTCCGTCGGGAGACGACGCGGGCGGGTGGGTCTGGACTCTACAGCAGTATGACTGGAAAGGCAGGCCGACGCTGACGACCAATCCTGACGGCAGCACGCGCGAGAACACCTACGGCGGCTGCGGCTGCGCGGGCGGCGAGGTCGTCACCATGAGAGACGAGCGCGGGCGTCGGCGCAGGCTCTCGAAGGACACGCTCGGACGACTCAAACAGGTGGACGAGCTGAACTGGAACACGAGCGTCTACGCGACGACCGGCTACAGCTTCAACGCGCGCGACCAACTGACGAGCATCAATCAGTCAGGCCAAATCAGAAGCTTCGATTACGATGGTCACGGGCGTTTGCGTCGTCGCACGACCCCCGAGCAGGGCTTGACCGAA
Organism: Pyrinomonadaceae bacterium; assembly: GCA_036399175.1. GTDB lineage: Bacteria > Acidobacteriota > Blastocatellia > Pyrinomonadales > Pyrinomonadaceae > DASWNP01. The sequence continues at coordinate 51,688 of DASWNP010000019.1, read as the reverse complement.
TACTTCTACAACGCCGACGATACGCTCAGCTCCGTCAAAGACGCGCGCGGCGCGACTACCAATCTCCTCTATAACAACCGTCATCTCGTCACCTCCGTCAGCTACGGCACGCCTTACGGAGTCGAGCCGACGCCGGGCGCGCAGTTCGAGTACGATGAGGCGGGCAATCGCACGCGGATGAACGACGGCCTCGGCTCCGTCGTCTACAGCTACGACACGCTCTCGCGCCTTCAGTCGGAGACACGCACCTTCAACAATCTGGGCACATACAGTCTCTCCTACGGCTACAACGTCGGCGGACAACTGACCTCTATCAACAGGAGTGACGGCGTGCAGGTCTCATATACGCGCGACACCCTCGGAAGAGTGACAGGCGTGCCGGGCGCGGGCTACGGGGGCGTCAGCAGCTATGCGCAGGGGTATCAATACCGCGCGTGGGGAGCCGTCAAGGTGATGGCCTTCGGCAACCACCGCGTAGCCGGCTACGGCCACGACGCGCGACTCCGGCTCAAGCATTATCACATCGCCGGACTCATGGGCTCCGTCTACGATTACGACCTCGGCGGAGAACACACAGGGCGCGTCACCTACGCGCGCAACCTCGAAGACACGACGCTCGACCGCTCCTACGATTACGACCACCTCGGTCGCCTCGTCAACTCTCACACCGGCTCTAACGCCCGCGCCTATCTCGGCCTCTCCGGCGGCACATGGAGCGGCGACGGCCCCTACGGCCTCAACCACGTCAGCTACGATGTGTGGGGCAACATCACCTCGCGCGACAGTTGGGGCAGCCAGACTTCGACGGGCACCACCGCCTATTCCAACAACCGGCGCTCTGGCTTCTCTTACGACGCCGCAGGTAATCTCCTCAACGACCTCGGACAAAGTTTCAGCTACGATGCCACCGGACAGCAGGTCTTAGCCTCTCACGGCAGCTACCTGCTCAGGCAGGAATACGACGGCGACACTCTGCGCGTCAAAAAGGTAGAGAACAGTCAAACGACCTACTATCTGCGCTCCAGCGTTCTCGGTGGGCGGGTGGTGGCAGAGATTAACCAGAGCGGGCATTACTCGCGCGGCTACGTCTACATGGGCAGTCAGTTGATTGCCCTCCAGAGCGGAGGGGGCGTACTGTTTGTGCATCAAGACCCCATCACGAAGAGCCAGCGAATGACGGACATGAGCGGAGCGGCGGTGGCTGGAATCGAGTTAGACACTTGGGGAGGAGAGACCAACAGAAGTTGGAACAGCCACTTGCAGCCGCGGAAGTACACGAGTTATGAGAGAGACGGCAATGGAAGTGATGAAGCGATGATGCGCAGATACAATCGGTGGCACAGCCGGTTTGACCAGCCTGACCCTTATAGCGGAAGTTACAATCTCAGTGACCCGCAAAGTTTCAACCGCTACTCGTACGCGCAGAATGATCCGGTCAACTTCATCGACCCGATGGGACTCGACGACTTACCTGTAATTGATACGGGCCCACCTGTGATTGTCATTGGCAATCTCGGCGCGGTGGGTGGATTATTGCATGGCTTCGTTGACTTTGGAGGCGGCACCATTCTAGATGAGCTGTCTCCAGGTAACGTGGATGGGGCCACAGAGCCGCAGCATCCCGTTGACGTTGGCGAGCCTTTATCTGATTGTGTAAAAAACCTGCTTTCTGTGTTTTTCCCAGGCCTTGATCTAGGAAAGGTTCGCGCCCATAAAGGCCTGCCCATCGGTGTCAGAAAGGATGCTCAAGCGTTCACGGCAAATTATGACATCTTTTTCAGGGATGGGATTGATCAACGTTCAATTGCTGGTATTACATTAATAGGGCATGAGCTTGTGCATACGGGTCAGTACGAAAGGTACAGAGGCTCTCTCGGAGGATTCGAGGCACGATACCTTAAAGAGGCGGGGCATGCTTGGTGGAAGGGGCATGATCCCGCTGGAAGGGCCAACAGATTCGAGAAAGAGGCCTATGATTTCGGCGATAACCTGAACAGGTACTTGAAAGCAGTATATGGAAACCAAAACCCTTGTCCATAGTAAGGAGCGCCGTGTGACTAAACTATTTTTAGGCTGCATTCTGCTAGGGAATATTCTTTTGTCGTCCTGTGGGCAAGATGCGCCTAGTGAATGTAGCGACTTCCTTGCACTACCTGTTGCACGTCAAGTGGAGGTCTTCGACAATTTTCCTATGGAGAAGCAGCTACATGCCTACATTTGCGATTACAGGTACAGCCATCCGTCTAATGCTAGCTTGGCCTCTGCTCTGGCAGAGCGTGGTGAAACCATTGTCCCCCTCTTAATAGTTAGGTTAGAGCAAGAAGACGAGCACAGCCAAGAGGCAATTATTCACATCTTCGAGCTAATGTATGAACGTAAACACTTGCAGGGCAGAGAAGATATTGTGAAATCTATTCAGCACGTTATCTCTAATATGAGAACCCCTGGTGTCAAAGAAGTAAGCCAAGGGATGTTAAAGAACATTGAAGGACAAATCTCTAAACCGTGATTGTTTATCCATCCGCAGAAGTCCGTTATAGAACGGGCCATAACAACTACAATTACTTGAACGAATGCGCGAAGTACGCCATTTACGCGCGCAACCTCGAAGACACGACGCTCGACCGCTCCTACGATTACGACCACCTCGGTCGCCTCGTCAACTCTCACACCGGCTCTAACGCCCGCGCCTATCTCTCCTTGCCCGGCGGCACATGGAGCGGCGACGGCCCCTACGGCCTCAACCACGTCAGCTACGACGTGTGGGGCAACATCACCTCGCGCGACAACTGGGGCAGCCAGACTTCGACGGGCAGCACCGCCTATTCCAACAACCGGCGCTCTGGCTTCTCTTACGACGCCGCAGGTAATCTCCTCAACGACCTCGGACAAAGCTTCAGCTACGATGCGACAGGACAGCAGGTCTCAGCCTCTCACGGCAGCTACCTGCTCAGGCAGGAATACGACGGCGACACTCTGCGCGTCAAAAAGGTAGAGAACAGTCAAACGACCTATTATCTGCGCTCGACAGTCTTAGGTGGACAAGTCGTCGCAGAGATTAACCAGAGCGGGCATTACTCGCGCGGCTACGTTTATCTGGGCAATCAGTTGATTGCCCTCCAGAGCGGAGGGGGCGTTTTGTTCGTGCATCAAGACCCCATCACGAAGAGCCAGCGAATGACAGACATGAGCGGAGCGGCGGTGGCAGGCATTGAATTAGACACTTGGGGAGGAGAGACCAACAGAAGTTGGAACAGCCACTTGCAGCCGCAGAAGTACACGAGTTATGAGAGAGACGGCAATGGAAGTGATGAAGCGATGATGCGCAGATACAATCGCTGGCACAGCCGGTTTGACCAGCCTGACCCGTATAGCGGAAGTTACAATCTCAGTGACCCGCAAAGTTTCAACCGCTACTCGTACGCGCAGAATGATCCGGTCAACTTCATCGACCCGATGGGACTCGACGACTTACCTGTGATTGATACGGGCCCACCTGTGATCGTCATTGGCAATCTCGGCGCGGTGGGTGGATTATTGCATGGCTTTGCAGACTTCGGCGGCGGAACGATTCTCGATGAAATGTCTCCGGGTGATACTACCGAGGTCGCAGACCCGCAGGAGACTGCATAGAACAAGTTTCCAGGTTGTATCACGGCAAACTGGCTTATGTCACACCCAACATTTAGAAGTAATCTTGATAGTATATGGGCGGACACTGCTAAATCGAACAAGGAAAACGCGGGATGGGTGTTTTACGATGTCAAGCGTAATACGGTAGAGCAGTGGAGGGCCAATGAGGGGGAAGCAGGTTTTATGCCAAACGAGCCTAAAGAATATCAAGCATTGCTGGATGATTTTCAAAGAAACGGGCGTAATATGATTCTGATCGTATTTGCCCATACTCATCCAAAAGGCACCCCCTTCCCAAGTGGAGGTATTACTGGGCAGAAGAGTGACGTAGGTAATCTTGCTCGAAAGCGTACCGGGCCCCACTCTCGGGCATTGGGAGTAGTAATACACGGACCCGGGGCAATTTTTCTTCTTTGACCCAAAGGGTAAAATTTACCCTGGAGACGACAAATTGGACGAATGCATCGGGTAACGCGAATACAGAGCTACAAAACCTCCGGGGGAGACATGATAAATAGTGCAATTCGCGCTTTGACGCTCCATTTCAAAGTTGCCCTGCTCACATTTCTTCTAGGCATTGCTACGGCATCAATATGGATGGGGCTGATGCGCGATAAAGGGGAGTTGCGCGTCATCCTGCCAGACCAATGGGGGCCAGAGGCCTTCCGAATCGTAGATGAAAGAGCGGGCGCGGCTCAACTACCGAAGTTGAGGACGGTTCTGTTGCTCGCAGATGATCTCGAAGTTCGCATCTGGGTTGGAGGAGGCACGCATGGAGAGGATGGGCTAGTGCTACAACGTTCGGCGGGTCGATGGTCTGCAATATACTTGGAGGGAATGTTTGATAAGTACCCCCCTGCGAAGTATCAAGAAGCTCATATCCTGTCTGCGCCCAAGTCTGGATGGGAGACTACATGGCAACGGCTCATCAAGGCAGGTATCCTGTCATTGCCCGATGAATCAGAGAGACAATGTGAAACGTTCATTCTTGATAGCACAGATTATCTCATCGAGATCAACACTAACGGACTTTTCAGGGCATACTCCTACGGTAACCCTAGTCATGCTTCGTGTGCTTAAGCTAAACAGATATTAGAAATAGGCGAAATTGTGACTGAAGAGTTTGGTCTAAAGAGCTTCAGTATTGGGAGATAATTCATATTATCAGAATTATTATCAGGACAACCTATTTTCTACGAGCAACAGTGTTTATTTCCAGAATTTAGTTTCTGTGAAGCATTTACTCTGTCAGTTTGTTGAGGTCGTTCAGTGTCCGAGAGCGGGGCGGAGAATCAGGTTTCATTGGCTAGTTTCTCGTGCCTGCACTTGGCTACGCCGCCAGTCGGGCCATTAGGATAGTAGAATCCAGTTCCCTTGCAATCCGGACACTGGGCGGTATTTACCAGGGTTGATATGGTTGGGTTAAGAAATCTTTCAATCAGCTCATCAACCTCGCCCGTACGGTGGATCGTTGTGGCGTAGCCACCTGGGTTGTTGATTCCCTGCCCAGTCGATTGCAGATGCTGCGCATATCTCCGGCATACTTCGATCGTAAATCTGGAACCTACGCCCACACCCACCTCCTGTGTTTGTGTGCTTTCTTTTTGTGTATTTACTTTATTGGGTTCGGAAATCGCAGCCCCTGCGATATTCGTACCCCCTGTGTTTTTCGTACCGGCTGCGGATCTCGTTGCCCCTATTCTTGGCAATATAACTTCAAAAGTAATTCCTCTTTCCGACTGAACCTTATTTGCCAGATCTACACTCAAACGCTTGATTAGTCGGCGCTGCTCAAGATCTCTTAGGAATATACGAATCTGCGTTTCGCTTATATTACAAGCACTTGCGAGCTTTCCAATACTGACATGGCAGGTATTGGACCCAAAGCCCGCTGATAGACGGTAGAGCCTCATCAACACTACCTGGCATCCGGGCTTGAGTGTCGGCAGAATCCCGTCTGTGATTTCATGCGGCGTTCGCAGGTGCGGGGCATCAGCTGGCAATAAGACAGCCCCTTTGATTTTCGCAGGGGCTGTGGATTCCTTAGCCCCTGCGTTTTGCAGGGGCTGGCCGGTTCGTTTCGTACCCGCTGTGGATTCGACAGGGGCTGCGATTCTCGAAGGGGGTGTGTTTTCCGAAGGGGGTTCGGTTTTAACAGGGGGCTCGTATTTCGCAGCAGCTTCGGAAAGTGAAGGGGGTACGGAATCCGTAGGGGCAGGTGGCTTGGATTCTTCCTTCGCGCGACGCTCTTCCTGTGCATTTACTAGCTTGGCGAACCTGCTACTCAACGGCCACCTCCGGTGTCGCGTCCGTTATGTATTCTGGAGTGATCACGCTATCGCCAGCCATTTCCATCATCTCATAAGCAAGGGCGCAGATCTTCAGTATATTCCTGGGGATACCTTTGCTCTTAATGTAAACCGTTTCCATAGCATCATCGGTGAAGGGATTCTTGATGCCTGCGTAACTGCAGCGGTACTCAATCATTGCCTTCGTTTCCTCGGGCGTGAGAGGGTCAAGCACAGAATAGGTGCTGATGCGGGAATATAAAGCCTTATTTTTCTCAGTATTTAGCTTGTCTTTCAACTCTAACTGCCCGGCGAGCACGATCTGCATCAGCTTATGCTCATGTGTCTCGAAATTGAGGAACCCGCGGATCAGTTCTAACTGCTGATTATCAAGAAGCTGCGATTCATCAATAAAAAGCACAACATTCTTTCGATCTGTGTAGGTCTTTATCAAAAATTCCTGCAAAGCATCTTGCTGGGCTACGAAGCTGCGCTTCGGCTCAATCTCAAAATCAGAGCAGATATATTTGAGCATCCCGAATAGGGTAGGAAATTTGGGAGTCGGAATAAGGGTCGTGATGCAGTCTTCTTTGGCGGCATACTCTCCATATAAATATCTGAGTACGGTGGACTTACCCAAACCTACATCGCCGAGCGCGGCGCAGGTGAGCCCCTGCCTTTTATTGATCGTGAACCGGGCTTTGGCAAGCACGCCTTTAAGTGACGGCGTAATGTAAAGGCTATTAGGATTCGGGCTGATACTGAACGGAGTCGTGTCGAGTTTAGGAGTCGCTACCATAAAGCGCGTTATATCATAAAGAAAGGAAGCCGGTAAATGATAATTTTGAGGTCATAGTGCCAATTACATGTTAATTCGGTTCAAATGGACAGTTATTACCTCTAGGTAAATGAAGTATGCGCGATTTGGCCTCTACTTATAACGCTAGAAAGGAACAAGCGTGGCAGCTTATAGGAAGCCCCGCGCCTACCCTATGTGAGGAACTCACAAAAAACCTTTAAACCTCAGCATTTTTTCAGCAGACCCCCATTTTTTCCGACCCCTTTTTTAGGCACGGATAGGGCACTGTTTCCGATATTCGAAAAAGACTTAAACCATAAGAATTGAAGGGTTCCGACGTTCAAACAGGCGCGCAAAGGGGCTCGGGGGGTTCACTCGCTCTCTCTAATGTGGTAAATAAATTCCATGCCAACAGCCCAGACCATCGAACAGGATGATGCCACCCGGCAGCCATCACAAACTCCCGCGCCTTCACGCTCATGGCTCCGACCCTCGCTCGACTGGCTGCTCATCTTCGTGCCCGTCGCCGTCCTCTTCAGGTTCGTGCCGGCGCTTGAGCATCCGACCGTTCTTTTCGTCGTCTCGTGCCTCGCCATCATCCCGCTCGCCGGATGGATGGGGCGCGCCACCGAGCATCTCGCCGAGCACCTCGGTCAGGGCGTCGGCGGGCTCCTGAACGCCACTTTCGGCAACGCCGCCGAACTCATCATCGCGCTCTTCGCCCTCTCGAAGGGTCTGACCGGAGTCGTCAAGGCTTCGATCACCGGCTCGATTATCGGCAACATCCTGCTCGTTCTGGGGCTGTCGTTTCTCGCCGGGGGCCTGAAGTTCCGCAAGCAGGAGTTCAACCGCGTGGCCGCGGGCGTCTCGGCCACAGCGCTCACGCTCGGGGCCATCGCCCTCGTCATCCCGACGGTCTTCCATCAGGCGGCGCAGGTGGTACCGGTCGCGCAAGGGGGTTGGACGCCCGCGAAAGAGCAGGGACTGTCGCTCGCCATCGCCGTCGTGCTGTTTCTGACTTACGTGCTCACACTCGTCTTCACGCTCGTTACTCACCGTGAGTTGTTCGGCGGCGACGAGTCGAAGGCCATTGCGCGCGAGGCCGGCGAGGAGTTGACGCGCATGGAGGCCGAGCGCGGCGCGCACGCGCCGTGGTCGGTTGGCAAGGCGGTCGGGGTGCTCGTCGTGGCGACCGGATTCGTGGCTCTCATCTCGGAGTTTCTAGTCGGGGCCATCGAACAGGCGCGCGAGTCGCTCGGCTTGACCGAGGTCTTCGTCGGCGTCATCGTCGTCGCCATCATCGGCAACGCCGCCGAGCACTCATCGGCCATCCTGCTGGCCATGCGCAACAAGATGGACATCAGCATCGGCATCGCCGTCGGGTCGAGCCTCCAGATCGCTCTCTTCGTCGCGCCCGTCCTGATTTTCGCCTCCTACCTGTTCGGAACCCCGATGGACTTGGAGTTCACGGTGCCGGAGGTGGTAGCGGTCGTTGCCTCCATCATCATCGTCGAGCAGATCAGCAGCGATGGCGAGAGCAACTGGATCGAGGGGCTGCAACTGCTCTCGGTTTACGCGATTATGGGCATCCTGTTCTACTTCCTGCCCGACGCTCACTGACCGACTGCGATTTGCTACTGCGTTGACCGAGCGCCCGGCCATAGGTTCGACCGCCTTGCCTACGTGCTCGAAGAGGCGCGAAGCCATCAGAGGGAGCTGGAGAATTTCACGAAGAGCGACCTGTTAGCTATCCTGCGCCGCAGTCTGCGTATGATTGAGAGCGCGAGCGGGAATCCGGGGCACGGGTTCGTGATTCAGGGGTTGGAGAGTCTGAAAATCAAAAATCGGGAGACGAGTGAATGTCGAAACGTCGGGGAGTTCAGGTTTTGGGTTTGGTTCTGTTTCTTGCTCTGGGCGTTTGGGGGCAGGGCGCAAGCGTCGTAGGGCAGGAGCAGGCATCGCCGACGCCGACGCCGACGCCCGCGCCGGAGAGTCGCCCGGAAGATGCCGCTATCGAGATGAAATCCTTCGAGCGACTGGAATGGCGCAGCATCGGGCCTGCGAACATGGGCGGGCGCACGGCGGACGTAGAGGGCGTGCCCGGCAATCCGAACATCGTCTACGTGGCGACGGCCTCGGGCGGGCTCTGGAAAACGACGAACGGCGGCACGAGCTGGCGACCGATTTTCGAGCGACAGGGCACAATCTCTCTGGGCGACATCGCCCTTGAGCCGAACAACCCGGATGTCGTCTGGGCAGGCACGGGCGAGTCGAACGTGCGCAACAGCGTCTCGTTCGGCGACGGCGTGTACAAGTCGCTCGACGGCGGCCAAAGCTGGCAGCACATGGGGCTCAGGAACACAGAGCGCATCTCGCGCATCGTCATCAACCCGCGCAACCCCGAGGTGGTCTACGTCGGCGCGCTCGGGCACGCCTTCGGGGCGAACGAAGAGCGCGGCGTGTTTATGACCACCGACGGCGGAAAGACCTGGACGAAGACGCTCTACATCGACGCGGAGCACGGCGTCGCAGATTTGGAGATTGACCCGTCGAACCCGAACATTCTCTACGCGGGAATGTGGAGCTTCCGTCGCACGCCCTGGACGCACCGAAGCGGCAGCGAGAAGGGCGGTGTCTTCAAGTCGGTTGACGGCGGGCGCACTTGGAAGAAACTCTCGACGGGCTTGCCTAAGCTCATCGGTCGCATCGGCGTCAAGGTCGCGCCGAGCAATCCGAACGTCGTCTACGCCATCATGGAGGCGAAGGATGGCACGCTCTATCGCTCCGACGACCGGGGCGAGACTTGGCGCAACGTCTCGAAGCAGGAGTCAATCGTCTCGCGCGGTTTCTACTACACGGATGTTCGCATCGACCCGCAGAACGAGAACCGCGTCTACGCCGTCGCTTCCACCCTCTACGTCTCCATCGACGGCGGGCGCACCTTCCGCTCCATCACGGGGCGCACTCACATCGACTACCACGCCCTCTGGATTGACCCGCAGAATCCGCGCCGCATGTGGCAGGGACAGGACGGAGGCGTCGCCGTCTCACACGATCAGGGCGAAACGTGGGAGTACGTCAACAACATACCGCTCGGCCAGTTCTACCAGATTCACGCAGACAATCGTCAGCCGTTCTATTTCATCATGGGCGGCCTTCAGGACAACGGCACCTGGACGGGGCCGAGCCGCACACGCGAGCCCGCCGGAATCCTCAACGACGACTGGCGCATGGTCAGCTTCGGCGACGGCTTCTACGCCATCAATCACGCCGACGAGCCCGAGCTTTATCTCACCGAATCGCAGGGCGGCAACATCGTTCGCACGGACTTTCGCACGCGCGAGCAGCAGGCCGTCACGCCGCAGGCGCGCGACGACGGCGGCCCCGCGTCGAATTTCAAATACCGCTTCAACTGGAACTCGCCTATCGTCCAGTCGCCGCACGATAAGAACACCGTCTATCTGGCCGGAAGCGTCGTCTTCAGGTCGAACGACTTCGGCAAGACGTGGGCGGCTATCAGCCCCGACCTGACGACCAACGACCCCGAGAAGCAGAAGGAGGCCGGAGGCCCCGTCGCCTTCGAGAACACGGGCGCTGAGTTTCACACGACCATCATCAGCCTCGCCGAATCCCCCTTGCGCCCCGGCCACATCTGGGCGGGCACGGACGACGGCAACCTCCAAGTGACGACAGACGGCGGAGGCAAGTGGACGAACCTGACAAAGAACTTGAGCGGCCTTCCCGCAAACTCGTCCGTCTCGCACGTCGAGCCCTCGCGCGTCGATGCCAACCTCGTCTACGTCTCCTTCGACCGTCACATGCTCGACGACTTTCGTCCCTACATCTACCGCTCGACGGACGCCGGACGCACCTTCACTAACATCACCGGCAATCTGCCCGCGAAGGCGCACGTCTGGGTCGTGCGCGAAGACCCGAAGAACCCGCGTCTGCTCTACGCGGGCACGGAGCTTGGTCTCTACGTCTCCTACACGGGCGGCGGCACTTGGACGCCGCTCAACCTGAAGAACCTGCCCAACGTCGCCGTCCACGACATTCTCGTTCACCCGCGCGAGAACGACCTCATCCTCGGCACGCACGGCCGAAGCATCTGGATTCTCGACGACGCCACGCCCGTCCAGCAGAACAGCCCCGAAGTGCTTCGCAGCGACCTCCATCTCTTCGACATCCGTCCCGCCTTGCGCTTCACCACGCGCTTCACGCGCTACGGCATCGGCGACAAAGTTTTCACCGGCGCTAACCCGCCCTACGGCGCGCTCATCAGCTACTACCTCAAAGACAAGCCCGACGAGAAGATTACCTTCAAGATTCAGATTCTCGACGCGCAGGGTAAGGTCATACACGACCTTGAGCGCATCTCGAAGGAGAAGGGAATCAACCGCGTCTCCTGGAATCTGCGCTATGGCGGCCCGCAGGTGCGTCGTCCTCCGACCGACGAAGAGACGCCCTTCGGCGGCGGCCCGCGCGGCCCACAGGTCTTGCCCGGCACTTACACTGTCCGCCTGACGCTCGGCAACAAGACGCAGGAGAAGCGCGTCGAAGTGCGCCTCGACCCGACCATCAACACGCCGACCGCCGACCTGCAAGTGATGCACGATATGTCGCTTCGCCTGCGCGATATGCAGTCGGCCACCAACAACGCCCTGCGCGCTCTCGACAGTCTCAAGAGTCAGCATGAGTTCATCGAGAAGACGGTCAAGGACAGGCTCGGCGAAGTGCCGAAAGAGCTAGCCGACAGGCTCGCCGAGAACAAGAAGCAGCTTGAGGCGCTGCAAAACCGGCTGGCGCAGCCCGAGGGCGGACTCGGCTTCGCCGGACGCTCGCAGCTCGTTGACCGCATCGGCAGCCTCTTCTTCGCGATTGATGCCACCAACGCCGCACCCACCCCCGCGCAGCGCGAGTTCTACGGCGAGCTTCAAACCGAGTTTCAGGAGAAGATGACGGAGGTCAACAGGTTCTTCACTCAGAACGTCTCACAACTGAACGAAACGCTGCGCCGCTTCAACGCGCCGACAATGATGACAGGCAAGCCCATCGAGCTTCCGCAGCCATAACGAGCCGGAGCGAGCGAACAAGGTAGCGAGCCGGAGCGAGCAAACAAGGTGACGCTCGTCCACGTTCGTCCTTATCGTCTGAAGCCACGCGATACGAAGGATGTTCTGAGCATCGACAGGGCAGAACATCCTTCACGCTTTTTGCCTGAAGGACGGCGACGGAAATTAACTGAACCCGCCCGTCTGTCTCGGCGTTCAACTCTTCTGGAGCCGAATGTTCGAGACATCAGAGACCACGCATGAAGCAGAGAATCCTGACCTCGCTGGCTATCGTTTCGCTCTGCGCTTCCGTCTTCGCGCGGACGCAGAGCACAGCCTCCGCGCCGTCGCCGCAGAGCGCGCAGGATGAAGACGAGGTGGTTCGCATCACGTCGAATCTCGTGCAGGTCGATGCGGTGGTGACGGACAAAGACGGCAAGCAAGTGACCGACCTCCAGCCTGAAGACTTCGAGATTCTGGAGGACGGACGCCCGCAGGCGATAACTAATTTCTCCTACATCTCGACCGAGCCGGGCGCGACCGCGCAGGTTCGCGCGCGTTCTTCTGCGTCGTCCGCTAATCGAAACACGACGAACGCGCCGCCCGTTCCGCCCGCGCGCCTCAGACCCGAGCAGGTGCGCCGCGCCGTCGCGCTCGTCGTCGATGACCTCGGGCTCTCGTTCGAGGCGACGGCTTACGTTCGTCAATACCTGAAAAGATTCGTCGAAGAGCAGATGCGAGCGGGCGACCTCGTCGCGGTCGTGCGCACGAGCGCAGGCGTCGGCGCTTTGCAGCAGTTCAGCTCCGACAAGCGGCAGGTGCTCGCGGCCATCGAGCGCGTGCGCTTCTATCCGGGCTTCCGCGCCCCGACCGGCTCGTTCGCCGAGCGCGGCAGCGACGCAGCTTCGAGCGCGAAGAGAACTACGACGGGCGGCGACGGCGAGAGAAGCGAATCGAAGCTGGCAGCCGACGCCGATGCCATCGCCGACTATCGTGAAAACCTCTTCTCCGTCGGCACGCTCGGCGCGCTCAACTTCGTCGTGCGCGGCATGCGCGGGATACCGGGTCGGAAGTCCGTCGTCCTCATCTCGGAGAACCTACGCATCTTCAACCCTCGCAAGCGCAACGCGCCCGTGCTCGAATACCTGCGCCGCCTCGCAGACCTCGCCAACCGCGCCTCCGTCAGCATCTACAACTTCAACGCCGGAGACCTCAAGCCCTCCGGCCTCTCGGACGAAGACAGCATCGTCGCCCCCACCATCCTCGGCATCGGCCCCGGCGAAGGCGGCGGCCAGCCGCGCTCCGCTTCCACTCGTTTTGAAGCCGAGACGCTCAGGAACGAACAGCGCCTCGGCGACGGTCGCGCCGCCTTCTACGAATCGCACGCGGGCTTGCGTTATCTCGCACAGCAGACGGGCGGCGCGTCCAACGCCAGCCTCGAACGCATCCTCGAAGACCAGAAGGGCTACTATCTCATCGGCTATCGTCCTTCGGATTCGACCTTCGAGACGCAGGGCGGCGAGCGCCCTTTCCGCAACATCACCATCAAAACGAAGAGGCCGGGCTTGCGCGTGCGCCATCGCATCGGCTTCTACGCGCTGCCCGAAGAGGCCGTGCAGACGCCTGCGCCCGCCACGCGCGAAGGACAACTGCTCTCGGCGCTCACTTCGCCCTTCGCTTCGGGCAGTATTCGGATGCGTCTCACCTCGCTCTTCGGCAACGACCAGCAGACCGGCTCCTTCGTCCGCTCGCTGCTCTACATCGACGCGCGCGACCTCTCTTTCGTCCGGGAGCCCGGCGGCTTCCGCAAAGCCGTCATCGACGTGCTCGCGCTGACCTTCGGCGACACGGGCAAAGCCATCGACGAAGTCAATCGCATCGAGACGATTCGCGTTTCCGAAGACGACTATCAGAAGCTTCTGCGAAACGGCTTGCTCTACACAATCAAAGTTCCCATCAAGAAGGCCGGAGCTTACCAACTGCGCGTCGCCGTCCGCGACTCGGCCGCCTCGCGCACCGGCTCGGCCAACGAGTTCATCGAAGCGCCCGACGTAGAAAACTCGCGCCTCGCCCTCTCCGGCATCGTCCTGAGCGGGAGAGACCCGAACAGCGCGCACGAATCGACGCTCAATACTTCAACTGCTTCCAACGCTTCTCAAACCGTCGTCGCTGCCTCCGACGACCTCAAGGATTTCGACCCGCAGGCCAACCCCGCCGTCCGACGCCTGCGCCCCGGCATGGAGCTGCGCTACGACCTGCTCATCTACAACGCGCAGCTCGACCCCTCGACAAATCGCCCGCAGCTCAAGACGCAGGTGCATCTCTTCCGCGAAGGAAAGTTGTTGTACGAAGGCAGGCTCACCGCCTTCGAGACGGCGCAGCAGAGCGACCTCGGGCGTCTGCGCGCAAGCGGCCGAATAAATCTCAGCAGCGCCGCCGTCCCCGGCGAATACGTCCTTCAACTCGTCGTCACCGACGAGCTGGCGAAAGAGAAGTATCGAACCTTGACGCAGTGGATAGACTTCGAGATTGTCAGGTAAGAATAGTCAGGCGCACTATAGCCACGGGAAGAAGTCACGCGCAGACGGTCATGTAAATCGGCGCGCGGTCTTCTGCCCCGTGCTGCTTTGCCTGACCGCTCGTCTGTCTGACGCTCATTGAAGCATCGCTCTCAAGTCTCATCGCAGCTCAAACTTTTTCATGCAGCCTTTGCCCGTCGATGCGCTTCTGCCGCAAGTTCTGGAGACACTCCGCCGCGTCTCGCACAATCTCGTTATCCAAGCACCGCCCGGCGCGGGGAAAACGACGCGCGTGCCTGCGGCGTTGCTTGACGAAAGCCTCGCTCTGGAGGGCGAGGTCTGGGTGCTTGAGCCGAGACGCATGGCTGCGCGGATGGCAGCGCGTCGCGTGGCCGAAGAGCGCGGCGAACGGCTCGGCGAGCTGGTCGGCTATCAGGTGCGCTTCGAGGATGTCTCGGGCGCGCGCACGCGCCTGCGCTTTCTCACCGAAGGCGTGCTCACGCGTCGCCTGCTCTCAGACCCGCAGCTCGGAAGCGTCTCCGCAGTCGTCCTCGACGAATTTCACGAGCGACATTTACAGGCAGACCTCGCGCTCGCGCTGCTTCGCAGATTACAGCGGACGACGCGCCCGGAGCTTCGCATCGTCGCCATGTCGGCGACTCTGGAGGCCGCGCCCGTCGCGGAATATCTCGGCGGCTGTCCTTCGCTTCGCTCCGAAGGTCGGCGCTTCGAGGTCGAGATAGAACACCTCGCGCGCGAAGACGAGCGACCGCTCGCCGCGCAGGTCGAGCGCGCGGTGCGCCGTCTGCTCTCGGAAAATTTGGAAGGCGACGTGCTCGTCTTTCTTCCCGGCGCTGCCGAGATACGACGCGCGCACGAAGCCTGCGCTCCACTCGCAGACGAGTTCGAGCTTTTAATCCTGCCCCTGCACGGCGAGCTGCCCGCCGCCGAGCAAGACCGCGCCGTGCGTCCCGCCGAGCGACGCAAAATCATTCTCTCGACCAACGTCGCCGAAACTTCCGTCACGATTGAGGGCGTTACAGTCGTCGTCGATTCCGGGCTCGCGCGCGTCGCCGGGCACTCGCTCTGGTCGGGACTTCCGACGCTCGACGTGGCGCGCATCAGTCGCGCTTCGGCCGCGCAGCGCGCAGGCCGTGCCGGACGCACGAGGCCGGGGCGCTGCCTGCGTCTCTACACCGCACAGGACTTCAACGCGCGCCCCGAATACGACGCGCCCGAAATCCTCCGCGCAGACCTCGCCGAGCCGGCGCTTGAATTGCACGCCGCCGGCGTCAAAGACCTCGCGCGCTTCGATTGGTTCGACGCTCCGCCGCCCTCTGCGCTCGACGCCGCCGACAAGCTTCTCAGAAAGCTCGGCGCGCTTGACCGCGAAGGCGCTTTGACTTCGACCGGCCAGCGCATGCTCCGTTTCCCTCTGCACCCGAGGCTCGCGCGCCTGCTGGTCGAAGCCGAAAGGCGCGGCGTCGGGCGCGCAGCCTGCCTCGTCGCCGCGCTCGTCGGCGAGCGCGACATCCGCGCGGGCAGTCGTCTCAGCCTCGATGCGCGCGAGCGTAGAGCCGCGAACGCGCGTGCCACCAGCCCTTCCGACCTGCTTGAGCTTTCAGACCTCTTCGATGAAGCCGAGCGACTGAGATTTGCGCCCGACGCCCTGCGTCGTCTCGGCCTCGACGCCGGAGCGGTGCGCGCCGTCGAGAGAGTCAGGCGTCAGCTACAACGAATAATCGAGCGCGGCGCGACGAAAGACACACGCGGGGCGAAGCTTTCATCTTCGCTTTCATCTTCACAGGAAACAGAGTTGTTGATTTCGATTCTGGCCGGTTATCCCGACAGAGTGGCGCGTCGCCGCGTCTCGACGGAGCGGGGCGAAAGCGCGGGCGCGGAGTTGCTGCTCGCGGGCGGCGGCGCGGCGAGTCTCGCGGCTGAGAGCGTGGTTCGAGACGCGCGGTTCTTAGTGGCGGTCGAAGCAGGCGAGCGGAGAGAGACGGGAAGAGGAAAGGGAGGAAGAGGAAGAGGCGAGACGCTCGTGCGACTGGCGAGCGCGATTGCGCCCGAGTGGCTGCTCGACCTCTTCACGGAATCAATCGAAGAGACGACCGAGACGAATTGGAACGCGACGAGCGAGCGCGTCGAGGTGGTGCGGCGGATGGTTTATGAAGGGCTCGTGCTCGAAGAGTGGCGTGCGAATGAAGCGAGCGGGGCAGATATGCCGGAGGTGTCGAGCGTGCTCGCAGAGGCCGCGCTCGCGGCGGGGCTCGAAGCCTTCACGGAGCGCGAGCGATACGAGCGTTTCCTCGCGCGCGTCGAGTTCATGGCTCGGGCGTTTCCCGAAGCTGGGTTTCCGTCGCTCTCGGAGGAAGACGTGCGGGCGTGTCTTGTGCGCCTGTGCGAGGGCAGGCGGAGCTTCTCGGAGCTGCGCGAAGCTGTCGGCGCGGGCGAGCTGCTTGAGTTGCTGCGCGGGCGTTTGAGCGGGGAACAGTCGCGCCTGTTGTCGAAGATGGCTCCGGAGCGTTTGACGCTGGCGAGGGGGCGGCAGGTGAGAGTCAACTACGAGCGGGAGAAGCCGCCCTGGGTGGCTTCGCGTTTGCAGGACTTTTTTGGGATGCGGGAGGGGCTGCGAGTGGCGGGCGGGCGCGTCGCGGTCGTGCTGCACCTGCTCGCGCCGAACGGGCGACCCGTGCAGTTGACCACAGACCTCGCGGGCTTCTGGGAGCGACATTATCCGCAGGTGAGACGCGAGTTGAGCCGCCGCTACCCGCGTCACGCGTGGCCGGAGAATCCTTTGCAGGAGTCGCCGCGCTGAAGCTTGAGAGCGATGCTGGTGAAGCGTCGTTCGAGGCGGCGTGGATGGAGAAATGGTTTCGACTGAATTAGAATAGGCGCGTTCGGGCGTGCCTCTCGACCGCCACACATCGCCGTCTCGTTAGTCGAAGCGCCGCGCGTGCGAGTTTTTAAGACGCGCGCGAAGACGCGTCGAACCGCTCGCGGCGTCGCTTCGTTCTAATCTGCAAAACCCTTTTATGAACTCTATCGCGGAAGGGACGCGCATCGCGCATTACCGTATCATCGAGCCGCTCGGCGCGGGCGGCATGGGCGCGGTCTACAAGGCTTTCGACGAGAAACTTCTGCGCACGGTGGCGCTCAAGCTGCTGACAGCCGATTCGGTCGCGCAGGAGGAACGTCGTCGCCGTTTTTTGCAGGAAGCGCGCGCCGCCTCGGTGCTCAATCATCCGCACATCCTCACCGTCTACGAGGTCGGCGAAGCCGAGGGCGTGCCCTTCATCGTGATGGAGCACATCGAGGGCGAGACGCTGCGTTTGAAGATAACGCAGAAGGCGCTGCCCTGCGTCGAAGCTCTGACAATCGCCGTGCAGGTCGCCGAAGGACTCTCGAAGGCGCACGAGCAGGGCATCGTTCACCGCGACCTCAAGCCCGAAAATCTGATGATTAGCCGCGACGGCTACGCCAAGATTTTAGACTTCGGCATCGCCAAACTCACCGAGCGTCGCGGCGCGCTCCTGAAGGCCGACAGCGCCGAGAAGACGCTCATTCAGGTTAAAACTCAGGACGGCATGATTCTCGGCACGATTGATTACATGTCGCCCGAACAACTGCTTGGGCGTCGCGTCGATTTCCGCAGCGACATCTTCTCCTTCGCCGTCGTCCTCTACGAGATGACGACCGGGCGTTGTCCCTTCGCGTGCGGAAACAGAATCGACACCATGCACGCCATCCTGCACGAAGAGCCGAAGCCGCCGCACGCGCTCCGGAGCGAGCTGCCCGTCGAGCTGCACAGGATTCTCTCGAAGGCTCTCGCCAAGTCGCCGAAGGAGCGTTACCAGAGCATCGGCGAGCTGTGCTCCGAGCTGAAGACGCTCAAGCGCGAGCTGGAGCTTGGACGCGCCGCCCTCTCGCCCTCGAAGCCGCGCCTCGTGCTCAAGCGCATCGCCGCCCCGCCGCGCGCCGCGCGGATTGACTACGAGCGAGAGCTTAACGAGACGCAGTACAGGGCGGTGACGACGACCGAAGGGTCGCTGCTTGTAGTCGCCGGTGCGGGCACGGGCAAAACGCGCACGCTCGTCTATCGAGTGGCGCGGCTGGTCGAGAGCGGCGTCCGCCCGGAGTCGATTCTGCTTCTCACCTTCACGCGCCGCGCCGCCGCCAGTATGCTCGCGCGCGCCGCCTCGCTCGCCGACCAACGCTGCCAGCGCGTCGCGGGCGGCACGTTTCACTCGATGGCGCACAACGTGCTCAGAAAATATCCCGAGCTGTGCGACGTTTCGCGCACCTTCAACGTGCTCGATTCCAGCGACACCGAAGACCTCATCGACCTTCTGCGCCGACAGCTTCAGCTCAACACCAAAGACCGACGCCTCCCGCGCAAGCGCACCGTCTGCGCCATCTTCAGCATGGCCGCCAACAAGCTCATCTCGCTCGAAGAGGTTTTGCAGACTCATTACCCGCACTTCGCGCACGCGCGCGCCGACCTCCAGACGCTCTACGAAGCCTTCGACCGGTACAAGCGCACCAAGCACCTGCTCACCTACGACGACCTGCTCGTCCGCCTGCGCGAATCGCTCGACCGCAGCGACGAGCTACGCGAGCGACTCTCCGACCAGTATCGCTACATCATGGTTGACGAGTATCAGGACACGAACCGGCTTCAGGCGCACATCGTCCGCCTCGTCGCCGCCTCGCACGAGAACGTCGCGGTGGTCGGCGACGAGTGTCAATCCATCTACTCGTTTCGCGGCGCGAGCTTCCGAAACATGCTTGAGTTTCCGGAGCTTTTTCCGGGCGCGCAGTTGATTAAGCTCGAAGAGAATTTCCGAAGCACTCAGCCCGTGCTCGACGTTGCCAACGCCATCATCTCGGAGGCGCAGGAGGGCTACGGCAAGCGTCTCTATTCGAGCCGGACGGAAGGCGCGCAGCCCGTCGTCGTCTCGACGCGCGACGAAAACGAGCAGTCGCGCTTCGTCGCCGAGCGCATCGAAGAGCTGCGCGAAGAGGGCGTCGCTTTGAGCGAAGTGGCCGTCCTCTTTCGCGCCAGCTCGCACTCCTTCGATTTGGAGATAGAGCTTGCCAAACACGGCATCCCTTTTCGCAAATTCGGCGGCATCAAGTTCGCCGAATCCGCCCACATCAAAGACGTGCTCTCGCTGCTGCGCGTCGCCGTCAACCCTTCGGACACGCTCTCGTGGTTTCGCGCGCTCAAGCTGATAGACCACATCGGCGACGCGACGGTCGAGCAGATAATCGAGTATCTCGGCATCGAGCGCCGCGATTTCCGAACGGCGCGCACGCGCCAGAGTCTCTTCAACAAGCTCAAGCAGTTTCCCGCCCGCGCGAGCTACCAGACGCAGCTCATCCGCCTCGCGCACGTCCTCTTGACCATCACGCAGGAGCAGACGCCGCGCGCGCAGCTCTCCGCCGCCATGCGTCTCTATCGCCCGATTCTGCAAGCGAAGTACGACGACTACCCGCGCCGCCAGCGCGACCTCGAACATCTCTCGACTATCGCGAAACGCTACAAGACGGCCACCGACCTGCTCGCCGACGTGGCGCTCGACCCCGCCGAGACCGCTCTCGCCGAAACGCCTTCGCGCGCGGGCGGCGGCTACGTCACGCTCTCGACAGTCCACTCCGCCAAAGGACTAGAATGGAGCGCGCTCTTCATCATCTGGATGACCGACGGCTGGTTTCCCTCCTCGCGCTCCTACGACGAGTTTGAAGATTTGGAAGAAGAGCGCCGTCTGCTCTACGTCGCCACGACGCGCGCCCGCGAGCATCTCTATTTCACTTATCCGATGAGCCCTTACGAGCGCGCCGAGCCCGGCGCTTTCCCGTCCATCTCGCGCTTTCTCGAACCCATCCCCGAAACCGTGCTCGCGCGGGCGACGCTCTCCTGAAGCTCGGAGCGATGAGGTTAGCCACAGTCTCAGGGGACGGGAGCGCGCATCCTGCGGCTCGCGGCTGCCACGCGCCCGCGCCGTCTTCGTCCACCTCGCCCGCTCCGGCGCGCGTCGCCGACAATGCCTCTCAACGGAGAAGCAAAACGGTTGACAGCCATGATAGTTTTAGCGGGCACGAAAGTTAGCCGCCGCCGCCACTGCGGAGACAGCAGCGCGCGGGCGCTTGACGAGAGACGTGCTACTCGAAGATGTCGCCGCGTCTTGGTCGCTGGCGGCGGCGACGTTTCAGATGGTGTTCAAGGGGTATTTTTTGAAAGTGAGTTGAGACGAGCGTTCATCCCCCAGATGCGCCTTCCCGTTCAAATCAAGCTCGGCCTCGTCGTCGTCGCAAGTCTTTTGAGCTTCGCCTGTCGCAGCGAGCCCGTGCCGCCCGCACGCGCCGAGACGAAAGCGTCGCTCCCTGCGCTCGAAGCGCGCTGGAGCGACGGCGACGAAGACGGCATCCCCGACCGCGCAGAGCTGCGTTCCTTCAACGACCGCGAGAACTTCCGAAGCTGGTTCACCGCAATCGCCGAGCTACAGTTCTATCGCATGAGCGACTCGTGGAGTCTGGAGCAGAGAGACTGCGCCGGGCTGGTTCGCTTCGCGTGGCGCGAGGCGCTCAGGCGACACGACCGCGCATGGTTCCGACGCATGGGCGTCGAGTACGAGCCGCTCGCGCCCGACGTGCGCGCCTATCATCTCGACAACAGCCCGCTCCAGGAACGTCTGTTCCGCACAACCTTCGGCAGCTTCAAAGAGTCGGAGCTATCGGACACGACCTTCTCCGAGTTTGCCGACGCGCGCACGCTCAAGGATTTCAACTCGCAGCTCGTCAGCCGCGACCCTCGTCAGGCCAAGCCCGGCGACCTGCTCTTCTTCTACCAACCCTGGGTGCAGAAGTTTCCCTATCACGTGATGATTTTCCTGGGCGAAGCGCGCCTCGATTCCGAAGAGGCGTCGGACTGGGTCGTCTATCACACCGGCGCATCCGCGACCGACGCAGGCACAATCAAAAAAGTGCGCCTCAACGTGCTCGCAGAACACCCGGACAGGCGCTGGCGTCCCCTCGTCGCCAATCGCAACTTCCTGGGAGTCTATCGTCTCAAGATTCTGCAATGAAGAGTCTGGAGTCTGGAGTCTGAAGTCTGGAGTCAAAAGCCGATGAAATGTCACACCGCTTTGCCGTCCATTTTGACTCCAGACTCCAGACTCCAGACTCCAGACTTTTTGAGGGCTTGAATTTATGACACGTCGAACATTCTTTGCGGCAATCGCATGTTATGCGGCGGTGGCCTGCCTGATAGTGGGCTTCGCGGTGATGCGCGTGCGAACGCAGAACCGTTTCGCGGTGCAGGGCGCGCCGGATTCTCTGCCGGAGTTTCAGGAGCGCACCGTCACGCCGCCGCCCGAGAATGCCAAGCCCTTCTTCTCACTCACCACTCATCGCACCTACGGGACGACCGACCGCGCCCGCCTCTGGATAAATTACAGAGGGCTCGACAGCCTCGACTTTCGCGTCTACCGTCTGAAAGACCCGCAGCAGTTTTTCCGCCAGCTCGAAAATCCGCATCAGGTCGGAGAAGACGAACAGGCCGAAGTCGGCGAGAGCATCAAGCGCAAGCCGACCTTCCTTGAGAAGCTGCGCGCCTTCAAGAATCGCATCTACGGCTCGATTAAGGCGTACGTCCGCTCGCAGCTTCAGAACCAGTCGCGCAAGAGCTTCAACCGCCGTTTCCGCGCCGACGAAGAGGACGACACGAGCAATCGGACGCCGCTCAACGTGGCCGACTTCGCCCGCGTGCCTCTCCTGAATCCAGACCAGATGGTGACGAGCTGGCGCGAGAAATTGCCGCCGCTCGAAGACGTGTACGACCGTCGCATGATTTCTCTCGGCAAGCGCGAAGCGGGCGTCTATCTGGTCGAAGCTGTCGGCGGCGACCTTCGCGCCTTCGCCGTCTGCATCGTCACGGACATAACGATGGTGCAGAAGATGTCGAACGACGGGCAGATGCTCGTCTATGCGGTCGAGCGCCGGTCGGGCGCGCCGCGCGAAGGCGTCCGCGTGGAAATCATCAAGGGCGAGGAGAACGTGCAGAATGGCGTGACTGATAAGCAGGGCATCCTCCGTATGCAGTTGAAGAAAAAGCAGGCGGCTGCCGATGAGGGCGAAGGCGAGGAAGCGCCGGCGGAGGACGAGGCGGAGGCGGATGAAGAGGGCGCTGATGAAGAGTCGCCGCAGGAGTCTTATCTCGTCACGGCGAAGGAGGGCGAGAATTTCGCCATCTCCGATTTGGATTCTTTCTACTTCGAGCCGGGCGAAGAGGGAACGGGCGCGAGCCAGGAGTTGACGAGTTATATCTACACTGAGCGCCCCGTCTATCGTCCCGAGCAGAAGGTTTATTTCAAGGGCATTCTCCGCAAGTTGACCGAGCAGGGCTACAAGCTCGTGCCGGGCTCGACCGTCAGCGTCTCGGTCGAATCGAGCGACGGCGCGCGCATCTACGAGCAGGAACTACAGCTCTCTTCGCGCGGCAGCTTTAGCGGCGAGCTTGACCTGCCCGAAGAGACCGCGCTCGGCTCTTACAACATCACGGCGACGGTCGGCGAAGCGACGGCCAACGGCTATTTCGAGGTGCAGGAGTACAAGAAGCCTGAGTTCAAAGTTAAGGTCAGCGTGCCCGACAAGTTCGCCCGGGTCGGGCAGCGCGCCCGCTTCACCGTCTCGGCGCGCTATTTCTTCGGCGCGCCCGTCACGCGCGCGGGCGTCAAGTATTACATCTACCGCACGCGTTATTATCCCTGGTGGGGCGATTCGGAGGGCGAAGAGGGCGAGGACGAGTTCGGCCAGGATCCTTCGGCTGAAGAGGGCGAAGGCGGGGGCGGATACTACGGCTACGACGACAACATGGTGCAGGAGGGCGAGGGCAAGCTCGACGCTCAGGGGCGTCTCGACATCGACTTCAACGTGCCCGAGCCCGGCGCGAAAGAGAACTGGGATTACACCTACCGTCTCGAAGCGCAGGTGACCGACGCCTCGCGCCGCACGATGGACGGCAGCACGAGCTTCGTCGGCGTCAGAAGCTCGACGGTCGCCTATGCAGAGGCCGAGCGCTTCGTCTACTTTCAGGGCGACACGGCGCGGATTCGCGTCTCTGCGAGAGACCGCGAAGGGCGTCCCGTGCAGACGCGCGTCAAGCTCACCTTCGTCGAGCGGCGCTGGGAGAAGGTGACGAAGCGAACCGAGTACGGCGACGAGTATCCGGGCTACGACCTGCACGAGAAAGAGCTTTCCTCCGGCGCAGTCGAGACCAACGCGCAGGGCGAGGCCGCATACGATTACAAAGTTCCCATCAACGGCAGCATCCGCATCAAGACGACCGTCGAAGAGGGAGGCAAGCCGGTCGTCTCCGACGCGGGCTATATCTGGGTGACAGACCGCAGCAATACCTGGACGGACTTGTCTTACGAAGACGAAGGCACAATCAAGCTCGTCCCCGACAAGAAATCTTACCGTCCCGGCGAGACGGCCAAAGTGCTCGCCCTGCTGCCGACCGACAACGCGCACCTGCTGGTGACGACCGAGCTGGCGAGTGTGCTGAGCGTGCGTCATATCGAATCGAAGGGGCGTGCCGTCGTCATCGAAGTGCCCATCGAAGCGCGCTTCGCCCCGAACGTCTTCCTGAGCGTCTCCTACGTCCGCAACAGCGACATGTACACCGCCGAGCAGATGATTGTCGTGCCCGCGCGCGACCGTTTGCTCAACCTGCAAATCATCCCCAACAAGAAAGAGTATCGCCCGCGCGAGACGGCCTCTTACACGGTGCTCGCGCGAAACTCGGACGGCTCTCCGGCTGCCGGGGCCGAGGTTAGTCTCGGCGTCGTCGATGAATCCATCTATAGCATCGCTGCTGAAAACGTCGGCGACATCCGGCGCGAGTTCTACGGTCGGCGCTACAATCAGGTGCAGACCAGCTTCTCCATCGACTACAGCTTCATGGGCTACGCGGGCAAGAAGACAGTCAATCTCGCGCGCAACCGGAAGGCTTTCGGGCTCGCCGATTTCAAGAACGAAAGCGAGATGGCGAACCCGCTCGTCAGAAAGATTTTCAAAGACACGGCCTTCTGGCAGCCCGCGCTCGTGACGGGCGCTGACGGCAAAGCGACCGTCAAGTTCGAGCTGCCCGACAATTTGACTACCTGGCGCGCGACGGCTCGCGCCGTGACGAGCGATACGCGCGTCGGCGTCGCCGTCAGTCGGGTAGTCGAGCGGAAGGACGTAATTCTCCGAGTCGCCATGCCGCGTTTCCTCACGCAGGGCGACCAGGTGACGCTCTCCGGCATCGTTCACAACTATCTGAATGCTGACAAGACCACGCAGATTTCCATCGAGGTCAATGGCGCGCGTCTGCTCGACTCGCCGACGCAGACCGTCACCATTCCCAAACAGGGCGAGCACCGCGTCAACTGGCGCGTCGCCGTCTCGGACACGGGGCAGTTGAAAATCCTCGCTAAAGCTCTGACCGACACCGAATCCGACGCGCTGGAGACGGCCATCCCCATCATCCCGCGCGGCCTCAAGCAGACGAGCGCACAGTCCGTCGCCATCCCCGACGAAGAGATAGACAAGACTTTTACATACAACCTGCCCGCCAACGCCGACCCATCTTCGCGCTCGATGCGCGTCGAAGTGGCGCCTTCGGTCGCCGCCTCGCTCTTCGGCGCGCTCGATTACCTGACAGGCTTTCCCTACGGCTGCACTGAGCAGACGATGTCGCAATTCCTGCCGACCGTCATCGTCGCCCAGACCTTGCGGAACGTCGAGACGGCGAGCATCAAAGATACGAACGACATCGGACGCAAAGTGCGTCGCGGACTGAAGCGTCTCTACAGCTACCAGCACGACGACGGCGGCTGGGGCTGGTGGAAGGACGACGCGACCGACCTCTTTATGACGGCCTACGTCGTCGATGGACTGACGATGGCGAAGAGCGCCGGTTACGAAGTTGACGAAGAACGCCTTGAGCGCGGGCGCACTAAGCTCAAGGCTTTAATCGACGCGGGCAAGAACGACGACGGCAAGCCAATCGACTCCGACTCGCTCGCCTACATGGTCTACGCGCTCGACACGAGCGGCGACGCGGACGCGCGTTATGTGAACGACCTCTTCGCGCGTCGCGGCGGCCTCCAACCCTACGGGCGCGCCCTGCTCGCGCTCGCTCTGAAAGAGCGCGGCGACGTGAAGCGCGCCGCCGTCGTCGCCTCCGAAATCGAGCGCACGGCTTCCGTCACCGACGCGGCGGCTCACTGGTCTTCGCGCTACCGGACGGCGCACAACGTGGAGGTCTCGAACGACGTGGAAGCCACCGCGCTCTCGCTCAAGGCGCTCTCGCGCATCTCTCCGCAGAGCGAGCTTCTGCCGAAGGCCGCGCGCTGGCTCGTGTCGAGCCGCAAGTTCGGCTATCACTGGCAATCGACTAAAGAGACGGCCTTCGCCATCTACGGACTGACCGACTATCTCAAGGCCAGTCAGGAACTCGACGCCGACTACACGCTCGAAGTCTATCTCAACGGCGAGCAGGTCTTGACCCGTCAGGTGACGGCAGCCGACGCCGCCTCGGCGCAGAACTTCGTCGTTCGTCGCGGCGGCGCACAGGTCGGCGGCACGAACCAGCTCCGCATCGTCAAGCGCGGGCGCGGCATGCTCTATCTTTCGACCACGCTCGTCCATTTCACCAACGAAGAGACGGTCGCTGCGGGCGGCTCGCCGCAGTTGAAGCTGACGCGCGAGCACCTGCGCCTGCGCGTCGTCGAAAACGATTCGGGCGCGCCGACGTGGAAGCTCGAAGCGATGGAAGACGAGCTGCGTTCGGGCGACATCATCGTCTCGCGCCTGAGAGTCGAAGGACAGGGGGCGAGCTACCTGATGCTCGAAGACCCGATACCTGCGGGCTGCGAGCCGGTGGAGCAGGTGAGCGGCATCGACCTTAATCACACCGAGCGAGATTGGAGCGACTGGTACAGCGCACGCGAGTTCAGAGACCAGCGCGCCGTCTTCTTCCTCAACCGTTTCGACGGCGCAGCCACCTTCCAATACGCGATGCGCGTGCAGGTGCCCGGCGCGTTTCGCGTCGCTCCGGCGCGCATCGAGCAGATGTATCAACCCGACATCCGCGCCAACTCCGCGAGCGCGGCCTTGACGATTCTCGACAGCAAGTGAAGACCGAACCGAAGACGGAAGGGAAGTGGAAAATGTTTAAGAACTCATTGGTCGCCGTCGGACAGACAACTCGCGGGCTCTTCAAAAATTGGAGCGGGCTCTCCGTGCTTCATCTGCTCTACGCGGCACTGCTGGCGAGCGTCTACCTCTTCTTTTCGACGAAGGAAGCGACCCTCTGGCAGCTCACGCTGACGGCCTCGCTCGCGCTCCTCGCGCCGCTTCTCTTCTTCATCCTGCAAGCGGCGGCAGCCAACTTCGCGCAGGGAGACGCGGGCGCGCTCGCGCTGCTCCGACGCGCGCTCGCAGATTTCTTTAAGCTGCTCTTGGTGAGTCTGCCGCTCGTCGCGCTCGCCGTCCTCGTCGTCTATCTCCTGAACAAGCTGCAAGCGTATTTTCCCGCGCGCGTCGAGGACGCTGCCGCCGCGTCGCGCGTGCCCTATCCGCAGACGCCTCCGCCTCCGCCGATGCGCTGGCAGGATGTTCTTCTCACGTCGCTTCGTCTCGTGCTGCTCGGCGTCCTGCTGCCGCTCGTGGCGATTCAGCTCTGGCTCTCCGTCGCGCGCGACGGCCTCAAAGCGACGCTTAAAAGAGCGCACCGAGTCGTCGGTCGCGCCTTCGCGCCGCAGCCGATTTTCGTCTACGCCATCGGCCTGCTCGTCTTCGGCCTCATGCCCTACTTCCTCATCTTCACGCGCACGCCCGTCAAAAACAGTTGGGGCGAACTAATCATCTTCGGCCTGCGCCTCGCGCTCGCCTTCGTCTTCACCCTCTGGGGCTGGCTCATCACGCTCGGCGCGCTGGCGAAGATAAACGCCGACGCGCAGACCGGCGCGACGCCCGGCACGAGCACGACGAACGTCACTCACGATTCGACCCCGACGACGCATCATCGAGAAGGTTTACCGGCGGAGTCGGCATCTTAAACTTTCGGCGACGCGCGGAAGCATTTCGGGAGAAGTTGAAGGCGAGAGATGTCAGCGAGCTTGCCGGAGAGGGAAGAGAGATTGTCGCCCATGCGGCGCGTCGTGCGAGACGCGTGGGCAGCAGTCATCGCAGCGTCTCTCCGTGCGCGTCTGCCGCGCGTCTCGCACGCTCTGGCGCACGCGTGCGTCTGTCTCGCCGTCCTGTGCTCCTGGTCTCTGCCGGGCGCTCTGAACGAGACGAAGCGGACGCGTGCGAGAGCGCGGGTCTCTTCGTTCGACGAGACGGAGGCCGACGCGGCCTTGCAGCGCGCAGCCGTCAAGGCTCTCGGCAAGCGCGAGGGAGTCGTCCTCGTGTTAGACGCTCAGACGGGACGCCTGCGCGCCCTCGCCGGTGCGCGCCTCGCCTTTGAAGAGACCTTCGCGCCCGGCTCGACCATCAAGCCTTTCACCACCCTCGCAGCCCTGCGCGCCGGACTGCTCGACACCGATTCCAGCCTCTCGTGTCGGCAGCCCTACAAGCGCGACGGCTTCGAGATTAGCTGCACGCACCCCTCTCACACGCCCCCCTTCGACACCGCGCAGGCGCTCGCCTATTCCTGCAATTATTTCTACTCGAAGCTCGGCGAACAGCTCAGCCCCGAAACCTTCAACCCCGTGCTCGCCGCCTTCGGCTTCGGCACGCGCACAGGCGGCCAGACGCGCGAAGCTGCGGGTCTGCTTCCGCGCGCAGGCGAGTGGCGCGTCGCCTGTGCGCTCGGCGAGAGTCGTCAACTGCTCGTCACGCCCGCGCAGCTCGTCGCCGCCTATGCCGCACTCTTCAACGGCGGTCATCTCTACGTGCCGCGCCGCGCCGCCGCCCTCGACTTCGCGCCGCGAGAGCGCGCCGCCCTCAACATCGCCCCCGAGCACAGACGCCTTCTGCTCGAAGGTATGCGCGGCGCAATCGCCTACGGCACAGCCGCGCGCTCCGGCCTCAGCGCGCTTCCCCTCTACATCTTCGGCAAGACCGGAACTTCAACCCCGCCCGACGACATCCACTCGCAGGGCTGGTTCGTCGGCTTCGCGTCTGAAGAGACTTCAGTGACTTCGGAGACTTCACCGGCTTCTCATCTCGACAAAACCTCGCCCGCAGCCGTGCGCCTCGCCGTCCTCGTCTTTCTCAAACGCGCGCACGGCTCCGAGTGCGCCGAGGCGGCTCGCCCAATCTTCAGAGAGTACGCACGCCTCGAAGCCGCTCGTCTCAGCGCGCTCGAATCGAGCCGCAGCGAAGACGACGAAGATGAACAGGCGGAAGATGAATCACAGTCCGACCCGGATTCCGTTCATGATTCTTCTCAAGCTTCGACCGCTCACGTCCGCGTTCGTCTCGCGCGTGAAGCGAAGACGCTACGACTGTCGCTCGAAGATTACGTCTTCGGCGTGCTGGCCGCCGAAGGTAGCGTCGAAGACGAGCTTGAGGCGCTCAAGGCGCAGGCCGTCGTCAGCCGCACCTACGCGCTGCGCCATCTCAACCGGCACGCGCGCGACGGCTACGACCTCTGCAACAGCACACACTGCCAAAGGTTCGTGCCCGTCCGCGACGAGAGCGCGCGCCCCGATTTCTACAGCCTGCTCAGTCGCGCCGTCGAAGAGACCGCAGGCCAGACCTTGCGCGACCGTCAGGGACACGTCGCCGAAAGCTACTTCAGCGCCTCCTGCGGCGGAGCTACCGCCAACCTCGCTTCGCTCTGGGGCGTCAAAGCCCCGCCGCAGCTTCGCGGCGGGCGCGACGAATTCTGCGCGGGCACGACTGAGACCTGGACGGACGCGATTCCGCGCGCGGAGCTGCAACGCGCCCTCAGCGCCGACGAGCGGACGGATACGGGCGCGCGTCTGGACGGCGTGCGCATCGCGCGTAGAGATGCGAGCGGGCGCGCCGAGTGGGTCGTCGTCGAAGGCGAACGTCGTCGGATGGTGCGCGGCTGGGATTTCAAAATCATCGTCGGTCGGACGCTGGGCTGGAACGTCCTGAAAAGCTCGCGCTTCGACGTGTCGCGCGCGGGCGGAAGCTTCATCTTTCGCGGCACCGGCTTCGGTCACGGTCTCGGTTTGTGCCAGGCGGGCGCGCACGTGCTCGCGCGTCGCGGCGCGTCCTTCCGGCAGATTCTCGAACGCTACCTGCCCGGCACGAGCATCAGCAGAATCGAGCCTCAGAAGGATGCAAAGAGCGCACGGCGAGCGCATGGTTCGAGCTTTCCGGAAGACGGCGCGGACTCCCGAGACGTGCGTGCGACTCAAGAGATGCCCGAGCCGCAAAAGATGCTTGAGGCTACGGCTTTCCGAACTGTCGCTTTTAGCGATGATGCGGAAATCTCCCTGACGAATGCTGCTCGAAGCTTCCGCGCGACGCGTGACGGCGTGAGCTTCGCGGCGACGGATGATGCTCGGAGTTTCGCGTTGACGAATGCGGCGGGAAGCTTCGCGGTGCGAGCGAGCGCGGCGCGTCTCGCCCTTTCGAGCGAGAATTTTCGAGCGAGCTATCCGGCGCGGATGGGGCGGCGAGAGGTCGAGCGCGCGTTGAGTATTTTGGAGAGCGCACGCGCAGACGCTCAGCGTCGGCTGTCGGCTGCGTCGCTCGACTTCGACGGCCTCGGGACAATCGAGCTTTTCGTGCACGAGACGACGGGCGATTTCGTCGGCGCGACGGGACAACCGGCGTGGGTCGCCGCCGCCACGCGCGGGCGTCGCATCCATTCGCAGCCGCTCGCGCTGCTCGCGCGCCGCAGAATTCTCGACAACACCATGCGCCACGAATACGCGCACGCCGTCGTCGAAGCCCTCGCGCGCGGACGAGCCCCGCGCTGGCTCGCCGAAGGACTCGCCGCACACTTTGCCGGAGAAAGCGCGATGCTTTCTCCGCACAGACCCGCGCGCCCGCTCACAGTCGAAGAACTGGAGCGCCGCCTCTCGCAAACGCAAAGCTCATCGCAGGAGACGCGCACGCTCTACGCCGAAGCGCACAGACACGTCGCCGCGCTCATTCGCACAGACGGCGAGCCGTCGCTTTGGCAACGCGTGGCGGGTAAATAAGAAAAGCAATTCAAACAGGGATAGACAGGATAGAAAGAAATGATGAATGCGGAATGATGAATGATGAATTAAGAGCAAAAGCTTTTGGTTTTCATTCATCATTCCGCATTCATCATTTGTCTTTATCCTGTCCATCCCTGTTTGAATTGCTCTGGCGAAGCTGGCTTAACTGAGATTGTCGATGCGCTCTTTCTCGATGGCGCGCAGCGCCTGCTCTCCGCAGGCTTCGACCATCAGGCCGAGGTTGGCGAAGCGCGCGTCCTGTGTGAAGCCCTGACGGTAGCGGCGATAAATCTGCTGGACGATGACGGCGATTTTCAGTAGCCCGTAGGCGTAGTAAAAGACGGGACGGCGTATCTCCCGACCGCTCAACTGCGCGTAGCGCTCAAGCAACTCGGCGCGCGAAAAACTCCCTTCGAGCGTCGTCAACCCGAAGCCGTACTGCTGCCATTCTTCCGAGTCGTCTCTGTCCACCCAGTAGCCGAGCGCCGTGCCGAAATCCATCGAAGCATCTCCGACGGTCGCCATCTCCCAATCGAGCACGGCCACGACCTTTGAAAGCTCCGAGGGCGCGAGCACGAGATTGTCGTACTTGTAATCGTTGTGAATGAGCGCACCTTCACCGGCGGGCGGCGCGTGCTCGGCGAGCCAGCGCGCCAGCGTGTCGATTGACGGCACGTCGTCTGTCTGCGAGTTGTAGTATCTCTTCGTCCAGCCTTCAATCTGCCTTGCGACGTAGCCATCGGGTCGCCCAAGCTCCGTCAGTCCCGCCGCGACAAAATCGACGCTGTGTATCTCGACGAGCGTGCGAACGAAAGATTCCGAAAGCGCGCGCATCACTTCGGGCGAGAGCCTGAGCCCCGGAGCGGGACGCGCGCGCAGGATATGGCCGCGCACTCGCTCCATCACGTAGAAGGGCGCGCCGACGATTGTTTCGTCCTCGCAGTAAAGAAGCGGGCGCGGCACTTTCGGGTAGACGGGAAAGAGCTTTGAGAGGATTCGATACTCACGAGCCATGTCGTGCGCCGTCTTTATCTTCGCCCCGGCGGGCGGGCGTCGCAGCACAAGCTCTTTATCGCCGAAGCGCAGAAGATAAGTCAGGTTGGAGAAGCCAGCCGGGAACTGCTCGATTTCGGGCACGACGCCCAAGCCCTCGATGCGGCTCGACAGGTATGCGAAGATTCGCGCCGCGTCCAGCTCTTCGCCCGGCCTGACGGCTCTCGATTTATCCAGCAACTCTTCCGACGAATTTTCCTTCAAGCTCATCTTCCGCGCTCCCGGCTTCCCTTCCGTTTAGCTCCGACGGCCGCCCGCTCCGGGTAATAAATCTCACGAAAGCGGGCGTTTACAACCTCAGCCCACGACGCGCCCGCCCGTCTCCGCAAACTTTTTTTTGAACTCAAGTTTTCCTCAACCCGCTTCGCCTAAATTGTAGGCTCAGAGGAAAGCCGTTCTGTTCCTGTAGAAATCGGCGGCAGAAAACAACATCCCCAAAGGAGCAAACTATATGAAGCGCGTTTGGCCTGTCACTCCCAATTTTATCGACTTTCGGATGAGATTAATTCTATTCGCCGCCCTGTGCATCTCGGCGGCGCTCTTTTTTTCGACCCTCAAAGGCTCTGCGGCCAGCCCTTCGAGCGGCACGCTGACGCCCACGAGCGGCACGCTCTCCTACTCGGCGGGGCCTTTCCTCGTGCCTAACGTCACCTCGAACATCCCCGGCAACACACAGCCGCAATGCAACAACCTGACGCCCTGCGACGACTATAACCTGACGGTTGACCTCTCCACCGCTTCGCAGGAATTTTTAGACAAGCATCGTATCGAAGTGACCATCTCATGGCCGCTCGCGCAGGCCGACTTCGACCTCTACGTCCTGAAGGGCGCGGCGGTCGTCAAGGATGCCGCCACCAGCGCCGACCCCGAAATCGCCGTCTTCGACCCCGAGCCGGGCACGAACACCTACAAGGTTCGCGTCGCGCCTTTCGCTCCGGCAGGCCAGTCGTTCACGGCCACGATTCGCTTCGTCGAAAAGAGCACGACCACGACGCCTCCCCCGCCTGGCGGCGGCGAAGCGCCGCGCTTCCACACGTTCCTGACGCCCACCGGCGTCGGCGACGACTTCGGCGAGCCCTCCATCGGCGCAAACTGGCTGAGCGGCAACATCATGTTCTACGGTGGCTTCTCGGCCGACGCCCTGCGCGTGCGCTTCGACGATTCCTCGTCGCCCGCCAAAGTCAACTGGACGCAGACGCCGCTTAACCTCGCCGCCACCGCCCGCGCCCTCGGCGACCCGATTCTCTACACCGACCGCCAGACAGGCCGCACGCTCGTCTCGCAGCTCGAAGGCGGAACCAAGCAATCGACTACCGACTACACCGAAGACGACGGCGCGACCTACAAGCCGACGCTCGGCTCGGGCATCAACTCCGGCGTTGACCACCAGACGCTCGGCGGCGGCCCCTTCGCTGCGGGCGCGCCTCCGCACACTTACCCGAACGCCGTCTACTACTGCGCCCAGGACGTGGCAGACGCCAACTGCGCCCTCAGCATCGACGGCGGCATCACCTTCGGCCCGGCCGTCCCGATTTATACCGCAGACCAGTGCGACGGCATTCACGGCCACATCAAGGTTGCGCCCGACGGCACGGCCTACGTCCCGAACGCAGAGTGCGGCGGTCTCAATTCGCCCGTCACGCTCGGCTCGAATCAGGCCGTCGTCGTCTCCGAAAATAACGGCATCACGTGGGAAGTGCGCCACGTGCCGGGCACGACCGCGAGCGGCGAAGACCCGTCCATCGGCATCGCCTCCGACGGCACGCTCTACTTCGGCTTCGTCGATGGCGACGGACACCCGAAAGCCACCGTCTCACGCGACAAAGGCTTGACCTGGACGACGCCCATCGACATCGGCACGGCCTTCGACATCAGGCACGCCGTCTTCCCCGTCACGGTTGCGGGCGACCCGAATCGCGCCGCCATCGGCTTTATCGGCACGCCCGCCGTCGGCGACCCGAACGACGCCGCGACCTTCAAAGGCGTCTGGCATCTCTACATCGCAACCACTTACAACGGCGGCCAGAGCTGGGCGACCGTCGATGCCACGCCCGACGACCCCGTACAGGTCGGCTCGGTCTGCCGCGCCGGAACACTCTGCGGCAATGACAGAAACCTTCTCGACTTCAACGATGCGACCGTCGATAAAGAAGGGCGCATCCTCATCGGCTACGCCGACGGCTGCGTCGCCCCGGCCTGCACTGCCGCCACCGCCGCAGAGCCTCCGCCCTACGACACTTCGCGCAGCGCGAAGGGCGTCATCACTCGACAGTCGGGCGGCAAGCGCATGTTCGCGCAGTACGACCCCGACCCGGCAGACCCTTCAGCTCCGGCAGCTCCGCGCGTCGATAACGTCACCAGAAGCGCTACCGGCGCAGGCATCCTAATCGACTGGTCTGAGCCCGACAACGGCGGCTCGCCCATCAGCGCCTACAACGTCTATCGCAAGAGCGGCGCAGACGGCGCGTACAGCCTCCTTGCCAGCGTCGCGCCCGACAAGACCGCCTACACCGACGCGGGCGGCTCAGAGGCCGAAAGCATCTACAAAGTGACGGCCACCAACTCAATCGGCGAAGGCACTTCGAGCGGCGAGTTCGGCGTCCAGATGCCGACCGAAAGCGCCTGCATCGCGCCCGGCCTGACGGTCGTCACAGACCCGGCCGGCGACCAGACCGGCACGGCGCAATCCGACGTGCGCTCCGTCTCCGTCTCCGAAATCTACGACCCGGCAAACAGCGCCAACAAGCTCTACTTCACCATCAAGATGGCAGACCTTTCGGTCGTCCCGCCGCAGGCGCGCTTTACCGTCTTCTTCAAGCGCGGCGCGACCGAGTGGTACATCAGCATGCAGTCGGACGTGAACACTGCCGCGCCCGGCACGCCGCTTTATCGCTACGGACACATCACCGTCAACCCGACGACGGGCACGAGAACGCAGAACGACGACGGCCGTCTCGACTTCGGCTCCTATAGCCCCGACGGCACAATCGTCATGGCAATCTCGAACCCGACGAAGGGCACGGCGGCCGACGACCTCGCCTTCCCGCCGCTCGTCGCGGGCGAGTCGATAACCGACGTTAACGCCTTCACGCAGCAGACGGTCGGCGTTCTCTTGCTCGCCACCGACACCACCGGCAAGGGCAGCTATAAGCTGGTCGGCAACGCCTCCTGCCAGCCCAACACCGCGCCGGTCGCCGCCCTCTCGGCCACGCCGCAGACGGGCTTCGCTCCGCACGCCGTCAACTTCACGGGCGCAGGCTCGACCGATGCCGATGCGGGCGACTCAATCGCCACCTACAGGTTCGATTTCGGCGACGGCTCGCCCATCGTCACGCAAAGCTCGCCCACCATCTCGCACACCTACGCGAACGCGGGCGAGTACGCCGCGCGCCTGACCGTCACCGACTCGCGCGGCAAATCGAGCATCAACGTGGCGCGCTCTATCATCAACGTCGCGCCGCCCTGCAACGACAACGTCGCGCTCGCTTCGAGCGGCGCAGTCGCCTCGGCTTCCTCGACGCTCTCGCCCACCAAGAGCTATCCGGCCTCTTCGGCCATCGACGGCTCGAACACCGGGCTCAACTGGGGCAAGGGCGGCGGCTGGAGCGATAAGACGCGCGACGCCTACCCGGATTGGCTGCAAGTCGATTTCAACGGCGGCAAGCGCATCAACGAAGTGCGCGTCTACAGCTTGCAGGACGACTTCCGACAGCCGCGCGTCCCGACAGCCGATATGACCTCGACGCTCTACGGTCTCATCGACTTCGACGTGCAATACTTCGA
Organism: Pyrinomonadaceae bacterium; assembly: GCA_036399175.1. GTDB lineage: Bacteria > Acidobacteriota > Blastocatellia > Pyrinomonadales > Pyrinomonadaceae > DASWNP01. The sequence continues at coordinate 16,378 of DASWNP010000019.1, read as the reverse complement.
CGCCGCGACCAACTCCTGGGCGACGGTTCCGAACGGCGCTGTTCGCGGCAACAACAAGGTCGTCAGCATCATTCGAGGGCTCAACATTACGACCAGTAGAATCAGAGTCCTCGTCCTCAACGCGCGCGACCAGCACAGCCGCATCGTCGAGGTCGAAGCCTACGGCTGCAACGCACAGTAAGCAGCGCTCTTGAAGACTGAAACGAAAATCCTTCTCCCGCTCGTCGGCACGACTGGCGGGAGAAGGATTTTCGTCGGTAGAATGAGCGAGTAAGGAGCGTCCTTCATGTCCTTCAAACTCTGCGCTTTCGTACTCTGCCTCTTGCTGGTCTTCGCCGACGGCTGCGGCTCGAAGTCCGAAAGCGGCAAGCAGCCCGAAGCTTCATCCGAGAAGTCGCAGCCCGCCGCACAAGCGGCGACGCCGAGCCCGTCCGTCGTCACCGCCGCGAGCACGGGGGCACCGACGAACGCGCAGCCCGTCGCTGATGCTTCCAAAACTCCGACGGCCTTCGATGCCTGCGCGCTCATCAAGCCGTCCGAGATAGAATCGGCGCTCGGCGATAAGGTGACGGCGACGAAAGGCGGCAGCCGCGCGGGCAGCCCCTTCGCCGTCTCGCAGTGCTTCTACACGACGGCGAACTTCATCAACTCCGTCAGCCTCGAAGTCAACCAGACGAGGCCGGACGACGACGGTCAAAACTCACTTCTCGATTTCTGGAAGAAGACTTTTCGTGAGGCGCGCGACAGGAGAAAGTCGCAGAAGCCGCAGCCGGTCGCGGGCGTCGGCGACGAAGCCTACTGGGTCGGCACGAGCAAGATGGGCGCGCTCTACGCCCTGAAGAAAGACAAGTTCGTCCGCGTCAGCGTCGGCGGCGCAGATGCGCCCGAAGTCAAAATCCAGAAGTCCAAAAAGCTCCTCGAATACGCCCTCAAGCGCCTGTGAATCAGGGCTAAAGGGGGAAAGGGGAAAGACAAAGCACGCTGGCTGTTTTTCTCTTCCCTCTTTTCCCTTTCCCCCTTCCCCTTTCCCCCTTTGCGCTTTAGCGCATGACATCGACGCCGTACTTTTTCAGGATGCTTCGGGCGACGACCGTCTTGTGCACTTCGTCGGGGCCGTCGTAGATGCGCGCGCCGCGCTCGTGGCGGTACCAGTAGGAGAGCAGCGTGTCGTCTGTCAGGCCGAGCGCGCCGTGCGTCTGGATGGCGCGGTCTAAGACTTTTTGCAGAACTCCGGCGACGAAGAACTTGATGAGCGAGATGTCTTCGCGCGCGGCGGCAGAGCCTTCGGCGTCGATGCGCGCGGCGGTCTGTAAGACCAAAAGGCGCGCGGCGCTAATCTCGGCGCGGCTCTCCGCGATCCATTCCTGCACGCTCTGACGACTGCCGAGCACGACTCCCGGCGACAATTCCCTGCTCGCCGCGTGCTCGCACATCATCTCGAAGGCGCGCTCGCAAATGCCTATCCATCGCATGCAATGATGGATGCGACCGGGGCCGAGCCGCTCCTGCGCGATGACGAAGCCTTCGCCCTCGCGCCCGAGCAGGTTGCGTCGCGGCACACGACATCTCTCGTAGACCACTTCGGCGTGGCTCGCGTAATCGCTCCCCTCGTCGCCCATGACGCTGATGTTGCGAATGATGCGAAAGCCGGGCGTCGAGGTCGGCACGATAATCTGGCTCGCGCGCTTGTACGGGCTCGACGCCTCGGCGTCCGTGATTGCCATGACGATGGCGAAGGCCGCGCCCTCGGCCGAAGAGGTGAACCACTTGTGCCCGTCGAGCACGTAGTCGTCGCCGTCTCTCGTCGCCGTCGTGCTCATCCATGTCGGGTTCGAGCCGGGGTGCTCCGGCTCGGTCATCGAGAAACAGCTACGCACTCGCCCTTCTATGAGCGGTTGAAGATAAATCTCACGCTGCTCGGGCGTCGCGTGTGCGAGTAGGACTTCCATGTTGCCGATGTCCGGAGCCTGGCAGTTGAAGAGATAGTGGCCGACGGGCGTGCGCCCGAGTTCTTCGCTGAGGAGCGCGAACTCCGAGAGCTTGAGGCCGAGCCCGCCGTGCTCCTCCGGCAGATGCGGAGTCCACCAGCCTTCCGTCTTCACCCGTCGCCGCTTCTCTTCGAGCGCGGGCAGCAATTCTCGAAACGGGCGACGCAGGAATTCTCTCTCCAACGGATAGACTTCGGCGCGGAGGAACGAGCCGATGTTCGAGACGAGCGATGCGAGTCTGTTGTCGGGAGACTGGTGCATAAGGTTACGTGTCGTCGAGCGTCAAAGGTCTCGCGTTCGTTCGGGCTAGAGAAGAGCCCGAGCGCGTCCGAGCTGCTCGCGCGAGGGCTGCGGCGTCAGAATATAATTCAACCGCTTTGCGCGCGTGTCTTGACATCCCCGCCCTCTGACTCTAAAGTCTCAGACCTCTTCGTCAGGTAGACTTGCTTCGGACGACGACGCCGAAGAGAGTCTATCTCCAATCCCCGTTTTTCGACCAACAGAAATCAACCGCCGTTCGGAGGTATAGATGAAAAGAAAGCTGTTTGCCTCGCTCGCCATCGCCCTGATGGGACTCGTTCTGATTTTTACTCAGCCCACCGTCAATAACGCTTATGCGGAGCGTGAGAGCGTCGATGCGACCGTGACGTTCAACTTTGCCGCCGCCGCGCCGCTCGCCGCCGGACAAGGCAAGGAGCGTTGCGCGACCAAAGACATGGACGAAACGACCGCCACGACCTTTGAGAACTCGCTCAATCAATTCAACTCTAACCGCAACCCCGGACAGATTCGCAAATCCGGCTCGGTCACTATCCCCGTCTACTTCCACGTCATCAACAAGGGCAAGGGCGTCCAGAACGGCGACCTGCCGGTGAAGATGCTGCGCGACCAGATAACCGTCCTCAACGAAGCCTTCAGCGGCGCGACCGGCGGCGCAAACACCCCCTTCCGCTTCACGCTCGCGGGAGTTGACCGCACGACGAACGTCAACTGGTTCAACGCCGGCCCCGACACGGCGGCAGAGCGCGAGATGAAGACGGCCTTGCACGTCGGCGGCGCGAACGTGCTCAATTTCTACACGAACAACGCGGGCGGATACCTGCTCGGCTGGGCGACCTTCCCCTTCTGGTTCGCTTCCGACCCGGCGATGGACGGCGTCGTCTGTCTCTATTCGAGCCTGCCCGGCGGCTCCGAAGTTCCCTACAACGAGGGCGACACGGGAACGCACGAGGTCGGCCACTGGCTCGGCCTCTTCCACACCTTCCAGGGCGGCTGCGCCGCCGTCTATAACGATTTCGTCTCCGACACTCCGGCGGAGCGCTCGCCCGCTTTCCGTTGCCCCGCAGGGCGCGACTCATGCCCCGGCGCTGGCTTCGACCCCATCGAGAACTTCATGGACTATACGGACGACCCCTGTATGTTCCAGTTCACCGAAGGTCAATCGGCGCGCATGGAAGCCCTCTCGCTGCAATACAGAGGGCTGTAAGGCTCGCCAAGACGCACGGAAGCTTTGAGACGGAGGGGCGCTCGACAAACGAGCCCCCTCCTTTCTTTTGCGCGGAAATTTTGGAATAATCGACGGCGTACACAAAGAACCTCTGCGGTTTTGTACGGGCTTCCGAGAAACTACCTGTTTCAACTCAGCTTCGCTAACTTGAGGAAAAGCACATGAAGAAAATGCTGTTTTGCTTCCTGTCCGTGCTTCTCTGCGCGCTCACGTCGAGCGCTCAGAAAGTGCCGGTGCAGGAGGTGACTTTAGATAACGGGATGCGTCTTTTGATGGTGCCGCGCAAGGGCGACCCGAACATCGCCGCCGGTTGGGTAGCGCGCGTCGGCTCGGTCAACGAGCGCCCGGGCATCACGGGGCTCTCGCACCTTTTCGAGCACATGATGTTCAAGGGCACGCACGCCATCGGCACGAAAAATATCGACGAGAATCTACGACTCATCAAAGAGATGGACGCCGTTCGCGCCGAGCTGCGCGCCGAAGAGCAGACGCTCCTGCGTCGCGCCCGTCTCGGCGAGATTGCCGACGCCCGCGACCCGAAGTTTCGCTCCGAGCGTCACAAGCAGTTGCTCACGAAATTCGACGAGCTGACGAAGCGCGAGAAAGAGATGATGGTTAAAGACGAGTTCGACCGCATCTATACGCTCGCGGGCGGCTCAGGCATGAACGCCGGAACCAGCAATGACTTCACCGTCTATTTCATCAACGTCCCGGCCAACAAGCTTGAGCTTTGGTTCTGGATGGAATCAGACCGTTTGCTCAAGCCCGTCTTCCGCGAGTTCTACTCCGAGCGCGACGTGGTTCACGAAGAGCGGCGTCTGAGAACCGACAGCACACCTATCGGAAAATTCAACGAGCTTTACGAATCGATGTTCTGGCAATCGTCGCCCTACGGCTGGCCGGTCGTCGGCTGGCCGAGCGACCTCGAAGGCATCACGCGCGAAGAAGCGCTCGACTATTTCGCCGTCAACTATGCGCCCAACAACCTGACAGCCTGCCTCGTCGGCGACTTCGAGCCCGCGCAGGCCGTCGAGCTTGCGAAGCGTTATTTCGGACGCCTCCCGAGAGGCCCGCGCGACCCCGAGCCGGTTCGCACGCGCGAGATGCCGCAGCTTGCCGAAAAGCGCATGGTTGCCTACGCCGAGACCGTGCCGCAGGCGCGCATACGCTTCCACACCGTCGCCGAAGGCCACCCCGACGCGTTCGCCCTCGACGTGCTTTCCAGCATCCTCAACGGTCGCACCGGCAGGCTCTACAAGTCGCTCGTCCTTCAGCAGCAGATAGCCAACAGCGCCGGTTCAAACAACAACGCTCTCAAGTACGAAGGCTACTTCGAGCTGAACGGCGTCGCCAAGCCGGGACAGACGCCCGAGGCCGTCGAGCAGGCGCTCTACAAAGAGATAGAGCGTTTGCAGAAAGAGCTGGTCGATGCCAAAGAGTTGCAGAAGGTGAAGAATCAGAGCGCGGCTAATAACTTCCGCAGCCTTCAGTCGAGCTTCGCTTTGATGGTGCAGCTACTCCTGCGCGACAACACGCGCGGCTGGGAGACCATCAACACAGACCCTGCGCGCATCCTCGCCGTCACCGCCGAAGACATCCAGCGCGTCGCCAACGCCTACTTCAAGCCCGAGAACCGAACCGTCGGCATCTACCACACGAAGAAGGGCGCGGCCACCGAAGACCCCGCGCTCGCAGGGCTGACAGAGCAGGAGAAGGCGCAAATCGGACAGATGCGCGGCATGCTCATGCAGGCCAAGCCGGAACAGCTCAAGCAGATACTCGCGCAAGTCGAGCAGCAGGGCGCGTCGGCCTCAGCCGACAAGCAGAACTTCCTGCGCGTCGTCAAGAAGATGCTGGAAGACCGCATCAAGCAGCTCGAAGGAGGTAAGCAATAATGACGAAGAGAAGCCGCAAGCCGCTCTCAATTTTTCTATCTCTCGTGCTCCTGGCCTTGTCGCCGCTCGCGCTCTACGCGCAGGCTCTCCAGACTCAAACACAAATCCCCCCGCACCCGCGCGAGCTTAAATTCTCGCCCCTGAGCTACACGCCGCCCAAGCGCGACCGTTACCGTCACGTACTCTCAAACGGCGCGGTCGCTTATCTGGTCGAAGACCACGACCTGCCGCTCGTCAACATGTCCGTGCTCGTGCGCACGGGCAGCTATCTCGACCCGACGGGCAAAGAGGGCTTGGCCTCTCTCACGGGCAGCCAGATACGCGCCGGGGGCACGACCTCGAAGACGGCTGAAGAGTTCGACGAGGCCGTCGATTTCCTCGCCGCCAACATCTCAAGCGCCATCGCGCCGACTCAGGGCAACGCCACGCTCAACCTGCTCTCGAAGGATTTCGAACAGGGCTTATCGCTCTTCGTTGACATGCTCAGGAATCCGCGTTTTCAGGAAGACCGCCTGAAGCTCGCCAAGAGCCAAATCCTTCAGCAGATGGAACGTCGCAACGACGACACGACCTCCATCGAGAGCCGCGAGTGGTCGCGTCTCATGCAGGGCCCCGAGCATTTCTCCGCCAAGCTCTCGACCAAAGCCTCCGTCGAGGGCATCACGCGCGAAGACCTCCTCGCCTTCCATCAACGCTACTACCAGCCCGCAGGCTTCATCTTCGCCATCTCCGGCGACTTCAACACGAAGGAGATGCTCACGAAGCTCGAAGCGTCGATGCGCGGCTGGCCTTCCAACAAGGCTGCCGTGCCCGACGTGCCGAAGCCGACGGCCGCGCCCGTCGCCGGCGTCTACGCCATTCACAAGGCCGACGTTAATCAGGGACGCGTCAGCATCGGCCACGTCGGCGCGATGCGCGACCACCCCGATTCTTACGCCCTCTCGATTATGAACGACATCCTCGGCGGCGGCGGCTTCACCTCGCGCATCACCTCGCGCGTCCGCTCCGACGAAGGGCTCGCCTACAGCGCCGGTTCAAACTTCGGCCTCGGCGTCTACTATCCCGGCAACTTCCGCGCGGCCTTCCAGTCCAAGAGCGCCACCACCGCGCAGGCCATCGACATCGTGATGGAAGAGATTAACCGTATGCGCTCAGGCAAAGTCACAACCGAAGAGCTTGAGACGGCCAAGAACTTCGCCGTCGAAGTCTTCCCGCGTTTCTTCTCGACCGCAGGACAGATTGCCGGAACCTTCGCGCAGGACGAATACACAAAGCGTCCCGCCGACTACTGGGACACCTACCGAGACCGCATCCGCGCCGTCACCGCCGACGACGTGCAGCGCGTCGCGCAGAAGTACCTCCAACCCGACAAGCTCGTCATCCTCGTCGTCGGCAACATCGACGACATCACCAAAGGCAACCCCGACCGCCCGCAACACTCCCTCGCCAGGATAGCCAAAGACGGACAGATTCGGCGCATCCCCCTACCCGACCCTCTGACCATGACCTATCCGCCAACGACGACACCCTAACCGCACGGCCTGACAAGCCATGTGAGAAGCAGCAGCAGCCCGCGCCTGAAGTACTCAAGACACGGGCTGCTGCTTCTTTACAATGAGTCCGATAACTCCAGCCAAATCAATTCAGCATTACCGGATTGTGCGCGCACCGCGCGCCGGAAGCTCAACCCAGCGTATCTCGCCGACGGTCACGCTTCTTCCTCGTAAGGAAACATTTCGAGGCTTTCAGCGTTGAGCGCCTGCCACTCTTCCGGTTCCGCCTGTAGTGCTGCGCTCACGGGCTTGCTGGTGAGAGGAATGAGCAGGATGCCGTGTCGAGTCTCAATCAAGCGAAGCGGCGTGTCCTGAACCAGTCGGTAACTATTCCTGACCGTCTTAGGCAGAGTAATCTTCCCGCCGTCTTCAAGAATTAAGTCCTCTGCTGATGCCATAGGGCGATTGGCTTTGATGCAAAAGTCAGTATAGTGTCCATTAGTTGAGCTAGAGAGTATCATCCGACTCAGCATGTTGAGGTGCTGTTAGGCTTTTGCATCAAAGTCTCGGGCATGGTAACCAGAAGTCAAAAGTTTCATAACCCCTCGTTCAAACATTCCACTAAGACAGAATCTCCGAACAAGGCAACGAAGAGTCCGTTCGGAGATTCTGTAGCGTAAGGCTGTTCGGGGCTATTGATGATTGAGGTTAGGCTTTGAACTGGCCCTTCTGGAACTTTTTCGAGAACGCCTTAGATTTGAAGTCAAAACCCTTGGAGTCCCACCCCGTCTTGACCTCTTCCTTAAACTTGAAAGTGCCGAGGTCGTCAAAGTTGATGCTGACTTTCACGAACTTATCCGTAGAGAAGTCGCAACCTTTGACGTCGAAGGCTTTGAAGTCAGCAGCTTTTGACTTGGAATCTTGGAAGGTGTCGGTTTTGAAGGCGTCATCGGCGAAATTGGCGAACGCGAAGTCACTAGATTTGGCTTCGAAAGCTTTTGCTTGTGCGTCGGGCATGAAGCTGAAGATGCACATCACGGCTAAAGCCAGAGCGGTAAATGTCGGTGCGGTTTTTGTTTTCATGGCAGTCTCGCTTTCTTTTGGAAAATCCTCTTCCTTACGGTGACTGTGTTCATCGTGCGGGAGTTCCGCCTTATGAGCGCCGCCGTGATTTGAGTGCACATCGGGCACGGTCGTTCCGTGAAGTTTTTCGGGGTGCTCGTTAGTCGTCTTTTTGGACAAATTACTTTCTGCCATCGTCTCTCCTCCTCTTTAATGCCCTGTTATGTGTGTTCGGCAAGACAGGGATACTCCCTTGTTTTCTTCCCACTCATTCGGTGTCTCCCACCATGTACCCTTAGACGAATGAAGCTGAAAAACTGCAACCGATTTTTTTTTGAGATTCTGCGAGACGACAGGTTGCCGACGGGCGGCTCGTTGCGTCTAAGAGCATATGAAGCAAATCACTCGTCCGAGTGTATTTGATTGAGATAACAAGCAGGGAAGTAAGAAAGGACAAAGGCCGCTTTATTCTTTCTTCGTGCGCTATCCGACAACCAACGACAACTGTTTACTCGCCTTGTGGTGCAGTAAGAGTTGTTGAAAGACAGAGGCATTAAACGGTCAGGCGAGGATAAGGCAATGAAGGAAAAAAAGGACGAAGCTGAACATGCTCCGAATGAAGACCCGGAACACCCCTTGAACGAAGAAGATAAGGGAGAAACCGAACCGAAAGACCAAGCAAATTTCTCGGCTGCCAAAGACGCCGAAGAGGTCTTTGACAATTCGAAGCGAGATGTCGGTCAGGAAATCACTAGTTACTGGAACGACCCGAAGTTCTTGGCGCTCTTGGACGACAAGAAGTTCATGGACGCACTCGACGGCACTTGCAGATACTTCTTCTATGGATTCCAGCCGCCTTCGGGTTATATGTTTGATGATTTCAAACAGGACGTGATTTTCCATTTTGTGAAGGGGCTTGCGCACTATCGCAGCCAAGCTAAATTGACCACGTTGCTCTATGAAATCGTGCGTAACTGGTGCATCGACCTATCTCGCCGTAAGCGCTCTCCCTCCGTCGAAGACATCATGCGTCACTACGAGGATGGCAAGGAGCACGAGGGCGCGGAGTTTGAGGGTGGCGAGGTTGAGGAGCGCTACGGCGAAACCAATCACAACAGAGCGGCTGAGACTGAAGACGGCAAGATTCTGGCGATGGAGTTGATGAGCGCGTTGACCTGTGAAGAGCGCGCACTCTTTATCAATTACCACCTCGACGGAATGACTACATCTAAAATCGGCGACGAGCTTGGAATTTCGCATCAAGCAGTTTCGAAGCGACTCGCGCGAATTCAGAAAAAATTGAAATCGTTTATCGAACAACCGGCGATTTCAACGCATCGAACGCACGCGGCGACTAACTCACAGGGTTAATTCACGCCTCTGTGTCGGGCAGCATGCGCTCGATTTCTGATGGTTTTGTGATTGAGCGCTAAGCTCCACAGAACCGTTGTTCGACCCGGCAACTGTTGCCGGGTTCACTCGAAGTTTATGCTTTTTCAAGCCACCAGAACGGAGAAAAGTGTGCTATGAAAGTTGAAGAAAGTGCGAAAAAACGATTCGCCGAGACAGACAGCGAGGAGCCTGGAGTCCCCGAGGACTTTAGTTGCATAGACCCGCCGCAAATGCCTCTGGTTTTTGACTTCCTTAATACTTCCAATCAAGACCTCAAAGAGATGGTGCTGATACATCTCCAACTATGTCTGCATTGTCGTGAGTTGGCCGAGACGGTGCTCAAGATTAATCGCTATCTTGAGCCGAAGTCGGGACACTATCTTCACCCGAAAATATCCGAAATAGACACCGAGACGGAGCCGGTTATATGAGAGCCGACAGACGACGCGCATGTGTGTGACCCACCTGCCATCGGAGGAGAGACGGAGGCGGATTTCTCCAAGTCAAATCCATCTCTAGGGAAGCCCACCTTCCCCTCCTCCCCTCCTTCCTTCTCCAAACTCTTTCAAGCCCGCCACCCGCCCTTCCATCATCCACATCTCATCTTTCATCTCGCGTTCATCAAGACGGTGGTTGAAAATCCTGCTTCTGAATCGTCAAACGTATTGGGAGATTGAAAAGTTACCCGTACTCGCGCAACGAGGTTGTTGTGCCTACCCGTAACGTGACGGCAACTCAGAAGGAGGTACTATGTTAACCAAATTAATCCATGTGCTCGAACACCTGACCGGAGTTTTGCTCTGCGGTCTAGGCGTGGGCGTACAAATCAGCAATTTGATGGTCTGCATCTTCATGATATGGCTAGGCCCATCATTTATCATCAAATTGGTTGCTCAATAACGCACACGACACACATCACTCGCCCACCCGAAACCCGGTCACATTTTGTAAAATGTGACCGGGTTTCGGGTTTCCGTTCAACCTACGATGCTGCTTCTGCTCCAACCCCGAATTGGAGAGGGTTTGATGCAAAAGTCAGTTTAGTGTCTATTAGTTGAGCTAGAGAATATCATCCGACACAGTATGTTGGGGTGCTATCAGGCTTTTGCATCAAAGAAGGCGGCTGTATCATAAGTTATCAGACTCAAGGTGCAGGCCGCATGTGTGCGTTGGAAGCTAAACGCCGGGCAGAAGAATATCCGGGTCAGTTGTCTTTGCCGTATCTCGCCTTGATGGTTTTCACGTCGCCGGGTTTGTAGATGATGACGATGAAGAGGTGGTCGAACTCTGTGGCGTCGTCGATGGCGGGGGGCTTTTTGCCGCCGAGGGCTTCAACGATGAGGGGCACGGTGTTGCTGTGGCCGATGATGGCGACGGTCTGGCCTTTGTGTTTGGACAAGACCTCTTTGGCGAGCGAGGCCGGATGCGCGGCGAGGTTCTCTTTGTTGACTTCGACTGAGATGATGGGGACGCCGAGCTGCGCGGCGAGAGGCTGCGCGGTTTCGCGCGTGCGCTTGAACTGCGTGGTGTAGATGGCGGAGACGCCCGCGTCTTCGGCGACGCGGATTAGCTCCTGCGCGCGTTTGACGCCGGCTTCGCTCAGGGAGGGGTCGGGGTTATCGCTGCCAGCCGCAGCCTTCTCGGCGTGACGCAGGACGAGAACAATCGTGGGCGCGCGTTGTTTAGCATAGCTCTGTCCGGCAAGACAGATGATGAATACGAGCACGAGGTTTATCTTCGAAAGCATCTTTTCGCTCCTCTGTTTCTGTCAACTCTCGTCTAACATAACATTCGACCGCCCCGGTCGAAAGCTCATCACTCGGAAGCGTCGTCCACGTAATCTTTCTCCTTTGGGATTTCGATTAGAGAGCTTTCGCTAACCGGCGGCGGATGGGGTTCGAGCTTGCTCTCCGTTTTCCCGGCGCGGGCGCACCATCACGTCGAGCAGATGTTCGAGCATGGCGTCGCCGTCGTCGCAGAGCCCCGTGTGAACGGGCGCTGTCTGGATGATGGTGCTGCGCGGCGCTACCAGCCAGTGGAAACGTGCGCGCGGCGGAAGCAGCCCGATGGGCCCGGCGTCTTCCCCGCCGCGGCAGATAATATCTATCGCTTCGAGGTGCTGGCGCACGACGCCCAGGTCGAGCGCCGGGTCGAGCGCGGCCAGACGTTTCTCGTCCAGCTCGATGCCCGCCTTCAGGAAGTCCTTCGCCTGGCAGGAGAGAATCACGCCGACGTTGACGAACTCTCCGCGCTCGACGCGCGGGACGACGCGGATGACCGAATAGTCAAACAACGAGCGCTCTGGCATCGACGGCCTCCTGTACGAAATCGCGCGGCTGCTCCAGCCGCCGGAAGAGATACCGCGCGTAAGCCGCACGCTGCTCGGCGGCGTCCGAGAAAGGCACGGGCGGCACGAGCCACTCGTCAGGAATCATTTGCAGGATTTCTTCAACCACTTCAGTCTTGATACGAGCGCTAAGCTCGGCGTCGGCCTCTGGGATGTCGGCGGCGAATGGAAGCAGGACGTGCTCTTTAATCTGCGTGAAAGGGCGGCGGCTGCGTTCGAGGTAGTTTGCCCAATCGTGATGAAAATAGAGGGCTGCGCCGTGATCTATCAACCAGAGGCGTCGATGCCAGACGAGCAGGTTCGTGTTGCGGGGCGTGCGGTCGATGTTGGTCGTGAAGGCGTCGAACCAGACGACTGAGGAGGCGAGCTTTGAATCGGGACGGTCAACGAGCGGGTCGAAAGTAATCGAGCCGGGCAGGTAGTCGAGCGCGAGATTGAGCCCGGCGCTGGCCTTGATGAGGTCTTGTATCTCAGGGTCGGGCTCGGTGCGCGCGAGCAACGGGTCGAGGTCTATAAGGACGATTTCAGGCACGGGCAGGCCGAGCGCGCGCGCCAACTCTCCGACGAGCAGCTCGGCGACGAGCGCCTTCGTTCCCTGCCCCGCGCCGCGAAACTTCAGAACGTAGAGACCATCGTCGTCGGCCTCCACGATGGCCGGCAGCGATCCACCTTCCCTCAAAGGAGTGACGTACCTCGTAGCGGCAACCCTTCGCAGCTTCATCTGCAAAGCATATCGCGCAGACACAACTTCGAGCAAAGATGAAAGAAACTCTGAGCGGCTGCGCATCGATTGAGTGAGGTGAAAATAGACAAGCGATTTGACGATGAAAGGCAGGCAACTAATCCCACAGGCAGAAACGCCGGAGACGAGAGTCGCCCGGGTCGCCCATCAAGGCAGTCGGGCGGCTCTCGTCTGTGTTGTGTAAGCGTCGCGCGCACGGCAGGTGAAGCTCAGTTTGAGGAACATTCTGAGATTCATGCTCGTAAACGAGAGGGTATGTTTACCCCCAAACAAAGGCGGTCTTAATCTGATGAAGTATTTCAACACACGAAGCATGCTACTCGTCGTCGCTCTGCTCGTCGTGCCGTGTTCTAAAGTTGTCGCCCAGAACAGGTACAGCGCGCCCCCTCCGGAAGAGCTTCCCCGCACGCTCCGCGCGCTCGATGCTGCGCTCTTCGACTCGTTCAACCGTTGCGACCTCGATAAGTTCGCCTCGTTCTTCGTAGACGACCTGGAGTTTTATCACGACAAAGGAGGGCTGACGCTCTCGCGCAAGAGCTTAGTCGAGAGCATCAGGAACAACATCTGCGGCAAGATGCGCCGGGAAATCGTCGCCGATTCGGTCGAGGTGCATCCCGTCCCCGGCTTCGGCGCGATTCAGATGGGCGTCCACCGCTTCTACGAGTTGAACGCCAAGCAGGGCAGCGCACCCGTAGGCGCGGCCAGGTTCATCCACCTCTGGCAGTACAAAGACGGCACATGGAAGATTACGCGGGTAATCAGCTACGATCACGGCCCGGCTCAGAACTGACAGTTTGGGCGCTGCCTTTAACCGGCAGAGCGATGATGCCGTTTAGAGCCTTCGAGGGGCGCAAGCACTCCGTACGCCCGCGCCCCGAGTTGGCCGAAGCTGATAACAAAGCTTCTGGAGTTTTGCTAAGCATCGCTTGCAGAAGTTTCATGGTATCGCGTCGCACACGTTTTACTTGCACTTGAAAGAATGTGAATGGCGGTTCAACATGCGCCACCAAAGTCTGTACGCTGAGGTGTTAAAGTTGCTGAGAAAACACCCGCTTTGCGGTTTCGGTCGCTTCACGTGAGGGGGTTTATAAAGCCCTAAAGTAAGTTAAGTAATATCAATAGATTGAGTTCGATAATCATTCTTATGTGGAAATATATCGATAGATGAATCTCCTTTTTCCCATCTCGTGATTGATAAGTCAATTAGTCCCGTATTTTTGGTAGCCGTCGGTTATGCTCAGGTAACGGTCAATTAACGCGGTTAAGAGACTGCTGTCCGGCCTGTTTGATCCATCTCTCTTCATTCACACCAAACACAAGTAGCCAGAAGATCGTTGCGGCTGCGCCTAACAAACCGAAGAGTGCGGCGATGGGAAATGCACGATCCCCCAGCGGCCTGTAAAGGAAGGTCAGCCAACCTAAGCCTGCAACGAAAGACAAAACTCCGAGCCAGCGCGGTAGAAACGTCGAGCGGAAAATCAAATAGCCGCCCAGGAGAGTTGAGAATCCGAAAAATCCCAGAGCCGCGCCAGCGCCCTGATCATTCACTTTAAAAAGAATGAGCGCCACGGAATGCAATTGTTCCGCGCTGAATCCTACCAAAGCCGCCGGGCGTTCCAGCACGAACAATGGCGCGATATAGAAAACTCGGGCGAAGGTCTTAACGATGCAGCCGGTGACTTCAAGGAAGAGCGCCAGCAAAGCGACGGTCTTGTTTACCGGCTTCAGCAATTGATAGAAGAGCACGGCGGCCGTGACCTGGCACGCCATCTCAATGAGATAGACGGTGAAGCCCAACTGAAACAGCCCTTTGTGCGCCAGAATGTTGGTCGCCGTAGCCGCCGCGTCCCTGAAGTCGATGAGTCTTTCGCTCACAAAGCCCTGAGCGAATATTCCTGCCAGGATTGTGAGTAGACTAAACAGACCTGTCATGCGGGCGAGGAAACGTGGAGAAGACGAGATGATGCGTGATGTCATTGGTAGCCCTCACGTGACCTTGATTTCGGCTCGAGTCATTTTGTCCGTTGAAATTCGCCGCGCACATCAACCGACTTACCATCCGGCGTAATGAAATTCAACACGATGGCGTGCTTGTCCGCATCAATCATGGTAAACACCATATCCTTCGCCAATCCTCCCCGCGTGCCTCCGGCGACATCGAGGAAACCGAACTCGATCCTCTTTCCATCCGGCGACATCTTTCCCTCCCAGCGAACCCGATTTCCGCCGTCACAAAAATGAGTCGCGAGCAAACGCTCCCCGTCAAAGTAGAACATGGTGATCTCGTGGTTGGGAGGGCGCTTTCCATCTCCGGTCGCCTCATGCAGAATTGCGGTACCACTAGATGCGAGGCGAATTGTGACGTTGACCGACATGCCCATAACCGTACCTTGCCAGGAACCTGTCAGGGTTTTGAGTTTCTCGAAAGCCTTTTTTGCGTCAGACTGCGCGCTGGCGGATTTCGGCGGATTATCCTGGGCACGTACGACGGCGGCCGATGCCAGAAGGCAATACAGAAGCATTGGCATTAGTGTTCGAATGAGCATTTTCATTGATTCTCTCCTCGGTTGATTATTGGCCTCGGATGCTTCAGGCAATTTGCAGAGCTGCGCTTGCAGGGTTGCGGATCTACGGGTCGAAGCAAACTTTTCTGAGTCCGTCCACCGAAGAGCCTATAGTTTTTGAACTTCCAAATCTCCACAAACTGTAATCAGATTGTAAAAAGTTGTACCGGAAAGGAAGAGGACTTCTCGTTGTGAGCCGAGTTGATGAATCAGGGAGAGAATGCGGTATTGATTCGCCGCAGTTTATTCGACGAAGCGATAGCCAAGTCGGTGAACGGTAATAATGTGCAGCGGCTCGGATGGATTAGGTTCGATTTTCTGACGCAGCCTGGCGATATGGTTGTCAACCGTGCGCGTAACCGGGGTACTGTCATACCCCCAAACTTCGTCGAGCAGTTGATCGCGTGTGACGATTTCACCTCGACGCCGGATCAGGTAGCGCAAGATCTCAAATTCGCGAGCTGAAAGTTCTAATGCTTGCCCGCCTTTGCGCGCCGCGTATTTTTTAAAATTCAACTCCACATCGCCAAATGTAAAACTTTCGATTTCGACGACCTGTTTTGCAGCCCTTCGCAAATGCGCCCTGATTCGCGCGAGCAGTTCCTTAATGCTAAATGGTTTCGTCACGTAATCATCTGCGCCAACTTCCAGGCCGACCACCTTGTCGGTTTCCTCACTACGAGCAGTCAGCATGAGAATTGGAGTTTCGATTCCGCGCGTGCGTAACGTCCGGCACACATCTATTCCGCTCATCAAAGGCAGCATCACATCGAGCAGAATGATGTCAGGTTTCTCGGTCGAAGCCTTCTCCAACCCCTCTCTCCCGTCGCGCGCCACAGAGACCTCATAGCCTTCATACTCACAGCTATCTTTGAGCCCGAGAACCATGTTGGGTTCATCTTCAATTATCAGGACTTTGGCCAACTTTTTCTCCTATGACTAACTTTGAGCATCGGCCCTACTTCGCCGGAGCGGAAGGAGAATCGTAAAACGACTTCCCCTCCCGACCTCGCTTTCGACCGAGATGGTTCCCTGATGAGCTTCGATAATGTGCTTGACCAGAGATAGGCCGAGGCCACTGCCCTTTACGTCATGAATCAGTCCGTTGCCCACGCGGTAAAACTTATCGAAAATCTTTGCCTGTTCAGCGCGTGGAATTCCAATGCCGTGATCGGCTATTTCAATAGACAGATTAGACCGCACGGCTTCCGCTGTGACCGAAAGCTGTTTCACCTCGCCCGAATATTTAATGCCATTATCAAGCAGATTTGAGATGGCCTGCGCCATCGCATCGCGGTCAATTAAGACCGGCGGCAGACCGGGTTGTATGTTGGTTTGAACGTCGAAGCCGGAATTAATAATCTGATAGCGATAGCTGGAAAGCACAT
>DASWNP010000018.1:0-82308 GCA_036399175.1 Pyrinomonadaceae bacterium | reverse complement strand
TACGGCGTGAGCCGCGAACACTTCTATTTCTATCTGAAAGAAATGGAGTTCCGATTCAATCACCGAAAAGTCGCTGATTTAGCGGCTTTAATCAAGAAAACGGTCAAGAAGCATCAGCCTGTTCTAGACTAGCTCCTATTTTCTTATGATTTCCGCCGTCACTTTGTCGCCGACTGTTCTGGCGAAGTATCCACCTTCCCAGAACTCCCCGCCCCATAAGCGCCGCTTGACCTCTGGAAACTCGCGGAACACGGCTCGCGCACTCAGACTCTTGAAGATTCCCACCACCCTGGCTATCGAGTAGCGTGGGGGAAACGAGCAGAATAGGTGCACATGGTTGGGGCTGACTTCCATCTCGTCTATCGTAATGTCGTAAGAGTCAGCTATCTCTTGGAACATCTGCTCGACTCGCAGGGCAAGGGCACCTTCCAGGATGCGTTTGCGGTACTTTGGCGACCAGACTAAATGATAGGCTGTGTCATAAGCGGCGTGCGCGGCTCTTCTCAAGACCATGCACGCATTTTATCCAACTCAGCTATCTTGTGCGCGGGCATCGAACCCGCGCCCAAGATGGTTCATCCATCCCCACCGCAAGCGGTGGGGCATTAAGAACCTTTTTCGTAAAATTTTTCATATACATCCAACTTCCGCCCATGAAGGTAGGCCACCTTTAGCGTACGCTCGTGGTGTCCATTCGGCGTGGCGCGGTTATGAGGTAGCCGGGCAGTCCTTTACAAACTGGCGCGCCTGTCGTAAATGGAACAGAATTGGTCTGCACGAAGGTGGAGCAGTCCCTAAAAGTTTTTTGAAAACCGGGGAACACGGTCTCGTGACTACAGCGGCTCGACCACGGAGATGAGGTGAACGGGAGCGGATGGACTCACCGCCTGAGACGTCCGGCCCCCACCGAGTGCAGAGATATACTAAACACAACGGTGTTTAGTTGCAAGAGGAAGAGCATCGTCCCGTTAGGAGGAGTATCCTAGATGGGACGTAACACCCGCCGCCGCACCAGCCAAACGTCAGCGCGTTTAGCAGCGAAGTTCCTACAGATTAGGACGAGCCTCGGCCTTTCTCAGAACCAGATGATCCGGCGCTTGGGGTTAGAGGGCGAGTTGATCCAGTCCCACATCTCGGCCTACGAGCAGCAGAATGAAAAGCTTCGGCGCGTACCGCCACCGAGTGTGCTGCTGGCTTACACGCGAGTGATCTCGACGAGCGGCGGTGGGGAGTTCCTCGAGGCCATTCTGGACGACGAAATGGGGTTGCCAGACGTTCTTCCGGCTAACCCGCTGCAAGTTAGCCTTCGAAGACCTCGGCACCGATCGAGTGGGCATCGTCGGGACGACGAAGCGTAGAGTTGTTGCGAGTTCGTGGCCGGTTTAACCCTTGAAGTGTAGATATGAAGATCCCGCATCGAGAAGCTTGCGCTTCCAGTTACGGAAAAGAAGCAAATGAGGATCGCTCTAGGCCCAGCCCCAGAGTTACGGTCCGTATACGAGCCTATTTCTGATAGAAACAGAGAATTGCCTAAGATTTGGCGTCCTCTTAGAAAGATACAACAAAATAAGCTACTATTATCTCTTAGGCTCTTTGGGTTATATCAGTTTGGATTCTTAACCCCATTTCTGTATACAAGTACCCGCACTCATGATGAAAAAGACGCAGCACCTATTTGAGAATCACAGAATGACTATGGACGAGGCCATCGGGCTGACTGCCAAGACATTGCAGGAATACGGCTCTCGTTACAGACATTGGTGTATAGCTTATTCAGGTGGTAAGGATTCCTCGGCCACTGTCACACTTATCGCTCATCTGATTGAAACTAACCAGGTCCCCACCCCTGAATCACTTATAGTTCTCTACGCAGACACGCGCATGGAGTTGCCTCCCCTCCAAATGAGCGCCATGGGAATCTTAGAAGAACTCAATAAAAGGGGCATAGAAACCCGCGTCATATTGCCCGCTCTTGACCATCGTTTCTTTGTGTACATGTTTGGCCGCGGAGTCCCACCCCCATCTAATGTTTTCCGCTGGTGTACACCGAAGCTGAAGGTTAATCCGATGCTGAAGACTCTTCGGGAGCGGTATGGTGAGGTGGGTGAGAAGTTCTTGACGCTTACGGGGGTACGATTGGGCGAGAGTGCCGCGCGAGACCAGCGAATAGCTCTGTCGTGCTCCCGCGATGGTGCCGAATGCGGCCAAGGTTGGTTTCGAGAAACTACGCCGGAGCATATCTCTGACACTCTTTCACCTCTCATTCATTGGCGGGTCTGTCACGTTTGGGACTGGTTAATGTTTGATGCGTGTGACCTCGGGTTCCCTACCGTCGATATCGCGGAATCTTACGGCGGTGATGAGGCTCAAGAGGTGAATGCTCGCACGGGCTGTGTCGGTTGTAATCTCGTCGACGAAGATCGCGCCCTCGACATGGTGCTGCGCCTCCCCCGGTGGCAATACTTGCAACCCCTTAAGAGGCTGCGGCCCCTTTATAGGGAGTTAAAGAGCCCCCAGTACCGACTGCGGAAGGTGGGTGAACGCAATAAAGATGGTTCTCTGGCCGCCAAACAGGGGCGTTTAGGCCCACTGACACTTGATGCCCGCCGGTACGGGCTGGTGAAAGTGTTGGAAATTCAAGATGAGATTAACGCGGCAGCACGCTCGCTGGATCGTCCTCCTCTATCCCTTATTAGCACAGGTGAGCAGGATCGTAT
Organism: Pyrinomonadaceae bacterium; assembly: GCA_036399175.1. Lineage (GTDB taxonomy): Bacteria > Acidobacteriota > Blastocatellia > Pyrinomonadales > Pyrinomonadaceae > DASWNP01. The sequence continues at coordinate 79,591 of DASWNP010000018.1, read as the reverse complement.
CGAAGAGCTTATTGCTGCCAATACGTGGCCCGATAGCTGGGACGGCACTGAAATTCTAGGAAGTGAAGTATACGAAGTAACAGGTCAGACCGGCACAAAGCAACTCGTCCTGCCCCTCGGCTGGGAATGGGCCTAGTTTATGCTGAGAAATCTTAGTTTAAGATATTACTACCGGAGCGACAAAAATAACCTCCTAAACGACTTCTACATCCCCTGCCTGTCAGAGTCCATCCACTATAGTCGCGCAGTCGGCTTCTTCAACAGCAGTTCGCTGAGCGCTGCGGCGAGAGGTCTCAACGTATTTATCAAACGCGGAGGGACGGTCAGGCTAGTCGCGTCCCCTGATCTCTCCAAGGACGATATAGCCGCAATACAACAAGGGTATAGGAAGAGAGAAGAGGTTATCGAAGAGTCCTTGGTCCGTGCGATCAGGGACGTGGAGATGCCTGACCCCGTACGCCAGCGCCTCGGATTCTTGGCGTGGCTCATTGCCGAAGGCATGCTGGACATCAAAATTGCCATCGTAGAGACTCGCGGCGGGTTCGGCATTTACCATGAGAAGGTTGGGATATTCACGGACGAGTATGGGGATAGAGTTGTTTTTTCTGGATCGTCTAATGAATCTACCGGCGGTTTTGTTTCCAACTTTGAGTCCGTTGATGTTTTCCGATCTTGGGTCGAAGCGGATGAAGGCCGTATTCAACCTAGAGTAGATGACTTTCAACAACTGTGGAACGATCTCACCCCAAGTCTACGTGTCTACGATTTCCCGGAGGCCGCGCGCCGGGAGCTTTTGAAATATAAGCCCGCGACAAGGCCCGGCAGAGATCCCGAGGAACAAAGAACGCCTGATAGTCCCGACTATAGATCTGACGTTCAGATCTATAACAGTCCGTTTCTTAAAATTGAACTGAAGCCTCGCCAATTAGAGGCATTGAACGCGTGGAAGGATGCGAATGGCCGTGGGATTCTCGCCATGGCAACAGGGTCAGGCAAGACCGTTGCGGCCTTAGCCTGTGCTTTATCATTGGAGGATTTAGAATTCCTGCTTATTTCCGTCCCGACGAATGAGCTTGTCCACCAATGGGTTCGAGAGATAGAAGATAAAACAACATATCAACAACCGATCATTGCGGCCGGCCCTGCGGTGTCATGGACTGACGCGCTTTTTAGAAAATTACGGTTACATAACAGTCGCCTCATCCCTGTGGATCGGCGCCCTACTATCGTTGTTGGCAATTACAGCGAGCTTTCCAAGCAAAGGACGCTGAACCTTTTTAACGAGGCCGGAGGTCTGCCCCACTCCTCTCTGTTGATTGCTGATGAGGTTCATTCTGCGGGGGCAAGTGGGTACCAGCGTGTTCTGAGAGGCGACTTTACTTATCGGTTGGGGCTGTCGGCCACTCCTTTGCGACCGCACGATGAAGAGGGAACAGACATTGTTCTTCAGTATTTTGACGGGATCGTCTACGAGTTCACGCTGGAGCAGGCCATCGCCACAGGCATTCTCTGTGAATATGACTACTTCATTTACATGGCCGATTTAACTGAAGAAGAATATGAAGAGTATAGGAAGCTGACGGCCAGAATGGGATTCCTGCTGGGAAGTGGCAAAGAAGACGCCCCTTCACGTTCGTTCAGCCTCGATTTTCTTGCCATCAAGCGCGCTCATATTGTTAAATCTGCCGAATCCAAGCTCGCGCTTCTCGATAGCATTACACGCGAGCACCCGCCCCACAAGGGGATGGTTTATTGTTCGGATATTACCCAGGCAACAGAGGCAAGTAGGATACTGTCGCGCCAAGGTTACCACGTAGCCCGCTACTCTTCTGATGATGCTGATCGCGGTCGCCTGCTCGCCGCCTTTGCAGCCGGGGAACTTAGTGCGCTCGTCGCCGTGAAGTGCCTAGACGAAGGAGTGGACATCCCGTCCACCGAACTTGCGGTCGTATTGGCTAGCGATGCTTCTGAGCGGCAGTTCATCCAACGGCGAGGGCGGGTGCTGAGGAGCGCGCCTAAAAAGAGGGCTGCAACAATTATTGACGTGTTAGTCGTCCCCCCGCCGTCCGAGGCAGCAGTTGATCTTATCGGCTCTGAGATAAATAGGGTCGTCCGGCTTGCGCGGGTTGCTAGGAACCGGATGACGCTGCTCCGCGACTTGTCCCAGAAGCTCGCCCCATACGGCGTCACCCCTTCTGACCTCTTTTAACGGGAGCATTCGATGGATGAAAAAATAAAAGAGCTTGCAGCGAGGTACGCAATCCCTGAACAGTTGTTACACGAAGCGATTCAGGTTGAGCGGGAGAAAGTAATCCTTAAGAATCGCCGGCTGGCTCCTGTTCTCGTTGAATTGGTTGAACGCTTCTCCACGTCTACCCCACCTACGGCAGCGGAGACTCCTACCCATGACCCTGAAAATACAGATGATTAGGTTGCGCAACTGGAAATGCTATCGGGACGAAACTATCCGGTTTGAGAACGTCGAGGATAGGAATATCTGGATAGTGTTCGGTCAGAACGGCTTCGGTAAAACCTCTTTACTGGAGGCGATACAATGGTGCCTCTATGGCACGGACGCCGTTAGTAATGCCGAACTGGCGACTCGCTTTAATCGCGTGGCCGTTCGGAATGACCCCCGCACTCGCCTTTCAGTCCATCTGACGTTTGACTCCAATGGAAAGATTTATAACGTCAGTCGCGTTGCACAAAGAAACCCAAGAGGCACCGCGGTCACTGTCAGCCTCGAAGAACCGACTGTGAACATAGATGGCGTAAATCAAGCAGATGTTCGTGAGCGTATCGAGGAGCTGCTGCCAAGATCATGTAGGGAGTTTTTCTTCTTTGACGGGGTGGAAATCAAGAGATACGCACAGCGGGTGCAGAAAGACGAGACTCGCGATTCAATTGAACGTGTGTTAGGTATTCCTGAGCTGCGCAACCTGCGGGATGACGCCGAGCGCGCTATGGGAATGCTTGATGACAGAATGAGCGAAGCGTCGTTGTCTAATGAAGAGTTAACAAGGATCAACGCCAGTTTGGATGAAAAGGGCGAGGAGATCGCAACGCTGGAGGATCAACTCGCGATTGCTAAAGAGCAGCTCGGCGCTGCCATTTCAATAAAAGATTCAATAGAGGTGGAGGCCGGCCAGCTAGAAGTATTGCGTACCAAAATTGACGAAATTAGTCGCCTTGATCGAGAGATAGCCCGCACGAGCGATTCACTAAATGAGATTGAGGTTCAGATTGAGGCAGGCCTACAGCAGGCTGCGATACCACTGTTATTAGGCTTTATTCGTGAAGTGTCAAGTGACCTGCAACGAGCCTCTATCACCGCATCACGGCGTGCTGGATCGTACCTTCAGTTGAAGGCTCTTCTGGAAGGGGAGAGCTGTATCTGTGGGCGACTCATGGATGATGAGGCCAAAGCGCATATTCAAAAAGAACTTGGTCGCTTAAACGTGGATGAAAATGTGGGAAAGGAATCTATCCTTCAAGATACGGTGCGGGCAGACGTGGATAGCCTCTCCCGGTACCAAAGACCTGACTTTGATAGCCTCATGTTGCGCAGAGATCGCATCACTGATGAGTTGGAAGAATTGAAACAGGCTAGAGATAGGCTGCGGCAAGAGACTGGCGACATCTCAGTCGATAGAGAAAAGGAAATATGGAAAAAGGTCGGGGAGGCTGAAGCAGCAATTAAAGAAAAAGAAGAAGCGATCAAGCGTTTCAATGAAGCTCTCGGAAGGCTCAAGCAGGAGGACGATAACTTACGTAGAGAGCGTGAACGGAGTGCTAGCCAACAAGAAGGAATGGCTGAGCTGGTCGAACAAGTAAGAGTCGTCCGAGGTCTCTTCCTTGCTGCAAAGGAACTAATCGAATGGCGTGTTAGTGAGCGGAAAGAAACCATTGAAAGGCATACGTCTGCGGTTCACCGACGAGTGACCAACAAGCCTGACGAGTACGTCGGAGTAGTGATAGGTTCAGACTACTCGCTCCGGATAATGAATGTCGCCGGCGACGCCCTCGACCCAGAAACATTGAGCGCTGGTGAAAGGGAAGCCTTAGCATTCGCTTTCATAGCCGGACTCAACCTCGCCTCCGGCACGGCCGCCCCGTTCGTCATGGATACCCCTTTCGGCCACTTAGACACGGACCACCAAAGGAATTTGGTGCGCTCCCTACCTGAACTGCCCTCTCAGGTTTTAGTCTTAGCAACGGATCGGGATCTGCCTGACAATCTCTTACGAGAAGTACGCCCGCACGTTGCCGAAATCCTCAAGATAAGGCGGCTCGGCGCGACGGAAGATGCATCAACAGTAGAGGTGATCGGATGAAGCAGATGAAAACAAACGCGATGATAAGGCCGACGAGCGAAGCTAAGGGCTATCTTGACCACTTAAAAAAGCAATCGGTATTTAGTCGCGCCGTGGACGCTTATGCCTTCGCGGCTGCATTCGCAATGAATCAGGGGATGGATATTTCGGCAGTCTCCTTGACGGGGCGTTCTGACCTCACCGAGGTTGACACGCTCGACGACAAAGTTCGTTTAGCTTTGGAAGCGGCTGCGGCCGTGCTGGCGAGGCGTAACGGGGTGGAGCTGGCAGATAGCGCTAGTGTCGTTGATCTTGTGACGAAATATGCAGAAGTCGGTCTCCCGGCCCTGAAGGAAAGATGGAGCGGCAAGAGCGGGTTACAGATACAGAATGACATCCAAAAAATCCTGTCAGACTCTGCACAACTCTGATCTGGCAGCTCTGCGATCCGGTCTATTCAATATTGGCGGTCTTACCTATTTTGGCTGATGATTTCATTCTACTAGTGGTTAATTGGTGATTTTCGCCTCACTACTCTGTGCCCCGACAGGCTCAAACCACGTTTGGAAAGGGCTGCTTCCCAACCATCCTTAGTGCCAATCGTGTGAGTATCTTCATAAAGCCCGTATTTTTCTTCCTGCCTAGTCAGACGCTCAAACCTCTGCCGCATCGGATGATTAGGTGGCAGAAACGTCTCTTTTCGGTGAAGGATCGGCGGGTTGGCTGACTGCGCGTACTCGCGGTACTGAATGTGAAATGTTTGGAGTGGCACAACTAAGGAAGCAAACAGAACCGGGTGGGGGTCACGCTCGAACTCAGGATAGGCAAGGTAGGAAACCTGCGGCCAGCGGTGGTTGAGCTTAACAATATTTGCTCCTTCAACTGCACCTATGTAGGCCCGGGCGCACCCCTCATAAATGCGTAGCGTCGGCGAGAGAAACGGGATGGCGCTCACATGAACATAAAGAGATCCCGGTGTAAGTTTCCCGACACTCGACTCACGGCACGAGTTACTGATTGTGTTTGGATCACCCGCTGAAAAAAGCAGGTTATCGGCTAATTCACAAGCTCGAGTATAAGTAGAGAAGAAGGCTCGCAGATCCAGTTGCAGATCACATGAGAGTTGTGAGAAGCGGGGGCGACCGCCGAATCTGGAGAGAGCCAAATAGATGAGTAAGTCTTGGGAGCGCGCTTCACGAATCTCTTCCCATTGTTGTTCCCCGGTAACGCCGCGAATTATCTTAAAAGCGTGTTTGAGGCTGCCGATCTCTTTAACAATGTCGCAAGCAGCGTCTAGCTCTGATTCAATCGGCAATCGCCCCCGCGAAGTTATAAAAGTCATGAGGGGCTCGAATAGAGTCTTGTGGCGCTCGAAAATCAGGTCACCCCGGCGAAGCCGCGGTGCTGCTATTGCGCGTCTATATTTCGAGGCGACAAATGTCTGCCGTATATTCTGATCACGAAAGACGTAAAATATTCCCGGGCCGGCTGCAACGCTTGATTCGCCGAGAACGGAGTCTATCCAATTACGCAGCTCTTGTTGATCGTAATATTTCTGGAAGGTCAGCCGGCGAGTTATAAACCCATCTTCGAACGAAGCGAAGTTGTTTTCTCTCGCCTCTGCCGAAAGGCGGGCTGAAACGATCAGTACCTTTTGTGCTAAGGACCAAGCCTGCTTAAGGACGGAGGCTCGTTCGTCAGGGTTCTCTATGACGTTAATGACGTACCCGAGGTTGACCACGTCGGCCGGAGTGCATTTCTCGTCAGGTGAGTAGTTAGGATCCCAACCCGTACATTCGATCCCACGACTCCGCAGGTGCTGTACATCTCCACCTCGCCCACACCCATAATCAAATGCCGTGCTACTCGAATCGAGTAGTCCATCGTTGATAGCTAAACGCAGGGGGCGAGATAGCTCGTGTCGGGTGAGCGCCGTCCGGTGTCTGGCAATCTGGATGGAACTCATTATTGATGGAATGCTGGCTGAGGCACGCGCTTAATAAGGTCAGTAATGCTCTTTATCTGCTTATCTGATACTAGAGCGGCTAGGTAACCTATGCCACGATGGAGGTGTAGGCGAAACTGCGCGGATATAACATCGTCGCTGGTGCCGAGTCCATCTTTGTGGCATCGCTCTTTAAGCAGCGCTAAGTAGATATCATGATGCGCGCCGCCGAACACCTTCCACGTCATCTCAACAGAACTGTCGGCTGGAATCTTGGTCGGCGGTGGTACGCTAGGTTCTGCCAGAGATATGCAGAAGGCCCACCGACACAGGACGTTCCAGTTCTCGATGCCTGTCCAGCGCTTCAATCTGATGAGCTGATCCCTAGCCTGCTGTGAGACGCGAATGTGTTCTATGGCCATGAAGCTATTACCGCCTACCAGAAATAACCTGATTTGACGCTCGTTACTCCCTTGACATCGTCATATTCAAGCTTGTAAGTGTGACCTATCGAAGGCTTTAGTGTTTGATAGTGCCCTTCATCAATCTCTTCATCGGTTGAGAGGAGCAGGACCTGGTGGCTCGCATAAGGGAAATACCGTTCCACTAAGTTAATCCGGTGAGTGGCGTCAAGCCTACCGAGCGGCGTATCGATCACAGTTGGCAGCGGCCTGCCTGAGGCTCGCGCCAATCCCCAAAGCATTGATACGGCGAGGAGCTGCCGTTCGCCCGCAGACAGGCGATCGGGTGAGATCGCCTGCCCGTCAGCGCCGATCAATTCTAAGGAGAATTCCTGAGGGTCTATGTGTAGTGCGGAGATCAAGGACTTCTTTCGCAGTAGCTGCCTGAAGCTTTCCAGTATCAGCCCTTCGATGCGGCTGACGTGCCGCTCCACAACCGCCACACGGAATCTTTGCAGAGTTTGTTTGACTCGCTTCGAGTGCGAGAGAACCCGCTGTACATCGTTATGTTCGAGCTGCTTTCCGAGAGCGCGTTGGGCCTGCCCTAGCCACCTGCTTTTCTTTTGATCTCTTTCTCGCGTGACGCGCTTGATCTCCATATCAAGCGCCGCCAGATTCACCATCGCCTCCTGAATCGCGGCCCTGATCTCTTCCAACTGTTTGATAATTGGCTGAAGTTTCTCTGGGGCTGGAACTCCTGCCAGTTTGCGATCAAAAGTGAGTAGCTGAGATTGGATATCTTCGGCCTCTCGAACCATGCTTATAGTTTCGTCATAAGTCCTTGCAAGCAGCGCATGGTCTAGACGACGGAAGCTTTCCCGGCCATCTGTGCCCAAGTGCAGGTAAGAGTCAATCTTTGTTGCTGCCGCCCGCCGCGCTCTCTCGTCTGTAAGATAGGTCTTTAGCAGAGAAAGCATCTTTTTCGGCGCAGCTTGACTGCTTAGCTTCTTCAAGAGCTTTGAATCTCGCTCTGAGAGCATCTTGTTAAATGCTCGCGCCTGATCCGCTACCTCTTCACGCTCGACCTGCCCCGCGGCCGCGCTCAAAAGATCAGGAACCAGCAACAGGGGGGCTACTCCGGCAGCATTGTCCCTCAGTCTATCTTCTACTTTTTGCAGCCTCGCCTGAAGCTGCAGACGCTCTTCGCGAAGACTATGACGGCTGTCAAAGAGCTGGCCGCCTTCATTCGTGTACTGCGCCTCGGCATCCTTGAGTCGCTTTTCGAGGCGATCCAGTTCGTTCTGCTTGGCGGCTCTCTGTTCTACCAAGCCGGCACGGAGCGCCTCCAAGGTCTGCACCTCCTTCTCTGCTTCCTCAAGCTGCTGGCGCTCGAACGTATTCTTGATAGAGGCACGCTGCCTACTTTCCAAAACAACAAGATCGCTTGCAAGGCGGTCAACCAAATCTAACCCCAAAAGCGAGTACACCGCCTTAGATAACAGTTGAGTAGAATTCTCAATGTCGGCAAACCCCTCTATCTTCTCCCCATCGAAGAAGAAGAGGTGTGACATGCTCACGGGGATGGACTCCTCAACGACTTCGTTCCACCCGTCCGTCAGCACCCGATCAAGTGACCCGTCCCGCAATACTTCAACATGCTCGATCACTCCCCGTGAGTTTGCAGACCAAGAGCGCTGCACCCTGTAAGTATGTTCAACGCCCTCAGCTCGCTGCCGGAACTGCACCTCTATGGCGGCGCCTTCGGTAGGGTCAACCCTACGATTGATGGAGCGCCGAAGGTATTCCTCGTAACCTAGGGAGCCTCGATTTGACGTTCTGGCACGTTTCCCATAAAGGCCGGTATGTATCGCGTCCAGAAAAGTAGTCTTCCCACCCCCGTTTAATCCACCGATCAAAATCACGGGTTTTTGGGGTGAAGGCGGCGTCAGTTGCACAGTGTGGCGGCCATGATACAGACCGAAGTTATGCAACACTATCTCGTCAAGTATCACGCATCACCTCTGTGATTCACTTGGTCAATTAATTCACGTAGCGAAGCTTTATCCGAAAGAATAGAAAGGATCGAGGCACCGTCTTTGTACGCGGGATCGAAAGATAACTTCTCGGCTTCAAGGGCATCCGATACGTCACGATAAGCCCTCGCTCTGTCCGCCGCGTCTTCAGCGCTATCATAGAAGTTCCGCCGGAATGCCTGCTCCAAGGCCTCGTACAAACCCGCGCGTTTCGATAACGTGCGATAACGTCGTTCTATGTCGATGAGTTCACGTACAAGCTCGAAATGCAGTGTGTCGTCTTCGCAGATCTCTTTGAGCAACTGAATCTCATCAGCCCCAAAAGATAAGTGATCATCCAGACGATTGGCTGGGAAATTTTCAGTGGTGACTTCTTCGTAAATACGCGGAAGGTTATCTTCAATCTCATGCTTATCAACGACCCAAATTCTCCGGATTTCGTGGAGTTCTGCCAGTGAGATCAGTTCGATGTTATGAACATACTTGGGGCCGTTCTCACGCACCCACTTCTGAACAGTCAGAACTTTGCGTAACCAATTCTCCCGAGATGCTTGCGTGTAAGGGCCGGGAATGTGCCGATCATTCAATAGAGTTACTGTACCGTTCATGCGGCGAAAGTCGCGGAGACTACGGTCGTCTTTCATGCCGTTTGCAGCCCGCGGGTCTAATGCATTTCGCAGTTCAAGCAGGGGCAGCATCCATTCTTTTTCCTCATCATTTTGGACCATTGCTGCCATGGATCGATCTTGATCGACCAACGTACACACCCAGCATCCGAAGCGGCTGTCCCCGCAACTCGGTGTGGTAGTGTCAACGACTAAGGGGCATTCACCGTCAGGTGACGCTCCTTGATACATGGTTAACAAAGCTTTGTTGTTATTGCCCCATGGGTTCGGGGTCTGCATCAGGAATAGCCAGACATCATCGTTGGTCCAGTCCTCTATGGGGCTAAAGACGAGCGAGTTCGATAGCGATGCATTGGGACTGAGGCGCTCCCGCATTCGTTTTTGCTCAAGCTTCTTCATTACCCGCGCTCGAACTGCGCTTTCAGCCTTCCTCGTGCCGAGTACCACGATGGCCTCTCCGTACCGGCGGACCATACTGTTAATAAATGCGTTTGAGGGCTTAATCTTAAGGCGCTCTGTGCACCATCTAAATTTCGGGCGCGGCGCGGGATAGCCCCGTCCAATCAGGTTGACCCAAAAGGTGTCTGAAATGGTTGGGGTGAGGCGATGTGGGTATATTGGCAGACCCGCAGCCTCCGTGCTCTTCCGCATCAACTCAAGGGAGCGGGTCACCCAAGTAGCAACGATAGGATTCTCGACTAGGGTATCCGTTGAGATTACGTGAACGGGTTTGAATAATTTATCAGGCTCTAGCTGTGAGAGAGCGAGCCACACGAGTTGCAGCGCCGCGGTTGAATCCTTACCTCCGCTGTATCCAACTATCCATGGAATCTGATCGGCGAGGTAGATTTCTTTGATCTCATCGATGAGAAGATCTACGGTCTTCCTCAGACCATGTGAAGAGAATGCAGATTTAGCTGATCTCTTCGGACTAGTTGGCATGGTCACCTCGTGTCAAGGCATTTTCCAGCCGCTGCTCTTCAGGTGTGAGCGGAAGCCCTAGTCCTTTTTTAAGAACATTGGTCGTGAGGATGACGTTTGATTCGGCCTTGGAAATCCGTCCCCCGATTAGCGCGCGTCCCTCCCAAAGCTTGGCGTTTGAACGTAGCCAATCGATCTCGGAGAGCTGTTTAAGGCTACGCTTCCATGCTTTCGACCTCTCACGCAGGAGCACGTTACCAATCCTGCCGATGGCTTTTAGTGCAATGCCGTGCGAGTGGATGTAGTCTGCCCGAACTTCACTCGCTGCCAACTTGCCCTCTCGTACCTGTTGCCATTGGGGGAAGTGTTTTGCCACTTCCCCCCAAAACGAGATGGCAACGTCTGCGGACTTATCATCCAATGAGTCGCTTAGAGAGCCGAGCAGCGAGTTCGTGGCAGAGTAGATGGCGCTCAGTGTGAATAGCTTGCGCGAGCGTAATGAGAGATTGCTTTTCTCCATTTCGACGACATCGCAGAAGAGTGGTGATTTAAGAACTATGAGTCTGGCGATCTCTGCCATTCGATCTCTATGGTCATACAGTACGCCGATGGATTGTGAGGGGCGGATGGCGTGACGATTAAGGTCAGCGAACATCTGCTGGCATCGTTCGAGACCGCGATCCAAAAAGAAGACTACGGCAATACTCTCGTCAGCTAACTCTGGATTTTCACGAAGGGCTATCTCAATCGCGGCGCGGCGGTGCTGTCCGTCATTGATAATAAATCGCGCCGTCATCGGAATGTGTAGGCGGCCAATTAGTTTACTATCCGCATCCGCATCCGTCGCCATAAACTTTACATCTGCATCAACCGAAGCAGTGATTGCGGAGAATGTGTAGTCGTTCCGATTATCGAGAATGTAGCGAGCCATCTGAGGCAAGCGGGTTTTGTTGAGCGTGCGCTGTGCCCTCAATTCGGGTGGCAGTTCCTCGTCGTTGAATACGAAGATTTTGGGGATGAGCCGCATTGGGCACATGGAGATGTAGTACTCGCGCCTCGCCTGCATACCTTTAATGGCAGGGAACACATATTCAAATGAAGTATTCGCCATAATCTGAATAGCCCCGGAGAGAAGGTGAAGGGCAGGCGGCAGCTTCGTCTCGCACTAAGAGCCCCTCCCCACCTGTTGCGGAGAGCCTAAGTGAAGTGCCTGTTAATGTCAACGAAAATCTTCCAAAAAATGACGTACCGACACAAAAGATTTAACGTACAATGAACCAAACTCTTGGTCAAGCGCCCCTGGAGACGAAGGGACTAAGCGAAAATGCCTATTTACCTAGACTGCAACGCCACCTCCCCCATCGAACCTAAGGTGGGTGAGGAAGTAATCCGTTATCTAAAGATTGAATTTGGAAATGCGGGGAGCCGGACGCATGAGTACGGGGCAAGGGCTAATCAGGCTGTGCAGCGCGCCCGTGATCAAGTGGCGGAAGTGGTGAGCGCTAGTCGTGAGGAGGTGGTCTTTACAAGCGGGGCAACTGAAAGCAATAACCTAGTGGTCTTGGGTTTAGCTGAGTTCGGCGAGAAAACCGGTCATAAACATATCGTAAGCACCGCGATTGAACACAAGGCGGTTCTGGAGCCGCTTGAGGCTTTGTCTAAGAGGGGATTCGAGGTAACTTTGCTCCCTCCCACCTCAGAAGGATGGGTCGATCCGGACAGCGTCAGCAACGCGCTACGCGATGACACGTTACTCGTAAGTATCATGCATGCGAATAACGAGACCGGCGTGGTGCAGCCTTTAACCGAGATAGCAGATGGATTAGCCAGCCACTCGGCTTATTTCCACGTTGATGCCGCACAGGGATTCGGGAAGGACATCAAGACGCTACAGAACCCCCGCATAGACTTCATCAGCGTTAGCGGACATAAGATCTACGGGCCCAAGGGGATCGGTGCTCTTATCACTCGAAGGCGCGGATATAAACGTGCGCCACTTTCACCCTTACTCTTCGGCGGGGGCCAAGAAAGAGGTCTGCGTCCCGGAACTCTACCTGTGCCCCTCATAGTTGGACTGGGTCTTGCTGCCGAACTTGCGCTAAAGAATCATAGTAAGCGCGAGAAAGCCTGCCGCGCCCTTCGCGATAGAGCCCTAAAAGCTCTAAGCCCTCTCTCACCGTTAATTAACGGAGAAGAGGCGCGCACATTGCCGCACGTCTTAAATCTGTCCTTCCCGGGATTAGACTCGGAGGCTGTCATGGTCGCGCTGAAAGACTTGGTGGCTGTTTCAAATGGCTCCGCTTGCACGTCGCACAGCTATCAGCCAAGCCACGTACTTAAGGCAATGGGGTTATCAACCGAGCGGATTGAAGGTGCCATCAGAATTTCTTGGTGCCACATGACCGAGGAGATTGACTGGAGCGGAGTCGCGAAAATCGTCAAGAGCTTGAGGTAACGACATCTTCGCTCAAAGTGATCATTGTAACAACACTCATAGAGCTGCCTTCACACTTTGTCCTGACAATTCGCATCCTAATCTCGTCGGTGTGGTCACAATTGCTCTATACAACCGCCTGCAAGAATTACACTCGTATTAGACTGAAGATAAGATAGAATGTGCTTCGCGCGCAGCAACTTGGCTCGGACGTTATACTGATTCGTACGTGCGAAGAGACCTTGGGGCGCTTGCTATGCTGCCCTGTGCCGGTGTTCCTCACAGTCATCTTGTTCGGCAGCATCCGACCTAAAGGTGGCTTGAGAACGAGGTGGCTACCATTGAAAGAAAGTCTACCTTCCCGCTGGCCCGGGTAACCCCGCGCAAACCTCATCTTCTACTGTTTCGTGATCTTATTCTGACTCGCAGACTAATCCTATAACCATGACTGTTAACATTCCGTCCCCGTCTATGGGGGAAGTATTCCGAAACCACTACCCCTTCTTCGTCCCGAAGTACCAGCGCGGCTACGCATGGGAGGCAGAAGAGGTAGCTGACTTTATTAATGATGTCAAATCACTAATAGTTCGTGCAAAACCTAGAAGCCCCCATTTCATGGGCGGGATGGTGAATGTCTACATTCCGTTTGCAAACAGCGTTTCCAGAAGGCATGAAGTGGTTGATGGTCAACAGCGTATGGCCACCGTTTCATTGGCCATGTCTAATATTATGAGCGGGTTGAGCAATCTAGCTTCCCGATCCACAGATCCGGCTATCAGCGGAGCTTGTGCGGCTAAACGTGTAGAAATACGCGAGGCATTCTTGGATTATAAAGAGACGCAGGGTGCCAACCGGGTGTATGTCCCAAAGTTACAGTTGTCTAGGAGGGATGAGTTCTTCTTCAGGACTTTGTTCAGTGACACCACTGCTGCACCCTCGAGAGAATCGCACCGACGGCTCCAATATGCCTATGAAGCCATCAACCGCGAACTCGTCGAACCTATCATTGGTGGCGCTGGCACAGATACGGATATTTTCGAAGCTCTCGTTGAGCTATATAAAACCATCTCTGAAGATTGCGTCGTCATCCACGTAGTTAGCCAAAACCGCTCAGAGGCGTACCGGCTGTTCTCAGTCCTAAATGACCGTGGCCGGAATCTGACAGACGGGGATCTCCTCCGCGCTCTAACGCTTGAACTCCTTGAGTCAGATCCTGTTGTACAGGATACCGTCGAGCACCTGTGGGATGATATCTTGGACGGAACGGCAGAGGAAATCACCAAGTACCTCAAGGCGTTCTTTCCTTCCGTGACAGGACGCCGCGCACCTAACAACCACCTATTTGACACGTATCAAAAAGAGTTCCTCCATACCCGCACGGCTGCTTCAATAAGAGATTTCGTGTCAGCCCTCGCAGACAACAAGCCGGCATTCTTCGCGATTCTGCAAGGGGAATGGCCGTTCTCGAGCGCCTCGACTGCTACAGCGTGGGATCGCGACCGGCTACACCGGCTCGTGAACGTACTTCGCCACGAAGCCGCCCATCCGCTTCTACTGAGTGCCGTGAAGATAGGTGAAGCTAAATTCACCCAAGACGTCCGGTTGCTCGAACGGCTCGTGTTTCGCTATATCACGATTGTCGGCGCTCACCCGAGTCCTCTTTATGGGCCTTATTACGCTGAGGCAAAGAGAATGCGCGACCGGCCCCGTACCTATCAAGTGCGCTCTCTACATAACCAGCTAGCTGCGCTGATTGCCGCTCGTGCTCCCGATCACTCCTTCGGGACTAACCTTGTCGCGAAGCTCGAATACTCTGACAACACCGTGCGAAAGAGGGAGATCAGGCACTTTCTCTCGACGTTGGAGAGCTATCGGCGTTGGTATGAACGAGGTCCACGCCGCCGCTACCCTCCTACCCCTGACACCATGACAGTTTTCGACGTGGCCGCGATCACGCTGGAACACATCTACCCGGACAACACGCCAGCCGGCCACCAAGATTCAGCGATGGAGTTGGTGAAGCACTGTCTGGCCAATCTGACGATTATGGCTGCGTCAGACAACTCGGTAATCGGCAATGCTAACTTTGCGGCTAAGAAGGCGGAGTTCGCCCGGTCAGGCGTAGGGCTGACCCGCCGACTAGATTCCTTTGCGAACTGGACAACGGCTGAGTTTCAGACGCGGGAAAACGAGCTTGTGCAGATGGCCCTTGCGGTGTTCAATATCCCGTAATTCGAGTGGCCCGCGAGGAGACAGGTCACTAAGCGTCGTGCCTATTGGTGGGTAAATAAAACCGTTGGTATTAATTAACTTGTAATCGATTAAAAGGATTCTCCTAGAAAAAGATGAGGCGGCGTATTAGAAAGTCTGTGCCACTGGAGCAGGAATATGGCTCCCAAATACTTGTTGATAAATTTCTTAGCGAACTCAAACGAATCGGAGGTGAACTTGGTCTAACTATTGAAGAAGATTTATCTAAAGATAAGTCTGGAAGAGTCAGTATATTGTTTTCTCATAATTTCCCAATGCGGCTTAACATCGTGATTAACTCCGATGAGAAAGCAGCCTTCATGTATGGAATCGTAAGAACCTATGGATTTAATGGGGATAGATCTGATTTCCACTACCTGATATCTAGTTTATGGGCAGTCTTTTTGCGTACTTCAAACATCGCATCGGTAAGATTAGTAGATGAACAGCATGAATTTGTTGATGGGGAAATCTCAAGTCGCTACATATTATTTGACAAACAACCCCCCGCCAGCTTCATCAATCTTAATGCGCCCGATTTTGAAGTGTTAAGACAAATTCTTGAGAGAAGTATGATAGCTGCTTGGTCCTTCAGTTCTTTATATAGTCTATTGGATGGTGGTGTTGGATACGACGAATATCATGCGGAAGAAGGGCGTCAATGGGCGGGAAAAGTGCTCAGTCAGATCGGCATGAATGTAAGTTCAGCTAATACGGAAATTAATTACCATGAACGCAGCAATCCATACTGGTCGTATGTTAGATCTGCAAGCCCTGTATTGTTTGCAATCGATTTAGGTGTCTCCCTTTTTTCGTTAATAAGTAGCGAATCACTAAAGGGAAAATCTACGATACTTGAGGGTGTAAGTTGTAAGGTGATTAGCTCAATGGGTATTAAGAATGCTATCCCACACGACAGCATAAAGCTTGCCGATAAATTATTGGGTGCTTGGGGGCAAAATACTGAAGTAGGAGAAAGCGGGCATAACGGATCATTGGTGCTTAATGAGAGAGCAGTATTAATTCCCATCGAGTCACATCTTATTGTATTAACAGATGGCGGTATTTTTTCTTTGGAACAAGAGTGTGGCTTGGGCACATATACGCAAGAAAAGGAAAGACTGCTGGAAAGGCATCAAATAGAATCAAAAATTCTATTTTCCTCAACCCAGTTTGTATGGAACCAGAAGATAGATGATGACGAATTTGAGCAGCTTATACTGGAGTTATTGAACCGAGAGGCGGGGGTAAGATGGGCATACAAAATTGGTAAAGGTAGAGCGCCAGATTTAGGTCGAGATATTATGGCCGAATGGTATCTTGGTCCTTCTCCTCATCAACCAGTCAAAGAAGAAAATCTCTTTGAATTAAAGCGTATTCTCGTTCAATGTAAAGCCTATCAAAAGCAACCTGTGAATATGTCTGCGGTTAATGGGTTGTTAGAGATTCTTTACTTACATCAAGCCCAGGGCTACTTACTAGTTGCGTTTTGTGGTCTAACGGAGCCCTTAATCAGGTTTTTGGAAACACTTCCTGATGAGCGAATGCAGTATTGGGCTAGATGGTGGACCCGAAAAGATATTGAAGACAAGTTAAGAGCAAATCGTGATATTGCTCAGAGATATTTACATCTATTCAAAATGATAGAAATAGATATGTGACTCACCCGATAAAATAGAAGAAATGCTACCATACGCTCAGCCTGGCCGTTAATTCACATGATTTCTATAAAACAGGAAGATTGCTTTAGCTATTTTATCCACCAAGTATCTACATTTATATCTTCTACCTCTCTGGCAAAACGGCACACCAGCGCATTCGGATACAAGTTCGCGATTACGTAGAAACTCTTTAAGCCCCTCACCGCTCACGAAGCCGTATGCCCAAAGTACCGAGCGTCTCACTTCCGGCTCGGAAAATTACAATTACTCTGACTGGCAAACTGCTAATACCGCAACCGAGAATATGTAATTACCCAGCAGGAATATAGCCCTCGAAATCTTTGCGCAGACAAATCACCTCGAACTAACTGCCAATTAAAACTGTCACTACTTCAAACTGGAAAAAGCAATTGCCCGGTAGGCTTCTGACCTGCTCTCAGTTCGTCGTTATAGCATTTCGAGTAGTAGTAATTCCTTTGTGCGAAGGAACGGCCCCAAGCTGTTATAACAGCTTGGGGCCGTTCAGGCGAAGCAGGTGTTTAACACTACCGCAAAAAGCTGGTGAGTGTCAGAACTTATCTTTTCATTGCCCCGGACGAAACTTTATTGCCCCGAACCCAACTTTATTGCTCTGAACGAAACTTTATTGCTCCGAACGAAACTTTATTGCTTTCGCACAACAGTCGTGTCCTTGTTCTTTATTTGGCTCCGGCGAGTTTGCCGATGAGGGTGAAGAGCGGCATGTACATGGCGATGACGATGGAGCCGATGGTGATGCCGAGGAAGCCGATCATGATGGGCTCGATGAGGGTGAGGAGGTTGGCGATGGCTGAGTCTACTTCCTGTTCGTAGAAGTCGGCGATTTTGCCGAGCATGGCGTCGAGGGCACCGGTCTGCTCGCCGATGCCGACCATCTGGGCGACCATGTTGGGGAACATGTCGGTCGCTTTGAGGGGCTCGACGAAGCTTTCGCCACGTTCGACGCCGATGCGGATTTTCGTGATGGCCTCTTCGAGGATGACGTTGCCGGCGGTGCGTGCGGTGATGTCGAGCGATTGGAGGATGGGAACGCCGGAGGACAGGAGCGTGGAGAGCGTGCGGGAGAAACGCGCGACGGCTATCTTGCGTAGGATGTTGCCGAAGACGGGAAGCTTGAGCATGAGTCGGTCGATGACGCGACGCCCGCCCGGAGTCTTGTAGTAGAAGCGCAGGCCGATGACCGAGCCGATGATGGCGGCGAGGATGACAAGGCCGCCCCAGCCCGAGAGGAATTTGCTGAGCCCGACGACCATGCGCGTCGGCAGAGGGAGTTGTTCGCCGGGGCCGAGCAGGCCGAGGAAGATGTTCTGGAAGGCCGGGATGACGAAGATGAGGATGACGGCGATGACGGCGATGGCGATGAGGATGACCGCAGTCGGGTAGATGAGCGCGGAGATGACGTCGCGTTTGAGCTTGACTATCTTCTCGATGTAGGTGGAAAGACGCTGGAGGATGATGTCGAGGATACCGCCGGTCTCGCCCGCGTCAATCATGTTTGTGAAGAGCGTGTCGAAGACTTTCGGATGGCGCGCGAGCGCGACGGCGAGCGTCGAGCCTTCCTCGACGGATTGACGCACCTGCGTCAGCACGTACTGAAAATACTTGTTCTCCTGCTGCTGCGCGAGAATCTCAAGACACTGCACGAGGGGCAGACCGGCGTCAATCATCACGGAGAACTGGCGCGTGAAGATGGAGAGGTCTTTCGCCTTCACTTTCTTGCGTCCGACGGACTTCGGCAGAGGCAGCGCGACTTCCTTTCCCTTCTCTTTGACGGAAGTGAGCATCACCTGCTCGCGGCGCAGAAGCTGCCGAAGGACATCGCGGCTGTCGGCGGCGCGCTCGCCGACGATAACCTCGCCCATGCGGTTGCGGCCTTTGAAGACGTAAGTGGGCATGTGTTTTGAAACTCCTGATTAGTAAATCGTGAATCGTAAATCGTAAATAGTGGAAGACAGGTTTTATCTATTTACGATTGACGATTCACGATTGACGAGGCTTTTACCTTGAGCCGGGGCGTGCGCCGATAGGACGCGCCTGTGCGTAGGGAGACGGGTGTGAGTTGGGGTTGGCGGATGCGCCGGGAGCGCCGCCGCCGTTGCCGGTGTTGATGCCCGCGCCGTGTTCGATAAGCTCGCGCAGTTCGTCGGTGTTCGAGGAGCGCTGCATGGCGACTTCGAGCGTGATGACACGTTTGTGGTAGAGCGTGGCGAGAGCCTGGTTGAAGGTCTGCATGCCGTACTTGCCCTGTCCGGTCTGCATCATCGAGTAAATCTGGTGGACTTTGTCTTCGCGTATGAGGTTGCGGATGGCGGCGTTGGGCACGAGGATTTCGAGCGCCATCGCGCGACCGCGACCGTCGGCGCGCGGCAGAAGCGCCTGACACATGATGCCTTCGAGGACGAGCGAGAGCTGCGCGCGAATCTGCGCCTGCTGCGCTGAGGGGAAAACGTCGATGATGCGGTTGATGGTGGAGGCGGCGCTGTTGGTGTGAAGGGTTGCGAAGGTGAGGTGCCCGGTCTCGGCGATGCGTAGCGCCGATTCGATGGTCTCCAAGTCGCGCATTTCGCCGACGAGCACTACGTCAGGGTCTTGACGCAGAGCCGTGCGCAGAGCTTCGGCGAAGCCTTTGGTGTCGGCTCCGACTTCGCGCTGGTTGATGATGCAGCTCTTGTGGCTGTGAAGGAATTCAATCGGGTCTTCGATGGTGACGATGTGGTCGTGACGCTCGCGGTTGATTTTGTCGAGCATGGAGGCGAGCGTGGTCGATTTGCCGGAGCCGGTGGGGCCGGTGACGAGGATGAGTCCGCGCGGGCGGTCGCAGAGTTGCGAGACGACGGGCGGGAGCCCCAAAGCGTCGAAGGATTTTATCTCGTAAGGAATGGCGCGAAAGACCGCGCCGACCGCGCCGCGCTGGTTGAAGAGGTTGGCGCGGAAGCGCGAGAGACCGCGCACGCCGAAGGAGAAGTCGAGTTCGAGCGCTTCCTCGAAGCGATGCTTCTGCGCGTCGGTGAGCACGCTGTAGGCGAGCGCCTTCGTGTCGGAAGAAGTCAGCGCGCGGATGGAATCAATCGGGCGCAGATGTCCATCGACGCGTATCTGCGGCGGCGAGTTGGTCGTGATGTGAAGGTCGGAGCCGCCCATCTCGATGAGCTTCTTGAGGAGGTCGGAGAGCGAAAGCTGCTCCTGTGCGGTTGGGGTTTCTTTTCCTGTCATGGGTGTCATGGTCTGTTCGTTGGAGTGAGGTCTTACGGGGCTCGGGCTCGGGCGAGGATGGAGATTCGCCTGAGAGCGCACCCCGGCGAGACGAGAAATCAGCGAGGAGACTTGGCAGCCATCGACTGACCACTGCCGACGCGGAAGGTTGAGACGACCTGCTCGGAGGCGTCTGTGAGCGGAGCATCAAGCTCGACCGGAGTGTTGGTGGCGAGCTGGTAGAGACGGCCTTCGACTTCTGTGAAGTAGAAAGTCCAGCGCTGTGCGGAAGCGCCCAACGCGCCCGTCTGCGCGAAGACCACGTAGACGCGCCGACCGCGAATCTCGCGCTCCACATCGTTGACGACCCAGCCACCCTCGGCAATCATCCGGTCGATGACGGTGCGGCGAAGAGTGCTCAAGTGTACGCCGCCGAGCGTCTTGACGCGCGCATAAGGAGCGGCGGGTGCGTCGGCCTTCGAGGGATTGATGGGGCTCAGCACCGCGCTTCCGGCGGGCTTGCCGTCGAGGGCGCGCACGTTGAATTTCATCTGACCGCCGGAGCTTGCGCCGGTGCTGCTCCAGGAGGCCGGAAGCGTCAGGTCGAAGGGCGCGCGCACGTCGCGCACAGCCTTCGAGATGGCGGGTAGGCGCGTGAGATTCTTGGCGGGCAAAAGCGGCGTCGAGTTGCTGTTCGAGCCCGCCGAGATTGTGCTGCCTTCCGAAGCGGCTGGAAGGTTGAGCGCCCTGCGTCTCATGGCAGCGTAGGCGCGCTTGCGCCGGAGGTGAGCGCGATGCCTGCGCCACCATGCGCGCGAGTGTCTGTGGCGCAGGTGTTTCTGGCGCCAGCTCTTGTAGCTGCGCTTGTTCCAACGCGCGGCCAGCGAATCGCTGATGGGCAGCCCCGCCGCCACCAGCGACAGAATAAGCAGGGATAAGACCAGAGGACGTAGAATTGACATAGCTTTTTAAGCCACCGTTTCTCTCACGACTTCCTCAATCGTCGTCACGCCGTTGCGAATCTTGCACAGCCCTGATTCGCGCAAGGTCAGCATGCCGTCTTCGATTGCGCGCTTACGCAGCTCAAGAGCCGAAGCGCCGATTAGAATCAACTCACGAATCTCGTCCGTCACTTCCATCACTTCGTAGAGGCCGACGCGACCCTTGTAGCCGGTGTTGTTGCAGGTCTTGCAGCCGCGCCCCTTGTAGGTCTTGAGCTGCTGCGCCTCGGCCTGCGAGAAACCGACTTCGATGAGCGCTTCGGTGGGCATCGGCTGCTCGGTCTTGCATTCGGAGCAGATGCGGCGGATGAGACGTTGCGCCTGTATGAGATTGACGGAGGTGGCGACGAGGAAGGGCTCGATGCCCATGTTCATCAGGCGCGAGATGGTCGAAGGCGCATCGTTGGTGTGCAGGGTGGAAAGGACGAGGTGGCCTGTGAGCGCGGCCTTGATGGCGATTTCGGCGGTCTCGAAGTCGCGGATTTCGCCGACGAGGATGATGTTCGGGTCTTGACGCAGGAAGGAGCGCAGAGCCGCCGCGAAGTTCAGACCAATCTGTTCCTTCATCTGCACCTGATTGATGCCCATGAGGTTGAACTCGACGGGGTCTTCCGCCGTCATAATGTTTGTCTCGGGCGTGTTCAGAGATTGGAGCGCCGAGTAGAGCGTGTTGGTCTTGCCAGAGCCCGTCGGCCCCGTGACGAGCACCATGCCGTAGGGCTTCGAGATGTTGCGTTGGAATTTGACGAGCGATTCGGGCTCGAAGCCGAGCTTCGTCATGTCGAGCATCAGTCGCTCTTTGTCGAGCAGGCGGAGCACGACCTTTTCGCCGAAGAGCGTCGGCAGAGTCGAGACTCGGAAATCCAGCTCGCGCGAGCGACCGTGAATCTTGAGCTTGATTTTGATGCGGCCGTCCTGCGGCAGACGCTTCTCCGAGATGTCGAGCTTCGACATAATCTTGATGCGCGAGATGAGCGCATCGCGCAGACGCATCGGCGGGTGCATCACGTCGTAGAGCACGCCGTCGATGCGGAAGCGGATGCGTAGCTCCTTCTCGTAGGGCTCGACGTGGATGTCGGACGCTCCGCGCTGGAGGGCATCGACCAAAAGCACGTTGACGAGACGCACGACGGGCGCGTCCTCGCTCATGCGCGTCAGGTTGCTCAGGTCAATCTCGTCGTCTTCGTCAACGACTTCCAGACCCTCAGCCGCCTCTTCGTCGAGGTTCAACTGGTCGAGCGAGATAGCATCGCCGTTTGCGCCGTGATGACCGTTGCCGTTGCCGTTCTCGCCGCCGAGGTCAACGTCGAGCTTGCCCGCCAGCTCTATCTCGCGCGACTGCATGTAGTAGCGCTCGATGGCTTCCTGCACGCTCGCCTCTGAGACGACCACCGGCTCGATGTTGAGGCCGGTCATAAACTTTATGTCGTCCATGGCGAAGACGTTGGTCGGGTCAACCATCGCCAACGTCAGCGTCGCCCCAACGCGCGAGAGCGGCAGCACAGAATACTTCTCGGCCACCTCTCGCGGAATCAGACGAATGACGCCCTGCTCGATATCGAAAAGCTCTAGATTGACGCTCGGCACGCCGTACTGCCGCGACAGGACGGCCGTAATCATATCGTCGGAGACGAGCCCCAACCTGACCAGATTGAAGCCCAGACGCCCGCCGTTCTCGCGCTGGAAGTCTAATGCTTCCCGCAGTTGCTGAGGGGTCAGGAGCTTTTCGCGGACAAGTATTTCGCCTAGTTTGGCTGACATTTTGAAGAGATTCGCTGTTTGAGAGCTGCTTGAAGGGGCGGGCGGCTTTGAGACCGAGCGGATTGGGAGTCGATAGTAACCGCACGTTTTAGTTGGCTATCGGGCAACGATGTTTGCCATCGTTGCAACACGTATGTTAATCACTTCGAGCGCGGCTGTCAAGATGATTGTGCTTGACGAATTTGCCCCAGGATGAAAACGGCGGTGGCAAGCCCAAGCGAAGGAGTGATTTACGCGCTTAGAGGGGAGAAGCCGAGCCTTGACAGGTATCTTAGGCGAGGGGGTGTAACGATTGACGCTGTTAGGTTTAACAGCTCAGGCGGGCGCGGCATGGCCGAGCATTTCTCTGAGGGTCGATTCGTCTATGACGCGGAGGCCGAGGGCGTTGGCTTTGTCGAGTTTCGACCCGGCGTCTTCGCCTGCGACGACGTAATCGGTCTTCTTGCTGACGGTTGAAGTGACGCGCCCTCCGCGCGCTTCGATGGCGGCGCGCGCCTCGTCGCGCGTCAGGCTTTCGAGCTTGCCGGTAAGGACGAACTGTTTTCCGTCGAAGGCTTCGTCGCGCTCCGTTTGAGCGCTGCTCTCAAGCTCAGTCTGGACTCCGGCGGCGCGCAGGCGTTCGCAGAGGGCGCGGTTGCCTTCGTCTGCGAACCAGTCGTGGACGCTCTCGGCGACGGTGAGGCCGATTTCGTGGAGCGCATCGAGTTCTTCGACGCTGGCATCGGAGAGGCTTTCGAGCGAGGGGAAACCGCGCGCGAGGATGGCGGCTGTTCGCTCGCCGACGTGGCGTATGCCGAGGCCGTAGACGAGATGTGGAAGGTCGCGCGTCTTGCTGGCCTCAATCTGCGCGAGCAGGTTCGTGGCCGACTTCTCGGCCATCCGTTCGAGGGCGGAAAGCTCTTCGAGGGTGAGCTTGTAGAGGTCGCCCACGTCTCTGACCATACGCTTCTGCACGAGCTGTTCGGCGAGGGCTTCGCCGAGACCTTCGATACGCATGGCGCGGCGCGAAGCGAAATGAAGGAGGCGCGCTTTGAGCTGCGCATGGCAATCGGCGGCCACGCAACGCGACACCACTTCGCCTTCGGGACGTGAGACCACGCCGTTGCAGACCGGGCACTTCGAAGGCATTTGAAACAACCGCTCTTCCCCCGTCCGCCGCGACTCGACCACCTTGATGACCTTCGGGATAACCTCGCCGCTCTTCTCAATCAGAACCCAGTCGCCCTCCATCACGCCGAGCCGCTTTATCTCGTCTTCGTTGTGAAGCGTGGCGCGCGCGACGGTCGTGCCTGCGAGCTGGACGGGCGTGAGGTTGGCGACGGGCGTGAGCGCGCCGGTGCGCCCGACCTGAACGACGATGGATTCGACCTTCGTCGTCGCCTGTCGCGCAGGGTACTTGTAGGCGATAGCCCAGCGCGGCGATTTCGTCGTCGCGCCGAACTCATCCTGCAAGGCTGTGGAATTGACCTTCACGACCACGCCGTCAATCTCATACTCAAGACGGTCGCGCTCGGCCTCCAAGCGATTACAGAAAGCGATGACTTCATCAATCGTCGGACAAAGCTCGCGCGGAGGGACGCGGAAGCCCACGCTCTCAAGCCAGTCGAGCGCCTCGGAGTGTGCGGCGAAGGGCTTGCGATCGGCGAGCAGCGCGTCGTAGGCGAACATATCGAGGCGACGCGCGGCGACGATTTTGGGGTCGAGCTGGCGGATAGTTCCGGCGGCAGCGTTGCGCGGGTTGGCGAAGCGCGGCGCGTCCGCCTCTTCGCGCTCGGCGTTGATGCGCTCGAACTCTCTGCGCGAAAGATAAGCCTCGCCGCGCACTTCGAGCGAGCCGAAGCCCCGCCCTACGTCTTTAAGGCGAAGCGGGATGGAGCGGATAGTTCTGACGTTCTGCGTCACGTCTTCGCCGCGACGCCCGTCTCCGCGCGTGACGCCGCGCACGAGCAATTCGTCTTCGTAGTGGAGCGAGATGGAGAGGCCGTCGATTTTCAGCTCGGCGACGTACTCGACGCGACGGTTGTCCGCAAGGCGTTTGACGCGCTCGTCGAAGGCGCGCAGGTCGTCGATGTTGTAGCTGTTTTCGAGCGAGAGCATCGGGTGTCGATGCACGTACTCGTCGAAGTGTTCGGCGGGGCGTCCGCCGACGCGCTGCGTGGGACTGTCGGCGGTTTTAAGCTGCGGGTATTCGTCCTCCAACTGCTGCAAGCGAACGAGCAGAGCGTCGTACTCGACGTCGGAGATTTCCGGGTTGTCGTGGACGTAGTAAAGCTCTTCGTGGCGTCGGATTTCTTCTCGGAGCGAACGGATTTCGCGCTCTTTACTCTTCAGGCTGGTCGGCAAGGTTGCGTCTCACCCATCTCAGGATTTCGTCGTGCTGGCTCGCACGTTCATCATAACGAACGAGGCGGCGTTCGACAAACGGGAGCGTTGGACTTCGGCGAGTATGCCGGACGCTAATTGGAGTTGTCGTCCTTCATGTCCTGCTCCATCTTCCCGTCATCATCCGAGCGGGTCACAAACGTACCGGTCGTGGTATTGGGCTGGCTGGACGTTGTTGTGTTGTTAACCTGGCTGGATGTGCTTGTGCTTTCGTCGTTCGTGGCTATCTTGACCTTTTTCTCATCCCTCGTTTTATTGGCCTGCCCGGTCTGCTCCTCGGTCGAATCGGTGGAAGCAGCTATTTCGAGTTTGCGTTTCACCTGCACGTTGCGTGAGTCGATACGGCTGTCAATCGTATTGTTGACGTTCGAGACGCTTGGCGCGCATGTTTCGCACTTCCATTTGCTCCGGCGCTCTAAGCTCCAAGAAGGCTTCCACCCGCCAACTCGCTTCGGAAGACAGGCTTCGTGGAAGGGGGTTTGTGTCGAACACTTCTCATTAGCGCATAGCGCCAACACCTTGACGGGCTGCTTGCTGAAATCCTGTTTACATTTCTTACAAATATCGAGGTCGATATAGCGCTCCCGCTCCGTGGGGACATAAAGGCGATAATCGGGGGTGGGCTCGTCCGTGCCTAAGCGGACTTTCAGCTCGTCCTCGTCGTATTCTTTCTTAACGACGAATTCGGCGGAGACCTTCGTCGGCTTGGTGAAGAGCGCGTAATCTTCGTTGCGATTTTTTCCGATGTCTTTGCCCCAAGTCCCAGGAGAACCGGGAACTTCCATCTCATTCAGGTATTCAAGCTGGACGGCGTTTTTGGCGACATCGTCGAAGCTTTTGTCGTCGGCTGGCATGTTCCGCTGCTCGTTGACGCACTGATGCCAAGCCCAAGTCCAATCAGGGGTGCGCGCGTCGGTGTCGGCCCAGTACTGGCTATCCCACCAGCCGACGCGCCAGACGTGGTTGTTCTCTTTGGCTTCGTCGCCCATGACGTGAAGAAGAATCGAGCCGAAGTGCTCCGAGTCGCCCGCGACGCGCCCGAATTTCTTGCGCGGCGTCTTCGAGGCGTTCTCGGCAATCTTGTCGGCGTCGATGGTTGCTTCGGCCTCTTCGACGACATTGACCGACCATTTCACGCAGTTAGCGATGATGTCCTTTTTCTTATACAACTCAAGGCCAGCAGTCAGCAGGTTCACAAACTCGTTGATAGCCTCGCGAGCCTCTTTGGCTTTCTCCAGAGTTTTGTCCGTCAGCGTTTTAACCTCCTCCCGCTTGGCCTTGTTACTTATGACTTCTTCAGCCTTCTCCTTCTCTTCGCCGATTAAGCTTACGGTCTCGCCAACCAGGGTTTCAAATTCGGTCGCTTTATTTACAAGGTTGCGTTTGGTCTCCTCGTCTTTGGTCTCCCCTATCTTTTGGGCTGAGCTGACAAGCTCGGTCGCACGCTTGTAGAGCTTGAAGGCGTTCTCCCAGCGTTGCTTGGCGCTGCTGAAGACGACCCCGGCTTCGGTCTCAAGAAAATTGGGGTTGATACCGTCGCGGTTGTAGCAGCAGTTGGTCAGGTAAACCTGCTTGAAGAATTTCGATTCGGACAGACGCTGGAGCACCTCGTCGTCGGGGTGGCAATAGGAATGGTGGCCGCAGGAGATAAAGGCGACTTGCGCCTCCGTCTTTTCGAGAAAGTCTTTGGAGGTACTGTGCTTGCTGCCGTGATGGCCTGCCTTGAAGGCGCACAGATGTTTCGCCCCCTTGGCCTGCGCGGCGAGAGCATCCTCCTTGTGTATTTCGAGGTCTCCGCCCGTGTAGTAGCGAAACTTTCCGTATTCGAGCAGCAGCGCGATGCTGCAATTATTCTCCGAATTATCGGATTGCATCTCGCCTTTGGCATCGACGTGCAAGCAGGTCAGAGAGAAAGAGGGCTTGAGCTTTGTGACGGGCACGATTTTGGCATTCAGAGGCAGCGCCTTTCTGAAGGCGTCTTCCCTGTTCTCGGCTGCCTTCCTGAACTGGTCGATGGCGTTGTCGCCAGCTCTGGCCTCCAGGCTGCGCTCGAAGACTGTATTGACTTCGACCTCCGTGTGATGTTGAAGAATTCTGTAGAGACCTTCGATGTGGTCGGCGTCGTAGTGCGTGCAGACCATCGCGTCGATGCGGTCGATGCCGAAGTTTTGTAGATGCCGGATGGCGGTGCCGCCGCCGCGCGTCTTGCGTCCTCCATCGACGAGGACGACGAGCGCGTTCTCGCCCCAGACTCTGTAGACGATGAGCGTCGCCTCGCCCTGCCCCACATCGATGTGATGAATCAACACCTCCGATTCCGGGACGACGTTCATCTTGTTGCTCTTCGTGTTGTTGTCATTCGTCTGCGGAAGCCTGGTGCTGATGTCGAGCTTCTGTACGGGCTGTTTGACCTCGACGCCGAGCTTATAGACCTTCGCCTCACTACTGCTGCTGCTGCTCAGCCAATCGATGTTCATCGCGCGCTCTCCTCAAACTGCTCTTCCTGGTCGTGAATCTGCGAGAGTTTGTCGAGCGTTGCAGCGTCGGGCTCGCTCGTCTCCTTGAGGTTGACGTGGCGCTGGAATTTGGCGAGCGCGGCTTTCGTCTCTTCGTTAAGCTCGCCGCTGACTTCGCCGCGATAGTAGCCGAGATTTTTCAGACGCTGCTGGTAGCCCCTAACCTCTTTGACCGGGTTCAGCGTGCTGAAATTAATCTCGATGAGCAGCTCGCCGTTGTTGACGTTGAGCAAGCCTTTGCGCGCGTTGTTCGGGACGTACTCTTCGAGAAAGCCGTCGCGGTCGGTTCGGCCGCCAAGCTCGACGCCATCGACGCTAAGCACGTAGTCGAGCATGGCCTTCGGCTCGTCGTATTCGAGCAGTTGGAGGCGGAAGAGGGCGGGCACGCCTTTGCGACGGAAGCGGTGAAGTCTGCCGGTCGGTTTGGAGACGACCTTCTCGCGCTTGTCGGGGATGGAGACCTCGTCGCCGGGCGCGAGGATGTTCATGTGTTTGCGCAGGCGCTTAAGCTCGGCGTTGTCGGGATGATTCCAGATGGTTTCGGCGAAGAAGCCGTAGTCCTCCGAGATGCCGATGAGGCTCTCGCCTTCGCCTACGACGTGCTTGGTGCTCATATCAGTTTCCGCCTGTGAAGGGGCTGCCGCGTTTCAATTTTGGCAGGGATGGGATTTCGGTGAAATGCGTTATCAAGCGCGAGGTGCGCGTGCGAGGCGCTATTGTATGACTACTTGTCGAGCCGCACAAAGTCGTTCTGCGACCGGAGGTCGGGCTGCTCTTCGTTGACGTGTGCGAGGCGATGGATGACGCGACCGAAGTATTTGATGGCGTGCAGAAAATCGTCGAGGCGGATGTTTTCGTCGGGGCCGTGCGGGTTCGAGCCGGCGTAGCCGACGCCGAAGGAGACGACGGGCGTGGGCGGAGAGTTCGCGCCGCAGACCGCGCCGACGGGGCCGCTCGCAGGGTCAATCGGATAGACGGTGGCCTCCGCGCCGTAAATCTCGGGCGTGGATTCAATCGCGGCGCGGGCGACCAGAGAGCGCATCGAAGCTTTGGCGTAGGGCGCGCTGCCGAGTTCGATAATCTCTATGTCGTTGAAGCCGCGCAGGTCTAGGTGCTGGCGCAGGAGCGCGACTACCAGCTCGGGCGTGAGGTCTGGGACGAGACGAAAATCGAGGCGTGCCATCGCCGTGCCCGGCAGGACGGTCTTTGCGCCCGCCTCGGTGTGGCCTGTTCTGACACCGCAGATGGTACACGTCGGGGCGAAGATGAGTTCTTTGGTGAGCTTGCTGCCCGTCAGTCCGCGCATCCACCCGGCGATGCGAAACTCGCGTCGGAGTCCGGCCTCGTCAAGCTCGATGCTCTTGAGAGCCTGCGTGTCTTCCGCCGTGATGGGTGCGACGTGAGAGGAGAAGCCGTCGATGGTGATGACGCCTTTGGGCGAGACGAGCGTCGAGAGCGCCTGCACCATCCGCCACGCGGGGTTCGAGACGATGCCGCCCCACTTGGAATGCAAATCGGTGCGTGCGCCGTAGGCGCGCAGCTCGATGAAGGCGATGCCCTTGAAGCCGAGGCTGATGACGAGTCGTTCTTTGGTGTCGCGTTCGCCGTCGTCCCAGATGCAGCCGTCGGCGCGAAGGATGGCGGGCTGTTCCGCCGTGAAACGATGCAGGCTCGGACTGGCGATGCCGTCTTCGCCCTCGACGACGAAACGCAGACAGACCGGGAGTTTGCCGAACGTCTTCTGATAAGCCTCGATGGCCGCGATGCGCGCGACGAGATTGCCTTTGCTGTTAGCCGCGCCGCGCGCGTAGAGCTTGCCGTCCACGACGGCGGCGGCAAACGGCCCCGAAGACCATTCGGTCAACTGCCCGACCGGCTGCACGTCGTAATGGCCGTAGACGAGAAAGCAACGCTCGCCCGCTCCGCATTCGCCGTAAACAATCGGATAGCCGCTGCCAATCTTGAAGAGGCGCGTGCCAGCGCCGACCCTCTGCAACATCTGTTCGACCGACTCGGCCACCGAGCGCATCCCCGTGCCGCGCGCCGCCACCGAAGGCATCCGGCAGAGAGCCTGCAAGCGCTCCGCGAAAGAGCGCGCGTGGCGGTCAACGTAGCGGTCGAAACGTGTGAACGGCATTGGTATGTCAGACAATGGACGATAGACGATAGACGATGGACGACTGAAAGAAGACGATGGACGGCTGAAAGACACGGCTTGGCTATCGTCTATGGTCTATCGTCCATCGTCTGTTCTTTCGTCCATCGTCTGTTCTCGATAGAACAAATATCGAGGGCGCGAAGAGTCGCGCTCGAATCTGGCGCAGGCGAGCCCCTGTGCCAGGGCTTCCTGAAACTCGGAGCGGACGCGCAACTGCTCGCGGCGCGCGGACGCGGCATCTTCACGTAGAAGCGCGCTCCAGTTAGAAGTTATCTCAACTTCCAACGCCGGACGGGGAAGCTCCGTCGGCATCTGCCCGCGCGCGAGCGCCTCGACTCTCGCGGAGCCAAGCTCCCATTCGGCGATGAGACGGTCGCTGTCGATGCCGAGCTGCTGGCCGTAAGCGCCGTTGGCCGTGTGGTAATCAGTCCCGTAGAAGTTCTCCGCGTAGGAGCGGACGACGACGCCGAGACGATTGAGATTGAAATGAGCGTTGCGCGCCTGCATGGGGTCGAACGTCCAACGGATGAAGCCGACGCCCTCGGACAGAGCGCGCGAGCGTTGCGCCCACTTGAGCCGCGCGCCGACGCCCCGGTTCTGGTAAGCGAGCGCGACGGCCATCATGTGCGAGTAGCCGATAATCTCGCGCCCGCGCACCGCCGTCAGATGCAGGACGAAGCCGACGAGCCTTTCGGCGTCGAACGCGCCGAGCACCCATCCGCCCGCGCTCTTCGAGACAATCAGATGCCTGCGCGGCGAAAGCTCCAAATCGGGAAGCCCGAACGCCTCGCGCTGCATTCGCACGCACTCGTCGAACTCTTCCAGACTCGTACACTCGCGCACCGTCAGGCCATCATCCACGCTCGGCGCTTCGCTCTCCCGCATCTACATCTCCACAACCGAGGTCAGTGGTCAGTGAAAGACAAAAAGCAAAGACCAAAGATAAAGACGAAGTGTCTGTTTTGACTGACCTCTGACCGCTCCTTTTCAGACATCGGTTTTCGTGTACCAGCCTGGGTCTATGCGTGCGAGGCGACGGCTGGCGGTCTGCTCGGCGATGTCGCCGACGAAATTGACGATGAGCAGTCGTCCCGTCGGTCGATAACGCTCGTCGATTGCCGCGCGCAGCTCCGAGCGGAGCGCCGGGGCGTTCACGTCTATCTTGAAGAGCACGAGGCGCTCGACGCCGCCGTGCTTCAGCAGCCACCCCACCTTGCGCACCGAGACCATCCCGCATTCGCCCCAGAACGCGAACCGCCCGCCCGCTCCGCCGCCGTTGCCTATCGACACCAAATCCGGCTTGTACCTGAGCCCGACGCGCTTTTCAATCTCCAGCGACGGAAACTCTCCGACGTACATGGCGAAGCCGAGCGCCTTCATCAGCACATGAGCGTAGCCCTCGCCCGTGCGTTGCCACAGACGCACACGACGCCCCGCCAGCTCAAAATCGTAATGCATTCAAAGACAGGAAAAAACCGTAAATCGTGAATCGTAAATCGTGAATAGATAGAACAGTTGAATCGTAAATGGCAGGAACAGGTCTTATTCCATTTAGCATTCACCATCGACCTGCTTTTCACCATTTACGATTCACGATTCACGATTTACGTCTTTTGCGATTTACGGATTCTAACTTGTCACTCGTCACTTGTCACTTGTCATTGAATTTAAGGAGATTTCGCCTGTCAGAAAGGGGACGGCGCGGCCTGCGACTTTGACGCGGTCGCCGAGGTGCTCGCAGAAAATCTCGCCGCCGCGCGGGGAGAGTTGACGCGCGCGCAGCCTGGTCTTCGAGAGGCGTTCAGCCCAAAGCGGAGTGAGCGAGCAATGCGCCGAGCCGGTGACGGGGTCTTCCGGGATGCCCGCGCCCGGAGCGAAGAAGCGCGAAACGAAATCAACTTCGTCGCCCGGCGCGGTGGCGATAATGCCGAGCGCGTCGAGCCCCTTGAGCAGTTCCATTTCGGGCGCAAGCGCGCGGATGTCGCTTTCGGAATCGTAGACGGCGACGTAGTCCCTCGTGCGCAGAACCTCTCTCGGCTCTTTGCCGAGTCCTTCGAGGAGTTCTCGCGGCGCGTCGCAGGCTTGGGGCGGCCAGGCGGGAAAATTCATGGCGAGCAAATCGCCTTCTCGTTCGACGGTTAGGAGGCCGCTCTTGGTCTGGAAGCGAATCGAGGCTTGCGTGTATCCGAGAAACCGGTAGAGGACGAAGCCGGAGGCGAGAGTGGCGTGGCCGCAAAGATTGACCTCGACCGTCGGCGTGAACCAGCGCAGGTCAAACTCTTCGCCCCGACGCACGAAGAAGGCCGTCTCCGAAAGGTTGTTCTCAAGAGCGATGCTTTGCATCGTCTCGTCCGGCAGCCAGCTCTCAAGCGGGCATACGCCCGCCGGATTACCGCCAAACGCCCTCTCAGTGAAAGCGTCGATTTGATAGAAAGGAATCTTCATAATCGGAGTAGTCAGTAGCCGGTAGTCAGTAGAAAAACCTCTTGAAGCATTCAGCAGCCGGAGCAGCCCGTCGAGCAGCGCAAGAATTCAAAAACTACTGGCTAATTCTTCCTCGTTCTTCGGGCAGGCCGGAAGCTCAAGGCGGACGTTGAGCCCGCGCGAGGGTGTTGTGCCGGTGTCGAGACGGACGCTGCCGCCGAGCACTGTGAGCAGCCGGTGTGCGATGACGAGGCCAAGCTCGTTCATGTTCGTGCCGCGTTCGTTGGGAGCGTCGAGGTTGACGGGCTCGAAGATGTTTCCGGGGTCGGTGAGAGGCTCGCCGTCGTCGATGATTTCGATGCGGCTGCCCGACGCAGCATCGGCCTCGGCGCGCACTTTGACCATCCCGTCCTCCGGGCTGCGGCTGATGGCATAGGCGAGAAAATTGTAGAGCACCTGTCGAAGCTTGCCTTCGTCCGAAACAATCGTGCCAAGCTCCGGCGCGACGCAGCATTCCACGCGGACGCCCTTCTTCTGCGCCAGACGGCCGACCACCGCGCAGGATTCTCGCAGCGTCTCGCGCAGAGAAAACTCGTGCAGGAAAAGCTCCGTCTGCCCGGCTTCGAGCCTCGATAAATCGACGAGCTGGTTGAGACTCACCTGCAACTGCTGCCCCGACGATTGAATCTTTCCGCAGAAGCGGCGCTGCGTCTCGGTCAGGTCTTCCTGTTCGAGAAGAATTTCGGAGAAGCCGAGGATGGAGGTGAGCGGCGTGCGCAGCTCGTGAGACATGCGCGCGAGAAAGAGCGAGCGGTAGCGATTGACGCGGCGCAGCTCAAGGTTTGCGTCTTCCAGCTCGGCGCTGCGCCGTTGAAGCTCTTCGACGAGATGCTCGATGTGTCGGCGCTGCTCTCTGACGGCGCTCGTGCGACGCGCGTTGCCGATGGCGATGATGATGGGCGCGGCGATGAAGCGCAGACCGCGCAAGGCCGCGCGCAGCTTCGAGGGCTCGCCCGAGATGGCGACCAGCACGCCGACCAATAAGCCCCGCGCGTGAATCGGCACGGCCACGCCCGCCTTCATGCCCGCCCCTTCGAGAGCGCGCCTGGCCTCGCGCACCTGCTCGTCGCAGTCGTTCTCCGCGTCCTTGTCGAGCCAGACCTGACACTCGCGGTCTGTCTTCTCGACTACCAACGCCATCAGCCTTCCGGCTTCAAGGGCGCGCTCTTTGTCGAGATGCGGGTGCGTCTGAAGGGCGGTTTCGCTCAGTTGGCCTTCGTCGGTCTTGAGGAAGGTGACGAGGCAGCACAAACTCCAGTGGCGCAGCAGAATATCGGAGAAGGCTTTGCAGATGGCGGCCTCGTCCATGCTCTCGCCCTGCGCGAAAGCCTGAGTGTAGAAGAGATCGACGACATCTGCGCTCAGGTTGTGCAATTCGCCGACGCCGATGCCCGACGCCGACGTTGTCGCCGCAACGGCGCTCGCCACCGCCTCTTCCCCGAAGCTTAAGCTATCGGAAGCCATCTCTCTTCGTTCGCTCATCTTTGCACAAATGCTTCAAGCCTCGTCCCAACGCACGAGACCCCGGAAACCGCAAAGCACTCTTTTTGAAAATTTATTTAACACGAATATAAATTGCTCACCCGAGCGTGTCAAATTGTAGGGGGATGGGGGTTGGGGGATGGGGATTGGGGAAGAAAAAGCGGACGGGGAAAGAGCGAATAAGAGATGGTCGAGAAAGAGAACCAGAAATAACAAATCATCTTCTCTTTCTCTTATCACCAACCCCTAACCCCCAACCCCGTTTTTTGCTATCATGCCCGAGGGATTGCGAAGCGTCCCCGGGTGCCTCCATGAAGGGTCAAATAAGCGACCAGCCGCTCGGAGAAATCATACGTGAAATTTCCGCCTCACGTTTGTCGGGCGCTCTGCGTCTATCGCGCGAGCGCATCAGGGCGGTCGTCTATTTCGAGGGCGGCGAGGTCGTTAACGCGCGCTCGAATCTGCGCCTGCACCGGCTCTCTGAATGCCTTCGGCGCTGGGGCATGGTCGAAGCCGAGCACCTCGACCGTCTTTTGACCGAGGGGATGGGCGACGAGCAGGTCGGCTCGACGCTTCTCGAAGCGGGTATCGTGGACGGAGCCGAGCTTGTGCGACTGCGGGCGCGACAGTCGGAAGAGACGCTGCGCCCTCTGCTTCTCTGGACTGAGGGCGAATGGAATTTCGACCCGCGCGCGAGGCTCGACGAAGCGTCGCACACCAGAGTTGAAACGGCGTCGCTGCTGTTGGAGAGCGCGCGACGTTTGCCTTCGGAGTTGACGGCGTCGAGGCTCGCAAACGACGACGAGTTGATTTCGCCTTCAGCCTCGCAGCCCTCCGAAGCTCTGCCGCAGCCGACGGAAGCTTTCGTACTGTCGCGCGTGGACGCGCCGATGCGCATGGGCGAGCTGGTGTCGATAAGCGGTCTGCCCGATGCGGCGACGCGCCAGGCCGTCTATGCGCTCGCGCTCGCCGGTCTGCTCACGCGCGAGCGCTGGCCGCGCATCCTGCCGCTCGACGCGGCGTCGCAGCAGCGAGAAGCACCCGCCGCCGTTTCCTCCAAACAGAAGGAGACGCCCAAGCCCGTCGCCCCTGCCGCCGCCCCTCCCGAAAAAATCTCCGTCGAGGAAGAGACCAAAGCCGAGCCCGACCCGCGCGAAGAGATAGAGGCTCTCTTCGCACGCGCCGCAGGTGCGACTCATTACGAAGTCTTAGGCGTCGGTCGCCGTGCGCCGCGCGAAGAGGTCAAGAGCGTCTACTACGCGCTCGCGCGCCGTTTTCATCCCGACCGTTTTCACAAAGATACGGACGCGCCTCTGCGCTCGCGCATCGAGCAGGCGTTCGCCAAAATCGCGCAGGCTTACGAAGTGCTCAAAGACAACCGGCAGCGCGCCAACTACGACCTCAAGCTTGAGGCCGACGCCCGTCGCGCGTCGAAGTCGCCCGCAACTTCGCCGCACGCCTCTCAGGCTTCCGCGCCTGACGCCTCCACGTCGCCGCAATACCGCGCACAGGAGAGTTTCCAGCAGGGCATGGAAGCTCTCCGGCACGGCAACCGTCTGCTCGCCGTCATGCACTTCGGCGAGTCGGCCAGGCTCGTCCCGCGCGATGCGCGCTATCGCGCCTACTACGGCCACGCCCTCGGCGGCGACGCTTCGACGCGACGCCAGGCCGAGTCGGAGCTGAAGGCGGCCATCATGCTCGACGCCGACAACATCACGTTTCGATTGATGCTCGCCGCCGTCTACAGAGACCTCGGCATGCGCCTGCGCGCCGAAGGCGAGTTGCAACGCGCCCTCGCCATCGAGCCGCAGCACGCGGAAGCGCGCCGCATGCTCGACGCTTTACGAAACGGCGAAGCGAAGGCATAGTTGCAGGAAGTCGAGAGTCTGAAGTCCGGAGTCTGGGAGTCAAAACCAAAGCCCTGCTTTGTTCATTGACTGCCGGACTCCAGACTCCAAGACTCTCAGACTCCAGACTTGAATCTTATGTCCTCCATTCACCTTGAGTTTGCGGAGAGCGAGCGGGTCGCCGCAGAGGCTTTCATCCGCCTAAGCGCCGCCATCGACGAGTTTGAGGGCTACGCGCACCCGCACGCCCTGCGCGTGGCGAAGCTGGCCGACGAGATGGCGAAGCTTTTCCGTCTGGCGCGAGCCGACCGTTCCTCCCTGCGCTTCGCCGCGCTCCTGCACGACATGGGCGAGATGACGATGAAGCGCGACTACATCCGGCGCGCCGCGCCGCTCACGAGCGAAGAGCGTCTCGACCTCGCGCGTCATCCCGTCATCGGCGAGCAGGAGTCGGCTCGCGCGGGCGCTGACCGGGGCGCGCAGCTTCTCGTCCGTTGGCATCACGAATGGTGGAACGGCGCGGGCTACCCCGACGCGCTTCGTCAGGAACAGATACCGCTCGCCGCGCGCATCCTTCGCGTCGCCGACTCTTACTCGGCGCTCACGGACGAGCGCCCCTTTCGCCCGGCGGGCACGGTCGAAGAAGCGCGCAGGCATCTGACGCAATGGGCTGGCCTTGAGTTCGACCCGCAGGTCGTCCGCGTCTTTCTCTCGCTCGAAGGCTTCGCGGAGCTTCGCTCTTACGCTCAGCAGGCGACGACAGAGCGCGCCAGCGCCGCAAGCGCCGTTTCCGGCGACGATGCTGCAAGCGCGCCGCCCGAATACTCCGAGCAACAAACCGAAGAGCCGGAAGCCCCGATGCCAGCCGCGACGAACGAACAGAACGCATCGCAGACGGAGTTTGGCCGCGTGCCGCCCGAGTTTTGAAACCGGCGAGCTTCACAGGCGCTCCGAGGCATCAGGAGCAGCACGAGCGACAGCAGCCCTCCCGAAACAAACGAGAATGACCACGCGCCACTTCTACGACCATGTGCCCGACGGGTGGCTCGCCTTCGAGCTGAGCATCCTTCGCCGACTCAAGTTTCGCTCGGCGGCCAATCCCTTCGCGGGCGAGCCCGACCTCGACGTTTATCTCAAACGCTGGAACGTCTCGGTCGCGGCCAACGACGCCGCGCGCTGGGCTTGGACGAAATCCCTCGCGCGCGTCGAGAACAACGACGTGCGTCTCACGCGCGAAGAGGTTGACGCCGTGCTCGAAGACGTTTACGTGCCGCGCCACCGCCTGCACAACCCCGCGCTGCGTCGTTGGTTCAACGAGACTGACGCGTGGTGGTTCGACAACCTGCGCGCCGCCGCCGAGCAGGTCGAAGACAAAATCAAGCGTGCGCTCGTGCTCACGTTCGGACTGATGGTCGGCGACTACGCGCTCTCTTTCGACGACGACACGCGCGAGCTTCGACAGCCTCTCTCGCGCGTCTTCCTGCGCCTCTGGACGGCGGAGCCGACCCCCGTCGATAACGGCCAGTCCAACACGGCCTCCAACCTTGAGGCGCGCGACTTTCTCGCCGCCCAGCGCGCAGACCTTCTCTTCCTTCGACTGCCGCGCACCGGACGGCGCGGCGCGCGTTTCGCGCCCTGGGCATGGCGCGAAGAGTGGGTGCGCGGCGGCGGCGAGTTCTGGAACGAGTTTGAGGGAGTCCGGCAGGGACGCCTCGGCGCGCGCGTCGAGACAAAACAGCAATACCTTCGCCACGTCGAAGAGCTGCTCGAAGCCGCGCTGCATCTGCCCGCGTGGGCAATCGTCAACGTCGAAGAAGGCTTCATCTCAAGCGAAGAGCTGGTGGAAACCGTCCGCCGCGTCCGCCGCGTCGGCACTATCTACACCAAAGACTTCTCCGAGCTGATGGGCGCACGCGCCGCCGTCATCACAGCCTGAAAAGCAAGTAGGAAGGCGGAAGGATGAAGGATGAATAAAGACAGCGCTCAACCTCATCCTCCGGACTCTTCGCCTTCCGTCCTCCGCCTTCCGCCTTCCGTTTTCCGCCTTCCGTCTTTGATTCCACGCTGGGTCTGGACTGACGTTGTGCTCCCGATGGTCGTCGTCCGCCTCTGCCTGCTTCTGGTCGGATGGTTCTCACAAATCCTGCTTCCGAATCCGCGTTATCCCGTGCCCGAAGCTCTCGCGCGCGGCTGGCATTACTCGCAGAGCCGCTTGCTCGACATCTGGGCGCGCTGGGATAGCGGCTGGTACTTCGGCATCATCCGCAGAGGCTACGCGCTCGACGAGAACATCCAGAGCACGATGAGCGACATAGCCTTCTTCCCTCTCTATCCCTACCTGATAAAACTCTTCGTCTTCCTTCTCCCCGAAAGAATGCAGACGACCGAGCGACTCCTGATAATCGGTCTGCTCATCTCGAACGTGCTTCTCATCGCTGCGCTCGTCCTGCTCCATAAATTAGTGACCTCTCTCTTCGACCGCGAGACGGCGCAGCGCACAATCCTCTACACGCTTCTCTTCCCCACAGGCTTTTTTCTCTTCTGCTTCTACACCGAATCGACCTTTCTCTTTCTCTCCGTCGCCGCCTTCTACGCCGCCCAGCGCCGGGCGTGGGGCGCGGCCTGTCTCTGCGGCGCGCTGCTCGCTCTGACGCGCCCGCCCGGAATCCTCATCTCCGTCCCGCTCTTCTGGATGTACCTCGAATCAATCGAATGGAAGCCCGCGCGACTCCGGCCAAACGTCCTCTACTTCCTGCTCATCCCCGCCGCGCTTCTCTCCTTCTTCCTCTACGCCCAGCGCCTCACCGGCGACTTCCTCGCCCCCGTCCACGCACAGCAAGCCTGGAACAAAAGATTTGCGATGCCCTGGACGACTCTCTTCAACCCCTACGGCGGCGACCCCTACGTCACCTCCGTCGAACAGGTTCTCACCGTCGCCTTCATCGCTCTCGCCGTCCTCGCCCTCTTCAAACTGTCCTCCCCCGCCTACGCCATCTACTCCTTCCTGCTCATCATCCCGCCCCTGTTGAGCGGCACGCTCATCTCCACCTCCCGCTACTACCTCGTCGTCTTCCCCGCCTTCATCCTCCTCGCACGCTTCGGCAAACATCCACTCCTCGACAACCTCATCAAAATCACCCTCTTCACCCTCCAACTCCTCTTCATGCTCGCCTGGGCTCGATTCTACTGGGTCGCCTGAGTCCCGCCCCGCTCACACCTCCACACATGCCTTTCTCGTGTAAAATAATCGCGGAGGACAAAGCCAGCCATGACCAACGAAGAGATGCAGCGCAAAATGGACTTCATCGTCGAGCAGCAAGCCCAATTCTCCGCCGACATTCAGGAGCTTAAACAACTACACGTTCTGGCCGATGCCCGCATGACGCGTATGGAGAACGTCGTCGTCAATCTTGCCAACCAGACGGAAGCACGCTTCACCTCTATCATGGAGCTGATGCAGCAAGGCTTCACCACCCTCACCGCGAGAGTGACCGAAATCGCCGAAGCTCAAAAAACACTCGCCGAATCACAAACAGCACTCACCGAGGCTCAGGCGCACACAGACCAACGCCTGAACGTGCTCATCGACATCATCAGCGAAAGAAGAAACGGCGAGACTTGAGATTTTTTTGAGGCCGCGCATAACTTACCGATGACGAATCCGGTTGAGACATATCTGAAAGAGTTGTACGCGACGCGCAGCACGGGTGCGGCTGTCAAGGAGCAATCCTATTACCCGGCGCTCTCTGAGCTTCTTAACGCGGTCGGTAAGAGTTTGAAGCCGAAGGTGCGTTGCGTGATGAACCTCCAGAATCAGGGCGCGGGGCTGCCCGATGGCGGATTCTTCACGGCGACGCAGTTGCAG
This sequence comes from Pyrinomonadaceae bacterium, assembly GCA_036399175.1. Lineage (GTDB taxonomy): Bacteria > Acidobacteriota > Blastocatellia > Pyrinomonadales > Pyrinomonadaceae > DASWNP01. The sequence continues at coordinate 40,280 of DASWNP010000018.1, read as the reverse complement.
AGGAGCCCTGTCGAGCCGATGGAGGGGCAGATACCGGAGCGCGGCTGCATCGAGGCGAAAGGCACGGGCGAAGAGGTCGAAGCGGTAGCGGCGAGCGAACAGGTCGAGAGATACCTCCGGCGCTACGGTCAGGTGCTCGTCACAAACTACCGCGACTTCGTGCTCGTCGGCTTCGACGCGGAGGGAAAGCCCGCGCAGCTTGAGCGTTACCGGCTCGCCGGGAGCGAAGCCGAGTTCTGGACGGCGGTAGCCAGACCGCAGGCGACCGCCGCCGCGCACGCCGAGCGTTTCATCGAGTATCTCAAGCGCGTGATGCAGACGCAGGCCGCGCTCGTCTCGCCGGAGGACGTGGCCTGGTTTCTCGCCTCCTACGCGCGCGACGCGCGTGCGCGCATCGAGGGCGTGGAGCTGCCCGCGCTCTCGAACGTGCGCGCCGCGCTCGAAGAGGCTTTGGGCTTACGCTTCGAGGGCGAAGAGGGCGAGCACTTCTTTCGCTCGACGCTGGTGCAGACGCTCTTCTACGGCGTCTTCTCGGCGTGGGTGCTCTGGAGCAGGCAACACGCGGGGGCGACGCGCTCTGAGCGTTTCGACTGGCGCACGGCCATCTGGCTGCTTCGCGTGCCGATGATTAAGACCCTGTTTCATCAGGTGGCCTCGCCCGACACCGTGCGTCGCGCCAATCTCGAAGAGGTGCTGAACTGGACGGCTTCGGTGCTCAATCGCATCGACCGCGAAGCCTTCTTCGCGCGCTTTGAGGAAGGCCACGCCGTCCAGTATTTCTACGAGCCGTTTCTACAGGCGTTCGACCCCGAGCTACGCAAGCAGCTTGGCGTCTGGTACACGCCCACAGAGATTGTGCGCTACATGGTGGCGCGCGTAGACGCGGCGCTGCGCGAAGAACTGGGGATAGCCGACGGGCTGGCCGACCCGCGCATTTACGTGCTCGACCCCTGCTGCGGTACGGGCGCGTATCTGGTCGAAGTCCTGCGGCGCATCGGAGAGACGCTCGCCGAGCGCGGCGAGGACGCTCTGGCCGCCAACGATTTGAAACGGGCGGCGCTGGAGCGCGTCTACGGTTTCGAGATACTGCCCGCGCCCTTCGTCGTCGCACACCTGCAACTCGGCCTGCTCTTGCAGCATCTCGGCGCACCGCTCGCCGAGCACACCGAAGAGCGCGTCGGCGTCTATCTCACCAACGCGCTCACCGGCTGGGAGCCGCCCAAAGAACCGAAGACGCGCCTGCTCTTTCCAGAGCTTGAACAGGAGCGCGACGCCGCCGAGCGCGTCAAACGCGACGCCCCCATCCTCGTCATCCTCGGCAACCCGCCCTACAACGCCTTTGCCGGAACGAGCCCCGAAGAAGAACAGGGATTAGTCGAGCCCTACAAGGCGGGCTTGATTTCCGAATGGGGCATCAAAAAATTCAATCTGGACGACCTCTACGTCCGCTTCTTCCGTCTCGCCGAACGCCGCATCGCGGAGAAGACCCGCGAGGGCGTGGTCTGCTTCATTTCGAACTTCTCTTACCTGAGCGACCCCTCCTTCGTCGTCATGCGGAAGCGTTTCCTACAGGAGTTCGACGCGCTCTGGTTCGACTCGCTCAACGGCGACAGCCGCGAGACCGGCAAGCTCACGCCCGAAGGCAAACCCGACCCAAGCATCTTCTCCACTCAATACAACCGCGAGGGCATCCGCGTCGGCACGGCCATCGGCCTGATGGTACGCAAACAGCGACGCGACGAGCAGCCCACCGTCCGCTTCCGCCAGTTCTGGGGCATCACCAAACGCCCCGACCTTCTCGCCAGCCTCGACGCCGATAATCACAACGCGCCGCAATATGAAATCGCCGCGCCCGACAAAAGCAATCGCTTCTCTTTTCGGATTTCAAGCGTGTCTGCTCAGTATAAAGAGTGGCCGAAGCTGGTTGAACTATGCGGGCAAGAACCTATAAGCGGGTTACAAGAGATGCGGAAAGGCGCATTGATGAGTATTAAGAAAGAAGACATTGAACGACGAATGCGCCTGTATTACGACTTCAATACTGATTGGGATACATTAAAGGCATTGAATAGCGGACTAACCGAAAATGGCGGTGGATTTGATGCAAAAGCGGCAAGACCTAAAATCCAAACGGCGGAAGGTTTCAATGCTGAACGTATAGTTAGATATTCACTTTATCCATTCGATAATCGGTGGTGTTATTACAGCGCAGTTCCTACACTCTGGAATAGACCGCGCCCACAATTAGCTTCTCAGTGTTGGCAGGGGAACAGCTTTATCATTACACGCATGATGGCAGAAAGACCACATGAACAGATTGTAATCACCACCACTTCTGCTTTACCTGATTATCACCTGTTGCGTCCCAATGCCGTTGCTATTCCTTTGCGTCTTCGCGCTGCGCCAGCAAAGAAGAACGTGACGACGCAAAATCACTTCTTCCCCGCCGAAGCCGTCGAGAACGCGACCATAGCCAACCTTTCTTCGTCTGCACGCGCATATCTGGCCGCGTTAGGGATAGAGAATCCCGACGCGGACGAGGAGACGGCGGGGTTGGTGTGGATGCACGCGTTGGCCGTCGGGTACGCGCCCGCTTACCTGTCGGAGAATGCGGACGGCATTCGGGGCGATTGGCCGCGCGTGCCGTTGCCGGGGAGTAAGGAGTTGCTGCTTGAGTCTGCCGCTTTGGGGCGGAGGGTGGCGGCGTTGCTGGATACGGAGCAGGCTGTAAAGGGCGTGACGACGGGCGCGGTCGAGGCGGTGTTTCGTTCGGTGGCTAGCATCTCGCGTGCGGGCGGCGGGGCGTTGCTGCCGGAGGCGGGCGACCTCGAAGTGAGGGCGGGCTGGGGACACGCGGGCAAGGGCGGCGTGACGATGCCGGGCAAGGGCAGGTGGACGGAGCGCGCTTGCACCGCCGAAGAACTCGCGGCCATAGACGAGAGCGCGGCGCGTCTCTGGCTGACGACGGCAGAGGCACGCGCGCGTTTGGGCGAAACCACGCTCGACGTGTTCCTCAACGATGTCGCCTACTGGCGAAACGTACCCGTGCGCGTCTGGGATTACACCATCGGCGGCTATCAGGTCTTGAAGAAGTGGCTCAGCTACCGCGAGCGCGAGCTTTTAGGCCGCGCCCTCACGCCCGACGAGGCGCGCGAAGCCACCAACATCGCCCGCCGCATCGCCGCCCTGCTCCTGCTTGAGCCCGCCCTCGACGCCAGCTATCACGCCGTCAGGCAAGCGACCTACAAATGGCCGGGCGCGAGCGTCTGACGCGCCGACCGCTCTCACTCACACAAGAGCCTTTACGGAAAAAGAGGAAAGGCCGCCGCGCTCCGCCCGGCGCGCGACGGCCTTAGCGGCACAGTCCCCCCTCAGACGTGCCTGCTATGTCAATTCGTGGATGGATTGAACCAGAGATGTTATTCCTTCCGGTTTTTTCAGAAAGAGGCTGATGCCCGAACCGTAGGCTTCGCGGTCTGACAGGGTGGCCGAGAGCATGATTATCGAGATGTCCTGTCGATGACGTAGCTGCCGCGCGTAAGATGCAAGCTCCGGCGCGTCCACGTTGGGCGGGTGGTGGTCGAGGATAAGCAGGTCGTAGCGCGTCAGGCTCGATATTTTCCGCAACGCCGCCGTCCCGTCCGTGCAAACCACTACCCTCCAGCCTTCAGCTTCGAGCGTTTCTTTCACGGCGTCGGCGGCGACGCGATGGCCTCCGACATAAAGGATGGTGAGGGACATCTATGATATTCTTCGCGCGTTCGAGTGTTTGAAAATCAAAGGCAACGGGTCGGATGCGTAGCACGCCTCAACCTCAGACTGAGTGATGAGCGTCGCCGTTGAGCATGAAAGGTTCATACTCACGGCGAACAAATTACGCAATCAGATATTAACGGCAAATGCCGTTAATGACAAGCTGTCTTCGCTCACCCTGTCAGGAGGCGACGCCTGATGGGAGCGAAGCCACGTCAGAAGCCGAAGCGACTAGCTGAGAAACTGCGCCAAATTCGAGAGGCGTTCGGTCTATCTCAAAACGAAATGATTAGACTGATGGGCACAGAGAAATGTATGGCGCAGAATACGATTTCAGAATACGAGCTAGGTAAACGCGAACCGCCTTTGCTTGTGCTACTGAAGTATGCGGAAGTGGCGGGCGTGTGCCTTGATGTGCTGGCTAACGACAAGTTGGACTTACCTACAAAGCTGCCCGCTAAACCGAAGCATTCTCACCGTTGACTTATGTATCAGCCCGCTAACTTCGGTTAGAAGCAACCTGTAACTATCAAGAGGAAACTTCTGATGGCTAGGGGAGCGCGTTTGAAGCCGAAACGTCTTGCTCAAAAACTCGTCCAGCTTCGGACGGCGCTCGGCCTTTCCCAAAACGAATTAATCAGGGAACTTCAAATAGACCTTACACAAAACAGGATTTCAGAATACGAAACTGGCAAAGGAGAGCCACCCTTACCCGTGCTGCTTCGTTATGCACGTCTTGCGGCTGTTTGTGTGGAAGTGCTGATTGATGACGAGTTGGACTTGCCCACGAAGCTACCGAGCAAGCCGAAACATTCCCACCGTTAGCATGAAAGACTCATACTCACGGCGAACAGGTTGAGCGAGATTATTCGATTAGCTGTTGATAATAGTTGCAAGAGAAATCTTGCCCTCTCAGGAGGTTTCTTCCGATGGGCAACGCGCGTCGAAGGCCGGAACGTCTTGGCGAAAAACTGCGGCAGATTCGCCTTGCGCTTGGGCTTTCTCAAAGTGAGATGCTGAAACGACTCGACGCCGAAGGCATCATCACTTATCCGCAGATTTCAGGCTACGAGTCGGGGAAACGTGAGCCACCCTTGCAAATTCTTTTGCAATACGCGCGTGTGGCAGGCGTGAGCATGGAAACTCTTGCTGACGATGCGCTAGACCTTCCCTCTAAGCTTCCCGCGAAGCCAAAACGCTCCTGAAACTTTTCGGACACTTTAAGCAGTTATTGGGTAAGAGAGGCTTTTCAGTCAAAGCCCAGATGTTAGAGCATCTAACAAAACTCGGAACGTGTGATAAATTTGTAGGGGCAGGGCTTGTCCCTGCCCCTACACAATCATTCATCGTCTGAGGTTTTGTTAGGCGCTCTTAGAAGCTGTTTGAAAAGTCCCGCAAGGGACTGTCGATAATAGCCCAGCGATTTATCGCTGGGACACGAGTTACAACCCTGCTTAGTCCCGTAGGGACGGCTGAATGAGGCTCAGCCGTCCCTACGCGACTGCGACAATAGATGCGCTCTTAAACCCAGCGATAAATCGCTGGGCTATTTTCAGATTGTTCCTGACGGGACAATGTCGCTCCTGTTTCCAAACAGCTTCTTAATAATTTTTGTGCGAGCCGCAGATTTTGGGTGAGGTGGAAGGCGACTGTACAGATTTCGGGAATGTCTCGAAATCATTCGTCCCTCACTGTCAAGTCGGGAAGAATAGCGAAAACATGCCGGGTCGTTCATAAATATTGAAGAGATAGGCGTTAGAACCCTCACGCACCAGTTTTGAGAGGCCGCGCACCGTTGCAAATATCCCGTGCACCATTGCAAAAATGGCGCGCACTAAATTTGCAACGCCGCGCACCATCGTAAATATTCCGCGCACCAATGCAAATATGCGGCGCACCATTGCAGAGAGACGGCGCACCGCTGCAAAGTCGCCGATTCATTGACAGAAATTGTCAACTCTGGTCGTAAAATCGCCGCGCACCCGCGTCAAGTTGTCGCGCAGCGCCTTGAAACAGTCACGCACTCGTTGAAAAACGGCTCGCACCGCGCCGTTTGCGCCATCCCTTGTGCGAAAGCTGCGACGCATGGCGCAACAGGCATGGCGAAGGCTTCGAGTCTGCCCGTGCAGTAAAAAGATGTTCTGAGCCGGGCAGTAAGTTATATAATGCGCCCCTCCAAAGGGCGTATGTGGCCTCGCTTCCTTCAACCCACCGGAAGGAATCCCCCTCTTCCTTCCCTCACACGAAAGGAAACTTCCATGAGAGATACAAGAAGACGCACGTTAGATATGTTCGTGCGCGTGCGGGGCTTCTGCGAGACTCATCTCCACTTGTTTCTGCCTACCTCGATGTTTGCCCAGCTTTTCGCTCAACTCAATCAGGTAATCGCAGAGGTGACGGCACACGCGACGGCACAGGCGGCGGGCAAAAACGCTTCGGCGCAGGGCACTTCGAGACGCGCGGCGGCGCGTGAAGCTCTGCTCGAAGACCTCGAAACCATCAGCCAGACGGCTCGCGCGATGGCTTTCAGAAGGCCGGAAATCTCGGAGAAGTTTCGCCTGCCGCGCGGGAAAATCAACGACCAGATTCTGCTCAGCACGGCTCGCTCCTTCGGGGCGAACGCCTCGCCTGTCAAAGACGATTTCATCAGCTTCGAGCTGCCCTCCAACTTCCTCGAAGATTTACAGGCCGACATCAACAATTTCGAGCAGGCCGTCGCGGAACAGAATCAGGCTAAGGAGACGAGCGTCGCCGCCAATGCCGCCTTAGACCCCGTTATCGAGCGCGGACTCGACATCGTGCGTCAACTCGACGCGATTGTCCGCAACAAATTCCGCGACGACCCGGCCATCCTCGCCGCATGGGCGAGCGCCAGCCACGTCGAACGCTCGCCGCGCCGCAACTCCCGAACGCAAACACCCCCAACCGAAACACAGACACCCCCAACCGCTCCCGCATCCTGACCCGACCCACACCTGCGCCGGAGAAGTGCCCGACAGTTTCGCGCCTCTCCGGCGCATCCCCGAAGACGACCGACGCCCTTCTTCTTCTCTCTTTGCAGCCGCCACTTCTGCTATATTTGGAGCGGCTCAGGAAAGCAATTCAAACAGGGATGGACAGGATGAAAAGAAATGATGAATTAGGAATGCGGAATGATGAATTAAAGCAGAAAGCATTTTGTCTTTCATTCCGCATTCATCATTCCGCATTCATCATTTGCCCTTATCCTGTTCATCCTGTCCATCCCTGTTAATTCCCTTTCTGAGAGGGCGGGATTTCAGAGGGTTGAGGTTTGGCGAAATGATGAAGAGGAAGGGCAGCGTCGGGGCGGTGTTGCTGGTTTTGCTGTCGAGTCTCGGGGTTGAGATTCAGGCGCAGGAGGGGCGCGGGGCGGCGGCGCGGAGAGGCGGCTCGGCTCGGTCATCGATGACGGGCGTCTATCGCATCGACATTCCGCAGAGCGATAAGCTCTATTCGGTGGTGGCGGGCGCGTCGAGCAATCTGCCGTTCGGCGAGCAGCAGCGTTTCTTCATCGACCTCGCCGTGCGTCTCACGCCGCCAGACCTTCTAGCCATCGAGCGAGAGGGGCGAAGAGTTACCATCGGCTCTTCGCGCGCCCCGCGCGTGACGCTCGTCGCAGACGGGACGACGCACGTCGAGCGAGCGCGCGACGGTCACATGATACAGTCGCGCATCTCGGTCGAGCCGAACCGCGTGACCTTTACCTCGACCGGCAGAACCGAAGACAACTTCAGCGTCATGTTCACCTCCATCGACAACGGCAAGAGGCTCAGGGTGACGCGCCGCATCTCAGCCGAACAACTCAACGAGCCCGTCATCATTCAAACTATCTACACCAAGATTTCCGACACGGCGCGCTGGGACATCTACGGCGAGACGCCGAGCGACGGGCGCGAGATAGCAGGGACGACCACTACTCCGACCCCGAGCGCCCGAGCCGAGAGCACAGAGGCCGAAGCCCTGCGCGATGCTCTGCGCGAATGGGTGGAGGCCACCAACGCGCGCGACATAGAGCGCCAAATCTCCTTCTACATGCCGCAGCTCAAGGCTTTCTATCTGGCGCGCAACACTCCGCGCTCCTTCGTGCGGGTAGAGAAAGCGCGCGTCTTCGCCAGAGCCGACCTCATCGACATCCGCGCCGAAGAGCCCGAAATCATCTTTCAGGACGCCGGGCGCACGGCCATCATGCGTTTCAGGAAACAATACCGGGTAGACGAAGGCTCGCGCAGCCGTCGAGGCGAAGTCGTGCAGGAGCTGCGCTGGCAGAAGACCGGCGCGGGCTGGAAAATCTTCAGCGAGCGCGACGTGAGAGTTATCAGGTAAGGCAAAGGGAAAAGGGCAAAGGGAAAGCTGAGAAAGCAGAAGGCAAAAGGCCGGAAAACAAAAGTTCAGGACGAAAGCAAAAGCCCCGCCCATGTGAGCGGGGCTTTTCAACAGCGCGGGGGTTTTACTATTTCTTCGCGCTCAAATCAATCACCAGAGACGTGCCCGCGCCGCCCTTCACTCGCTTCTGCTCATCTTTGGAAAGCTCCCTGCCTTCCTTCGGCAACTCTTTGACCTGTGTCCGACGCTCCGGCTTTTTCTCTTCCGTCTTCTTTGCCATGATGTATCGCTCCTGTTAGAGATTGAGAATACCGGCGGCAGAGTCAGACAGCCTTACTCAAGCGGCGGGACTTTCCGTTATTTCAATGTCTGTTGAATCTGTTGCAGGTTGAAGCTGCCGCCTTTAACCTTCTTCTGCTCGTCCTTCGAGAGTTCTCGCTCTTCCTTCGGCAACTCTTTGACCTGCGTGCGACGTTTAGGCTTGCTCTCTTCCTTCTTCGATGCCATCGGTCGATGTCTCCTTTCGGGGGTCAACTGTTTTCGTGCAGCGACGAGGCTGGTTTTACGTGGACGCGGATTATACAGTCGTTTTGCGCGAGCATGAAGAGTCAGACGCGCGAGCGCGATGCGGAAGTTTTACCTATCGCCGCCGCCCTTCGCTTTGACGATGACGACCGTCTGATCGTCGCCGCGCTCCTGCGCGCCCGACCAGAGGTCTATCTCTTCAAAGACGGCGCGGCGCAACGCGTCGGCTGAAAGCTTTCGATTGCTGACGGCGAGACGCACGAGGCGCTCTTCGCCGTACTCTTCGCCGGTCTCGTTTTGCGCTTCGCTGATGCCGTCGGAGAAGACGACCAGGAGCGCGCCGGGCTCTAGCCGGACGCGCTCTTCGGCGTAGGTGATGAAGTCGAACGCGCCGACGACCGTGCCGCCTTCGGTGAGACGCTCTAAAGAGCCGTCGGGGCGGACGAGGATGGGCGCGTTGTGTCCGGCGTTGGTGTAGCGGAGCGTGCGCGTTCGGTCGTCGTAGATGGCGAGAAAGAGAGTTGCGAAGCGGTTGGCGTCGGTGCTTCGGCAGAGTTGTTCGTTGATGCTTGAGACCATGTTCTCGACGGCGCACTCCGTATCGACGCCCGTCACGCCGCAGGGCATCTCGCCAGCAGACGCTTCGACGCCCGCGACGCCCGAAGAGGACGCCGACACGGAGGCGAGGGCGGGCGCGCCGGCGGTGCGCGCGGCCAGACGCAGACGCTCGGCGATGATGGTCGTCTGCGCGCGCAGAGACGCTTGCAGGTTGGACATGACGAGCGAGGCCGAGATGCCCTTGCCCGAAACGTCGCCGAGGGCGAAGGCGACGAGTCCTTCGGCAATCTCTATGTAGTCGTAGTAATCGCCGGCGACCCCGCGCGCCGCGCGACACTCGCCCGCTATCTCCAGAGTCGGAAGACGGGGCACGCTGCGCGGGAAAAGCTGCGCCTGCACCTCGGCGGCAATCTCCACCTCGCGCTCCAGACGCTCGAAGGCGACGCGCTGTTTCAAGAGCGCGTCGATGTTGGCCGACATATCGTTGAAGGCGGCGGCCAACTCGCCCAACTGGTCGTGAGAGCGGACGTGGACGCGATGCGAGAAGTCGCCGCGCTTGATGTACTCGGTGGCGCGGTAGAGCTTGTGCACCGTGCCGGTGACGGCGCGAGTCATCCACGCGGCGGAGATGAGGGCGAGCAGCTCAAGGAAAAGGAAGATGCCCGCCAGCCAGAGCATCGCGCGCGTGAGTACCTGCCCAAGCTCGTTGTTGCCGAGAATCTGTCGGAAGGCTTCGGCGAGCGTGAAGCTGAGGACGAAGGAGATGTGCGAATCCGTCTCGCCGTCGAGCCAGTTGACTGCGGGAAGCACGACGACGTAACGCTTGCCGGTCATCTGTTCGCCGAACTGGTCGAGGTTGGACTGCGCTTCGAGCTGCGGGTCGGGGTCGGCGGCACCGGGCTGCGAGGCGGCGGCTGCGGCTTCAGCTTCAGTTCGGGAAGTCTGTATCTCGACTTCGTTCGCGCCGATGTTAGCGTCAACATCGCGGCCATCGAGGAAATAGAGGTTGAGATTGAAACCGGCGTTCTCTCGAAACTTCTCGACGAGCGCGCGGCTCATGGGAACGACGACGAGCACCGCTCGATGCTCGCCGCCCGACGTGCGTCGCACCAGAGCGCGCACCGAAGGCGAGGCGAACAGCTCTCTTGAATGCTCAGGCGGCGGGATGAAAGCCAGGCCGCTCCACTCGGCACGCCCGCGCAGCCATTCGGGCAGAGGCGCGCTGACAGGCGTCGTGTCGCCGCCGCCGCCGCGCGTTCTCTCGTCCGTCGTCTCGCTCGCAAACTGCGCCGACGTTCCCTCTCCGAGCGTCTCCGGAGAGACGCCGCCCGAGGCAGCAGGCGTGCGCCACACCGCCACACACGCGCCCGGAAGCGACGGATGCAGGAGCGCCCTCCGCTCGTCGAGCCAGCTTTGCACGGCGCGCTCGTTCGTCGCCGTCGGGAGTCGCGCCAGTTCATCCGCGAGCGAGCGCGCGTTGGCTAAAGCTTCCCTCTCGGTCGTGCTCACCTGCACGGCGACGATGCGCGACATCGACTGTCCCGTGCCGATAAGCGCCGCGAGCAGCCCCAACATCCCCAGCAGAATTATCGGCGTCAGCCCGATAAAGAGATAGGTAATCACCAAACGCCTGCGCACGCGCCAGAGCAGCCTTCGCTTCAACCAGAAGAGCGCACGCGCGCCGTAATAAACAAGCGCGAGCGAGACGACGAGAAAGGTCGAGAGACCGAGCAGCCTGCCCGCGACGTGCTGACCGTAGAGCGGGGTTGCGCCGAATAGAAGCCTCAACGCGAGCAGCAGCACAGCCGCCACCGCCACGCGCGGCATCACCCGCCGCAGCCAGACCCGCGCCCTCCAGCCCCAACGCCGCGCCCCCTCCCCCATCCCGCGAAAATTCAGCCGACCCATCGCCCCGCTCTCCCAAAACACGAACACACCTGACTCAAGACAACAACCCAAACGCCCCGCGCTTCCGCTTTGTTCCTCCCTTACCCGAGAATCTCATCCACGCTCAAAATGAGCCCCGGCACCTGCCCCGAACTCAACTGCTCGCCGCGTCTCAACTCGCGCACGTCCCTGTAAGCCGTCTGCTCGGGCGCGGAATAAATCTCCAAAACGTTCCTCACCAAGTCCACCAGCCAAACTTCAGCAATCCCCGCACGCGCATACAGAGGCACCTTCACCGCCCGGTCGTAAACCACCGAAGAGTCGGCCACTTCGATGACGACCAGCACGTCGTCAGGCGTCGGGTGCGAATTGCTATAGAAATCTTCGCGCGGCTTCAAGATGATGACATCGGGCTGCGGCTCGGAGTATTCATCCAGATGAACGGGATTTTGCGAATTGACAATCACGGAGCGCCCCATCTGCTCCGTGATAAACGTGATAAGTCGTGCGATACACCCGGCATGGCGGCTACCAATAGGGCTCATTTGAATCACCTCACCTTCGATAAGCTCGACGCGGTCGTCTTCGCCGAGAATGCCCGACTCGGCCATGCGGTAATAATCGGCGGTGGTGAAGGCTCGTCTTACTCTTTCAACAGACATACTTTTTCACCCGTGCAGAAGGTTGGTTTCGTGAGCTTAGACGCTCGATGCGAGGGCAATGATAACACGGCGTCGGCGCGGCGCGGCGACGGTTAATCGCCGACGCGCGGTGGCGTCGTCGTGCTCAGTTTCAAGTCTTCAACCCTAACGCTTTCAGCTCCAGCGTCCGGCGAGGCGGGTCGGCGGGAGGGCGAGCGATTGGAAGCGCACGAGGCGGATTTCGTCCTGACCTCGGAAGGAGACGAAGGCCATCAGACCGGCATCGAGGATGCGCTCGACGGCGCGTTCGCCGAGAAGAATTTCGGCGCAGGGTTTGACCTGCGATTCGCCGTCCTCTTCGTAGATGTGGAGGGGAAGGTCTGTTATCTGCTGCACGTCGCCGGGCTGCATCTCCCACTCGCTGCGCGTGAAGGCATCGGCGAGCAGGTAGGCGCAGGCTAGAGCGGCGTTGCCCCAGAGGTAGCTTTCGTGGCGCGAGCCTCCGGGCATCTCTTCAAAGTCGAAGCTGTCGGTCGGCTCGGTCTCTTCGCCGTAGGGCAGACGCAGAAGGAAACGCGGGAGGGCGAGGCCGAGATAGGCGGCTTCGGGCAGACGGCGCAGAGACGCCCATGCGGGCGAGCCTTCCGTCTCGTCTGTCGAGCGCCAGTCGTCGGGGTCGGGCGTTTGGGCGAACCCGTCTGCGCCGACGAGACGAGGACTCGCGCCCGCGATGAAGGGCGCGCCCGATTGTCGCGCGATGCGCGCGATGCGACCGAGCAGCTCGGCAGACTGGCGCGTCTCGTCGAAGGTATAGTTTCCGACGACTGCTGCCCAGGGGTCGCCGCCGAGCGTGCCCGTGCTCTGTTCGACGAGCAGCTTGTAGAGCGCGCTGCGTCGAAGGTCTTCGGCAGCGCGGAGGTCTGCGTCAAGCTCGCTTTGCGAGATGTCGAGCAGGTAGAGCTTGAGATTGGTGTCGGTCTCGACGCGGGAGACGAGGAAGTGGAGCGAGCGCCAAGCGGCTTCGAGCGACTGAAAATCGGGATGATGAAGAATGGAGCGCATGAGTTCGCCGACGGCTGAATCGACCGCGCCGATTAGCTCCTCCTGCTCGGCCTCGATGTCGGCCACGAGATGCGGCCCGACAATCTCTCGCAGAAATTGATTCAGGTCGGCGCTCTCCGACGACGTGCGCGCCGACGGCCTCGACTGCTCGGAGGCGCTGAGCATCTGCGCGATGAGGTCGCTCGTGGTTTCCGTATTGGGAGCGTCGGCGGGAGATTCTTTGGCGGGCGCGGCGGGCGTCCGGTCGCTCGCAGCAGACGGCTCGGCGGCTCGCGCCCAGCTACGCATCTCGCGCGCGGCCTCGTCGAAGGTCGAAGAGCTGGAGAGCCTTCGACGCATGTGCCGGAGCGCGTGGAAGATTTCCAGTTGGGAATAGAGCTGGTCTGGATGAAAGTCTTCGAGTTCCTGAAAGCGCAGCTCGAAGGGCGTCTGGCCTTCGCCCGCAACGTCGAGCCGCAAGCGGACGCCGAGTCGCTTGAGCACGTCGTCGAAGTTGTCGCGGTCAACTTCGAGCGGACGAAGCGACGCGAGCACCGAGCCGGGCTCGGACGCCCCTCGATTCGTGCGGCCGCTAAAGTCGCCCATGACGAGCAGGCGAAAAGGCGTCTCTGGCTCGGGCTTGCCGCCCCCGCCCTCTTCCAACGAACCGACCAGATTAAACTCAAGCTCTCCGAACGAGAATGGATTCGACATCTCTTGTGACCTCTCTTTGCTGGCGCAGAAAAAGCGAGACAAAGACTATGACAAGATTCGGTTCTTGTCACTCGTCACTCGTCGCTGTTCGAGGCGCTGCTTTTTTACGCGCTGGCTTTCAGGGCGTAGCGTTCGAGCTTGAGATAGAGACCGCGACGGGTGAGACCAAGCTCGCGCGCGGCGCGAGAGATGTTGTTGTTATGACGGCGCAGCGCCTCTGTAATCATGCGCTGTTCGAGGGCGGCCATCGCTTCGGCGAGTGTAAGCCCCTGTGTGGAGGCTTCGTCGGCGGCGTCGGCATTGCTGAAGGCGGCGATGGAAGAGTTGGAGGTGTCGGCGGCGGGAACGCCCCGACGGAAATCGGGCGAGAGATGTTCGGGCGTGATGAGCGCGTGGTCTTCGGCGCGTGCGACGATGCGCTGGATTTCGTTGCAGAGCTGTCGGACGTTGCCCGGCCAGTCGCTGACCATCAGGAGGTCAACGGTCTGCGGCGTAATCTGTATGTCGCGCCGATTGAACTTCGCGGAATAATGATTGATGTAATAGTTGACGATGGTGGGAATCTCGGAGCGGCGCTCGCGCAAAGGTGGCACGCAGAGACGTATGACGTTCAAGCGATAGTAGAGGTCTTCGCGGAAGCGTCCTTCTTCGACCATCTTTTCGAGGTCGGAGTTTGTGGCCGCGATGATGCGCACGTCAACCTTCTGCGGACGCTGCTCGCCGAGCGGTTGAATCTCTCCCTCCTGCAAAAAGCGCAGAAGCTTCGGTTGCACGTCGAGCGGGAGGTCGCCGATTTCGTCTAGAAAGAGCGTGCCTCCGGCGGCGGTGCGGATGACGCCCGGAGAATCCGAGACCGCGCCCGTGAACGCGCCGCGACGATAGCCGAAGAGATAACCTTCGGCAAGCTCTTTGGGAACGGCGGTGCAGTTGAAGGGGACGAAGATTTTATCGCGCCGCGAAGAGATGGCGTGGATGGCGCGTGCGACGAGTTCTTTCCCCGTTCCCGATTCGCCGGTGACGAGCACGGTCACGTCCGAAGAGCGAATCTTGTGCACTTCATCGACGAGGCGGGTCATGGCCGGGCTCGAATGGATGAAGCCGGGCATCATGCTCGCGCCCGCGAGGGTGTCCTGGCTCTGAGCGACGCGCCCCGTACGATTGCGCTCGCGCAGCGCGCACACGTCCATTCCAAGCTCGACGACGCGCAGCAGCGGCTCGACGGACGCGCCGCCCGTGAGTCGCGCCTCCTCGCGCGGCGCGATGAAGAGAGTGGCGGGTTGTGCGTTGGCCGACTTGAGCTGGATGACGGCGGCTTCGTAGTCGTCGGCGAAGCGCTCGCGCTCCTCTTCGCTCTTGATTTGACCGAGCGCATCGGCGAGTCGGAGGCTGTCGGCGTGGTTGAAGCCGTGAGCGATAACGATGTGCGGGCGTTCCTCCTCGTCGTCTTCGACAATCATGACGCGGCGCGCTTTCGTCTCCTGTTGAATGACGGCGGCCAGTTCTCTCAGCAGAAGCTCGCGCGAGGCGACGGCCTCGGCCAGTCGCAGTGTGAGCAGTTGAGCGACGGCAGAGGGCTCGGGCTGTCGTTCGGGAGCGGCGCTAACGCAGGCTTTAAGAGCCTCTTCGGCGAGCGCGCGGTCGATGGGCGCGCCCAGCTCGCGGAAGGTGTTAAGGGCGAGCGAGAGATGCTCTGAGGCGCGCTCGGGGGCAGTCGTCGCGTAGGCGCGTCCGAGCCAGTAGTGTGCGCGCGCCGTGCGATACTTGTCGCCGAGCATCTCAAAGATGGAGATGCTGCGCCCGAAGTGATTGACGGCGAGCGTGGCGTCTTCGTTTCCGAGGGCGAGCATGCCGCTCAGGCGCTGCACTTCGCCTGCGACCGAAAGCTCGGTGGTCGAATCGGCGCTGTCGTCGTGTAGCTTCTGCAAGAGCGCGGCGCACTCACGCTCGTTGCCTTCCTTCAAATAAGCCTCGGCCAGAAGCAGCAGCGACTCGCAGATGGCCTGACGGTCGCCGATGCGCTCGGCGAGCGCACGCGAGCCTTCGCCACTCACAAGCGCGCTCGCCGTGTCGCCCATCGCCAGATGACAACGACCGAGCGTGCGCATGGCCTGCCCGGCGTACCACTTGTTTCCGTTCTGCGTCGCCAGGCGGACGGCGCGCTCCAGAAGCTCGCGCGCCTCTTCCAGGTTGCCGCGCAGCATGCGCAGCTCGCCGAGCGATTCGAGGATGGTCGGCACCTGAGGCCCATGCTCATCGACCTCGATGGCGAGCGACATGGCGCGCATCAGCGCCTCCTGCGCTCTGTCCCACTTGCCGACGAGGATGAGATTGATGCCCAGATTGTTGTAGCAGCAGGCGGCGTTGACCTTGTGCTCGGTCGCTTCGCTGTAGCTGACGGCCTTCTCCAGACAACGGATGCCGTCATGCGGGCGCTTCAGGAGCCAGAAGGCTGCGGCCATGTTGGTGTAAATCTTGCCGAGCAGGTATGGGGCTGTATGATTGCCGATGAGGTTGAGCGCCTGATTGAAGTTTTCGAGCGCGGGCTCATAGTTGCCCTCCTGCGTCTCGGCCATAGCGATGCCGAAATACATGTCGGCCAAGCCCCGCCACTCGCCCGTGCGGCGATAATGCTCCAGACCTTTGTGCGCGTAGTCGCGCGAGATGCTGTACTCGGTGATGCTTCGATAGACGCGCGCGAGCGCGGCGTAGATAGCGCCGAGGCGCGCATCGGAGGTGGTGTCGGCGGAAGTCTCGCGCTGAAGGGCGGCGTTGAGGAGCGCGATGGCTTTCGGGTGGTCGCCCGTGTAGTTGTAGGCGAGGCTAATCTGGACGCGGAGACCGGCAGCCGTCTCGGCGTCGAGACGAGAGCGCGCCTCCGTCGTCTCGTACATCTCGACGGCTTCGAGCGACTCGCGGTAGCGCCCCTGCATCTCAAGGGAGGCTGAAAGCTGGCAACGCGCCTGAGCCAGCAGCGACGCGTCGTGACGCGCGGCGGCGCTGATGATTTCTCTGAGGCGCGATTCGGCGGCGCTCGACCTTCCTTCGTCGAGCAGTTGCCGGGTCTCTTCGATGCGGGCGGCCAGCGCCTCACGCGAGTTGCCTGCGTGAAAGCGCGTGCGGCCACGCGCGCCTGGCAGGTCGGAGAGAGTCATCTCGTTTACGCTTCGTTCGCGAGACGCGTCGCTGCTGCTACCTTTAATGCGAGGTATCATCCGTGTAAATTACACTCGACGGCGGCGGTGCGCGCCTTCGGCTCATTTCACTTGAAATGTTTTGTTATCGGGGTGGAAGGGCTCTTACAGCTTGCTCAAAATCCTGTCCTGCATCCTGCAAGACACTATCAAAGGCGTTAACATTCCACACTTTAGCATATGAAGAGCGAAGAGCGCCATCTGGAATTAACGCGCAACGGACGCGGAAATTGATTTATACTGACCGGGCAAGACTCTCGAACGTGATTATCTAAGCTTCGACGAATCCGGGCTCGTGGAGAGTTCGTGTAAGGGAGTTGGCAATGGCCGGAACAGTCGTCCCGCAGAAACGGCAGGTCAGCCGCCTGAAGCGTTGGCTGCTCAAAGGACAGATAAAGGAGATGGAAGGCCCTCACGAAAGAGAGGGTCAGCATCAGGAGCATCCCTGGTGGAAGGTGATGTGTTTGACCGGCGTCGATTACTTCTCGACGCTGGGTTATCAGCCGGGCATCGCGGCTCTGGCGGCTGGCGCTCTCTCTCCCATCGCTACGCTGGTGCTCGTTTTGCTCACACTCTTCGGCGCGCTTCCGATGTATAAGCGCGTCGCCGCCAAGAGCCCGCACGGCGACGGCTCTATCTCGATGCTCGAAGACCTGCTCTCAAGATGGAAGGGCAAGCTGTTCGTTTTGGCGCTGCTCGGATTCGCCGCCACCGGCTTCATCATCACCATCACTTTGTCAGCCGCAGACGCCACCGCCCACATCGTCGAGAATCCTTACATACCGCGTTTCTTCGAGCACAACCGCATCAGCGTCACGCTCGTTCTCATCGCGGCGCTCGGCGCGGTCTTCCTCAAAGGCTTCAAAGAGGCCATCGGCATCGCCGTCCTCATCGTGATTGTTTACATCTCTCTGAATCTAGTTGTCATAGGCGTCAGTTTCTACCAGATTTTTCTGAACCCGCAGGTGTTGTCCAACTGGAAGAACGCTCTGTTTGCCGGCTACGGAAATCCGTTTCTGATGCTCGGCTACGCGCTCTTTCTCTTCCCGAAGCTCGCGCTCGGCCTGTCAGGCTTCGAGACCGGAGTGGTCGTGATGCCGCTCGTCAAAGGCGAGCCCGGCGATAATCCCGAGAAGCCCGCGGGGCGCATCAGTAACACAGGGAAACTGCTGACGAGCGCCGCTCTGATTATGAGTGTCCTGCTCATCCTGAGCAGCATCGTGACGACCACGCTCATCCCGCACGAAGAATTTCTGCCCGAGACCGAGGAGCGACCGGCAGGCCAGGCGAGCGGGCGCGCTCTGGCTTATCTCGCGCACCTCTACTTCGGCGACATCTTCGGCACCATCTACGACCTGAGCACGATTCTGATTCTCTGGTTTGCCGGAGCGTCGGCCATGGCCGGACTCCTGAACATCGTGCCGCGCTACCTGCCGCGCTACGGCATGGCTCCCAACTGGGCGAAAGCGACCCGACCGCTCGTCTTAGTCTTCACTCTCATCGCCTTCATCGTCACGATTCTCTTCAAGGCCGAAGTGGAGGCACAGGCCGGAGCATACGCGACCGGGGTGCTCGTCCTGATGGGCTCGGCGGCGGTGGCCGTCACGCTCTCGGAGTGGAACAAGCCCGGCTGGATAAAATGGGCGTTCCTCATCATCTCGCTCATCTTCGCCTACACCACCTTCATTAACGTCTACGCGCAGCCGAGCGGCATCAAGATAGCTTCGTTCTTCATCGGCGCGATTATCGTCAGCTCGCTCATCTCGCGCGTCTACCGCACGACGGAGCTGCGCGTCGATAAGATAGAACTCGATGAGCTGGCGCGGGAGTTCATCGAAGAGGCGCGGCAGAGCGGCCATATACGCATCGTCGCCAATCGCTGCGACCGGGGCGACATGCGCGAATATGAGTTCAAGGAGCGCGAGAAGCGAACCGACAATCACATCCCGACGCGCGACCCCGTCGTCTTCTTCGAGGTCAAGCCGAGCGACGCCTCGGATTTCTCCGGCGCGCTCAAGGTGCGCGGCGTCGATGTCAACGGCTATCGAGTGCTGCGCACCGAAAGCCCCGCCGTGCCCAACGCCATCGCCGCTTTTCTCCTGTATCTACGCGATACGACCGGCGAGATTCCGCACATCTACTTCGGATGGAGCGAGGGCAACCCGCTCTCTTATCTCTTCAGGTACATCTTCTTCGGCGAGGGCGATACCGCGCCCGTGACGCGCGAGATTCTGCGACAGGTCGAGGACGACCCCGACAAACGGCCGGGCGTCCACGTCGGCGGCTGACGGGGAAGAATTGAAGTTGCTTTCAGGGGAATCGAGGGCGTAAGATTTGCGCGTTGAAAACTTGTCTGCCGAGGTCGCCCGCCTGAATTGAATTCGGCGAGCGGCGCGGGGGAACCACATGCTCCGCTTAACGGAGCACGGGGCGCATCGTGAGCACAAGGCTGTAGCAACAGGCGAAAGCTCACGTAGAACACTTCCAGGTTCGAGCCCGTCAGCTAACCCCGTAGGCTTGATGGAAGGACAGCCGCACTGCCGCGAACAGTTCTGCAAAGAGGCGCGGGGCATCATGTCCCGCGCCTCTTTTCGTCTGTCAGGCAGTCGGACGGCGGAAGCTGGAGAAGAAAAAAAATGTCAGCGACAGGAGTATTGCCGAAGAGTCAGAGCGTTCGTTTTAAGGATTGGCTGCTCAAAGGACAGATAAAGGAGATGGAAGGCCCTCACGAAAGAGAGGGTCAGCATCAGGAGCATCCCTGGTGGAAGGTGATGTGTTTGACCGGCGTCGATTACTTCTCGACGCTTGGTTATCAGCCGGGCATCGCTGCTCTGGCGGCCGGCGCTCTCTCTCCCATCGCTACGCTGATTCTAGTTCTGCTCACACTCTTCGGCGCGCTTCCCATCTACGGACGCGTCGCCGCCGAAAGCCCGCACGGCGAAGGTTCCATCTCGATGCTCGAAAATCTTCTGTCGCGCTGGAAGGGCAAGCTGTTCGTCCTGGTGCTACTGGGATTCGTCGCCACCGATTTCGTCATCACCATCACTTTGTCAGCCGCAGACGCCACCGCCCACATCATCGAAAATCCTTTTCTTGAGAGAGCCTTCGGGCACGACCACAAGGTCGCCATCACGCTGCTGCTCATCGCATTCCTGGGCGGCATCTTTCTCAAAGGCTTCAAAGAGGCCATCGGCATCGCCGTTCTGCTCGTCGTCAGTTATCTGCTGCTCAACTTCGTCGTCGTCGGCTACGGCGTCTATGAGGTCTTGACACATGCGGAAGTGATGCCGCGTTGGAAGGAGGCGCTTTTCGCCGACCCCAGAGTCAATGGCAGTCCGCTCTTGATGGTCGGCGTCGCACTCTATCTCTTTCCGAAGCTCGCGCTCGGCCTGTCGGGCTTCGAGACGGGCGTCGCCGTGATGCCGCTCGTCAAAGGCGAGCACGGCGACACGGCCAAACGCCCCGAAGGACGCATCCGCAATACGCGCAAGCTCCTTCGCTCGGCCGCACTCATTATGAGCGTCTTCCTGATAACGAGCAGCATTGTGACGATTACCCTCATCCCACACGAGGCATTTCTCCCGGCTCAGGGCGACCAGCCGCCCGGAGAAGCCAATGGGCGAGCCCTCGCCTATCTCGCACACCATTTTTTCGGCGACACTTTCGGCACCATTTACGACCTGAGCACGATTCTGATTCTCTGGTTCGCCGGAGCCTCGGCCATGGCCGGACTCCTGAACATCGTGCCGCGCTACCTGCCGCGCTACGGCATGGCTCCCAACTGGGCGAGGGCGACCCGCCCGCTCGTCTTGGTCTTCATCGCCGTCGCCTTCGCCGTGACCGTGATTTTCGAGGCTGATGTGGACGCGCAGGGCGGAGCATACGCGACCGGGGTGCTCGTCCTGATGAGTTCGGCGGCGGTGGCCGTCACGCTCTCGGAGTGGCGAAAACGCGGTTGGAGCAAGTGGGCGTATATGTTCCTCGCCATCTCGCTCGTCTTCGCCTACACCACCATCCAGAACATTCACGAGCGACCTGAAGGCATCAAGATAGCTTCGTTCTTCATCGGCGCGATTATCGTCAGCTCGCTCATCTCGCGCGTCTACCGCACGACGGAGCTGCGCGTCGAGCGTGTGGAGCTGGACAGAATGGCGCAGAAGTTCATCGACGAGGCAAAGACGAGCGAGATTCGCATCGTCGCAAACCGGCGCGACCGGGGCGACATGCGCGAGTATGAGTTGAAGGAACGTGAGAAACGCTCGAACAACCACATCCCGACGCGCGATGCCGTCGTCTTCTTCGAGGTCAAGCCGGGCGACGCCTCGGATTTCTCCGGCGCGCTCAAGGTGCGCGGCGTCGATGTCAACGGCTATCGTGTGCTGCGCACCGAAAGCCCGGCCGTCCCTAACGCCATCGCCGCTTTCCTTCTTCACCTGCGCGATACGACCGGCAAGATTCCGCACATCTACTTCGGATGGAGCGAAGGCAACCCGCTCTCTTATCTCCTGAAGTACATCGCCTTCGGCGAGGGCGACACCGCGCCCGTCACACACGAAGTTTTACGGCAGGCCGAAGACGACCCCGCGCGTCGTCCGATGGTGCACGTCGGCGGCTAAAAAAAAAGTGGCTGGATGTCGGTTGTCGGATGTCAGTTAAAGACAAATGCTTTTGTTTTTAACTGACATCCGACAACCGACATCCAGCCGCTCTCTTTTCATTCGCACACGGAGGCTCGACGCTGCGGCAGGATTCCGTCTCGAACGGGTGCGCGACGCGGGGAGAGAGATTCTATTCGTCTGTCGGGACGACGTGGGTTGTTTCGAGCTAGGTGCCTTGAGCGTCAGCGCCGCGACTTGCGAGGAAGCAGGAGCGGCAGAAGACGGGGCGTCCTTGCGAAGGATAAAAGGGTACGGTGGTCTGCTGGCCGCACTGCGCGCAGTTGACCGAGACTTCGATGCGCTGGCGCACTCCGGCGGCCTGTGCGGCGGCGATGGCCGCGAGGCGTTCGTTCTTGGCTTGCTTGCAGGGCTTACAACGCTTGGGCTCGTTCTTCAAACCTTTGTCGTGGAAGAAAACCTGCTCTCCGGCTGTCCAGATGAAATCCTCTCCGCAATCGACACAATGTATGTTTCGATCCTGGAATTCCATCTCGGCGTGAGCCCACTCTCCATTGGCTTTGTCTGTTTCGGCGTGTGCTTGTGACATTTCTAACCCCTCAATCGATAAGCACTCGTGGCGCGCCACATCGGTGAGGCAAAGCGGCCCAGAAGTGTCGTTGTAAATCCATTGTTGCTACGAGGGAAGTGGCCGGTTGACCGGCTCGCGCGCGGCGAACTCGCTAAAGCTTCCGAAGCTCGCTTCCGAGACCGCTACGAAACAGCCCCGCCTTCGCCCGCCGACGAACTATTGCACAGGCAACTTATAACTATCACGAAATTGTGTCAAGGCGCGCGACGGCGAAAATAAAAAAAAGGAAAAGGGAAAAGGCGCGCTTTTTAATGAAGTCCAAGCCGGCCATCATCACTTTTCGACATCACTCTTCAACAGCTTAATCAGCTTGAAGAGTTTTCATCTCAACTCTTTCCCCCTTCACCTTTCCCCTTTCACCTTTTCCCTCGTGATTCGATTGACAGCATGCGGGCGGCGTGGGAGCATCGGCGCGTCTTTTTCGAGTGACGCGATGGAGAAGCTTGAAGGCATGAAGATTCTGGTGGTCGGCTCGGGCGGGCGCGAGCACGCATTGTGCTGGGCGCTCGGCGAGAACCTGAGCGGGGTTTCGCCGCGTCTCTTCTGCGCGCCGGGAAATGCCGGCATCGAGCAGTCGGCGCGATGCGTTCCCTTGAGCGCAACCGACGTTTCGGGGCTCGCGTGGTTTGCCGAAGAGGAGAAGATAGAACTGACCATCGTCGGCGGCGAAGCGCCGCTCGCCGCAGGGCTGGTGGACGAGTTTGAGCGTCGCGGGCTGGTCGTGGCAGGGCCTCGGCGCGAGGCCGCGCGGCTCGAATCGAGCAAGGTTTTCGCCAAAGAGTTCATGCAAAGATATGGCATCCCGACGGCGCGTTTCCGCGTGGCCGATACGGCGGAGGAGGCGAGAGAGATTCTGCGTCGCGGTGAGTTCGGCGCGGAGGACGCGCCGGTGGTCGTCAAGGCCGATGGGCTGGCGGCCGGCAAGGGCGTCGTCGTCGCGCGCACACGCGCGGAAGCCTTGCAGGCGGTCGAAGAGTTGATGAAAGGCGGACGCGTCGGAGCGGAGGCCGCGCGGCGCGTCGTCATCGAAGAGGCGCTCGAAGGGCGAGAGGCTTCGCTGCTGCTCTGGACTGACGGGCGCGACTACGCTTTGATGCCCCCTGCGCGCGACCATAAGCGCATCGGCGACGACGACACGGGCCCGAACACCGGCGGCATGGGCGCAATCACAGCCCCCTCCGTGCTCGACGAAGAGACGCACGCACGCGTCGTCCGCGAAATCGTCGAGCCGACGCTCAGAGGCGCGCAGGCCGACCGTCTCGACTTTCGCGGCGTGCTCTTCGTCGGCCTGATGCTCACCGGCGACGGCGCGCGCGTGCTCGAATACAACGTGCGTTTCGGCGACCCGGAAGCACAGGCCATTCTCGTGCGCCTAAGAAGCGACCTCGCGCAAATCTTCGATTCGGTGGCGCGCGGGCGTTTGGGAAGCCAGCGCGTCGAGTGGTCTGAAGAGTCGTCGGCCTGCGTCGTTTTGGCCGCGCGCGGCTACCCCGAGCGTCCCGAAACCGGCGCACGCATCGAAGGTCTGGAAGAGGTTGCACGCGACCTGCAACGCGTACGCGTCTTTCACTCCGGCACGGCGCGCGCGCAGGACGGAGGCTGGCTCACGGCCGGCGGGCGCGTGCTCGGACTGACCTCCGCCGGCGCAAACCTCGACGAAGCCCTCGCCCAATGCTATCCGGCCGCCGCTCGCATCCGTTGGGACGGCCTCCACTACCGCCGCGACATAGGCAAATTCAAAAGCAAGTAGGAAGGCGGAGGGATGAAGGATGAAGAAAAATACTGTTCAATCCACTTGAGAAACTTTCATCCTTCCGCCTTCCGACTTCCCGCTTGCTCTTCTACTGGCGAGTCGCGCCCGAACACTGTTATACTCGAAGCGTTGGAGAGGTCGTCCCTGTTGTGAGGGTCGTAAGGTGCAACCCGGCGGCGCAAACTGTCGTACAACCACTGGAATATAAGCGCCGTTTTTCGGACGCGACAGAAAGTTCGGGCGAGACCTGTTTGAAGGGGTTGCCGCTGGTTTGGAGGATGAGAAGAGATGGGAGCGTGGGCGAGATTCAAGCGTTCTATGCGTGCGATGTTCGGCGGGCTGGTTGAGAAAACAGAAGACCCCGAGCTGATACTTCAACAGACCATCCGCGACATGCGCGACCGCGTGCCGGAGCTGAACAACTCCGTCGCGCAGGTGATGGCGACCGAGCGGCTGCTGGCCAAGAACAAGGAGCGGCTCGAAGGTCAGGTCGTCGATTTGGATTCCAAGATTAAGGCCGCCGTCAAGATGGGGCGCGACGACGTTGCCACCGCCTACATCGGCCAGCTTCAACAGGCGCAGGTCGATCTACAGAAAACCTCACAGCAACTTGAGCACGCATCGGTCGCATCCAAACAGGCGTTGAAGGCGCGCGATAACTACGTGCTGCAAATGCAGCGACGCAGTTCCGAGGCCATGCAGCTTATCAACCAGTCGAAGCAGGCCAAGCTACAGGAACAGCTCGCGCAGACGATGGAATCCTTCCAGCTCGGCGACGACGCCTCGACCTTCAACGACATGCGCGAGAAGATTGACCGTCGCGCCGCCGCCGCCGAAGCCAAGATGCAGCTCGGCTCGGCCTCCGTCGATTCGCAGATGCAGGAGATTGAGCAGGAAGCGATGAACATGCAGTTGCAGGACAAGCTGCTCGACTACAAACGCCAGATGGGCTTGCTGCCCGAATCGACTACCCGGCAGACGCCTGCGCTTCCGGCGGCTGACGAAAGATAGAGCGAGAGCTTGAAGAGAACGAGCGCAAAGCCTCTGCTGAAAGCGCGTCGTCATGGTCAGGATTGAAAAGTTGGCAATCGTTCGGAAGAGCGCGGTTTTCGTGCTCAAGCATTTATCAGCGGCGCATCCGAAGCGTCGCACGTCAACGGAGATTGCAGAGCACTAATCGAAGTTTATGTTGGAGAGAAAGATTAACATCGAGTATCTGAAAGAGGCGCTCAAAGAGCCGGTCAATTTCTGGGGCATGGCCGGTTTCGCGGTGGCCGCCGCCTACACGCAGTCGGTCATCCCGATTGCCGCCGCGCTCGTCGCCGAAGGAGCTTACCTCGTCACCGTGCCTGCCAGCAGTCTCTACCGGCGTCTGGTCGATGGTCGTAACAAGAAGCGCCTGCTCGAACAGCGCAACCGGATGCGCGACAAGCTCATCGACAGCTTCGACCCGCGCGAGCGCGAAGCCGTGCTCTACCTGAAGTGGCTCAAGAAGCAGATTTTTGAGAACTACATGAAGTTCACCGGCGCGAAAGATTTGCCGCACAACATCAAGAGCCTCGAACAGCGCTGGGAGGATTTCGTCGATTTGCTCGACGTTTATCGCAGGCGTAAGAAACACCTGCGCTCGATTAACCGTCAGGCCGTGCAGAACCAGTTGACGCAGGCCATCCGCGCGCTCGAAGCGGCGACTGACGAACGCTCGCGCCGCGTCCAGCAGGCCAACGTCGAGATACTCAAGCGGCGGCTCAAGCAGTTCGACGAACTCGACCGCTCCGTCAAGCTCGTCGAAGGCCAACTGCAATCCATCGAAAACTTCTTCGGTCTCGTCAACGACCAGGTCGTCACGCTGCCTACTCCCGAGCGCGTCTCTTCCCTCGACTTCGAGCAACTGAGCGACTCCATCGCCATGACCAAAGAGATGCTCGAAGAAACTTCGGACGTGATGGGCGTCCTCGACAATCACAACCGCGAACTCGGCAACTACGACCTACTTCCCTCCAACTCTTCTTCGACTCGCTGAGCCGGGAGCAGACACAGACTGACATGAAAAGGCCGGACGAAGATGTCCGGCCTTTTTCATTCCCTGTTCGCGCACGATCGTTAGCACGCTTGTCAGCCTTTCTCTCTTCAGTTCCCTCGCCTTCTCATCCTGCGTTCGAGACTCTCTCCTGAACAATGCTACCGAGCCTGTCTTCGTCGATATGATAAGAAGAATTGCAGAAGTGGCAGGTCATCGTCGCGCCCCTGTCCTCGCTGAGCATCGACTCAAGCTCGGCCTGCTCGATTGAAGAGATGAGCGAGACGGCGCGCTCGAAAGAGCACGTGCAGGCGAACCTGACTGGGCGCTCTTCGAGCACTTCAAACTCCACGTCGCCGAGCGCCGTGCGCAGCATGTCGATGGGTCGCGCCCCCTCGCGTATCAACTGCGTCGTGTGCGGCGTCTTAAGAAGCGACGACTCGATGGCTTTGACTATCTTCTCGTCCGCGCCCGGCATCACCTGCACCATCAAACCGCCTGCCGCCTCGACGTACACCTCGCCCGATTCACGCGCACGTACCAGCACGCCCAAAAGCACCGCTGAAGGTATCTGCTCCGACTTCGCAAGGTAGTAAGCGAAGTCTTCGCCTATCTCGCCCGAAACAATCGGCACCGAGCCGCGATAAGGCTCTCGATAAAGCCCTATCTCGTAGCCCGACTCGTAGGTCACGTAAAACATACCCTTGCCGACGATGGCGCTCACGTCCAACTTGCCCTTCGCGTTGAGCGGCGCATCGGCGTCGGGGTTTCGCACGTAGCCGCGGACGCGCCCCTGCGCGTTGGTCTCCGCCGTGATGCCGCCGACCGTCCCGTCGCAATCTATCTGCACGGTCAGCCTGTCCAGCTCTTTGAGCCCCGCGCCGAGCAGAAGCGTCCCCGTCAGCGTCCGACCGAGAGCCGCCGCCACCGTATGCGAGGTTTGGTGTCGCGCCGAAGCTTCCGCCACCGTGTTGGTCGTCACCGCCGCCATGCAGCGTATGTGCCCGTCAGCCGCCGTCGCACGAACCATCACGTCCGACGCTCCGCTATGTTTGAAATCCTTCGCTTCTTCCACTCTTCACCCCTCGATTCTATTTAACGCGACGAGTTGCCCTCTGAAAAAGCCGCTCTCTTTCGGGAAACCCTCCCCGGACGCATTCTGCCCTCGCGCCGCCCCGTTCAGCAAGCACGGCCGAAGGGGTTGCCCGCGCCCGTTTGTGTCGAACTCCTACGTCCTCGAAAGCATCAAAAAGACAGTCCTTTAGATGCTATTTAACGCCGTGTTGATGCTTAATGTAAACTCTCAATGTGTCCCCTCTATTGGACTGAAAAGAAAGACTGCCACAATATCTTGGGTCAGGGTATTGACAGCCTCAAATGAGCTATGTATACTGCGCTCCGCTTCGAGACGAGAGGGACAGGGCGGCGACGGTCGCACCCTTGCGGCGCGCGCTGCACGGTGAATTTTTCTCCCTTTCGAGCCTTGATTCCAGCCGCATTATCCGAAGACAGCTTCCGACAAAACGGCGCGCACGGTGCGCCGAATGTTTTTTGAGCCGCAGACACGTTGACGCCTCGCGCCCCCCACGAGCGCGGGAAAGGCACAAAGATGAGCACAGTAATCGAGCCGAACGCCCCCCAGGGAAATCCAGCCGCTGTGAACAGCACCGGCGCACGCCGACAGCAGTCCTTCGAGATGCCGGGTCTGAACGCCCGCCGCGTCATCAGCAAGCGCTACAGCCTGAAGGATTCGCAGGGCAACCCTGTGGAGGAATGGCCGGATGTCGCCCGCAGGGTCGTCGGCCACGTCAGTCTCGCCGAGTCGGACGAGGGGAAGCGCGACGTGTTCTACAGCACGATGCTCGATATCATGCTCCGACGCGAGTTCGTCCCGAACACGCCCTGTCTCGTCAACGCCGGGAAACCGAACGGCCAGCTCGCCGCCTGCTTCGTGCTCGACGTGCCCGATTCGATTGCCGGGATTATGAAGACGGCCACCGACGCCGCCATTATTCATCAGACGGGCGGCGGCACCGGCTTCACCTTCGAGAAGCTGCGCCCGGCGGGTGCGATGGTGCGCTCCACGCACGGCGTCGCCTCCGGGCCGGTCTCGTTTATGAACATCTTCAACACGACGACCGATACGGTAAAGCAGGGCGGCGTTCGTCGCGGCGCGAATATGGGCATCATGCGCGTTGACCATCCGGACGTGCTCCGCTTCATCCACGCCAAGAACGACCAGCACTCGCTCACCAACTTCAACATCTCCGTCACCGTCACCGACAAATTCTTCAAAGCGGTTGACAACAAGGAGTGGTATCAACTGAGCTTCGACGGAGAGCCCTGGACTGAGCCCGTCTTCGACCCCGTGCAGAACGGCGACTACGCAGTCTATCGACGCCCGGACGCCACGACCGTCACCTTCCGCGACCGCGCGGCTTTCGAGGCGGCGAATCTCTCAAACACGACGCGCGAAGAGCCGCCGCGCCCCGGCATGGTCTACGCGCCCGACATCTGGAATCGCATCGTCGCTTCGGCTCACCGCTACGCCGAGCCGGGCGTTATCTTCATCGACGAAGTCAACCGTCACAATCACATGATGTCGTCGATGGGGCCTATCTACGCGACGAACCCCTGCGCCGAGCAGGCTCTGCATTTCAACAACTCCTGCAACCTCGGCTCGATTGACCTTGCGAAGTTCTACGACCCGGAGACGCGCGTCGATTGGGAGCGACTGGCCGAGACGACGCGCTGGTGCACGCGCTTTCTCGACAACGTCATCGACGTGTGCGCGTGGCCTCTGTCGGAAATCGACGACGTGGTGAAGCGCACGCGCCCCGTGGGCTTGGGCGTGATGGGCTTCGCAGACCTCTGCATCAAGCTCAGGGTCTCTTACGGCTCGCCCGCTTCGATTGATTTGATGGACGAAGTGATGAGCTTCGTCAGGCGCGAAGCATGGTCTGAGTCGTGCAGGCTCGGCGCAGAGAAGGGCGTCTTCCCTGAGTTTCATCCGAACCGTGAGGCTTACGAAAAATTCCTGCGCGAAGACATCGGCGTCGCCTGCGATAAGCTCACACCGCGCAACTATGAAGTGACGACCATCGCGCCGACCGGCACCATCTCGCTCGTCGCCGAAACCTCTTCGGGCGTCGAGCCGAATTTCTCCTGGGCATACGTCCGGCAGGACACCATCGGCAAGCGCACCTACGTTCACACGCTCGCCGCCGAAGCGCTCGGCATGAAGGTTGACCAGAGCGACCAGGATTCAATCGACCGCGCCGCCGAGCACGTCGTCGCGCACGAAGCTGAGCTTCCGCCCTACTTCATCTCGGCCATGTCGATTACTGCCGAGCAGCACGTGCACGTTCTGGCCGCCGCCCAGCGCAACGTCGATAACGGCGTCTCGAAGACCTGCAACGGCGCATCGACCGACACGGTCGAATCCGTCGATAGACTCTACCGGCTCGCACGCGAACTCGGCTGCAAAGCCGTAAGCTACTACCGCGACGGCTCGCGCGACTCGCAGGTGCTCACCACCGTCAAGGGCGCTGAGCCGAAAGGCGAAATCGCCTGCGACCCGGCAATCGTCAACGAAGCCTCGATGGCCGAGGCGACAACCGAAGCCGAAATCGGAGATATACATATCGGCTCAACTGCTGCCTCTGCTGAAGCGACGAGCGCACCTGTGATGCCGACGGTTGAGCCTGCTCCCGCTCAGTCGGTCAACATCGAGCGCCCGCGCGAGCTGCGCGGGGCGACGTGGCAGATTCCCTTCGACGGCGCGAACCTCTACGTGACGGTCAATCACGACGGCCAGATGATTCTCGAAGTCTTCGCCACCGGCCCCATCTCGGGAGGTGTAGGTCTGCTAGCCTCAAAGATGCTGCGCGGCGGCTTCGACGCGCGCGAAGTCGCGCGCAGTCTCAACAAGGTGACGGGCACGCACGCCGTCTGGTTCAATCAGCGTCTCCTGACGAGCCCCGAGCAGGCCGTCGCCGAGTGCATCATGCTCACGCACAGACGCCTCCAGAATCAACCCGACTCCGAGCGCGCTGCCGCCTACGCCGAGATGAGCGTCGCCCCGGCTGCAACTACCACAGCTTCGGCGACTGCTACCAGGATGAACCCTCTCATCGGCGTCTGCCCCGAATGCAAAGGCCAGATGGAGCACGCCTCCGGCTGCGACTTCTGCCGCGACTGCGGCTACTCGAAGTGTAAATAGATTTCGTTCGGGCTGAACGCTTTCAAGGGCGGTCGCTTCGGTGGCCGCCCTTTTTTTATCTGCCGCCGCGACGCTTGAGAAGCGATGTTTTCAAGGTCGAGTTCTCATAAAAAGCGACGGGTCGGGCACAAAGTCAGAAAGAAACGGGCGTAAGTTTCGTATCTCTGGTTGTTGTCTTTCAAAGAGGGATGAGTAGGAGGTTCAGAGCGGAAGTGCCTGTGGCTTCAAAGCCGGAGGAGGTCGAAGCGTCGGAGGTGGTGTCGGTGAGGCGGCGGAGTTCGTCGTTCGCGGCGCTGCGGCATCGTGATTTCCGTCTGATGTGGGGCGGTCAGTTCATCTCTATCACGGGCTCGCAGATGCAGCTCGTGGCGATTAACTGGCACGTCTATCTTTTGACGAAGTCGGCGGTGGCGCTCGGGCTGGTGGGCTTAGCGCGCGTCGTGCCGATTATCGTCTGCTCGCTGGTGGGCGGAGTAGTGGCCGACGCGGTTGACCGCAAGCGACTGATGCTGGCGACGCAGAGCGTCATGCTTTTGAGCGCGGCGGTGCTGGCGGCGGTGACTGCTTCGGGGCTTCGACAGGTGTGGCCTATCTTCGTGCTGACGGCGCTCTCTTCGGCGGCGACGGCCTTCGACAATCCGGCCAGGCAGGCGCTCATGCCCTCGCTCGTGCCGCTCAGAGATTTTCCGAACGCCGTCAGTCTCGGCTTCCTCTCTTTTCAGTTGGCGATGGTGGGCGGCCCCGTGCTGGCCGGACTGGTGCTGGCGACTCAAGGCCCGGCGCTCGTCTACGCCGTCAACGCGGCGTCGTTTCTGGCCGTCATCGTCGCCGTGCTGTTGATTCGCGCGAGCGGTCGGAGTAGCAGCAGCACTAGCGATGTCGAAAGCAAACGCGAAGGGGCGGGCGGCAGTGGTTTGAGTTTCGCGTCGATGGTCGAGGGGCTGAGGTTCGTCTGGCGGACGCCGGTCATCGTGCAGACGATGACGCTCGATTTCGTGGCGACGTTTTTCGCGTCGGCGACGGCGCTTTTGCCTATCTTCGCGGCTGAGATACTGCGCGTCGGCGAGCATGGCTACGGACTGCTGGCGGCGGCTCCGGCGGCGGGCGCGGTCGTCGCCGGGCTGCTGCTCGCGCGTCGCCCCGACTGGCAGAAGCCAGGCTGGTGGGTGATTCTCTCCGTCGGCGTCTACGGCGTATCGACGCTGCTCTTTGGCCTGTCGCGCATCTTCTGGTTTTCGTTTGCGATGCTCGCGCTCTCGGGCGCAGCCGACACGGTCAGCACCATCATCCGGCAGACCATCCGGCAGCTCATCACGCCCGACCGGCTGCGCGGGCGCATGACCTCGGTCAACATGATTTTCTTCATGGGCGGGCCGCAGCTCGGAGAGTTCGAGGCAGGGCTCTTGGCGCGCATGGTGGGCGCGCAGATGTCGGTCGTGCTCGGCGGCATCGGCTGTCTCGTCGCCGTCCTCGTCGCTCTCTTCAAGGCCGGAGAGCTTTTGAGCTACAAGATTCCGCAGCAGGAAAACGACGCCGTGAAGAGAATTTGAATCATGCTAGACTGTGCCGGATGACGGAATGGAGAGCGCACGAGCTGAACAAGCATCAAGACCACGTCGTCGCGCACGTCGTAGACGCGACCGTGCTCGGATATTTTCACGCCGACGACGCGTCGCACTTCGTACTCGACATCGGCTTCATCTGGACAATCTATCTCGACGGCGAGATGGGACTCGTACCGCAGTCGATGGCGATAGAGGAGCTGAGCGTCGAGGCGTCGGAGAAAGATGCTCTGGCCGAGGACGTTCGCGCGCTTTATGAAGACGGCGCAGAGGCGGACTCTCTAGCCAGGGCAACGAACGCGCCTTCGGGCTGTCGGATTGAAGCGGTCGATTTCTACACCGGCGACGACGGCTGCCGGATTGTGATTCGCGGAGAAGAGGCGAGCCTCACAGTCGAATCTTCGCTGGCGGCGCGCGAGATGACGGTCGAAGCGTCTGCTACAGCGCACGTAGACGGTCAGATACGGGAAGGAACTTGAGGGAGGCGCGAGGTAAAATTTTGATGAGTACGTACCGACAGCAACAATTTCATGGAGCACCGGCGAGCCTGAGCCACGCCGTAGAGCCCGCCCGGGCGGCTCGCATCCGTCCTGACTCAGATTGGGATGAACGGCACTTCGATTGGAAGGAGCGAGGCGCGGCTGCGTTCGATGCTTCTACCGGAGACGCCGAAGAAGCGCCCGATGGCGGCGAAGCTGACGCCGGGCTCGAAGACGCCGCGCGCAACGAGCACGAATACCTGCGCCGTCGCCTGCGCGACGAACTCAAACGCGAGCCCACCGAAGAAGAACTCAACGAATGGCTTCGCCAGCACACCGAAGGACATTAAAAGACGTAAATCGTGAATCGTAAATCGTAAATAGTTAAGACCATTTCTTCCTATTCACGATTTACGATTCACGATTCACGGCCTTATGGTGTTGAGGTTGTGCCGGGGCTGGGAAGGACTGCTATCTGGTTATCGACGGTGCGGACGCCCTTGATGCTGAGGACGACGCGCTCGGCGCGGCGCTTGAGGTCGGGCGAGTTGACCGTGCCGGTCAGCGTCGCCTTGCCGCCCGAGACGTTGGCGATGATGTCGGTCGCACCCAGTTCGGCGTCGTCTTCGATTCTCTTGCTGACGTTGTTCTGGATGCTCGTATCATCCGGGACGCTCGTCGCGGGGGGCGCGCTGGTCGAGGGCGCTGTCGTCGAGCCGCCGCCCGGCGGTGTGATGATGACGGGCGCAGGCTGCGTGGTAGTCGGCGGAACCTGCTGGATGACGATGGGCGTCGGCAGAGGCGTCGCGGCCTGTTGAATGATGACGGTCTGCTGAGGGATGGGTGTCGCCGGTGGCCGCGCGGAGATGTTGACGTTGGTCGTCGAATCGTCGCTTTGGTTCGTCAGGAAGAGAAAGATGACGGCGGTGGCCGCGATGGCCGTGAGCGCGACGGCGGCGACGACGCCTGTCGAGTAGCCTCTGCGCTCGGGGATGCGCTGCGTCTGCGTCTGCACAACCTCCCGACGCGTGTTCGGCGTTTCGACCACGACGCGGCTCCTGCGCTGTTGCTCTTCGTCGTATGACATAAACTATTCTCTCCGATTAAGAATCTGGAAGGGTCTGAGCTTCGGGCGAGGTTTAAGTGCGTCGCTGTTAAGAATGTCTGTCGGGCAGAAAGTTTTTAGATGAAGGAGCGGTCGAAAGCAAAACCTTTCGACCGCTCCTTCCCTTTTTGTTTTTAGAAACGACGACGACGCTGGCTGCGTCGATAGAGATAGCCGCCGCCGCCGCCCGCCAGAGCGCCGACCGTCGCCGCGCGCTTGCCGCCGACCACGCCGCCAACGCCCGCGCCCAAAGCCGCGCCACTGGCGACAGTGCCGATGGTGCGCGTGCGTCCTCTGAAGTTGCGTCGCGCCGCGCGTCGATTAAAGGCATAGAGTCCGGCGCCGCCCGCGCCGATGGCCGCGCCCTTCTTGCCGCCGACGAGCGCGCCCACACCTGCGCCGCCCGCGATAATCGCCGCCGTGCGCGCCTTACGCCCGAAGCGCGAGCGCCTTCTATCCTGCCCCAGAGTCTCCGGCACAATCGCCGTCAAGAGCAGCACGAGGCACGTCAAATATACGAGAATTTTCTTCATGGTTCCTTTGTCTCCTAATTTCCTCTCAACTTAAATGGCAGACGGGAGAGATGAATCTATCAATAAATTTGCAAATGCCATTCCGCGCCCACCGTCGATTCGGAACCACGCCCAAAAGCGTCGATTTCTCAGGCTTTTGCGGTTTGAGCGCCCTCCTGAGTCCGCCCTTCGTGACGCCTTTTCGATGCCCTGTGTACGGTTTCCATGCCTCACCCGCGCCTGTCCCGGCTGCGGAATCCGCGCACGCGCCCTCGACCGAAGCAGCCCTATTTGACCTCCCACGCACGGCTCAGCATAATCGAACGCATGACGACCGCCATCATTCATCATCCGGTCTACGAACAGCACGACACGGGCGACGGACATCCCGAAAGCCCCGAGCGTTACCGCGCCGTCATCGACGCTCTACGCGCCGACGCCGAGCTTTGGCCGAAGCTGCTTGAGTTGGAAGCGCCCGCCGCGCCGCGCGGCGACGTGCAGGCTTGCCACACGCCGCAACACTACAAGCGCGTCGAGCGCGCCGTCAGCGAAGGCACCGGCTACCTGGACGCCGACACGGTCGTCTCCATGCGTTCTCTCGATGCGGCGTTGCGCGCGGCGGGCGGCGCGTGCCGCGCCGTCGATGCCGTCATGCGCGGCGAGGCGACGAACGCCTTTCTGCCCTCGCGTCCGCCCGGCCACCACGCTACCGCTGAACGCCCTATGGGCTTCTGTCTCTTCAACACCGTCGCCGTCGCCGCGCGCTACGCGCAGACGCGCTACCCGCAGCAGGTCGAGCGCGTCGCCATCGTCGATTGGGACGTGCATCACGGCAACGGCACGCAGGGCATCTTCTACGACGATCCCTCCGTCTATTTCTTCTCCACTCACCAGTACCCCTGGTATCCGGGCACAGGCGCGCGCGGCGAAACCGGCATCGGACGCGGGCGCGGCTACACCCTCAACGCCCCCTTGCGCGCCAACACCCCCGCCCAGGAGCACCTGCGCGTCTTCGAGGCTGCGCTCGAACAGCTCAGCGCCAAATTCACCCCCGACCTCATCATCATCTCCGCAGGCTTCGACTCCCACGCCACCGACCCCCTCGGTCAGCTCAAACTACAAGACGAAGATTTCGTCCACCTCACCCGCCTCCTCAAAGACTGGGCAGCCCAAACCTGCCACTCCCGCCTCATCTCCTGCCTCGAAGGCGGCTACAACCTCCAAACCCTCCCCCAAACCATCCGCTCTCACGTCCGCGAACTCAACGCCCCGTAGGCCACCAATCAAAAAACTCTCCATAGCAAAACGGCGACAGCGCAAGCTAACGAAGCACTTTGCAAGGTGCTCTGCCATAACATCTGCTGTCTGATACAGGCGATGCACGAACTAAACTTGAAGCCTAAGTTTTATCAGGTGGCGTAGAAGGAAAGTTCCAGAAAGAGCGAAAGCCCCGGGGTGCGCACCTGCGGGGCTTTCTGGTTTTTGAGGGTCAAGTATCAGAGCGTACGCTAATACCTGAGGCGTGCGTCACCTCCTAGAAACTCCCTCTAAGCCCGTCTAGGAGATATAACGTGTGGCTTCGGGCTTGCTCAAAAGTTTGGTCAACATAGTCAACCTCCCTTCCGATTTCATTAGACGTTATTTTTGGGCAAAAGGTTCGATTTTTGGGCAAGAGGCTATTTTTAGGCAAAGCCGGATTAGTGTATACCTGGTTACCAGTGTATAGCACGTAAACACATGGTGGGCTTTGTGGAAAATTTAAATTTTAGCGGTAGATTTGAGGGTTTGGCGGTTGGGGGTGGGTGGGGTGGATAGTTGGTATCCAATTTAGGGGGTTTTGGGCGGTATTTGGCGGTGGGGTGTGGGTGTGTGGTAAGTGTAATTATTTGTAGGTTTAGGTGGTGGGGTGGGGTTGTTTGGGGTTGTGGCATGTGGGTTGTAATAGAGATGGGCAGATCGTTGACAGGATTGAAAAACAGAGAGTGAATGCGGCCTTCAACTCCTGGCGCGCCGTCGTAACTCACTGACGGAGCGAGTCCTGTTGACGATCCTAAAATCTTTGGCAATCGGTTGAAAATTTAGAACCATATGCTTCCATCCCCCTTGCGGTTGGGCAGAACCGGGTGAGAAGCGAGTGGAAAGAAAGAAGGAACCCCATCATGTTGCGACGTACCACACTTTGCTTGACCCTGACGATTCTGGCAATCCTCTCTCTGGCTCCCCTGAGCACTTTCGCAAAAGGTGACGCGAATACCCCGAAGGGCATTATCTTCATTGACCTCAATGGAGAGACCCTCGCCAAGGGTATTATCTTCATCGACACCAACGCCCGGGTCAAAGGCATTATGCTGACCGAGAATGGCCGGGGCTACCAGCTCGAAGGCATCATCCCCGTCGTGACAGACGGCAGCGTCTCGCTCCAGGGCATCATCCTGAAGGATAGATACGGCGCCGGGATGAAAGGCTTTACCTTCGACGATACCAACGCCACGTCGGAACGCTCGGGTATCATCTATATGGACAAGAGCAGCTCGCGCTCCGGCATCATCTATATGGACAAGAGCAACTCGCGTTCGGGTATCATCTATATGGACAGAAGCGCCTCGGTGAGCGCGCAGGACATCATCCTGAGCGACGACGGCATCGACGAGGCGAAGGGCATCATCGTGACGGATACCAATGCCAAGTCGGAACGCTCGGGCATCATCTATATGGACAAGAGCAGCTCGCGCTCGGGCGTTTACCTGACGGACACAAGGGCATCGGCCGACGGCACGGTCTGGACAAAAACGCAAACCGCGCTTAAGGGCATAATTGTGACCGACGAGAACGCCCCGACGAGCGCCAAAAGCATCTCCCTCACGGACTACTCGGGCAGCATTAACCGTCACGGCATAATCCTGGTTGACACAAGAACCTCCGCGACGCCGAAAGGCATCATCCTGAGCGACCCGGACGGCAACATCAGCGCCAACGGCATTATCCTCAGCGATTCTAACGTAGGTTTGACCGGCATCATCCTGTCGGACAAGAGCGATTCGCGCTCGGGTATCATCTATATGGACAGAAGCGCCTCCGGTACGGTCTGGACAACCCCGTAAAGCTCTCACAGAGCAGGTCAGGACGAAGTCGGAACGAACGCAATGAAAAGTCGGAAGGGTCGTCTGAAGGGGCGACCCTTCCGACTTTTTGTGTGTCGAGCTATTCAGATTTCTTTCGAGGGCGGCGGATATTAGACTGCGCCGAAGCGCCGACGGTATTCGCCCGAAGTGAGGAAGGCTTTGACCATCTCGGCGGCGAGGTAGTTGCCGCCGAAGGCTTCGAGCTTCGTGAGCCAGAAGTTGTAGCCGGAGAAGTCGAGGCCGGGCTGCGGCGAGTCGGAGGGGTTTCTTCTGAGATAGCCGAAGTATTGCATGAGGACGAAGGCGCGGTTAAGCTCGCGGCGCTGCTCGTCTGCGTCTTCGGCGACGCGGCGCAGGACGCCGGCGCGCGTCTCCGTCCCGTTTCTGAGGGCGCGGGCGAGCGCGTCGCGTTCGTCCGAAGAGAGGGCGAAGCCGGTGTTGGCGTTCAGGCGGTCGATGTACTCCTCGGGCGAGAGAGTCGCGGGATAGCGCGCGAGGAAGTCTGCGCGGGAGACGAACTCTGCGGCGTAAGCCTGCTTGTTGGCTTCGAGACGCGCCTGCCAGTCGCCGACGCCCACGACGACGCCGCGCTGCAAGCGCTGCGTGTCGGGCAGAAACTCCTGCAAGGTGAGTGGGACGCTGTTGCCGACGCGGCGTCCGAAGGCCGCGTGATAGAAGCGGTAGACGAGGAAGCCCGTCTCCTGAAACTCGGCGGAGAGGAAGAAGGCCGCAGAGACGTTGTTGCGACGGACTTCGCGGCATCCCTCATCCGCGCAATCGGTAATCTGCCTGACCCAGAATTCGAGACCAGAACGGTCGGGCTCGCGGTTGAAGAAATCTCTGTAGTGCTGCGCGACGAAGAACTGCGCGTTGTCTATCAAGTTGAAGGTCTGGCCGGTCGTGCCGCTCGGCAAATCGACCGTGAGGCCGCCCGCGACGTAGGCCACTTCGCCCGCGTCCGAAGCGAGGCGCACGTTGTAGCCGCCGGGCGGCGCGAGGATGCTCACGACCACGTCGAAGCTCAAGACCTGCACCTGCTCGCCGCTCGCGCCCGTGAAGAAGAGCTTTTGCAAACTGTTTCTATCGACAGAGATGAAATCGGAGGTGACGCTGATACTAGCGGCGTTGACGAGATGAAGGTTGTTGCCGCCGACGAGGACGGTTTCGCGCCTGCCGGGGACGAGGGGCGCGGCGACGGTCGAGAGCTGTGCGTTCGTGCCGACGAAGCGCGGGTTGACGAAAGGCTGGAAGCCGGGCAGAGCGACGTTGAAGGTCGAAGTAGAGTTTGCGCTGACGCCGGTCGTGCCCGCCTCGAAAGTTCTGAAGGAAGAGGGCGTGCTCTGTAGTCCGAGGTAGGGGCCGTTACGCGTGGCTATCTCGGAGGCGAGGACGGGCTCGTTCAAAGGCTCGACGACGACGCGATACTGGCCGGGCGGCAGCGCGTCGATGCGAAATGCGCCGCTCGGCAGAGTGACGTTTCCGGCTATCAGTCTTCCGGTCGAAACCTCTTCGGCGAAGACGTGCGCGCCGAAGATGGCAGCGCCCGAAGGGTTTGTAATCGTTCCGGCGATGGAGCCGAGCCCTTCGAGCGGGCCGTAGATGGAGCGTATGCCCGCGATGTCGTCGGTTGAGAGCGTGCGCGTGGAGATGGCCGGCAGGTCGTATGTGTCGTTTCTCGCTTGTCGCGGCTGCATGGTCGCTTCGACGACGCCGGAGTGTTCGAGGCCGAGCATGTGGCCGATTTCGTGGACGAAGGTGGATTCGAGGTCGAAGGTTCCGGGCGTGCCGTCGGTGGAGAACTGCTGCGTCGGGTTGAGCGCGAGGTCGGCCTCGCTGATTGTGCCGGTCGAGGGGTCGAAGAAAATGCGCGCGCGACCCTGCATGTCTGGGCTGCCGAAAGCCTGTCGATTGATGCCCGTGTCGGCGACCGTGATGAGGCTCAAACCGTCGGGCTGACCCGAGGCGCTAATGCTCTGCTCGCTCGAAGTGACGAGGTTGAACCTGACGTTAGAGACTTCAGACCAACTCCTCAGCGCGCGACGCACAGCGCCCGCTACGTCGCTGCCCGGCTTGATGTTGACGGGCGGCGTTTGCAGAGAGGTCGAGAGAGCGATATTGATGGTCGCGGCCGGCCAGCGTATCTGCGTCGAGGCGGTGCTGTATTCGAGCGTGTAAGAGCGCGCCGGGGCAGAAGGCCACCACAGCAGCGCGGCGACCAGCACAAGGACGGCGACGAAACGGCGCATCAGCATCGCTTTTGCAAAGGAAATCAACTGTGCCGAAAACAACTCACAGGGAAGGTCGATTGCCGACGACGCCGGGGAGAGCTGACGCCGAGCGACGGACGCCGGGAAGCGGCGAGCATCATAGCAGACAAACAGACCGCTTCGCCACAGAACTACTTCCCTTACAGCCGCAGCATAAAACTTTCTCGCAGCACGCGCCCCGAGCGCGAATCCCGGCGACAAATTCGAGCCATCGCTGCATCAAAGGGATACGGCGGGGTTTGGTATTTCGTCGGAAACGCCCGGTTTTCCCCAGGTAATTCGGGGCAAACTGCTACTGGCACGCTGTTTGTAAGATTTCTCGGGGGATTTACCAGCCAGAGACATCGCAAGGGGGAAACAGCTTTAAGCTATCGCAGGTCGCCTCACTGTGAGCGGCGACGCCGGACATGGAAGAGCTATGAGTAGTCACGCGATTTCGCAGAAGCAGATGGTTCGCTCGCAGAACGAGCTTATCCGCAAAAACATTTCGGCCATCAATGAAGCACAGCGAAGCGAAGCGCAGATGCGCTCGCCCACCGACCGCATCGCCGACCGTATCACGGCCTTCTCAGGCTCGATGCTTTTCGTCCTGCTGCACATCGTCTGGTTCGGCGTCTGGGTTCTGCTCAACGTCGGCCTCATACACATTCCGCAAGTCAGCGAGTTCGACCCCTTCCCTTTCGGTCTGCTGACGATGATAGTTTCGCTCGAAGCCATCTTTCTTTCGACCTTCGTGCTGATTTCGCAGAATCGCATGGCGAAGCTGGCTGAGCAGCGCGCCGAGCTGGACTTGCACGTCAACCTTCTGGCCGAGCAGAAGGCCACGAAGGCTCTGGAGATGCTCGACCAGATTACAAGCCAGCTCAGCACCATCAGTCGCTTCAACTTCAAGGACGACCCGGAAGTGGCCGCGCTCAAGGTTTCGCCCGAGCCGCAGGAGGTTCTGGGGGCGATTAAAGAGGCGGTCAACGAAGAGGCCAAGGCGGTCAAGCAGCAGGTCAGGGAGGCAGTCAGCGAAATCACGGACGAGATGGAGGCCGTGCGCGCAGATGTCAGGGAGATTACTGGCGAGACAGAGGCTATTGGCAGAGAGGTTGCACAGGTTGACGAGAAGGTGGAGGCCGTCGCCGAAGGTATGCGGGAGGTGAAGCAGGAGCTAAAGGAGAAGACGGGCGAGCATGAAGAAGTTCTCGTCGGGTAGATGAAGGAGCGCGAGCCGCCGCTTCCGTCTTTCGACGCTCTGCTTTCGACATCGAGTGCGCAGACCATAGAGAGCGAGGCGCACGCGCCCGACTCGCCTAACAGAAGAGAAGCGCCGACGGTCTTGAAGTGACCGT
>DASWNP010000017.1:0-25439 GCA_036399175.1 Pyrinomonadaceae bacterium | reverse complement strand
AGCGCGCATCGGTTCATACTATTGGCAGAAAGTCACGAGGCAGTTCAAACTGACAGCTCGCTTTGTGCGAGAGCACTTGCCGCCGCCACGCTTGAGATTATTCAAGTGGCTGATGGCTCCTCAAAACTGATAAGCGGTCAGACCAGACAACTATTGTCAAAATAAAAAAATGGACTATAATCTGGCCTTGGTTCCTGTTGAAGGCAGGCCAGCTATAAATTACTCAGCGCGGATTTCGCGCACAGGAGGAGAGCTGATGGTATCAGGACGGCTCAGAAAAGCGGCAGCTATCAGTGTGGCTTTGATTAGATCGTGCTCCTTGATACCAGCGCCACGGAAGCAGCGTAGGTATACCCTCGCGAATCGAGCCACGGATAAACCCAAAATATATTAATTTACTTGGGCTTTATGGAAATGGCCGCCGCGAGGAGAAGATCCCGCGGCGGCCATTTTAATTTGGGTTGACGCCGACCCTGTACGGCGCTGATTCGGAGGTGTTGTGATGCAAACCTGTTTCTCTTGCCAAAGTGAACTCTCCGTGCGAGGAACTCACTGCCCCTCGTGTGGAACACAGGTGCGATGTCGAGACTGCAATGACATGCTTGAACCGGGGGCTCGCGCGTGCGTTAGCTGCGGGACGCTAATCGGACAGGGTGGCTCGTTAACCACAAACGGTCACGCTAAAGACGGTCCCCAAAATCCGGCCGTTAACATTATCGAGTTCGACGAGGATACCAGGAGCCGCCGTTTCCGCGCGAAGGTCACCGATGGCGCAGTAGACAGCGTCAGCCATCCTTTGAGCCTGTTCTTGGCGGGGCGCTTAGGGGTCTCTGTTAAGCGGGCCAGACAAGGCCAACCTTCAGTCTTGATTGAAGATCCTCAACTAGTGCTACCGGGTGTTGCCGACGAAGATGGCGGCGATAGGCTGAGAGATGAAGCAATCGAGGCAATGGCTCTCAGAGAGCTGCCGGCACCCAAGCCTGAGGGCTTGGAAGCGGGGAGGTTAAGAGAAATTTTCCGCGAGAGGGATGGGCAGTTGCATCTTGAGGAGCCGCAACTCAGAGCGACGGGTAAGCTGGACTACGCGCAACGCCTTTCTTACCTATTCCTTTACGCGCACGAGAAGACCGGGAATGAGTCGGTACCGCGTTCGGCCTTGAGCACAATCTTGGAAAACTCGAACGTGCTCGACGCGCACGCGCGGAACTGGATCAGCAAGGAAACCGCGATTGTTAAGGAAGACAACAACGTAAGGTTGAACTCGGCCGGGCGTAGGGCTGCCCGTAAATACTTGGAGGAAGTCTTCGACGAAGAGCGCAAAGCCGACTGGTTGCCTGGCGAAGCTGGGCGTTCGCAGGGTACGAAGGCTGGCGCCTCGGACGGCGCAGGGGCCGAAAAGGGTAACAAATCCGGCAAACGTGGAGGCGGCCGGGTTTCGAAGGTTACTACCGACTGGGTGCCGAGGTGGAAAGCTCTTGGGCTTGTCTCGAACGGCTATTCCGTACTTAAGAACCGCACGCCCGGCGAGAAAGGCGTTTTCGGCCTGTGGGCTATTCGCAAGGCCGTGGGAGAAGACGGCAAAGTGGTGTCTGAGAGCGTCTTGTCCAACTTCCTGTACCACGCCTTCGATACCAAGGTGGAGAATCGTAGTCTCGGCCGTGCGCTGAAGCGAATGTCCGCCGAGAAGGATAAGAAAGTCCTACACATGGGGGGCACTAAATTCCAAATCACCCCTGACGGAATTGAGGAGGCGGAGAAGCTAGCCGCGATGGGTAAAGGCGACGCGTCAGCTTCAGCTTCGGCCAAGGGAAAGGGGGCTTCTAAGAAATGACCACGAAACTGACCTCAAAAGAACTCGT
Organism: Pyrinomonadaceae bacterium; assembly: GCA_036399175.1. GTDB lineage: Bacteria > Acidobacteriota > Blastocatellia > Pyrinomonadales > Pyrinomonadaceae > DASWNP01. Next base: position 23,580 of record DASWNP010000017.1, on the reverse strand, counting down.
AGACGAACTTTCCAATGTCGTCGATCCGTCTCTCGCCCAGAAGGTCATGGAAAGTTACGGGGAAATACAACAGCGGTTTCTAGCGGGCGACTGGCAGCCGGCTGAGCTGAACGGCGGACGCCTGTGTGAGGCAGTCTCGCGCTGCCTATACCAGATAGACACCGGGAAGGTGGTCCACTCAAAGGGGGTGGGCGAGATAAGGAAGTACCTGCTCGATAACAGTCTGCCGCACGCGATGGCTGGCAAGGACAGATACCACATCGTCAAGGTCATGGAGGTCGTTTACAAGTTCCGTAACGAGCGAGGTGCGGTACACATATCGCCGGACTATGACGCAAATTACATGGATTCGATGCTGGTGCTACACGCGGCCAAGTGGGTCCTGGCGGAGTTCTTGAGGCTGGCTTGGAGAAAGGATGAGCGGGTCATAGCTTCCACTATCGCCCAACTCGTACAGTTGGAACACTCAGTCATTCACGAGTTGGACGGGAAGCCGCTGGTCTTGGCGCGAGGCATATCCGCGACCCACGAGGTGCTGTTGCTCTTAAACCACGCACCTGACCACAGGCTGAGCCGGCTGGAACTCCAACGGCAGGCTGCCAACCAAAGGCCGCAAAATGTGGCGGTCGCCATCGCGCGGTTGATCGAGAAGAAGGACATCCGGCCGGTCGGCGAAGAAGTCGCCCTCACGCCCAACGGGCAGGAGCGCGTCATGACGGAGATACTGCCCAAGCTGGCAACAGCAAAGGCCGCGCGCCGGGCTGCCGCTTAGGGAGGAAGTACGTCGGAAGCCGTTCCACTTAAAGAAGATCAAACCAAGGAGCCGGCTGTTGCGGCGCGCTCCTCAGTCGGATACGGTAGTGCCGAACTCAATCCCGGACCTCACGGCACGCTACGAACGTGGGTCAGCAGCGTAGGTGACGACATGAATGACACAAGAGGTTCTCTTTGGCGCAAGTGGGATCTTCACGTTCACACTCCCGAATCATTCGTCCATAACTACAACGGGGAGAAAGAAAAGGCTTGGGCTAGATTCTTGGACGACCTCGAGGCCCTGCCGCCCGAGTTCAAAGTATTAGGAATCAACGACTACATCTTTGTAGAAGGCTACAAGCGTGTGCTGGCTGCGAAACAAGCAGGCAGGCTGGGTAATCTCGACCTGATCTTGCCCGTGGTCGAGCTGCGGCTAGACAAATTCGGCGGCAGTGAGAGCCAATTGAGCAGGGTGAATCTACACGTCATCTTCTCTGAGCAGATCAGGCCTGAGGTCATTGAGCAGCAGTTCCTCAACGCCCTGCCGAGAAACTACCAGATCGCCCCCGAGTATGAGCACTTGAAGAGCGAGTGGTACGCAGTCGCAACGCGCGAAAGCTTGGCGGAACTGGGACGGCTGATCAACGAGAACTCTCCCGCGGACGTGGTGAGGCAGAACCGGGGAGTGAAGTTGGAGGCGCTGGGGTTCAATAATATCAACTTCAGCTTCAAAGACGTGATGGAGGTCCTGAAACACCACCCGTTTAAGGGCAAGTACATCACCGCTGTGGGTAAGAATGAGTGGACCAAAATCAAATGGACCCAATCCACCGCTGAAAAGAAGAACATTATCAACAAGGTCGACATGGTGTTCACCTGCGCGAAGTCGGTCGAGGAATATGCCGACGGAAAACGCAAGCTCTCCGATGCAGGGGTTAACAGCAAACTCCTAGACTGCAGTGATGCACACCAGTTCTCTGACTCGGCAGAGCACGCCCGCATCGGCAAGTGCTTCACGTGGATCAAGGCGGACGCGACCTTTGAAGGGCTAAGGCAGGCGCTACGCGAGCCCGACGAGCGGATCTTCGTCGGCGCGGTACCCGAGAAAATACATGCGGTCGAGGGCAACAAGACGAAGTACATAAAGTCTCTGCGGGTGCACAGGAAGGAAGGTTCGCGCCTCGACGAGGTGTGGTTCGACGCAGACCTTGAGTTCAACCACGGGCTGGTCACTATCATCGGCAATAAGGGGATGGCCAAGAGCGCCCTCACAGACATTCTCGGGCTGGTTGGTGGCACTAAGAATTACAAGCACTTCTCCTTCCTGAATCCCGAAAAGTTCATGGACTCGGGTAACAATAAAGCCCAACACTTCGAAGCCACGCTTACCTGGGAGAGCGGACACTCCGTTACGAGACAGCTTGACGCTGGCGTTCAGCCCGCCGAAGTGGAGGCGGTCAAGTACATCCCGCAACACTTCTTTGAGTCTGTTTGTAACGAGGTCGCGAGCTACAGGCACGGGGCTACCTCCGGCGGGCGTGAGGGCAGCTTCGATCGGGAGCTGAAAGAGGTCATCTTCTCTCACGTCGAAGAGGCGGACCGCTTGGGTAAGAGATCTCTAGACGAATTGATCTCATACAAGACGAGCGAAATTGATGAAGCCATCCGGATGCTGAGGGATGAGCTGCATGAAATCAATAAGGATATCGCCGCGCTTGAAGAACGGCTTACCGCAGAGTATCGCGAGATGATCGAGGCGCAGTTGACGTCTCGCAAAGCGGCGCTGGATGCTCACCTCGGCTCGAAGCCGGATCCCGTTCCGACGCCCGACAGCGACGACCACAGGCGGCAAAATGCTGCCGCGGCGGCGGATATCCAAGTGAAAAAGGATGAAGTGAAGCGACTCGAGGGGCTTATCGCCGAGGCCGCCGATAGAAAGAATAAAGTCACGCAGGCGGCAGCGGCGGTGAACAAAGCGCTCGGCAAGATCAAGAACTTCCAGCGCCAATACGCTAACTTCAAAAATGACTGCGCCGCCGAACTGAGCCAGATCGGGGTGGACTTCGATTCGCTCGCGCGGCTCGAGGTAAACGAAAAGCCCCTTTTCGATAAGCACGACGAGCTGACATCAGAACAGCAAAGCATCGAAGACTTCCTCGATCATGACAGCCCTGACAGCCCTGTTTACAAAAAGGTTCTGCTCGAGATAGAGATCGGCAAAATCCAGGAGACTTTGGACGAGGCGGGCAAGGCGCACCAGTCTTACCTGAGGGCGTTAGAGCGCTGGGGGAAGAAGGAGAAGGAGATCATCGGGGGGAGTGAGTCTCCGGGATCAATCAAGTACTTCGAAAACATCCTAAAAAAGCTGGACGAGGCGCCTGCGGAACTGATAGAGGCGAAGGGGCGGCGCGCCGGCGTCGCCCGCCGCATCTACGCGCACGTTAATAAGCTAGCGCAAATCTATAGGGAGCTGTATAGGCCGGTCCAGAGCTTCATTCTTGGCCACCCGTTAGCGAAGGATAAATTCACCCTTAATTTTGACGTGATGATCGTCAATCGGATGTTCAAAGAGCGGTTTTTCGAGTGGGTCAGCCATGGTGTTGCCGGGACCTTCTGCGGCACGGCGCCGGGGAAGAGGGCGCTCGAGGACCTGCTCCAACGGCACGATTTTAACGACGAAGAAAGCACGATGGCCTTTCTCGAGTCGCTGACGGTGTTGCTCCTTAACGATGCGAGAACGGGCAACGCGATGCGCGTGGAGGAGCAGCTCAAGAAGGGGAAAACGGCCGAGAGCCTTTATGACTTTCTATTCTCTCTGGAGTACCTATCACCACAGTACGTCCTGAAGATGGGGGATAAAGAGCTGCACCAACTTTCACCTGGTGAGAAGGGGACGCTCCTCCTCATCTTTTACCTATTGGTTGATAAGGGCGATGTGCCACTGATCATCGACCAGCCCGAGGAGAATTTGGATAACCAGACCGTAGTTGATCTGCTGGTGCCCGCCGTCAAGAAAGCGAGGAGGCAGAGGCAAATCTTCATCGTAACTCACAACCCGAATATCGCCGTCGTCTGCGATTCGGATCAAGTCATCTCCTGCCGCCTAGACAAGAAGAACTTGAACCGGGTGGAGTATGTAGCCGGGTCCATCGAAAACCCCGTCATCAACAAAAGGATCATAGATATTCTGGAGGGCACATGGCCGGCTTTTGACAATCGTAAGTCCAAGTATTTACATCAAGGTTCCTGATACCGTGGCGGTGAGGCAGGATTCCGGTAAACGAGGGGCATCGGAGTGCGCCAATGGCCTCCCCGTTGCAATACTGTAGTCAAAAGCTGCTCTGCCAACTGGATTCTATGAACGATCAATCAGGGAACATAAGAATGTTAAGCAAAGAAGCACTTTCTAATTTCGGACTTGATCCTTATCTGGTACAGGCTGTCCGAAGCCGGATCGACAATGGGCAGTATGCAGATGCCGTTCTCGCAGCCTTCAGATATTTGTCGGACTTTATGAGGGAGAAAAGCGGCGAGGACGGCGATGGCGCACAACTGGTCGGCAAAGTTCTCGGAGGGGCTGCTCCGCTCATTCGTCTAAATGAGCTACAGACGACCTCACAGTTGGATGAGCAGAAGGGCATCGAGCAACTCGTTCGCGGGCTGTACATAGGAATCCGGAACCCTCGCACACATGAGAGCATGGAGGATTCGGAGGAATTCTGCATCAGAGTGCTCATCACGATCGATACCATGCTCCAATATCTTCGTCGGGAGGTGGCAGATTTCGATGTCACAAAATTCACCGATCGGATATATGACCAGTACTTTGTTCCGACTCAAGAGTATGCGGACTCGCTAGCGTCACAGGTGCCGCCCAAACACATCTTCGATGTCTTTACCGAGGCATTCGGCAGAAGAGAGCAAGGAGATGCGAGTAAAACGCGCTTTGCCTTTGAGGCGCTGTACCAGCGAATGCCGCAGGAAGAACTAAAAGAGGTGGCTCGAATGATGGGGGATGCTCTGCGCACGGAGGGCGACACAGCGAAGATACTTTCGATCCTCGGCATCATGCGCCCCGACCTCTGGCCGCATCTCCATGACGATGTCCGTCTGAGGCTGGAGTTTATGATCAGGGAGGAAAGCCGCAAAGGCAGATACGATGCTCACGCTTACTCCGGCCTACAGGGCGGCAACATCGGAACATGGGGACTCAAGTTCGGCAAATACTTTTCGACGAAGGCGGAGCTTTCGTCAATTCTACTCGAACTACTTCATCGTGACTGGTACACACAAAATTACGTGGGAATGTATTACATGTACGCCCTGCCGGAAATCACCGACACCCCTGAGGGGATTTTGAAAACGGCGGATGCCTTGGCATACGCCTTAGTCACCAATAAAGCGAAGGTTCTCCGACAGAAGTTCAAAGAAGTCTGCCACAACTACCCGCCGAGCTGGAAAGAACCACTGCGGGTCGCACTTCAGGCTAGAAACGATCACGACCCGTCATACATCGCTGATGTCATGCCACTGCTCGCTTAAGACTGAAGGTGAACATATCTCCAGACAGGTGCGAACGAATCAAATCCCCCGAAATCGCCAAAATGCGAACGATAGGCTGAACCTGCTGCGAACGAATCAAATCCCCCGTAGATCGTGAATCGTAAATAGAAAGAACTGGTTTTATCTATTTACGATTCACGATTTACCATTTACGAGCTTTTTATTCGTCGAGAGATTTAATCATCAGGAGGCCGTCGCCGCCGTTGGAGTAGTAGCGGGGCAGACGTTGGGTGACGGTGTAGCCGAGGTTCTGGTAGAGCTGCTGCGCGCCGTGATTGATGGAGCGGACTTCGAGGCGGACGAGGTGCACGTCGCGGCGGCGGAAGCCTTCTTCGGCTTTGTGCATCATGCGCTGGGCGATGCCGCGCCTGCGATGTTCGGGCGCGACGCCGAGAGTGGTGATGTGTCCGGTGTGGTCGGGTTCGATGAGGCCGACGATGAAGCCGACCATCGTGCCGTCGGGCATGACGGCGCGGTAGGCGAGTGCTTCGGAGGAAGTGAGCAGATACTCGAAGGTGTCGCGGCTGTAGGCTTCGCCGTCGATGAAGCAACGCTGGTCGAGCCGCCAGACCTCTTCGAGCTGCGCGAGCATGAGAGGTCGTATGTCGTAGCGCGGCTGGAGGTTGGCCGACACTTCGCCTGCGGTCTGCCGACGCGCCCTCTCGTCATCGGCGGAAGCGTTTCTCTCACCCTCCATGCTCGACGAAAACAGCCTTGAGCGAAGCTTCTTCAATACAGCCATAGTTCGTAGATAGTAAATCGTGAATCGTAAATCGTAAATAGATGGCGCGGCTCACGACGCTTCTATTTACGATTTACGATTCACGATTCACTAGGTTATCAACATGCAGTCGCCGTAACTGTAGAAACGGTAGCGCGAACGGACGGCGTGCCGGTAGGCGTCGAGCGCGAGCGAGCGCCCCATGAATGCGCCGACGAGCACGAGCAGCGACGAGCGCGGCAGGTGAAAGTTGGTCAGCAGCGCATCGACGGCGCGAAACCTGTAGCCGGGCGTAATCGTCAGAGCGGTTTCGCCTGTCTGTGCTTCGACTCGACCGTCCTCCGTCGCCGCCGATTCTAAAGCGCGCACGGTGGTTGTGCCAATAGCGACGATACGTCCGCCTTGAGCGCGTGTGGCGTTGATGATGGAGGCGGCCTCGGCGTCGAGGCTGTAACGCTCGGGCGCGACTCTGTGCTCGCTCAAATCGACGGCGCGCACGGGCGCAAACGTGCCGTAGCCGACGTGAAGCGTCAGCTCGACGAGACGAGCGCCGCGAGCGCGCAACTCTTCGACGACGCGCGGCGTGAAATGTAGTCCGGCTGTCGGCGCTGCAATCGCGCCGCGCTGGCGCGCATAGATGGTTTGATAACGCTCGCGGTCTAGGCGCTCATGCGGCTGTGTTTGTCCATCGCCTCGTTTGATATAGGGCGGAAGCGGCGTCTGTCCGATTTCGTCGAGCAGCGTCTGGAAATCCCCTTCGCACTCAAAACGCACGACACGCACGCCTTCGTTGCTGACCTCGGTCACTTCCGCCCGCAGCTGACCATCGCCGAAAGAGATGCGCGAGCCGCGCTCAAGGCGACGAGCCGGGCGCGCTAAGGTCTCCCAGGCGTGCGGGTCGCTCTCCGTCAACTGCCGGACGAGCAGCAGCTCGATGCGTCCGCCCGAAGGCTCGCGCCGCCCTGTGAGCCGCGCCGGAAAGACGCGCGTGTTGTTGAAGACGAGCGTGTCGCCAGCCGCAATCTCGGCAGGCAGCTCCGAGAAAGAGCTGTCGCGCCAGACGCCCCGCGCGCGTTCGACCACCAGCATACGCGAAGCGTCGCGCCGCCCAAGCGGCTCCTGCGCAATCAATTCCTCCGGCAACTCGTAATCGAAATCCGAAATCTGCATGGTGTGAAAGTAGCCAGTAGCCAGTAGTTTTTGAATGCTGAAGATGCTCTATGCTGCTCGTGCTCTTGAATGCTTCAAGAAGTCTTTCTACTGGATACTGACTACTGGCTACTGGCTACTGCTTGTTGCGCTTCGACCTCGGCGATGTGGTGCTCCTGGTGAAGCACGACGGAGAGCTGCGCGCCGAGCATCAGGATAAGGCTTGAGACGTAGCTCCATGTGAGCACGGCGACGACCGCGCCGACCGAGCCGTAAATCTGGTCGTAATGAAAATACTGTAGGCTCCATGCGAAGATGTACTTGGCCGCTTCCCAGAGAAGTCCGGCGACGATGGCACTCGGCAAAGTGTCGCGCAGCGTGACGCGCCCGTTCGGGATGAGTCGATAGACGAGCGTGAAGAGCGTGATGGTGATGAGCGCGCTGGCCGAAGCGAATATGAATTGCCAGAAGGCGTTGCCGATGATGGTCAGGAACGAGTAGCGGCGAAGCACGCGCAGGGGCAACTGCTCTGCGAGTTGCTGCAAGCCGACGAGTATCGACGTGATGAAGACCGAGAGAATCAAAAGCAGCCCGACCGCGCCTATCATGCCGAGCGTCAGCGCGCGTCCGTGCAGAAACGTGCGCGGCTTTGTTCCCCAGATGCGATTGACGGCGCGCTCGATGACTGCGAAGACCCACGAGCCAGCCCAGAGCACGACCACCACGCAGCCGACAATCACGCCTGCGTTCAAGTTTTTCAAAGAGCGCACGGTCGTTCGCAGGAAATCGACGGAGCCGGGATAGACATCGACGATGCGCGAGAGCATCTCGTTCCCGGCTGCAATCCAGTTGCTCAGGGCGAGCAGGACGAGCAGGGCTGGAAAGAGCGTCAGGAGCCCGAAGTAGCTCATGGCGGCGGCAGGCGTGAAGAGGTCGTTTTCGTGAAACTGGTGGAGACAGTGGCTGAGGATAGTCGGCCAGGGTGCGAGGTTACGCACGCCCCACCTGTGACGCGAAAAAAAAGGACGTTTCATGCTTCTAATGGACGACGTTGGCTGCGGCACGATGTTCTTCGTCAGAAACTTTTCGCCAACTCGGACGACGAAGCGCGCGAGAGACTGACCGGGAATCGACGCCTGCGCGCGCTCAACTGCCGGGTTTCGACGCTCGCTCCGCGCTCGTGCGGCTCGCGCCTTTCTTTTCGTCTCTTTCGAGCGCGGCTCGCGCGACGGCGATAGAGGCGAAGGCGCGCGGCTCTTCGCCGCCGAGCGACCGCGCCGCCTCGCGCGCACGCTCAAAGTCGAGATGCGCCATTGTCGCAAAAACCTCTCCGAAACTGAACACGTCTGCTTCGAGCGTCAGGCCGAGCTGGCCACTTTCGGGCGTAGGCGGAGGCTCGATTATCTCGACGTTCGCTTCGATGCCCGACAAATCTTCGCAGGCGTTAGCCGCGCGCACGAGCGACGCGAGCAGTTCCCATGCGCGCGGCGGGTCGAAGCGAGCGGCGGTGCGCGCGAGCATGGTGTAGGCGGCTACTTTCCTCTGCGAGCCGTTCTCTACGGTGGCGGCGAAACGCGCGGCGTCGTCGAGCAGCTCCGAGGCGCGCTCTGGCTTGTTTCGACGGGCGGCGAGCGCGGCGGCCTGTGCGAATCCCCATGCTCGCGCGAGCGGCGGCGCGTCGGCGTTGCGCACGAAGGCGGCGGCGCGCTCGTAGTCGTCTTCGTCGTTCTCTTCGTAAGCGTCGGAGAGATTTTCTATCTGCCTGACGGCGATGAAGGTGTTTGCGAGCCGACGTATCTCGGCGTCCTCAATCTCGGCGGCTAGCTTGCGCGCGCGCTCCCAGAGACGACGCCTCGAAGCCTCTTTGACGAGGTGGAGACGCAGACGCTCGCGCCTCGAAGCGTCCTTCTCCTGCGCGACGGCCTCGACGATAGAACGCAAAGGGTCGGACGGATTCTTCGCGGCGAGCGTCTGCACGTCGCGCTGTTTGAGAAGCGTGTCGCGTTGCGCTGCGTCGAGCCGTGCGGCGAGCGCGTCGCGCTCTGTGCGAAGCGCAGGGGCGAGCGCCGGAGCGTCAAGCTCGAAGAAGGGGAGCAGGCGTTCGAGCGCGAAGTAGAGGGCGGGCGTTTCTCTGTCGGACGAATCGGCGGAGACCTGAGCGGCGCGGCGCGCGAGCACGGCGGCGGCAAGCTCGTAGAAGGCCGCTCGCAGAGAGGGCGAGAGAGCGGGCGCGGGCGTGGGGTCGGTCGTGGCCTGAGCGAGCGAGCGAAACATCGGCGCGCCGGATTGGTCTACGGCGACGAAAAGAGTCGGGGAGACGACGTAGGACGAAAGCAGCAGAAGGGCGTTGGCGTCGGTCTCTTCAAGGTGCGAACGGGTGCGGCGCAGAAGTTGTAGAAAGAGTGCGTCGGCGCGCGGCGCGTCGTGCCGACGCAGTTGGAGCAGGACATCAATAAGGTAAGTGTTGACGCCTTCTTCGAGCGCGGGAGCGAGTAGTGCTGCGGCACGCTCGCCGTCGCCCTGCTGTATGAGGCCACGTGCGAAGACGATGCGGCGAGCCATCGGCGCGCTCGGTTCGCGCCATGCAGAGACGCCCCTGCTCGCCCGCGACGCTTCGCGCTCGGCATACTCTTTATCGCCCTCCATCAGCTCGCGCAGAAAGCTTTCGGCCAACTGCCCGTCGCGGCGCGTCGCTTTATGGAGCACCGCGCCGCGCATCGTCGTGACGTGTCCCATAGCGCCCGCGCTCGTATCGCGCTCGCTCTCTTCCTGCTCTTCGCGGTCGGCGGTGATGGCGGCTTCCCAAGCGCGCCGGAAGAGGTTGCGAGCCGCCGCCGGGTCGGCAGGCCAGAGAGCATCGGCAGCGAGCAACTGAATCTGCGTGCTGTAGTAAGCGTCTTCGAGCGTGCGCGCGGAGGCGGCAATCTCCGAAAGGTCGGCGACGGCCTGCTCGCGCTGGCGTCGTCGGGCGGCTTCGCGCGCCTGCCTGCTCTGCGCGCCGCTCGCACGCCTGCGCTTTGTTTGACGTTGGGCGGCGCGGTTCTCATCGCCGCGCGGCGCAGGAGACGACGCGGGTCGCCTGCTCTGCTGCTGTGCGTGCGCTGGAAGACAGACGCCGAGCATGCACACGGTCAGAAGCAGGACGAGACAGATGCGCGGCTGGCGAAGGGAAAACATAAAGGCTTTGAATCGAAGGGAGAGGCCGCGACGATTTGCTCAGGTGTCGAAGAGACCGCCGGGTTTGCCGCCGTGAGGGGGCAGAAGGCCGAAGTGCTCGTAGGCGAGGCGCGTCGCCATCCGACCGCGCGGCGTCCGGTTGAGGAAACCGATTTGAATGAGGTAGGGCTCGATTATCTCTTCGATGGAATCCTTCTCTTCGTGAATCGAAGCCGACATCGTACCCAAACCGACGGGGCCGCCGCCGAACTTCTCGATAATCGTCAGGAGCATCTTGCGGTCAACTTCGTCGAGGCCGTAGGTGTCGACCTCCATCCGGTTGAGCGCGTCGCTGGCGACCTCCTGCGAGATGTGACCCTGGTAATCAACCTCAGCGTAGTCGCGCACGCGACGCAGCAGACGGTTGGCGATGCGCGGTGTGCCGCGCGCTCGACGCGCTATCTCGCGCGCCCCGCCCTTGTCGATTGACGCGCCGAGGATGTCTGCCGAGCGCAGGACGATGGTTTCGAGGTCGTCGTGATTGTAGAAGTCCAGATGAAAGACGATGCCGAAGCGTCCGCGAAGCGGCGCGGTAATCATCCCGGCGCGAGTGGTTGCGCCGACCAGTGTGAACTTCGGCAAATCGAGCTTGATGGAGCGTGCGGCTGTGCCCTGTCCAATCATTATGTCGAGCTGGTAATCCTCCATCGCCGGGTAGAGCACTTCCTCGATGGCCGGGTTGAGGCGATGAATCTCGTCGATGAAGAGCACGTCGCCTTCCTGCAAGTTCGTCAGGAGCGCGGCCAAATCGCCCGGCCTCTCGATAACAGGCCCGGCGGTCGAGCGCATCTCCGCGCCCATCTCGTTGGCGACGATGTGCGCGAGGGTGGTCTTGCCCAAACCGGGAGGGCCTGTCAAAAGAACGTGGTCGAGCGCCTCGCGCCGACCGAGAGCCGCGCGAATGAAGATGTTCAGGTTGTCGGTCGCCCGCTTCTGGCCGATGTACTCGGCCAGACGGACGGGACGCAGAGACAACTCAAACTGCTGTTCTTCGTCCATCATCTTCGCATCGCGCACGCTCGCGGGCTTGAGTTCGTCAGACATAAAACTCGTGAATGGTAAATCGTGAATCGTGAATAGAAGGCGTGATGCAGCGCCCTATCTATTCACGATTGACGATTGACGATTTACCGGCATCATCCTTTTGAGAGCGTTCGCAGGCTGCGGCGGAGGATGAGTTCGACGGTGAGGTCGCCGCCCTCCTGCATGGCCTGTGTGATGGCTTTTTCGGCTGCCGCGCGCTGGTAGCCGAGGTTGATGAGCGCCGAGAGCGAGTCTTCGCGCAGGGTGTCTTCGGTCGGGGGCGCTCCGGCGGCCTGCGCCTGCAATTCCTCTTCGAGCGCGGGCGAAGAGAGCGCGGCCATCTTGTCTCTGAGTTCGATGACGAGGCGTTCGGCGGTCTTGCGTCCGATGCCGGGAATCGAAGTTAGGCGCGCGAGGTTGCTGGTGCGGATGGCGTTGATTATCTCGTCGGCGCTCATGCCGGAGAGCATAGCGATGCCGGATTTGGGGCCGATGCCGCTCACGGAGATGAGCAGTCCGAACAGCTCGCGCTCGCGCGCCGTGCGAAAGCCGAAAAGTTGCAGCGCGTCTTCGCGGACGTGCGTATGGATGCGAAGCTGGATTTGCGCGCCCGCTTCCTCCATGTCGTAGAAGGTCGAAACCGGAATCGTGACTTCGTAGCCGACGCCGCCCACGTCCAAAATCACACTGGTCGCCTGCTTGAGCAGTAGCTTACCGGATAGATAGGCAATCATTCTTCGTTCGAGTGTTTTAACCGAGAGAAGGAAATTTCGGGAGCATCTCTTGTTTGCGAGATAAATTGTAGTTGAAGAGCGCGGCTTTCGGCAACGCACGCGGGCGCTCGCGGCTTCTTAGCCGGTAGAGGCGCGGCGCTCGAAGAAAGCCCTTTTACGAACTCTTTACATCTCCCGTCTTTTCGCGCCCGCCCGGTTGGAGCTATACTTCAAATGAGAGCGAAGGAAGCCAGGAATGAAATCGGAGAAAATTTCGGAACTTACGACGAACCGTCTGAGTGTCTACCTGCGTTGTTTGAATCTACTGGCCGGGGCGGGGATAAAGACTATCTCGTCGCAGGCGCTGGCCGACCAGTTCAACCTGAACTCCGCGCAGATTCGCAAAGACCTCGCATACTTCGGCGAGTTCGGCGTGCGCGGCGTCGGCTACTTCGTCGACGAGCTGAGGCAGCACATCACGAAGATTCTGGGGCTCGACAGCGCGCACCGCGTCGGCATCGTCGGCGCAGGCAATCTCGGGACGGCGCTCGCCAACTACAACGGTTTTACGGCCTCGAATTTCACGGTCGTCGCGCTTTTTGATAACGACAGGGAAAAAATCGGTCGTCGCATCGGACATGCCGGAATCACGGTGTACGACGTGAGGAAGCTGTCGCGGATTGTGCGCGAAGAAGAGATAGACGTGGCGGTCATCGCCGTTCCGGCGCGAGTGGCGCAGAGGGTCTTGAATCAGGTGATGTCGGCGGGCATCAAGGCCGTGCTCAATTTCGCGCCCGTGCGTTTGCACGCGCGGCTCGGCGTGAAAGTGAAAACCGTTGACTTGACAATCTCTCTGGAGAGCTTATCGTATTTTCTGGCGCGACCGCAGATAACCTGTGTCACAAACCCGCGCGGCATTCTTCCCTTCGAGGAGATAGCGCAGCGCGAGGAGCATAAGCTTTAGTTGAGCCGTTCCTGAGAGACGGCGCGAAATACATGTTCTTCGAGACAAGGAGTACCTTTTATGCTTAGCAGTTCCCTGAAGAGAGTTCTACCGTTTGCCCTGACGCTCTTAATCGGCCTCGCGCTGGGCAGCCTGCCGGGTCTTTTCCGTGGACGCGCAGAGAAGACCGAAGGATTCTTCACCTCGTCGCCCACCTATAAGTACAAGCGCGGCTGTTCGAGCCGAAAGGGGATGCTCTACGGCGCAGGCGGTATCGGTCGTCTGATTGCCATCAGGCGACAGACCGAAGACGGCGACTGGGTTTCAGTCCGTCCCGTCGGGCCCGAGATTTACCGCGAGACGACTCGCCCCGCCATCATTCGCTCCAAGCCCTTCGCCTATTACACGGACGAGGCGCGCCAAGACGGCGTGACGGGTACGACTACGCTCGAAGCCGTGCTCTCGACCTCGGGAGAAGTGATTGACATCAAGCCTTTGTCGCAACTGCCGAGCGGACTGACGTTGCAGGCGGCGCGGGCGGCCGAGCAGTTGGATTTTGAACCGGCGCTCAGAGACGGTGAGCCCGTCGAGCAGCGCATCCAGCTCGAATTCAGCTTCGGCCTGTGAGAAGCTCGCGGGCGCGGGGTCTAAAGGCGTCCGCAACACTTAATGGATGAACAGAAGGCGCGGCGCGAGATTGTGCGCGTCGGCCAGTTGATGTACGAGCGCGGCTACGTCGTCTCTTCCGACGGCAACGTGAGCGTGCGCCTCGACGACGGGCGAATAGTTGCGACGCCGACGCAAGTTTGCAAAGGGCGTATGACGGAAGACTCGCTCGCCGTCACAGACCTCGACGGCAAGCCGCTCGCCGACCGACGCCCTTCGAGCGAGCTGGCGATGCACCTGCTCATCTACAGGGAGCGCGCGGACGTTCGCGCCGTCTGCCACGCGCACCCGCCGCACGGCTCGGCCTTCGCCGTCGCGGGTCTCGCCATCGACCAGCCCGTGCTCTCCGAAGTGATTCTGACTCTGGGCTGCGTGCCGCTCGCCGAGTACGGCACGCCTTCGACCGACGAGCTGACCGAAGCCATGCGCCCGCTCGTCCGTCATCACAACGCGCTCCTGATGGCGAATCACGGCGCGGTCGCCTACGGCGCAGACCTCTGGCAGGCTTTCGACCGCCTCGAAACCTTAGAGCACACGGCGAAGATTACGATTCTCTCGCGCATCCTCGGCGGCGCGAGGAATCTGCCGCCCGACGCCATCGAGAAGCTCATCAACGTGCGCGAGGCCGCCGGATATCTCAAAGAGGATGCGCGCTGCCAATCGTGCGGCTACCTGCACGAGACTCAAATCGTCTGCCCTTCGGGCGAAGCTCCGACGCCGAAGACGAACGGCTCGACGGCGACGAAGGCAGCCACGAACGGCGCGGGCAAAATCTCCCTGACGCGCGAAGAGCTAATCGAGCTACTGGTCGAAGCCTCGCGCGCAAACGCCTGAGCCGTCCAAAAGCGTGGGCTCTTTAGATATTGACTCGCCGCCGACGAAGGAGAATCAGCAATGATGAATAGATGCCTCTCAGCCTTGTTTGCTCTTCTCCTTTTCGCGGCCGGCGCGCAGGTTGTAGCGGCGCAGCAGACCGTCACGCTGCACGTTCCCCTGATTACCGAAAAACTTTACGACGACGAGAAAGCCCTGTTCAATTTTGAGAAAGGCGTCGCGGGTAAGACCAGAATCAAGGGCGTCGGCATCGTTTACGATTTGGGCTACGGCTTTATGGCTATCAACGACGAAGATTGGTTCACGCTCTCGCCGCACAGAGCCGACCGCAGCGTGATTAAGGATTTAGGAGCGTTGAACTGGTTCGATTCGTTCAAAGTTCCCGCACTCACGCCTCTCCCCGAGCTGGAAAAAGGGAAGGAGCACACTTTCACCGTCAACACTTCGGGCGACACGGGTAAAAAATGGGCAGAGACTACCCGCATTCACGCGAAGGTCGTCGTCGGCCACATGTACGTCGTCAGAATCAAGCGCCCCGATACAGACTTTTATGCGCTCTTTCGCGTGGAAGAGCACGAGCAACGAGCCAGTTGTAGAATCACCTGGTCGGTGATTCCAACGCCGGAGCAGTAGAGCAGTTCTGTTCGCGGCCGGCGAATCGAACATTTTTTAACTGACAGGAGAAAACGAATGCCGCAAGAAGCACTCGGAATGGTGGAGACGAAGGGTCTGGTAGCGATGATCGAAGCGGCGGACGCGATGGTCAAGGCCGCCAACGTGACTCTGGTCGGATACGAAAAAATCGGTGCAGGATTCGTGACGGCCATCGTGCGCGGCGATGTCGCGGCGGTCAAGGCCGCCACCGACGCAGGCGCGGCTGCCGCGCGCCGCGTCGGCGAGCTTGTCAGCGTCCACGTCATCCCGCGCCCGCACGGCAGCGTCGATGATGCTCTGCCCATCGGCCTCAACTCGTAAATCGTGAATCGTCAGTCGTCAATGGTTTGCGTGGTTCATCACGCTTCTATTTACGATTGACGATTTACCATTCACTAAGAATGATTATCGCGCGCATCCTCGGCACGGTCGTCTCGACGCAGAAGGACGAGCGGCTCAAGGGAAAGAAGCTGCTCATCGTTCGTCCGCTGAATCTGGACGGGACGGAAGCGAGCGGCTACGTAGTGGCGGTCGATACGGTGGGCGCGGGCTTTCACGAGCGCGTGCTCGTCGTCGCCGGTTCTTCTGCGCGGCTCGCGCAGGGCATGAAGGATGTGCCGGTCGATGCGGCCATCATCGGCGTCGTCGATACGGTGGATTTTGTCGGCGCGTAAAGCGTCAATCGCAAATAGATGAAACCGTCCTTCACTATTTACCTTTGACGATTTACGGCTGACTGGAAGCGGTTCGTAAAAATGAGAATTATCGTCTTTATCGTAAACGCTTCAATCCAACTCCTGGGCTCCGCGCTCGGTTTCTTTATGTTGCTGATGGGGCTCAACGGATTTAACGAAAAGGAGGCTATGCCGGGCCTCATCTTTTACGTCATCGCAAGTTGTATGGGCGCTACGCTGCTCGGCGGTGTGAGTGCTGCCGTAGCGAAACTGCTTGTCGATAAAAAAGCGGTTGGCAGTCTTGCGGCATCAGCTATCGCTATTCCCCTTTTTTTGATTATAGGCGTGGGGCTTTGGCTCGTCATATTTATTGCCAGCACGTTGGTTGTCTCGTTTGTGCACGACTGGAAGTAGGAACAGTCTTATCGACAGGCAGTTCTTAATTTGAGTTGACGTTGATGCGGCTTCTCGCCCCGTCCAACTATTTGTGGGATGCCCTCTAATAATTATGCAGCTTGCGCGCGTTATCGGGACGGTGGTGGCGACGGTGAAGAACGATTCGCTGGAGGGGCGGAAGCTTCTGGTGATTCAGTCTTTGAACGCGCGCCTTGAGCCGCAGGGCAACCCCTTAGTGGCGCTCGATGCCATCGGCGCGGGAGTGGGCGAGCTGGTCTTCTGGTGCAGGGGCAAGGAGGCGAGCTTTCCTTTCAGGCGGGAGGATACGCCGACGGATTGCACGATTGTCGGCATCGTGGATTCGGAGGCGCACGTGACGAGAGGGAGCGGAGGGCGTTGATTATCGCGCGTGTCGTCGGCAACGTCGTGGCGACGCAGAAGAACGAGCGCTACGCGAACGCGCGCGTGATGCTGTGCCAGCCCTTGACGCTCGAAGGCGACGAGACGGGCGCAACTATTCTCGCGCTCGATTCGGTTGACGCGGGCGTGGGCGACGTGGTGCTCATCGTGCAGGAGGGCTGGGGCGCTTCGACGGCTGCGACGGGCGTCGCGGGCGCGGCGATTGATTCGGCCATCATCGGCGTGGTGGATAGGATAGACCTTCTCGAAGCGGAGAGTAAGAGTTAAGAATTGATGAGTAGCGAGCAGGAACAGATTCGTTCGTTAGCCGAGCGCATCGCGCGTCGCCTGTCGGAGAACGGCTCGGACGCAGGAGGCGGCGGCGAGCGCTCCGGCGCGGACGACAACCATGAACTCTCGACCCTGCGCGCTCACCTCGCCGAGATACAACAGAGGCTCGCCCACCTCGAATCTCACATTGGGCACGACGACTCGTGCGGCGACGATTCGGCGACGAAACATCAACCCGCTCCGACGACGAGCGTCGAGCGCGGCGCGGCGCAGAGAGGGCGCACAGCTAGCCAAGCCTCTACTCAGGCAGGTCACACGCAGATGCCGCGACTGAGCGGCACGTATGTTCCGGCGGCGCATCCGAGCCAGGAGCGGTTCGGCATCGACGATGCCGTGTCCGAGTTGGTCGATTTCTTCGAGCGCGAGAAGCTGTGCAGCGTCGAGCCGGGTGAGAAGCCCTGCGACCAATGCGGCATGTGCAGCTCGCGCGGCTTTTGAAGCAGGCGCGCAAGGAAGAACAGCGCGCCTGAGACAGAAAGACGCAAGCAGAAAAAAAGAAGAGGCCGCTTTCGATTGAAGGCGGCCTCTTCTTTTGTGTGTCTCGCTCGTCGCGGTTTGTCCGAGCGTCGGTGTTTGATGAAATCCTCGCTCTAGCGCGTGTTGGAGCTTCCGCCCTGATCTTTGCGCAGCGACTCGGCGTTGATGCGCGGCACTTGTCGCGCGCCTTCTTCGGCCTTGAAGTAGGGCTCTTCTTTGAAGCCGAAAATCTTGGCCGAGAGCACGGTCGGGAAGCTGCCGCGCGTCGTGTTGTAGTCCTGCACCACGTCGTTGTAGTCCTTGCGCGAGACGGCGATGCGATTCTCCGTGCCTTCGAGCGACTGCTGGAATTGCAGGAAGTTTTCGTTGGAACGCAGTTGCGGATAGTTCTCGACCAGAGAAAGAAGCCGTCCGAGCGTGCCGCCGAAACTGTTGTTGGCCTCGATGACGGCCTGCTTCTGTTCGGGCGACTTGTCACCGCCCTCCCCCGTCGGCGCAGCGTTCTTGGCGTCCAGCAGGCGCGAGCGCGCCGCCGCGATGTCGCCGAAGACCTGCTGTTCCTGAATGCCTGCGGCCTTCGCAGCCTCGAAAAGATTCGGTATCAGGTCTGCGCGACGCTGGAGCTGGTTCTCCACGTCAGCCCAACGCGCCCTGACCGCCTGCTGCTTCGATTGCAGCGTGTTATAACCGCACCCGCTGCCCGCTACGCTCGTCAGCAGGATAAAAGCCAGCAGCAACATTCTCTTTCTATTCATTAGCAATTCTCCTTGTGCTTCGTGTCGGGTAAAAACTCGCTGTCCTCCGGTTAAAAGTTGATTCACACATTGTTACGCTCGCTCGTCAACACCAGACGGTCAACGGCCTCGATGACGCGCTCTATCTGTTCGAGGTAGACCGCAAACAGCGTGTTGGCCTCCGCCTCGGTCAGACTGCGACCCGCGCCTCCGCCTCCGCCTCCGCCATCGCGCAAGCTTATGATGCGCTCGAAGGGCTCTCGGTTTAATCCGAGCAGGCGGACTGTCGCTTCGATGCATTCGCGTTTGAGCACCGGCGGCTCTTTGCCGCTCAGCATCAGGACGGGGGCGAAGAGCGTGGCGAAGGTCGAAAGACTGTCGCGCATTAAATCATGTAGCTTCTCCGCCGAGACCGACGCAGGGATGTAGAGACGCCTGAGCTGAAGAAGCTTGCTTCTCAGCTCATACTCGGTTTGATGCCGGAGATTGGCGTCGGAGAAGCGCAGCGTCTCGAAGGGGTCGCGTCCGTAGAGGACGAGGCGCGAGCGCTCCATCTGGTGAAACTCGATGGGAAACACGTCCGCCGCGTCGCGCAGCTCGGCGAAGGTGAAATAGACGGGCAGGGGATGACCGAGACGCTGCCACTCGCGCGTCGGCGCTTGTGCCAGGCGCAAATCCTCCGGCGTGATGCGATTCAAGGCAATCAAAAGGTTATAGTCCGAACGAAGCTCAACCCCGTCGCCCGCCGCCGCCGAGCCGTACAGCACAACGGAAGCGAGGTTATCCCCATGCGTCGCACGCAAATCACCCACCAGATGATTCAGAGCGTCCTGCGCTATCGTGTTAGCCATAGACCCCTCATAATCGATGAATTAGGAATGATGAATGATGAATGATAAGAGCAAAGCTTTTGGTTTTAATTCATCATTCATCATTCCTAATTCATCATTTGCTTTACCAGTCTCCGCCCGCGCCGCCGCCGCCTGCGTCTCCGCCGCCGCCGCTAAAGCCGCCGAAGCCACCGTCGCCCCAGCCGCCACCGCCGCTACTGCCGCCGCCCCATCCACCGCCGCCGCCCCAGCCGCTCGAACGGCTGCTGCCGCTATTGAGAAGGGCGTTGAAGAGCAGCATACTCAAACAACCACTGCCGCCACCGCCGCCGCGTCCTCTGCCGGCCATCATAAAGAAGAAGATGATAAGAATAATGATGCCGATGCCGCAAACGGAGAGGCTGCCCTGCTGCGGTCGAGGGGCTTGCCTGCGCGGCTGTCGCGGTTGATAACCCGCGCCGGGGTCTAACCCTTCGGCGCTGAAGCCTCGCTTCTGCGCCAGCGCATCGACGTAAGCCTTCGACGTGACCATCAACCCTTCGCCGTACCTGCCCGCGCGAAAAGGCTCGACCAGATTGTTACGCGTAATCTGCCCGGCGAGGCTGTCGGGCATGTCGCCTTCCAAGTGACGGCTGACCTGCGTGAAATACTTTCTGTCCTGAACGGCGACCAGGAGCAGCAGCCCCGGCTTCTCCTTCGAGCCGATTCCCCATCCGCGCATCACCGCCAGCGAATAATCGAAGATTTCCTGCCCGCCCGTCGTCGGCACGGTGACGACCGAAAACTCTATCTGGTGACGCTGGTCGAGGTTGCGCAGCATCGTCTCCATGCGCTGCTGCATCGGCGGGTCGATGACGTTGGCGTAGTCGTTGACGTAACCGGTCGGGGAAGGGAGCGGCGAGGCGGGCGTGGGCTGCGCCGACAGGCGGCTCCCGCAGCCGAGCAGGCAAACGAATGCCAGTAGAAAGGCCAGTCGGGTAAAAGCGTATCTGCGTTGCATCGGTAGAGGAATGATAACAGGAAGGTGGGAAAAGAGAAAACCGCGCGGACGTTTCTTGAAATTCTACTTCGAGGCGCGCGAGCCCCCGAAGGGCACGACGTTCGGATATGCCCTTTAGCCCTCAATCAGCATGTGCAGAAGGTAAAAGAGCGCCACGCCGCCGAAGACCACAGCCGAGAGGCGCGGGTTTTTACCCTCCATGTGATTGACTTCGGGAATCAAATCGCTCGCCGCCACGTAGAGCGTCACGCCCGCCGAGAAGGGCAGCGCGTAGACGACCGCCTCGGCTACCCTCGACTGAAGCAGCGCGACGCTCATCACCCCGCCCAGAGTCGCCGCCCCGATGACGAGCGTCGCCCACAGCGCCTGGCGCGCCGAACGCCCCGACGCGAGCATTATCGACGCGGCTGTAAATCCTTCCGGCACTTTATGTAAGAGAACCGCGAGGAAGACCAGGAGTCCCACCCTGCGGTTGACGAGAAAGGAAGCGGCGACCGAAACGCCGTCGAAAAAGGTGTGGATTGAAAGGCCGCCGATGGCCGTGTAGGCCGCAGACGGGCGGACGAGTGCTTCCGGATGCGTCTCCGCGCCGAAATGGAAGTGAGGGGCTATCGTGTGCTCAAAAAAATGTATGAGCAGATACCCGGCCAAAAGCAGCGTCGTCGCGCCCAAAACGCCCCGACCGACGGCTGAGCCCTCCGCGCGCGACCTCTCCGTCCATAATTCGACCGCCTCCGGCACGATTTCCACGAAAATCACGGCCAGCATGAAGCCCGCGCCCAGAGCAACTAAGTATTTGAGTTTACGTGTGTTACGGAGGGTGGAGTTGGGGCGGGCGAGCAAAAATCCGCCGAGGACGTTGGCCGCCGCCACAAGCGTTCCGAAAAGTAGGAGTCCGCCGAAGCCCATCGCCAGTCAGTACGCTTTCTGGACACTGCTGAAACGGTGTGCGAGCATCTGCGGCCACTATACCGGATGCGAAGGCGCTTGGCTACGGTCTCAGAACTGGAAGCGCGTTTTACACCATATCGTGCTTAAAAAATCTCGATTAAACAGAATTTTAGCTCTTGACACGCCTTCGGAGAACGGCGTACTATGCGCGACGGGTGGTAAAAAGTGGCTCGAAGTGGACTTACCAGAGTAGCTTGGAGCAAAATCTTTAAAGTTCTACTGTAGGTTTTAAGCAGTCCTCGCCCCGTCCGACCGCCGGAACCCTTATGTTAAGAGGAAATTACACGGCGCGCATCGACACGAAGGGGCGTTTGAAAATCCCGACCGCATTCCGGCGCTATATAGAGGAGAAGCACGGCGCGGAGTTCTACGTCACGAGCCTGACAGGCGAATGCGTCCGACTCTATCCTCTGCCCGAGTGGGAATCAATCGAGCAGCGACTCGCGCTGCTGCCCTCGATGGAGCCCGCGAGGCGAAAGTTCCTTGACCGCACCAACTACTACGGCCAGCAGGCGACTCTGGACGCGCAGGGTCGCATCCTCGTCCACCCGCTGCTGAGGAAAAGCGCGGGGATAGCGGGCGAAGTGGCCGTGCTCGGCTATTTGACATACCTGGAAGTCTGGGAGCTGGAGCGATTCGAGCAGCGCCTCCTCGCCGACCCCTACACGGCGGAGGACGAGGCGACCATCGCGCGGCTCGGAATTTAAGTACAGTGACGAGTGACAAGTGATGAGTGACAAGTTAAAGACCGGCGCTAATCACTTGAAACTGATTCCTCGCTCGTCACTCGTCACTCGTCACTTGTCACAGTTCTTTGAGATCACGGGGCGGTGGTGATGGCTGCGTCAGGAGGGGGGCCTGAAGCGCCCCATCGCCCCGTGTTGCTTCGAGAGACGCTGGCCGCGCTCGCGCCCGAGCGCGGCGGGCTCTTCGTGGATGCGACGCTCGGCATGGGCGGCCATAGCGAGGCGATTCTCGAAGCGACGACGGAGACCAGAGTCCTCGGGCTCGACCGCGACCGAGAGGCACTGCGAATCGCTTCGGAGCGGCTGGAGAGGTTCGGCGAGCGGTTCCGAGCCGTGCACGCGAACCATCGAGACATCGGTCGCATCGTCGAGGAAGCGGGCGAAAGCCGCTTGAGCGGTGTGCTGGCAGACCTGGGCGTTTCGTCTCTTCAGTTCGATACGGCGGAGCGAGGTTTCAGCTTTCGCAGCGATGCGCCGCTCGACATGCGCATGGACGCCGAAGGGTCGGAAGAGACGGCGGCTGAATTGCTCGCTCATCTGCCCGAAGAAGAGATAGCGCGCATCATCTACGAATACGGGGAAGAGCGTCGCTCGCGCCGGATAGCTCGCTGGATTGTCGAGCGGCGGGAGAGGGGAGAGCCAATTCGGACGACTCAGGAATTGGCGAGCCTCGTGGCACGCGCCGTCGGCCATAAACGCACCGACAGGATTCATCCGGCGACGCGCACCTTTCAGGCGCTACGCATAGCCGTCAACGGCGAGCTGGAACACCTGGAACAGTTCATTGAAACTTCGGTCGGGCTGCTTGAGCCGCAGGGGCGTCTGGCGATTATCAGCTTCCATTCGCTCGAAGACCGCATCGTCAAGCGGACGCTGCGCCGATTGTCGGGGCAATGCGAATGCGACCCGCGCGCACCCGTCTGTATTTGCGGCGCGCGGCGCGCTGTCGAGCTTCTGACGCGCCGCCCCGTCGTGCCGACCGACGAAGAAACGGAAGAGAACCCGCGCGCGCGTAGCGCCAAGCTGCGCGCGTGTTTGAAGCTCGACGCTGATTGAGCGGTCATTGAAATTAGTTTGAGGCTGGATAAGTGGAGATGAACAGAGTTCCCCGTCAACATCTGAACCGAAACGTGCGGCGCGAGCGCGACGGGCGTGCGCTCGTGCGGCAGGCTTTGCTTCTGGGCTGCGGACTGTTGCTCGCGTGCGGATTTGCGGTCGCAGCGCGCCAGCAGTTCGCCGCCGTTCGCTACGGTTATCAGAGCGAAGATTTGCGCCGCGAGCGTGAGCGGCTTCTGGCCGAGCAGCGCCGTTTGCTTCTCATGCTTGAGGAGAGAACCTCGCCCGCCGAGCTTGAGCGCGCGGCGCGCGAGCTGGGGCTGCAACCTGCGCGCTCGACGCAGATAGGCTTGGCGGCGGCGACCGCAGCAGGAGGTGAAGGCAGGACGAGCGCGCCGCGCGGCGCGACTAACAGTACTGCTCCGACGTTTGTCGGGTCGGCTGCCGCGACGGCGCTTCGGCGCTGAAGACAGACGGGGCAGCCCGAAAGAGTTTGTCAGCCGAAGCTCCCTTGCGCCTGCACGCGCAAAACTCTCCCTGGTTCGACGGCGACGATGCGAGACGAGTAGACATTTGACACATCCGCCTGCGGTGCAACACTTCCGCCCGGCTGTGCGTGCAGAAAAAGTCCGAAGAGGAAGCTGCTCCCGCTTATGAAGTCAGGCCAAGCCGCGCGACCGACAGTGAGACCCGACGCTTCGAGAAGGCGTGCACTGTCGGTCGCGCTTTTT
>DASWNP010000016.1:0-25512 GCA_036399175.1 Pyrinomonadaceae bacterium | reverse complement strand
AAAAGTCGGATTGCCCGCGAGGTCTGTCCGCATCACCAGAGTATTGACGAAGAATCCGATGAGCTGTTCTATCTCCTGTCGGTTGCGGCCTGCCAGGGGAGAGCCGACGAGGATGTCTGTTTGATGGCTGTAGCGAGACAGCAGGGTTTGGAAGGCGGCGAGCAAAGTCATGTAGAGCGTCGCGCCTTCGCGCCTGCTGAGAATTTCGAGCTTCGCGCGGACGCTTTCAGGAATTTCTATCGAGAGCGCCGCACCCGAAAATTTCTGCACCGCCGGGCGTGGCTTGTCGAGCGGCAGTTGCAGCACGGGAAGCTCGCCGCCAAGCTGCTCGCGCCAGTAAGCAAGCTGTTCGTCGAGCACTTCGCCACACAGCCATTCTCTCTGCCACACCGCATAATCCGCATACTGTATCGGCAACTCTTCCAGTGGCGACTCCTTGCCCTGAGAGAAGGCTTCGTAAAGCACTGCCACTTCGCGGATGAAGATACTGATTGACCAGCCATCACTGACGATGTGGTGCATGGTGAGCAAAAGGACGTGCTCTTCATCCGAAAGCTTAACGAGCAGGCCGCGAAGCAGCGCGCCTTCCGAGAGATTGAAGGGTTGCTGCGAGACTTCCATCGAAAGGCGCTCAAGCTCGCGCGTCCTCTCGGCATCGCCGAGGGTGCTCAGGTCTGCGAGCGGAAGCTGGAGACGAACGTGAGGCGAGATGCGTTGGACGGGTCGCCCGTCGCGCGCTTGGAAGGTTGTGCGAAGGCTCTCGTGGCGGCGGACGACTTCGTCGATGCTCTCTTCGAGCGCGCGCGCGTCGAGCCGACCGGAGAGACGCATCCTGCCGGGCATGTTGTAGGCGGGCGAGCCGGGTTGAAGCTGGTCTAAGAACCAGAGGCGCTGCTGCGCAAACGAGAGCGGAAGCTCCGCGTCTAAGTCATCTCGCCCGTCGCGCCCCTCGCGCCGCCTGATTGCGCCCGCCGCCTTCGTCGCAGGCTCCGCTTCGACGCCCTCTTCTTCGAGCAGGTATTCGAGCAGCTCAAGTTTGTCGGCGTCCAACTGCGCGCCGTTCGGGTAGTCTTTGATGTCCTTCATACGATGCTTTTTTCTCTGCGCTTTCGTTCCAGCTCGTCTTTCAAATCTTCCGCCGAGATATTTCTGAGCTTGCCGAGCACGCGCGCAATCTTCAACGTCTGCCCCGGCTTCGCTTCCGATGCGACGAGCGTCTGCGCAAGCTCCGCGACGGTCGCCGACTCGAAGACCGCCTGAAGCGACAGCTCCACTCGAAACAGGCCGCGCACTCTGGAGAGCAGCCGCGTCGCCAAAAGCGAATGGCCGCCAAGCTCGAAAAAGTTGTCAAAGACGCCGACGCGCTCCAGTCCCAGAAGCTCCTGCCAGACGGCGGCCAGCGCCTCTTCCACCGCGTCGCGCGGCGCGACGTAAGTTTGCTCAACTTCGGGGCGCGCGGTCTCGGGCGCGGGCAGAGCCGCCCGATTAATCTTCCCGTTCGGCGTCAGAGGCAGCGCGTCGAGCGTGACGAAAGCCGAAGGTAACATCTGTTGCAGCAGTCGCTCTTTGAGGAACTGCCGGAGGTCGCCGTGCGTCGGCGCGCGTCCCTCTTCGGCGACGACGTAAGCGACAAGTCGCTTGTCGCCCGGCGCGTCCTCGCGCGCCACGACCACCGAGTTCCTGACCGACGGGTGCTCGTTCAAGGCAGCTTCGATTTCTCCAAGCTCGATGCGATGGCCGAGGATTTTCACCTGATGGTCGATACGACCGAGATAATCAATCCTTCCGTCCGGAAGATAACGCGCGAGGTCGCCCGTTTTGTACATGCGCGCGCCGGGCTCTCGGGAGAAAGGGTCGGGGATAAACTTTTCGGCGGTCAGCTCTGGCCGGTTGAGATAGCCGCGCGCGAGCCCCATGCCGCCGAGGAACAGCTCGCCGGGGACGCCTTCGGGGACGAGACGCCCTCGACGGTCGAGCAGGTAGACCTGTGTGTTGCTGACGGGTCGTCCGATGGTCGGCGCTTCGTCCGCGTCAGGGCGGACGAAATCCCACGTCGAGTAGGTCGTATCCTCAGTCGGGCCGTAGAGGTTGAAGACCTGCCTGACGGTTTCTCTCTCGTAAAGCTGCTCGACGATTCGGCGCGGCAGCGCCTCGCCCGCGAGGTTGACGGTGTGCGCCGTGGAGGGAAGATAGCCGAGCGCGAGCAGGTCGGAGACGGCGGACGGGACGGTGTTGACGAGCGTGACGGGATGCGCGGCGGGAAGCTCAGAGATTTGCAGGATGCTTTTGACGACGACGACCTTGCCGCCCCATTGAAGCGGCACGAACAGCTCGAAGATGGAGAGGTCGAAGCAGATGGAGCTGAAGCCGAGCGTGCCCTCGAAGACTTTCGGGTCGAAGCTCTCGCGCGCCCACTGAGAGAAGACGACGGCGCTGCGATGCTCTATGCCAGTGCCCTTCGGTTTGCCGGTCGAGCCGGAAGTGTAGATGACGTAGGCGAGGTTTCGCGCCGTCGCAACGCTCGGCGGGTCGTCTGCGCTCTCAAGGGCGATGCGCGGCCAGTCCGTGTCGAGACAGACTATGCTCGCGCTCGTCTCGGGCAGAGAATTGAGCAGGTGGCTTTGCGTGAGCAGCACGCGCGCGCCGGAATCCTTGAGCATGTAGGCGATGCGCTCCTGCGGATAGGCCGGGTCGAGCCCGACGTATGCGCCGCCCGCCTTCTGCACGGCGAAGAGAGCCGCCATCATCTGCGCCGAACGCTCCACGCATACGCCGACTCGCGTCTCCGCCCCGACTCCAAGACTTCTCAGGTGATGCGCCAATTGGTTCGCGCGCCGGTTCAGCTCCGCATACGTCACCTCTTCGTGCTTATCGACGATGGCAACCCGGTCGGGCGTGCGCCGCACCTGCTGCTCGAAAAGCTCGTGCATGCAGATGTCGAGCCGATAGTCGCTGCGGTGCGTGTCGTTCCATTCGAGGAGAAGCTTTCGGCGCTCGCTCGCGTTCAGCATCTCTGCGAAGGCGACGGGTTGAAGAGGCGCGTCGGCGAAGCTTTCGAGAAGCGTGCGGAGGTGTTCGAGCAGACGCTCGACGGTTCGTTCGTCGAATCGCCGCCGGTCGTAGAGCGCCTGAAGAAATAGTTCTTCGCCGGGCATGGCGATGATGGTGAGCGGGTAGTTGGTATGGTCGAAGGTGCGAACGTCCGAGAGCTTGAGGCTCGCGCCGGCAGAGAGAGCGGCGGAATCGACCGGGTAATTTTCAAAGACGAGCAGGCTCTCAAAGAGCGCCTGTGAGCGCGGGACGCCGCTCAGTCGCTGCACGTCTGCGAGCGGGCTGTGCTCGTACTGTCGCGCCTCCGCTTGCTCGGCCTGCAACTGCCTCAGCCATTCGACGACCGGCAGCTCTTCGCGCACGCGCACGCGAACCGGCAGCGTGTTGATGAAGAGGCCGACAATTTCATCGACGCTTTCGAGCGCGGGCGGGCGTCCCGCCACCGTCGCGCCGAAGAGCACCGTCTGCTCGCCGCTGTAGCGACTGAGCAGGAGCGCCCATGCTCCCTGCAAGAGCGTGTTGAGCGTCAGCCTGTGCGCGCGAGCGCATGACTGCAAACGCGCGCTCGCTTCCGGCGAGAGTCGCAAAGCGCGCTCGCCCTGCTCGGTCGCTTCGCGCTCGTTGGTTTCGTCTGTCGCGGCGGCGGCTGTGCCCTGCCGGTCTACGACGAGCGGCGTCGGCGAATCGAAATCTTCGAGCTTGCTGCGCCAGAAGGCTTCGGCCTCGCCCGCCCGCTGCCCTCTGAGCCACTCGATAAACGCGCGGAAGCGACGGCGCGGCGCTTCCGGCTTCGGCGCTCCGCTTCGTTCAGCTTCGTAGAGCGTGAACAGCTCGCGCATCAGGAGCGCGCCCGACCAGCCGTCGAGCAGCAGGTGATGATGCGTCCAGGCGAAGCGGTAGAGGTCGTTGCCCGTGCGCGCGAGCGTCATGCGGATGAGCGGCGGACTGGAGAGATTGAAGCCGCGCCGACGCTCCTCTGCGAGATGCGACGCCCAACGAGTATCCTTCTCATGCTCGTCGAGCGCGCGCCAATCTATTCGCTCAAGCGGGAGGCTGAAGGGCGGTCGAACAATTTGCAGCGGCTCGTCGAGTTTTTCCCAGACGAAGGTCGTGCGCAGAATCTCGTGACGCTCGAACAACTGCTCAAGCGCGGCGACGAAGGCCGCCTCGTTCAAATTTCCGACGAGCGTGCAACTGAACTGACCCGTGTAGATGCTCGTCTCCGGTGTGTAGAGACTATGAAAGAGCATCCCCTGTTGCATGGGCGAGAGCGGATAGATGTCTTCAACCTCGCCGTGCGCTCGCACAAGCTCGTCCAGCTCGCGCCGGTCGAGCCGCACGAGCGCAAGAGTTGAAGGCGCTGCTTCCAAACTCGAAGAGGCAGTCTCGGCGCTCATCGTCCCGGTCGAGACGCGTGTCTCGTCGCTCTCGTCTCTCGGCGCTGCAATGGCGTCGGCCTGCGCGGCGCGTTCACTTTCGTTCGCGTCGTGGAGGGAGGCGAGGGCGGCGATGGTCGGATGCTCGAAGATTTGGCGCGGAGTCAGATTGATACCCGCATGAGCGGCGCGGGCGACGACCTGAATACTGAGAATCGAATCGCCGCCAAGCTCGAAGAAATTTTCGTGGACGCCGACTCGATCAAGGTTGAGCAGCTCAGACCAGATGCTCGCCAGCGCCCGTTCGGTCGGGGTTTGCGGCGGGGATGACGCGCCGCGTTCGCTTTCGTGTGCGGCGAGGTCGGGAGCGGGCAGAAGTTTGCGTTCGAGCTTGCCGTTGGGCGTCAGAGGCAGCGCGTCGAGAAAGACGAAGGCCGAGGGCAGCATGTGCGCCGAGAGACGCTCTTTGAGGAAGGCGCGCAGGCGCGCAGGCGTCAGGGCTTCGCCCGTTTCCTGCGTCTCGTCTGCGGCGACGACGTAGGCCACGATTTTCTTCTCGCGCCCCGAGCCGCTTCGAGCGACGACGACGGAGGCGCGCACCTGCGGGTGAGCCGCGAGCGCGGCCTCTATCTCGCCGGGCTCGATGCGATGGCCGCGAATCTTGAGCTGGTAATCCTGTCGTCCGAGAAATTCGATATTCGCGTCAGGCAGAAAGCGCACGCGGTCTCCCGTGCGATAAAGGCGCGCGCCGGGCTCTCGGGAGAAAGGGTCGGGGATAAACTTTTCGGCGGTCAGGCAGGGTCGGTTGAGATAGCCGCGCGCGAGCCACTGGCCGCCGAGATATAGCTCGCCCGCGACGCCTGCGGGGACGGGCTGCATGTGCGCGTCGAGCACGTAGACGCGCAGGCCGCGAAAGGGGCGACCGATGGGGACGATGCTATCGAAGACCAGTTCGGCGGAGCTTTCGTAGATAGTGTTGTCGATTGCCGCTTCGGTGATGCCGTAGGAGTTGACGACGCGCGTCTCCGCCCCGCAGAGGCGTCGGAGTCTGCGGTAGTCTTCGACGTAGAGGGCATCTGCGCCGGAGACGACGGCGCGCATGAAGTCGAGCCTCTGGCCGGTCTCTTCCAGATGCGCGACGAGCGTGCGAAGGATTGCGGGCACGAAGTCTGCGAAGTCTACCTGCTCGCGCCGCATCAGCGCGTAGAGCGACGGAGGCGAAAGCAGCGCGTCGCGCGAGCAGAGGACGAGCTTTCCGCCGTGTGCGAGCGAGCGACACACGTCTTCGGTGAACACGTCGAAGGAGAAGCTCGCCATTTGCAGGAGGCTCGGCGGAGCGTCGAGCCGGTAGGCTTCGCGCCAGCCGAGATTGGCGGCGGCAAGGCTTCCGCGCGAAACCATGACGCCTTTGGGTCTGCCCGTCGAGCCTGATGTGTAGATGATGTAGGCGAGATGGTCGGCTTCGCTCGTGTCAGACGGATTCTCTGCGCTCTCGCGTGCAAACGCTTCGCGGTCGGCGTCGAGACGAATCACTCGCGCCCACGTAGAGGGCAACGCGTGAGCCGCCCTCTCGTCCGTGACGACGACCGGCGCTCGCGCATCTTCGAGCATGAAGGCGAGGCGCTCATGCGGATACTGCGGGTCTAAGGGCACATAAGCGCCGCCGGCTTTGAGCGCCGCGAGCAGCGCGACCACCATCTCGACGCAGCGCTCAAGGCAGATGCCGACGGGCACGTCCGCGCCGACGCCCGCGCGTTTCAGATGATGTGCCAGACGGTTCGCGCGCTCGTTCAGCTCGCCGTAAGTCACAGCCTCGTCTTCAAAGACGAGGGCTGTCGAACCGGGCGCGGCGGCGGCCTGTCGCTCGAACAGCGTGTGAATCTGAACGGGCGCGCGTTCTTCTTCTAACGCACCCGTGCGTTCCGGCGCTGTGCTCCACACTTCGAGCAGTTGTTCGCGTTCGCTTTCGTCGAGCAGTTGAAGACGAGAGAGAGTCTCTGCCGGATGAGCGGCGACCGATTCGAGCAGCGTGCGGAAATGGCGGAGCATGCGGCGGGCGGTCGAGGCATCGAAGAGGTCTGTGTTGTATTCGAGCGAGGCGAGCAGCTCGTCGCCCGTCTCGGCGATTGTCAGCGAGAGGTCGAACTGCGCGATGCGCGCGTCGAGCTTGTAGCTCTCAAGCGCGAGGCCGCCCAGAGTCATCCGCGCGCCCTCTTCTCCGAGCGAGAGCGCCGAGAGTCCTTCGCCGTCGAGCAGTCGAGCTTTGTTGAAGGCGAACATCACCTGAAAGAGCGGCGAGCGGGCGGGGTCGCGCTCGGCTTGCAGCTCTCTGACGAGCAGGTCGAAGGGATAATCCTGATGCGCGAAAGCGTCGAGGACGTTCGAGCGTACGCGGCGCAGGAACTCGTCGAAGGGCAACTCGGCTGCGGGACGAGCGCGATGCACGACGGGGTTGACGAAATAGCCGACCGTGCGCGAGAAGCGCGCCGAAGGGCGGCCTGCCGTCGGCGAGCCGACGAGCAAATCTTCCTGCCCGGTGTAGCGGTAGAGAAGCACGTCGAAGGCGGCGAGCAGAAGTGTGTAGAGCGTCGTGTCGTGCGCGCGGCCGAGTTGTTTGAGCCGTGCGGTGAGACGCGCGTCGAGCCGAAGCGATTCGGATGCGCCGTCGTAAGTCTGAACAGACGGGCGCGGCCGGTCAGTCGGCAGCTCAAGCACGGGCAGCTCGCCCGCAAGCTGCCCTCGCCAGAACTCCGCGAGACGCGAGCCCTCCTCGCCGCCGAGAAGCTCCTGCTGCCGGCGCACGTAAGCCGAGTAGTCGGCGGCGGGCGGCGCAAGCGAAGCGGCGCGCGTCTCGCCTGTCTCCGAAGAGTAGAGAGCGCCGAGTTCTTCAATCAGCACGGCGAGCGACCATAAATCGACCGCGATGTGATGCGCGACGACGAGCAGCACATGCTCGGCTTCAGCCCGCTCGAAGAGCGCGACTCGCAGCTGCTCGCCCGACGAAAGCTCGAACGGCTCGGCGACCTCTTTTCGCAGACGCTCGCGCAGAATCTCTTCCGTCCAGAGCCTCGCGTCCGACGCGCGGAAGCTCAACTCCGCCCGGCTCTCGACGACCCGCGCAGGGATGCCCTCGCTCGAAGCCACGAACCTCGAACGCAGCGACGCGTGACGCTCGACGATGACTTGAAACGCGCGCCTGAGCGCCCCCGCGTCCACCTTCGAGCGGATTCGGAGAGCGACGGCGACATGATATGCCTTGCTCTCAGGCGCGAGCTGTTGCAGAAACCAGAGCGACTGCTGCCCGTGCGAAAGAGCTTGAATGCGCGCCTCTGCGCCTTCGCGCGCAGCTTCGCAGGACGACGCTTGAACAGCTTGCACTTCATCATCGGTCGCCGACGCGCGTCGTTCATTGATGCTTTGGGCGAGCGCGGCGAGGCTCGGGGCGGAGAGAAAATCCGTGAGCGTCAGGACGACGCCGAGATGCGTCTCGACGGCGTGCATCAACTCGACGGCCAGGAGCGAATCGACGCCGTAGCGCGCAAGAGGCCGACTGGCATCGACGCTCGCCGAGTCGAGACGAAGCTTTGAGGCGAGACGCAACCTGAGCCATGCTTCAATCGCCTCGGCGCTCGATAACTCAACTCCTTCGTCGCCTGACAACGCGGCTTCAGCATTCACCTCATCCGCCGTCGCCTCCAGACTCGCGCGCCACTCGGCCAGTGCGTCGAAATCTCCGGAGAGAAATCGCGCGCGACACTCGCCGCGCCGAACTTTGCCGCTCGAAGTTTTGGGCACGCCGCCCGCTTTCAAAAGCAGCAGGGCGAAGGGCTGTACCTCAAACTCCGCCGAGAGCATTTCGCGCATCGCTTCGAGAATGGCGGCAGACGACGCTGCCTCTCGCCTGTGCTCAAGCTCCTGCACGACGATGAGCCGTTCCTCGCCCGCCGCTTCGACCGAGAAGGCCGCGCCGCCTCCCGCTCTCATCGCCGCGTGGCAACGCTCGATGGCCGCTTCGATGTCCTGCGGGTAGAGGTTGCGCCCGCGAATGATAATCAGGTCTTTGAGCCGACCCGTGACGTAAAGCTCGCCGCGCCGGATGAAGCCGAGGTCGCCTGTGCGCAGGAATCTTCTTTCGTCCGTCGCCCCGGCGAGACGCGCATGAAAGACTCGCTCTGTCTCTTCGGGTCGATTCCAGTAACCGGCGGCCACACCCGCGCCCCTCACCCAGATTTCGCCCACCTGTTCAGGCGAACAAAGCTCAAGCGTTTCGGGATTGACGACGACTACTTCGGTCTCGTGCTCCGCGCGTCCCGAGCCGACGAGCACGCGAGAGCCAACGCGCTCGCCCGTCGTCTCCAGAACACGATTGCTCTCAAGCGCCGCCGCATCGACGGCGCAAGTAGACGCGCCCTCCTCCCTTCTTCCGCCCGTCACCTTCAGCGTCGCTTCCGCCAAACCGTAGGCCGGATAGAAAGCCGACGAGCGGAAGCCGCAGGGCGCGAACGTCTCGGCGAAGCGACGGAGAGTTTCATAACGGACAGGCTCAGCGCCGTTGTAAGCGACGCTCCAGGTCGAAAGGTCGAGCGTCGCGCGAAGCTCTGCGCTCGTGCGTCTGACGCAGAGGTCGTAGGCGAAGTTTGGGCCGCCCGTGTGCGTGACGCGTCGGCGCATGACGGCTTCGAGCCAGCGCGCGGGGCGCTGGAGGAAGCTCGTGGGCGACATCAGTATGGCTCGGAAGCCGCCGTAGAGCGGCTGGATGATGCCGTCGATGAGCCCCATGTCGTGAAAGTGCGGGAGCCATGTGAGCGCGATGCTCTCGGGCGTGTGTCCGAAGCCTCGATGGATGTAGGCCGAGTTGCTGAGGACGTTAGCGTGCGTAATCATTACGCCTTTGGGCGTCGAGGTCGAGCCCGAAGTGTACTGGAGATAAGCGAGGCTCTCGCCGTTCAGCTTCGGCTCGCGCCATTCGGCAGCCAGCTCTTCGGGGATGGCGTCGGTCGAAAGCCAACGGAGGCGAGCGAGCGCGGGGCTCTGCGCTGTAGCTTGAGAGAGACGCCGAGCGAGATTTGAAGTCGTGAGCGCGAAGGAGGCTGCGGCGTCCGAAGCCATCGCTTCGAGCCTTTCGGCGTTTCGATTGAGTCGGGGCGGGAAGGCGGGGACGCCGATTGCGCCCGCCAGCAGACAACCGTAGAAGGCCGCGACGTAGTCGAGCCCGGCCGTGTAGATGAGCAGAGCGCGCTCGCCCGCCGCGCCCAGGCTTTGCAGGTGCGCGGCGATGGCCTGCGCGCGACGTAGAAGCTCTCCGTAGCTGATGCTCGTCTCTTCACGCTCGCCCTCGGCGAGGAAGATGTAGGCCGTGCGCTCGGGCTCGGCGGCGGCGCGCAAGTACAGCAGCTCGACGAGAGACGAGCACTTGATTTCTGATTCGGCAGAAGGCGCGGAGTAGCTTGTCATGTTTGATGTTTACAGAATATCAAGGCGAGGCGAGGGGCGCGCGCGTAGCGGCGAGAGGGGTCTCCTGTCTTTCAAAGTCTGACGACCGTCAGTTATCCACTGTCTAAGTCGTCGGAACGCTGGATTTTTGCTTGAAGATTGTTGAGATTCTGAAGCGCGGAGAACCAGCTCGGCTGCCTGCGACCGACCGAACGCCGTCGAGCAAGGACGTGCGCCGGTATCTCTCCAAGCGACCGGCCTCGTCTTGCCTTCAACGGAGGCGTGCTTTATATCACAGCGCACGCGCGCGCCGCCACTTCGAGCGCATCGAGCGAATTATATTTTCTACCGAGACGCAGCATGTATAATACGCGGGCTCTCTCGCTACGTTCGGACGAGGCTCGAACGCTCTTCGTCGCCTGCACCGCGAAGGCGTCCGGCTCTTCGAGTTCACGCTTACCGCCGGAGAATCAGCGAGAGCGTTCTCCTATTTCCATCCGCGAGGTCAACGGAAGTTTTATGAGTGAAGTAGAGGGCTGGGGGCTCGACACCTCCGGCAGCAAAGAGACGGGCAAAGAGGGCGCGGGAAAGCGTTCGAAGGAGAATCTTTTCGCCGAGCAACTGCGCGCCGCCATCCAGACGGTTGACGTGGTGAACATCCTGACCGCGCCGCTCGAACGCTCGCTCAAGCACATGCTCACCGTAGCCGCCGACTCGCTCGACTGCGACGAGGCTTCGATTATCGTGCGCGAAGGCGACGCAGGAGATTTGAAGTTCATGTGTGCTATCGGCGAGGTGGCCGACGAGCTTTTGAAGGTACGAATTCCGCCCGGCAAAGGCATCGCCGGTTTCGTCTTCGAGAGCGGGCAGCCGATGATCGTCGCCGACGCCGAGCGCGAGTCGGCCTTCTATTCCGACATCGACCGCTTCACAGGCTATTCGACGCAGACCCTGCTCGCCACGCCCCTGCGCGCCGACGGGAGAATTATCGGCGTGCTTGAGTTCGTCAATCGCGTCGGCGACCCGCCCTATCGCCCTTTCACGCCCGACGAGATGGACAGGGGCGCATACTTCGCTACCGCGATTGCGCCGCTCGTCGAAGCCTTCGAGATTGCGGGGCTGGTCGAGTCTTTGTTCGAGCGCGCGATGGCGCAGGCGAGCGTGGCCGCGAAGGGCGACGAAGAAGGCCGGCACATGGGCGAGGGCTTGCGACAGTGGTTGAAGCAAACGCGCACTTCTTCGGAGCACCGCGATTTGATGCTGCTAGCCGTCACGCTGCGCGACATCGCCAGCCGGGGCGACGCCGAGCGCGAGATGTGCCGCGACGTACTCGCCGCTCTCGCGCGTTTCACGGAGAAGGAATCTGGCTCGGGGGCAAGCTACATGATTTTCTCCTGAAGGGTTCGGCGGTGTTCGCAATGAGAAGCGGCGAATCAGGGAGGGACGCTTAAAAGCGATGTCGCAGCCTGAAATGACTTTGGAGATGGCGGAGGTTCTGGCCGACCTCTGGGCTCCACTCTCTTCGTGGAAGGATAGGACGGGGCGGGGCGTGGC
The DNA here is from genome assembly GCA_036399175.1 of Pyrinomonadaceae bacterium. Lineage (GTDB taxonomy): Bacteria > Acidobacteriota > Blastocatellia > Pyrinomonadales > Pyrinomonadaceae > DASWNP01. The sequence goes on along the minus strand of DASWNP010000016.1, from coordinate 14,098 downwards.
CGTCGGCGTCGTCGATTCCGGCATCGACACGGAGCACCCCGACCTCAAAGGAAAAGTCAAAAGCTCCTTCGAGGTGGCACAGACCGACGGCACGTTCTCTCTGCAACCTTCCACTTCGGGCGACGCGGTCGGCCACGGCACGGCCTGCGCCGGAATCATCGCGCGCGTCGCGCCCGACGCCGAATTGCACAGCGTCAAAATCACGCGCGGCCTGAACATGAACGAGGCGTTTCTCGCCGGGCTCGACTACGCCGTCAAACAGAAGATGCGCGTCATCAATCTCTCGCTCGGCGCGACCACCAAACAGTTGTACAAGCCCATACACGACATCCTTCATCGAGCTTATCGCTCGAACTGCTTCATCGTCGCGGCGGCGAGCAACCTTCCGTCCGAGCCGACCTATCCGTCCGTTTTCACTTCCTCGCTCATCTCCGTCACCAAGAAGGAGAGCATCGACCCGCTCGACTTCTTCTTTCAGCACGGCAGCGTCTACGAGTTGAGCGCGCTCGGCGTCGGGGTGCAGACGACATGGCCGGGCGGCGGCTATCGTCAGGTGACGGGCAACAGCTTCGCTACGCCGCACGTCGTCGGCATCATCGCACGCATGCTCGAAGCGCATCCCGACCTACAGCTTTTTCAGGTCAAGACGATTCTCTACGCTCTCGCCAAAAAGCAATTAGGAAGCAGGAAGGCGGAAGGATGAAAAGCAAGGATGAAGGCGGAAGGCGGAAGGATGAAGAAGAAAACCGCTCAAGCCTTTTCAGAGACTTTCCGCCTTCCGCCTTCCTACTTCATCCTTTGATTCCATGTCACTCTTCCAATCTCTGAAGCATCGCCCGTTCGCGCTGCTGTGGTCGGGACAAATGCTGTCGTCTCTGGGCGACAGCATCTATCGCATCGCGCTCGCGTGGTGGATTCTGGATAAGACCGGCTCGGCGACGGCGATGGGCACGGTCTTCATCTTCTCTTCAGCGCCGATGCTTCTGTTTCTGCTCGTCGGCGGCGTCACGGTTGACCGCTACTCGCGCCCCAAGGTGATGCTCCTGTCGGACGTTTTGCGCGGCGCGCTGGTCTGCTCCGTGACGGCGCTGGCCTTCACAGGGCTACTGGAAGTCTGGCATCTCTACGCGGCGAGCCTCACGTTCGGCGCGGTCGCGGCCTTCTTTCGTCCCGCCTACACGGCCATTATCCCGCAGATAACGCCGCCGGAACATCTGCCGAGCGCCAACGGCCTGACGAGCCTGAGCATGCAGGTGGCGGAAATCGGCGGCCCGGCTCTGGGCGGCCTCATCGTCGGCGCTGGCGGCATCCCTCTAGCCTTCGGATTGAACGCCGCCACATTCTTCGTCTCCGCGCTTTGCATCCTGCCGCTCGTCCGGCTCGCGGCGGCCAAAGCGAAACCGACCGCCGAGCGCAAGAGCGCGACGGAAGACCTGCGCGAAGGCATCAGGGTCGTGCGCCGTTCTTCCTGGCTGACTATCACGATGCTGATTTCGTCTCTGGCGAGCATCACGATGTCTGCGCCCTTCGCCATCGCGCTCCCCGTACTCGTCAAAAAACAGCTCGCGGGCGGCATCTTCTCTTTCGGATTGCTGCTCTCGATTATCGCCGCCGGCTCGATTGCCGGAACGATTGCGGGCACAAGCGTATTAGAGCGCGTGCGCGGCCTGCGCGAGCGCGGCGTGCTGGCCTACGGGCTCTGGATTGCGGGCGGCGCGCTCATCCTCGTCTTCGGTCTGCCGGTGAATATCTACGCCATCGCGGCGGCGGCGTTTTTGGTCGGCGCGGTCTTCGCCGTCCCCTACCTGATTTTCGTCACCACCTTGCAGGAGTTGATACCGGGCGAGCTTCTGGGTCGCGTGTCGAGCATCGCCACGCTCGGCTCGTTCGCGCTGATTCCGGTCGGGAGCGGGCTGGTCGGCTGGGCGACCGACCAAATCGGCGCTTCAAACATCTTCATCCTCGCTGGCATCCTGACGGCCGGCGTCGCCGCGCTCGCTCTGCTTCATCCCTCAATCCGTCACCTGGACGGAGAGCAATTCGTAAGGATGAAAAGCGAGATGGAGGGCGGAGGGATGAAAGCCTGAGCGCTCAAGTTGGATAATGATTCTTTCGTCATTCCGCCTTCATCCTTCCTCCTTGCTTTTTTGCTTGACTAGGATTTGACGAAAGACTTAGTATGCGCCACACGAAATGCTCGGGCACCATTTTTCTCACGTAGAACACAAGGGACAAGCTGTTTGAGACTGTCACTCTCAGAAGAGGAATTGTGCTCTCGTGCGGAGGTGTCGCTTTCGTGCTCGCCGCTATTTTTACAACCCTCGCCCGATGTTTACCAACCTTAACCTTTGCAGAAGAAGGAGCAACATATCATGGCTGAAGAAAACGTTGAGACGCGTGAAGGCTATCGCTTCGAGCTGACCGAAGAACAGGCCGCCGAATTTCAGAGAGTTACGGGTCAACAGACCAAAGCGGTGATTATTTTCGAGGACGAGCTGCGCGAGATGGCTCAACGCGAAGGCCGCTACAGCGACTCGGTGGCTCAGGGAATCGCCGAGCCCCCTCGATAAACGAGAGCTTAAACTTTCCGACCGGCGAGGCCGGTCTTCCCATGCAGTTCAGAGCCCGGTCGGGCGCAAGCGCTTTCAAGCGTCGCCCGGCCGGGCTTTCGTTTGGCTGATGTTTGAAGGTGATTCTAAAAAGGCGTCTACGTCTGCGACAGGCGCTCGGCAAGCTTTTCGGCCAGTACGCCGACGTTCGGCTCTTTGAGGATGGTGAAATGCTCGCCGGGGACTTCTTCTATCTCGAAGCCTCCGCGCGCAAGCTCGCGCCACGCTTCGAGAGCAGCCGGTTTCGCTTTGGCGATTGTTCCGGGCGTCCAGAAGTGCAGGACGCGCCCGCCGAAGGGGCGCGGCAGGTAGCTTTTGATGGCACGGTCGAAGTGCAGGTAGTAATCGACGTACTCGCGCAGGTACTGCCGGCTCTGGCCGAGGCCGAGGGAGGCGGGCGCTTTGTAGTAGACGCCGACCTCTTCGTCGTAGCGCACGTTGGCGAAGACGGTCTGGCCTGTGTAGGTCGTAATCTGCGCGAGCGTAACGAAGGCTGAGGCGCGGCGCGCGAGCGTCTCGCCTCGCCCTGCGCGAATGAAGTTGGGCGTCGGGTCGTAGGAATCGACGAGGGCGAGAAGGCCGACGTGCTCGCCCTGCTCTTCGAGCTGTTGCGCCATCTCGAAGGCGATGAGACCGCCGGAACTCCACCCGCAGATTTGATAAGGGCCTTTGGGCTGCACGCCTCGAAGCTCCGAGAGATAAGCGGCGGCCATCTCCTGAATCGAGCGGTGCGGGTTCTCCTTTCGCTCGACGCCGCGAGCCTGGAAGCCGTAGACGGGCTGGTCTTCGCCGAGACGCCGCGAAAGCTCCTTGTAGGCCAGCACGTTTCCGCCCCACGAGTGCGCGCAGAAGAGCGGCGGCCTTGAGCCTCGCGGCTGAATCGGCACGAGCGACGTTTCCGTTCGCGCCGCGACGCGGCTGCGAAGCATCTTCACCTGCGACTCGACGGTCGCGCTCTCGAAGAGAGTCGAGAGCGGAAGCGTCGAGCCGGTCTCTTCTTCGATGCGAGAGAAGAGCTTGACTGCCAAGAGCGAATGTCCGCCGAGGTCGAAGAAGTTGTCGCGCACGCCGACGAGACGAACCTGCAAGACCTCTTCCCAGAGACGCGCAAGCTGCGCCTCCTGTTCGTTGCGCGGGGCGACGAAGGTAGAAGATGCTTCGTCGCGCTCGGTTGCGGGCGCGGGCAAAGCCTTGCGGTCAATCTTGCCGTTGGGCGTCAAAGGAAAGGCGTCGAGCACGACGAAGGCCGACGGTATCATGTATTCCGGCAGCTTCGTCTTCAGGTAGCCGCGTAGCTCTTCGACCGAAAGACTCGCGCCCTCGCGCGCGACCGCGTAAGCCACCAGACGCCTATCGCCCGGCGCATCCTCGCGCGCCAGAACGACCGCTTCGCCGACGCCCGCATTACGACCGATGGCAGCTTCAATCTCTCCAAGCTCGATGCGGAAGCCGCGAATCTTCACCTGATAATCGACGCGACCGAGAAACTCTATCTCTCCATCAGCAAGACGACGTGCGAGGTCTCCCGTCCGGTAGAGTCGTTCGCCGATTGCTTCGCCGAAAGGGTTTGGAATGAAACGCTCAGCGGTCAGCTCTGGTCGATTGAGATAGCCGCGCGCGAGCCCAGAGCCGCCGATGTAAAGCTCTCCGGCGACGCCGACCGGCACGAGCTGCAAATGCTCGTCGAGCACGAAGACTTCGGTGTTGGTGATGGGGCGTCCGATGGTCGGCTCGTGCTTCGCGCCGCGCGGCTGCACGGCGACGGTCGAGTAGGTCGTATCTTCCGAAGGGCCGTAGAGGTTGACGACGCGCTCGACGTGTTCGTGCCTGTAGACCTGCCTGACGAGAGCCTGCTTGAGAGGCTCGCCCGCGAGATTGACCGTGCGGACTGAAGCGGGCAGGCCGCCCACTCGGACAAGCTCGGCCATCGCCGACGGCACGGTGTTGATAAGCGTCACTTCGTCTGCGGCGCGAAGCTCCGCGAGAGCGAGCGCGTTTTCTGCGAGCACGATTTTGCCGCCCGTCGAGAGCGGCGCGAACAGCTCGAAGATGGAGAGGTCGAAGCAGATGGAGGTCGAGGCGAGCACGCCCGAGAGTTCCGCCTCGTTGAACTGCGTGCTCGCCCAGCGCAGCAGCTCGACCGCGCTTCGATGTACGATGGCGACGCCTTTCGGTCTGCCCGTCGAGCCCGACGTGTAAATGACGTAAGCGAGATTTTCGCCCGCCACCTTCGCGTTCAGATTCTCCGCGCTCTCAGAAGAGAAAACTTCCGGCTCGTCGAGCAACACGACGCGCGCCGCGTGCGCGGGCAGGCGTTCGACGAGAGCCCGCTCCGTGATGAGCACGGAGACCGACGCATCTTCGAGCATAAAGGCGATGCGCTCCTGCGGATACTGTGGGTCTAAGGGCACATAAGCGCCGCCGGCTTTGAGCACCGCGAGCAGCGCGACGACCATCTCGGTCGAGCGCCCCGAAAGTATCCCGACCAAAGTCTCCGCGCCGACGCCTGAGCTTCGCAGGTAACGCGCGAGACGATTGGCGCGAGCGTTCAGCTCGCCGTAGCTGATGCGCTCGTCGCCGGAGATTAAAGCGACGGCGTCGGGCGTCTTCTCGACCTGTCGCTCGAACAACTCCTGAATCGTCGCCGACCCGTCTTGCAGGCTTTCTTGATAGGGCGTCGCCTGCGTGCGCGCTCGCTCTTCTCCGGTCAGAATCGTGACGGCGGAGATACGCTCGTCCGGGTTGGCGACGACGGCTTCGAGCAGGATTTCGAGATGACGCAACATGCGCTCGGCGGTCGAAGCGTCGAAGAGGTCTGTGTTGTATTCGACGTTGGCGACAAGACCCGCGGCCGTCTCCTGAAACGTGAGCGAGAGGTCGAACTTGGCCGCGCCGCCTTCAATCTCCACCGCGTCGAAGCTGAGACCGGCGTCGAGCTTCAGCTCCGGTCGCGGGGCGTTCTGCATGGCGAAGAGCACCTGAAAGAGAGGCGTGCGGCTCGGGTCGCGCTCGACGTTCAGCTCTTCGACCAGTTTTTCAAACGGCACGTCCTGATGCGCGTATGCCCCGAGCGCCACTTCGCGCACGCGCCCGAGCAACTCGCGAAAAGTCGGGTTGCCCGATACGTCCGTTCTCAAGACCAGCGTGTTGACGAAAAATCCGATGAGGTTTTCTATCTCGGCGTGGTTGCGTCCGGCGATGGGCGTGCCGACGACGATGTCGGTCTGATTCGTGTAGCGATGAAGGAGCGTCTGGAAGGCGGCGAGCAGGAGCATGTAGAGCGTCGCGCCTTCGCGCCGACACAGGTCTTGCAGCGCGGCGGAGAGCTGGGGCGGGAGCACGCGCCGGGAGTTTGCGCCGGGGAAGGTTTGCGCGGGCGGGCGCGGCCTGTCGGTCGGCAGTTGCAGCACCGACGCGCCCGAAAGCTTCTCTCTCCAGTAGTCGAGCTGCAACGCGAGACCCTCGCCCGTCAGCCAGCCGCGCTGCCAGACGGCGAAGTCGGCATATTGCACGGGCAGCTCTTCGAGCGGCGAGGGCTTGCCCGCAGCGAAGGCGTCGTAAAGGGTCGCCAGCTCGCGGATAAGGATGCCGATTGACCAGCCGTCGGAAATGATGTGGTGCATGTTGAAGATGAGGGCGTGGTCGTCTTCGGCGAGCTTGAGCAGGTTGGAGCGAAACAGTGGGCCGCGCTTGAGGTCGAAATGCAGTCGCGCTTCTTCGGTGGCGATGCGCCGCAGGCGCTCTTCGCGCTCGGCCTCCGCGTACTGGCTCAAATCCATCGCCAGCAGCGCGACGAAAGCGCGCGGCTCGATGCGCTGCGCGGGCTCGCCGCCGACGAGCGGGAACGACGTGCGCAGTGATTCGTGACGCCGGACAAGCTCATGCAGGCTGCGCTGCAAAGCTTCCACGTCGAGCGCGCCGCGCACGCGGACGGCGAGCGGGATGTTGTAGGCCGATTTGCGCGGCACGATGCGGTCGAGGAAAAAGAGGCGCTGCTGCGCAAACGAGAGCGGCAGAGGCTCAACGGTCTCGCGCGCGACGCGCGGAATCGCGAGCGAACGCTCCGGCATCGAAGAGCTGACCGCGAGCTTCCATTCAAACTGTTCAGACGAGGGATGCTCGCCAGCGCCGCCTTCAAACGCCTTCGGAACTTCGTAGCCCAGAAGCCCCGCGAGGCGCACCGTCGGCTCGCCGAGCGCAAAGGCGTCGCGCTTCTGCTCCCAACACCGAGCGACGCCCGCATCAATCGAAGCGTGACTATGAAACTTCACGTCGCCGAGCATCCTCGACTCTTTGTGAAGCCCGTCGGTCATGCGCCGCGCCTTCTCCCTGTAGGGCTCCAGCATCTCCGGGTGAAGCTCCACGCCGAGAAAACGACAGAGACTCTCAAGCGTCTCGCGTGGACGACCGACCAGCTCCTCGAAGACGACGCGGTGCTGTCGCTCGCGCGGCACGCCTTTGAGAAACGCGAGAATGTTCCGGTGACTTATCGTCCAGATAATCTCTGCCACCTCGCGCGTGCTGAAGCTGTGCTCATAGCGGAAGAAGACCTGATCCATCCGCGCTTCCTCGAAGGAATGAATCATGGCCGAAGGATGCCTGAGCAGATGCACGTAGAGCGCGCCGTCGAAATCCTCTTCGGCGCGTTCTAGGATGCGTCCGTCCATCGCGTAGGAGGGCGTCTTATCGACCAGCCGACGCGAGCCGATGGCCGACTGCAACTCCCTGTAAAATTCCTGCGTCGTCAGCCCACGTTCCTCATACTCGCGCATGATATTTCCGGCCTCGTCCGTACCGACGCCGTGCGCCTCCAGCAAAGCGCGCAGCGCACCTTCGAGCCAGAACGCCTGCGCGCCGGAGAAGGCTGCACGACGTTCTGCGAGCGTATTGAACGACAGCAGCTCAAGCTCCGGCGGCGCAAACAGCGCCGGATGCCCTGCCAGCATCACTCTCAACAGCGTCGAACCCGAACGCGGCGGCGACAGCACGAAGACGGCCGGCGGATTCTTCGAGACGGAAGCCTTAACCTTAGCGCGCGGCTGAAGAGGCTTGATGAGCCGACGCGCTGCGTCCAGCATCTCTTCATCGAGCGGCTTCGCGGGCGCTTGCGCTTCGCTCGTGGAAGCTTCGACAGAGCCGGACGCGGGCTCAGCGCCCTCGATTTTCGAGACGGCTTCGCGGTAGTGCTCGCGCAGGTAGGCGGCGAGCTGTGCGACGGTCGGCGAGGTGAAGATGACGACGACGTGAATTATCTGGCCGAGCGTCTCCTGCAAACGGTTGATGAAAATTGCGCCCTTGATGGAATCGCCGCCAAGCTCGAAGAAGTTGTCCTCGACGCCGATGCGCTCGATGCCGAGCGTCTCTCGCCACATCTCGACGAGCATCGTCTCCAGCCCGTTGCGCGGCGCGACGTATGTCTGCCGCAGCTCAGGGCGAGCCGCGCCGGGTGCGGGCAGAGCGCGACGGTCAACCTTGCCGTTGGGCGTCAAAGGAAATGCGTCGAGCGAGACGAAGGCCGACGGTATCATGTATTCCGGCAGACGCGCCTGTAGAAACTCGCGCAGCTCGCCCGCGCTCGTCGCGCTCGTTTCGCGCGCGACGATGTAAGCTACGAGACGCTTATCGCCCGGCGCATCCTCGCGCGCCAAAACCTGACACTCGCCGACGCCCTCATGCGCGACGAGCGCCGCCTCTATCTCCCCCAACTCAATGCGGAAGCCGCGAATCTTCACCTGATAATCGACGCGACCGAGAAACTCTATCTCTCCATCAGCAAGACGACGCGCGAGGTCTCCCGTCCGGTAGAGTCGTTCGCCGATTGCTTCGCCGAAAGGGTTTGGAATGAAACGCTCGGCGGTCAGCTCTGGTCGATTGAGATAGCCGCGCGCGAGCCCCGCGCCGCCGATGTAAAGCTCTCCGGCAATGCCGATGGGAAGCTGGTTCAGATACGGGTCGAGCAGTTGAATTTCGACGTTTGCAATCGGTCGTCCGATTGGCACGAGCGGGCGCGTCGAGTCGCGCTCGCATTGCCAGAAGGTGACATCGACGGCTGCCTCGGTCGGGCCGTAAAGGTTGTGTAGCTCCGTGTCCAGATGCGCGAAGAATTTTTGTTGAAGCTCGAAGGGCAGCGCCTCGCCGCTACAGAGGACGCGGCGCAAAGATGCGCAGCGCCGCCGGAGGTCTCTTTCGGCGAGGAAGAGTTGAAGCATCGAGGGGACGAAGTGCAGCGTCGTGATTTGTTCGCGCTCGACGAGTTCGACCAGGTAGGCGCTGTCCTGATGGCCGCCGGGACGTGCGACGACCAGGCGTGCGCCCGTCAACAGAGGCCAGAAGAATTCCCAGACCGACACGTCGAAGCTGTAGGGCGTCTTTTGCAGGACGCGGTCTGAAGAGTCGAGCCGGTAGGCGTCCTGCATCCAGAGAAGCCGGTTGCAGATGGCGGCGTGTGTGTTCAAAGCGCCTTTGGGCTTTCCGGTCGAGCCCGACGTGTAAATCATGTAAGCGAGATTTTCAGGCGCGACTCTCACCTGCGGATTCCCTTCGTCTTCGCTCGCAACCTTCTCCCGGTCGGCGTCGAGACGGAAGACTTCGGCCTCGCCGCGCGGAAGCGACGCGAGCAGTCGCTCCTGTGTGAGCAGCAGGCGCGGGCGCGCGTCTTCGAGCATGAAGGCGATGCGCTCGTGCGGGTAGGCCGGGTCGATGGGCACATAAGCGCCGCCTGCCTTGAGCACCGCGAGCAGGCCGACGACCAGCTCGACGGAGCGCTCGGCGCAGACGGCGACGAGAGTGTCGCGGCGTCCGACCCGACACCGCAGATGATTGGCGAGACGGTTGGCGCGCCGGTTCAGCTCTCGGTAGCTGATGCTTTCCCGCTCGAAGATGAGAGCGATGCTATCGGGAGTCCGTTCCGCCTGCGCTTCAAAGAGGGCGTGCAGCGTTTGTTCTGAAGGATAATCGGCGCGCGTCGCGTTCCAGTTCTGAAGCTGTGCGCGTTCTTCATCGTCGAGAAGCGGAAGCTCCGAGATGCGGCGGTCGGGACGGAGGGCGACGCCGACGAGCAGGTTTCGGAAGTGCGAGAGCATGCGCCGCACGGTCGAAGCGTCGAACAATTCCGTCTTGTAGCGCATGAAGCCTTCGATGGTGCGCCCGCTCTCCCAGACGTTGAAGGAGAGGTCGAAGCGTGCCGTCCCGTTGTCGGCCTCGACGCCCGCGAGCGTCAGACCGGGCAACTCCACAGCCTCTTTCTCCGGCGTGTTCTGCAAGGCGAACAACACCTGCACGAGCGGCATGTGACTGAGGTCTCTCTCGGTCTGAAACTCTTCGACCAGTTTTTCAAACGGCACGTCCTGATGCGCGTATGCCCCGAGCGCCACTTCGCGCACGCGCCCGAGCAATTCGCGAAAAGTCGGGTTGCCCGATACGTCCGCTCTCAAGACCAGCGTGTTGATGAAAAATCCGATGAGCCCCTCAAGCTCGCTGCGGTTACGCCCGGCGATGGGCGTGCCGACGACGATGTCGGTCTGATTCGTGTAGCGATGAAGGAGCGTCTGGAAGGCGGCGAGCAGGAGCATGTAGAGCGTCGCGCCTTCGCGTGCGCAGAGCTTACGCAGCTCGTCGCTCAGGCTCTCGGAGAGCGCGAACGTTTCCTGCGCGCCGCGAAAACTCTGGACGGGCGGGCGCGGCCTGTCGGTCGGCAGCTCAAGCACGGGCGGCGCGCCTTTGAGTTGTCGCCGCCAGTAATCGAGCTGCGCTTCGAGCGCGTCGCCTTGCAGCCACTCGCGCTGCCACTGCGCGTAGTCGGCGTACTGAAGCGGAAGCTCCGCGAGCGGCGACTCCTCGCCCTCGGCGTAAGCCCTGTAGAGCGTCGCCACTTCGCCGACGAGCACGCCCATCGACCACCCGTCAGAGATGATGTGATGGAGCGTCACGAGAAGAACGTGGTCGTCCTCGTCGAGACGCAGGAGGCGCGCGCGAAGAAGCGGCCCTTTCGAGAGGTCGAAGGGCTTTCGCACCTCTTCGTTCGACAGCCGGCGCGCCGCTTCTTCTCTCTCTGCGGCGGGAAGCTGACTCAAATCTTCGATTGGCAGCGCGAGCCCGAAGTGCTCGGAGATGAGCTGCACGGGCTCGCCTTCGACGATGTCGAAGGTCGTGCGCAGAGATTCGTGTCGGCGGATTATCTCCCTGAGCGTCTGTTCGAGAACCGACGTGTCGAGGCGTCCCTTGAGGCGCGTGGCGACGGGCACGTTGTAGGTCGCGCCCTCGGGCTCCATCTGTTGAAGAAACCAGAGGCGCTGCTGCGCGAATGAGACGGGGAAGACGAAGACATCTTCGGTGGTTGCGGCGGCTTCGCCTGCGATGGCCGGCGAGTCGGCGGCAGGCTCGGGGTCGGTCTTGAGAGAGAGATTCGTCTGAGTTTCTGTCATGCGACGTTCGACGGCGAAGTGTGATGCGTGTCGGCCTCTAACCTTTCTTCACGCTTGAGAGCGAGGAACGCTTGACGCGACGCGCCTCACGCGCGACGGGCACGATTGCGGGCGTCTGCACCTGCGCGCCGCTCAGGCGCACTTCGTCAAGACGCGCGGCGAGCGCGGCGACGGTCGGCTGCTCGAACAACTCACGCAAGGCCAGCTCGACCTGAAACCGCTCCCTGATACGCGAGACGACCTGCGTCGCCAGAAGCGAGTGGCCGCCAAGCTCGAAGAAGTTGTCTTCAGCGCCGACGCGCGCCGCGCCGAGCACGCTCGCCCAAAGCTCCGCGAGCGCCTTCTCCGTCTCATTGCGAGGCGCGACGAATGCGCCGCGAAGCTCCGGTCGCGCCTCGTCGGGCGCAGGCAGGCGGCGGCGGTCGATTTTGCCGCTCGGCGTCAGAGGCAGCTCGTCGAGCAGGACGAAGGCCGAAGGAATCATGTAGTCGGGCAACTGCCCGCCCAGAAAGTCGCGCAACTGCGGAACGAGCTGGCGCGCGAACCTGCCCTGCAAAGGCTTGTTGGCATACGCGCCCAGATTTCGATGTTGCCGCCTCTCGTCTGCCGGAAAAACCGGCGCGAGCTTCTCTACGCGCTCCTCTTCAAGCGACTTTTCACGACGGCGTCGGAAGAGCACGTCGAAGCGCCCTTCCGCGTCGTGACGCGCCCAGTTGACGTGAACGTCGTAGGAAAGCTCAGCGCCGAGCGCCCGAAGCTCCTGCGGGTCGAGCCCTTCGCACGAATCCTTTCGCAAAACCTCGCGCAGCTCCGAGACGGTCGGTGCTGCTTCTCCAGGCGCGCCCGCCTTCGGCGAGCCTTCTCCGTTCTCTTCACCCTCTCCTCTTCGCTCCGCTCGCCGCGCGTCGAGCATGCCTTCGAGCCTTTCCATAATCTGCGTCGCCTGGCAGACGCGCGCGTTGGCGATGGAGGCGAGCCCGAGCGTCTCCGGCGCACCCTCGACGAGCATGCGCCGAATCTCCCGGATGCCCGAGCGCGATTTTCGCCAGTCGAGCCACTGCTCTGCGCCGACGCGCGCGTGCTTCGCGCCGACGTGCAGCACGACCTGATAACGAAAGCGCGTCATCTCGTTCTCGTCGCTCGCACGCTTCGGCAGAATCTCGACGTGGCTGATGCGCGGCACGTGCTCTTTGAGCGCGACGAAAAAGGCCGGGTCGAGACACAGTTCTTCTTCGTGACGGACGCCGCGACGGATGAGCCGGTGCAACTGCGTGAGCCCGAGCGACGCGTCGGCCTTCTCAAGCTCGATCGACGCGTGAAAGGCTTCTAAGAGAGGCAGGCTGCGCACGTCGCCGACGAAGACGAAGCCGCCGTCCGCGACGCGCTCCAAAGCTCCTTCGAGCACGCGCAGAAGATAATCGACGCTCGGAAAATACTGCACGACCGAGTTGAGCACGACCGCATCGAAGCCGCGCTCTTCAAGCTCTCTGAAGTCGTCGGCGCGACGCTCAAGCAGCATCAACTTCGTCTGCGTCTCTGCGTGCGCCCGCCAATTTTTCCGGATGTAAGCGAGCACGGCAGGCGAGAAATCCGTGCCGACGTAAGTCTCGGACGAGGGCGCGAGACGAAAGAGTAGAAGCCCCGTGCCGCAACCGATTTCGAGAATGCGACGCGGGCTGCCAGCGCGAATCAGCGCGACCGATTCCTCCACCCACTCGCGCATCTCTTCGGCGGGGATGGCCTCGCCCGTATAGCTGCTGTTCCATCCGATGATGTTGAAGGTCGGGTCGGCGAGCGGCGCGCTCTGATTGAAGACCTCCTCGTCGTGCACCATCTGCCACTCGGCGACCTGTTCCTCTTCGAGCCGTGCTTCGATTGACTCTTCCCCTTCGGCCTGCGCCTCCGTTCGCTCGACCACGTAAGCGACCAGACGACGCTCGCCCGGCGCGTCCTCGCGCGCCACCACGACCGACTCCGAAACCGACGCATGACGCTTGAGCGCCGCCTCTATCTCTCCAAGCTCGATGCGAAATCCCCTCACCTTCACCTGCTCGTCGCACCGCCCCACGAACTCTATCCGCCCATCTTCGAGGTAACGCGCCAGGTCGCCCGTTCGATACAGTCGTTCCCCTCCCGCTTCCCCGAATGGGTTCGGTATGAATCGCTCGGCTGTCATCTCGGGGCGGTTGAAGTAGCCCCGCGCCAGCCCGTCTCCGCCCGTGTAGAGTTCTCCCACCACACCGCGCGGCACGGGTCGCAGATGCTCGTCCAGAATATAAACTGTTGTGTTTGAGACCGGCCGACCGATCGGAACCGTGCTCTCCAGCTTCGCCTCGCCCCGCATCCTTTCGATGGCGGTGAAGATAGTGTTTTCCGTCGGGCCGTAACCGTTGACTAGGCTCGTCGAGGGAAACATCGAGAGGAATCTGCGCACGTGCGCAACCGACAGCACGTCGCCTCCTGCAAACATCTGCCGCAGCCCTCGCAAATCTTCGGCTCGCTCCTCCATCATCAGATGAAAGAGTCCGGCTGTGAGCCACAGCGTCGTCACTCGCCGCTCTCTGATAGTACGTCCTATCTCTTCGAGCGAGGCAAGCTCCGACGCCATGACGACGAGCCGCCCGCCGTTCAGGAGACTTCCCCAGATTTCTAACGTCGAGGCATCGAAGGCCAGCGGTGCCGCCTGCATCAGCACCTCTTCGTCACCGAACAAATCGACTGATTCGTTCTCTTTAACAAGGCGGACGACGCCTCGATGCAGGACGCAGACGCCCTTCGGCGTGCCGGTCGAGCCCGACGTGTAGATGACGTTTGCCAGATTCTCTGCCGAGACTTCGACGCGTAGATTCTCCGCGCTCTCGCGTGCGATGAGAGTCGCTTCCGTGTCCAGATGAACAACGGTCGCGTCGTGAGCGGACAGCTTATGCAGCTTCTCCGTCCACTTGCTCTGACTGACGACGACTCGCGCCTGCGTGTCTGCGAGCATGAAGGCGAGGCGTTGCGCAGGATAAGTCGGGTCTAAGGGCACGTAGGCCGCGCCCGCCTTGAGCACGCCGAGCATGGCGA
>DASWNP010000015.1:0-131823 GCA_036399175.1 Pyrinomonadaceae bacterium | reverse complement strand
CGAGGCGCGCCACGCCTACGGCTCGACCGACCTGCGCCACCCGCTCGTGGCCGAGACGAACTCCTGGGGCGAGCTTTACATCTCCGGCGAGCTGAAGGTGCTGGCGCTCCCGCGCCACTACGACTTCCGTAGCTTGCGCCTGACGCCCGCCGAGGTGCGCGAGCGGCTGGCCGCGCTCGGCCATCAGAACGTCGTCGCCTTCCAGACGCGCAACCCCCTGCACCGCGCGCACGAAGAGTTGACCGCGCGCGCGGCCAAAGAGATTGACGGCGCGCTGCTGCTCCACCCGGTCGTCGGGATGACGAAGCCGGGCGACATAGACCACTACACGCGCGTGCGCTCCTACAGGGTTCTGGCCGAGCGCTACTACGACCCGAACCGCATGCTCCTGGCGCTCCTGCCGCTGGCGATGCGCATGGCCGGCCCGCGCGAGGCGCTCTGGCACGCCATCATCCGGCGCAACTTCGGCGCGAACCACCTCATCGTCGGGCGCGACCACGCGAGCCCCGGACGCGACTCGCAAGACCGCCCCTTCTACGGCCCCTACGATGCACAGGAATTAGTCGCCGCACATGCAGACGAAACCGGCGTCCGCCCGATGCCCTTCTCGGAACTGGTCTATCTGCCCGAAGAAGACCGCTACGAGGAGAGCACGCGCATCCCCGAAGGCAAGCGCACGGCGTCGATTTCAGGCACGGAGGTTCGTGAGAACTACTTGCATCGCGGGCGTGCTCTGCCGAAGTGGTTCACGCGTCCCGAAGTGGCTTCGATTCTGGCGCAGGCGCACCCGCCGCGCTACAAGCAGGGCTTCTGTCTCTGGTTCACAGGACTTTCGGGCGCGGGCAAATCCACGACCGCCGACATCCTCACCGTCATGCTGCTCGAACACGGGCGACAGGCCACCTCGCTCGACGGCGACGTGGTGCGCACGCATCTCTCGAAGGGCTTGGGCTTCAGCAAGGAAGACCGCGACATCAACATCCGGCGCATCGGCTACGTCGCCTCCGAGATTGTTCGTCACGGCGGCGTCTGTATCTGCGCGGCGGTCAGTCCCTACCGCGCGACGCGCAACGAATGCCGCGCTCTAATCGGTCAAGACCGCTTCATAGAGGTCTTCGTCGATACGCCTCTGGACGTTTGCGAGCAGCGCGACACGAAGGGCATGTACGCCCTCGCGCGCGAAGGCAAGATAAAGAACTTCACGGGCATCGACGACCCCTACGAGCCGCCGCTCAACCCCGAAATCCGCATCGACACCACCCGCCAGACGGCGGAAGAGAACGCCGAACGGATTCTCGCCTACCTCGTCGAGCGCGGCTTCGTCAGCCCTTCGCCGTTGGAAGATGAAACCGGCGCTTTTGAGCGCGACGAGTCGGCGCTCGTCGGCCTGACCGACAGGGCTTGATTGAATGCAAGGGAAGGAAGACATTTAACGCAGAGCGCGCCGAAGAAACAGAGACCGCAGAGAAAAGCATTCAACTCTCTGCGCTATCTCCGCGAAAACTCTGCGCCCGCGGCGGTGAGTTTCTTCCTTAAATAATTTCTGCCAGCATGATTTTCACAGACCAGTTCGTCTACGTTCACGAGCCCAAGACCGGCGGCACGTTCGTCACCACCGCGCTCTTTCGTCTCTACGGCCTGCGTTGGACGCGCCTCACACACCTGCACAACAGCCTCGCCGGAGAGGTTCGACATTCAAACGCCAAATACGGCCTCCTCATTCACGACAGCAACAAGCACGGCTTCTGCTCAAGCATCCCTGCGGCGCATAGGGAGAAGACGGTGCTCGCGTCGGTCAGAAATCCATACGACCTTTACGTTTCGCAGTACGAGTTCGGCTGGTGGCGGCGGCGCGAGTTTCAAAGGTACTTCCGCGCCGTTCCCTCGTTCGAGGAAGCCTACCCGCGCTTTCCCGAAATCAGCTTCGACGAGTACGTCCGCCTCGTCAACGAAGCCTTCCCCGTCTACTCGAACGGCGACAGGGAGACGAGCCGGGGGCTGCACACCGAGCAGTTCTTCAAATACTATTTCAGACGCGCCCCCGAAGCCTTCGCGCGGATGAAGCGCGATGCGGAATACGTCTCTTCAGGGCGCTGCCGCGAAGATATGTTCCGTCTTCACTTCATCCGCACCGACGCGCTCAATCAGGGTTTATATGATTTTCTCTCGCAGATGAATTACGACGACGAGGACATCCGCTTTATCCTCGACCTCGGCAGGATTCTTCCCAGAGGGCGCGGGCGGCAGGGCGAGCAGCAGAAGTGGGAGCGCTACTACACGCCGGAGCTGAAGCGCTGGGTCAGGGAGAAAGAGCGTTTCATCTTCGAGCTATTCCCGGAGTTCGATGTCTAGCCGCCTGCGCATCCTCGTGCTCGGCTACATCGTGCGCGGGCCGCTCGGCGGGCTCGCATGGCATCACCTGCAATACGTCTTAGGGCTCGCGCGTCTCGGCCACGATGTCTACTTCGTCGAAGACAGCGAAGACTACCCGGCCTGCTACGACCCTTCAACCGACCAGCTTGGCACAGACCCCGCTTACGGTCTCCGATTTATCGCCGACGCTTTCGCGCGGCTCGACCTGAGGGAGCGCTGGACTTACTACGACGCGCATCATTCGCAATGGCTCGGCGCAGCAGCCCCGCGCATTCGAGACCTCTGCGCTTCGGCAGATTTGCTTCTCAATCTCTCCGGCGTCAACCCGCTTCGTCACTGGCTCGCCGAAGTTCCGGCGCGCGCCTTCGTCGATACCGACCCCGCCTTCACGCAGATACGCCATCTCACGGATGAGAGCGCACGCCGCCTTGCCTCCGCTCACAACTCCTTCTTCACCTTTGCAGAGAACATCCGAGAGCCCTCCTGCCTCGTGCCTGCCGACGGCTTTCTCTGGCAGCCGACGCGACAGCCCGTCGTCCTCGACGCGTGGACGCCTGCACGCCCGAACCCGCAGGGCTTTTGGACGACCGTCATGCAGTGGGACAGCTACCGCGCGCGCGAATACGGCGGACGCCGCTTCGGGATGAAGTCAGACTCTTTCGCGGCTTATGTGGATTTACCCGAACGCGCCGGGCGCATCTTCGAGCTGGCGCTCGGCAGCGCCACTGCTCCGCGCGGCGCGCTCGAAGCGAAGGGCTGGCTGTTGCGCGACCCTCTCGAAGTGACGCGCGACCCCTGGACTTATCAGCAGTACATACGCGAATCGAAGGCCGAGTGGAGCGTCGCCAAGCAGGGCTACGTCCTGAGCCGAAGCGGCTGGTTCAGCGAGCGCAGCGCCGCCTATCTCGCCAGCGCCCGACCCGTGCTGACAGAGGAGACAGGCTTCTCCGCGTGGCTGAAAACGGGCGCAGGGCTCGTCGCCTTCAATTCGATGGAAGAAGCACTAAACGGAATCGAAGAGATTGACCGCCGTTACGAATTTCACTGCGCGTCGGCGCGCGAGCTGGCCGTCGAGTATTTCGACGCGCGACGCGTTCTGCCCTCTCTCGTCGAGCGCGCTCTAAGCTCTGTCAACGTCTAGGTGCGCCGTCTTCGTCGCGCGTGGACGGTCGCCGTCGTCGGCCTTCGAGCTTTCCCCGTCCTGCCGGAACATCAAAGGAAAAATCGGCGTTAACAAATTCTCCCCGGCGGCGTCTTTAGTGGCTGAGAGGGGAGCAAGAAGCTTTAATCGAGGCGGTCGGAAGCAGGGAAGAGACGCCGCACGTTTCAAGGCTTCGGTAAGTTGAAAGAAAGGCTCGCGCGTGTTCGTGAATGCTTGAGGTCGAGACAAACAGTAATCTACTGCTCATGGTCGGACAGAACCGCTCCGCCGCCGTCGAAGAACCGGCGAAGACCTCTCAGCCCTCGGCCGCAGCCCTGCTCGTAGAGGCTGCGCGGGGCGGCGACCGCGAAGCCTTCGGCGAGCTTTACGCGCTCTACGCCGCGATGGTTCACGCCGTTCTGCTGGCGCGCGTCCCCTACGGGGAGGTGAGAGATTTAGTGCAGGACGTTTTCCTTCTCGCCTTCCGCAAGCTCTCGACTCTGCGCGAGGCTTCGGCCTTCGGCCCCTGGCTCGCCATGATTGCGCGCAACCGCGCGATGGACTTTCATCGTCGCTCGCGCGAGACAGAAGAGTTGTCGGAGCAGTTGTCGCGCCCGCCGACGCCGTTGGCGGAGGCTTCGGAAGTTCTGGAAGTGATAAGAGGTCTGCCCGAAGCTTATCGTGAGACGCTGGTGATGCGTCTGGTCGAAGGCATGACAGGGCCTGAGATTGCCGAGCAGACGGGGCTCCAGCCCGATTCGGTGCGCGTCAATCTGCATCGCGGCATGAAGCTGCTGCGGGAGAAATTGGGAGTAGGGAGGGTGCAAGGATGAACGACTATCTCTGGGACAAGTCGGGCGACGCGGACGAGGATGTCAGGCAGCTTGAAGAACTGCTCGGCACGCTTCGTCACCAACCCCGACCGCTTGAGCTGCCCGAGGAATTTCAGACGGCAAACCCTCTGCGCCCTCTCCGACGCACGCGCCGTTTCTGGCCTGCCCTTGCGGCGGCAGCCGCGCTCCTGCTCGTCGCCCTCGCCGGTCTTCGTAGCGTAGACCTGAACACGGGCGAGGCCGCTTTGAACAGTCCTGAATCGGCGGCGACTAAACCTGAGCGACAGCAAGAAGCTTTGCAGGCGACGCGCCTCGCGGCTTCCGCCTCGGTCGCGGGCGAGACTTCGACGCCGCAACGGAGCAGAGACGCGGGCGCGGTCGCCATAGCCGCGCCCGTCAGAAGAGCTTCGACGCCGAGCTTGACGAGCGCGCACGCCGGAAAACGGCGCGGGCGTCGAGAGAAGGCGCTTGATGAAAGCCTCGCTCTCGGAAGTCGGCAGTTAGCGCGAGGAAGAGCGACGCCGGACGCGAGCCCAAAGCAAGTTCAGAAGGATTCGGTTGAGAGTTTGAATCCGGTCGCCGCCGTCGATGCGCGCGAGCAACAGTTCGCTAAGGAACAGTTGATGCTGGCTCTACGAGTGACCAGCTCGAAGCTCAGCATCGTGCAGCGCAAGACGCGCGGCACAAACGAAGTGAAGGCTGCTCCCGACGAGCAGCAGAAATTAAGATGAACGGAGTAGTTATGAAATCATTCGTCCTTTCATTCATCAGGCTCGCCTTCGTCGCGCTGATGCTGACGTGCGTCGCATCCATTGCGGCGAGCGCGCAGACGACGAGCGTCGCCGACCCCGGCGCGAAGCTCCAGATTGAAGACCTCGACCCTCTGGCCGCCAAAGCCGCTCAGACCGTCAACGTCAATCTTCCCGAAAGACTTCTGCGCATCGTCCCGCCGGTTCTGACAGATACCGACGGCGACAAGATTAAAGAGCTGATTCTCGGGCTCAAGGGAATCTACGTGCGCCGCTTCGAGTTCGACGCCGAAGGGCAGTACACGGACGCCGACATGGCTTCGATTCGCGCGCAGCTACGCGCGCCCGCCTGGTCGAGAATCGTCGAAGTGAAAAGCCGCCGCGAAGGCACGAACGTCGAGGTCTACATCATGGACGGCCAGACGGGCGGGCGCATCGGAGGCTTAGCCATCATCGCTTCGGAACCGAAGGAGTTGACGGTCGTCAACATCGTCGGCTCTATCGACCTCGACAAGTTGAGCAAGCTCGAAGGCGAGTTCGGCGTCCCCGAGCTTGAGCTTGAGCGCACGGGCAAGACGCCGCAGCCGCAGAAGAAACAGTGAGAGGTGTGAAAGCCCTATGCGCCGGATAATCCTCAGAACCTTCTCGCTCGTCGCCCTCGCGCTCGCGCTCCCGACGCTTTTGACCTTGCCGGTCGCGGCCGGCGGCAAAGAGTTCGGCGATGTCGTCAAGCTCATCGAGTCGCACTACCGCGTCAAGCATAAGAGCATCCCGTTCGCCGCCCGCGTAGGGATGAAGGCGACGCAGGTGGTTGCGCGAAGGGTGCTGCGCTACGCCGAATACGGCAGCGTCAAGTTCGCTTACTTTGAAGACCAGGACTTCACCGCGCCGAAGAACGGTCTTGAATTTCACTCGGCGATGCGCGGCGCGATTGAGCCGGAATGGGAGCCGCTCGTGCAGGTTCGCATGCCGAAGGACGCCGAGCAGACCTACATCTACACGAAAGAGGCGGGGAAGTTCTTCCGCGTCCTCGTCGTCCAAATCTCAAGGCGCGACGCGACGGTCGTGCAGGTCGAGGTCGCGCCCGCCAAGCTGCTTGAGCTGATGCGAGACCCCGACGCGATGGGCAAAACCCTGACCGACGAGGCCGCGAGCGAAACGGAAAACGATTAAGACAAATGATGAATAAGTTTTCAGTTTTCAGTTTCCAGTTTTCAGAAAAGAAGAGATGTCTCCTGCTGAAAACTGAAAACCGAAAACTGAAAACTGCCTTCTGCTTTTCATTCATCATTCATCATTCCTAATTCATCATTTCTTAGTGGGGGTCATTTGTGATGTTGAGAAAGAGGTTCGTCTGGTTGGCGCTGGCGCTGGCTTTGGCAGGCGCGGCGATTCCTGCGCGGGCGCAAGGAGAGGCGGGGAAGGCCGAGGAGCCGGACTCCGAGACGGTGCGGGTGCGCCACAGGGTCGTCTTTCTCGATGCGCTGGTGCGCGACAAGCGGACGCGCGGCCCCGTGCCGGATTTGAAGGCCGAGAATTTCGAGGTGATGGCCGACGGACGCCCGCGCCAGCTCACTTACTTTTCGCGCGAAGGCGACGCGGGCAGAAAGCCTCTGGCTTTGGTGCTCGTGCTCGACCTGCGGCGCAACGGCGCAGGGCGATACCTTCGTCGCACAGAGATACTCGAAGCGATGGCCGCCGAGATTGCCAAGCTGCCCGCGCAGGATGAAGTGGCCGTGCTCACCCTTCAGGCATACGGCGATGAGCGGCGCGAATGGCTCGCACGCTTCACACACAACCGAGCGCAAATCGCCTCGGCTCTCTCGGTCGTCCCCACGCTCGTCGCCCAGGGCTCTTCGGCGGGCGAGACAGATATGCAGCCCGTCAACCGCGAGCAGCAAGGCCATTCCATCTCCATCACGCTCGGCGGCGGCGGCTCGAAGGACGAGAAGAAGGCGAAAGAGCCGGAGAAGTCTCTGAGCGAAGAAGAGGCGAAGAAGCGGGACGAAGCCGACCGCAAGGAGCAGGCCACGCTCTCGCCCGCGAATAAAGTGAACGAGAGCGGCATCGAATCGCAGACGACCGTCGTCGGCAAAAACGGCGACAAAGTGACTCGCACGGTCTATAAAAACGGTGAGGTCAGAACCAAGCGCGTCTCCAAAAGCGGCACGGTCGAGATAGATATTGACGACGAGTTTGACCTTGCCGGTGCGACCTACGAGATTGTCAAGATGACGACCGCCGAGCGCCCCAACTCGCAGGCCGCCATCGTCTGGGTCTCCGACGGCATCGCGCCCGTCTTCTACGCCGAGCGCGACATGGCCGTCGTCGAGCTGACGCGCGCCAACATCACCTTCAGCGCGCTCGTCGCCGACATGAAGCTCGGCTTCAAGCTCTTCAAGCCCGTGCTCAAACCGCTCGGCAACATGGTCGGCCTGAGCATCTACGGCAGCGCGCAGCACATCGCCAAAGAGACCGGCGGCGAGGCCGTCCGCGTCAACCGCCCGCAGGACTACGCGAGCGGCCTCAGCAAAATCATCGGCAACCTGACGAGCCGCTACAGCCTCGGCTTCGCCCTCGCCGAAGACGAGCTGGACGACGGACAGATGCACAACCTCGAAGTCCGCGTCCGCAACGCGCGCGACCCGAAAGGCAAAGAGCGCAAGCTCGAAGTAGTCTCGCGTCGGGGCTACTACTCGCCCAAAGAGCAGCGCGCGCAGACGATAAATCCGACGAATAACAAGTGACGACGAGCATGAAAACCTCAAGCCTGATTATCAAACTCTCCGGCCTCGCGGCGCTCCTCTTCTGCTTCGCAGGCAACGCGCGCCCGCAGTCGCTCTCACCCCGCGAACAACTCGCGCCGCCGAGCGGCGGCAGCAGTCACACGAGCGCGGAGGCGTCTGCACCCGTCGCGCCGAAGGCCACGAAGGCCACGAATGAAAGCGAAGCGCGAGCGTTGTCGGTCGGCTCGAAATGGATGTTCAGGACGGGCGGCAGCCTCTATTCGTCGCCCGCGCTGGCCGGTGGCCTGCTCTACTTCGGAAGCTACGACAACAAGCTCTACGCCGTCGATGCAGAGACGGGAGCCGAACGCTGGACGTACAAGACGGGCGGGCGCGTGATGTCGCAGCCCGCCGCCTCGGACGGCGCGGTCTACTTCGGCAGCGAGGATGGCCGTCTCTACGCGCTCGACGCGGCGACCGGAAAGCTGAAGTGGAAATTCCAGTGCGAGTATGCCGTCAACTCCGCGCCGGTGGCGACCGAAGGCACAGTCTATTTCTCGGGCACAGACGGCGTGCTCTACGCGCTCGACGCGGCGACGGGCGCAGAGCGCTGGCGCTTCAACCCTGCGAACGGCATACCTTCGTCGCCGCTCGTCGCGGGCGAGACGGTCTATTTCGGAAATTCGAGGGGCGTCTATGCGATTGAGCGTGCGACCGGACGTAAGCTCTGGAGATACCAGACCGAGCGCACGGTCGCCGCCGCGCCCGCACACCGCGACGGCGCGCTCTACTTCGGCAGCCTCGACGGCGCTCTCTACTGCATCGACGCTCGTAGCGGCGCGACTCGCTGGATAGCCCGCGCCGCAAATGGCATCTCTTTCTCTCCGGCCGTTGACGAAACGAGCGTCTATTTCAGCACCCTCGACGGAAGCTTCTACGCGCTCGACTCGCGCACCGGACAGGAGCGCTGGAGATTTCAGTCTCCCGGCGGCGTCACCTCCTCGCCCGTCGTCGCCGCAGGCGTCCTGCACTTCGGCAGTGCCGGAAGTCTCCAGGCGCTCGACGCGCGCACCGGACAACCTCTCTGGGAGTTCAAAACCGAGCGCACCATCTCCTCGCCCCCGCTCATCGCCGGAGGCCGCATCTACTTCGGAAGCTGGAACGGAAATTTCTACGCGCTCACGTCGAACTGAGCGACGCTAAAAAAGTTAAGCATCTCGGCTGGCAGTCTCATACAGGGTTGAAAATCCTCTCGACTTATCTTTCAATAAACCCTGGAGGTTGAATTATGAGCACAGCAGCGCGAAATTTTATTGAGTCCTTCGATAAGCTGCCGGATGCTGAAAAGCAGGAAATCGCGTCTGAAATCCTCAAGCGCACAATTAATTTTGATATGCCGAGCTTATCTGACGAAGACCTTGTGTTGAGCGCGGAGGAGCTATTTCTGGAGCTTGACCGATTAGAGGCGGAAGATGCCCGATCCTAATCGCGGAGAGGTGTGGCTCGTTGACCTCGGATATGCGGCGAAAGTTCGTCCCTGTTTAGTGCTGAGTATTCCGGCATTGGATGAGGATAGAGCCCTAGCTACGTTGGTCGCTCACACGACCAGCGCGCGGGGTTCGAGATTTGAAGTCGATGTGAAGGTGAAATTCCTGCGCGCGGGCGTCTTCGATGCCCAGAATCTTGTGACAATTCCTCACGCCAAGTTAATCCGAAAGCTGGGCGTGCTCTCGCCCGAACAATTATCCGCAGTTGAAAACGTAGTGCGACTCTGGCTCGGTTTTTAAGTTTGAATCGAGCTGCCCTCGTACCTCGTCGACGAAGTTCTCCGTGACACGGATTTCTATGCTCATAAACCTCAAACCGCCTCCGACTGTGAAGTGAAGTTGAAGGCTTTGAGCTTGAGGGCGGGAAGCATCGAGGCGTTCGAGCCCTGTCCTTCGGAGCTGCCGACGCGTTCGGGCGCGCCTATCATCTCGACGTTGCCGGAGGCGAGCATCTGGATGATGCTCTGGTTGAAACGCAGGTTGCGCACGGGATATTGAATCCGTCCGCCCTCGATGTACCAGACGCCGTCGCGCGTCAGCCCCGTGAAGGTCTGCGTGCGCGGGTCTACGGGGCGGATGTACCAGAAACGACTGACGAGCAGGCCGCGCTCGGTCGCGCGAATCATCTCTTCGACGCTCGTGGGCGCGGCGGAAGATTCGAGGATGGCGTTGACGGGGCCGGGCGAAGGCTGCTTGCCCTTCTGCTGCGCCCAGAAACGCGAATAGGTGAGATTCTCGACAGTGCCGCCTCTGACTAGATGAAATTTCTGCGCGGGTAGTCCGCCCTGCGCCGACTGCGAGCCGGGAAGGTCTCGGTTCCAGGGGTCGCTGTAGAGATTAAGGCGCTCGTCGAAGAGGCGTTCGCCGAGTCGCGTCTTGCCGCCGGAAGCGGAGAAGGCGCTGCGGCCTTCGTCGGCGC
Organism: Pyrinomonadaceae bacterium; assembly: GCA_036399175.1. Lineage (GTDB taxonomy): Bacteria > Acidobacteriota > Blastocatellia > Pyrinomonadales > Pyrinomonadaceae > DASWNP01. The sequence goes on along the minus strand of DASWNP010000015.1, from coordinate 121,535 downwards.
TGCGCGCGTCGAAGCTGAAGGCGAAGAAGGAGAGCAAATCGGCGACGGCCTGCGGCTCAAGGACGACCGTGTAGAGGCCGGGCTCGACCGTGCGCGCATTGCGCGATTCGAGAGCTTTGCGTATCGCTTCGCGGGCGACGCGCTCGGTGTCGAGCCGGGCTACGTCGAAATGGCTGCGAAGGAAATAGCCTGAGCCTGAGCCGTCGGGCGTGCGCGCCGTCATGCCGAGGCTGACGAGGCTCTGGCGCTCGTAGCGAAAGTTTCCATTCCTGGTGGCGACGGCTGAAGCTTCGGCTTCGGCCTGATGAAAGCCCGCGCCGACCACTCCGGCACGCTCGCAGGCGGCAATGATGTTGTGAATTGCGCGGGCGCGTTCGGCGACGGAGATGTTGGCGGTCGCTTCGGCGAAGCCGTTTGTGGGTTTGTAGGTTTGCGCGCCGAGGGTCGGCAGGTATTCGCGGTCTACGGGAGCGAGGCGGGCGAGGCGCTCGGCCTCTTCGACCGTCGCACGAAGAGAAGCGTCGTCGGTGTCGTTGGTCGAAGCCGCGCCGCGTTTCCTGTCAATCCAGACGGTAACGCCGACCGTCGTGTTATCGCGTCTGCCGGTGGTGGTGAAGTTATTGGCGGCGAAGCGCTGCTGAGAGTAAATCTCGCTCGCAACGCTGACCGAAGCATCGTCGGCGCGGACGTAGCCGAGCAGCTTTTCGCAAAGGCCGCGCGCCTCTTTTTCCGTGACTAGCATTTCTGGTTTGACCTCCTTCGGCTCAGGCGCGACGCGCGTCGGTGTTGAGAACGTTTATCTGCCGGAAGCGTGCGATGGGGCAGCCGTGACTGACGGCGTTGAGCTGAGTGGGCTCGCCTTTGCCGTCGCTGAAGCTTCCGCCGAGCTGGTAGGTCTCCTGCCCGCCGAGAGCGTCGCACGCGCCCCAGAAATCGGTCGTCCGCGATTGATAAGCCACATCGCGCAGCATCCCCGTGACTTTACCTTTCCTGATTTCCCAGAAGGTCTGGCCGCCGAACTGGAAGTTGTAGCGCTGCTGGTCGATGGAATAACTGCCGTTGCCGTAAATCAGGATTCCGTTCTCGACGCCGCCGACGAGGTCGTCGAGCGAGACGCGCTCGCGCGCAGGCTCAAGCGAGACGTTCGGCATGCGCGGGAAGGGAATGCTGCCCCATGAATCCGCGTGCAGGCAGCCGTAGGATTTTTTGTGGCCGACGAGGGGGGCGAGGTCGCGCGTCGTCTGCCAATCGACGAACGTGCCGTCTTTGACTAGATACCATTTTTGTCCGGGCACGCCTTCGTCGTCGTAGCCGACGGTGGCGAGACCTTCTGCTTGCGTGCGGTCGGCGAAGAAGTTGACAATCTTCGAGCCGAACTGAAGCTTGCCCGTCTTGTCGGGCGTCAGGAAACTAGTGCCCGCGTAGTTGGCTTCCCAGAGCAGCGCGCGGTCAAGCTCTGTGGGGTGTCCGACCGATTCGTGAATCGTCAGCCAGAGATGCGAGGGATGGAGCACGAGGTCGTAGCGTCCGGGCTCGACCGGCTTCGCGCGGAGCTTGGCGACGGCCTCTGCGCCCGCCGCTTCGGCCTCGACGAGCCAGGGATATTTTTCCAGATACTCGTACCCGGCCGCGCGCGGGCCGCCGAAGGAGGCGCGCGTCTGGAAATCTCCCGTCGAGCGATTGACGGCGGTGACGTTGAAGCTCGGAAAGCTGCGGATGAGATACTGCTCGATGCGCGAGCCGTCGGTCGAGGCGTAGAACTTCTGCTCGTTGACGAAGTTGGTCGAAGAGTTGACGAAGCTGACGCCCTCGGTCTTCAACGCCGCCGCGTTGAGCTTGAGGAGAAACTGAATCTTATCGTCAATCGGCACGTCGAAGGGGTCGCGCTCGAAGGCGCTCTTCCACATCGTCGTGACCTTCGGCGCGGGGACGAGCTTGACGGGCTTGCGTTGATATTGAGAGTTGGCGCGCGCTATCTCTATCGCCGCACGCGTCACACGCGCGACCTCTTCGGGCGTGACCACGCGGCTCGCGGCAAATCCCCAGGTGCCTTTCACGAGCACGCGCACGCCGAAACCGAAGCTCTGGCTGCGCGAAACGTTCTGCACCTGCTGCTCGCGCGTCGTGACCGACTCGAAGCGGTAACGGTTAATGCGTATGTCGGCGTGAGACGCGCCGAGCTTGCGCGCCGTCGAGAGGGCGACATCGGCCAGGCGGTTCTTATCGACCGAGGCGGCCTCCGCCGCTTCCGCCTCCAGCGCCCAAGAGGGCAGCGTGATTGCGCCCAGAGCCAGGCTCGTCGTTTTCAGAAAATCGCGTCGAGAAGATTTCATTTGCAGCCTCGCTGTTTCGGTTCGGATTGCCCTCCGTAGCCGGGGAAGGTTTAAGAGATCTTTTGCCTGCGCAACGGTCGCGCGCCTGTAGCATTTTCCGCGAGCCCGCATCGTCAAACGGGCGTTGAAATCGAACGCGTCGAGGAAGCGGCGGGCGCGCGGGTGGCGGCCGAAGAGAGACGCATCTCGCCGGCGATAAATACGATGCGCTTGTTGCGATTCCAGAGAGCCAACTCTATTACAGCCGCGCGAAATGTCAAGAGTCAGTTTCCGAACGAGCGCGCGGCGTCCGAAACAGCTTCGAGATGCCGGCGCGGGGCTCTGCGCGGGTTCTTCAAACGCCCGGCGGGAAAGAAAACGGGCGTCGGGAAACGCTGTCGTCGCCCTCCTCGATTCGCCGTCGGCGTCGACTTTTGTAGAAATAAACACTTACCGGATTGACTTCTACAGCCCTCTTAGACTATTTTCGCATTCCCTTTGTTAGAGTCATAAAGATGTATCAACCTGCCCTCTTTATCGCCCCCCTTTGAGGTTTCAGGTGAATCGCATCCAGTTTGCCGGATAATTTATGGGTCAGCGCTCGGGGTTTCCGCTCTTATGCTTGATGCTGGTCGTGTGCGTCGTTTCGACGGCGACGCTCTCGTGGGAGAGCCGCGCGCAGACGAGAGAGCGACAGGGAGACCGAAAGGTGAGCGACGAATCGGCAGATCAAATCCAGTCGATACTCGAAGAGAAAGAGTCGCGCACGCCCGCACAGAAAAAGATTGATTCGCAACTGCTCTACGCTCTCAAGCAGAAACGCGGAGACCGGCGCGGCGTGCCTCCTACGCCCATCGAACTCAAACTGGATGAGAAAGGGCGAGTCCTCGTCGATATCAACGCCCGAGTCTCGCCGCAGCTTCTTTCAAAAATCCGCAGGCTCGGCGGTGTGGTCGTCTCGAAGTTTGAAGCTTATCACGCAGTTCGCGCCCGAATCGCGCTCGAAAAGTTAGAGGCTCTGGCGAGCCGGGCGGATGTCATCTTCATCAGACCCGCCGCCGAGGCCATGACCGATGGCGGCGCGATGACGAATTGAGCATCGTTCGCAGCCCGGTGCTTTCGGTCTGAAGAGCGCGAACGGAAGCGCTCGCGTCCTCGAAGATTCAAGCGGTAAAAGTTTCGTCTTCATCGCCTGAATGAAGCGGTTTCGCTTCATTTTCAACCTGAACAACTGTTCACCCAGAAGAAAACAGAAGGAGTACCCTCGCTATGAAGCAAGGTCGAAGCAATCGTCCTTCGCGTGGAGCGTCGGCGACGCGGCGAATGAGCCCCGGTCGCGGCATGAAACGCACGCTTTTGTTGTCATTGATGCTCGCCCTGGGAGTCATCTCGCTGGCCGCAGGCGGAGCGCTTTTCTCCAACCGCATCCCGCGCGCCGAGGCCGCGCGCTCGGCTCAGGAAGCGGGCGACGCCGGGCAGAGCAGCGCCAGCCCCGAGGCGCAGGCGCAGATAGAATCGCTCATCGCAGAGAAAGAGTCGCGCACGCCCGCGCAGCGGAAAATCGACTCGCAGCTTTTCTACGCCTCGAAGATGGATCGCGGCGAGCCGATAACGGCCAACGTGGCGACGATTAATACGACCGTCACGCCCGACGCTGCGGGCAACACGGTCGTTGACATCACGGCGCGGGTCGATAACTCGCTCCTTCAGGCTCTGGAGAATCTGGGAGCCAGAATCATCTCTTCCTATCCGCGCTATCACAGCGTCCGCGCAGAGATTTCGCTCGACAGCCTCGAATCAATCGCCGCGCTCGACGATGTCGTCTTCATCAGGCCGAAGCTTGAGCCGATGGTCGAGGCTGAGGCGACAAAGGCCGCGCTCAGGTCGCCTCAGTTCAAGCCGAGGGACTTCGCCGCTCGCGCGGCGGTCGTGCGCGAGCGTCTCGCGCAGGCTTTGAGCTACCTCTCGAACGACGACCCGCCGATGCAGACCAACGTCGGGCGCGTCACCTCCGAGGGCGACGTGACGCACAAGGCCGCGCGCGCCAGAGGCACTTTCAACGTCAACGGCTCAGGGATAAAAATCGGCGTCATCTCCGACGGCGCGCTGAGCATCGCTTCGGCGCAGCAGTCGGGCGACCTTCCGCCCGATGTCGTCATCATCCCCGGACAGCAGGGCGGCTGCGCGCAGGGCTCGGTCTGCGACGAAGGCACGGCCATGCTCGAAATCGTCTACGACCTCGCGCCCGGCGCGAAGCTCTTCTTCGCCACGGCCAACGGCGGCCCGCCCGCCTTCGCCGATAACATTCGCAAGCTGCGCGCCGCGGGCTGCGACATCATCGTCGATGACATCTCCTACCCGACCGTCGAGACGCCTTTCCACGACGGCCAGCCTCCGACCGTGCTCACGCAGGGAGCCATCATCATGCAGGCCGTCAACGACGTGACCGCCGAAGGCTGCCTCTACTTCTCTTCGGCGGGCAACGCCGGAAATAAGAACGACAACACTTCGGGCGTCTGGGAAGGCGACTACTCCGAAGGCGGCCCTTACGTCGGGCCGCGCCCGACGGGCAATACTATCGTCTACAACGCGCACGATTTCGACCCCAGCGTGACCATTGTGACCAGCAACCAGATTACGGGCAGTCCCTCTCCTGCGCAGGCGGGAACGCTCTTCTGGTCAGACCCGCTCGCAGCTTCCACCAACGACTACGATGTCTTCGTGCTCAACAGTAACGGGACTTCCGTCGTCGGAGCCGGAACGAACATTCAGGATGGCTCAAGCCCGCAAGACCCGGTCGAAACGTTCCCCGCTGCGGCGAACGTCAGCGGCAACCGCGTCGTCGTGCTCAGGAAGACGACCGCCCAGCCCCGCTTCCTGCACCTGAACACGAATCGCGGCAGGCTTCAGTTCAACACCGACGGCCAGACGCACGGGCACAGCTCTGCCGCTCTGGCCTACAGCACGGCGGCCACGCCCGCCGTCGGCCCCTTCCCGAATCCGTTCAATTCGACCAACAAGGTCGAGACCTTCAGCTCCGACGGGCCGCGACGCATCTTCTACAACGCCAACAACCAGCCATACACGCCCGGCAACTTCTCTTCCACCGGCGGCATCGTCCGGCAGAAGCCCGACATCACGGCGGCTGACGGCGTATCGGTGACGGGCGCGGGCAACTTCCCGAGCCCCTTCTTCGGCACTTCCGCCGCCGCACCGCACGCGGCTGCCATCGCCGGTCTCTTCAAATCCTTCAAGCCCTCGGCCAGTCAGGCCGAGATACGCAGCGTCTTCACCGCCTCGGCCATCGACATCGAAGCGCCGGGCGTTGACCGCGATTCGGGCGTCGGCATCGTCATGGCCTTCGAGGGACTACAGGCGATGGGCGCGCAGGGTCAGGCCAATCTTGAGCTGAGCACGGTGACGGCCACCGAAGTCGGCGGCAACGCCAACGGCTTTATCGAGCCGGGAGAGAGGGGCAGCCTGAACGTCACGCTGGCGAATACAGGTCTCGCGCCCGCGACCAACATCACGGCGACTCTGACGACCACCACGCCGGGCGTCACCATTCGCCCGCCGGGCACTTCCACCTACCCGGACATCCCGCCCAACGGGACTGGCACCAACACGACGCCCTTCGAGTTTCTCGTCAGCAGCAGTTTCAGTTGCACGCAGACGATTCAGTTCAGGCTGACGGTCAACTACACGGGCGGCACGAGCCCCAGAGTCTTCGACTTCACCGTCCAGACCGGCGGGCGCTCGGCCACAATCTCGACCACGCTCGACACGACTCTGCCTCCCCTCAGCAGTGAATACTCGGCCACAACCGGACAGCAGACAGGTCGTCTCAACCGCTTCTCGCCAGGTTCGAGCTGCTCCATCACGAAGGCCAATCCGGGGCTCGCGGCGACTACAGGCGCGCGTCAGTTCGACGCTTACACGTTCCAGAATACCTCTTCGTCGCCGCTCTGCGTCACCGTCACGCTGACGGCCTCGAACAGCAACCTCTATTCGGCGATGTATCAGGGAAGCTTCAACCCCGCGAACCCGACTCAGAACTTCATCGGCGACGCGGGCAGCTCAAACACCGTCACGCAGTACTCGGTGCTCGTTCCTGCCGGAGCGACTTACGTCGTCGTCGTCCACGAGGTCAATCCCGGCGGCGGCGTCGGCACGAACTACACGCTTCAAGTCACGCTGCCCTGCCAGGCCGCGCCCGCCTTCTCGGGCGGCACGCTGCAATTCAGCAGCCCGACCTACAGCGTCAACGAAGGCGCGGGCACGGCCAGCATCACCGTCACGCGCACGGGCGGCATTGACGGCTCGACGAGCGTTACCTACACCGTCGGCGGCGGCACGGCCACCAACGGCGCGGACTACTTCGGCGGCTCGGGCACGCTGGTCTTCAACGAGGGCGAGACGAGCAAAACAATCGTCATCCCAATCCTCGAAGACTCGCTCGACGAGCCGGACGAGACCGTCAACATCACGCTCGACCAGGTCACTTCGGGTTACGGCACCATCGGCTCGCCGAATACGGCCGTGCTCACCATCGTCGATAACGACGCGCTGCCGACCTTCCTCATCAACGACGTGACGGTCAGCGAAGGCGATGCTGGTACGACCAACGCCGTCTTCACCGTCACGCTCACGGCTGCGAGCGGGCAGGTCGTCACGGTCAACGCGGCGACGGCTGACGGGACGGCGAAGGCCGGAAGCGACTACACGTCCGTCAACGTCACGCTGACCTTCAATCCGGGCGAGACCACCAAGACGGTCACCGTCCCAATCGTCGGCGACACCATCGGCGAGCCTGACGAGAATTTCTTCGTCAATCTGAGCAATCCGGTCAACGCTACGCTCAACGACACGCAGGGGCTTGGCACGATCCTCGACTCCCAGCCCACTTCCACCGTGCAGTTCGGCGAGGCGACCTACACCGTCAGCGAAGACAGCACCGTCGTCAACATCACCGTCACGCGCACCGGAGACACCTCCGGCCCGCTCACCGTCAACTACGGGACGGCCAACGGCACGGCTTCGAGCCGCTCCGATTACAACGGCACGTTCGGCAAGCTGAGGTTCGCGCCCGGCCAAACCGGACAGACCATCTCCGTGCCCATCAACGAAGATTCCTACGTCGAAGGCACGGAGACGTTCACCGTCACGCTCAGCAGTCCGCAGGACGGAGATGCCGCTCTCGGCGGTCAATCGACGACCACCGTGCAGATTCTCGACGATGCCTCCGAGCCTTCGGCCAATCCAATCGACGACTCGACCATCTTCGTCCGCCAGCAGTATCACGACTTCTTCAATCGTGAGGCGGATGCGAGCGGTCTCGCCTTCTGGGTCAACAACATCGAATCCTGCGGCGCAAACGCCTCTTGCAGAGACTTCAAGCGCGCAGAGACTTCGGCGGCCTTCTTCCTCTCCATCGAATTTCAGGAGAGCGGCTATTTCGTCTACCGCTTCTACCAGGCGTCGTTCGGCAGACGGATACAGAACACCGTGCCTCTGACTTTCGAGGAGTTCCAGCCCGACGCGCAGACGGTCAGCCGGGGCGTCATCATCGGCCAGCCCGGCGCGCTCGAACAGCTCGAAGCCAACAAACAGGCTTACGCGCTTGAGTTCGTCAACCGCCCGGCATTCACCGCGCAGTATCCCCAGAGCATGACGCCCGAACAGTTCGTCGATGCTCTGAACGCCAACACCGGAGGCTCGCTCTCCACCTCCGAGCGCAACGCTCTGGTGGCCGAGCTTCAAGCCTCCGGCAACAGCCCTGCGGGTCGCGCCAGCGTCCTACGGAAAGTGGCCGACGACAGCGATTTCAGGCAGAGGGAGCTGAACAGAGCCTTCGTCCTGATGCAGTACTTCGGCTATCTCAGGAGAAATCCCTACGATTCGCCCGACACGGATTTCTCCGGCTTCAACTTCTGGCTTAACAAGCTCAACCAGTTCAACGGCGACTACCGGCGCGCCGAGATGGTCAGAGCCTTTATCACCTCCGGTGAATACAGGCGACGCTTCGGCCAGAACTAAGCGAGTCTGCTTCCAGATGTCGATTGCCCCCGAGGGACAATCGACATCTGGAAGCCCTGAAACGAAAACCTCTCGAAAGAAACGGCGGAGACACACGAAAGTGTCTCCGCCGTTTCTCTTTAGCAGTCGGCTCTCAAGCGCGGCGCTGGAGAGTCATCCTGATTCCGTTTCGAGGTCGAAGGGTGATGGAAGGCCAGGGCTCGACGTTCTGACCGGGGGCGAGCGTGAAGCGAAATTTTTGGGCGAGGGTGGCGAGGACGAGCGTGGCTTCCATCATGGCGAAGGCGTTGCCGACGCAGAGCCGGAGGCCGCCGCCGAAGGGGAAGTATGCGAACTTCGGCAGACGCTTTTGCAGATTGTCCTGCCAGCGTTCGGGACGAAAGCTCAAAGGCTCTTCGAAGAAACGCGCGTCGCGGTGGATTGTCCACTGGCAGAGCAGAAGCGTCGCGCGCGAAGGGATGCGGTAGCCTCCGATTTCACATTCGTCGATGGCTTCGCGGCTGACGGCGAAGGCGGGCGGGTAAAGCCGCATCGCTTCCTGCACGACCGTCTCCGTGTATTTGAGCTGCGGCAAATCCGAGAAGGAGGGCGCGCGTTCGCCCAGAGCTTCGCGCAGCTCCGAGTGCAGACGCGCTTCGACGTGCGGGTACTGGCTCACCAGAAAGAGCGTCCAGGCGAGCGCGTTGGCGGTGGTTTCGTGTCCGGCGAGAAAGAGGGTCATGGCCTCGTCGCGGAGTTGTTTGTCGGTCATGGAAGTGCCGTCTTCGTCCTGCGCGCGCAGCAGAAGCGAGAGCAGGTCGCCGCGCTCTTCCCGGCTCCGGCGACGCTGCGCGATGAAGCCGTAGATGATTCGGTCGAGCTGGCCGACGGCTCGACGCATACGCAGATTCGTCGGCGTCGGCACGCTTTCGGGCAGCGCCAGAAGGCTCTCCCAGCGCGCGCGAAAAGATTCGAGCACGACTTCCATCGCATCGCCGACCTCGCGCGCCCCACTGCTTCCGGCGTCGGCGTCGAAGAGCGTGCGGGCGACAATCTCCAGCGTCAGGCTCATCATCTCCGCGTGCAGGTCGCGCGTCTCTCCGTCGCGCCAGGCGTCGAGCATGCGAAGCGTGTAATCGACCATCACTTCGGCGTAGGCGCTGATTTGCTGCCGGTGAAAGGCGGGCTGGACGAGACGGCGCTGGCGAATCCAGAAATCCCCCTCGCTCGTCAGCAGCCCGTCGCCGAGCAGAGGCCGCATGAGCCGTCGGATGTATGTATGACGAAAGTTGCGGCTCGCGGTGACGAGCACCTGCTCGACGAAGTCTGGATGGTTGACGAGGTAGAGTCTGCGCGAGCCGAGACGCAACGAGACGATGTCGCCGAAGTCGCGCGCCGAGCGGTCGAAGAGGCCGAGCATGTCGCGCCTGAACTCCGGCAGGCTGCCGCTCAGCAAACGCCCGCGCGGGCCGGGGGGAAGATTAGCTCTGGACAAGCGTGAAACTCCGAATCAAATGCTGAATGATGAATGCGGAATGATGAATGAGTTTTAAGTTTTAAGTTTTCAGTTTCCAGCAGAAGACATCTTTTCTGAAAACTGAAACCTGCTTTCTGCTTTTCATTCCGCATTCCGCATTCATCATTAGTTTTCATTAAAGCCCGGCGCGAGGGTGCGCGTCAGGAGTTGGGGGTTTTTGATTTCCTGTCGGCGCATCCATTCGCCGGCGGATTCAAACAGCGTGCGCCCCTCGTCGCCGCCGAGCATTTGTCCGAGGCGGCGGCGGGAGACGGCTGCGTAGAGATGCATGTCGAAGGTTTGGAAGCCTTCGGCGGCGCTTGAGAGAAGGCGGTGGGCGCTCGCCGAGTCGCCGCGCGTCTCGGCGATACCGGCGCGCAGCAGCGCGACGACCGGCTCAGTCCAGCGCATCTCTTCACGCTCGATGCGACGCGCGATGCGCTCGGCGGCGCGAAGAAAACGAGACCTCTCCGCGCCCGTCTCCGCGCGTGCGACGGCGAGAGCGCAGCGCGCCTGCAAGTGCGCGGCTTCGATGCGAAGCAACTGGATGCGCATGAGCATCGAGCTTCTCAGGGCAGGCCATTGCTCTTCGAGGTATTTCCATGCGAAGAGGCTGTCGCCGGTGTAGAGCATGATTTGCGCGTGCGAGTGCATGAAGCCGTAGTGCTGCAAGTGGAAGCCTTTGTGCGGCCATTCGTGCATGGCTTCGATGATTTCGGCGCGTCCACGGTCGGGCTCGTCCGAGGCGAGCCAGGCGAGGTTGAGACGCGTGCGCAGGTCGGTTGCGCCGTAGAGGTTGCCCTGTTCCTTGTAGGTCGAAATCAGGAGCGGCAGGCGGCGCATGACCTCGGCCATCTCGCCCATGTACATCAGCGTCGTCAGCATGAAGCGGTTGAGGATGGTCAACTCCCATGTGACGCCGGTGCAACGGTCGCGCAGGATTTCCGCCGCGCGCTCGCACATCTCCGAGCCCTTCTTCCATTCGCCGACGAGGTATGCGGCGATGCCGTCGTTCATCAGAGCCATCCCGACGGCGTGCGGATTTTCGACCTTCTCCGCGAGCGAGCGCGCGGCTTCTCCGAACTTCTCCGAGCGCTCTCTGGCCGCGCCGCCCGAGGTTGCGGAGAAGCCGCGCTCGACGGCGAGCGCGCGTGCGATGCGATAGGGCTCGCCCGACTGGAGGGCGAGCAGGAGATGACGCGTCTGGAAATCCGCGCCGCGAATGTTATCGACGACGGCGAGCCCTGCGGCGACCGACCAGCAGATGTCTATGCGCAGCAAATCGTCTTCGGGAATCTCGGACGAATCGCGCTCGACGTACTTGAGCCCGCGCAAGCGTAGCTGCGCGCGGCGAAGCAGGAGCGAGAGCAGGGCGCGCTTGGGGCCCGGCGCGAGCTTCAAGCCGACGGCGGTGAGCACGTCGCGCGTCACTTCGAGCCCTTCGTCGATGTGGCCGCCCATCAGCAGATGCTCGGCGGCGCGGCGTCGAAACTCAAGGGCGGCGCGGGGCGAGGCGTCGCGCGCCGCTTCCAGGTAACACTGCGCCGCTTCGGCCAGACGACCGGCGTTTGCCAGCGCCTCGCCGAGCCCGGCCTTCAGCTCGACCAGCTCGGCATCGGGCGCGAGCGACAACTCCAGCGCGCGGCGATAGAGGCGGGCGGCGTGGTCGAAGGCGAGCGCGACTGCCGCTTTGCGCGCGGCTTCGGCGGCGTAGCCTGCGGCTCGCGCACGCTCGCCCGCGCCGAGATGATGCTCGAAGAGAGATTCGGGGTCGTCGAAGCCTTTCTCTTCGAGCGTGCGCGCGAGGCGGCGGTGAATGCCTCGCACGAGGTCGGGCGTCAGGAGCGCCGACATGGTTTCGCGCATGCGGTCGTGATAAAGCTCGATGCCTTTGTTCGAGCCGCCGCCGCGCAGGAAATGTGCGGCGCGAAGAGCCGCGACGAGAGGCTGCTCGTCGCCCGAGAGACCGGCGGCCTTGTACGCCACCTCGGCGTTGACCGGACGGCCAGCCACCGCCAGCGTCTCGACCAGCTCGCGCGCTCCTTCGGGCAGATACTTGAGACGCGCGTCGAGCATCTCGGAGAGAGTGATGCCGGTGGTTGCCGCCGAAGCGTCGGCGAGGGCGTAGCGCGCCAGTTGTTCGACGAAGAAAGGACTGCCCGCCGCCTCGCGCACGATTGATTCGACGTGTTCTTCGGCAATCGACTTCTCAGGCAGAAGAGAACGCGTCAGGCCGCGCGCCTCTTCGTCGGAGAGCGGAGCGACCGAGAGCGCGAGAGATGCCTCGCCGTCGGCGGCGCGCTCAAGCAGCGAGCGGAGAAAGGGTTTCGCTTCGATTTCTTCGCTGCGAAAGCTGGCGATGAGCAGGAGCGGGGGCGAGTCGGGCGGACGAAGTAGCTCGCCGAGAAGCGCCGTGCCGTCAGCGTCAGCCCATTGCAGGTCGTCGATGTAGATAATCATGGGCTGGCGTCGAGCGAGGCGCGTGAGCAGCTCGCGCAGGGCGGCGAAGGCGCGTCGGCGAAGCGTCAGAAGGTCGGGCGTCTCCTGTTCGCGCTCGGCCGAGCGTGAGACGGCTTTGACCTGCAACATGACCGGAAACAGACGCGCCAGAGCGCGCACGTCTTTCGGCAGCAATTCTTCGGCCTGCTCGTCCGGCAGAGACATGAGATGCCTGCTCAGGCTATCGACCACTCCGTCGAGCGCCTTGTAGGGCACGGACTCGCGCTCGTAGCAACGGCCTTCGAGGACGAGCACGTTCTCGCCGCGATACTGAAGGCTTTCGAGGTAGTGGCTGACGAGCGAGCTTTTGCCCATGCCGGAGCTGCCGTGTATGTAGACGGTGACGGTCTTGCCCTGACGCGTGGCGAAGAAGGCAGCTTCGAGAGACTTGAGATGACGCTGGCGTCCGATGAAGGGAGAATGCCTCGCGGGCGTGTAAGGCGCAGTCGTGAGCGTCTGGCGCTCGCCCGTGCGCGTCGTCACTGCGAGACGGCGAAGCACTTCGCGCCCCGTCGGGCGCTGGCGCGGGTCGCGTCTGAGAAGGTCTCTGCAAAGCTCGTCGAGGTCTTCGGGCACGCCGGGCACAAGCTCGCTCGGCGCGGGAGGCTCGGTCGTCTGTTTGCCCTTGAGGACTTCGAGGAACGTGCCGACGAAGGGCGGGCGTCCGGTTAAAGCCTCGTAGAGCATGACGCCGACGCTGTACCAATCGCTCGCTTCCGAGACGCGTCGCTGCGCCACCTGTTCGGGCGACATGTAAGTGGGCGTTCCGGCCATCGGCAGGCTCAGGTGATGACCTCCGGCGGAGGTCTCCGTCACGAGCCCGAAATCGAGCAGCACGACGCGACACTCAGGCGTCACCAGAACGTTCGACGGCTTGATGTCGCAGTGAAGGTTCTTCGTCTCGTGCAGCGCGGCGACTCCGGCGGCCAACTGCTGCAAGGCCGGGCGCAGGCGTTTGAGGTTCAGAGAGGTCGCCTCTGTCGCGCGAGGGGCGACGAGCATCGCTCCGTCAATCGCATCGGAGCGAAGCGTCGGCGATTCGGGGCGCAAGGTCTCGGCCTGAACATTCTCGTCGGTCGGTCGGATGGTCTGCGCTTCGGGGTGGAGCGTCGGCGCGTCCGCGCCCGTGTAAAGCTCGGGCTCAAGATTGGTCTGCGAGACTAAAAGCGTCGGGGTATCGGAGGACTGCTCGCCCGCGCCCGTCTTCGACTCGCGCACGTAGCTGAAAAAATCGACGCCGTCCACCAGCTCCATCGTGAAGAACCAGTGAACGCCGTCCGACATCAATTCGTAGAGCGAGACCAGATTCGGATGAGAGACATCGGCGAGCGCGCGAAACTCTCGCTTGAAGCGATAGATGTCCGAAGCCTCTGCGTGAGTGAGCGTCTTGAGAGCCACCACGCGCTCGCGCTCGCGGTCGTAGGCCGCATAGACGATGCCCATTCCGCCCGCCCCCAGCCGGCGGCGAATCTCAAACCGCTCCGTTCCCGCAAAATCGCCGTTCAACTCAAGCATAAAAACGAAGGGGAAAAGGGGAAGGGGGAAGGGGGAAAGGGGAGGGAGCAGACCGCGTCTTTTGCTTTTCCCTTTCCCCCTTCCCCTTTTCCCTTTCCCCTCTCATCGAAATCATCCCGGCCTGAGCATGAGGACGGCTTCGTCGGCGAGCGAGATGCGGTCGCCGCTACGAAACTCCGCCGTCACGCCTCTGGCCAGCTCGCGCCCGTTGAGCTTCGTGCCGTTGGTGCTCTCGTCTATCAGGTAGAACTGTTTGCCGTTCTGCATGATGACGCAGTGGCGGCGGGAAATCTTTCGGTTGGCATCGAGGACGACGATGTCCGCCACGCCTTCGGGCGGCCCCTTCGAGCCGATGGTTATCTCCGGCTTCTCAAGGGGAAAGACCTGACCCCTGCACGCGCCCTCCACGCCTTCGAGCACCCACCTGTGCGAACGCTTCGCGCTCCCCGCGAAAAGCCCGCCCGCCGCGCCCGCCTGCGGCACGAGACTCGAAGCCTTGCCCGAACGCAGCAGGAAGAAGAGACCGACGCCGCCTCCGGCCACGACGAAGAGCATGGCGATGAGGGCGACGGCCAGAAGCGGCCTCGACTTGCAGCGTTCGAGACAGGCGTTCACGTCTTCGCGTATGACCTGCGCGCCCTCGTGATTGGGCGAAAGCTCCAGGGCTTCGTTGATTAACTCGTCGGCGAGCTGGCAGTCGCCGCAGGCGGGCTCGTCCGAAGCATAGAGGGCGTCCATCGCTTCGTTGACTAAGCGGCGCGTCTTTATCTGCGCGAGCATGCGCTGGGCTTCCTGCAATTCGGGATACTCTTCGACGAGCCTTTCGGCTTCAAGCTCCGCGTCTTCGTAGCGCTCCTCCCTCAAGGCCGCGCTCACGCTCTCGATGGCCGCGCGCTTCTCGCCCTGACTCCCAAGCAGTTCCGACTCCTTCATGTGCGCGGCTATCTCGGCGTCGAGCGCGCGAATGCGCTCGGCATCCGCGAGCGGGTCGAGCAGGTTTTTCTTCGAGCGGTCGTAGTCGATTTTCTTGGTCGGGTCGGGCTCGCTGTCGTGCAGGTTCTGTAGCTGCTGGAGCATGCTCTGTCGCTGGTCGCTCTCGGAGGCCGGAGGCTGAGTTGTGCCAGTGCCAGTGCCAGTTTGAGTTGAAGAAGAAGACGACGAGCCAGACCCTTGCGAAGAGCCCCTGCGCCTGCCCAGAGCGTTCAGAGCCTTCGGACTGAGCGACTCGACCTCGACGTGGATAGCGTTGTTGCGCGCCTCGAAGATGATTCTACGGAACTTGACCATCCCGGCCTTCTCGGCCTGCCTCAGTCCGGCCTGAATAGAATTGAGGTCTGCGCCGGAGAGGTCGAAGACGGCTTCGTCGGTAGCGTGCGGAGTGGTGGTCGGGGCGGCGATGATGATGCCCTGAGACCTCAAGCCCATGAGCGCCCCGCGCCAACTGTTTTCGTCTTCGATGCTGGCGGTCGAAGGCGTCGGGATGCCTTTGGCACGCGCCATGCGCAGGATGAGGTCGAGCTGTTTCTGCGGACTGCGATAGCCCGAAGTGAAACGCGTGCCCGGAGGCAGATACTCCTGTAGCATCGTGTAGGAGAGCAGACGGATGTAGTTCTCCTTCAACCCCTCGCTCTCAAGCTTCGCGTATTCGTCGCTCAAAGCTCCAATCAGGTCGTCCTGCGCGAGCGCAGTTGTCATCACAGACCACTTCGACGCCCGTCTTTCCGCGTCTGAGCCAAACGGCGCAGTCGGCCTGACACTCGCGGCGACGCCGAGCAGCACAAATACAAGCCCCGCCCGCTTCAGACGCATCCACATACTCCGCCCACCGCTCTTCTTTTGCACTTTCGACGAAACCTCAATCAGGCAGACTCGAAACGCTCGTCTCCAATATTACTTGATGAGAAGTTATCTGATAAACCTCTCTCGCGCCCGAAGAAGAAAACGCCGGAAGATTTTCTCCTCCGGCGTTCTCGCTTCTTACTGGGAGACTAGGACTCGAACCTAGAAAGCCTGATCCAGAGTCAGGTGTGATGCCATTTCACCATCTCCCATTATTCCCAAGCCTTACAGTTAAATTGACCGGCGCGCAGCCTAATCATTTGTACCGCAAGTGAGGCAATTATACGCACTTTTTATTGCTGATTTCAACTAGCGACCTAATTGTCTGGCTAGATGATTTTCTTTTCGTATGACCAACCTCCGTCTCCAGCTAAAACTCCTTTATGGCTACGAGAATATTCAAAGCGAAAGATAATACGCCCTTTAAGTTCGTCGTCATTATCGTAGATTCTATAGCCGAGAATTTTGCCTCCGAAGAAGGAAGTTTCTTTCTGCTTTTTATGGAAAAAAATATCGCCACCTATTAGCTCTTCAGCCGTTTGGTTTGATATGTCCCAATTCCCGCTCTCGTAAATGTTACCTTCAATTCTTTGGAAAAGCCCTAGCTTCTCTATCAGGTGAATTTTTCGTGTCATGTCAAGCTCCTGATAACTCTGTTTTCTGGTAGATGTTCCTGATGACTGTTATATCAGGCGGCGGGCGACTTCGGGTTGGAGAGGTTGTGGCGGGCAATCATGCGTTGGAGGGTTTTGCGGTCGATGCCGAGGAGGCGCGCGGCGGCCTGCTTGTTGCCGCGCGTGTGTTCGAGGACGCGGCTGACGTAACGGCCTTCTATCTCGGAGAGGGGAGGCCAGTGGTCGGAGGCTTCTGCGGCGGAGGCCACGGGCGCGGGAGGCTGCGTTGTGTCCGTCTGTCGCGCTTGCGCACCGTCGGTCGTCGTCTCTTGTGCGAGGCGAATGCGCTCGGGCAAATCTTCGGGGCGGACGGTGTGCTCGCAGAGGGCGGCGGCGCGCACGACGGCGTTCTCAAGCTCGCGTATGTTGCCCGGCCAACCGTAGTTTTCGAGCAGCCGGAGGGCTTCACTCGTGAAGGTGACGGGCGGGGCGCTCGTAGCGGCGGGGCGGACGCGCTCGGCGAAGCGGCGCGCGAGGACGGGGATGTCTTCGCGGCGCGCGCGAAGCGGCGGCAGGTGAATCGTCACGGCGTTGAGGCGATAGAGCAAATCCTGTCGAAAGCGTCCGGCGCGCACTTCGACTTCCACGTCGCGGTTGGTGGCGGCGATGACGCGCACGTCCAATTGAACCGTCTTGTTCGAGCCGACGCGCCTGATTTCTCCTTCCTGCAAAGCGCGCAGCAGCTTGACCTGAAAGCCGAGCGTCGTCTCTGTAATCTCGTCGAGAAAGACCGTGCCGCCGTCGGCCTCTTCCCAGAGACCGCGCCTGTCGCGCTCCGCTCCGGTGAAAGAGCCGCGCACGTGTCCGAACAGCTCCGACTCGATTAACTCCGAAGGCAGCGCGCCGCAGTTGACGGCGACGAAGGAGTTCGAGGCGCGCGTGCTGCGGCGATGAATGGCGCGTGCGACCAGCTCTTTGCCCGTGCCCGATTCGCCCGTTATCAAGACCGGAAGGCTCGTCGGCGCGACGCGCCCGACCAGCTTCATCACCTGGAGAAAGGCGGCGCTGCGACCGACGAGGTCGATGTCGGAGCTGTAGGGAGCGGGCGCATCGGCGAGCGTCGCGGCGCGAGCCGAAGCGTTTTGCGTCTCTGCGCGGCGTCGGACGTTGGCGGCGATGTTCTGCACGTCTTCGACGCCGAAGGGTTTCAAGAGGTAATCGTATGCGCCGAAGGCTGTGGCGTCGAGCGCCCCGGCTGCCGAGCCGTGCCCGGTCATCAGGACGACTTTGGCGTCCGGCTGTTCTTCGGCGAAGCGACGCAGGACGGCGAACCCGTCAGCCCCTCCGAGCAGCACGTCGCAGAAGACCAGAGACCAATCGCGCTCCCGAAGCATCTCGAAGGCGTGCTCGGCCGTCTCCACCTCTTCGACCTGCCAGCCTTCGGCGCGCAGAACTTCGGAGACGAAATCGCGTATGGCAGGCTCGTCGTCGATTACAAGGGCTTGTATGTGAGTGTTCATCTTCTTCAGAGTCGGCTCACATCTCGGAAGACGAGGTTCGAGAGTAATCTTCAGAGTGTGAGTGAGGCCAACGAGGGGGTCGCTCTTTTTGACGCGCTGCAATATATCACGTAAGCGCACGTCTTTGGCAACAACTCTTTCCGCAGGAGAGCGCGAGGCCGAGGCGTCACACTCCGAGCCTTGCCCTCCGCGCTCCAACGGGCGCAAAATGCCCTCCGACGTTTCGGTCTTCGACGCTCGGCGAGCGGGAGAAATCGACTTCGGAAGTTCGGCGGTACAGAAGAGAGTGTGCCGCTATTTTGTTAGGGGCAGGATGAGAGCAGATGAGCGAGCCTTTGACGGGTCAGCGAGAGCAGGCGGAAGAAGAGAAGCTGCGGAGGGTCATCTCCGAGTGCGAAGCGCGTCTGACGGAGGCGGCAGACCTGGCCGCACACGTCCGGCACGAAATCAACAACCCTCTGACCGGACTAATCGGACAGGCGCAACTGCTCCTGCGCGAAAACCTGAGCGACACGGCTCGCCGACGCGTCCAGACCATCGAGCACCTCGCCGAACGCATCCGCGACACCGTCGCCCAACTCCGACAGGTACAGCGTCCGAACCCCTCCGCCCTCGGAGCCGCCAACGCTCCATCCAACAACGAAGAACACCAGAGCGACAACGACCCGCCCCGACACTGAAAAAAGAGGGGAAGGGGAAAAGGGAAAGGGGCAAAGGTTGAAGGCAAGGGGCGCGTTTGTCTTTATCCCTTTCCCCTTTTCCCTTTCCCCTTTTGCCCTTTGCCTTATCTTGGTTGGGGCATGTTGACGGTCGAGTCGGCTTTGACGAAGACGCCGAAGCGTTTGCCCGCAGGAATGACGGCGTTGCCTCCGCGCTTGAAGCCGTGCAGCAGCGAGAGCGGGGCGAAGGGGCCGAGCAGCGCGCCCATGACGACGGTCTGAGTCGCCACCTTCGCGCCCTTGCTGTCGCCTCGCTGTCTGGTCGCAAATTCCAGAGGGACGCGCGTGCCGTCAACCGCCGCCACCTCCTGCATATTCCAGACGAGCAGTCCGGCTTTCCCGAAGTGTCCGCCACGCGCCGCACGCTCGATGCGCCCCGTCGCCGTCGCTCCGGCGGCAATGACTATCACGCCTCCGACTCTCACCGGATTGACCACGCGAAAGCTGACGGCGTCGCCGTCTCTGACGAGCTGCGAGTTGATGTCGTAAGCCGCCTCGACATCGACAATCGTCCCGGCGGGAATCTTTACCGGCGCAGTAGTCTTCGACGGCTGAGACGCAGCCGAGCCCGGCGACATAACCATCGCCAGCAGGACGGCGTCGGGCACGCCTTCCGATTTCAACTGCTGCAAGGCGGCGGGCGAAGTGTCGAAGCGGCCAGTCGAAGCCTTTATCTTGGCGACGATTATCTCCGTCTCAAGCTTCGCGCGAGCCATCTCGGAGATGTCGCGGTTCGTCAGAGGCGCGGCGAGCCCGCCCGCGCCCCTGACACCAGCCTCGGCAGGAGGAGACGACGGCTGGATGCTTTGCTGAGTAGAAGAGGCCGACGGCTGGATACTTTTCGCTGCATCCTGCAAGAGAGGCGCGGCTGGCACTGCCGTCGCGTGGGCGAGCGCCAACACCAGTGAAATCGGGGATAAAATCTTTCTCATCCTGAAGCTCCTTCAAACGAGGTGGCCTGAATACAAAAATGCGTGGCAAAGCAGATGCCACGCATTTTTCGTCCGAGACGTTTGGGTTGAGCCGGGGTTTTTTCAGTTGAGCCGGGTCTTAGTTGCTCGCCGAAGGCGTGCTGGCCTGTGTCGCCGGAACGCCTCGGACAACCGCGTCGCCGTGCACGAAGACGTTGTAACGCTGCCCGGCGGGCACGGTCGCATCCTTGCCTTTCTTCAATCCCCAGAGCAGCGCCGCCGGTGGAAAGATAATGCCGGTGACGACCGCGCCGGTCGTGACCGTTCCGCCTTTGCTATCGCCGGTGGTTCGCTGCGTGAAGCGCAGGGGGACGTGACCGCCGTCGATGCTCAGAACGTCCTGCATCGCCCATTCGAGTTTTCCGGCTCTGCCCCAGTAACCGGCCTTCTTCGCTTTCGTGATGCGAGCCTTCGCGGGCGCGCCCTTCTCAATCACCGTCACGCCGCCCACCTGCACGGGATGAAGAACCGTGAAATCGACGATGTCTCCCTCCTTCAGGCTCTTGGCTGAAACCGACTGCTTCAACTCAATCTCGACCGCAGTACCGTCAGGCACTTTCATCTCGACGCTCGCAGCAAGGTTGACGATAGCGCTCGCAGCCGTCACGGAAGGCGCTTGCACCATCGCCAGGATGACGGCTTCGGGCACGCCGGCCGCTTTGAGTTCCTGCAAGACGGCGGGCGACGTGTCGAAGCTCGCCGACGTAGATTTTATCTTGGCGACGACTACCTCCTGCGAAAGTCCGGCCTTGAGCATGTCGAGCACGTCTTGGTTGGTGAGCGGAGCGGCGGGTTGCGCTTGCGCGACGGGCGGAGGGTCTTGCGTTCGAGCGTCGGCGACGGCAGCCAGCAGGCGCGAGGGAGAAGCGCTCGCCAGCAGGCAGAGGATTAAGAGCGAAAAAGCTTTTCTCATGGAGGCTAACTCCTGAAGGTCGGAGGCGAAGGGGCGGTGCGCGCCGTCGAGGTTAGGCGTCGGCGCGCACGCTTTCGCCGGGGCGACATCGAAGCGGACTTTGGAAAGTTTTTAACTGTCGAAACTTTTTAGAAGAGGCGCTTTTTGGCAGACTTGGCAACGTCTTTGGCGACCTCGCGCGTCGCGCCGCCCGAATCGCCGCCGAAGAGTCCCATCACCACGTCGCCCGTCACGTCCTCTTCAAAGAGCACGCTGCCCGTCGTCTTGTCGATGTACTTGACGTGGGCGACCACCTTGCTCTTGCCCGCGCCGAAGCCGACTAGATAACGCTTGGCGCGGCTGCCCGCTTTGAAATTCGTAATCGTGCCTCGAACGACGACTGTCGGCGCAGCACTCGTCGCGTTGGCGGCAGTCGCAGTCGTCGTGCTCGTCTCGCCCTCCTGTCGAACGTCTGCGAACTTCTTGGTCTTTTGCAGCTCGGTCGTGATGGATTGCGCGAGCGATTTGAGGAAGCCGTCGGGCACGGTCACACCCTCTTTCACGTCGAAGGTGGCGACCTCGGCGTTCTGATATTTGTTCTTGACGACAGCGCCCGAATCGCTCGACTGGCTTTGCGCCAAAGCGCTCACGGTCGAGAGGGAGAGCACGAGCAGGCTGAGTAGAAACGCACGTCTGAGCATATTGATTTACTCCTTCAAAAGGATAGGGATTAAGTGAAGACTGAACGGGGATGACTGGAAACTTTCGGGGAGACCAGGCGCTCAGAAGACGCCCGTTCTCTCTGAAAGAGCGGGCGTCTTCTGAGTTGAAAGCTTAACGAGCTACCGCTTCTTCCTCTTCGATGAGATAGGGCGTCGCGGCTTTAGCGGGCGCGTCCGAGTCTTCGTCGAGGATGGCCTGCACGATGGGCAGGCTGAGCGAGTGTTTCTTCGTGATGCCGGGCACGGCCTTACCTTTGGCGTAGACGGCGTGCCGCCCGTGCTCCTGATACCACTCGGCGAGGTTGGCCGTCTTGTGCATGTTCTCGATGATTTGCCGCCAGCCGACGCCCGTGTTGTAGGCGCAGAAGGAGATTTCGCCCTCCTGCGTGCCGTAGGGGATGACGCACATTTCGGTTCGACGGAAGTCGTAGTTGAACAAGTCCTGAAACCACATGCCCTCGACGCAGAGGACGCGCCAGATGTCCGAAGAATCGTCCGCCGTTTGCTGCTTCATGCGGTCGTTGCGGTCGGAGTTCGAGCTGGTCGAAGAGGGCTTGAAGAGGTTGATGATTTGCGAGATGGGGAAGCCTTCGGGCGCACGCTGGGGCTCGAAGTTGCGCATGATTGCCATGCCAAGCTGCGCGTAGGAAAGCTTGCGCCCGCGCGCCGTGTCGGTGATGACGGCCACGTCCTTCATAAACTGCTCGTAGTTGAAGAACTCGAAGAGCGGCTTCCACTCGCCGGTCTTCCGGTTGACGACTATCAGGGTGAAGATGCCGCAGTTCGGATGGCAGTTACATGAAGACCAGCCCCAGGGAGCGTCCGCGCCTTGCAGCATGTCCATGACGGAGGTGAAGGCCGAGTAAGACGAGAGCGGAAACCAGTCGCGCAGCGCCTTGAGATTGCCGCCGAGTTGATTCTCCAAATCCTCGGCCATCCCTGCGAGCGTGTAGCGCTGCTGGACGCGAACGTCGTCGGGCACGTCTTCGTCGCGCCCGGTGAAAGAGACGGGCTGGAAGGCGATGGTCTGCACCTTGTCGATGTTCTTGGCGGCGAACTCGACAATCTGGCCGATGGCGTCGTTGTTGATGGTGTTGACGATGGTGGTGACGAGCGTGACCTTGATGCCGACGCTGGCGAGATTCTCGATGGCGCGCAGCTTCACGTCGAAGAGATTGCCGACGCCTCGGTGCTTGTTCTTCTCTTCGGAGACGCCGTCGAATTGCAGATAGACGCCGTGCTGCCCGGCCTCCTTCGCCTGTTTGCAAAACTCTATGTCTTCGGCGAAGCGGATGCCGTTGGTGGCGGCGAGGATGCGGTAGAAGCCAACCTTCTTGGCGTAGGCGACGGCTTCGAGGTAGTAGGGCGAAAGCGTTGGCTCGCCGCCGGAGAAGAGAATGATGATTTGTCGTCGCGGCTTGAAGGAGACGGCGCGGTCGAGGATGGCTTTGGTGTCCTCGAAGGTCGGCTCGTGGACGTAGCCGACCTGATTGGCGTCCATGAAGCAGGGGTTGCACATCATGTTGCAACGGTTCGTCAGGTCAACGGTGAGAACCGCGCCGCGTCCGAACTTGATGTTGGATGTGCCGTGCTTATGGATGTGCGAGTCTTCGGCGGCGCGGAAGTCGCGCCCGAAGAAGAGCGATTCGATACGTTCGAGAAAGCGCGCGTCGGTCGCCAGAACGTCCTTGAACTCGCCGTGCGCGGGGCACGTCTTACGCATGAAGACCTGCCCGTCCTCTTCGTAAATCTCCGCCTTAATTTCGCCGGGATGCGTGTGCATCAGGGTTTCGAGCGGCGTCTCGCCGGAGATGACGCCCTCGCGCACCTCCTTGACGCAGCGCGGGCACAAACTGTCGGTCTCCCTGGGGAAGCCGAGCGGCGGGGACGTGCGCTCGTAGGATTTCAGGAGCGGCCCCGGAGCCCACTGCGGACGAATCGCCTCGCCTTCAGGCAGACGCTGGTTAATCGACTGGAAGGCTTTCCACGCCGCGTCCGACAGACCAGACAGCAGCCGCGAGCTTTTCACGCCGCTGAATCTGGCCTTCTCGGTTTCACCCCTACGGAATTGATCGCTAAACAAAGAATCGTTCTCCTTCGGATTTCCGGGCGGCGCTCCGAAGCGCGTCCCTCTCAGGTCTCTACGAGAAAAAACGGCGTGTGCCGCGTCTGGCCTGCGCTCCACTACGCGCACACTAACGCGCGCCGAGCTTGCAGCCCGACATGATAGTGTTATCAAGGGGTTAAAGGCAAGCGGGGAGAGAACCGGTGCGGGCAGAGGCAGGGGTTGCCGAGGCGACGGCTGGACGGGCGGCTGAAGGGTTTCGGCGACGCGGCGCGGAGCTTTGCGGGCGGGCGCTTTTTTGTTGACAGTCGTGGGCGGGCGGGCGTATAAGCCGTTTGGAATCTTTCAGAAACGTCCCGCGCCCGGCCATCCGAGAGAAGGCCGGTCTGAAGAGCTTTCGCGGATGGCCTCAACTTACAGACACGCCCTCCCGAGCCACAGCTTCCGATAGTTCGCCCTCGGAGTCCGAAGTTATCAGGAATCCGTTCAAGAAAGTGTCGCCCCGGGTTTCAGGCCGCGAGCGTCCGTGAGCAGCCTCTCGAATCGAATCTCAGAGCAGTTTTCGAGCCGGGTGACGACAGCAGCCCTCAAGCTTATCGAAGGAGAAGGTCAAATGTTCGATGAAAGAGCTTTTATCTCGCGTGTAGAGTCAGCGGGGCCCGAAGAGCTGGCCGAGCTGCTCAAGCGTCCGACGGTCGAGCAGGAAAAAGCCCTGCGCGCGCATCTCGGCGACGAGCGATACCAACGTATGCACAGCATGGCTCTCAAGCGCGGCATGACGCGCAACATGATGCGCAGCCAGAATATAGAGCCGCGCGGAAACGTCGTCGTCATTCACGGCATCATGGGGGCGGAGCTGAGCGTGTCGAGCGGCGGGAGCGGCGACCTGACGTGGGTCAACGCCTTTCGCATCATGCGCGGCTGGGCTGACCGCCTGCGCCTGAACGATGAGGGGCGCAGCGAGTTCAACTCGAGATTCAAGGTCAGCGCCACCGGCATTATGAAGCGCTACTACGGCGAGCTGCTGCTGACGCTCTCCGAGAAGTGGAACGTCCGCGCCTTCTGGTTCGACTGGCGCAAAGACCTCGTCATCGCCGCCGACGAACTCAATTCAAAGATTAACGAATGGTTCGGCAGCGAAGCTCCCGTCCACATCGTCGCCCACTCGATGGGCGGCCTCGTCGCGCGCACCTTCATCAAGAGATACGAAGAGCGCTGGAACGTGATGCGAAAGCGCGACCCCAACTTTAAAACGGGCGGCAGGCTCGTCATGCTCGGCACGCCTAATCACGGCTCTTTCGCCATCCCGCAGGTCATCACCGGCATCGAGGGGCTCGTCAAAAAAATCGCCCTCATCGACCTGCGCCACAACGTGCAGGAACTTCTCGCCACCTTCAATTCGTTCGTCGGCTCTTACCAGATGCTTCCCTCGCCGCTCGTCATGCCCTCGATGAAGAAGCTCTACAACTCGGGAACTTACAAGGGCTTCGGCGTCCCGCAGACGCACCTCACGAACGCCGAGAATCATCACACGCTGCTCAAGGATACGGTCGATAGAGAACGCATGATCTACATCGCCGGTTACGACCAGCCGACCTTCAGCGGCATCCGGGATTGGGACAACCTCAATTCGGTCGATGCCTACGAAGTGACGAAGGACGGCGACGGGCGCGTCACGCACAGTCTCGGACTGCTGCGCGACGCCGACGGGAAATTGATTCCGACCTATTTCATCAAAACAGATCACGGCAATCTCTCGGCAGACCAGAGAATCCTCACCGCGCTCGACGAGCTGCTCGAACGAGGTGAGACCAAGGGGCTCAGCACCGATTTGGCGAAGGCCAGAGCCACGACGCGCAGCCTGCAAGACGGCGAGGAGGACGAAGACCCCGAAGCTCTGAGAGAGCAAATCAAGAGAAAACAGAAGGAAGATGAAGACCTGCTCGACATCTCCCGCCGGCGGATGAATACCAACCGCGCCCTGTCTCGCGTCGCCGACCTGACTTCCGAGGAGCGAAACGTCCTCGAAGAGATGCCCTCCGACGGCCAGCTCAGTCCCGAAGAACGCAAGGTGGAAGAGACTATCACGCGCGGCTTCCTCGCCTATCGTGACGCTCGGGAGCAGGCGCGCGATACCGAGTTCTACAGCAGCGACGGCTCGATTGAATCCACCGCCATCGAGATTGACCTCATCTACGGAGGCATTCAAGAGGTCAACTACGAGACCATCCGCAGCGCGAGGATAAAGGACGATACGGGCGACGGCGGGAATCATCCGGTCGATGCCATCTCGGTCGGCCATTACGTCGGCGTTCAACCGGCGGCAGCCGAATTGGCGCTCGACCAGGCCATCAGCGCCGCGCTGCTCGACGAGCCGCCAGCCGACCCGAGGCTGATAGACAAGCCAGACCTGATTCTGACGCAGTACACCGACCGAGGGATTATTCACGGCAAGTTAGGCCAGCCCTTCATCCTGCCCGACCCGCGCGAGCGGCTCGGCAGGAGCGCGGCAGGCCGCGTCATCGCCATCGCCGGAATGGGTGAGCCCGGACGCTTCGGCGCGCCCGAGCTGACGGTGCTCGTGCGCGAGTTGTGCTGGGCGCTCGGTCGCCTCAAGAAGCGTCATCTGGCGACGGTGCTTATCGGCACGGGCGCGGGAAATCTCTCGATAGTCGAAGCCGTCTCGGCATGGATGAGCGGCATCAGGCGCGCTCTCACGGGGTCGAGCTACGACGAGGGTCGGCGTCTGCGCCGCATCACTTTCGTCGAACACGACCCGCGACGCATCCACGAGATAGACAAGCTCCTCCGCGACGAGAAGGTGCGCCAGAAGGAGAACGGCCTCGACATCATCTACCGTGGGAAGAGTAAGGAGGTGCTGGAAGACATCAAGCGGGAGGCTTATACGAGGGCTCAGAAGGCTTTGGAGGATAGGTGGAAAAATCTTGAGAGCATGCCCTCCGAGAGACGCGATGCCCAGCCGCCCACGCGCGTCACGCTCGGGCTCGACGCCGAGCGCAAGACCTACCGCTTCGGCGCTATCACCGACACGGCCTCCGTCCCCGAGCGCGAAATCACCCTCGACCCGATGGTCGTCCTACAGGCCAACGACGAGTTGGCGGGCGAGCAGAATCCTTCCATGCAGTGTGAGCGCGGGCGCTTCCTCGAAGAGCTTTTGATGCCGGATGATTTGCGCCGCCAGCTCTACAATAGCGCGCCGCTCGTGATGATGCTCGACTCGACGACCGCGCGCATTCATTGGGAGATGGTCGCGCAGCCCGAGCTTTCGCCTGCGGGAACACCTGACCAGCACCAGCACGAGAACGGAGATTTCGACGAGAGCAACTTCCTCGGCACGAGTCGCGGCTTCACGCGCCAGCTTCGCACGACGTTTGCGCCGCCGCCCGAGCCGCCGCCGCCGCCGCGCCGAGTGCTGCGCGTGCTCGTCGTCGCCGACCCCGCGCCCGACGCGCATCTGCCCGGCGCGCAGGAAGAGGGCGTCGCCGTCGCCGACCTCTTCGAGAGCTACAATACGGTCTACAAGGACGACCTTGGAGACCGTCGCGTCGAAGTCGTGCGCCTGTTCGGGCCGCTCGAAGCGACGCGCACAAACGTCCTGCGCGAGCTGCTGGTGCGACCCTACGACGTGCTTCATTTCGCAGGCCACTGCGTCTACCGTTGGGGCGGCGACCCGACGCTGTCGGGCTGGATTTTCAACGCCGGAAAGAAAGAGATTCTCTCGGCCAACGAGCTGAATCGAATCGACCGCATCCCGAAGTTCGTCTTCTCGAACGCATGCGAGTCCGGCATCACGCCCGACCGCTCGCAGGAGCGCTCCGCCGATTTAGCGCCCAGTTTCGCCGAAGCCTTCTTCGCGCGCGGCGTCGCTAACTTCGTCTGCACCGCCTGGCCTGTCGATGATTTGGCCGCGCGCCAGTTTGCCCTCACGCTCTACTCGGGGCTGCTCGGCATCGAGCACGACAGCCTTCAGGGACGCTCGACGAAAGCCCCGGTCGGAGCCAAGTTGATGCACGCCGCGATGAGAGATGCGCGCATCCAGATAGCGCGCACCCCCAACGGCAGAACCACCTGGGGCGCTTACCAGCACTACGGAAATCCCTTCTTCCAGTTCTTCTACACGCCGACGCAGCAGCGCCGCCACGAGGCCGTCGCCGGAGAAGGCGATGGCGGCACTTCGAGAGCGTCGAAGAAGAGAGCCGGCTCGCGCCGCGCGACGAAGAAACGCGCGAGCAGGAAAGGTTGATTGAAGCCGGGCAGGCGTCTCAAGCTCTCAAGCAGATTTCACGTCTGGGGTCGGCGGGCGCGAGAGCTTGAGACGGCTGCTCTTCGATTTCTGAACTCCGGGAGCGAGTTATGGCCGAGCCGCCTTATCCGGCAATCGTCAAGGCGCTGAAGAAGGGAAAGGTCGTGCCGTTTCTCGGCGCGGGCGTGAACTTCGGGATGCGCGAGCCGCCCGGCGCACAGTGGGATAAGAAGAATTCTAACTTCCTTCCGAGCGGCGGGGAGCTTTCGCGCCTGCTCGCCAGAAACAGCAGCTTTCCCGAAGAGGACGAGAAGGCAACGGCAGACCTCGCCAAAGTGGCTTCCTACTACGTCGATGCGACGGGGCGCGAAGGCTTGATTGACGAGCTGAAGGACATCTTCAATCGTGATTTCGAGCCCTGCTCGATTCACCATTATCTCGCGCAGGACATCCAGGCCCCGCAGCTCATCGTCACCACCAACTACGACGACCTCACCGAGCAGGCTTTCCGTAAGGCCGGACGCTCCTTCGACCTCGTCGTGCATCCGACCGACAAGGAAGAGTGGAAGGCATCCGTCCTCTGGTGGCGGCACGGCGCGGCGGAGCCCGAAATCGTCGAGCCCAACAAGCTCTACATCGACCTCGAACAGACGACCGTCATCTACAAGATGCACGGCACGGTTGACAGAGCCGACGAGCCGCGCTGGGACAGCTACGTCATCACCGAAGAGGACTACGTCGAATTTCTCTCGCGCATGACCGGGCAGACGGCCGTCCCGGCAAGCTTCGTCCAGCATTTCCTCACGCACCATTTCCTCTTCATGGGCTACGGCCTCAACGACTGGAATCTGCGCGTCGTCCTGAAAAATCTGCGCGCCGACGAAAAGAAGGATTTGCGCTCCTGGGCTATCCAGTTTCGCCCCTCCGAGCTGGAGACTCACCTCTGGAAATCGCGCGAAGTGAATATCTACGACGTTGACATCAACGAGTTCGTCGCGCAGCTACGCGCGCACGCAGACTGAACGAGCGCGAGGCACTGCCGCGATGACGACGATGAGCGCCGCCCCCAACATCATCGACACAATCTCACGCCCGCGCACCTCTCCGTATCAGGGCTTGCAGCCCTTCACCGAAGCAGACAGCCGCTACTTCTTCGGGCGCAAGCGCGACCAGTCAATCATCATCTCGAATCTCTACGCCGCTTCACTCACGATTCTCTACGGCGCGAGCGGCGTCGGCAAAAGCTCCATCCTCCTGGCGGGCGTCGTCCCGCAACTGAAAAAGATACCCGAGCTTGAAGTCGCCGAAGACGGCTCAGGGGAAAGCTCTGCTTCGACTGAGGGTGTGCCCCGCCTGGAGAAGAGGCCGCCTCTGGTCGTCGTGGTTTTTCGTAACTGGCAGGCGGAGAGTTTTTCCTCCGACCTCAAGCGAGAAGTTCTGCTCTCCGCCTTCAAACAGACCGGAAGAAGCATCGAGGCCGACACGGCTGCCCCGCTCGACCAGTTTTTCGCGCAGGTGCAGACGGCGCTCGGCGCTCAGCTCTTTCTTATCTTCGACCAGTTTGAAGAGTACTTCCTTTATCATCCGACGCCCGCGCCCGGCGACGACTTCGAGGCCGAGTTTGCCCGCGCCGTCAACCGCCGCGACGTGAAGGTCAGCTTTCTCATCTCGCTGCGCGAGGAGGGCGTCAGCAAGCTCGACCGTTTTCAGGGTCGCATCCCGACGCTCCTGAACAACATGCTCCGGCTCGAACATCTCGACCGCGCTTCGGCCGAAGAAGCCATCCGCAAGCCGCTCGAAGAATATAACCGCCGGACGAACGAGCTGCGACGCTCGTCGGAGACGGCGAACTCTTCAGGCGAAGCCGGTGCTTCGGACACGGAAGCGACAATTGAAGACGAGCTTGTCGCGGCGTTGCTCGAAGATTTGGCGGCGAGCGGCGTCGGCGACAGAAACGAACAGGCGGGTCAGGGGCGCGTCGGGCTGCCGCGCAGCGCGAAGACAACTGACGCGCGCATCGCCACGCCGTTTTTGCAGATGGTCTTGACGCGCCTCTGGGAAGAAGAGACGCACGTCGGCTCGCGCCTCCTGCGGTTGCAAACCTACCGGGCGCTCGGAGGGACGCACAAGATTGCGAGCACGCATCTCGACACCGCGCTCGGCAAGCTCAATTCTTCGGAGCTACAGACCGCCGCGCGGCTGCTTCAATATCTCGTCACGCCTTCGGGCACAAAAATCGCGCAGCAACCCGCCGCGCTCGCCGAGTGGACTGGGCTGGCGGAGGCCGAGGTACAGTCGATTCTCGAACGCCTGAGCGCGTCCGACATGCGTATCCTCAGAGTCATCGCCGCGCCCGACCAGCCCGTTCAGTTCGAGGTCTTCCACGACCTTCTGGCGCGCGCGATTCTCGACTGGCGCGCACGCTACACGCAGGAGCAGAAGCAGAAAGAGCTGGCTCGCGCCACCCTGCGCGCCCGGCGACTGAAGCGCAACTCCTATGTGCTCGCGGGCGTCGTGGCCTTGATGGTTGTGCTGCTCGTGGTCGCCATCCGCTACGGCATCGTCAGGGCGAGAAACGCGGCGCGCTCGGGCGAGCTGGCCGCCTACGCCAAATCGCAGCTTGCGACCAATCCCGATTTGAGTCTGCTGCTCGCCCTCGAAGCCGTCAAAACGCATCACACGACGAAGGCCGAGCGCGTTCTTCAGAGCGCGCTTGCAGCGTCGCACCTGCGCACACTCATGCCGAGCGAGGCGTCGAACGTCATTCGCAGCGTCGCCTACAGCCCCGACGGTAAGTACGTCGTCACGGCAGGCTGGAACGATGCGGAGAAGAGCCAGAGCGAAGCGCGCGTGCGCGATGCCGAGAGCGGCCAGACCGTCTCGATACTGAAGGAGACGAAGTTGCCGCTTCTCGTCGCCGTCTTCAGTCCCGACGGCAGATACGTTCTGACGGCTGGACAGGACGGGCGCGCGCGCGTGTGGGCGGATTGGCAGACGGGCAGAGCGCGCGTCGAGAGAACGATTGAAGAGCAGCAGGAAATCTGGACGGCCTCCTTCAGCCCCGACGGACGCTATATCCTGACGGGCGGAGATGCAGGTTTCGTCCGCGTCTGGGAGTGGCAGGCGGAGACGGGACTGAGCGCCCCTGTCAGAGAGATTATCTTCGCCTCCGCCAACGAAGCCCCGACGCCCACACCCTCGCCGACGCCTGACGCGCTCGCGCCCTTATCCCCAACGCCCGCTCCAAGTCCGCCGACGAGAAATACGACGACCAACACGACGAGCAACAGCCCGGCCATGTCTCCGTCCGTCCCTCACAACGCCGCGCCGAGTCCTTCTCCGACTCTTTCTACGGGTCTTTCTCCGAGTCCTGCTCCGAGTCCTTCTCCGCGCCCGCTTGCGAGCAGATACCCGGTGGTTTACAGCGCCGCGTTCAGCCCCGATGCGGACGGCAGATATATCGTGATTGCGGGCAGAACTTCGACCGTGCGTGTCTGGGAGTGGCGCGAGCCGAGGGGTGAGAAAAATCCGCTCAAGCTCGGCGGCAAGCATCGCAAGACCGTCTACAGCGCCGCCTTCAGCCGCGACGGACGATACATCGTCACCGGCAGCGACGATACGACGGCGCTCGTCTGGGACTGGCAGACAGAAGAGGGGCGCAGCGCTCCGGTCGTCCTACAAGCCTCGCTCGCTCCCGTGAGAAGCGTGGCGATGAGCGACGACGGGAGGCTCTTGGCGACGGCCTCTCAGGACGGCATGACTCGTCTCTGGGACTGGCGCTCCGAAGCCGCGAAGCCCTTCCACGAGCGCAAGCCTCTGATGGAGCTGCGCGGCCACACCAACGCCGTCTTCTCGGTCGCCTTCAGCCCCGACAATCGTTTCCTTCTCACCGGCAGCGAAGACACTTCCGCGCGCATCTGGACGATACAAAATCCCGACACCTCAAGCCTCTCACTCGACGCGCTCGTCGCCGAAGCCGAAGCGCGCCTCGCGCGCACCTACACGGCCGAGCAGAGACAGCTTGCCGTCTCGAAATTTTTGAACGAATAGGTGAGAGCATCCGTTCGCTCGAAGCAGCTTTTTCATCCGCCGAAGCACCCCGCGCCCCGTGCGAGATTCGTCGCTCGCATCGAGCGTGCTCGAAAAGAAAGGACACGACATGAAACGATTCGCACTTCTTCTCTCCTTCCTCTCTCTCTCCGCCGCCGCCGCGCTGCTCTGCCCTCCGGCAGACACTTCCCTTGTCGCCTCCGCACAGCAGCCGACGCCGCCCCGCGTCGCAAGGGATTTGTCCGGCTCTTACAGAATCGCCTCGTCCTCTAATCCGGGCGGCGGCGGTAGCTACGAGGGTAAGGTGAACATCGCGCGACAGGGCGGCTCCTGGAATCTCGTCTGGATGATTCCCGGCTCGGTCGTCTACAAAGGCGTCGGCCTTCAGCTCGACGACACGCTCGCCGTCGGCTGGGGGATGGGCGAAGACTACGGCGTGGCCGCCTACCGCATCGCCGCCGGGCGGCTCGACGGCATCTGGACATCGGCCGACGAGCGCGGAGCCGTCGGCGCAGAAGTGCTTGAAGGAAGCGCTAACCTGAACGGCACTTACAGAATCGTCAAAGGCTTGAGCGCCAACGGCGAGCGACGCTATTCGGGCACTGTCTCTATCACGCCGAAGGGCGAAGTCTACTCGGTCAAATGGCGTCTGACGCAGGAGACCTACGACGGCGTCGGCATTCGTCAGGGCAACCTCTTCATCGTCGGCTGGGGACAGGCCGGAAAGGGCGCGGGCGTCGTCGCCTACCGCATCGCCCCGCGCGCCCTGCAAGGACGCTGGGCGACGCCTGAAGATACGCGCCTCGGCACAGAAAATCTCGTTATCTCCACGCAGTAAAAATTTCCATCGACCGGAAAGCCGAGCTATTCGTGCAAACGGTCGGCGACCTCGAAGGCGAGCGGCAGCCGGGCTGCGTCGAACTGTTTTCGGCGTCTCTCGACTCTCGCTCGCCGTTTGCGACGGCGAAAGCGAAGAGCTACCATCGCGCCCGGCGGACACCTCTATGCAAGCTCATCCGACAGCCATCATCAGCCCTCGCGCCGAGATTGGGAGGGACGTGCGCGTCGGCGCGTACGCTCTTATCGAAGATGAGGTCGTGATAGGCGCGGGCTGCGAGATAGGCGCGCACGCGGTCGTCAAGCGTTACACGACTCTGGGCGAGCGCAACCGCGTCTACGAGCACGCGACTGTGGGCGGCGAGCCGCAGGACGTGAAGTTCAGGGGCGAGCGGAGCGCGCTCGTCGTCGGCGACGATAACCTGATACGCGAGTATGCGACGATTCACAGGGCGAGCGGTGAGGGTGAGGCGACGCGCGTCGGCTCGCGCAATTTTCTGATGGTCGGCATTCACATCGCGCACAACTGCGAGGTGGGCGACGATAACATCTTCGCCAACGGCGTCGCCCTCGCCGGTCACATCAAGGTCGAAGACCACGCCTTTTTGTCGTCGAACGTGGGCGCGCACCAGTTCGTCCGCATCGGTCGCTATGCGATGGTCGGCGGAAAATCCAAAATCGTGCAGGACGTTCTGCCCTTCTTCACGACCGACGGCAACCCCGCTCGCCTGCGCGGGCTCAACAGCGTCGGCCTGCGCCGCGCAGGCTTCTCCCCCGACGCGCGCCGCGCACTCAAGCGCGCCTATCGTCTCCTCTTTCAAACCAATCTCCCGCTCCCCGAAGCCCTCCGCGAGCTTGAACGCACCGACGACCCGAACGTCCGACATCTCCTCGACTTCATACGCGACTCGCGCCGAGGCTTCTCCCGCCCCGGAAGGCGTGGCCGAGAGTCTGATGACGAAATCATTGTTACTTGATTGACAATAACCCACTCTGTTCTCACAGGAGGAGCAAATCGTGAGTATTATTGTTTCCGAAGAAGGCGAAAACGCACGAAAGCTTGAGCCAACCAGTATTGCTTTGGAAGACTACTTGCAGACATACATCAAAAACAATCCGCATACTATCCCTATAGATGAAATCGAAGAGGATTTGCGTCTATTGATACTCGCGCGCGAATTTCCAACCGAGAGCGGGCCAATAGATGCCATTGGCATAGACCAAAATGGCAGTATCTATATCATCGAAACCAAGCTCGCTAAGAATCCAGATAAGCGTCGTGTACTGGCACAGGCGCTGGATTACGGAGCAGCCTTATGGCGAAGCCATGAGAATACAGATGAGTTCATTGCAAAGTTGGAGCAATCAGTTGCGAAAAGCTTCAAAACGACTTTGAGTGAAAAGGTAGAAGATTTCTTCGGTAATGAAGTTGAGGATGTAACGAAGCTACTGCAAACCATCCGACAGAACCTCAGCGCCGGAGATTTTCGCTTCGTGGTACTAATGGATCAGATAGAAGACCGTTTGAAGAACTTGATTACTTTTGTCAACCGCAACAGCCAATTTACCATCTATGGCGTTGAGATGGAGTTTTACAAATTCGATAAGTACGAAGTTCTAATTCCAAAGTTATATGGCGCAGAAGTGACAAAGGAAGTCAGCACGCCGAAGGTGAACGGCTCGAAGCAACAGTGGGATGAGTCTTCATTTTTTGCGAAGGCGAAGGAACAGTTGAACGCCTCAATTGTTGAAAATATGCAAAGGCTGTATCAGCTTTCTATGAAATGCGGACAGGTTAGTTGGAATTCAAATCAGACAGGTTCGTTCGGCACAAAGTTCGCTCAACTGAATTCGAGAAGGTCATTCTGCACGCTGTTTACGAACGGAGTATTAGAACTGAATCTCGGTTGGCATGGCGAGGGAGAGGCCGCTGGTGCGGCTAATAGATTAAGAGAAGAACTAAGACGATTACCAAATCTGGACAATGGTCAGAACTTTCAGCAACAGCATGTCAGCCTGAGAGCGGAAGACTGGTCGCCGCAGGTCGATGCAATTACCAATCTGATTCAACGCATCGCCTGCCAGAATGTCGATGATGCCAATTTATGAGCACACAGTTTGAAGGTAAGACGGCGGCGGAGCTGGCCGCGCTGGTGGGCGGGCGCGTGGCGGGCGGCGACGCGGGCGTGCGCGTGTGGCGCGTGGCGAGCTTGGAGCGCGCGGGCGAGGGCGAGGTCGCTTTTGTCGAGGACGTGAAGCTTTTGGAGGAAGCGGGACGAAGCCGCGCGTCGTGTTTGATTGTGCCCGAAGGGGCGAGCGCAGGCTGGCTGTCGAATGAAGGTGCGGCGACGAAGGAGGGCGCGGGCGTCAGGTGTTTGATTGAGACGGCGCGGCCGAAGCTGGCCTTCGCCCTGATTGCAGGGGCGCTTCACCCGCCGAAGCGACGCGCGGCCGGCATTCACCCGACGGCGCAGGTGGCCGAGAGCGCAGAGATTGACGCGAGCGTTTTCGTGGGCGCTTACGTGCAGGTCGGCGAACGCACACGGGTCGGCGCGGGGACGCAGATTCTGGCCGGTGCTTTCGTCGGCGACGACGTGCGCGTCGGGCGCGACTCGACGCTTCATCCCGGCGTGACGCTCTACGACGGCGTAGAGGTCGGCGACCGGGTCGTGCTTCACGCGGGCGTCGTCGTCGGCGCTGACGGCTTCGGCTACGTGCGCGACGAGGCGGGCGTCTATCACAAGTTTCCGCAGATAGGCACGGTCGTCATCGAAGACGACGTTGAGCTGGGCGCGCTGACGTGCGTTGACCGCGCGGCGCTCGGCGAGACGCGCATCGGGCGGGGCACGAAAATCGACAATCTGGTGCAGGTCGGCCACAACGTACAGATAGGAGCGCGCGTCGTCATCGCCGCGCAGACAGGCATTTCGGGGAGCACGGTTATCGAGGACGACGCGGTCATCGGCGGTCAGGTCGGGATGGGCGACCACGCGCGCGTCGAGAGCGGCGCTGTCATCGGCTCGAAGGCCGGAATCCTGCCCGGCAAAATCGTCCGTGCCGGCGTCTGGTGGGGCATCCCCGTCCAACCGCTTGAAGAGTACAAACGACTCAACGCCCACATGCACCGCCTGCCCCAGATGCGCGACGAGCTAAAGCAGCTCCGCCGCGAACTCAACGAGCTGAAAAGCAAGGATGAAGGATGAAGGCGGAAGGATGAAAGCCTCTCAAGCAGGTTGAGTGCTTTTCTGATTCATCCTTCATCCTTCCGCCTTCATCCTTAGAGTTTTGATGATGGCGTCGGCGGCTTCGTGGGAGGCGCGGCGGAGGCTGAGGCGGGCGGTGGCTTCGCGGAGTTGAGACCTAAACTGTGCGTTGCGCGCGGGGTCGAGGAGTTGGTCTAGCTCGCGTTCGAGCGCTCTGGCGTCGAAGTCGTTTTGCAGTAGCTCGGCGGCGAGGCGATAACCGGCGATAAGGTTGACGAGCCCGTAGTGCTCGGTCTTGATGAGACTGCCGAGGATGTGCCAGTTGAGGAAGGATTCTTTGTAGACGACGACGAGCGGCGTCGCCGTCAGCGCGGCTTCGAGCGTCGCCGTGCCGCTGGCGACGGCTGCGGCGTCCGATGCGGCGAGAGCTTCGTAGGTTTCGTGCTGAACGAGGCGCAGGTCGAGGGTCGAGCGGTCGGGGAGGGAAGCGTCGATGATGCGCTCGGCTTCGGCGGGCGCGCGGTTGGCGGCGAGGGCGACGACGAACTGCGCGCCGCGACGAGAGAGAGAGAGCGTGCGCGCGGCGTCGAGCATGGGCGGCAGGATGCGTTCGAGTTCTTTGCGTCGGCTGCCGGGCAGAAGCGCGATGAGGGGGCGCGCGGGGTCGAGCCTGTGCCTCCGGCAAAACTCGGCGCGATCGTAGCGCGGTTCGACGACGCCTGCGAGCGGGTGGCCGACGAACTCGACGTGACGGATGCCGCGCGCCGCGTACCACTCCGGCTCGAAAGGCAGGATGGCGAGCAGAAGGTCTACGTCGCGCCGGATGTTGCGAACGCGATGCGAGCGCCAAGCCCAGAGTTGCGGGCTGATGTAGTAGATGATTTTCGCGCCGCGACGGCGAAGCGAGCGAGCGAGCGGCAAATTGAAATCAGGCCAATCGACGAGCACGACCGCGTCAGGGCGTCGCTCACGCGCGGCTCGCTTCAAAGCTCTATATGCTCGCCAGAATCGCGGCAGCGCCTGCGCTATCTCCAACAGGCCGACAATCGCCAGCTCGTCCGAGCGCACGACGGACTCGACGCCCGCCTCGCGCATCCGCCCCTGCGTCGCGCCGAAAAACTCGAAGCTCACGCCCTCTCCGCGCTCGCGCAGCGCACGCACCAGCGCCGCCGCATGCGCGTCGCCCGAAGCCTCCCCCGCCACAATCATCAGGCGAAACGTCTCTCGGCTCTGCTCGCTCATCGAAAGAATAATAAAGACGTTAATCGTGAATCGTAAATCGTAAATAGTGAAAGACCATTTTCTTTCTATTCACGATTTACGATTCACGATTGACGGTTTTTTCTATTGAGCGATGGCCACGATTCTATCGAAGACGGTCTGGAAGCCGTCGAAGCCGGGCAGTTGTTTGAGCCGACGGCTCACATTTCTGTCGAAGAAGTCGATGCCTTCCGTTCCTTTGAAGAGGGTGGCGATGAGGTAGTTGGTCTCAAGCTGCGGCTTCGTGCCCTGCCCGACCGGCGTCCAGAACTTGCCGATGATGAAGCGGGCGAGCTTGCGCGAGAAGAGAGAGCGTTTGAGTTTCAATCGTGCGATGTTCAGGTAGAAATAGGAGTGCACCGACTCTTCTTGGGCGATTCGGCGCAGCAAGTGTTCGAGCACGGGATGGCCTGCGAGCTTCCAGAGACGCCTGTAGCCTTGCAGCGTCGTCATCTCGTTGATTGCGCCCCAGGTCATGTGCGCTCCGGCGAAGTGCTCGCCGAAAGGGTTCGAGAGAAGCGACGAGACGCAGTTCTCGAATTTGTAGCGGAAGGATATTTTTGATTTCGCTTCGGCCTCCCAGCGCGGGCTGGTGTGAACGCCCGCTTCTTCCAGAAAGCGATTGAGCAGCTCGGCGTGCAACCGTTCCTCCTCGCTCCAACGCTCCATAAACTTTTTGACGACGGGGTCTCGACCTGTCGGCGTGCGCAGCAGCTCTTTGTAGTAGATGTCTGTGAAGCTTTCGACATCGCGCATGTAAATCAGCACGGGCACGAAGTCGGCGTTAAGCTCGTGGCGCGAAACATCCCGCCACGCGATATTATCCAGAAAATTTTTGTCGAGCGCGCGCGGCTGTTTCTCAAACCACGCGAGCACGTCACGCTCCGTCTCGAACACGTCGGTCGCTCCCTCTGAGATTGAATTGTGTCGGGGGAAAGTTCAACTGCGTTACGCGCCAGAGCGCGCTGACGGATTTAGCGTCCGACCTGAGCGGGAGGTTGTTGAGAGAAAAGCAACATGGCTGTGAAGAAATCTTGTCAGACGAGAAACGTCTGGTCTCAAATCGAGAGCCTGAAGTCTCGGCTCTGGGGAGCGGTTAAGTCTCTTTCTGCCTCTTTACTTCGGATTCTGAGCTTGCCAGCTCTTGAGACCTGAGACGGCTGAAACTTCCCCAAACTTGGGACTTGAGACTCCCGACTTCAGACTCCCGACTCACCTGTGTTAGCATCGGCTCGTCTTTGAAAAGGTTCGAGCGCGACTCAACGCGCTCTGCGGCATTTCGGAGGTACGCGTCCGTCCGTTCTGTTCGTCGATGGATTTGACGAGCGCATCTTGCGGCGTCGGGCGTTTTTCCCGTGACAGATTACTGTTTCAAATCAACCTTGCGAATCGTAGTGTGCCTGCTCGTCGTCGCGGCGGGAGGCTTGGGTGTTGCCCGCGCGCAGCAGCCGACGACCAACCCGGTCGATAGGCAGGTGCAGAATCCTCTGACCGACACGCCCAACGTCAACCCGCTCACGCAAGACCAGCCGCCCATCCTCCCGCGACGCAGGCGAGAAGGCGACGACGCACCGACCGGGGCGACGCCGGGCACGACCGCGACGACCAGCGCGGCTGCGCCTTCGCCTTCGGCGGACGACCTCGTCGTCAACGCCAACAAGAACACGGTGACGGGAGCGGAGGGCGAAAGAGTCGTCGTCTATGAAGGGAACGTCGATGCCCGCATCGGCATTTATCGTTTGCAGTCCGACAAGCTGACGGTCTTCGAGGCGCTGAACAAGGTTGTGGCCGAAGGCAGCGTCGTCTTCGACCAGGGCGACCAGCAGCGCATCACTGGCTCGCGCGCCGAGTGGAACTACGCCACCAAGCTCGGCTACTTCGTCAACTCCACAGGCTTCACGAACCAGACGCAGGACGGCACGGTTGTTTATTTCACCGCCGACTCGGTTGAGAAGATAGGCACGAACAAGATACTCGTCATCAACGGCGAAATCACGGCCTGCGAAGAGGAAGTGCCGAAGTGGAGCTTCAAGTCGAAGCGCGCCGTCATTACGCAGAGAGACCGCGTGCGCACCAAGTCGCCGACCTTCAACGTAAAGGGCGTGCCCATCTTCTATCTGCCTTACGCCTCCATCTCCATCAAGCCGCGCGACCGCGCTTCGGGCTTTCTGACGCCCACCTTCAGCGGCTCCGAGCAGAAGGGCTTCCGCGTCTCGAACGCTTACTTCCAGACGCTCGGACGCTCGGCGGAC
Organism: Pyrinomonadaceae bacterium; assembly: GCA_036399175.1. Taxonomy (GTDB): domain Bacteria; phylum Acidobacteriota; class Blastocatellia; order Pyrinomonadales; family Pyrinomonadaceae; genus DASWNP01. The sequence goes on along the minus strand of DASWNP010000015.1, from coordinate 82,470 downwards.
GTGACCTTTCGCAACGACATCTACACGGCGCGCGGTATCGGCTTCGGCGCGGATTTGCGCACGCGCGCCAACTCGCGCTCCTTCTTCAACATGGGTTTCTACGCCGTCAAGGATAGAATCTTCGGCGCGAAGGAAGACGCGGAGCACCCGAATCAGGGAGGGTCGAGTTTCTACATCGAGGGCGTGCATTACTTCCCGAACGGCTTCATCGCCGCCGCCGACATCAACATCACTTCCAACCTCGCCTTCCGGCAGATTTTCTCCGACTCGATTCAACAGGCCATCTCGCCCGAAGAGCGCTCGCAGCTCTTCGTCAACAAAAACTCCGGCGACTACAGCTTCAACTTCCTCGCTCGCACGCAGGTCACTTCGATTCCGAGCATCCGCGTTCGCACGCGCTCGCTGCCCGGCATCTTTCTCGACAAGCGCCCGTCGCCGCTTCCTTTCTGGGAGCGCCTGCCCGTCTATTTCTCTTTCGAGGGCGGCCTCGAAGGCGTGAGTCGCAAGGAGACGGTCGAAGACCCGACGGAGTTTCTCGCCCTCGGCAATCTCAACCCGATTATCACGCCTTCCATCGTGCAGCGCTTCGACGTGCGCCCGCGTTTCAGCGTGCCGTTCCTTCTGGGCGGTGGCTGGCAGGCGACTGCGAGCGCCAGCCTTCGAGCTACCTACTATTCCAACTCGCTCGAACCGACGACCCGCCTCGTCCAGAGCCGAGATATTGTACGCGGCTACGGCGAGCTTGAGTTCGATGTCAGGCCGCCTACTCTCGCGCGTAACTTCCGTCGCGGCGACGGAACCTTCTGGTTCCGTCATACCATCGAGCCGTATTTCACCTACCGGAAAATCTCCGGCATCAACAGCTTCGAGCGCATCATCCGTTTCGACCTCGTCGATGCCATCGCCAACACCAACGAGATTGAGTACGGCATCACCAACCGCTTCTTCACGCGCCGCTCGACCGAGACCGTGACCGGACAGACGCCCGCGACCGGCATCGGCGGCAACGCCAGGGACGCCGCGCCGCTCACGCGCCAGCCCTTCGAGGTGCTCTACGTCACCGTCCGGCAGAAATATTTCTTCGACCCGACCTTCGGCAACGCGCTCATTCCCGGCAGGCGCAACCAGTTCTATCCCATCAACACCTTCTCCGGCTTCGGCTACGGCGGCGTCGAGCGGCGCTTCTCGCCGCTCTACGTCGAAGCGCGGCTGCGCATGCCTTCGTCTAATCCCTACCGAGACCTCTACGCCGACGTGCGCACAAACCTCGACATCCTCGGCAAGGGCGGCGGCCTGCGCGACATCGCCGTCAGCGTCGGCCTGCGGCGCGACGTGCCCGTGCTTCGCCAGTTCGAGACTTTCCAGACGCTCTACTACACGCGCGCCATCACGCTCGCCCCGGAGCTTCGACGATTCAGCGACCGCGCGGGCAAAGAGCCGGGCACGCTTCAGGGCTCGCAGTGGAGCCCGTCCGTCTTCCTCGGCAACCGCGAGCGCGGACTCTTCGGCGGCGTCTCGCTCTTCTTCGACTTCCAGAACCGGCCGGGTCGCGGCAGCTCTTCGCTCATCAGCTCCACCGTCAGCGTCGGCTACGCCTGGGATTGCTGCTCCATCACCGCCCAGAATTTCACCTTCAACGTCGGTTTGAGGCAGGAGAGTAGAACCGTCTTCAGCTTCCGCCTGAACGGCATCGGCACCTTCGGCACCGAGCAGATAGGCCAGAACTTCCGCTAGACGCTTTCCGTGCGACGGCCGGAAGGCGCTTCCGGCCGTCCCCCCAAAACGTCGTCTCTCCCGGCTTTTTCCATCCTTTTGTTTGAAAAAATTGTGTTTCTCGGATGCATCCGGCGGGGCGCGAAAAGCATCTGAATGGCGTTCATCTTTTTGAACGATTCGAGCAGATTTATCCCCCCCAACACGGTTTCGAAAAGACGACGAGCGGCAGGCCGCAACCCTTCCCGCGCGTGCCGGAAGATTCGAGCGTCGCCTGTGATTTCCAAAAGACCTGCTGCCGCCCTTTCTAAACACCCGACCCGCACGCCGCTTCGCCCTTTCGGCGCTGGCGGCTGGCGCGGAAAAATTCAGATTCCAGCGCGCTCCAAACGAGCCTCGACCCGTCGGCGGTTGAGATTTTCCGAGAAGAGAAGTATCAGTATCTTTGGAGCGAGCCCCGAAGTGCGCGGCTCGAAGATTTCCTGAATCGAAGATTTCCCGAACATTTCCCTCGTGGGTTCAATGGAGAGTTCCCGAATGTCAATCTCGCCAATCGCTCGTCGAAGGGGCGGCGTCGTCGGAGTGCGACGCGCCCTCTCTCTCTTTCTCAGCCTCGCGTTGCTGGCCCTCGCCCTGCCCGTCTCCCTCAAGGCGAGCGCCGCCCGGCAAACGTCCGGCGGCTCGAAGCTCAAGGCGACGCAGGAAGCCGAGTTCGTGCCGGGCGAAGTGCTCGTCCGCTTCCGTCGTAGCTCGCCCGTAGTCGCGGCGACCGAGCGGACTGTGCGCACCAACGTCGGCCTCCTCATGTCGGAAGGCGGCGAGATGAACATCGAGATAGAGCGTTTCGACGGCTCGGACATCGTGCCGGGCTTGCGCTTTGCGCGCGTCAACCCGGAAGCGACGCTTCAGGCCGTCGAAGCCCTGAGCGCGCGCGAGGATGTTCTCTACGCCGAGCCGAACTACGTCCGCCGCCGCGACGCTGCCCCTAACGACCCGAACTACCCGCAGCAGTGGGCGCTCAAAAACACAGGGCAGGTCGGCTTCAACGATTACACGAACCAGCAAGCCGCAGGCATCCCCGGCGCAGACATTGACGCCGAGCTTGCGTGGAACACGACGACCGGCAGCCGCTCGGTCGTCGTCGGCGTCATCGACGAAGGCATCGACATCAATCATCCAGACCTGCAAGCCAACATCTGGCGCAACCCCGCAGAGACCGCCGGTAACAGCGCGGACGACGACGGCAACGGCAAGGTTGACGACATCAACGGCTGGGACTTCTATCACAACGACGGCTCGGTCTACGACGGCGCGGCGGGCGACAACAACACGGACGCTCACGGCACGCACGTCGCGGGAACTATCGGCGCTGTCGGCAACAACGGTCAGGGCATCACGGGCGTCAACTGGCAGGTCAGCATCATGTCGCTGAAAATTCTGGGCAAGGAGTGCCCGGATGATAACCCGCAGTGCGACCCCGCCGCGCCGTCGAACGTGCGCCGCACCGTCGCCGCTTACAACTACGCCAAGCTGATGCGCGATAAGTTTGTGCAGACGGGCGGCGGGCAGGGCGCAAATCTCCGCGTGCTCAACAACAGCTACGGCGGCGGCGGACGCTCACAGTCGGAGATTGACGCCATCAACCAGCTCGCTTCGTCGGGCATCCTCTTCGTCGCGGCGGCGGGCAATCAGGCGGCGAACAACACGGGCTTTCCGCATTACCCGTCCGACTACAATCTTCAGAACATGATTTCGGTGGCGGCCACCGACCGCTTCGAGCAAATCGCCATCTTCTCTGACTTCGGCCTCGGCCTCGTCCACATGGGAGCGCCCGGCAGAGGCATCGTCAGCACGACGCCGAACAACACCTATTCGGCCTTCAGCGGCACTTCGATGGCCGCGCCGCACGTCGCGGGCGCAGCCGCGCTCATCCTTTCGCAGTTTCCGGATGTCAGCGTCAATCGTCTGCGCAACTCGCTCGTCTTTAGCGGCGACCCCGTCGCACAGCTCTCCGGCAAGGTCTTTTCCGGGCGTCGTCTGAACGTCAACAACTCGCTGCAAGCCATCGCGGCCAACGACAATGCGCTGCCGGGCAGCATCGGCGACTTCCGTCTCATCTCGCAATGCGGGCGCAACGTCACGCTCGGCTGGACTGCGCCCGGCGACAACGGAAGCGGCGGCGGCCCTGCCGCTCTCTACGAGATTACGTTTAACGACCCGAACAACCCCGGACTCGGCACGCGCCTGCTCGCCACCAAGATTCCCGGCCAGCCCGGCACGCAAGAGACCATCACGGTCAGCATCCCTTACCAGTCGCTTCAGGGAAGCATCAGCATCAGCACCTACGACAAGGTCGGAGCTAATAGCGGCGGCGGCATCGTCAACGTCTCGACCAGCGCGCCTTTCGCCAACCCTTATGCCGTCTCGACGCAGGGCGCAGGCTCGCTCTCCGGCGGCGCGGGCATCAACCTCAAAGGCGACGACGTGTACAGAGAGAACCACGCGCTGCCGTTCGCCTTCCCGTTCTTCGGTAAGACCTACTCGTCCGTCACCGTCTCTTCAAACGGCGCGCTCTACTTCGCCCCTCTGCCGAACGAGAACGGCGTCGGCATGGATGCCGGAAGCAGCATCGCCGGATTGGAGACGCTGCCCATGATTGCAGGCATGTGGGACGACCTCAGAACCGACCGCAACAACGGCGACGTGTTCGTCACGCAGAGCGGCACGAGCATCATCTTCCGTTGGCAGGGCACGACCTTCGACACGCCGCTCACCTCTACGACCTCGCGCGGCGAGAATCCCATCAACTTCGAGATTGAGCTGAGAAGCGACGGCACGATTATCTTCCGCTACGGAAGCGGCAACACGAGCCTCTTCCCCGTCGTCGGAATTTCGGCGGGCGAGGCGCGCGCCTTCGTCGTCACCTCGCACACGTCGGAAAACTCTCTGATAAATCTGACCAACGCCGCGACCGTCGTCTTTACGCCTCCGCCACCGCCCCCGCCCTCTTTCTTCCAGTTCAGCGCTTCGAGCTATACGGCGGGCGAAGACGGCGGCTCGGCCACCGTCACCGTCACGCGCACGGGCGACGCCTTCACGGCTCAGTCCGTCAACATCGGCACGGGCAACGGCACAGCCGACCATAACTCCGACTACAACAGCCTCTCCGGCGCGCTCAGCTTCGCGCCCTGCGAGACCTCGAAGACCGTCCGCGTCTCCATCATCAACGACACCGCAGCCGAGTCGGGCGAGACCGTCAACCTGATGCTCACGAACCCGACGAACGGCGCGAATCTCGGCTCGCCCAACACCGCCGTCCTCACCATTCAGGACGACGATTCGGGCATCGGCGCAAACTCGGTCGCCTTCGGCGCGGCGACGGCGAGCGTCGGCGAGGGCGACCGTCGCATCCAGCTCACGGTCAACCGAAGCGGCGACACCTCGAAGTCCGCCAACGTCTTCTATCAGACCGGCGGCGGCTCGGCCTCCGACCGCTCCGACTACAGCATCGCGCGCGGAGTGCTCCGCTTCGCTGCGAACGAGACCTCCAAGACGATTGAGGTCTTCATCACCGACGACGTTTTTCAGGAATCAGCCGAGAACTTCAACGTCACTCTGAGCAGTCCGGTTCACACCTCTCTCGGCGCGCAGACGAGCGTCACCGTGACGATTAACGACAACGACCCGGCGACCGGCGCAAACCCCGTCCGCGACGCCACCTTCAACAGCGACTTCTTCGTCCGCCAGCACTACGTCGATTTCTTCAACCGCGAGGGCGATGCGGGCGGCGTCGCCTTCTGGAAGAACCAGATTGACGAATGCACCACTCAGGAGTGCAGGGAAGTTCGGCGCATCAACGTCTCGGCGGCCTTCTTCGTCTCGACCGAGTTTCAGCAGACCGGCTTCCTCGTCTACCTCACGCACCAGGCCGCCTTCGGCACCGGCGAGCAGCTTCGACTGAACGACTTCATGGCCGACACGCAGGAGATTGGGCGCGGCGTCATCGTCAACGTCGGCGCGTGGCAGCAGCAGCTCGAAGCCAACAAGCAGCGCTTCTTCGACGAGTTCGTCTCGCGCCCGCAGTTCGTCGCCGCTCATCAGCACCTGAACCCGCAGCAGTTCGTCGAAACGCTCAACAGCCGCACCGGCAACTCGCTCACGCCCGCACAGGCTGTCGACCTCGGCGCACGCCTGAGCGTCGGTCTCGTCACACGCGCGCAGGCGCTTCGCGAGGTAGCCGAGAACGCGGCCTTCGGCCGGAGGGAATACACGAGAGCCTTCGTCCTGATGCAGTACTTCGGATACTTGCGTCGAAACCCGAACGACCCGCCGCAGCCGGGGCTCGACTACAGCGGCTACAACTTCTGGCTGAGCAAGCTCAACAGCTTCGGCGGCAACTACATCACCTCGGAGATGGTCAAGGCTTTCATCACCTCCGGCGAGTATCAGGAGCGCTTCGGGTCTTGATACAGAAACGTGCGCGCACGCCGAGCCCGACACTTTGAAACTCACGATTGCTGTCGAGAATAGATACGACCCCGAGCGGGCGCAGTCGTTCTTGACAGCAATCGTATTTCGCACCTAGAGTTGCAGTTGGACGGGACGAGTTGCTCCCGGCAATCGTCGCGGCGCGCAGCAGCCGTAGCAGTAAAACCCCTTCGAGCGTCGCCGCAAACATCAACCCAAGCCGAACCGGGGACGACTTTTCGATTGTCGTCTCTCAAACGCTCTCTCCTTACTTCAAGAAAGCCTCGCTTCGTCCATTCTTCAAACAGGGAAGGGCGACAGCAAGGCGACCGCAAAGAGCGCCAGCCTTCGTCGTAGTAGAGATTCTCCAATCTCTCACGCGGGCGCGTCGCTTAAAGCCGAAGCCCTCTTCCGAGGCGCTCATCTATTGCTTGCGAATCAGTCGGCGGCTCTATCCCCGGCAAGTAGGCTCTCCATGAAAGATTCAAACTTCCCTCCTACGCCCCTTTCTCTCTCCGCGCGCCGACGCGCACGAAGCTTTCGACTGGCACTGCTCTCGGTCTGTTTGCTGTTTGTCTCAATCCTCTTCCTTGCCTTCGACTCGTCGAGCGCGTCGGCTGCGCGCAAAGTGTCGCAGGGCAGGCGAGCTTCTTCGAGCGCGCAGAAGAGAAGAGGCGCGCCGACGAAGCTTCGACAGAAGACGACGGCGCGCGGCGCGCAGCCGCCGCAGCACGTCGAGCCGAGGCAGGAGGAAGAGGCCGGAGCCTCCGGCGGTGGCGAAGATGTGGAGGGGCGGCAGAAGTGGTTCTACTACAAGAGGGCTTATCCGTTCGGCGAGATTCCGGCGGGCGCGCGGCGGCTCGCGTGGGAGTCGCGCCCCATCGGCGACAAGGGCGGGCTTCGCGCGCGCGACGTGCAGCCGATGTGGATACCCATCGGCCCGCAGTCCACCTCTTCAGTCTATCTTGAAAACTGGGGTCTGCTCAGTGGCCGCATCAACTCCGTCGCCGTCTCGCCCGCCAACCCGCAGCTCATCCTCGTCGGCGCATCGACGGGCGGCATCTGGCGCTCGACCGACGGCGGCGCAAGCTTCGCGCCCGTCAGCGACGCGCAGGTCGATTTGGCCGTCGGCTCAATCGCCTTCGCGCCGAGCAACCCCTCAATCGTCTACGCAGGGATGGGCGACATCGACAACGCCTATCTCGGCACGGGTGTTCTGCGCTCGACGGATGCGGGCGCGACTTGGACGCGCGTCAGCAACTCGACTCTGCCCGCGCCCGGCACGGTCGCCGAAATCAAGGTTGACCCGACCAATCCGAACCGCGTCTATCTCGCGCAGTACACCGGCAACTACAACAACGCCCTCTACACCACCAACATCGCCAACTCAAGCGGCTTCTTCATCTCGACCGACGGCGGCGTCAGTTGGCACAGGACACTCGGCGGCCTCGTCCGCGATTTGGTGATTCATCCGACAAACGCGCAGACGCTCTACCTCGGCACGCGCCGCGTTGACCCGACAAATTCCGAGCACCCGCCCGGCGTCTACAAATCGACCGACGGCGGCGAGAACTGGGCGAAGATTTACACCACGCCTTTCATCTCCGCCGACCTGCCTTCGGCGCGCGACGTGCGCCTCGCCGTCACGCCCGCCGCGCCTCAAAGGCTCTACGTCTACATCGGCAACGCTTCTGCCGGCACAAACACCGTCCGCGTCAAAGTGAGCGACGACGGCGGCCAGACGTGGACGAACCGAAACGCCGTCGGCATCGACCCCGGCCAGTTCGGCTACAACACATACATTCACGCCGACCCCTCGAACCCCGACATCCTCTACATCGGCGCGCGAGACGTTTACAAATCGACCGACGGCGGCTCAAACTGGACGAACATGACGAAGAACTTCGTTCCGCTCAACGGCGGCTTCGCCTATCGTCCCGTCAACGACCCGCAGAATCCCGGCGGCTCGAAAGCTCATCCAGACCAGCAATCGTTCGCCTTCGCGCCCGGCAACTCGAACCTCATCTATCTCGGCAACGACGGCGGCCTCTACAAATCCGCAGACGCAGGCGCGACCTTCCAGTCGCTCAACTCGACGCTCTCGCTCACGCAGTTCATCGGCATCACTCAGCACACGACCGACCCGAACATCTCCTACGGCGGCACGCAGGACAACGGCACGCAGCGTCGCGGCGCGGGCACGAGTCAGTGGGCGGAGTTCGCCGGAGGCGACGGCGGGCGCGTCGTCGTCAATCCGCTCGACCCGCAGATGGTCTTCACCACCTACGTCTACGGCTCCATCTCGCGCTACACGAATAACGGCGACACCTTTCAGAAAACCATCGGCTCAAACAGCATCTTCGGCGAGACCTCTACCGCCACACAGTCGCCGCGCATCGCCTTCTATCCGCCCTTCAACGGCAACGGCGTCGATCAGAAGCTCTACTTCGGGACGTGGCGGCTCTTCGTCAGCACTGATTTGGGAAACACCTGGACGCCGCCCGCAGGCGTCGCCGATTTGACGAAAGGGCCTGCCAATACGAACGTCACGCCGAGCATCCCGGCAGACGTTTTGACCGCCATCGGCGTCGCGCGCTCGAACACGAACGTCATCTACACGGGCTCGGCCAGAGGCCGCGCGATGGTCTCAAGCGACGGCGGCGCGAGCTGGACGGACATCACTGCGGGTCTGCCCGACCGCTTCATCGAGAGCATCACGGTTGACCCCGCAAGTCCGAGCACCGCTTACCTGACCGTCTCCGGCTACGGCTCAGGCCACGTCTTCAAGACCACGAACCTAGGCGCATCCTGGACGGACATCAGCAACAATCTCCCGAACATTCCGACCAGCGCCTTTCTCATCGACCCGCTCAACGCTTCGACCTTCTACGCGGGCACGGACATCGGCGTCTTTCGCTCCACCAACGGCGGCGCAAGCTGGGAGACGTTCAATCAGGGGATGCCTCCGGCGGTCGTCACAGGCTTCTCGGCTCGCCCCGACGGTCGCATCCAGCTCTCCACCTACGGGCGCGGCGCATACGAGCTGAACCGCGATTTCGTCTGCAACTTCGCCCTCGCGCCCGCCAGCCAGTCCTTCGTCTACAACGGCGGCATCGGCAGCCTCAACCTGACGGCCACGCAGGGCTGCAACTGGACGGCGGCGAGCAGCGTCGATTGGATAACGATTCTCTCCGCTCCTTCGGGAAGCGGCAACGCCACGCTCTACTTCAACGTCGCCGCCAACGGCACGAACGCCGCGCGCACCGGCACGCTCACCGTCGCCGGGCAGACCTTCAACGTCACGCAGGGCACACAGGCGAGCGCGCCCTCCGTTCAGTTCAGCAGCGCTACTTACAGCGTCGGCGAAGGCGGCGGCAGCGTTCAGTTAACGCTCACGCGTACGGGCGACGCATCGAGCGCCTTCAGCGTCTCCTACGAGACGGTCAACCAGTCGGCCTCCGACCGCTCCGACTACCTGGCCGCCATCGGCACCGTCGGCTTTAACGCGGGCGAGACTATCAAGACGCTCAACCTCTTCATTACCGACGACCTCTTCAAAGAGACCCCCGAGACCTTCGCGCTCACGCTCTCCAATCCGCAGGGCGCAATCCTCGGCTCAATCTCCGGCGCGGTCGTTAACATCGCCGACAACGACGCGGCGGACGGCGCGAGCCCCGTCCGTTGGGATTCAAATTTCGATTCCACCTTCTTCGTCCAACAACATTACCGCGACTTCTTCAACCGCGAGCCCGACGCCGGTGGCCTCGCCTTCTGGAAAAACCAGATTGACGAATGCACCACTCAGGAGTGCAGGGAGATTCGGCGCATCAACGTCTCGGCGGCCTTCTTCGTCTCGATTGAGTTTCAGGAGACGGGCTATCTCGTCTATCGCTTCTACCAGTCGGCACACAACACGGCTGAGCGGCTGCCCTTGAGAAGCTTCCTCGCCGACACGCAGGAGATTGGGCGCGGCGTCGTCATCGGCCAGCCCGGCGCGACCGCGCTTCTCGAAGCCAACAAGCAGGCTTACGCCGACCGCTTCGTCCTGCGCCCCGCCTTCCTCGCGCAGTATCCCTTCTCGATGTCGGCTGCCGCCTACGTCGATGCGCTCGACGCCAACACCGGAAACTCCCTCACGCCCGCCGAGCGGCAGGAGCTCGTCGCACGCCTCGGCGCAGGGCAAATCACACGCGCGCAGGCGCTCCGCCAGGTAGCCGAAAACCCCGCCTTCACGCGGGCTCACTATTCGAGAGCCTTCGTCCTGATGCAGTACTTCGGATACTTGCGTCGAAACCCGAACGACCCCCCGCAGCCGGGGCTCGACTACAGCGGCTACAACTTCTGGCTGGGCAAGCTCAACAGCTTCGGCGGCAACCCGATAACTTCGGAGATGGTCAAGGCATTCATCACCTCCGGCGAGTATCAGGAGCGCTTCGGACGCTAGCTGAAGCCCCGGCTCGTTGCATTATGTCGCGGGCATCATGTATGTTATTTTCGGTCGCACAAATCGGGAGGCGGCAAGCCCGCCTTCCGGAATCCGCCGCCGGAAAACCTCACCGAGCTATGGCTCCCCGGCAAGCTGTGGCAGCCAAACGTCGCGCCCTCCCCGAAAATTTTTAAGCAGAATTAACCTTTCAATTATCAAGAGGTATGCAATGAAAAGTTACGACTACGCCCGCTACGTCTTCGCCGTCCTGTGCCTCGTCGGGCTGCTCGCGGCCTCGCTCTATTTCTCGCCGTCGGCGTCGAGCCAGCGCAAGCTCGACTCCGACCCGCAGATAAGCCGCAGCCTCAGCCGCTACGACGTGCTGGAACTCGACGCGCCGAGCGTCCTTCGACAGGTGCGACAGACCTCGCGCCTCCGGCTTGAGACCTCCGAAGGCGTCTTCGACATCGTGCTCGCGCCGCACGACATGAGAGCCGCCAACTATCGCGCCGTCGCCGTCGGCGAAGGCGGCGCGGTGCGCGAACTCGGGCGCGACGAAGTTCGCACCTACAAAGGCACGCTCGTCGGCATCGAAGGCGCACAGGCGCGCCTCACCATCGACGAAGGCGTCGTCGAAGGCATGATAATCACCCGCGACCACAAATACTTCGTCGAGCCCGCGTCGAGATATTCCGACGCCGCCGGGAAGCAGGATTTTCTTTTATACAAGGAAACAGACATCATTCACGGGGCAACGCTTGAATGCGCCGTGCCGACGATGGCTGGAAAAGTCAATGCGGAGGTCTCGCGCGTCAGTTCTTCGGTCGGAAGTGCTGTTCAGGCCAACGCGGTTTCGCCAAAACGAATTGTTCAGATTGCTACCGACGCCGACTTTGAATACTACCAGGCGTTCAGCAACAGCGAACAGGCCGCGAAGAATGAGATTCTGAGCATCATGAATCAGGTCGATGCGATTTACGAAAACGAAATCGGCCTGACCTTTGAGGTTGTCTTCCAGCGCGTCTTCACAACTCCCAACGACCCATACACTGCGGGCAGCCTAAGCGGCTTACTCGATGAGGTTAGAGCGCAGTGGAGAGACAACCCTCCGACCAACGCGACACGCGACCTCGTACACATGTGGACGGGCAGGGATTTAGACTTCACTCAGGCGGGGCTCGCCTACACCATCCAAGACCCGCAGCGCGGAGTCGTTTGCAGAAGCTTAGAATATTCGGTCGGCATCTCGGAGAGACAAACGGCAGCACCTCAGAAATATACTGTTACAGCGCACGAGATTGGGCATAATTTCAGCGCAACACACCCCGAAACTGATGGCCGCGCCGAATGTGCATTAACCATCATGTCAGGCATCTCCCAGACGAATACTGTAGCGACCTTCTGCCAGTATTCGAGAGACCAGATTGAGTCTTACATCAACTTCGCCGTCAATTCGCAGAACAACTGCCTCGAAGCCACGCAGACGCTCGCTCAGTTCAGCCAGAGCGACTATAGAGTAAACGAAGGCGATAGAACCATCCAGATTACTGTTAGCCGACCGAGCGGTCAGGGTGCATCCACCGTGTTCTACCAGACGCTCGACGGAACGGCTAACGACCGCGCCGACTACACGACCGCGCTCGGCGTCCTGCGCTTCGCTGCGGGCGAAACAACCAAGAGTTTCACAGTTTTCATCACCGACGATAGATACGGCGTCAACACAAAGCCTTTCACTGACTCCACTTCTGAGGCGGCTACCGAAACAGTCGTCCTGATGCTCACTCAGAATGAAGCGGGGGGAGCTACTGGCCTGCCTTTCCTTGCGACGCTGACCATCACAGACAACGACGGCGTGAACGGCGCGAACCCGGTCAAAGACCCGACCTTCAGTTCCGACTTCTTCGTCCGCCAGCACTACATCGACTTCTTCAACCGTGAGGCCGATGCCGGTGGTCTCTCCTTCTGGAGAAACCAGATTGACGAATGCACCACTCAGGCATGTCGAGAAGTCAGGCGCATCAACGTCTCGGCGGCCTTCTTCGTCTCCATCGAATATCAGGAGACAGGCTACTTCGCCATCCGCATCCAGCGCGCGGCCTTCGGTCGGCGCTCCAACCAATCGAACCGCATGGGCTACCGCGAGCTTGTCCGCGACCAGCGACAGATTGGCGAAGGCGTCGTCATCGGCCAGCCCGGCGCGGAAGCCAACCTCGAAGCGAACAAGCAGGCTTACGCCACGCAGGTCGCCAGTAGCGCCGACTTCAACGCCCGCTTCCCGCAGACGACTGCCGACGCTTACGTCGATGCGCTCTTCGCTTCGGCGGGCGTGACGCCGACGGCCTCCGAGCGTCAGGCGGCTATCGCCGCTTACGGCTCAGGCGGGGCGGCCGGACGCGCCGCCGCGCTCAGGAAGGTGGCAGAATCCGCTTCGGTCAATGCCTCGGAGATTAACCCGGCCTTCGTGCTCTTGCAGTATCACGGCTATCTCAGGCGCGACCCGAATGCCTCGCCCGACTCGGACGATTCCGGCTACCAGTTCTGGCTCGGCAAGCTCAACCAGTTCGGCGGCAACTACGTCACCGCCGAGATGGTCAAAGGCTTCATCACCTCCGGCGAATACATCCGCCGCTTCGGGCCGGAGTAAGAAAAGCAAGTAGGAAGGATGAAGGCGGAAGGATGAATAAGAAAATCTCTCAAGCGCGCTTGAGAGGCTTTCATCCTTCCGCCTTCCTACTTCCTACTTGCTCGTGCCTTGCGCTCGCGCGAGGCTTCCGCTTAAAATGCCTCTTCTTGACTCCAAAAGCGCGTGCGAGTCTTTCGTGCGCGCTCGTGCCGCCTGAAGTCTCCCTGGGCATCCTAGTTTAATGTCGGTCTTCATGTTTCGCTTCGGAGGGTGTTTTTTGTGAAGCAAGCTTTTCGTTTGTCGAGCGCCCGGCGCGCGGCTCATCGTTTCGCGCTGTCGCTCCTTTTTATGCTCGGCGCAATCATCTCGGCCAGCGCGCAGACGCCGGGGCCGACCCCCGACCCCTTCATCGCGCAGATTACCGCCAGCGCCGCCAACTCTTTCGCCTACGGCATCAGCGGCAACGGGCGTTTCGTCGTCGTCGATTCGACCGGCAACCTCGCTCCCTCCGACCCGCTCAACCCGACCTCGGGGCGCAACAACGCGGACGGCAACCGCGAAATCTTCATCTACGACTACGCGCAGCGCCGCATCTTCCAGATAACCAGCACGCGCCACGCCGTCGTAGACCCTACGCGCCCGGCCATCAACCCTTCGTCGGCCACCGATTTCAGCAACATCGCCGTCGAGGTCAGCAACAACCGCCCCGTCATCAGCTACGACGGCAAGTGGATTGTCTTCTCTTCCAATGCCTACGTTGACGGCAACGCGGCGGCCACCCCGAAGGATTTCGACGGCACAAGTTTCAGAGACCAGCTCAAAGCCGACGGCAATCAGGAGCTTTTCCTCTATCGCATCCCCGACGTGCCGGACGTAAATCTTTCGAGCGGCGCGGAAGCGCCCTTCACGAATCTCGCGGGCGGCACGCTCACGCGCATCACCGCGACGCCCGCCAGCGCCCTGCCAACTGCGGGCACGACCAACCTGCCGCCCTTCGTCGCCGACGACAATCGTTTCCCCTCGGTCAACGACGACGCGAGCATCATCGCCTTCATCTCTTCGCGCAACATCGCCAACGTCAACAGTCGCTCCAACGCCGACGCCAACCCTGAAGTCTTCGTCTTCAATCGCAACTCCGGCTCCTTCTCGCAGTTGACGAACACGGCCAACCCGACGGGCAGCGCCATCAATCTCGTCTACAACGCCAACCCCTCGCTCTCCGCCGACGGCTCGACAATCGCCTTCGCTTCGAGCGCCAACTTCGCCGTCGCTCCAACAGAAGCGACCGCCGACCAGGGCAACGCCGAAGTCTTCGTCGCCAATTACAACGGCACGGACATGACGAACCTGCGGCAGGTGACGCGCACGCCGAACGACAACGTGACCGGCGTCCTCGTCAATCTCTTCAGCTTCGGGCGACGCTTGAGCCGCAACGGAAATTTCCTGCTCTTCGAGTCGAGGTCGAACCTGACGGCGACCGGCACGAATAACGGCGACCTGACCGCTTACCTGGCCGTCTATCTCTACAACGTCGGCGCAAACACCTTGACGCAGGTTGGCCCACGTCCGACTTCAGGCGCGGGCGACGTGGCGCGCTACCCGACCTTCACCGGCGATAGCTCCACCATCGTCTTCGCTTCGGCTCTTAACTTCAACGCCGACGGCTCTCCTGCGACCGACACGACGGGCTTGAACCCGCCCGTCAACTCGCAGCGTCGCATCCAAATCTTCTCCGCGCCCGTCTCGTCGCCCAGCACCTTCTCGCGCCTGACGAACGTGGGAACCTCTGCCGGCGGCGTCGGCTCCGACACCACGCCCTACCCGGCCGAGACTCTCCAGCGCATCGCTTTCACCTACTCGCGCACAGAGCTTGGCGGCGGCAACAGCGACAACTCGTCCGAAGCCTACTACCTGCTTCTGCCCGCTCAGACGAGCGAGACGCCCGCTTCGGCAAATGCCGTCTCCTTCTTCACGGGCGCGAGCAATCGCCCCGTCGTCTCGACCGTGCCGAGCCCGAATCCGAACGAAGCCGTCGCGGGACTCGCGCCAGCGATGCTAGGCAAGGCGCGCTCGACGACTGTGGCGCTCGCGCCCTCGGCCAGAGAGATTGACAAAAACACTCCGCAGGACGGGCGCGTCCCCGCGCTGCCCATAGAGCTTAACGGCGTCTCCGTCTCCATCAACAACGCGGCTGCCGGTCTCTACTTCGTCAGCCCGAACCAGATTGACTTCGTCGTGCCTTCGGGGCTCGCCGCCTCCACCTCGACGCCCTACAACGTCGTCATCAACAACAACGGCGCGGTCGTCCGCAGCACCCTGACCATCAACACTTCGCAGCCCGACATCTTCACGACGACCAACGACGCGGGCGGGCGCGCCATCGTCCAGAACGTGACGAATCGCTGCGTGGCCGGAACGCCCGAGCCCGCCGACGGCTTCCCCGCCACTTCGACGAGGCCGACGAATAACGACTGCTCGGCGACGACGACCGAAACGGTTGCCACCGAGCTGATGCTGATGGTGACGGGCGTGCCGCCCACTGCGACCGCCGCGCAGGTAACGGTGACGCTTCGGAGCACGCGAGACGTGACGCCGACGGTCGTCTCCGTCACGCCCTCGCGCACGGCCGGCTTCCAGCAAATCATCGTCAGGCTGCCGGCTGACGCCGCCGGTCTCGGCGATGCGACCGTCGTCGTCTCCATCAACACCGGCGGCCAGACCAACACCAGCCGCTCCCACGCCACCGCGCCGCGCATCCGAATCAGATGAGAAAGCTACGTGTAGAGCAGTGACGAGTGAATGAGAATTGATTCATTGATTCATCGGTTCATTGATTCAATGAAACAATGAAGAAATGAATCAATCTCTTCACTCCTCACTGCTTTTCGGCCTCGACGCTGTCCCGCTTACCGAGCCGAAGACGGGCGTCGGGCATTACACGTTCGAGCTGGCGCGCTCTCTGGCCGTAGCCGCGCCGTCGCACTCCTTCGAGCTTGCCTACCCTTCCAGCTACCAGCCCATCGCGCTTGCAGATGAGAGGGCGCTGCCGCTTCCGGGCAACCTGAGTGCGGCGCGCGTCGGCGTCGGCTTCGTCGCGCGTCACTGGTGGTCGGTCGGCCTTCCCGCTTACATTCGTCGTCGCGGTCTGCATCTCTTTCACGGCACAAACTACGACGTGCCGCTCTGGCACAGATGCCCGACCGTTCTCACCGTCCACGAACTTTCGCTGCTTCTTTATCCTTCCACGCACGAAGCGCGCCGGGTGAGACGCGCGCGACGCCGCCTGCCTTTGATGACGCGGCAGGCGACGATGATTGTCACGCCTTCGGAGAGCGTGCGGCGCGAGTTGTGCGAGCGTCTGCGTGTGAGTCCGGGGAAGGTTGTCGCCGTGCCCGAAGCGCCGCGAAAGGTTTTCCGCCCGCTCCAGAAGGAAGAGACGCTCGACGCGCTTCGCCGCTTCCGCCTGGACGAAGCGGAGTTTCTGCTCGCCGTCGGCACAATCGAGGCGCGCAGGAATCTACTCACGCTCGTCCGCGCCTTTGAAGAGGCCACGCGTCACGACGACGGCGCGCTCTCGCGTCTTCAGCTCGTCATCGCGGGCGGCGAGGGCTGGCTCAGTCAGGAACTCCGCTCCTACGTCGAAGCCTCCCCCGCCCGCTCGCGCATGCACTTCACAGGCTACGTCTCCGAACGCGACCTGCGCGCGCTCTATTCGTCCTGCATGGCCTTTATCTACCCTTCGCTCTACGAAGGCTTCGGCCTGCCGCCGCTCGAAGCGATGGCCTGCGCCGCGCCCGTCGCCGTGAGCCGCATCCCGAGCCTGCTTGAGACGACCGCCGACGCCGCTCTTCACTTCGACCCGACCGACGCCCAATCCCTCGCGCGCCACATTCTCGACCTCTTCAACAACCCTGACTTGCGCCTGAGCCTCTCCCGCGCCGGACTCTCCCGCGCCGCCGAGTTCACTTGGGAGCGCACCGCGCGCCTCACGCTCGAAGTTTACGAAGAGGCTCTGAAAAGAGACGGTAGGACTCAGGCGAAAATCTAGCCGGTCTTCCGCGTCTGAAAAAAGATGTACGGCCCGGCCTCGGTAGGTTTCCGCTCGTAATGCGGGCGCAGCCACGCCGCGTAGAGACGCTCGGAGAGAGGATTCGGAAAGGCGACTCAACGGCCTGTCAGCTTGCGCGTCAGGAGACGCGGAAGACTGAGGTAGTGCGCCACGTCGAAGGCGCGGTGCGCGGCGGCCGTCAGGTAGTATTCCCAATGCTCGACGCGGAAGCGTTGGCGGGCGAGGCGCGCGAGCCAGACTTGCGGGTCGTCGGTGTGAAAGTGGAGCGAATGATGATTGAACCAGTCGCCGTACATCCGGGCGAAGAGTCTTAGCCTGAGCTTGCGCAGGAGCGTCGAGACCAGAAGCATGTCGCCGAAGTGCTGGCTCGGGACGCCGAAGAGAAAACGCCCGCCCGGCTTGAGCACGCGCGAGATTTCGCCGAGCGTCGCCTCGATGTCCGGGATGTGCTCGACGACGCAGTTGGCGACGACCGTTTGAAAGAAGCCATCCGCGAAGGGCAGACGCGTCGCACTGGCGCGGACGAGCTGCATGTGCGCCTTACGCGCACGCGCTTCGGCGAGCAGCTTTGCATCGGCGTCTATACCTGCGAAGAGCGGACGCGCGAAAGCGACGGAGGCGAAATGCCCGTCGCCGCAGCCAACGTCGAGCACAGGAGCTTCGAGCGTCCCCGCCTGCTCGAACAAACGACACTCCACGCTTCTCACCAGCGCCCGAAAGGCCGGAACTTCCCGCAGGTGCTCGCGCAGGTAATCGCGCCGCCCTCCGCCCTCAATCGTGTCGTCAGTCATCTCCCTTTTGAAAGAGAAAGCATCTGCTCGAAGAGTTCTTCGTATTGGCCGAGCATCGCGTCGAAGGAGAAGTCTCCTTCGATGTCGGCGCGCGTGCGCGCGTATCGTTGTTTGTGTCGAATCACATCGACGACGGCTTCGGCAATCGAGCGAGAGTCGCGCGGCGGCACGATGCGCCCCATGCCGGTCGTCTGAACGGGGACTCGCAGGCCGGGCAAATTGCTTACGACGACGGGCGTGCCCGCGAGCATACTCTCAAGCTGCGCGAGGCCGAAGCTCTCCGTGCTGTTAAGGCTCGGCAGCACCGTCACGTCGCAGGCCGCGTAGAAGACGGCCATCGCTCGCCAGTCGAGCGCGCCGAGGAAGACGCAAGCGTCTGCGGCCTGCGCGAGCCGGGGCTGCATACGCCGTTGGTAGCTCTCCTCGCCGACCACCTTTCGCGGGTCGCCCGTGAAAAGAATTTTCGCGCCGGGAAGCTCTCGCTGTATCTGCGGCAGCGCGTCGAGCAGGTATTCGACGCCCTTCTCGGACGAAAAGCGCGCGGCGAAGCCGACGAGAGGCTCGCCGCCCGGCGCGTGTGCGCGTCGAAAGGCTTCGACCTCTTCGGCACGAGCCGTCTCGACCCGAACTGCCGGACGGATAATCGCCAGCTTGCCTTTGAAGCGGCGGAGGAAGGGGCTGTGCTCGGCGTAATCTTCGGTCGTGGCGACGATGCGGTTCAGGAGCAGCCCGGCAGCGTAGTTGTTGAGCGAGACCAAACGCTCCGCGATGCGATTCGAGAGACCTTCCGGCAGACGTAAGTCGCAGTGATAGAGGGCGACAGAGGGGCGTCGCGCGAGGAAGCGCGCGATGAGGGGAATCGTCGTCGCTTCGACGGGCGTGGCCGGGAGGTTGAGCAGGCAGAGGTCGTGCTCGCGCACGAGCGGCAGCGCGCGCCTGAGATACGAGGGCATGAGCGCGCCCTTGCCCACACGAAAGGCCACCGGCACACGCACGATGCGAACGCCTCGGCGCGTCTCTTCGAGCGCGAGCGACGGGTCGTGACGCGAGGTGAGCACCGTCACCGCGTGGCCGCGCGCGGCGAGCGCCTCGGCCAGCCGCTCGACGTAGACGGTTAGCCCGGAGATGTGCGGATGATAGTAAGTCAGCGCGAGCAGGAGTTTCATTAGAGACGCCAAATATAATACAGTTGCCCGGTGAAGCTTAAAGACGAAGAGAGGCGCAGAGCGACGGACGAAGAAGCCGGGCGGCGACGCGACGCGGACGAGCGACGATGAAGGGGCTGAAAGGAAAAGCCGCGCTCTGCCTGGTTTCGATTCTGTTCGTCGGCGCTTTCTTCAGGTTCTACGGGCTGAGAATCGGCTTCCCCTTCGAGTTTCACGTCGATGAGTGGTTCATCGTCCGCTCTGTGCTTGAGATGTACGCGCTCGGCACGTTCAAGCCTCCGGCCTTCGATTACCCTTCGCTCATTTATTACCTTCTGCTCGCGGGCGCGTACATCGTCGGCCTCTTCAAAACGCCCGAGAGCTACGACCTGCACCTGCTTGGCAGAGCCGTCTCGGCCTGCTTCGGCACGGCCACCATCGCGGTCGTCTACCTGACGGGGCGCAGAGCCTACGGCCTGCGCGCAGGACTTCTTGCCGCAGCCTTCTACGCCTGTACCGTCACGGCGCTACGCGAGTCGCATTACTACACGACCGATTCCGTCAACACCTTCTTCATCTCGCTCAGCATCTACTTCATCCTCCGCGTGGCCACAGGCGACGACGCGCGCCAATACCTTTACGCCGCCGTCGCCATCGGCCTCGCGGCGGGCTCGAAGTATAACGGCGCGTTTCTCGTCGTTCCGCTTGTCGTCGCCCACGCGGCGCGCGCCAGCGGAGCGCGCAGAGACAACGATAGCGCAGGCAAGTCGAATGTCGGCGAATCGTCGGATGAGATTGCCGCTCGGTCGAATGAGATTGCTGCCGAGTCGAACGAGATTGGCGCTCGGTCGGATAAGCGCGCGGCTTCGGTGTTGAAATCAACCGTGCGCAGACTCTTGGGCGTTCGGCTGCTGGCGGCGGCGCTGCTCTCGCTCGTCGTCTTTTTCCTGACGACGCCTTACGCGCTCATCGACCGCGCCGCGTTTACGAAAGACCTGACGAAGATGAGCGCGGCGCTCAGCCGCAGGATTGTCGAGGCCAATCATCACTACATCGGCACGACGCCTTACTGGTACTACATCGAAAACCTGCTCTTCTGGGCGATGGGGCCTCTGCTCGAAGCGGCGAGCCTCTGCGGGCTTCTCTACGCGCTCTGGAGACATCGCAGGCAGGACATCGTCGTCGTCGTCTGGCTGCTCGTCTACTTCTACGTCGTCGGCGGCTGGCTCAACAAGGCCGTGCGCTACACGCTGCCGATGCTGCCGATGCTCGCGCTGCTGGCGGCGACGATGTTCGTCGAGTTGCGTGAAGGCTTCGCGCGTCGCGGGCGTCGCACGGCGGCTCTCGTCATCTCCGCTTTCGCCCTGACGACGCTCGCAACGAGTTTCCTCTACGCGTGCGCCTACATGAGCATCTACGCGCACCCGCACACGAGCTTGCAGGCGACGAGCTGGGCTTACGCGAACATCCCGCAGGGCTCGACCATCCTGCTCGAAGCGCCGACGGCGCAGGAGCGCCCGCCAATCGACGGCGACGTGCTGATTCCCGGAGGCGACCCGCACGGTTTCGACCCGCGCCGCTTCCGCTTCGTCTATCTCGACGTGCCGAAGCTGATTCCGAAGGACGACGCGCTTGAGGCCGAGCAGCGCGCCGAGCTTCGGTCGAAGCTTGAGAGCGCGGATTTCATCATCATGTCGATGCGCTGGTACGAAGGGCTCGTCCGCTCGCCCGAAGCCTCGCCCGTCATACGCGACTACTACCGGAGTCTCATGGAGGGCAGCTCCGACTTCGAGCCCGTCAGAGAGCTAAGCTCCTATCCGCGCCTCTTCGGGCTTGAGATTCGGGACGACGCGGCGGAACTCAACTTCAGGATTTTCGACCATCCGAAGGTCTGGATTTTCAGACGAAAAGAGGGCTCAAGATAGATGGTCGAAAGCGCGCCTCAAGCTCGTCTCCGCGCGAGCTATCGCCAGTAGAGAATAGCGACGACGGCTGAAGCCCAGAGCAGCAGGTTGACGAGCATGGCGGGGTCGGCGAAGGCCGTCTCGATGGGGTCGCCGCCGCGCTCTTTGTGATAGACGAGGTACAGATAGCGAAAAATGCCGTAGAGGACGAAGGGAAGGGTGAAGAGGAGGCTTCGCGTCCGGAAGCGCTGGATGGTCTCTTCGCTGACGGTGTAGAGCGTGTAGCTGGTGACGGTCGAAGCCGAGACGATGCCAATCATCATGTCGAGGAAACGCGGGTTGTATTCTTCGAGCACCTGCCGGTGGCTGCCCGCCTGTTCTTTCAGCAGCAGCAATTCGTAGCGCCGTTTGCTGAAGCCGAGAAAGAGCGAAAGCAGCGTCGTGCAGACGAGCAGCCAACTGCTCAGCTCGACCTGTATGACGAGCGCACCGCCGACGGCGCGCAGCACGAAGCCGGAGGCTGCGGCGAACACGTCGAGGATGACGAGATGCTTGAGCAGAAAGGTGTAGGAGAGGCTGACGAGCAGGTAGAGCGAGAGCACGAGGCCGAAGGCGCGGCTCAGGGCGAAGCTTCCGGCGAGCGACGCGACGAGCAGGAGCAGCGCGGCGAAGAGAGCCGCGCGGGGCGCGAGTCGTCCCGAGGCGAGCGGCCTTCGTCGCTTGAAGGGATGCAGCCGGTCTCGTTCGAGGTCGCGGAGGTCGTTTATCAGGTAGCCCGCGCTGCTCGCCGCGCAGAACAGAAAGAAGGCCGCCGCGCTTCTGGCGAAGGCCGACGCGTTGAAGAGATTTTCCGAGAAGAGAAGCGGCGCGACGACGAGCAGATTCTTGACCCACTGCTGAGGACGAAGCGCGAGCCAGAGCGCGGCCAGCACACCCCGACGAACGACGGGCGTCGCATCGCGTCGAACATCTTCATCGGTGGTCGGGCGGGTCTGTTCCAATCGGCGTTACCTTTATCGAATTTGAGAAGGATGCTACTCAAAAGCCCTTCGGCCTGCGCTTCGGGCTCATTCGTGCTCCCTGTAGAGATAAATCGAGTTGCCGAAGACGGCCTCGGGCTTGCGGTCGCGGTAACGCGCTAAAAAGTTGACGCGCTCTTCTGTCGTCTCACGTCCTTTGAAGCCGCCGGGGATGGTCGAGCCGTTGAGGAAGCCCGCGCCGATGGCGACGTAGCGCGTCTCGGGCAGAGGCTTGCCGGAAGTGTCGAGCAGGTCGATGTATTCGACGCCGAAGAAACGGAGCGTGCCCCACGCGCCGGAGAGCGCGGCGCGCAGGCGCGTCTCGCCGCGCGCGCGTAGATATGCGGCGAGGGCGTTCGTGTCGTCGCCCCACTCGACGTTTGAGTCCGAGAGAAGCTGCCAATGCGGTCGCCCCGAAGCGAGCTGGTTCATGTAGGGCACGTAATCGGGGTAAGCCCGCGCGGCCTCGAAGATTATCCAGCCGAGCGTGACGGCGACGAGCAACGCACCGGCGCGTCGCATGCGCTCGCGCCTGAGCAGGTGTTCGAGAAGCGCGCCGCCCATGATGAAGAGGAAAGGGAAGACGGGGAGGAAATGGCGTATGCCGATATTGATGTGGCTCGTCAGCGAAATGAGCAGGTAGAGGGCGAGCGGCAGAAGAAGCGCGAGCATACGGCGCTCGCCTCTGCGCACGAGTCTGAAAACAGCCCAGGCGAGCGCGGCTATCGAGAGCAGCAGGAACGGAAGCGTCGTCTTCAGGGCGAAGGCGACGGGGAAGTAGTACCACCATCCGAGGTCGCTGTGCATGCCGAAGAGAGAGGCGGCGTGCCCGTAGTGGTTATGCACGACGACGTTGTAGAGGCCGAAGAGAAAGTATGTCGGCAGGATGCGCGAGAGCCAGTCGAAGGCGAAAATCAACTGATGGAAGATGGGCGCGGACTTCGTCGCCACCCATTTCACGTCCGACTCTTCGAGCGCCGGGCTCTGAAAGTAATAAGCCGCGTTGACGATGAGCAGGGCGATGACGAGGGCGAGCGCGGCGTGCAGGAGGGGGCGCAGGCGCGGCTCGCCTCTTCGCGCGGCGAGCACGACGCCGACAATCGAGAGAGCGACGAGCAGAGGAAGCAGCACTATCATGGAAAACTTCGTGGAGAGCGCGAGGCCGCAGACGAGGCCGAGCCAGGCGGCGCGTCTGAGAGTCGGAGCTTCCGTGTAGGCGTGCAGCGTGTAAAAGAAGAGCAGGTAGACGAGCGCGGCGGCTACGTCGGTGTGGACGACGCGACCGTGCGCGAGAAAGTTCGGCTCGAAGCTGTAGAGCGCGACTGAGAGCACGGCGGCGCGCGAGCCGAAGAGTTTACGCGTGTAGACGAAGATGAGCGCGCCGAGCGCGAGCGCCACCGGCAGCATCCAGACGCGCGGCCAGAAGGTGACGGCCTGAAAGTATTCCCGGTTGACCGGCCAGAACACTTCCTGTCGAGCCCAGGTTTGTCCCATGAAGTTTGCATCGTCGAGCTTGGGCGGCGGCGGCTCGTTCGGCTGGACGAAGAGAAGAGGCAGCGCCGCCCACATCTTGACGAGCGGCGGGTGCTCATTGTTCAGGTGGAAATTGCCTTCTACCAAGTGGTAGTATCCCGCCGGAATGTGAACGAACTCGTCGTTGGTGATGGTCTTCCGCCAGATTACCGAGAACAGATTGACGGCCATCAGAAGCAGCAGGCAGGCCGCGAGGCTCTCCGCCCTGTGAGCGGCCAACGCGCGCCTCGCGGCGGCGACCGCGCCGCGAATCGTCTCGGTAAGCGTGCGCTCGCCGCCCGCGTTCGCCGCCACTCCGGTTAATGATTCATCCATAAAAAAAGTCTGGAGTCTGGAGTCCGGAGTCTGGAGTCAAAGCCTTGACCTCAGACTCCGGACTCCGGACTCCAGACTTCAGACTGTCTAATGATAAATCTACGCCAACTGCGGACGGAGCACGCGGCGGCGCTCCTTTTGGCGCTCGCGCCTCTCGTCTACTTTCTTCCGGCGACTGCGGGGCGGCTGGTGCTGTGTCCTGACGACGGCATCATCTTCAACCTGCCTCTGCGCGTGGCCGCCGCGCAGATGATGCGCGACGGTCATCTTCCGCTCTGGAATCCGTACATCTTCGGCGGCATGCCTCTCTTCGGCGCGGCTCAGGCCGGAGTGCTCATGCCGCTCAACTGGTTTTTCCTCGTCTTCCCGCCGAAACTGGCGATGAACCTCTCGGTGTTTCTGACCTATGCGCTCGCCGGGCTGGGCGCGTATCTCTACGCGCGTCGCACGGGAGCGAATCTCTCGGGCGCGCTCGTGACCGGGTTCGGGTGGCAGTGGAGCGGCTTTCTCGTCGCGCAAATCGGACATACGAACATCATCCAGACGGCGTGCCTTCTGCCCTGGCTGCTCTGGGCAATCGACGGCTACGGCGCAGGGCAGGAAGGACGCGGACGACGCTGGCGCGCAGCGCTCGTCGCTCTCGTAGTCGCTCTGCAAGCTTTCGCCGGACATCAACAGACGCTCGTCTACGGCCTGCTGCTCGCTTCGGCTTACGCCCTGCGCATGGCGTGGCTCGCCGTCGAAGCAGGGGAGCGGCGGCGCTACTTTTACGCGTTGACGATGCTGGCTGCCGGACTGGCGCTGGCGGCGGTGCAAATCTTACCGACCCTTGAGATGATGCGCAACAGCCTGCGCGCAGAGGCTTCCTACGAGTTCTTTACTTCCTTCTCGATGCCGCCGGTTTTTCTCCTGTCCTTCCTTGCGCCTTACGTCGTCGGCGGCGGAGACGGCCAACTGTTTCGCGCGCCTTACACGGGGCCTGCCTTCTACGGCGAATACATCGGCTACGTCGGCATCGGCCTTCTGGCGCTCGCCGTGCTTGCGCCGCTTCTGAAACGCGACGAGCGCACGAAGTTCTGGACTGTCGCCGCGCTCGTCTGCCTCGCGCTCGCGCTCGGAGGCTTCTGGCCTTTCGAGCTGTATCGACTGGTTTACTACGTCCCCGTCCTCAACCTGTTTCGCGTCCCCGCGCGACACCTGATGGAAGTTGACTTCGCGCTCGCAGTGCTCGCGGGTCGCGCCGTCACAGCTATCGCTTCGAGCGAGCGACGCGGGCGAGCGACAACGCTCGTGCTTCTGGTCGGCGCGTCCGTCTTCGCACTGACCTGTCTCGCCGTGACGGCGTGGCGGCCTGAGAGCTTTCGCCTCGCGCGCCAGGCTCCCGTCACCATCCTGCGTGCGCCGGAGCTTTTCCTGCCAATCGTCGTCGCGGCGCTGGGCGTCTCGGTGCTCTGGCGGTTCGCGCGCGGGCGAAAGGGAGCGAGCGCGTGGCTGCTCGCATTCGTCGTGGCCGACCTCGCTTTGTGGGGACAGTCGAGCGGCTGGCGCGTGAGTAGTCCCGCGCACGACCACGCGCTCTGGCAGAAGCCGCCGGTCGTCGAGTTTCTACAGCAGAGCAGACGCGAGAAGGGCGACGCCTTCAGGATTCTGACGACGCCCGCTCCCTTCGTCGCCGACGCTGCGCAGGGCACGAGCGCCGCGCGACCCGCGCCGGACAAACTGATTCTTCCCGCGCATCCCGACATCTACATGATGCACGGCATCGAGAACGCCGCCGGTTACGACGGCTTCGGGCTCGCGCGCTACAGTCGTCTGGCCGGAAACATGAAGCTCTGGGGCGAGCTGGAAGACCCGGAGCAGAGCTTGAGAGGCGAGAGCCGCGCCTTCGACGTGCTCGGCGTGCGTTATCTCGTCACGCCCTCGCCGAAGGCGTCGGAGGCGAAGGCAGAGCCGGGCACGAAGACCGGCGGGCAGGACGAGCAGACGACCGCGCAGAAGCGCCTTCTGCGCGCCGACGAGAAGCTCGGCGCATACCTGTTCGCTCCGCAGGATTTCGGGTTGCCGTATCTTGAAGGCGGCGCTGGCCTGAGCTTCGACGTGCCCGGCGTTCAGACGAAACGCGTAGCGCTCATCACTAACCTTTCATGGTCGGCCAGCGTGCCGGACGGCGCGACGGTCGGGCGTCTGCGTCTGCGTACGAGCGAGGGCGCGGAGTTAAAGTTTCCCCTGCGAGCCGGGGTCGATACGGCTGAATGGGCGCACGACCGCGAGGCCGCGCACGGTCGCATCCAGCACAAACGCGCGCGCGTCGCCACCAGCTCGAAGCTCGACGACCCAACAGGAAATTATGAAGGCCATTCTTACCTCACGTCGTTTGAGCTTCCCTCGAAGGTTTCAATCGTCGGCGGGCAGATAGAATCGGCGCGGCTCGCGGAAGCGCCGAAGCTCGGTCTGGGCGTGCAGCGCGTCTCGCTGATTGACGAGCCGAACGGTGAGACGCTCGCGCTCACGAGAGAGCTTCTCAAGGAGACTTCGCCAACCGGAGAGCCCGCGCAAGGATCGTCCGACTCACGCTGGCGACGAGCGGCAGAAGCGGGCGACGTGACGGTTTACGAGAACCTGCGCGCACTGCCGCGCGCGTGGCTCGCAACCGACGCGCAGGTCGTCTCTGACGACGCCGCGCTCGAAGCGATACGCACCGGCAAGCTCCCGAACGGCGACGCCTGGAATTCGCGCCGCACCGCGCTCCTGAGCGCGCCGCTCGCGCTCGACAATCCCGGCGGCGCGGGCGCACAAGACGCAGCGCGAGCCGAGATAGAACGCTACGAGCCCAACCGCATCGACATCAGAACTTCATCCGACGCTCCTTCCGTCCTCATCCTCGGCGACAATCACTATCCGGGCTGGCGCGCAACTCTCGACGGGCGCAAGGTTGAAACCCTTCGCGTCAACTACAACCTGCGCGGCGTCCTGCTGCCGCCCGGCGCACATCACGTCCGCTTCACCTACCGACCCAAGTCAGCACTCCTCGGCCTGCTTCTCTCCCTGCTCACCGCCGCAGGACTAGTCGTTTGGGCGAAAGGGGAAAGAGGAAAAAGGGAAAAGGGTAAAGGGTAAAGGGAAAGGCGAAAACAGTCAGAGCTGTTTCTGCTTCTTCCCTTTCCCCTTTCTCCCTTCCCCTTTCCCCCTCTGCTTCAAACTAAAGCGGCCTGCTTCCCCGTGAAGCAGGCCGCTTTAGTTTGAAGCGAATTTGTGTGTCTTAGAACCTGTCTTTGTACTCGCCGGAGACGATGAAAGACCTGACCATCTCGGCCGACTTCCAGTCGCCGTTGTGGTCGTTGAGCTTCTTGAGCCAGAAGTTGAAGCCGTCGTCGTCGGGGTCGCGGCGCAGGTAGCCGAAGTACTGCATCTGGACGAAGGCGGGGCTCTTCTCTTTGGCGTCGAAGGCGGCGCTCTCGACAATCTTGCGAAGCGCCGTCGCGCGCGTCTCCGAGCCGTTCGTGAGTCCCTGCACGAGCGCGTCGCGGTTGACGGATGCGGGCGAGATGCCTGCCGTCTGAATCAGCTTGTCGATGTAGGCGGCGGACGAAAGCGACGCGGGATAGGCGTTCAGGAAGTCGCCGCGATTGACCCATGCATTGGTGAAGGCGACTGTGTTGGCCTCAAGCTTCTCCTTCCAGCCGGGAGTTTCGACGATGACGCCGTTGGAAATCTGTCGCGTCTCGGGCATGAACTCGGCGTAGAGCGGCTTCTTGCCGAAGCTGGCCGTGTGCAGGCGATAGACGTAGTAGCCCGTGCCCTGAAACTCAATCGAGAGGAAGAAAGCGCCGGAGGTGTTGACGCGCTTGGCGTCGATGCACTTGGCATCGCCCGCGCAGGTCGTGATTTCCGTCGTCCAGAAACCGAAGCCGCTCTGGTCTGGGAAGCGGTTGAGGAAATCGACGTACTGCTGCTGGACGAAGAAGTCGGCGTCGTTAATCGTGATGGGCGTGTTCGTGCCCGGTCTGAGGCGCAGAGGCTTGACTCGCGTGTTGCCGTAGAAAAGCTCCGAGGGCAGGCCGGGGTCTTCCGTCACAACTTTGAGAGTCGGCGCGCTCTGCTGGCTCTGCCCCAACGCGCCGACGGCGGAGAACGCCAGAATGAGAACGGTAAAGAAAAGCTTTCGCATCGTTGATTGCTCCCGAGTAAACCTTTTGGGCGGGAAGAGTTTCTGTAAACTTTTGATTTTGCGAGTTGTCGCTTGTTGTCGGGAGCGGGGCTGCTCCCGTCACGACCAGTTAGCAGTTTAATCACCGGCCTCAGCTTTTGTCAACCGAGACGTTCTGAGGGCAGTGAGCGGTAAGCAGTAAGCAGTGAGCAGCGCCGTAAAGCAGAAATACGCAGGCTCTCCGCCAACGCCTACGTCTCAAAAACGCTCGTAAAAATTCGCCCCGGCCATCCACGTCAACTCTTTACTGCTCACCGCTTACCGCTCACCGCTCACTGCTCACTGCTCACCGTTAGCTCGTGTTTGAGCGTGGGCGAGCCGAGGTCTTCAAACCAGGCGAGGTGTTCGGAGACCATGTCGAATTCGAGCAGGTACTGGCCGGGCGCGTCGGGCGCGCGCATCCGTAGCTCGACGCTGATTGACTCGCTCGGCGCGAGGTCGCGCGGCAAAAGCGCGCCCGCGTAGTACCAGAACAAATCCTGCTCGTCGGCGCTCAGGAGGTGTGCCGCCAGACGCACCGCGCCCTTGCCGGTTGCGGGCTCGCCCTCGGCAAGCCAGCGCGCGAAGCCCGTATTCTCGACGCGCAGGCGGAAGGTGATTTCGTCGGCGGGGCTCGTGCGTGCGGGCGCGTCTTCGAGGCTGATGGCGGCGGACAGATGGCTCAGGGCGCGACTGTCGGGGTAGGGCTCGCGCTTGCGGCAGACGAGCACGGCGCGCTCGCGCCCGTCTCCCTTGTGCGTCTCCACCTCGTCGAAACCGACGTTTCTCAGGAGCGCGACGAGCGATGCCGGGCTCGGCAGAAACCAGTTGTAGATTGCCTCTTTGACATCGGGCGGATTCTCGACGTAGGCCAGAGGATGCAGCACCGGCTCAAGGCCGCCGACCGGGTGGGCGAAAGAACCGGGCGAGCGTTCGGGCGGAAAAATGGCGGTCTCCAGAATGAGCAGCTCGCGCGTGATGTGGAAGAGACGTTCGAGCGCGAGGACGAGATGCTTGCAGTGATAGATGAGACCAAGCGCGAGCGTGATGTCGAACTGTCCGGTCGGGCGCGGGTCGAGGTCGTAGACCGACATCTTCTCAAACTCGATGTCGAGCGCGAGCGCGCGCCCGACGAAGCGCGCCTGCCTTATCTGGTGACGCTGAGCATCGACGCCGAGGACGCGCGCCGCGCCCCGCCGCTTCGCTTCAACCGCGTAGAAGCCCGCGTTGCAGCCAACGTCTAGAAGGCTCTTGCCGCGCAAATCTTCGGGCAGGTGTCGCCTGACGGTCTGCCAAGTGCTCTGCGGATGGTCGGCGGGCTCGCTGCCGTAGGTCTCATGCTTCGTACGGATGCCGTGCCCCAGCTCGATGCAATGAAACCAGGGCTTCAAACGCTCCACCCCCGCCAGAATCTCTTCACGCGTCATCATCTATAGCTGACCTCTGTTCTCAAAAAAGCAAATTAACATGGATGGACAGGAAGAACAGAAATGATGAATGCGGAATGCGGAATGCGGAATGCGGAATGAAAAGCAGAAAGCAATTCTTCTTTAATTCATCATTCATCATTCCGCATTCATCATTTGTCTTTATCCTGTCTATCCTGTCCATCCCTGTTTGAATTGTCTATTTAACTTCAAACGTTAAGACGAGCGGCGTCGAGCCGTGATGCTCGAACCATGCGACGTGCTGGGCGACGAGGTCGAGCTTGAGCTGGTAGCGACCGGGCGCGTCGGGCGCGCGGTAATCGAGCGAGAGTTCGACCTGCTCGCGCGGGGCTAGGGCGCGCGGGAGCGGCGGCTCTCCGTGTCGCTCGAAGACGAGGCTGCCCGCTTCGTCGAAGAGACGCAGAGCCAGCATCACAGAGCCTCTGCGCTCGGCGCGCCCCGTGAGCCAGAGCGTGTCGCCCGTGTTTTCAACTCGAAGCTTTCGATTGACTTGCGCGCCCGGCGCAAGCACTTCAGGCCAGGCTTCCCCGAACGTCAGGCTCGCGGCGAGGCGCGAAGGCTCGCGGCTATCGGCGACCTCGGCCGCGCCCGACGCACCCGCCGCCAGAACCTTTTTGCAGAGCAGGTAGTTGACCGCAGGCGGCTCGACTCGCAGCCGCCCGTCTTCGATTGCATCGCGCTCGAAGAGACCGTTGACGCTGACGTAATCGCCGACGACGACGAAGCCGTGCTCGCGCAAAAGCTCTCGGAGATATTCGCGGCTGAAGGGGGATTCGAGCGTTTCATACTCGCGCATGACGCCGACAAGCTCCTCCTCCGTCGGCGAGCCCTCTTCGGGCTTGTCGCCTTCGAGGATAAAGAGCAGCCCGCCGTAGTCGAGCATCGCCGCGAGGTGGCGCATGACGGCGCGCTCGTCCTCAAAGTGATGCAGCGAGTCGTAGCAGACGGCGGCGTCGAAGGTCTTCGAGAGCGGCGCACACTCGATGTCGTGCGTGAGAAACCGGCAGCGCAGAGGCGTCCGGTGGTCAACGTCGTAGGGCACGCGCTCGACGCGCTCGTCTGCCATGCGGATGAGGTCGGGGCTGATGTCGATGCCGGTCACGTCGTAGCCGAGGCGCGCGAAATACTCGCTCAGCCAGCCCGAGCCGCAGCCGACATCGAGCAGGCTTCGACCGGCGGGCAGCGCGAGCGCGACGGCGAGGTTGGCGAAGTCGCAGAAGTGTCGATGCGTCTCGGCGTCCATGCCGTCGCCGGTGTGCTTCGGCGGCTTGTTGGCGAGATTGTAGAACGGCTTCGTGAAGAGATAGCGACGACGCTCTTCGTCGAGCTTGCGCGGATATTCGATGGCTGCGCGACGATAGTCGAGCCCTTCGATTTTACGCACACGCCCGCTCGAAGAGATAGGCGGCGCGCTCGGCTGCTCAGGCGTCGAGACGGACGAAGCCGTCGAGACGGATGGCGCGGGCGAACCGGTCGTTTCAAAAGTGGATGAAGACGAAGCTGTTGAGGCGTCGCGCGTTTCGTCCGTCGCCTCGTGCTTCGACGGATTCGTTGCGTCTGACTCTTCGTGCATGGCTGCGTTGAACTCCTCATGCGTCGCCGAACTCTCTACGGCGCCCGACTCTTCGCGCGTTGGTGATGTAGGCGAGTAAGGCTCGGTCTCTCTCTGCTCGTCGGCGGCGTCGGGCGCGGGCGCGATTGGCGTTTCGTTTAGCATACTCTTCATCGGCTCGCCGCCGGGCATGGCGGGCGCTGTGTCGGAGAGGGAAGCGTTCGCGGGCGCGAGGGTGGCTACTTCGGCGGAGATTTTGCGAAGAAGCGAATCGTCTCTGTCCGGGTCTAGGCGTAGACGGGAGATTTCCGTCGAGACGCTGTTGATGAAGCGTCGGCGCGTGCGCCCGTCGATGACTTCGCGTATGAAGTCGAGATAGCGGGCGGCGCTCTGCTCGATGCGGTGCGAGGCGAGGGCGTGGCGGCGCGCGTTCTCGCCGATGCGCGCGCGCAGGGGAGCGTCTTCAATCAGGCGCTTGAGGTAAGCGTGAAGCAGAGCGTCCGTATAGCCGTCCATCTCGATTTTGACGACCGCGTCGTCGGGCAGCTCGGCGAACCAGCCGACGCCGGAGACAATCGAGGCGACGCCCGCCGCCATAATCCGGCAGAGACTGCCCGAAGTTTCGCCGACCGTGCGCTCGCGCAGGTTGATGGCGATGTCGGTCTCGGAAATCCTCTGCTCGAACTCGGCGAGCGAGACGTGGTCGGTAATCGTCACGCGGTCGCCGAGGCTGTAGCGGCGGACAAGCTCGCGCACGTCGAAAAAGCTGTTGGGCGCGCCGACCAGAGTGTAGTGAAAAGAGTGGTCGTCTTTGAGAGCGGCGAGCGCACGCAGCGCGCGTTCGATGCCTTTGTCGGGCGTGATGAGGCCGAACGAAGAGATTCGCACGGCGTCGCCGTTTCGGTTCGCGGGCGCGGCGAGGCGCATCTCGTCTGCGGCGGCGCGCGCCGTGATGTGGTGATTGATGCGCGCGACGGGCGTGACGGGCACGACGTTTCGCAGGCGCGCCCGGCTCCACTCGGAATGGACGATGATGGCTTCGGCGGCGCGCGCGATTCTGCGGTTGAGGGGAAACAGCAGAGGCACGCCGACGTGCGGGGGAAGGCCGCCGCGCTCGAACGCCTGCGCGGCCTCTTCGCGCGCACGCGCGCCGTGACAGGCTTCCAACTCGTCGAGATAGATTCCGAAATCGCCGCGCGTGCGCGAGAGTCCGAGGAAGAAATCCTGCAAGGCGAAATCGTGCAGGACGACGATACCGGGAAACTTGCGCGCCGTTTCGTAGATGCCCGAGTGGTAGCGATGATCGTTGCCGAGATGATAGAGAACGGCGTCGTAGTCTCGGAGACGACCGAGGACATCGGGGTCGGCGACGTAGTCGAAGCGGCGAAATCGCTCGACGACGGCGCGGTTCGAGGGCTCGAAACCTTCGACGAAGAGGTCAATCTCGGCCTGCTCGGCAAGATAGGGCAGAAGTTCTTCCGAGTAGTCTGCGATGCCTGACTTTTGCGGGCTCAGGGGGCTAAAGAAGGCGAGTCTCATAGGAAGCATAAGCGGTCAGCGGTCAGCGGTCAGCAATCAGCCAGCAGTCGATAGCAACCGTCAACAGTCGGCGGTAATCAATCTGGCCGTCCGTCTTCCACTTCGGGCTTCCGGCTGAACGCTGATTGCTGATTGCTGATTGCTCGGCGATTGTACCAGATTGGGCGAGAGCAGAAGGAGCGTGCAGGCAGGGATAGGGCAGGCGGGCGGCAGGAGTCCGGCGGCACGCACGCGCCGGGCGAAGTCTTCCGGAGATTTCGCACACACACTCTCTCGCCCGCCCCTCACTCAACTCTCACTCTTAGCTCCAACGCCTGCGAGCCTTTGTCTCTGAACCAGGCGACGCCCTCCTGCACGGCGTCAAGCTCAAGAATATATTCGCCGGGCTTCGCGGGCGCGCTGATGGAGAGGGGCAGCTCGGCCTCTTCGCCGGGCGGAAGGTCGCGGACGAGCGCGGTTCTGGCGTCGAGGTCTGTGACGAGCGCACGGTCGCGCGCGTCGAGCCAGCGATTGCCGATGGTCAACTGGTATTTCCAACTCTCCTGAGCGCCCGGCCAGATTGTCTCGCTCCGGTTTTTCAAGACGACGTAGATGGTGCTCTGCTCGCCCGCGCGCATCGTGGCGGGAGCGTCTGCGACCGAAAGCTGTGCCCTGAAGGCTTCGTCGGGAAGCGCGGAATTTCTCGGAGCCTTCTGCGCGACGGCCTCCGGGACTTGCGCGCCTTCGGGCAGGACTTCGATGAGCACGACGTTCAGCTTCGTCCGGCTGGAATAGTAGGACAGAGCGATGGGAACGACTTTCCCGACGCGCAGGCCGCGTTCCTCTATCGACCTTTGGGCAGAGGCAAGCTCTTCGCCGAACGCCAGCGAGAACATGCGCCGCCCGCGCGACTCGGCCAGAGCGCGCGCAAACCGCTCCCTCGATTCCTGCTCGATGAAAAACTCGCCCATCCGCACGGCGACGATGGGCGCATCCTTCTTCAGCATCACTTCGATACCGTTCATCTTCACGCTGCTCTCCGCCCAGACGCCGACCTCGTCGAACAACTCTCGCTCTCTGGTCGAAAGAAAATCGCGCAGCTCGCGGTCGCGGAAGAGATGCTTCGCTTCTTCGAGGTAGGCGCGAGGCATTCCTAACAAGGTCGGGCGCATGCTCCATTCGTAGCGAAGAATATAAAGACCGGCCAGCACACATTGCACGACGAGCAGGCAGACGAACAGAGAGGCGGCGATGGCGGCCAAGAGCCTTGCGGAGCGAGAAAGACTCGCCCGTCTCGTCCAGAGATGATGCGAGAGGCAGACGACGACGAGGCCGCCCGTCAGCTCAAGATAGAGCGCGTAGCGAACGTAGCCGCTCCCCGTGCTCCAGAGAAGCGAGCCGACGAGCGTGATGAAAGAGAGCGTGAGGATGCGTCTCTGCGTGCGCGCGAAGACGAGGCAGGCGAGCGCGGCGACGAAGCCGAGAGAGATTCTGCCGGAATAGACGAGAATCTCTGCGGTGCGCTCGACGCGAAAGAGAAGCACCACAGGCCAGAAAAGAATCTCGAAGAAGTTGTCGCTACCCCAACGCGGGTCGAGGACGTTGGTGTAAGGCCAGTAGGGCGATTTGAAGACGGCGTTGTAGAGCGGATAGACGGGGCTGCCCGTCTGCCTGTAGATGTAGATGCAGAAGGGAAGGAGCGGCGCGGCGAAGGCCGAGACGGCGAAGAGATAAGCTCTGAGCGGAAGACGACGACGCGAGGCGAAGAGTTTGTAAGCGTAAACTAAGGCGAGCGGGACGGCGAAGGCCAGGCTCGTGAGCTTAAAGGCGACGCTCGCTCCGAGCAGAAAGGCGAAGCGGACGGCGTCTCGACCGCGTTCTCTTTCGTCGCGTGCGCCCTCGCTTTCGTCTCGCGCCTGTTCTTCATAGTCGCGTGCGTGCTCTTCGCCGTCGCCTGTCGGTGCGCTGTCGCTCTCTCCGACATCGAGAGCCATGCGCGTCGCTTCGAGAAGCAGGGGAAGCGTGAGCACGTCAATCATGTAGTTGTTAATCTCGAAGAGTACGTGCTCGGTGAAGAGGACGAAAAGTACGCCGAGCGAGCGCAGGCGCGTGTCTTTGAGAGAGGGGCGGAGAAGCTTTTCGAGAATCAGGCCAGTCCAGACGAGGGCGAGCAGGTTGACCAGAGTGCCCATGCGATAGCCGAGCAGGTGGCGCGAGATGCCCGTCACCATGTCGGGCGCGGGATTGTAGGGCGCGGGTGTCGGGAAAAAATCTCCGGGCAGGAAGAGAAAACCTCTGAGGGCGCGCTCGGCGTGGAGCAGCCGGTAGTTGAGCACGTCGAAGGAGAGGTCTGGGAAGGGCAGGCGCAGCGCGTAGACGAAGAGAAGCGGCAGCACGACTATTAGCCAGAAAGAGCGCGGCGTCTCTTCCTTCTCTTCAGGGCGCGCAGCGACGTAGCAAAACCAGAGCGTGAGGGCGAGGGGCAGCGTCAGAGCCCAGGCCGCCGCGCCTTCGGCCACGTACCAGATGAACTGGCGGACGAAGGCGACGAAGTAGAGAAAGAGCAGCGCGTCGCCGAACTCCAATCGGCGACGCAAGGCGTTGGTCTTGTGCAGGAGAGTCGACTGATGCGTCGGCGCGTCGGCGGCGGTCATTCTTGACATTCCCTGATGCGGCATCGAAAATGCCCGGACATCTCCGAGGGATACAGAAGCTTAATCGAAAGAGTCTTGGAGTTCGGCGGACGCGCCGCCCGGAAGAAGCGCTAGACCGTAACATTTCACCCGCGAAGATGGCAACCGCCTGCGACCTGCTGCGGCGACGACCTCGAAAGCGTAACCTTCAAGTTGAAGAAACTTCGCCTTCCCCGATTCAATCCGCGCCATCCGTTCTTCAGAGAAGTCGCCGTCTTCTCCGCGTTCCTTTTGCTGACGGCCTTGATGTCTTGGCCCTGGGTCTTGCATCTGCGAGACGCCGTCGCCGACCGGGGCGACCCCTACATGATTGCGTGGACGCTCTGGTGGGATTATCACCAGACCTTCCGCGACCCGCTCAATCTCTTCCACGCAAACGTCTTCTATCCCTACCGCTACACGCTCGCCTTCAGCGAGCACGACTACGGCATCGCCCTCGTCTTCTTCCCGCTCTTCGCCGCAGGGCTTCGCCCGCTCACCATTCACAGCATCGCAACCTTCTGCGGCTTCGCCTTCTCAGGCTACGGCGCGTTTCGCTTAGCGCGCACGCTCACACGTTCAAACGGCGTCGCGTGGACGGCGGGCGTCGTCTTCGCTTTCATCCCCTATCGCTTTCACCTGCTCTCGCACCTGCACTACCTCTTCGCCGGATGGATTCCCCTGCTGCTCGAATCGCTGGTGCTCTACGTGCGCGAGCGAAGCTGGCGACGCGCCTCTTGGCTCGGCGTCGCCTTTCTGATGAACGCGCTGACGTGCATCAGTTGGTTTATCCTGACGCTTCCGCCGCTCGCGCTCTCGGTCGGCTTTTTGCTCGTGCGCTATCCGGCCGTCGCACGCGAGCGCGCCTTCTGGCTGCGCGCCGCCGTCTCGCTCGCCGCGGCGTCGCTCCTGCTCCTGCCCTTCATGCTGCCTTACTACCACGTCTCGAAGCTCTACGGCTTCGTGCGCACAGCCGAAGAGGCGGCGCTCAATTCGCCGCGCCCCGTTCACTGGCTCATCGCCGAGGGGCGCAACCGCGTCTGGCGCGGCTTCGGCTCGCGCATCCCCGACGGCGGCTCGCACAGGCTCTTCCCCGGACTGCTCCCCCTGCTTCTCGCGCTGGCCGCTTGGCTTCTCGTCGAGCCTTCAATTGAACAGACTTCCGACTCCGATGCCTCCAAAGCGACTCGGGCGCGTCAGACACTCATCCTCGCGCTCGACCTCTCGGCGGTCGTGTTCCTCGTCCTCGCCATGCTCGGCACGGGCTACGAAGAGACGAAGTACGAGCTGTTCGGCCTGCGACTTCTGGGCATCATCACGCCGGCGCGAGCCTTGTTTCTCGCCGCGCTCGCCGTCGTCGTGCGCTGCTCTCTGGCTTACCCGCGAGCGTTTCGGAGAGCCGGAGCGACGAGCTTCGTCGAGACCGTGCGCGACGCGCGCCGCTCCGACGCCTTCTGGCTCGGCTCTATCTGGGCTCTCACCGGATTCCTCTGCTCGCTCGGCATGAACTTCTTCCTCAACCGAATCCTCTTCAACTACGTCCCGCTCTTTCGCGGCCTGCGCATCCCTTCGCGCGCGGCGATGATTTGCTACGTCGGCCTCGCAATCCTCGCGGGGCTCGGCGCTGCCCGGCTCGCACATCTCGTCGCCCGTTGGCATCTGCTCTCGCGCCTGCTCGCGCATCGACCGCTCTACGTGCGCACTCTCGCGGTCTACGCGCTGGTCCTGCTCACGCTGCTCTTCGAGCTGCGCGCCTTTCCGCTCCGCTTCGAGCGCGGCGAAGCCGACCCCGACGCCGTCACGCTCCGGCTCAAAGAGACGCCGATGCGCGGCGGCATCGTTCACATCCCTGCGGGCGACGGCGACAACAATCACCGATACATGCTGCGCGCCGCCGACCATCAGCGCCCCGTAGTCAACGGCACGTCGAGCTTCGTCTCGCAGCTTTCATGGGACATCTACGCGCTGACGCGCAAAGGCCCCGTCCCCGCGCGCTTCCTTCATCTGCTCGAAGAGACGCCCGTCTCATATCTCGTCATACACAACCGCCATCTTCCGCCCGAGCGCCGCGTCGATTTCGAGGTCTTCCTCTCGCTCGCCGTCGCCGACGGACGCCTCCGCTTCATCCGCCGCTTCGACGGCGCAGACGACCTCTACGCCGTCACCAAGACCGAGCCCGAAGCACGAAGCGAAGCTCCCATGCCCTTCGAGCACAGGCTGACCGACTGGGCGACACTGCTGCGCGAAAATCCCGTCCACCTGCTCGGACAGTTCCGCGATTGGTCGCTTCTCCTGCAACGCCTGCACAAAGTTTCTAACGGGCGCGCTCCCCGCCTCGAAGATTTTCTTCCCGATGTACAGGCCATCGGCGCGGGCGTCGTCAGTGGCACGGAAGGGCAGGAGGCGCGACTGGAAGCGAACGTGCGCGAGCTTGTCGAAGCCTGGCTGAAGCGTCCGGCCTTCGCCTCCGTCTATCAGGGCATGACCGGCGAGCAATACGTCGATAGACTCTTCTCGAACGCCGGTCTCGCGCCCGACCGAGCCGAGCGCGACTCGCTCGTCGAAGCTCTGCGCGACGGCAGGGAGACGCGCGCGGGCGTCCTGCTCAAAATCGCGCGCGACGAAAAACTCGCCCGCCGCGAAGACCCGCGCGCCCTCGTACTTCTACACTACTTCGGCTACCTCCGACGCAACCCCGGCGACCCGCCCGACCGGAATCTCGAAGGCTACGAATTCTGGGTCAGGGAAATCGAAGCCTCCGGCGATACCTCGCGCCTGACTCGAGCCTTCATGGACTCAGGCGAATACAGAACGCTCGACGCGCGTCGCGCACCCGAATCGAACGAGCAAAGGTAATCCAGTCAGAAGTCAGCTTATCGTTATGATGTCGCAAACGAACGCCACGCTCATCGGCTCAGCCGGAGTCAGCCTGCTCCTGCTCGCTTTCTTTCTCAATCTCTTCAAGCTCATGCGCCCCGACCGTTACCCCTACATGCTTCTCAACCTCACCGGCGGCGCGCTCGCCTGCTACTCTTCTTACCTGATTAACTTTCTACCCTTCGTCGTCCTCGAAGGCACATGGGCGCTCGTCGCCGCCGTCGCCCTCTGCAAACGACTCCTCCGGCGCTCTTCTCAAGCCGCGACCTGACGCTTCAAATAGCACGCCCTTCATCAATCGGCGATGTAGAGCCTGAACGAGCCGCGCTCAAGAATCATTCGGCAACGCGTGCAGGGCATCTCGGTGCTGATGACGAGCGCGCCCGGCGGCGGCTGTTCGCCTTTGCCGAGGCGCACGAACTGCTTCAAGTCCACACGGCGCAGAGTCGCGTACCAGTAGGCGTGCATGTAGCCGGGCGCGGCGTGATTGTCGAGGATGTAGATGGGATGGTTCTGTAGCTCGACAGCCTTCGAGAAGACCTCCGGATAGAAGGTATCGAAGTTGTGCCAGCGCGTCTCGGCGGCGCGCGAGAACTGCCACTGAAAGAGCGCGCCCTGCGCGAGCGTCAGCAAGACCAGCACCGCCAGCGCCGCGCGCCTGAGCTTCGCCCCTGCGCCCGCCTCGCACAGCCATTCGATTGCCGGAGCAATCAACACACAGAGGAAGACGACGAGCGCAGCCAGCCTGAGCGTGTGGAAGTGGTCGAGCGTCAGCGCGGCGGGCACGGCTGAGACGGCGAGGCCGTAGAGGACGAAGCGCCACCAAGCCTCTCGCCTTTTGCGAACGAGCACGAGGGCGAAGCCCGTCGCCGCGAGGATGAAAGTCGGCGCGAGCAGGCTTCCCATGCCCGGCAGGTGATGTCGCGGCTCGGGGTCGCCCGCGACGAGCCAGCTCAGAGGGTTGAAGTTGCCGAGGTAGTTGCCGACGAAACGCAGGGCTATTCCCGCCCAGGTGCTCTCCGGCGTCACGTAGCTGACATCTGTGAAGCGCGAGCCGAGCGCGCCCGGATACTTGCTGTTGAAGATGAGAAGCGGCACGAGCGTCGCGCCGTAGGCGAGCCACGCGCGCACGACGCCGCGCAGACGCCCGCGCGTGATAAAGAGCGCGAGCCCCAACGCGAAGAGCGGCGCAAGCAGCCTGCCAGCCGAGTAGGTGTAGGTGAGCAGGCCGAGCGTCGCGCCGAGCGTCGCCGCCCTCGGCCAAGACCATTCTTCCTTCGCAGCCGCCGCGTGCACCGCGAGCAGAAAGAGCGCGAGCACCGACGGAAAGAGCGCCACCTCGAAGACCAGACGGCTCAACTCGAAGAGCCAGGGCGTGAGCATCGCCGAGACGAACACGACGAAGACGGGCATCCGCCTGCGCGTCATGCGCCACGAGAGCAGGCCGAGCAGAGCCGCCGCCGAGAGTCCGCAGACGGCGCTCAAAAGCCGCGCCGCCGTGATGCTCGGCCCCGTCAATTTGAAGAGCGCGGCCAGAAGGTAGATGTAAACGGGGCTCTTGTATTCGCCGAAGGCTCTAAAGTAGAGCGGCCAGCGCGCGCCGTGCTCGTCCGCGCCGCTCTGCGAGATGGAATGAGCGTTGAAGGCGATGGAGGATTCATCGACGAAGAACCCGGGCGGATTCTCCGGCACGTCGCGCAGGTAGATGAAGAGCGCGAGCGCTACTGTCGCCGCGAGCGCGAGCGGCAGACGGTGGCCTCGCAGGAGCTTCCCCTCCGGTGTCGAATCCCCCGTCTCTCTCGTCTCTTTCAATCCTTCGCCCCCAAGCCTCTTTCAATCCCTCTCCCTGTAGAGATAGATGCTTCCGCCGCCGAAGACAGCTTCGGGCTCGCGCTCTCTGTAGGCGGCGAAGAAATCTTTGCCGCCTTTGCCGCCGATGGCATAGACCGTCGAGCCGTTCAGGAGGCTCGCGCCGATGGCCGTATAACGCGTCTCGGGCAGCTCTTCGCCGAGCGGCCTGAACAGGTTGTAATACTTCACGCCGTAGCGCGCGAGCGTGCTCTCGCCCCCGAGAAAAGCCGCGCGGACTTCACGCTCGCCGCGCGCCAGAAGATACTCTGCAAGCTCCGGCGCGTCGTCGCCCCACTCGACGTTTGAATCCGAAAGGTAGTGCCAGCCGGGTCGCCCCCACGTGAGCTGGTTCATGTATGGGATGTAATGAGGATAGACGCGAAACGCTTCAAACGCCATCGCGCCGACCAGGAGCAGAACGACGACCTTCGAGCAGCGACGACGCAGACCTTGACCGACTCGCAGCACGCGTTCGAGCAGCGCGCCGCCCAGGATGAAGAGGAAGGGAAAGATTGGCAGAAGGTGCCTGACGCCGAGATTGAGATTGGCGCTCAAGGCCATCCCCACGTAGAGCACAACCGGCGCGAGCAGTATCAGAAACTTCTTCTCGCGCTTTTTCAGCGCCTCGCGCGTCGCCCACGCGAGCGAGCAGATGCTCAGCAGCAGGAACGGAAGCGTCGTCTTCAGAGCGAAGGCGACGGGGAAGTAGTACCACCAGCCGTGACGACTGTACATGCCGAGCAGAAACGATTGATGCCCCATCGCGTTGTGCGCCAGCGTGCCGAAGATGCCGAAGATGAAATAGGTCGGCAGAAGCTTCAACGTAACCGCGACGTGCCGTATCAGCGCGATGTAGGGCGAACGCACGTAGCGCACAGCCCACACGGCGTCGGCCTGCGAGAGCGGCGCGTATTGAAAGTAGTAAGTCGCATTCACCAGAAGCCACGTCGCCACGAGCGCCGCGCCCAGATGCCACGCAGTCCTCCCGCGCGACTGCCCGCGCCTCGGCGCGACGACGACGAGGACGACGCCCGCCAACAGTAATACGGGAACGACCACCAGCATCGAAAACTTCACGAGCGGCGCGAGAGCCGTCGCCAGCCCGAGCACGAGCGCGCGCCGGAGCGTCGGTCGAGCCGCGTAGAAGTGAAGCGCCATGAAAAAGAGCAGGTAAGCGAAGGCCGTGTAGATGTCTTTGATGACGCGACCGTGTGCCAGCACCGTCGGCTCGAAGCTGTAGAGCGCGACGGCCAGCAACGCAGCGCGCGAGTTGAACAGGTGCCGCGTGTAAACGAAGACGAGCGCGCCCAAAGCGAGCGTCAGGAGAATCGTCGGCACGCGCGCCCAGAAGGTCAACGCGACGAAGCGCGCCTCGTTGGCCTTCCAGAAAATCTTTGCGATGACGAGCGAGCGCCTTGCGAAGCTCTCGCCGCCCACCGTCTCGATAGACGGCTTCTCCGGCTGCATCGGCAGCATCGGCAGCGCCGCGAGCATCCTCGGCAAAGGCGGATGCTCGCTCGTAATGTCGAAGCTGCCATCGACCAGATGGTAATACCCGGCAGCAATCTCGCCCACCTCGTCAATCGTCACGCTCTTGCGCGCGAGCGTGCTCAACAGATTCGCACCCATCAACAACAGCAGCGCCCCGCACAAAAGCTCCGCGCGCCGACTCAACGCCCACGCGCGCAGCCCGCCCAACGCGCGCCTCAAAGCGCCGCCGCCCTCGCCGTCATAGACTGTCCCCGCTCGCTGCATCAAGCTTAAAGAATAGAAGAAAGGCCGCCCCAAAATCGCCGCCTAGTATGCCTCATGTTCGGAAAAAAGAAAGGTCTCGTGTAATACGCCCGAGGCGCTTGCAAGCTTTGGAGCGCATTGAAGGCACTACACCTATGCTATGATTTTGGCCGGAGGCAATTTATGAATCCCGCCGAGCGAATCACCACTGACCCGAATGTCTGTCATGGCAAGCCCTGTATTCGCGGGTTGCGTTACCCGGTTGAAATGATTCTTGAGTTGCTCAGTTCGGGAATGACGACTGAAGAAATCCTCGCCGATTATGAAGACCTTGAGCGTGAGGATATTCTGGCGGCTCTTTCCTTCGCCGCCCGACTCACCCAAGTCAAGCGCCTTGAGCCAGTGCTTCAGCCATGAGATTCCTTGTCGATGCCCAACTCCCGCGTCACCTGATTTCTCAGTTCCGCAAGGCAGGGCACGAGGCGATTCACACACTTGATTTGCCGCTTGGCAATCGCACGCCGGACTCGGTCATCAACGAGCTTTCCCTCCATGAAGGATATATTGTTGTTACCAAAGATGCTGATTTCGTGAACTCTTTCCTTTTGTATCGAAGACCATCCAAACTGCTATTGGTTTCTACAGGCAACATCCGAAACTCCGAGTTAGCATCTTTAGTTAACGTCAAATCTGGAAAGTATCGCGGATAAATTCAGCAGCTTTGATTTCATCGAAATAAATCGGAATGCGTTAATCGTTCATGTCTAAGACGCGCGGGCGCAATCCTGAAGCCCTGTTAGTCCATCCCTCTTCTCTTTCTGGCCGGACGAATCCCGACGCATGTTGATGGCGCTGCTTTTCTTGATGGGGGCTGCGATGCTGGGGGTCGGGTTAGTCCGGCTCGTGTTGAGGCGTTGGCTGAGCCATGCGGAGCAGGCTTTGTGGGGACTCGTCGCGGGCTGGATGCTCTCGACGCTGTGCGCGTATCTCTGGGCGCGCGGGGCGGGTCGGCTGTCGAGCGCGCCTCTGCACGTTTTGAACGGCGGGATGTGGGCGGGGTCGGCTCTGTTGTGGCTGCCGACGCTCAGGCGCGTGTGGCGGGGCGAGGTGAGAGCGCGCAGTTTGTGGCGGGCGGAGTACGCGGGGCTTCTCGTCGTACTCGCGCTGTTTGCGCCCGTCTGCCTGAGATTGTTCTGGACGCGGATGCTCATGCCGGGCGAGGGGGGCGTCTATTCGGGCGGGAGCACCTGGTACGACCTCGGCTTCCACCTCGCGCTGACAAGCTCTTTCCTCTACGGGCAGAATTTCCCGCCCGTGCATCCTGCCTTCCCGCCCGCGCCGCTTCATTACCCGTTCCTGCCGGACTTTTTAACTGCTGTACTCGTCTCGCTCGGCATGTCTTTGCGCGTCGCGCTCGTCTCGACCGGCGTCGCGCTTTCGCTCGCCGTCGCGGGTCTTCTATACGCGTTCGCGCGTCGCATCGGATACTTCCATGCGGAAAGCGGCGACGGAGCGACCGCGCGGGGCATTCACTCACAGGTTGCAGGGGCGCTTGCTGTCACGCTCTTTCTTCTCAACGGCGGCTTCGGTTTTCTCTATTTCTTCGCCGACTGGAGCGCGAGCGGGCGCGGCCTGCTCGAACTCGTCTGGCATCCGCCCGCTAACTACGCCAACCTGCCGGAGCGGCAGATACACTGGACGAACATCGTCGCCGACACGCTGCTGCCGCAACGCACGAGCCTCTTCGGCCTGCCTGCCGCGCTGATGATTTTCACGCTGTTCGCCGCCGCATGGGCGCGCTGGTCGGAGGGCGAAGGGAGCGACGCAGAGCGCGGCTGGTCGTGCTCAAGGCCGCTACTCGCGGCGGGCTGTCTGGCGGGTGCGCTCCCTCTCTTTCACATGCATTCCTACGCGGCAGTCGGGCTGGTGAGTGGCTTCCTCTTCTGCCTGCGCCCGCGAAAAGCCTGGCTCGCCTTCTGGTTGCCCGCAGTCCTGCTGGCGCTGCCGAGCCTCGTGAGTGTGTTGGGGCACGCGGCGGCGTCGGGCTTCGTGCGACTTCAGCCGGGCTGGCGCGGCCACGCCGCCGGGTGGTGGTGGCCGCTCTACTGGGTGTCGAACGTCGGCGTGGTGGCGCTCCTTGCGTTGCCTGCATGGTGGGCGACGCCTCGCCCCTGGCGCAGATTCCACGCGGCCTTCGTCCTGCTGCTCGTCTTCATCCTGCTCGTCGTCGTTTCGCCGAACGACTACGACAACATCAAGTTGATGTATTACTGGTATGCGGCGACCTGCGTGCTCGTCGCAGGCTGGCTTGTGCGTCTGGCTGACGCGCGACGCTGGCGTCTGCTCTCGGTCGTCTGCGTCGCGCTGCTCGCCCTTGCCTCGACGGCCTCCGGCATGCTCGCGCTGCGGCACGAGGCGTCGAGCCACCAGCTCTTCATCAGCAAAGACGCGCTCATCGCCGCCGAGTTCGTCCGCGCGCACACAGCGCCCCGCGCGCTCTTCCTCTCTGCCCCGGACTTTCAGCAGCCCGCATCGGCGCTCGCCGGTCGCCTGCTCCTGCGCGGAGAGTTCCTTTGGCATCACGGTTACCCACACCAGGAGCGCGAGGCGGACGTGCGTCGAATCTACACCGGTGCGGACGACGCGCTTGAGCTGCTTCGCTATTACCGCATCGAATA
The DNA here is from genome assembly GCA_036399175.1 of Pyrinomonadaceae bacterium. Classification (GTDB taxonomy): domain Bacteria; phylum Acidobacteriota; class Blastocatellia; order Pyrinomonadales; family Pyrinomonadaceae; genus DASWNP01. The sequence continues at coordinate 37,949 of DASWNP010000015.1, read as the reverse complement.
CGTTTATCTCGGCGAGCGTGAGAGGAGAGACCTCAAAGCCGACGAGCGATTTTTCGCGCGACACTTTCCAGCAGTCTTCCAAAACCCCGCCGCCACCATCTACGACGTGAGGACGCGCGTCGCGCATTCAGACGGCGACGCGAAGACAGATGCCGATGCCGCGTCGCGCGCGCCCGACACGTATCCGCCGCGAGAGTTCGCCGCGCGCGTGCGAAAAGACCCGTACCAGTTGCTCGTCGAGTTCCCGCGCGCAGGCTTCGCCCTCTACCGTTTCTACCTGGTCGCCTACGGGCGCTGGCCGAGCTGCGAAGAGTTCATCTCCGGCATGGAGGCGCTTGGGCGCGGCGTCTATGTCGGCGCGACGGGTTGGGAAGAAAGGCTCGAAGAGAACAAGCGCGCGTTCATTGATGCTCTGGTCGAGGGCGCGCAGTTCAAGACCGCTCACGAAGGCAAGAGCGCCGGTCAAGTCGTCGATGCGCTCTACGCCAACGCGAAGCTCGAACCGAAGGCGGACGAGCGTCTGTCGCTCGTTGCAGGCATCGAGCGCGGCGCGGAGTCGTACGCCTCGGGGCTGCGGCGCGTGGCCGAAGACCGCGCCTTGCGCCGCCGCGAGTACAACGCGGCCTTCGTCCTCGCACACTACTACGGCTACCTGCGGCGCGCGCCCGACGACCCGCCGGACAAAAACCTCGACGGCTTCAACTTCTGGCTCCGCCTGCTCGAAAGCAACGGCGACGAGCGCAGCCTGAGCCGAGCCTTCATGGAGTCAGGCGAATACAAAGACAGGCAAAAGTAAAAAGGCAAAAGGCAAAAGTTAAGGCGAAGCCGATTCTTCTGCGCCTTTGCCTTTTACCTTTTGCCCTTTGCCTTCAACGCGCAGCGTCGATGATGCGCTCGACGACGTTTGACCAGGAGAGGTTGAGGGCGCGAAGCTTTTCGCGTCCGCGCGTGCCGAGGCGGCGGGCGAGCGCGCGGTCTCGATAGAGGTTGTCGAGGTGCTCGGCGATGGAGCGCGGGTCGGGCTCGACGACGAAGCCTTCGCGTCCGTCTTCGATAAATTCCATCGCGCCGCCTCCATCGGTCGGCACGACGACGGGACGCTCGGATAGCATCGCTTCCAACGTCACGTAGCCGTAATCCTCGTCGAAGGGCAGATAGCAGACGGCGAGCGCGCCCGCGTAGAGGTCTATCATCTCGGACTCTGCGACGAAGCCGCGCAGCGCGACCCGCCCCCCGACGCCGTGCTGCCTGATTAACGATTCGTATCGCTCGCGCTCGCGCGTGCCTCCGGCGAGGACGGCTCTGACGGGCGTCTCGGTGTAGCGCATCGCCTCGATGAGAAGCTCCTGCCGCTTCTGCGGCTCAAGGCGGCTCGGATAAAAAACGTAGTCGCCGTAGTCGGCGGAGCGAAGCTCTCCGGCGCGCGGCGGCGGGTGATAAAGCGGCTCGCTCTCGATGCGATTGTAGCGGAGCAGGCGCTCGGCGACGGTCTTCGAGTTGGCGAAGACCCGCTTCGCCTGCGGGATGAACTGATTGTCCCAGGCGTGTATCAGCTCACGGACGCGCGCGCCTTCCGGGTAGGTGGAAAGGTCGTCGAAGGGCGTGCCCCAGAGGTTATAGGCCGAGCGGTGCTGGTGTATCACCCAGAGCACTTTGCGCGCGTGCTCGGCGATGTAGGCGGGAAACCTCATCGCGATGACCAAATCTATGGGCTTGCCGTTCGACTCGCTCAAGTCGAGCATGCGCCACGCGAGCGCCCCGCGCAGAATCTCTTCGGGCGGATACCACTTGAAAGGCAGCGCCACCACCTCGGCGTTGTAGCCGCTCTCGACGAGCGCACGCCGCAACCCTTCGACGTGCGCCTCCGCCCCGCCCGTCGTGAAGGGAACTTGCGCCGTGCAGATGAGTACGTTGCGAATCATGAGGAGCAATCAGCGTTCATCGTTCAGCTATCAGCCGAACAGTTGAATGAAGCACTCGCTTGAAACCTTCCATCGACAACTTTGCGGTTTGGCTGAGCGGCTGACCGGCTGATTGCTGACAGCTTCTTCTTCAGCCATAAATTTCGATGTTGCAGACGGCGATGGAAAGCTCTCGGTCGTCGCGTCCTTCGTCGTTTCCGGGTCGGGGCTGCCACGTGCGTTCGGCGCGTATCTCAAGCTCGAAGGCGGGAGCGTCTTCGTCGCCGCCGTTCGTCGCGCCTTGCAAAACCTCGGTCAGCTTAATCTCCAATTCCAGCCAGCCGTAGCGAAAGAGGGAGAAGGCGGCGAGGCGCGCGCCGTTGAGTAAAAGCTCGATGCCGAGGGGGCGTTCGGCGCTGAGGTCGGGCATGTGTGTCGTCAGGTCGAGGCGAAGGGCGGAGAGCGTGGGCGCGTCGAAGAGGATGCGCGCGCGCCTGTCCATCCAGCGCGCGACGGGCGGCAGCAGATTCGGCTCGTACCAGCCTTCGTCGAACTTCGCGCGGGGATTGCGGTCAAGGCAGGTCAAAGTTTGAGTCGCATCCGTTGAGACCGGCGCAGGGTTGAGCAGCGCGCTTCGGTCGCGGTGCTCGTTGTAGAAAGAGCCGAGCGGCGAGTCGGAGGCTTTGAGCAGAACGTAGAGGCCGCTTTTGGGCAGGCGGATGTGGAGGTCGGAGATTTTGGCGAAGACGTAGCCCATCGCCATGTCGAAGGCGCGTCGCTCTTTGAAGGAGAGGCCGCGCAGGTAGTCGAGAAAATCCTTCTCAAACGGAAGGCCGTACCTGTCGGCCTGTTTGAGAAACTCCTCGGAGCTGAGACAGAGCGCATAGCGCGGCTCCCATGCGACGTGCGGGAAGAAGCTTTGAAAGCGCGCCGCGTGCTCTTCCTCTTCTTCGAGTCCGACGTGGCCGTCAATCTCGATGAAGCGGCGCAGCTCCTGCGGGCTCATCTCTTCGTAACTCTTCTGCGCCGTGCGGTCGGTACACTCGATGCCGTGCATCGTCACGCCGCCCCGCCGCAGCACCCGACGAATTTCGCCGAGCACCGCATCCTTCTCTTCAAAACCGATGTGCCCTATCACGTCGAGACTGACGACGTAATCGAAAGAGGCATCGGCGAAGGGGAGATGTGTGAGGGCAGCACGGCACGTTTCGTCGTAGCCGTTGCGCCGCGCCGCCAGCGCGCACTCGGCCGATAAATCGACGCCCGTGAGCACGACGCCCTTGCGTTTCAGGAGCGCCAGCATTCCTGCTCCGCAGCCGAGGTCGAGCACTCTGGAGCCCGCGCGCACGTTATCGTAAACCCACATCGTCCGCGCGAAGCGCATGTCGAAGCGGTCGAGCGCCGAGAAATAACGCGCGTCGAGCACCTCATCCGACACGAATTTCGTGCGGTAGAACTCAGCCACATCCTCAATGCCAGCGCGACTGTACAAATCCATCTTCATAAAACTACAGTGACGAGTGACGAAAAATTGATTCATTGGCTCATCGGTTCATTGATTCAATGAAAAATGAATCAATGAAAAAATGAATCAACGATTCAATCTTGTCACTGCTTTCGCTAGCTCGTCGAGGCGCTGTTCGAGGATGCGGCGGGCGCGGTCGGCGGCGACCTCCGTCTCGGTGGCTTCGAGCGAGAGTTGTTTGAAACAGACGCGCTGCTCTTCGGCGACGTAAGCGATGCGCTCGCGCTGTTCTTCGGCGAGCGCCGTGATTGAGCTGCGAAGCTCGGTGGTTTCGTTTTCGAGTTTCGAGGCCAGCGTCGAGGTCAGCGCCCTCGCCGACGAGAGCACGTCGGAGGCCGAGGCGAGCGCAGATTCCGCCATCGCCGTCAATCTCGACAAGGTTTCGGTCTGTCTGGTGATGGCGGCGGTCTGTTCGGCCTGCATCCGCGCGAGCTGCTGCTCGTAGTCGGCGAGCGCAGCGACGGTGTCGCGCAGCGCGTTGTGAACGGCGGCGTTGAAGTTCACCTGCTCCCAGGTGAACCAGTGTGTCGCACGCTTAATCTGGCGCTTGAGCCAAAGCTCGATGCGCGCCGCCCAGCCGCGCCGGTAGCTCATCACGGGCGGAAGCTTGTTCCACGCGCGCTCGACTGTGGCGAGGTTGGCTTCGATTCGCGCACGCGCGTCGGCGAGCGCAACAGGCGGTCGCGGCGTATCCTCCGACAGTGTGAGTGTTTCGACCTCTTGGCGCACGGGCGTCGCCTGCGGCTGCGCCTCTCCGGCACGCACGCGCTCACGAATCTCTCGCAGCGTATTTTCGACTTCAGTATCAGCCATGTCGTTCAAAGGGGTTGGGGGTCGGGGGTTAAGGGTTGGGGAAGACAAAAAGCAGGGGAAAAACCTACAAGGAAAAGTTGAGAGGTTTTGGTTTCCCCAAACCCCCAACCCCTATCCCCTAATCTCATCCCCCGACTTCGAGCGTCTCTTCGCGGGCGGAGAGCTTCGCGCCGGTGCGCCGGGCGGTGGCGCTGGCGTTGAGATTTGCGACGCCCTCGACGAGTATCATGCTCGTGACGCGGAAGAACCAGCAGCCGTCGAGCCAGTCGTAGCTGATGCCGTCGCGGCTGTGAACGGCGCAAGAGATTGAGTAGCTGTCGAGGCCGAGCCAGAGCGCGAAGGAGAAGGTGGCTTCGAGCGTCTCGCCGCGCCTGACGGTGCCGAACTCAATCTGCTGCTCCCTCGTGTTGGTGCCGTAGATGTGTATGCCGTGGCGATTGCGAATCAGAAAACCGACGACCGGCTCTTCCACGTCAACGTGAAAAAGCGCGCTGACACGAACTAACACCTGCTCGCCCGTCTCCGCAATCTCGACGGGGCGGCGCGAGGCGTCGAGCATCGAGGCTTCGATAATCTCGGCGCTCCGGTCGCCGTGCCTGTAAGCGTAGCGGAGCGCAGCGCGCTTTTCGTCCGGCGAGACGTCGTCGTCGTCGGCTGAGCCGTCTGCCGTCTCTGCCTGTTGCTCTGCCTCGTAAGCCTCCTCGCGCTCCATGATTAACTTCTGGTAACGGTTGAGGACATCGATGGGCTTACCGTCGGCGATGACCCGACCGGCGCTCAGCAGTATGGCGCGCGAGCAGAGGGCGCGCACCGCCGCCGCATCGTGCGAGACGAAGAGAACGGTCGTGCCGCGCTCCTGCATCTGCTTGATGCGGCGCAGGCATCGGTGCTGAAAGACGGCGTCGCCGACGGCGAGCGCCTCGTCGATGACGAAGATGTCGGGCTCGGCGCTGGCCGCGATGGCGAAAGCGAGGCGGACGTACATGCCGCTCGAATAAGTCTTGACCGGCTGATTGATGAACTGCCCTATCTCGGCGAAACGCTCTATCTCCGGCAGAAGCCTTTCGGTCTCGCGCCGCGAGTAGCCCATCAGCGCGGCGTTCATAAAGACGTTCTCCAGCCCCGTGAACTCCGCGTTGAAGCCCGCGCCCAACTCAAGCAGCGCCGCGATGCGCCCATCGTGCCAGACGCTCCCTTCGGTCGGCTCAAGCGTGCCCGAGATAATCTGCAAGAGCGTCGATTTCCCGCAACCGTTCGGGCCGACAATCCCGGTCGTCGTCCCCGCCTCAATCTCGAAGGAGACGTTCGACAGAGCCCGGAAAGGGCGATGCCGCACGAGCCAGCCCCGCGTCAGAGACTCCTTCAGACGGTCGCCCGGACGCTCGTAAATCCGGTACTGCTTCGACACGCCCTCCACTCGCAAGGCCACGCTCATAAGCAGGCAATTTAACAGAAGTCAGGAGCCAGAAGAAGGGATTGGGGAGAATGAAGCTTCGAGTTATCGGGTTAAAGAGAATCAAAGAAGCTTTCAAATATGCTCTCTATATCTCTTGACGCATGCAGCACGCGCAGAACTTCGATTCCGTCTTCTACGGGCTGATAAAAGATGAGAAAGTTTTTGACTACGAAACTTCGCAGGTTAACCAGCAACTCGTCCTGCTTTCGCCCTAACTGCGGTCGGTCGCGCAAAACGCTGAACCGTCCGGTTATCTCCCTGATAATCTTGCCGGCTGCTTCCTCGTTGTATTCGGCGACGTATGACCAGATTTCTTTCAAATCTTCTTCGGCGGCAGCAGCTATTTTAAGCACAGGCATCAGCGCTTGCCCGACGCCTTTCGTCCTTCTCGTCCCTGCCTGATAATCTCTTCGGAGAATGCTTCCAGTTCAGAATCCGTCGCGTGCGTCGCAAACCGTCCCTGTTGAATATCTTCAACGCCGCGCATAATCTCCCGACGCAGAGCAGCCATTCCTTCTTCTTTAGCTTCCAGCAAGCGCAAGCTCGCAATAATCACCTCGTCGGCAGACTTATACGCTCCGCTTCTGACCTTCGCGTTGATCAGTTCTTCCAGTTCGTCCGTGAGAGTAATAGTCATCCATTTACCTCGCTTCTACTTTTCAATCCTCTGCTAGGCCAAATCCTCGAAGGCCGCCGAATCAAATTCCAAGCTTCTCGCAGGCTTCATCGAAAGGGATTCCTTCCTGACGCTCCTGAGCTTCCAGCAAGCGACGCTTCATCTTCTCGCTCTTGAGCAGGTAGGCCGTCTCTCTCTCGGATTCAATCTCGCGCCACAGCTCAATCGGGACGATGACGCCGACGGGATTACCATTTTCATCCGAAACATATTGTATGTCTGCCATAAACACGACCTCTGATACCGGGGCAATCTTCGACCGTAATCTATCAAAGTATTCGCCCCGCCTCAATAAACTCACGGCGCAATAGGTTCAAGAGCCGACCTGGCCGCCTGCGTGCGGAGAGCTTTTCGATGGCGTCGAGGAAGGCGCGCTCTTCTGACCAACTGCTTAGAAGTGCTGTTACAATGTCGCGAATGATTTCGGCACAGACAGCGCGGCGGGCGGTGTGGCGGCCTTTGTGGGAGTTGCCTCGGAGGTGGGATTTGATTCTGCCTCTGGCGCGGCGCGAGCTGGCGGCGCGCTACAGGGGGTCGGCGCTCGGGTTGGTGTGGACGATTCTGACGCCGATGGTGTTGATAGGAATTTTCACGTTTATCTTCGCGGGGATTTTCGGGGCGCGGTTCGGGGAGCGCGGGAGGGCTTGGGATTACGCGCTCTACCTGTTCTGCGGGCTGCTGCCCTGGACGGCTTTTCAGGAGAGTTTGCAACAGGCGTCGAACGTCATCGTGTCGCAGGCGAATCTGGTGAAGCGGGTAGTGTTTCCTCTGGAGACGCTGCCGGTGGCGCAGAGTCTGGCCTCGCTCGGCGTGCAGATGTTCGGAACGCTGGTGCTTTTGGCGACGACGCTCCTGATTTTCGGGGAGCTACATCTGACGCTCGCGTGGCTGCCCGTGCTCGTCGCGTTGCAGCTTTTGGCGACGCTCGGCGGGGCCTGGTTCGTAGCCTCGCTCGGCGTGTTCGTGCGCGACACGACGCAGGGACTCGCGCTCGTGCTGATGGCCTGGATGTACCTGACGCCGATTATCTATCCCGAATCAATCGTGCCCGACCGCTTCCGTTTCTACCTCGAACTCAACCCGTTCACGCCGCTCATACGCAGCTACCGTCGCATCCTGCTCGAAGGAGCGCCGCCCGACTGGCGCGGCCTCGCCTACTTCGCCCTCTTCGCCCTCTTGCTCTTCATCTTCGGCTACTGGTGGTTCGCCAAAACGCGCCGCAACTTCGCAGACGTGATTTAGGAGAGTGAGCAGTGAGCGGTGAGCAGTAAGCAGATAAAACAAAGCCAAGTTCTGATTTACTGCTCACAGCTCACTGCTCACTGCTTACTGTCCTGACGGTCGCGCCCATGAGCCACCAGAGGAGGATGGCGACTTCGGCGTCGCCGAAGTTGTAGTTGACGAGGGAGCTGGCGAAGAAGCCTGCGAGCGCGCCGGTCGTGCCGAGGATGAAGCCGTGCGTGGCGGCGCTGTCGGCGTCGCTCCAAATCCTTTCGGCGCGGGCGAGCAGGAGCCAGAACGCGCCGATAATCAGAAGCCAGAAGATGAGCGCGGGCACGCCCCGGTCGAAGGCGAGCTGCACCCAGGTCGAATGCATGTGGACGGTCTCGTCGCCGGGGAAGCCCCATTCCTGCCAGTGGAGATTGACGGCGTCCATGCCGTGACCGAAGACCGGATGAAGCGGCACGCGCTCGACGGCGCGACGCGCCACCGAGAGGCGCAAAGCGGCGCTGTCATCCCTCAGCCAGAGCGCGCCGGTAGCGCGTGTGCGCCAGACGGCGAAAGCGCCGAGCGCGAGCGCCAGCACGACGATGAAAGAGACGGCGAACTGCGTGCGCCCTTCGGTCGTCGCGCGCCAGGCGATGACGCACGCGCCGACGGCGAAGGCGACGAGCACCGTCCGCATGGCCGTCAAAGCGATGCCGGTGGCGAGGAGCGCGAAGGCCGCCGCCGGAAGGAGCGTCTGGCGTCTGCCGCGCCGCCGCATGAAGGCCGCGAGGGCGAAGCCGAGCGCGAGCTGCGCGAGCATCTGAAGCATCTCGGCGAAGGTCTGGTAGTGACGCGTCCAGCCGGAGGCGCGGAAGCGATGCATGCGCCGCTCGCCCCTGATGCCCGAAGGCGAGTCCGCCTCCTTCAACTCCGCGCCGACGCCGGGCACTTCCCAGACGACGTGCTCGCCGCCCGCGATGACGAAGAGCTTGAAAGGCGTGCCCTCGGGCGTCTGTCTGATGGCCTCGTCAAGCTCTGTGACGGAATCGACCCTGCGACTTCCGACGCGCCAGACGGCGTCTCCCTTCTTCAGTTGAGGGACGTGGCGAGCCAGAGGGCTCTCAGGCGCAATCTCTTCGACGACGACGCCGCGCCCGCGCGCCACCTCAGTCACGCTCCAAAGCACGCCCGCGACGCCCGAGACTATCATCAGCGCCGCGAGCCCGACGGCCATGCGGCGCGTCAAGGTCGCCTGCGCGAGATAGAAGATGAGAAAGGTGCTGATTGAAGGCAGCTTCGAAAGGCTCAGGCGCGGCTCGGCGGAGAAGAGAAGCGAGAGAAGCGTCCAGCCGACGAAGAGCCAGATGGGGAGGTCGAGCGCGGTGCGACTAATGCCGGTCTGCTTCGTCAGGAGCACGCGCCAGAGCCAGCCGAGGGCGGCGACGCCGAGACCTATCCAAGAGCCCGCAATCGAGTGGGGCGCAGAGGCGGCGTAGAGGGTCATGCCGGAGAGGATGAGGGCGGAAGCCGCGCGCAGGGTAAAGGGCGTCTGCGGTCTATCCTGGAGGCGAGCGTGCGAGCCGGCGTCGGCGCTTGGGTCGGCGTGCGCGCCGGTCTGTCGTGTTTCGGTCTTCAAGTTGATTCGGGTTCGCTCCCTCTTAGGGGAAGCGGAAAATCGCCTTTCGCAGAGGTCGTCGAACGTCGCGCTTCGCGCTTCTGTAGAACTCAAAAAAGGGCTCGGAAAACGGCGTCAGATGCACCCTCAAAGGCGTCCGGAGGATGCGGTTGACACTCGCCGCGAGCGCATGCTAGCGTACCGATTGGCCTGTCACCGCGACAAGCTACGGGTGATGGACGAGACGTTTTAGCCGAACCGAGTCGCCTCGAAAGCTTGTACGCCTCCCGCTCCCGTTCCATTTCTCTAAACAGCAGACCGCTTCCTGATGGCATTCGACAAAGCAAAAGCTATCCGTGCGGCTGAGAAATATCTTGCCCAGAACAAGATTACCTCGGCCATACAGGAGTATCGGCGAATCGTCGAGCACGACCCGGGCGACTTCAACGCTCTGAACACGCTCGGCGACCTCTACGCCCGTGTAGACAAAAAACAGGAAGCCCTCAACTGCTTCAAACGCGTCGCCGAACATTATCGCCAACAGGGCTTCGCGCTCAAAGCCGTCGCCGTCTATAAAAAGGTGACGCGCTTCAACCCGGAAGACCCGGAAGTCGCCGCCGCGCTCGGCGCGCTCTACGAACAGCAGGGTCTTTTAGTCGATGCGCGAGCGCAGTACATGCTCGTCGTCGAGGCTTACGCGCGGATGGGTCAGAGCCGCGAGGCGCTGGAGATTCTCGGCCGCATCGCCGACCTCGACCCGCAGAACACTTCGATTCGCATTCGTCTCGCCGAAAGCTATCTGGCCGAGGGCATGCACGACCTCGCCGCGCAGGCTTTCATCGACGCGGGCGAGCGACTGCTTGCGCGCGGCGAGCACGAAGCGGCGCTCGACGCTTTCACAAAAGCTCGTGCGTGGCGTCCGCACAGCCACGCCGCCCTGCAAGGTCTCATCAACGCGCACTCCGCGCTCGGCACGGCTGACGAAGCGGCGGAAGCTCTGGAAACGGCAGTGGCCGAGCGTCCCGGCGACCTCGAAGTGCGGCTTATGCTCGTCCGAGCTTACCTCGAAGCCGAAAACGGGAGCGGCGCTGAATCGGCCACGCAGGAACTCGTCAACCGCGATTCCTCCGCCTACGGCCATTTCTTCGACGTAGCGCGGCTGCACTTGCAGCAGGGCAGCGTGGACGAAGCCGTCTCGGCGACGGCGCGCATCGTCGAGCGGGCGCTGACAGCGCACAGGGAAGACGAGCTGCTCGAAATTCTGCAAGAGGCGCTCGCGCGCGACCCCGAACAGATTGAAGCTCTCAGGCTGCTCTCGCGCGTCTACACCTGGCAGCGCGACGACGACAACCTGCGCATCGTGCTTGAGAATCTGGCCGAGGCCGCCGAAACGCTCGGCCTCGTCGAAGAGGAAAAAGGCGCGCTCGCGCAGCTCGTCAAGCTCGCACCCTTCGAGATGCGCTACCGCGAGCGGCTCGAAGCCCTCGGCGGCTCGGTCGATGACATCGGACTCTCGCAGGATGTCGAAGAGGATGCCACCGAAGGGCAAAAGAGCGAGCAGGAAGTCCCGACGTTTGAAAGCTTCATGCTCTCGGAAGAGACGCAGGCCGGTGCTCCCACGCCGAGCCAGTCATCTTCGACCGGCGACGCAAACCTTGAGCCTCCGCCCGTCGCATCCGACCGCTCCGAGTTCGAGTGGAACACAGTCGAGCAGCCGCCCTCGCCGCCCCTCCACAACGACGCCAGCGCCTCCTTCGCAGACCTCAACAGCGAATTCACCGACTCGGCAGGCTCCTCTTTCTCCAGCTACCCGGACTCGAACGTCGCCGCCAACGCTGCAACTGACAAGCCTTCGCCGACCGCCGCATCACAGGCGACGGATTTCAACTTCGGCTTCGGAGAGCACTTCGCCTCCGACGCGACTCCAACGCCGCCGCCGACCTACGCCACCGATGCCTACACAGCCTCGATTCTCGCGCAGGAGCTTGAAGGCGTCGATTTTTACCTCGAACAGGGCTACGCCGACATCGCGCGCGATACGCTCGACATGCTTGAGCGACAGTACGGCGCTCAGCCCGAAATCGAAGCGCGTCGCGGGCGTCTGCCCGGCGCGGCGCAGGAAACAGCGCCGCCGCCCGCCGAATCATCCTTCGCCACGAGCACGACGACCGAAAGCTTCGAGTCGGGCAATAGTTTCGATACGAGCGCTACGTTCGACTCAAACAACAGCTTCGAGCCGAGCAGCACTTTTGAGCCACGCGAGCCTCCGGCGTCTCCCGTCTCGACGCCCGCGCCGCAAGCGCCGCCCCCTCCAGCCGCCATTGACCCCGGCCTCGCCGCCATCTTCGACGAGTTCCGCGAAGCCGCCGAAGAGGACGACTCCTCTCAGGACGGCGACTTCGAGACGCACTACAACATGGGTCTGGCCTACAAGGAGATGGAGCTGCTCGACCAGGCCATCGAAGAGTTTCAGACGGCGGCCAGTCGCGTCGCGCCCCGCGACGGCACAGCGCGCTACCTCCATTGCTGCAACCTGCTCGGCCACTGTTTCATGAGCAAAGGAGTTCCGCGCGCCGCAGCCATCTGGTTCAAAAAAGGGCTCGACACCCCCGGCCACACCGAGGACGAATATCAAGCGCTGCGCTACGACCTGGGCACGGCCTACGAGCAGATGGGCGACCTCAAGAGCGCCATAGACATCTTCACGGAAGTCTACGGCATCGACGTTTCCTACAGAGGCGTCACGCAAAAGCTACGCGAGCTGCAAGCGCAAAAAGCGAATTCGTAAATCGTGAATCGTCAATCGTAAATAGATTAAGAGCCGTCCAATGGTGAGAGGTCAATCGTCGGTAGAGAGAAGCTGTCTTTCACTATTTACGATTCACGATTTACTATTCACCAGTTATGTCTTCAAAGCTGACCGTCATCTTCTATATCATCCTGTGCCTTGAGGCCGGGATAGTGCTGACGTTTTTGCCCTGGGTGCATCCGTTCGGGCTGGGCGATTGGGGCGACAACTACTTTCTGCTTTACGCTTCACAGAAGGTCGGCTTGCAGGGACTACAGAGCGCCATCTCTTCGGGCTGGGTGCGCGGCGCGGTGACGGGGCTCGGCCTCCTGAACCTCGGCATGGCCTTCTGGGAGATGGCGCATTTCCGGCGCACCGTGCAGGATTTGGGCGCGCAGGAGAAAGAAGCGCCGAAGCTTCGCGCCGCTTCGCCCTATGTCGATGTTCCTCAAGACCGAACCGACGCCCGTCTACCTGATTACGAGCGGCGAGACCAACCGCGCGACCACTCCGGCCAGTGAAGAGTTCAAAAGCCTTCTGGCTCTCGTCCGCGTGGGCATCGCCGCACGCGTCACACTGATTCAGCTTCGAGAGAAACATCTGCCCGCGCGCCTGCTTTATGAGCTGACCGCACGCGCCGCCGACATCACGAGAGCGACCGGGACGCGCCTTCTCGTCAACGACCGCGCCGACATCGCGCGCGCCGCCGGAGCCGACGGCGTTCATCTCACTTCACAGTCCCTCGAAGCGTCGGTCGTGCGGCGAGCGTTCGGAGATGATTTTCTCGTCGGCGTCTCCGCGCATACGCTCGCCGAGGCGCAGGCCGCACAGGGCGGCGGCGCAAACTTCGCAACCTTCGGCCCCGTCTTCGACACCCCCTCGAAGCGCGCCTACGGCTCGCCCGTCGGCCTCGCAAAACTGACTGAAGCCGCCCGCGCGCTCGCGCCCTTTCCCCTCTACGCGCTCGGCGGCCTCACGCTTGAAAACGCACGCGAGACTTTAAACGCAGGCGCGCAGGGCTTAGCCGCCATCCGACTCTTGTCCGACCCGCACACGCTCGAAGCGACGGTGCGCGCGATTCGCTCCGAATTGTAGAATGTTGTGAGCCTCGCTCTTTGAGGGCGAAGGCGACAGGTGCGTTGATGATAGAACGTGACGCGGATGCGCCGCTCGTGGCGCTGACCATCGCGGGCTTCGACCCGTCGGGCGGCGCGGGAGTGATTGCCGACATCAAGACGTTTACTTCCTTCGGCTGCTTCGCCACAGCAGCCGTCACGTCGCTGACGTTTCAGAACACGCGCGGAGTTTTCGGCGCGGCGCATCAGAGCGCCGAAGCGGTGCGGGCGCAGGTGCTCCCTATCCTCGAAGACTTTCGCGTGGCGGGCGCGAAGACCGGGATGCTGCCGACGCGCGAGGTCATTTTAGAAGTCGCGCGGCTCGCGCGCGAGACGGCGCTGCCCGCGCTGGTGGTTGACCCCGTCGTGCGCTCGACATCCGGTTACGATTTGATTGATGATGAGGCGCTCGCGGCGCTCAAGGCGGAGCTGCTGCCTCTGGCGCGCGTCGTCACGCCGAACATTCCCGAAGCCGAGCGCATCACAGGGATAGAACGCATCGAAGACGAAGCGGGGATGCGCCGCGCCGCGCGTCGGATACGCGAGCTGGGCGCGCGCGCCGTGCTCGTCAAGGGCGGACATCTCGGAGGCCGCGAGGCCGTAGACGTGCTCGACGACGAAGGACGTGTCAGCATCTTTCGCGCTCCGCGCATCGAATCGAACGCAACGCACGGAACAGGCTGCACGCTGGCCGCCGCCATCGTCGCCTGCCTCGCGCGCGGCATGAATCTGGAAGAAGCCGTCCGGAAGGCCAAGCGGTTCGTCACGGATGCTATTCGCTATGCTCCGCAGATAGGCGGCGGCCACAGTCCGGTCAATCACAGCGTCGCCGTGCGCTTCGACGGAGGGGAAGTCAGCCGGGAGAAAGAAGATGGAGATTAAAGAAGTGCGAAGGTCTTTGGCAGCGCTCGCGTCGATAGGGGCGGCGGCGCTGCTGCTCGTCTGTGGCGCGAGCGGCGCGAGCCGCGCGCAGGGAGACATCACGGGCGGCGTCGGCGTCTTCGCCATCGCGCCGAAGAAGGAGAAGACGATTCAGAAGACGCTGCCGCGCTTCGTCAAGGCGACGGCGGGCGCGTCCGGCGCAAGGACGACGAGACCTCCCGCCGAGACCGCCGGAAGGCGCGCAGGCCGGACGGGGACGCGAACCGGCGTCGCCGCTCCGCCGCCGCCGACACTCACGCCCAATGCCGCGCTGCTCGAAGCTGCGGCCAGCGGCAACCTCGCTTCCGTGCGTGAGCTTCTGTCGCGCGGCGCGAACGTCAACTCGCCGAGCGCCGAAGGCATGACGCCTCTGATGATTGCCGCAACCGAAGGCCACGCGCCGGTCGTCGATGAACTGCTCGCGCGCGGCGCGAATCTCGGCGCGCTCGACAAGGACGGCTGCACGGCCTTCGTCTTCGCCGTCGCCAACAATCGGAGGGAGATTGCCGCCAGCCTTCTCGCCAAAGGAGCTTCGCCCAAAGATACTTGCGCCGACGGCTCGACGGCGCTCTCCTTCGCCGCCGCTTCAGGCGACCTCGCGCTTCTCCAGACGCTCGTCGAGCAGGGCGCAGACGTGAACTCGAAGACCGCCGAAGGCGTCACGCCCCTCATGTTGGCGGCCTCGAACGGACAGTGGGAGACCCTCTCGGCGCTGCTTGCGAAGGGCGCGAACATCGCCGCCAGGCACAAGGACGGGCGCACGGCGCTCATCTTCGCGGCGGCCAACGGGCACGTCCGCATCGTCCGCGAGCTGATAGCGCGCGGGGCTGACGTGAACGCGCGCCCCGAAGACGGCTGGACGGCGCTTCACTGGGCTTCGTGGTTCGGTCATACGCTCGTCGTCGATGAGTTGATAGCCAAAGGCGCGGACGTGAAGGCGAGAGACAAAGACAGGGAGACGCCTCTGCTGAAGGCCGCGACGCAGGGACACGCCCCCATCGTCAAGGCTCTGCTTGAGCACGGCGCGGAGGTGGACGCGCGCGGCAATCGCAACGGCACGGCGCTGCTCTTCGCCGCCGGGCGCGGGCACAACGACATTATTCTCGACCTGCTCGACCGTCGAGCCGACATCAACGCGCAGGACGAAACCGGCCTGACGCCCATCATCCAGGCGGCCTCTTTCGGTCGGCTCTCGACCGTCATGTATCTGGTTGAGAGAGGCGCGAACGTCAACGCCGCGAACGCGAAAGGCTGGACGGCCTTAATCGGCGCGGCCAATCAGGGCTTCGCCGAAACCGTCCGTGTGCTGCTGAACGCCGGAGCCAACCCCAACGCCAAATACGAAGACGGACGCACCGCCCTCGACTTCGCCACCCAGAACAATCAGGAGAAGGTCGTCGCCCTGCTCAGGAACGCGGCGAAATAAAATGATGAATTAGGAATGCGGCAGTGTGAATGGAAAGCAAGTTGTCTTTCATTCATCATTCCGCATTCCGCATTCATCATTGGTCTTCAATCGTTACTTTCTGCATGACGACCTGCTCGCGCGGGCGGTCGCTGCTGTCGGTCTCGGTCGTGGCGATGGCGTTGACAACGTCCTGGCCTTCGATGACCTGTCCGAACTTCGTATAGCTCGGCGGCAGGGCATAATCGACGTGCATGATGAAGAACTGCGAGCCGTTCGTATTCGGCCCGGCGTTAGCCATCGCCACCGTGCCCGCCCTGTAAGCTCCCTTGTAGAGGTCTGAAGAGCGGTTAATCTCGTCGTCGAAGCGTCCGCCCCAAGCCGACTGCCCGCCGCGCCCCGTGCCCGTCGGGTCGCCGCCCTGAATCATAAAACCGTTGATGACGCGGTGAAAGATAACGCCGTCGTACTTACCCGCCTCCGCCAGCAGACGAAAATTCTCCGTCGTCTTAGGCGCTTCCGTCTCCAACAACTCGAAACGAATCGTCCCCTTGTTTGTCTCGATACGTGCGATGCGATTTGCCATGTTTCCCTCCGAAAAGAGTCTAAAGTCTGGAGTCTGGAGTCTGAAGTCTGAATGAAAACCGTAAAGCAAAAGCTTTTCTTCTGACTCCTGACTTCGGACTCCAGACTTTAGACTCCTGATTCAGTGTTTTCATCCTGTAGAACGAAGCGTTCGATGGCGAGGGCGACGCCGTCCTCGTCGTTGGTGGCGGTTGTGTGCAGGTGCGCGGCTTCGCGCAGGCTCGGCTCGGCGTTCGCCATGAGCACACCCGTTCCCGCGTAGTCGAGCATCTCAACGTCGTTGAGATTGTCGCCTACAGCCATCACCTCTTCGCGCGTGAGTCCGTATTCGCCGGCCACTGCCGCGAGCCCCGCGCCCTTCGACGCCAGAGGATGCAGCACGTCGAGCAGCGCGAAGTCCTGCTTCGGGTAGAGCGTCAGCAGAAGCTTGACGCTTGAGCCGAGCGCACGCTCAAGCTCGACGCTCAAAGCCTGCATCCGCGCGCAGCTTCCGGAAAAAGCGATGTGAACGGGCGCGTGGTCGAGATACTCTTCGAGCGAAGGAACTTCGAGGACGGCGGCACGCGCATCGTCGCCGACGATGCGGCGCGACCAGGCGACGTACTTGACGAGCGCAAGATTGCCCTCCGAGATGTGGTCGTAGACGAGCAGCCCCGCGTTTTCCGGGTCGTCGCTGACGAGCGCGTCCGCGCCCTGCTCGCGTCCGACGCGGATGACGGCGTGCGCTGCGTCGAGCGGCAGCAAGAGCGCCGCGACCGTCTCCAGCGTGCGCGCGTGCTTCGTGAGCGCGCCGTTGTGCGCGATGACGGGCACGTCCAAACCTAGCTCAAGCGCGAGCGGGCGCGCATCACGAAAACGGCGTCCCGTCACGAGCGCGACTCTCACGCCGCGCTCGCGCGCCGCAGAAATCGCCGCGCGACTGCGCGCCGTCAACTCTCCACGCGAGTTGAGCAGCGTCCCGTCAAGGTCGAGCGCGATTAAACGAATAGCCATCCGAGTTTTCTTCAAAGAAGATAACCTTAGAACAGAACCGACAAAATTTCTAGGAAGCGCCCTGCGTATAAAAATCGACGACGCTCCCTGCCGCCTCCGAGACCTTCTCGCGCAGTGCCTCCGGCTCCAGCACTTCCAACTGAGTGCCGAAGCCGAGCGCGTATTCGCAGGCCATCTCCTCCGAGTCGAAGCCGAGCGAGACGCGCACCCAGCCTTCGGCGTCCGGCTCGCCCACCTGCTCGATGCGCGCGAATCTTCCGGCGTAGGGCAGACGCGCGACGATGTTTTGCCGCACGCGCGCCGTCGCACGATAGTTCGCAGGCGCGGCGCGAAACTTAGCCGACGATTGCTCCCAGAAGTCGGCGAGGTCGAAATCCGCCGGGCGCACGCAAGGCTCGTCCAAAATCTCCGCGCGCTCGACGCGCGAGACGCGATAGCTTCTCAAGTCTCCTTCGACCGCCGCCACCAGATACCACACGCTCCCCTTCGCCACGAGCCCCAGAGGGTCAACCAAACGCTCGACCGAGCCGCACTCGCCGCGCGGGTACGTGAGACGCACGCGCCGTTCCTGCCAGACAGCCTCCTGCAACAGGTGAAGCGACGGCACGGCCTCCTGCGTCCGGCTCCAACCCGTCACGTCCACGTAGACGCGCTGGCGCGCGTATTCAGCCCCGCGCCTGTACATCGAAGGCAGCGCCGCCAGAAGCTTCAGGAGCGCGCCCTCCGACGCCTTCTCCAACTTCAAATCGGCCAGAAGTCTCGCAGGCTTGACGACGAAGAGCGACTGAATCTCCGCCTCGTTGAGCCCCGTCAGGTTCGTCCTGTACTGGCCGACGAGAGACCACCCGCCGCCCGTCCCGCGCTCGGCGACGACCGGGATGCCCGCCCCGCTCAAAGCCTCCATGTCGCGGTGAATCGTCCGCTCGGAAACCTCCAGACGCCGCGCCAAATCCCGCGCCGTCAAGCGCCTCTCCGCCTGCAACAGCAGCACGATGGAAAACAGCCTGTCAGCACGCATCTCAACCCTCCAAAACGCGGAATAAAAAAGTCTGGAGTCTAAAGTCTGGAGTCTGGAGTCAGGAACAATGACTGTCTTTGGCTTTGACTCCCGACTCCAGACTCCAGACTTTAGACTTCTTTTCCTTCCGCGTTCATCGTTTCCTCTTCCTCCTGCCTGCGATTTTATACATGAAATATGACATGAGGTGTCATCAATGCTTTCGTATCCTCGATTTATCGGGCGACGGGAGGACGAGTCGGGGGTAGACGACCTGATTTGTGTTTGAAGAAAAACGGAAGGGAGGCATTTGAGATGAAACCTTTGGAGGGGAAGACGGCTGTCGTGGCGGGGGCGACGCGCGGTGCGGGGCGGGGCATCGCGTGTATGCTGGGCGAGGCGGGGGCGATTGTTTATTGCACGGGGCGGAGCGTAAGGGGCAAGCCGCCCTCCGAGGGGATTCACGCGGGACGCACGGAGACGATAGAAGAGACGGCGGAGATGGTTTCGGCGCGCGGCGGTGTGGGCATCGCCGTCAGGGTTGACCACACGGACGAGTCGCAGGTCGAACGGCTCTTCGAGCGCGTCCGCGAAGAGCAGGGCGGGCGGCTCGACGTGCTGGTCAACGTGCTGGGCGGCGACACCGCCGCCGAGTGGAAACCTTTCTGGCAGCTCTCGCTTGAGAAGGGCTTGCGCTGGATGCGGCAGGAGGTCTTCTCGCACATCATCACGAGCCGCCACGCCGCCGCGCTGATGGTCGAAGGAAAACGCAGGGGCGGCCTCATCGTCGAGATAACCGACGGCGACGGCATCGGCTATCGAGGCAACCTCTTCTACGACCTCGTGAAGCTCTCGACCATCCGCCTCGCCTACGCGATGGCCGAAGAACTCTACACGCGCGGCATCGCCGCCGTCGCGCTGACGCCCGGCTTCATGCGTACCGAGTGGATGCTCGACCGCTTCGGCGTGACGGAAGCCAACTGGCGCGACGCCGTCAACAAACCCGAAGCCAAACGCTTCGGCTTCGAGGCTTCCGAGACGCCCTGCTTCACCGGACGCGCTGTCGCCGCGCTCGCCGCCGACCCGCACGTCCTGAAAAAATCCGGCGGCGTCTACGCTTCCTGCGCTCTCGCAGAAGAGTACGGCTTCACGGACATCGACGGCAGCCGCCCGAACTGGAAACGCTACTTCGCCGAAAACTTCAACGCCATGCTCGACGCGCCTACCAAAACCGGCTTTGAGTGGGCGCTAACGCGCCGGGAAAAGGGAAAGGGGAAAAGGTAAAAGGGCAGAAGGCTGGTGGAAAGTAGAAGGCGAAAGGGAAAAAGCGTAGAGAAAGTCGGAAGGCAAAGGTGAGGGCGAGGCGGAAACAGCTAACGCCCTCACCTTTGCCTTTCGCCTTTCCCCTTTTCCCTTTCCCCTTTACCCCTTTTATCCCTTTGCCTTTTTGCCGGTGCAACATGAGTGCTCCATGTGGGATAAAATACTGTTGGCGCGCTCGTCGTCCGGGGCGCGGGCTCATCCATGAATCAGAAACGAGGCGCGATTGAATTGGTCAAAGCGTTCGTTCTGCCGGTAGACTGTCGGGGTAGCTTTTGGCATCTAAACGAGAGGATTTTGGAGGGAAGCATCTACTCCAAAGGATTTCCCAAAACATGAACGTCACTCATCTGGAATGCGCCGCGTGCGAGCTGAGGCACGAGGCACGGCGATTGCAAAATCTCTGTAGCCGTTGCGGCAAGCCTCTGCTCGTGCGCTACGATTTGGAGCGGGCGGGGCAGAGTTTGACAAAAGAGGCGCTCAGGGGGCGTCGGGCAGACCTCTGGCGCTATGTGGAGGTGCTGCCGGTCGAGCGCGAGGAGAACATCGTCTCGCTCGGCGAGGGCTGGACGCCTCTGCTTCGCGCCGAAAGGCTCGGCGAGCAGGTAGGGCTCTCGGAGCTTTACATCAAGGACGAGTCGCAGAACCCGACGCAGAGCTTCAAGGCGCGCGGGATGTCGGCGGCGGTCTCGATGGCGAAGGAGTTGGGAGCACGGCGTCTGGCCGTGCCTTCGGCGGGAAACGCGGCGGGAGCGCTCGCGGCTTACGCGTCGCGCGCAGGGCTCGAAGCCTTCATCTTCATGCCGCGCGATACGCCGCGCTCGAACGTCGTCGAGTGTGAGCAGATGGGCGCGCACGTCATGCTGATGGACGGTCTTATCACCGACTGCGGCGCGGAGGTGGCGAAGCGCAAGGAGGCGGAAGGCTGGTTCGACGTTTCGACTCTGAAAGAGCCTTACCGCGTCGAGGGAAAAAAGACGCTCGGCTACGAGTTGGCCGAGCAACTGGATTGGACGCTGCCGGACGTGATTGTCTATCCGACTGGCGGCGGCACGGGGCTCGTCGGGATGTGGAAGGCTTTCGACGAGATGCAGCAATTAGGGTGGATAGATGAGAAGCGGCCAAGAATGGTTTCGGTGCAGGCATCGGGTTGCGCGCCCATCGTGCGCGCCTTCGAGGAAGGCAAGAGGTTCGCGGATGAGTTTCCGAACGCGGCGACTACGGCGTCGGGTCTGCGCGTGCCGCGCGCCATCGGCGACTTCCTGATTCTAGACGCCCTGCGCGCATCTGGCGGCACAGCCATCGCCGTCACGGACGAAGAGATGCTCGGGGCGGCGCGCGAGATAGGGGCGCTCGAAGGTCTCTTCGTCGCGCCAGAGGGCGCGGCCTGTTTGCCCGCGCTGCGCCGGTTGATTGAAACGGGAAGCGTCAAGCCTGACGAGCGGGTAGTGCTCTTCAACACGGGCGCCGGCGTGAAATATCTTGAGAGCTATGGTGGGTGAGCGTCCGCCGAGACGAGAGAAGAATAACTCGGTCTGCGGCGTTTCAAATCGAGTTATGAAGAGAATCGTTTCAGTCAACTTGTTAGTGCTCGTGCTGTCGGTCGCGGCGCTGGCTCAAAATCAGGCGGCGGCTCAGAGTTCACAAAGTTCTCAGAGTAACGAGGCTTGTCACGTCTACGTGGTCGATGTCGAGAGGGCGCGGCAGGCTTTCGAGAAGTTTGAAGAGAGCGGCAAAGCGCAGCCGGATGCGAAAGCCCTGTCTGGCATAGAGACCCTCTTTCCTGAGTTTCGCCCTTCGATGGGCGAAGAGGTGCTGACGACGAAGACCTATCCTTTCCCGAACAGCAAGCTGGTGATTACGGCGAGCGTCTACTACACGGACGAGTCGATGCTTTCGTCTCAGTCGGCGGATTCGATGCTGATAGGCGTCGTGGTCGCGCCCAAAGCTCAGGAGAACGCCATCCACGCGGACGACAACGTCGTCGCCGAGGTGACGCTGGACAACGGCACGGACGCCGTCAGGGCGAAGAAGTACGTGAAGGTGGGCGGCAGGCTTCATCTGCTCGGCATCGAATGCCGAAGCAAACCGAAATATACGCCCAAGCCTTGAGCTGCAAGTTTCAGAGAATGACGGTTGGAGGAGTTTGTGATGAGAGTTCGGATGATTGGTCTTCTGTTCCTACTCACGTTTCTTTTATCGGGGGTGAGTTTCGCACAGTCGGCCGGAAACGTGGTGAGCGGGGCGACGGCGCTTTCAGTGGCCGACCAGAAGCGTTTCGACCAGTTGCGCGCCGAGGGCTTCGATGCGCTTTACAGTCTCGACTACGAGGGCGCGCGTCGTCGCTTCAAAGAACTGGCGCGGCTCTACCCGGAGCATCCCGCGGGCACGCAGTTTCTAGCCGCTACTCTTTGGGTGCAGACCTTGAACGAATCGCGCCGCCTTCAGGCTTCGCTCTACAACACCGAAGCCTTCTACGCCAAGAGTCAGGAGAAGACCGACCCGAAAATCGTCGCCGAGTTTCGTGAATTGACGAAGCAGTCGAAGCAGTTGTCAGAAGCGCGCTTGAAGCGCAACCCGAAAGACGTGGAGGCGCTCTACTTCCTCGGCGCGACCGAAGGCTTGAAGGCGGCTTTCGCCGGAGCCGTCGAGCGCAGCTTCATGTCGGCGCTGCGAGACGGTCAGGACTCGGTTGACCGACACCGCGATGTCGTCAAGCTCGACCCCACGTTTCACGACGCCGAAGTGACCATCGGCATGTACGACTACGTGGTCGCCACGCTTCCGCCGTTCGTCAAGGTGATGGCGGCTGTCGGCGGCATACGCGGCTCGAAGAAGCGTGGCCTGGAGACGCTCGCACGCGTCGCGCGCGAAGGCAAGTGGGCGCAGGACGACGCCAAGACGCTGCTCATCGCCCTGCTCAAACGCGAGAAGCGTTTCCCCGAAGCTCTCACCTACGCGCGCGAGTTGAGCGCGAAGTATCCGCGCAACTACCTCTACAAGCTCGAAGTGGCCGACGCGCTGGTCTCGCAGGCGACGGTCGAGCGCGCCGCCAACCCGCAAGCAGCGACAGCCTCCGAGCGCGAAGCCTTCCAGATTTTCGAGGAGCTGCTCCGACCCGAACGCGCCGCCGCGTCTCCCGCCCGACGCGGCCAGGCGGCGGCGGCTCAAACGAGCGCGCAGCCGCGCGCCCTCGACCAGATTTATTTCAGCTACGGGCAGGCGCTCTTCCAGGCCGGGCAGATGGAGCAGGCTGCCAGACAGTATCTCGCGGGCGCGGCGATGCCGGGCGCTGAAGCGGGCTTGGCGACGATGTCGCGTCTGCGCGCGGCGCAGGCTCTAGACCTCGCGGGAAAACGCGACGCGGCTCTCGAACAGTACAAAGCCGTGCTCGCGCGTCCGAACATCTACGACTCACACGAAGAGGCCAAGCGCGGCCTGCGCGAGCCTTTCAAGAAGGGCGCTCCGGCGACGACTAACGCGACGGAAGCGCAGGGCGTCGAAAGCAAGACCGAAAATGAGAAGTAACCACAAGGCCGGAAAGTACGAGCGCGGGGAAGCTTCGGCGAACGTTCGAGGGGAGAGTGCGGCGAACGGCGCGGGGCTGACACGCCCGCGCCGTTTGCTGCTTTGTCTGGACGGAGTGCCGCACGAGCTAATAGAAGCGGCGCGCTCGCGCGGGTTGTTCGACCGCTTCAACGAAGCGGCGCGGCTGCTCTCGCCGTTTCCGACGATGACCAACGTCGCGCTCTCCACCATGCTCGGCGCGACCGCTCCGCTCGGCTACGAAAGCCTCTACTTCAACCGCGACGAGCGACGCCTCTGCGGCGGCGCGCGTAAGTACGTCGGGCGACGCACGCCCGACAAAATACCTTCGTCCTACATGGACGAGCTTGATTATCAAGAGCCTCTGCCCTTCGAGTTTCTCGTCTACGTCGCGCCCGAAACCATCTGGCGAGCCGACATGCGACGCTTCCGCGAGCGCTTCCGCGCTGCGCCCGCCCACAGAGATTTCTTCGCCTTCCTCAAAGGCACGGACGGGCTGCTGCACATACGCGGCGCGCGTCGCCTCGATGTCGCTCTCCAGTCGCTCGACCGCATCCTTCGAGAGATACAAGACCACTGCGGCGCGGAGACCGAAATCGTCCTCTTCTCCGATCACGGCATGAACTTGCAGGATAACCGGCGCATCAACCTCGCCACGCACCTGCGCGCCGAAGGCTACGAAGTCGCCGACAATCTGAGCGCGCCCCAGCGCGGCAAAGGTCGTCGCCGAAGCGTCGCCGTTCCAGCCTTCGGCCTCTGCGGCTACGCGGCTCTCTACTGTGCCGAAGAGACCGACGCCGGAGGGGTCGCCGACGCGCTCTCGACGCTCGAAGGCGTCGATTTCAGCATCCGGCGTGAAGGCTCCGAGGCCGTCGTCGTTAGAGGCGAGCGCGGCGCGGCGCGCATCCATCGCGCGAAGAAAAACGTCGAGACGACTTCTGACAGAAACAGGCGCGGCGACGAAGATGCAGGCGAGCCGGAAGGCGACCGAGAACCCTTCAT
Organism: Pyrinomonadaceae bacterium; assembly: GCA_036399175.1. GTDB lineage: Bacteria > Acidobacteriota > Blastocatellia > Pyrinomonadales > Pyrinomonadaceae > DASWNP01. The sequence goes on along the minus strand of DASWNP010000015.1, from coordinate 14,082 downwards.
CTATCGCTACGAACAGCTCGACGGCGACCCTCTGCAACTTTCCGGCGTCGTCGCTGACCTACAGCACGAAGGACGCCTTGACGAACGCGGCTTCGCCTCCGACACCGACTGGCTTGAGCGCACCGCCCGGCACATCTACCCAGACCCGCTCGCAAATCTCTTCGACGCACTGCACGCGCCGCGCGTGCAACACACCGCCGACCTGCTCCTTAGCCTTCATGACGGCTACTACTACGGCGCGTCGCTCTTCAGCCGGCTCGCCCGATTGCGCGCCACGCACGGCAACGCCCTGCGCCCAAGCACGACGGCCTTCCTGATGAGCACTCATCGAAATCTTCCCCCGTTCGTCCGCGCTAACGAAGCCCGCCCGCTCCTGCGCGAATAGCGCGGACGCGAAATCTCTTCGATGCTCAGCGTGCTTAAACGAAAAGGGCTGACCACAAGGTCAGCCCTTTTCGTTTAAGCGGGATGATTGTTTGCGTGAAGGTGCGCAGCCGCGTTTATCAATTGTTCCCCTTCGCGCGAAGAGTAACGACCGCTTTGTTGCTGACCGAGCCCCGGACGTTGAGACTCACCCAGACGTAGTCGATGCCGGATAGCTCTTCGGCCAAGCGGACGTTTATCTGCGTCAGCCAGTCGAAGCCGGGCACACGCTCGACGTGCTCGACCGGAAGTTGATAGACGCGACCATTCGAGTCTTCGGCCTGAACGGAGATGTCGCCGGTGGCGGTAGTCGTCAGGTTGGAAGCGAAGAGGATGACGCGCGTGCGGCGGTCGGGGCTCAGGTTCCAGTTCGAGACGACGGAGAAGGGGTCGAGCACCCATGTGACGGACTCGAGCGCGACGGCGCGGCTCGAATTGGCCTCGGTGAGCAGACGTGGGACGGCGGATGAAGGCGGCGCTATCCGAGGCTGCCACGCGGGGATGCCTTCGTGCGCGGGGTTGTTGGTGAGTCGCAGTGGATTCGAGCCGTCGGCGTTCATCGAGTAGATTTCGTAGTTGAAGGGATAGCCGTCGCGGTTGCTGGCGAAGGCTATCCGTTTGCCGTCGGGCGACCACGCGGGGTTCACGTTGAAGGTGTAGGGCTGATTGCCGCTCAGGAGTCTGCGATTGCTGCCGTCGGTGTTCACAACGTAGATGCTGCTGCCGGATTGCTCGCCATTGGCGACGAAGGCTATCTGTTTGCCGTCGGGCGACCAGGCGGGGTCGCGGCTGTATTCGGCGACGATTCTTCTCGGGTTCGAGCCGTCCGAGTTCATCACGTAGACGCTGAAAGTTCCGTTCTCGCGTCGGCTCGTGAAGGCAATCTGCTTGCCGTCGGGCGACCATGCGGGTTGGAAATCCTCGCCGAGATTGTTGGTCAGATTCACCTGCCCGCTGCCGTCGGTGTTGATTACAAAGATTTCGTAGCTGTAGCCGCTGCGCGTGCCGACGAAGGCGATACGAGAGCCGTCGGGCGACCACGCGGGGTCGCGCACCTCGATGCCGCCGCTGAAGAGTTTGGTCTGGTTCGAGCCGTCGGCCTGCATGACGTAGATGCCGAGCCCGCCGTCGCGATCGCTGACGAAAGCTATCGCCTTGCCGTCGGGCGACCATGCAGGATGTCCCTCGGAGGAGAGGGTGTCGGTCAGGCGTCTGGGATTGCTGCCGTCCTCGTCCATCGAGTAAATCTCGTAGTTACCGTCGCGGTTGGTGAAGAAGGCTATCTTGGGGCTCGTGGTAATCACCGGCGTCGGCGTGGGGGCGGCGTCGGGGTCGTTGTCGTGGATGTAGATTGTGGAGGTGCTGCCGAAGCATGCGCTGCTCTGCTCGGGCGCGCTCGCAGAGAAATCGAGCGAGAGGAAGATTGTCTCGGGCTCGCGCGCTTCTATCTGCGCATCGTCGATTATCGCCACCTGAAACGTTTTGCTCGACTCGCCCGGCGCGAAACGAAGCGTGCCTCTCACCCACGCATAGTCGGAGTCGGGCGTGGCCGTGCCGACCCATGCGAGGTAGGCGCAGCCTCTGGCGAAAAGATAGCCGTTGCTCGCCTGATATTCGACCGTCGCTTCACTTCCCAAATCGCCCGAACGCACGACCGTAATCGTCACGCTCTTATCGCCTTCGGAAACCCTGTAGTAACTCGCGCTGAAAGTGAACCTGACTTCAGACTGCGCTCCGGCGACAGTAGCTTCGGCGCGCGGCGCGAGCCAGCTCGTCAAAACAGACGAGATTAAAGCGAGCCAGAAAAGAGCGCGGCTCTTTCGACCGAATATGCGAGGCATTACCGTTCTCCTTCAGACTTTTAGATTAGACGCAACAGGTGAGGAAGCCCTATGGTGAGACCTTGCTACCCTCGATTCTATCAATTCGCTCTTCGAGGTCTTCCTACACCCGCGAGAGGTCTGAGAATGTCGAGCGAAACATCCGCCGGAAATCTTTGTTCTCCTTCTCCACTCCAGACAGCCACTCCTCAACTTTCGACATCCGCGAGGTTAGCTCTTTCAACTGCTCAAGCACGGCTTCCCAGATGGGGCGCGTCTCCTGTAAGCGCCGCTCAACTTTTTCCTCAAGCGAGCCTAGCCGTCCGTCGATGGAGTCGAGGCGCGCGAGAATCAGTTTCACATCGCCGTTCTGCAAATGCTTTGTAGGTTCTTCGCTCATGTTTTTCTCCTGAACCGGGATTATGAAACTTGTGAGAGCTTCATTTCAAGAGCGGACGAGCGACCCGGATGCGTTGGTAAACATCAAGAGGCGGGCGTTTCTTCCAGCGACCGGCTTTCCTGCGCTTCGTGCTGCGACTCGTTCGGATGGTCGCGGCGGCGTTCGCGTCGCGCGCGGTTAAAGAGGAGAGCGAGCCAGGCGAGAAAGAGCAGCGCGGCGATGAGAGAGACGTAGAGCCCTCTGTAGAACCACGCGGGGCGAAACGTGGTGACAATCGTGTGTTCGCCGCCTACGACCCTCATGCTGCGCAGACCTCCGCCGACTTCGCTTATGCTGGCGCTCCTCCCGTCGATGGTCGCCTGCCAGCCGGGGAAGTTTATCTCGTTGAAGACGAGCAGAGAGTCCTGCGGGAGTTTGATTCGGTAGACGACCCGGTTGGGCGTGTATGAGTTGATAACGTAATCGACGGGCTGGGCGAGCGGCTCGAAGTCCGCGTAGGTCTGCGGCTGGCTGTCGGGCGCAAGCGCGACGACTCTTCTGCCGTTGGTCATCCAACCCTCGAAGCCGTTTTCGATGACGCGCTGAAAACGCAGAAGCCGGAGCGGGTTGTACTCCGAGAGATAGAAATTCTTCTGCATGTACGCCTGCCCTGAAGCCTCGTCAATCAGGCCGGGTTTGCCCGCGATGCGCGGCTCGTTGGCCGCTTCGGGCGTAAAGGCGCGTCGATGTCGTGCGCGCCTGGCGCGGTAATCGCCGCCCCACGTCGGCGCACCGACAATCTTCATATTGGCGAGCACGCAAGTCCCGGCTTCGATTGCGACGAGCGCCGCCAGCCAGATGAGCAGCGTCCGCCCCGAAAAGATTTTAAGAGCGAGCACGGCCAGCCCGACGAGGATAATCTCCAGCGTCACGTAGTTGAGCACCACGTCTCTGTAGGCATGCTCGTCGTAGAGATTTCGCAGGGCGAAGAGAGAGACGACGAAGAGGACGAGCAGCGCCAGGGTCGAGCGCAGGACGAGCGAGCGCGCCTGCGGGCGGTCGCCGCCGCCGAGAAGCATCGCCCCGCCACCGGCCAGAAGCGCCAGCCCCAGAACCATCAGGGCGCGGCTGTCAGCCGAAGGGAAGCGCGACATGTTCAGGACTGGAAGCAGGATGTGCAGCGCGACGCGACCGAAGAACATGCCGCCGCCTGCCATCAACAAACTTCCCGCCGAAAGAAAGAGCAGCGCGCCCGTGATGCGCTCTTTAATCAGAAGCAGCGCGGCGAACGCGAGCGGCAGAGCGAGCGCGCCGAAATAGACGCCCCGCATCGAGATGTCGCTGTTGTCTCCCGCAGGCGGATGCTCAGTCATAAACAGAAAAAAGATGCCCAGCAGATTCTTGAAGAAGAGATGGCCGCCGAGCAGCGCCTCTTCCAGACTCAGAGGCGACGCGCCGCGCGTGAACTCCTTTCTGTAAGCGACAATCGAAATCCAATGCGCGCCCGCCAGAAAAAGTCCGAGCAGCCACGCGAGAGCGAAGGGCACGAGGGCGCGCACTTTCGTTCTGTACGCGCCCGGCTGTTGATTGACGAGATAGAGCGTGTAAAGAAGCAGCCAGAGGAGCAGCATGATGATGACGCCCGGATAACCGCTCGTAATCAGGAAGTAGATGAGGAAGGCCAGCGCCGGGTAGCTCCAACGCGCGCCAATCCGCGCGGCCAGCGTCGTCGCCAGAAAGAGCCAGGGCGCGAGCGAGGTCGAGTTGGTGATGGTCATGTGTTCGAGGTTGCCGAACACTGCGCTCGTGAAGGTATAGCAGATGGCCGTAAAGACGCCGGCAAAGCGGCTGCGCCAGAGCGTGTAGGAGAGAAAGTAAGAGCCGACGCCGCCGAAGAAGATTGTGAAGAGGGTCTGCAACTGCGTCGCGCGGTGCGTGTAGCCGATGGTCGAGCCGACGACGAGCGTCAGGGGCGAGTAGAGCTGGCTCTGCGGGTTGATGAAGAAGGGCGTGCCGCCGCCGACGTAAGGAACCCACAGGGGAAAGATGCCCGACTTTAAACAGTCGCCGATGTAGACCAGCCAGGGCGAATACTGGTGCGTGAAATCGAAAGGAATAATCGCGTAGGGCACTTCCTCCCACGACTGAAAAATCAGCCGCGCGAAGATTGCCAGATGCAGCGCCAGGAGCGCGCCGAGCGCGGGCAGATGTCGCCCGGTTTTCTCTACGGCCGGATGGCGGCGCAGCTTCTTTAAGTTCATCGGCTCAGTCCGAAGGTCGGCAGCAAGCTTTCCTGCGCGAACGGATTAAGAGAAGGCTCGTGTGCGAGTATCATAAACATCATCCTGAGAAATTCAAGATTTATACTCGACAAGCTTAACGACATCCTGTGCGGGGAGCGCGGGCTTTGTCGAAACTTTCGAGCGAGCGCCTGCTTGACCGTCGGCGCGGGCGGCGCGTACAAAGGTTGATATGGAAAACGTCGCCCCGACAGAGAACGCGCGTGCTCCGGCGGTCGAGACCGTCGATTTAGTCCGCCGCTTCGGCGATTTCACGGCGGTCGATTGTGTCAACCTGCGCATCGAGCGCGGGCAGTTCTTCGGCTTCCTCGGCCCGAACGGAGCGGGCAAATCGACGACCATCAAGATGCTCACGGGCTTGCTCGCGCCGACGAGCGGGCGCGTCCGCGTGCTCGGCAGAGACCTCGAAGCCGAGCCGCTCGAAGTCAAACGTCGAATCGGCGTCGTGCCCGAAGACCTGAACCTCTTCGAGCGCCTGACCGGCATGGAAATGCTCACGTTCACGGGTCGGATGTACGGCCTCACGCGCGCCGAAATCCTTGAGCGCGGGCGCGAGCTGCTGGCGCTGATGGAGCTTGACGGCGAGCCTAAGAAGCTGGTCGTCGAATACTCGCACGGCATGAAGAAGAAGCTCTCGCTGGCCTGCGCGTTGATTCACCGCCCGGAGATTCTTTTTCTCGACGAGCCCTTCGAGGGCGTCGATGCCATCGCCTCGCGCACGCTCAAAGATTTGCTCTCGCGCCTCACCGCGCGCGGCCTCACCGTCTTCCTCACCTCGCACGTGCTTGAGATAGTCGAACGCCTCTGCACCGACATCGCCATCATCTCAAAGGGTCGCCTCGTCGCCTCCGGCGCGCTCTACGAGCTGCGCAGAGGCATCGCCCTCGAAGACGAAAAGAGCGACGGGCGCGCCGCCTCCATCTCCCTCGAAGACTACTTCATACGCGTCGTCGGCGGCACGCCGACCAGCAGCGACGACGTGCTCCAATGGCTCACATGAAAAGCGAAGGGGAAAGGGAAAAAGGGAAAAAGGGGAAAGGGTAAAACCAGAAGTCCGGTAATATCGCCTTCTCATCTTTCCTCCGTTCTTTCCCCTTTTAACCCTTCCCCCTTTTCTCCTTTTCTCCTTCCGGTTTTCCCATCCCGATGATTATCGCAACGGGCCCGGCGAGCAGCAGCCACATCATCGGCGAGAGGCCGTAGCGTTGGGCGACGGCTCCGAGGGCGAAGGGAAATATCGTCGAGATGAGGCCGGAGATGTTGCCGAGCGTCATCACCGTGCCGCTTTGTCCGGGCATCGATTTGTAGAGCTGCGCCTTGAGAATCGAGTACCAACCGGCGTTCGAGAAGCCGAGCAGGCCGAGCAGCGCGAACTTCCATTCGATGCCTTCGACGAGCAGGAAGGCGGGGAAGAGGACGAGGACGGCGAGCATGCTATAGCGCAGGTAGCTGAGCCCGCGCACTCGCTCCAGGAGCGGAATCAGAAGCAAATCGCCGGGCAAGCCCACCAGCGTCCAGACGATGACGGCCAGCGCCGCCTGCGCCTCTGACGTGCCCAACACATCGACGAAGTAGAGCGCGAGGTATCCGCGCAGGATGTCCCATGTGAAGTCGCCGAGTTCGAGCAGGATGAGCCAGCGCACGACTTCACGTCGCCTGAGCGCCGCGAGCGCACGCCGTACACCCTCTTTAAGTTCTCGAAAGTCGCCCGCTCCGAGTTCCTGTCTATCGCCCTCCGAATCGACCCGCGCCGGCGTCGGGAAAGAGAAACGCGAGGCCGCGACGAGCACCAGAAGCGTCAGCGCCGACATGCCCGCGAAGAGCCAGCGCCAGCCTAAACCCAAAGCCAGCGCCGCGCTCAACAGAAGCGGCCCGACGGTGTTGCCGAGCGAGCCCGAGAAAGACCAGCGCGCCATGTTCTGTTCCTGCCTCTCCGGCTCGGCGTCCATCAGCGCCGACTGCGACAGCCCGACGAACGCTCCCGCCGCCGGGTTGAAGATAGCCAAAGACAGCAGCAGCATCGGAAAACTGTAGCTCAACGAGACGAGCAGCGACGCCAGCGCGAAGAACATGCCGCCGCCCAGAACCAGCGCGCGACGCTTCCAAACGTCGCCGAGGATGCCGAGCATCGGCTCGACCAGATTGCCGAACACGTTCGGCAAACTCAGCAGCGCGCCTATCTCCAGATAAGAGAGGCGCAGGTCGTCGCGTATCAGAGGCCACGCCGCCTCGCGCACGCCGAACACAAGCTCGTCGAGAAATTCGACGACGAGCAGCGTGAGGGTGAAGAAAAAGAGCGCGCTCGGCTGCCGACTGCCTTGCCTGCTTCGAGCAGCCGCGCGCCTATCTTCGTAGTTGAAGCGAAACATCTGTTGATTCTCCTTGTTCTCGGAAGTTGAGGTGGACGTTCTCTTTTGAGCGAAGAGCGTTCGTCCATCCGAGGCGGAGGAATCAACGAGCGGGCGAGGGCACGCCAAAGCCTTCGCGCGACAGACGCGCGCTTGAGCCTCGGCAGCCTTCTAAATTTGGCCGGAGCTTACCAGGGAGGGAATCTATCGAAGTTCATCTGTTTACCTCTCGACGAAAGCGAATGATGAATGCGGAATGAAAAGCAGAAAGCTTTTGTCTTTCGGTTCATCGTTCATCGTTTCGCGTTCATCGTTTTGTGTGCGCCTCCGCGCACGCGTTCGGTCTCCGCTTCAAAGATGAAGGAGAGCGATTTGTAGATGAGCTTGGCACAGAGAAAGGCCGAGGCGTCGAAGCCTTCGACGTAAGCATACTCGGTCAAGTCCATGCCGACGACGCGGCGCGAGCGCGCCAGCGTGCGAATCAATCCGACGACTTCATACCAGCCGAGACCGCCCGGCTCGGGCGTGCCCGTCTGCGCGACGAGCGAAGGGTCGAGCCCATCGATGTCCACCGTCAGGTAGACGTTCTCGGTGAGACCGCTCACGGCTTCTTCCCACCAGTCCGTGCGCCCGACGATGTCTTTCGCCCAGAAGATGCGCGTCGGCAACTGATCGAGCGAGCGCGCCTCCTCTGCCGAGATGGAGCGGATGCCGCACTGCACCGAAGGCAGCTTCAGGTCGCGCGTCACGCGCGCCATAATCGAGGCGTGCGAATGGGGCGTGCCGTCGTAGGTATCGCGCAAATCGGCGTGGGCGTCGATTTGCAGCACCGAAAGGTTCTCGTAGCGCTCGGCGTGGGCGCGTATGACGGGCGCGCTCACCGAATGCTCGCCGCCGACCATCGCCACGAACTTCCCGGTCGAAACCAGCTCGCGCCCGCGCTCCAGAAGCGACCGCATCATCGCCTCCGGCGGCTCGACCGAAGGCGACACGTCGAGCGTATGAATCCCCAGACGATAAACCTCCGCGTCCGTCTCCTCGTCGTAAAGCTCCATGTTACGCGAAGCTTCGATGATGGCCTCCGCCCCGCGCCCCGTCCCCGTCCCGTAAGAGACCGTTCCCTCATACGACACAGGCCACACGAGGATACGAGCCCCCTCGAAACTCGAAAGCCTCTCGTCGGCAATCCCGCCGAAGTTCACCGGAAGCTGTGCTGATTCAGACATGAAGGCAGTTTAAAGTGACGAGTGACGAGTGACAAGCGCCGAGCCCCGCGCAAGAGATTGAAGTGAGTCGAATCAATGCGATAATCGAACCCATGAGAATCCTCAATTACGAAGTCGTGATGACGCCGGACGAAACCGGAGGCTACGTCGTTACCTGTCCCGCTCTGCCGGGCTTAGTCACCGAAGGCGATACGCTCGAAGAGGCGTGCGAGATGGCTGCCGATGCCATTCGCTGTTATCTCGAAGGTCTCCGCATTGATGGCTTACTAATTCCAACTGATGAATAAAGCAATAGCCAGTAGTCAGCATTTGTTTTTCTACTGACTACTGGCTACTGGATTCTGGCTACTCTGATTTTCTAGGGGACTTCGACCGTCAGCTCGCGGGCTGAGAAGGTGAAGTTGGGGCGTTTGCGGCCTTTCATGTATTTGGCGGCGGTTTGGGAGAGTGCAGTGATAAGAATTGGGAGCGCGATTGTGGCGTCGCAGTTGACGTAGGCCGTAGTTGCGCCGCGCTGGAGTTTGCCGAAGATGAGGGATTCGTCGTTGAAGGTGGGGCTGGAGCGCCCGCCGGGGTGGGGGGCTTCCGTGGTGATTTGAATGGCGTACTTGTGGCCGCGCGCGGGCGTCTTGACGATGTTGGTGGCGGCTTCCATCTGTTGGATGAAGCTGCGGGAAGTGCCGCCGCCGATGTTGATGACGCCGGTGACGCGCGCGCGGGCGGTTATCTGCATCATGTCGAGCAGGTCTTGAACGAGGTCGAACTGGAAGTTGTTCTTCTTCTCGAAGCGCGCGGCGGCGATGCCCAGGGTGATGGAACTGTCGGCGATGGTCGGGCAGAAGATGGGCACGCGCGACTTGTAGGCCGAGGTGAGCACGCCGTCTTCGGTGGCGATTTCGGCCAGTTCTCGACCCAGGAGGTGCAGGAACTCGCGCGTCGAATAAGGGCGCGTCTGGTCGAGCTGGTTGACGAAGCCGCCGACCCACTCGTCGGCCTCGCGGTACTCTTCTTCGCTGGCGAGCACGTCCCACATGCGCGCAATCTGCGAGGCTTCCAATTCGGCGTCGGTCATCGAAGGGTGCGCCTGGAAGTGCTGCCGACCGAGCGATTCGTGCAGGTCGTGAAAGAGCATCGAGCCGGAGAGGACGAGCACATCAACGAAGCGGTTCTTGATGACGTAGGCCAAGAGGCGGCGCATGCCCGCGGGGATGAGCGCGCCGGAAGCGGCGACGTAGATGGTCGTGTTGTCGCCGAGCATGTCGAGCCAGATGCGATGCGCTTCGGCAAGCTGGCGCGCGCCGAAACCGGCGCCCTCCATCTTTTCCAGAAGCCCCGCCACCGAGCGGTCGCGGTCAACCTGTACGGGGCGAATAGGGGCGGTCAGGTATTTACTGGCTCTCGGTTTGCGTTGAGTTACCATGACGGTTTTTTGCGATCCTTTTCGGGTGAAGAGTAGAGCCGGAAGCGGTCGGCGCTGATGGTCGTCGCTCGCAGGCGATCTCGTGGCCGCTTCGGGCGCGCGATTCGCCATTCTGCCATCTACTATTCACGAATTTGTGCTACAGCTCGGTTTTCTCTCTAACGACGTTTGGGATTGCTGCTGCTGCTGCCGCTTGTGCCGCCGTTGACCGCGAGGTATGTGTAAGCATCGATGCGCGACTCGTAGAACTCGACCATCTCAGCGCCTTCGGCCTCGGTCAAATCGCCGCGCCTGACGCGCTGCTCGACCTGGCGTCGAAAACCTTCGTGCAACTGCCCGCGCTCGTAGCGCGCACGCTCCAGAGCCTCGCCGACGGTCGTGCCGCGCACCACTTTCTTAATCAGGTAGCCTTCCTCGTCGATGTGGACGTGCGCTTCGTTGGGCGAGCCGAAGAGGTTATGGTTGTTGCCCATCACCTCCTGGTAAGCGCCGACGAGGGTGAAGGCGATGTAGTAGGGCTCGTCCTTGATGAGAGGATGAAGCTCAAGCACCTGCTTGACATCATGCAGGTCGACGAACTTATCGACCACGCCGTCGGAGTCGCAGGTGATGTCGCAGAGCGTCGCGTAGTCGGTCGGCTGCTTGTTGAGACGGTGGATGGGGACGATGGGAAACAGTTGGTCGAGCGCCCAATGGTCGGGCACGGAGCGAAAGACGGAGAAGTTCGTCAGGTACTTGGCGCGAAGCAGGCGACGCAGCTCGTCGAACTCTTCGGAGACGTACTCGGCCTGCTGCGCGTGCTTGTCTGCGCGTTCGCACACGTCCCAGAAGAGCACTTCGCCTTTGGCGCGGTCTTCCAGAGAGATGAGTCCGAGGTTGAAGAGCGTGAACAGCTCGTCTCGATGTTCGAGCGCGTCGTGATAGTACTCACGATAATTTTTGACCGTGATGGTCTCGCGCAAATCTCCAAGCTCGGTGACGACCTGCGGGTCGTCCTCGTCGATGGAAATCGGCGTGATGTCTTCGACGATGGTTTCGATTTCGTCGAGGATGTTGGTGACGAGGATGGCGTGATAGGCGGCGAGGTAGCGCCCCGACTCCTGAATGATGGTCGGGTGCGGCACGTTCTCGTCGTCGCAGACCTGCTTGATGGTGTAGACGACATCGTTTGCGAACTCCTGCGCCGTGTAGTTGGCCGAGGAGTCGAAGGCTGTCTTCGAGCCGTCGTAATCGACGGCCATGCCGCCGCCCACGTCCAGAAGCTCGATGGGCACTTTCATCTGGTAGATTTTCGAATAGACGCGTGCCGCTTCCTTCATCGCGTTCTTGATGCGCTTGATGTCCGTCAGTTGAGAGCCGATGTGGAAGTGCAGGAGACGCAGCATCCCTACGCGGTCGGCCTCCTGCATGCGGCGGATAACTTCGAGTATCTCGGTCGTGGTCAGGCCGAACTTGGCCGCCTCGCCGCCCGACTTCTCCCAGCGCCCAGAGCCCTTGGAGTAAAGCTTGACGCGGATGCCGACGATGGGCAGCGCCCCTTCTTCGTAGCGGTCGGCGATGCGCAGGATATGGTCAAGCTCGCTCAGCTTTTCGATGACGATGACGACTTTCTTGCCGGAGCGCGCGCCGCTGAAGGCCAGCTCGATGAACTCTTCGTCTTTGAAGCCGTTCAGGACGAGCAGGCTGTCGGGCGACTGTTCGAGGGCGAGCGCGCCGTACAGCTCGGCCTTCGAGCCGGCTTCGAGTCCGAAGTCGTAGCGCGAGCCTTCGCGCAGGTACTCCTCGACGACCGCCCGATTCTGATTGACCTTCATCGGGTAGACGCACATGTGCGAGCCCTGGTATTCGTATTCCCGAATGGAGTTGCGGAAAGCGCGCTGAAGCTTGCGCACCTGAGCCGTGACGAGCTGGGGGAATCGCAAAAGAATCGGAGTGTTGATGCCGCGTCGCTGAAGGTCGTCGATAATCTCTTTAAGGTCGGCGGCGCGTCCCTGATCAGACTCCGAAGGATGCACTACAAGGTTGCCTTTGCGATTGATGCCGAAGTAACCGGCCCCCCAATTTTCTATGCCATAGGTTTCGAGCGTCTGTTCGATGGCCGTCGTCAACTTCGGTTCTCCTGCCTCCCTGATGGTTCGGTGTCTTCTGGTTTAGAGACCGGCACGAGCCACCCTCCATTCGAGTGCTCAAGGCTTGCTGCCGGTGGAATAAAGGGCTGGAAGTCTAAGCGCGCAATGTAACAGAAAAACGGGGGGCGGTCTATAACTATTTTTTTAAGCTTATGAGCTACACTCGCCGGGGCTTAAGCCGACGCTTGAGAAAGGTTTAGGGCGGAGAAAGGCGTCTCTTCGGAAGGCCGCGTCGCGCGTGAAACTTTAGTGAAACCTTGACAGTCCGGCGCACCCGTCTATAATGCGAGCTTTTTAGCGTCCGAAGTTCTTATGACGCACGCTTCACCAAAGGTCAGACCCGGAAGTAAGGCTTCGCCTGCTGCTGCCACTCGGCGGTCAACACCCCTAACACTCCCTAAATATCATCAGGAGACGACATGAACCCAAAAACTGCCCTGAAGTATGCCGAAGACCAGGGAGCTAGATTTCTTTCAGTTCGCTTTACAGACCTCGTCGGTGCCTGGCATCACCTGACGTTCCCGATTCACGAATTTTCGGAAGGCTCTTTTGAAGACGGCTTCGGCTTCGACGCCTCGTCTCTGCGCGGCTGGGCTTCGATACACGAATCCGACATGCTGCTCGTGCCCGACCCCGTGCGAATGTGGATGGATCCCTTCTCGGAAGAGCCGACGATGTGCATTATCGCCAACGCCGTCGATCCCATCACGAAAGAGGGCTACGGCCTCGACCCGCGCTCGGTCGCGCAGCGCGCCGAAAGCTACCTGAGATTCACGGGGCTCGCCGATACCGTCTACTTCGGCCCCGAGGCCGAGTTCTTCGTCTTCGACAACGTGAGGTTCAACAGCGACCCCAACTCCGCGAGCTACAGTCTCGAATCCGACGAAGCTCACTGGTCTTCCGGGCGCTCTTCGGACGACTTCTCCGGCGCGAATCTCGGCTACCGCATCCGGCAGAAAGAAGGCTACGTGCCCGTCCCGCCCACCGACTCTCTGAACGACCTGCGCTCCGAGATTTCCACCACGCTTGAGCGAGTCGGCATCACGGTCGAATGCCATCATCACGAAGTCGCGCCGATGCAGTGTGAAATCGACATCCGCTATTCGACGATGCTCGGCACGGCAGACAACTTGCAGCTCTTCAAGTACGTCGTGCGCAACACGGCCTACCAGTTCGGCAAGGCCGCGACCTTCATGCCGAAACCCCTCTACGGCGACAACGGCTCCGGCATGCACTGTCATCAATCGCTCTGGAAAGGTGAAAAGCCGCTCTTCGCCGGAGACGGTTACGCGGGTCTCTCCGAGATGGCGCGCTACTACATCGGCGGACTCCTGAAACACGCCGCCTCGGTCGTCGCCTTCGCCGCGCCGACCACCAATAGCTACAAGCGGCTCGTTCCCGGCTTCGAGGCTCCGGTCAATCTCGCCTACTCGGCGCGCAATCGCTCGGCGGCCATACGCATCCCCATGTTCTCGACAAACCCGAAACTCAAGCGTCTGGAATTTCGTCCGCCCGATCCTTCCTGCAACCCGTATCTGGCCTTCTCTGCGATGCTTCTGGCAGGTCTCGACGGCATCCAGAATCGCATCGACCCCGGCGAGCCGCTCGACAAAGACATCTACGACCTTTCGCCCGAACAACTCAAAGACGTGCCCTCTCTGCCCGGCTCGCTCGACCAGGCTCTCAGCGCCCTCGAAGCCGACCACGATTTCCTGCTCAAAGGCGACGTGTTCACCCCGCAGCTCATCGAGCGCTGGATTTCCTACAAGCGCGAGCGCGAGATTCAACCCCTCCGCATGCGCCCGCACCCGTTAGAGTTCTCGCTCTACTTCGACATCTAAAAGGGAAAGGGGAAAGGGGAAAGGGGGAAAGGGGAAGGGGTTAAAAGGGCAGAAAGCAAGAGCGTTTATCGCTCGCTTGTTTCTACCCTTTCCCCCTTCCCCTTTCCCCTTTTCCCTCTTTCCCCTTCCCCCCCTTTCCCCACCAGCCATAGATTTCGATACCGCCCCGCTTCCCCCACGAAGCGCGGCGGTCTCA
>DASWNP010000014.1:0-2618 GCA_036399175.1 Pyrinomonadaceae bacterium | reverse complement strand
TTCGACGACTTTCTCGAAAGGCATGTCCTGATGCGCGTAAGCTTCCAGCGTCACCTCGCGCACGCGACTGAGCAGATGTCGAAAACCAGGATTGTCAGACACGTCGGTTCTCAGGACGAGCGTGTTGACGAAAAACCCGATAAGCCCTTCAAGCTCGATGCGGTTGCGGTTGGCAATGGGCGAGCCAACGAGGATGTCTGTCTGATTCGTGTAACGATGAAGAAGTGTTTTGAAGGCGGCGAGCAGAAGCATGTAGAGCGTTGCGCCTTCGCGGCGGCAGAGGGCGCGGAGAGCTTCGGCGAGGCTCGCGGGCAGCCGCATGGTGTAGCTTGCGCCGCGAAAGCTCTGCACCTGCGGGCGCGGTCGGTCGGTCGGAAGGTTGAGGACGGGAAGCTCGCCGCCGAGTTGTCGTTTCCAGTAACTGAGGTGCGCCTCGAAGACTTCGCCCGCGAGCCACCGGCGCTGCCAGACTGCAAAGTCTGCGTATTGCACAGGAAGCTCCGCGAGCGGCGACTCTTCTTCGCCCTCGACGTAAGCCCTGTAGAGCGTCGCTACTTCCCTGATGAGCACACCCATCGACCATCCATCCGAGATGACGTGATGCATCGTCACGAGAAGAACGTGTTCCTCGTCGCCGAGCCGAAGCAGCCATGCGCGAAAGAGCGTCCCCTTTGAGAGGTCGAAGGGCGTGCGCGCTTCCTCGGCGGCTCGCCTGTGCGCTTCGCGCTCGCGCTCCTGCGAAGGCAGTGCCGAAATATCGACGACGGGCAGACGCAAAGGGCGCGGCGGCGCTATCAGTTGGATGGGCTGGCCGTCTACGGTCGGCAAACTCGTGCGCAGGGATTCATGCCGGCGGACGATTTCGTTGAGCGTGCGCTCAAGCGCGCCCATGTCGAGCCGGCCGCTCAGGCGCACGGCGACAGGCATGTTGTAGAAGGGGCTGGCCGGCTCAAGCTTGTGCAGAAACCAGAGGCGCTGCTGCGCGAAAGAGAGCGGCAGCTTACCTTCGCGCGAGACGCGCCGGATGGGCGGCGACTGCTCGCCCAGACTACTTCTGAGCGACGCTTCGACCTCGACGGCCAGCTCGCCCACCGTTGGCGACTCGAAGAGACTGCGCAGGGGCAGCTCAACTCCGAAGCTTTCGCGGATGCGCGAGACGAGACGCGTCGCCAGCAAGCTGTGGCCGCCAAGCGTGAAGAAATCGTCGCGCACGCCGACGCGCTCGACACTCAAGACCTCTTCCCAAAGGCGCGACAGAAGCTCTTCGACCTCCGTGCGCGGCGCAAGGAAGCTCCCTTCTGTGGCCGCGTCGAACTCTTCAGGCGCGGGCAGCGCGCGTTTATCTATCTTGCCGTTCGGCGTCAGAGGCAGCGCGTCGAGCAGGACGAAAGCGGAAGGAATCATGTAGTCGGGCAGCCGCACTCGTAGAAACTCGCGCAACTCCTTCACATCCGGCTCGCTCGCATCGCGCGCGACCACGTAAGCGACCAGACGACGCTCGCCCGGCGCGTCCTCGCGCGCTACGACGCTCGCTTCCCTTACCTCTTCGTGCTTCTTGAGCGCCGCCTCTATCTCTCCAAGCTCGATGCGAAATCCCCTCACCTTCACCTGCTCGTCGCGCCGTCCGAGAAATTCTATCCGCCCGTCTTCGAGATAACGCGCCAGGTCTCCCGTCCGATACAGTCGTTCCCCTCCCGCTTCCCCAAATGGGTTCGGTATGAATCGCTCGGCGGTCAGCTCTGGTCGCTTCAAGTAGCCCCGCGCCAGCCCGTCTCCGCCCGTGTAGAGTTCTCCTACCACGCCACATGGGACAGGTCGCAGATGCTCGTCCAGAATATAAACTGTTGTGTTTGAGACCGGCCGACCGATCGGAACCGTGCTCTCCAGCTTCGCCTCGCCCCGCATCCTTTCGATGGTCGTGAAGATGGTGTTTTCCGTCGGCCCGTACCCGTTGACGAAATTGGTCGAGGGCGATGCCTGTAAGAATCTGCGGACATGCGCCACCGAGAGCACGTCGCCGCCTGCAAACATCTGCCGCAGCCCGCAGAGGTCTTCCGGTCGCTCGTCCATCATCAGGTGAAAGAGCCCGGCCGTGAGCCACAACGTCGTCACTCGCCGCTCTCTGATGGTGCGGCCAATCTCTTCGAGCGAGGCAAGCTCCGACGCCATGACGACGAGCCGCCCACCGTTGAGAAGACTTCCCCAGATTTCTAACGTCGAGGCATCGAAGGCCAGCGGCGCCGCCTGCATCAGCACTTCGTCATCGGTGAAGGCATCAACCGTTTCATTCTCTTTAACAAGGCGGACGACGCCTCGATGCAGGACGCAGACGCCCTTCGGCGTGCCGGTCGAGCCCGACGTGTAGATGACGTTCGCCAGATTCTCTGCCGAGACTTCGACGCGTAGATTCTCCGCGCTCTCGCGTGCGATGAGAGTCGCTTCCGTGTCCAGACGAATGATTGAAGCGCTGCTAACGGGCAGCTTCTCCGTCCACTTGCTCTGACTGACGACGACTCGCGCCTGCGTGTCTGCGAGCATGAAGGCGAGGCGTTGCGCAGGATAAGTCGGGTCTAAGGGCACGTAGGCCGCGCCCGCCTTGAGCACGCCGAGCATGGCGA
>DASWNP010000013.1:0-18382 GCA_036399175.1 Pyrinomonadaceae bacterium | reverse complement strand
GAAATACTGACCGCCGAGCGCATCCCGAAGTCGGACAAACTCCTGCGCTTCACGATTGATCTCGGCGAGGCCGCGCCGCGCCAGATTCTCGCGGGCATCGCGGAATATTACGAACCCGAAAAACTCGTCGGGCGCAAGGTCGCCGTCGTGTCGAATTTGAAACCGCGCACGCTGCGCGGCCTCGAATCGCAAGGCATGGTGTTGGCCGCCTCGGTCGGCGACGAAGGCCGCCCCGTCCTCGCCACCTTCACCGAAGACGTGCCCAACGGCGCGAGATTGAAATGAAGCACTCGGCGTTCAGCTTTCAGCAATCAGCTTTCAGCTTTCAGCAAAACCGGAGCAGCTATTTCCGGCTGACTGCTGAAAGCTGATTGCTGACAGCCTCTTTTTTATGTTTGTAGATTCGCACGCGCACGTTGACGGTGAAGAATACGACGCCGACCGCGAAGAGGTGTTGGAGCGTGCGCGGGCGGCCGGGGTACGCGCGATTCTGAACGTTGGAACGGGCGACCCTGAGAGCGGGAGTCTGGAACGCGCGGTCGAGGTGGCCGAGCGTTACGAAGGGGTTTACGCGGCGGTCGGGGTTCACCCGCACGACGCGCGGCTGTTTGACGAAAGGGCGGCGAGGCGGCTTGCGGAGTTGACGCGCCGAAGCGAGCGCGTCGTCGCGTGGGGAGAAATCGGCCTCGATTATCATTACGACAATTCGCCGCGAGAGGTGCAGCGCGAGGTCTTCGCGTGGCAATTGCGCCTGGCGCGCGAGGCGGACTTGCCGGTCGTCATCCATTCGCGCGAGGCCGACGCGGAGACCGTCGAGATTCTACGCGCCGAGTGTAGCGACTATGAGCGCGGCGGAGTGATGCACTGTTTCGGCGGCAGCATCGAGATGGCCGAGAGCGTGCTTGAGCTTGGGTTTATGATTTCGTTTGCGGGCAACGTCACTTTCAAGAAGGCCGAGCCGCTTCGTGATGTCGCGCGCCGCGTGCCCCTCGAACGTCTCCTGATTGAGACCGATTGCCCCTACCTCGCGCCCGTGCCGCTTCGCGGGCGGAGAAACGAACCGGCCTTCGTCGTCGAGACCGCGCGCTGCCTCGCCAGACTCTACGAAATGGAGACAGCCGAATTAGGTCGCATCACATCCCAAAACTTCGCGCGCTTCTTCCGCATCACGCTCGAAGATTCTCCCGCCTCACCCTCCTGAATCCGCGACGCCCGAAAAGTCGGAGCGCACCCCTCCGCTCAAAGGTCTCACGCCCCAACCCGTAGCTTTCGCTGTCCTGCCCGTTGATGTTATAAATGCAGTGAAGAACGAAAAGACGTAAATCGTGAATCGTCAATAGATGAGCACAGGTTTTAACTATTCACGATTTACGATTTACTATTCACCCTCTTATGGCACAACAGAACTCATTCGACATTGTTTCGCAGGTGGACAGGGCGGAGATTGTGAACGCTCTGAATCAGACGATGAAGGAAGTGCGCCAGCGCTTCGACTTCAAGGGCAGCAGCGCCGAGGTCGTCTTCGAAGACGAAGAGCTTGTGCTCACCGCTGAGGATGAAACGCGTCTGCGCAACATGAACGACATCCTTCAGCAGAAACTCGTGCGTCGCGGCGTGCCTTTGAAGGCTTTCAACTATGGTCGCGCCGAGCCTGCGGCGGGCGGCACGCTGCGCCAGCGCGTGGCGATTCAGCAGGGCATCCCGACCGACAAGGCCAAAGAGATAGTCAAGTTCATCAAAGACACGAAGGCGAAGGTGCAGTCGGCCATTCAGGGCGACGCCGTCCGCATCACAGGCCGTGACCGCGACACCTTGCAGGAGGTCATCGCGCAGCTCAAAGCCAAAGACTTCGGCATCAACATGCAGTTCACAAACTACCGTTCAAATTAGTGGCAAGCGAAAAGCTGGTAAATAGTGAATGGTAAATGGTGAATAGATAAAAACAGTCTTTAGCCATTTACCATTCATCATTCACTAGCCTTCTTGTCCTGCTCGTCACTCGTCACTTATGAATACTTCCGGACACAGCGCGATGATTGAAGAGCCGGGGCTGACGGCGCGGCGCATCTTCGGTCTGATTGCGCCGGAGCTGGCGCTGGTCGAGGCTGAGTTTGAGCGGCAGGCGCGCTCGAACGTGCAGGTCATCTCTTACATCGGCGATTACCTGCGCGCTTCGGGCGGCAAGCGCGTCCGACCGGCGCTCGCGCTGCTTTCGACCTACGCCGTCGGCGGCGATGCGTCTCAGCACAACGCCGTCCGCATGGCGACCGTCATGGAGTTTCTGCACACGGCGACCCTCGTCCACGACGACATCATCGACAACGCCGAGACGCGCCGCAACCGCCCGTCCATCAACAGCCGCTTCGGCAACCAGACCGCCGTCCTGATGGGCGACTGGCTCTACATGTCGGCCTTCGAGACGAGCCTCAAAGAGCGCTCGCTCCCCATCCTCGACATCCTCACCGAAGTCACGCGCAAGATGACCGAAGGCGAGCTGTTGCAGCTTACGATGCTCGGGCGCACGGACATCACAGAGGAACAGTATTTCGACGTGCTGCGACGCAAGACCGCGTTTCTCTTCAGCGCGTGCTGCGAAATCGGCGCGATTGTCGGCGGCGCGAGCGCCGACGAACAGAAAGCCCTGGCCGACTACGGCCTCAATCTCGGCACGGCCTTTCAGCTCGTGGACGACCTGCTCGATTTCACTTCGACCGACGAGTCGCTCGGCAAAGCGGCGGGCGTCGATTTGCTCGAAGGCAAAGTGACGCTGCCGCTCATCTACCTGCTGGAGAGAGATGCCGCGCAGCGCGTCGCCGTGCAGACGGTGATGCGGGAGGGAAGCTACGAAGAGTTTCCGCGCTCGACGCTGCTTCGCGCCGCGCAGCAGACGGGCGCGCTCGCCGACGCGCACCGGCGAGCCTCCGAGTTTGCAGAAACTGCCCGACGCGCGCTCGAACGTCTCCCCGCCTCGAAATACCGCGACGCTCTCAGCTCAATTCCGACCTTTATCCTCGAACGAGAAAGCTAAGAGATTCGAGGAACAAGGAACGCCGCAGCGATGAACTGAAAAGACAAAAAGCTTTGCTGCTTTTCATTCCGCGTTCATCGTTCATCGTTCATCGTTTCCACCCTGTCCATCCCTGTTTGAATCGGTTTTCTTAAGAACTCTGTATGCCGGATTTCGTCAACGGGCTGGCGCTCAGCGAGGCTTTCTACAGGGAAGCCGCCAAGCCCATACTCGATTCGCATTTCCCCGCCCTGCGTTACAGCGCCGCGCTCATGTTCTGGGGCTCGGAAGTGCTCGGCTACGACGACGAGGAATCGACCGACCATCACTGGGGGCCGCGCTTCATTCTCCTGATGTCCGAAGAGGACTTGGAGAAATACGAAAAGCGCGTCTCGGACGCCCTGAGCGCAAATCTGCCTTACAAGTTTCGCGGCTACTCGACCAACTTCGTCCATTCGGGCGAGGGCGACGTGCATCTTCCAAAGGAGATTGACTCAGGCGCGGTCAATCACATGGTTCACATCGAGTCGATGCGCTCAATCTTCGGCTGGTATCTCGGCTTCAACCTCGAAGCGGAGCCGACGCTCGCCGATTGGCTGACCTTCTCCGAGCACAAGCTGCTCACGGTGACGAGCGGCAAGGTCTTTCACGACGGTTTAGGCAAGCTCGAAGAGGTGCGACGCAAGCTCGCTTACTACCCTGAAAATGTCTGGCTCTACCTGCTCGCCTGCCAGTGGAAATACATCTCGGACGAAGAAGCGTTCGTCGGTCGGAGCGGCTTCGTCGGCGACGAGCTTGGCTCGGCGGTCGTCGCCGCGCGGCTGGTCAAAAATCTGATGCGGCTCTGCTTTCTGTTGGAGCGCAGGTATGCGCCTTACTCGAAGTGGTTCGGGACGGCTTTTTCGCGTCTGAGCTGCGCCGCAGAGCTGACGCCGATTCTCAGAGACGTGCTCTGCGCCGCCGATTGGAAGGAGAGGGAAGCGCATCTCTCGAAAGCCTACGAGGCGGTCGCGCGGATGCACAACGCGCTCGGCATTACGAGACCTGTCGAAGATAAAGTGTCGAAGCACGGACGCCCTTACATGATTATTCACGCGCGTCGCTTCGGGATGGCAGTTCTTGAGAGGCTCGCTTCTGAAGAGATGAGGCGTCTCGAATTTTCCGAAGAGATAAGACGGCTCGGTTTCTTCGGCGGCTCGGTCAATCAGTTGGTGGAATCAGACGACGAGATTTCGCAGCTTGAGCTGTGCCGACGCCTGAGAGTGCTCTACGAGCCTCACCCCGGCAGGTTGGAAAATCAGTCTTGAAAAAAATGTAGTTGTGAAGCCGCGTCTTTGCGCTTAAACTCCCCGTATGCCTGACGAGAATCTGCTGGCGACGTTAGACCAAAATCTGCGGCAAGCGCGGGCGACGCGCTCGCGCCTCGCCGCGCGTCTGGCCGACCTTGAGGCCGAGGCCGAGAAGATTCGCACCGAGTTGAACGAGATGGACACGCTCGTCGAGCAGACGAAGAACGCGATGTTTCGCATCCTCTCTTCGACGCTCGGCTCGGCCGCGCGTCGCGCCGCTCCCTCGGATGCCGAAATCGAAGACGCTATCAGGCGCGACGCCGCCGCCGCGCAGAACGAACGCTTCACGCGCCCCTCGCCTCATCAGCCCGCGCCCCCCTCGACGCTTCCCACGCCTCACGAGATGCCGCCGGTTCGCACGGACATCGAGCCCTCAAACGACCGCTTCTTCGACCGCACCATCCCGCAGGCCACGGCCATGCTGCTCAAGGAAGCGGGAGGCCCCCTGCACGTCAACGAAATCTACAACCGTCTGCTCGAAGGCAACTTCCAGTTCACCGGACAGAACCCGACCATCAGCATCGCCGTCTCGCTCAACCGCAATCGACGCTTCCGCAAAGTCGCCCCCGGCACCTTCGACCTCGTTATCCGCGACGCTGCCCAAGCGTCTTGAGAAATGATGAATGCGGAATGCGGAATGATGAATGAAAAGCAAATGTCTTTCATTCATCATTCCGCATTCCGCATTCATCGTTTATTCGATTCGCACTCTATCCGTCGAGCCGCGTCCGAAGGTTTCGGGGTGGTACATCTCTTCGGCTTTGGGCGGGGGGACGACGAAGAGGCCGGGCGTGGTGGCGCGTGCGACGTAGGAGTAGTTGTAGACGCCTTCCCAGAGCAGGGAGGTGAAGGCTTCGGCGCGCTCGTCGCGGAAGTTCTGGTGCTCGAACCACGTGCGATTCCACCACCACCAGCCGCCGCGCCGCCTGCCGCCGCTCAAGGCGGGCTGCGCCTCTTGCGGGTCTTGCGGGATGGGGCCGGTCGTGGCGAGCGAGGGGTTGAGGGCTTCGAGCCCGGCGGGCATCGGATCGACGAGCGCGACGTGATGGCGACGCGCGGGCGCGGCCAGCGTCAGGCGCACGCGAACCTTCGCGCCCGCCTTGATGCGCCATGTGCCGTCCGAGTCGCGGCGCACGTCCGAAGGGTTGTCGATGGCTTCGTAGGTGCGCTCGACGGTGAAGCCGTAGTCGGCGGCGTCGAGCTTGAGGCTTCGCGGCGCGTACTGCATGCCGATGCGATAGTAGAGGCGGCCTGCGCCCTCTTTGCTGAGCGTGAGTGCCTGTTGGGCTTCGGGTCTTTCGGCGAGCAGGCGCATGGGAACTTCGACGTGCTGGCGTTCGGTGGAGCGTCCGCGAAACTCGCGTTGCAGCGCATGAGTATCGCCGACCCACGCGCGGGCGACGAAGTTGGGCGTCGTCTTTTCGTAGGTGTTGAAATAGCGGTCGAGGGCGAGCAGGACGAAGACGTTCTCCTGCGTGTTCGACCAGCGACCTTTCGAGCGATGGCCGAGCAATCCGCGCACGAGCTTCGGAATGAGGTCGCTCTGCGGGCGCTCATTGATGAGCGCTTCGAGGATGACGGCGTCGGCGCGTCGGTCGGAATGCAGGAGCAGGTATTCGCCGTCGCTGTAGCTGGTGGAGAAGTGCGCGGCGGCTGCTGTTTCCGTGACGCGGTTGCCGAGAAGCTTGTGGATGGCTTCGACCTGCGCGGCTGCGCCGGGCGACTTCGAGATGACCGGGAGCAGCCAGCCGAGAGCTTCGAGCGAGAGCTTATCGACGCCCGCCTCGTTGATGAGACGTTGCGCGCGAGCCGCGTCTCTGTCGCCCGTGCGGTTTCTGACGTAGAGCGCGTAGGCGATGAGCGCGCGGCGCGCCTCAAGGCTGTAGTGAGCGGGGATGTGCTGCTCGATTCTCTTGAGGTAGCCTTTCGATTTGTCGAGCATGCCGGAGGGCACGTCGAAGTTCTTCTCTTTGGCGCGCTGCAAGGCGTGTGCGACGTGGATGCTGACGTAAGGCCATGAGTCGTCGCCGCGACGCCAGAAGGCGAAGCCGCCGTCGTTGTTCTGCAAGCTCTGCAAGCGCTTGAGGTCGCGCATGACGGCCGATTGCATCTCTTCAGGGCTCGGCATGTTTTTGGCCTTGAAGGCTGTCAGAACGTCGCGCAGCGCGGCTACCGCCAAGACGCGCGAAGCCATCTGCTCCGAGCACTCGTAGGGGTAGGCCATCAGATAGAGAAGCGCGTCGGTCAGCTCCTGCAACTGCGTGGAGGAGGTCGTGATTTCGAGTCCGCCGAACTGCTTGAAAACGTCGGGCGGCGCTTTGACGGGCTGGAGTATCGCGCCCGCCTGGTCAAGCTCGCCGTAGGTGGCGAAGGCTTCGGTGGTGGCGGGCGTCCAGACGGGCAGTTGAATCTCCGCCGCGTCAGCCCATCGACCCGAGGCCGCGCCCATCTGGAAACGCGCCACTCCCGCCTGCGACGCCGCGACGGGGAAACGAACCTCGACGCGGTCGTTCGCAGGCACGTTGACGCGCCGACCCGCGCCTTCAGTCAACTCGGCGTTGGCCGAGCGCACGGCGACATCGACGCTCATCTGTGAGTCGGTCTGATTCTGGATGACGACGGGCAGCTCGAATTGGTCGCCGAAGTTCAGGAAGCGCGGAGCCGAGGGGCGCACCATCAGGGGCATGCGCGCCGTAATCGACGACTCGCCCGAGCCGAACTGCTTGCTGCCCGCCACCGAGACGGCCATCACGCGATAGCGCGTCAGGTTGTCGGGCACTTTGACGTTGACGCGCGCGCGCCCCTGCGCGTCGGTCGGCAGGGCGGGAGCGAAGACGGCGAGGGCGTTGAAGTTTTCGCGCATGCGAATCGCAGCCCCGGATACCGCATCGTCTTCCGTCAGCTCGCCTTCTCTTCTCATCTCGCGTTTCCCCGCGCGCGCGCGCCTGCCATTAACGGCAGCATTAGCGGGCGCGCTTGTCATCGCCGTCACCTCGACGGTCTCACTAGCGCCGCCGCCGGCCATGCCGAGCGCATCGGCCTGCATCACCCCTCGCAGTTCCATCTGAAGACTGTCCAGCCTCGCAAAAGGCTTGCCGGTCAGGTCGTCCGTGTTGCCGAGCAGGACGTTTGCGCGCAGGTGGTGGTCACTCACACCGGGCGCGCGCTGCTGGTAGAAGATTTCGAGCGGGTCGGGCAGCCTGTAGCTCGTCAGAGACAGGACGGCTTCATCGACGACGACGACGGCCATCTCGCTGCCTGCAACGGGGCGACCCTGCGCGTCTTTGACTTCCAGCTCGACTGTCGTCTCGCCGCCCGGCTCTACCGATTTGTCGCGCGGCGTGGCCGTCACCCGAAGCTTGCGCGTGTGTGGCGGCACGGGCAGGTTGAGCGTGCCGCTAGCGAAGGCCGGACGCGCGGGCAGCTTCGCGTCGGGCTGACCCTGCTCGTCTGTGCGCGCGGCAGCGCCGACCAAATCGACCTGCAAGTGGACGTTCGGCGTGAAGGCATCCTCAATCGGAATCCGAAGCGTGTGCGACGTGCTTTCCATGCGAAAACGCTCGGTACGGACTATCCCCGAGCGACGGAGCGTGACGACGCCCTCGGCGGGCGCGAAGGGCGACTGGACGAGCACTTCGGCCGTCTCGCCTGCCAGAAACTCTTTACGGTCGGGAATCAGCTCGACGCTCTCCTGCGTGATGTCGCGGTTCGGGGGCGTGCGTCCGCCCGCGACCCAGAGCGTCAGCTCGCTCTCGTTGCGCCGCTCGCGGTCGTCGTAGACGCTGGCCGCGACGCGATAGACGCCGCCCTCCTTCGTCTGGAAAGTACAGCGCACGGCTTCCGTCGCCGACCGGACGTTGCACTCCTGCGGGCTCGTCTCCTCCTGCTTCCACTGGCCTTTCCTGAAGACCCATTCGAGACGCACGGCGCGCATGCGTATCTCTCGGTTGGCGACGAGCTTGCCGTCGAGGTCTGCGACGATTGACTGGACGACGAGCGGCTGGCCGCGCTGGACGAAAGTTCGGTCGCTCTTCAGTCCGACGTAGAGGTCTGCCGGGTGAACGAGCAGATTTGTCGTGCTCGTCCAAGCCTGCCGGTTTACGTCCGTGATGCTGGCCGAGGCCGCGACGTTCGAGGGGCGCGCGGGTTTGACAGAATCGAAGTCGATTCTGAGTCGATGCTTGCCTGCGGCGTCGGTGCGTCCCGAGAAGGTTCTGGTTTGCGTCTCACGCCCGCCGTCGCCGTAGTAGGTTCGCCACCAGGGAACCCACGTGCCGAAGGTGTAGTCGCCGCGATTGGGCGGCGTGAAGCTGCCGGGCGTGGAGGTGACGCTCCAATTCACTTCGGCGTTGGGCAGACCGCCGCCCGCGTAGTAGCTGGCCGTGACCGATGCGTCGGCATGACCGCCGACGAGGTGAGGCCCCTCGCTCGCCGAAGTAGAGACTTCAAACTCGGGTCGGCGAAATTCCTGCACCTGAAACGCGTGCGCGTGCTCGCGCTCGCCGACTCCGGCGTCGCCGCCCTGCGCGACGAGCGTCAGTTGCGCGTGACCCAGGTTCATCGTCGCGGGCAGCTTGAAGGAGGTGTCGAAGCCGCCGAAGGCGTTGAGCTGGAGCGCGCCTTTTTTGATTTCGTTGCCGCGCGAATCTATGAGCGTGTAGGCGAGACTTGAGGCTGCGCCGCCGAGCGCGGCGAGGTCGCCGAGCTTGCTGTTGCCGACGCGCCTGAGCCAGCCTTTGACGTGTACCTCTTCGCCGGGGCGATACATCGCCCGGTCGTCGAAGACGTACCAGCGCAAAGAGTCGGCGGGAGGCGATTTTTTGTACCAGTAGCTCTGCTTGTCGTACCAGTTGAGATGCTCGGGCAGAATGGCCGTGTCAGAGCCTTTGCGCGCGACGAGCAGGCGCAAGCCCTTCGACTGCGCGGGCAGAGCGAAACGCGCGAGTCCGTCCGCGCCTGAGACGGCGCGCGCGGCGAGCGGATAGAGCGACATCTCGACGCCTTCGAGCGGTCGCCCGTCCTGAAGCGAAGTCGTCCAGCCGAGAAGCTCCGTGTTGTCCATGAAGGCGTCGAGGCCGATGCGCGTCGATTGCACCCAGGAGCGGATGCCCATGCGGTAGCGGCGCTGCGCGGGCGTCGGGTCTTTGACCGGCTCGACGACGACGACGGCGTGACCCAAGCCTTCGGCGTTGAAGGCCGGGCGCAAATCGATGCGCGTCTCGACCAACTCGTCGGGCTTGGAGGCGACTGCGACTGTCTCTTCGTAGACGAGACGACCGGGCGGCGTCGTCTGCTTCGGCGCGGAGGCGTCGGCGTAGCCCTGCATGTAGCGCATGTAGTCGCTGAACTTCTCCCAGTCTTCGACGCCGACGCGGTAGAGCTTCACGCGCAGACTCGCGTGATTGATGCTGAAGACGGAATAGCGGGGCTGCGCCGAGGGGTCGAGGACGGTGAAGCCGTAGCGAAGCGAGGAGAGCGAGGGGTCGGCTGCGCCGACGTTGAAGGAGACGGTCTGGTGCTGTCCGAGCGTCTGCCCGAACTGGTCTCTGAGCCCCGCGTCGAAAGTGACGCGGTAGGTCGTGCGCCCGCGTTTGTAGCCCTGTATGTAGAGCTGGTTGCCGTGGACGCTCGGCTGCATCGCGGGGAACTCGGGCTCGACGCGGATTTGCGATTTATCGAAAGCCTCGGCGTCAATCGGGTTGGAGAACGTGATGCGCCAAGCGTCGCCCGGCGTGCATTTCTGGTAGCCGCACTCGTGGGAAACTATCTTGAACGCGCCGTAGGTGCGAAACGAAAAGCTCTGCGGCTTCTCGGTCGTGCGCGAGCCTTCGGCGGAAGGAGTGCCGGGGAGGAGCGTGACGCTGATGGCCGAATCCGGCGGCAGAGCGAGCCGTGCATCATTGGTCGAAGGATTCAAGGCGCGCACGGCCAGCCAGCGCCCCTCAGTCGCGTTCTTGACGAGAGGGCGCACCTGAGAGTCGGCGTTGATTTCATCCATCGTCGCCAAACGAACGGGAATCTGCGTCGTCCCGGCCTGAAGCTTGACGCTGCGGAGCACGTCCGAAGGGTTGATGCGCTGGTCGAACGAAAGGAAGATGATTGCATCGCGGCGGACGGGCTGGTCTGAAGGGTAGTGCGACTGCAACTGCGGAGGCGGAGTCGAGAACGTCCAGCTTCTCGCCGCGCCGAGCGTCGCCCCGTTGGCCGATTTAGTTCCTGCGGGCACGCTCGCCTTAAAGTGCGTCGCCATCGGCAGACGCTCGTCGGCCTCGAAGAGCAAAGTCTTCGTGCCAATCCAGCGCCACTTGCCTTTCACCTGCGGCGAAAGCTGGACGGGGACGCTTTTGGCCGCTTCGTCCTGCGAAGTGACGGCGACCATCGGCTGCGAGAAGCTCACGCTGAGCTGCGGCGCGAGCGGCACGTCGCCTTCGGGCGAGTAGCGCACGACTTCGAGCGCGCCCGTGTTGGCCTGTTCGCGCGGGGATGTTTGCTCGGGCGCGGGGAAGGAATTGTTGATGGTTGCGCCTGTGCGCGGGCGCGGCAGAGAGCGTTCACGAAGCGCGAACTCCTGCGCGTCGCCTGCCTCGACCTTCAACGGCGGCAGACGCCTGAGCACCGCCTCGGTGGCGCTCTCCGAAAGTCGCGTGGCCGCGACGACCCTGTTGGCCTGGCTCGCCGCCTCCGCCTGCTCCGCGCCTTCGCTCAGACGAAATTGCAGCCCGCGCCGTTCTTCCTCCGCCGCGCTGCTCGTCTCGTCCGTCGCAGATTCGCTCATCAATGCTTCCCTCGTTTCAGACGCAGCCACCGGCGCGGCCTGACTCTTCGGCAAACCCGCGACGAAGATGTTGACGACCAGCAACCACGCGACCGCTCGCTTCAGCTTAGACATGGGGGTTATGGCTCCTCAATCGAGAATTTCGAGATGCGTAAATCGAAGGGCTCTGACGACCGACGACGCGGGAAGAGGCGTCGCCCCTGTTGGTATGTCAAATCTTTAGAGTCTGCCCGGCGAAGAAAAGGTTTCCTCAGAAGCCGCCCGAAAGATTTCAAAGACATTGTATAACGACAACCGCGCTTCTGGTTTTCCTTCGACGCTCTCTGCTATCCTGTTCACGTTCCGTTTTAAATTCAATCTCCCGAAAGCCTGTGCGAAAAGGCTTCGGCAACACTAGAACGCATGCACGCAATGATTCTTGCGGCCGGCTACGGCACGCGCCTTTGGCCTCTCACGATTGACCGCGCCAAGCCCGCCATCCCTTTCATGGGGCGTCCGCTCGTCGGCTACGTCGCCGAATACCTCGCGCGTTTCCAAATAGACGAAGTGGTCGTCAACCTGCATCACCGTCCCGAGTCGGTGCGCGAAGCTCTCGGCGATGGCAGCGACTTCGGCGTTCGTCTCAGCTACGTCGAAGAGCCGGAGATTCTCGGTACGAGCGGCGCGCTCGACAACGCGCGACACCTGCTCGACGCCGCCACCTTCGTCGTCGTCAACGGTAAGATTGCCACCGACATCGACCTCCAGGCCGCGCTCGAAACTCACCGGAGAACCGACGCGCTCGCCACCCTTATCCTTCGCCCCAACCCTGCGCGCGAACGCTACAGCACCGTTCAAACGCGCGACGGAATGCTCGTCGGCTTCGGCGCGCACCCGAAGCCGCTCGATGATGCAGGCGGCACGACAGATGAAAGCGATGTGTCTTCGGCGGACGAGAGCGACGCGCCGCTCATGTTCACAGGGATACAGATTCTTGAGCCGCGCATCTTCGACTACATCCCGCGCGGCGTCTTCTCTCATTCGACGACGGATGTCTACCCGCAGGCCGTCGCGCGCGGCGAGCGCGTGGCCGTCCACGTCTCCGAAGGGCAGTGGTACGAGCTTTCAACTATCCAGCGTTACCTCGATACGAGCATCGAGCTGATGCGGCAGGAGGGCGACGAGTTCGTGCCCGGCATCGGCTCGGCGATAGAGCCGGGCGCAGACGTTCACGGCGCTGTGCTTTGGGAGAACGTGAAAATCAGGAGCGGGGCGCGCGTTCGTCGCGCGGTGCTCGGCGCGGGCGTGGAGGTTTCGGAAGGAGAAGTTCTGGAGAACGTGGCGGTGGTGCGCGCCGAGCTTATGGAGGGCGAGGAGCGTCCGCCGAAGGCTCTCGCGGGAGAGGTGCGCGGGCGAAATTTTGTTGTGCCGCTGCCTGAGTGATACAATCGGCTTCGGGCTTCAAATATAGCAGGGAAAAACGGGAAGAGAAGAGGCTCTCCGGCCTCGAAGCAGGGAGAGGCCGGGCATCTGTATTTGCCGCCGCGCACACGTTCGTTGCATGAGCCATCCATCCAGCATCACATCGAAGGCGTTTGAGCTTCCCGCGCGTGAAAGACTGGCGAGCTACGTCGAGCGCGCCGGAATGAAGCCGGAAAAAATCGTGGCGCTCACGCCCGACGCCTCCACGCGCGAGTATTTCCGCATCCCCTGGAAGAAGAGATCGACCGCCATCGCCTGCGTCTACCCAGAGCCCTTCGACCCTGACTTTCATCCTTTCCTCGACGTGACGCGCCTCTTCTCGGAAGCCGCGCTGCCCGTTCCCGAAATCTACGCCGTCGATGCCCTCGTCGGTATCATCGTGCAGGAAGACCTCGGCGACCAGCAGTTGCGCCGAGTCCTTGAGACGGTCTCCGACGACGAGCACGAATCTTACGTCGAGCGCGCCATCAGTCTCATCGCCGACATACAGGCCGCCACGCCGCGCGCCTTCGAGCGCGATTCCATCGCCAGCCGTCTCGCCTTCGACGAAGCCAAGCTCTCCTGGGAGCTGGATTTTTTTCTCGAACACTTCTTCAAGAGCCTTCGGCAGGAACAGTTGAAGCACGGCGAAGAGGCCGAGCTGCGCGCCGAGCTGAACGACCTCTCCGCAGAGCTTTCGGCGCGTCCGCGCGTGCTCTGCCATCGCGACTATCACACGTCGAACCTGATGGTCGATAAGAAGGGCGTCCTGCGCATCGTCGATTATCAGGACGCGCGCATGGGGCCTGCCAGCTACGACCTCGTCTCGCTCCTGCTCGACCGCCAGACGGAGCTACCTTCGCTCGCCGAAATCCGCGAGCGCAGGCTCTTCTTTCTCGACGAGCGCGTGCGGCGCGGCCTCGACGCAATCGACCCGGACGACTTCGCGCGCGAGTTTCGCTTGATGACCGTGCAGCGATGCCTCAAGGCGACCGGCACTTTCTCTTTTCAGACCGCCGTCTGCGGGCGCGGCGAGGTTTACGCGCACTACATCCGGCCGATGCTCTCGATAGTCTTGCAGTCCGCCGAATGGCTCAACCGCTTTCCCGTCTTGCAATCGGTCATCAGGGAGCGCCTGAAGGCTGAGGACGAGGCGGGCGAACGGCTTTTGAAAGCGCCGCCGAAGAGTTGAACGCAGACGGCGAGCTTGAGAAGAATGAAGCGGAGGAGCTTTTCGTCGAGAGGGAAACGAGCTTAGAGGGGAGCGAGGCGCGCGCCGACGGCTGAAGATTAACTTGAAAGAGTTGCTGCAAAGACCCGACGCGCATCCGAAGACATAAACAAACGTATGCAACAGGTCTACATCAATCAATTATCGAAGCACGTCGGCGAAGAGGTCTTGCTTCGCGGCTGGCTTTATAATCTGCGTTCGAGCGGCAAGCTCCTGTTTCCACAACTGAGAGACGGGACGGGCGTGGTGCAGTGCGTGCTTTTCAAGAAGGCGGTCGCGCCCGAGGTCTGGGACGCTCTGAAGAATCTGGGGCAGGAGTCCTCTCTGACGGTGCGCGGGACGGTGCGCGCCGACGAGCGTGCGCCGGGAGGCTTCGAGCTGGACGTGACTCATGCCGAGGTGTTGCAGGCCGTCGAGGGTTATCCGATTACGCCGAAGGAGCACGGCACGGAGTTTCTGATGGATCACAGGCATCTCTGGCTGCGCTCGCGCCGCCAGCATGCGATTCTCAAAGTCCGTCAGACAGTGATTCGCGCCGTCCGCGACTATCTCGACAACGACAACTTCACGCTCTGCGATACGCCCATCCTGACGCCTGCGGCCTGCGAAGGCACGACGACGCTCTTTGAGGTCGATTACTTTGAAGACGAAAAAGCCTATCTCACGCAGTCAGGCCAGCTCTACAACGAAGCGACCGCGGCCGCCTTCGGCAGAGTCTATAGCTTCGGCCCGACCTTCCGCGCCGAACGCTCCAAGACGCGTCGCCACCTGACAGAGTTCTGGATGGTCGAGCCCGAAATCGCCTACTCTACGCTCGACGACATCATGGACATCTGCGAGCGCTTCCTCTCCCACATCGCCGCGCGCGTCCTCGCGGAGAGACAGGAGGAATTGAAGATTCTTGAGCGCGACACGTCGAAGCTCGAAACAGTCGTTGCGCCCTTCCCGCGCCTGCATTACGACGAGGCCGTGAGGATGCTGCAAGAGGGACACGAGCGCGGCGAGATTGAGACGCGCTTCGAGTGGGGCGGCGACTTCGGCGCGCCCGACGAGACTTTCATCTCGAAGCAGTTCGACCGTCCCGTGATGGTGCATCACTACCCTGCGGCGGTGAAGGCTTTCTACATGGCGCGCGACCGCGAGAGACCGGAGCTTGCCCTCGGCGTTGACGTGCTCGCGCCCGAAGGCTACGGCGAAATTATCGGCGGAGGCGAGCGCGCCGTCTCGCTCGAATTCCTCGAAGAGCAGATTAAAGCGCACGACCTTCCGCGCGAAGCCTTCGAGTGGTATCTCGACCTCAGACGCTACGGCAGCGTCCCGCACGCCGGATTCGGCATGGGCATCGAGCGCTGCACGGCCTGGATGTGCGGCATCGAGCACGTCCGCGAGACCATCCCGTTCCCGCGCATGCTCTATCGAATCAGACCATGAGGAAGGGGATGGGGGATAGGGGATAGGAGTTGGGGCAGAAATGAAATCTGTAAGTAACAGCTCTTTGTTTTCCCCATCCCCTAACCCCCAACCCCTATCCCCCATTTGAGAATTTATGAGCACAGCAGAACATCAGCGTATCGTGACGATTTTCGGCGGCTCGCGTTGCGACGAGGTGTGCGAAGAGTACGCGCAGGCGCGGCGGGTCGGGCAGCTTCTGGCCGAAGCCGGAATGACAATTTGCACGGGCGGTTATCTGGGCGTGATGGAGGCGGCCTCGCGCGGCGCGCACGAGCGCGGCGGGCGTGTGCTCGGCATCGTGATGAACCAGTTCAAGGCCGAGCCCAACCGCTACTTGACCGACAAGGTCGCCACCCCGCATTTCTACGAGCGGCTGCAACATCTGATAACGCGCTCGGTCGGTTTCATCGCGCTGCGCGGCGGGATGGGCACGGTGACGGAGCTATCGCTCGCCTGGAACAAGATGCAGACGCGCGTCATCGAGCAGCGCCCTCTGGTGCTTTTGGGCGACTGCTGGCCGCCCATCATCGAAGCCTGGCGCAAGCATCTGGTCGTCTCGGAGAAGGACGTAGAGCTTCTGGACTTCGCACGGACGGCTGAGGAGGCCGTCGATATAATTTTAGAGAAATCAAAAGGAGTGAAGATATGAAGTGTTCAAAGTGCGGCGCGAATCTGATTCCGGGCGCGCACTTTTGCGGAGCCTGCGGTAAGCGTACGAGCACGCCGCCACCGCCGCCGAAACAAGCGGTGGGCGGAACAACGCCGTCGCCGCCATCCTCGACGCCAAGCGGCATCGGCGGAGCGCCGCCGACGAGTATGCCCGGAGGCGCTGCCCAGCCACAGACCGGCGAAGCGACGACGGGCGAGTTCAGAATTCCGCCGAGCAGCGTCGCCCCTCCGACGGGCGGCGACGCCCCGCCGCACGCGGGTCGAAGCGCGCCCGCAAATCCTACGAGCGATTATCCTCCGGGCGGGTATCCGCAGAGAGACTACCCTTCGGGCGATTACGCTCCGAGCGGCGGAGGCGCGGGGGCCGGAGGCTACTCCGGTGGCAGCGCAGGCGGCTACGGAGCGGGCGGAACCGGCGATTTTGGTTCCGGCGGCGCTGGTGCAAGTGGCAGCCTCGACGGCAATCAAACGGCAGTCTACGGCGACGTACAGCCAGCCGGGCACGGCGGCGCGCAAGCTTCAGGGTACGGCGGGGGACAGCCGTCAGGGCAGGGCATTCACATCGACGCAGATTCGCGCGGACAGGGATTAGGCTACAGCTACGAGGTTCTGCACCAGCCTTCGTTCGCGCTGGCGGTGGTGCGCTTGCAGCCGGAACAGTCGATTCAGGCCGAGTCGG
This sequence comes from Pyrinomonadaceae bacterium, assembly GCA_036399175.1. GTDB lineage: Bacteria > Acidobacteriota > Blastocatellia > Pyrinomonadales > Pyrinomonadaceae > DASWNP01. Next base: position 1,780 of record DASWNP010000013.1, on the reverse strand, counting down.
GCGCGATGGTTTCGATGTCGGCCAACGTCGAGCTGCAATCGCAGATGAAGGGCGGGCTGCTCGGAGCTTTGAAGCGGACGGTGGGAGGCGAGTCGGCCTTCGTCTCGACCTTCACGGCGCGCGGCGGCCCCGGCGAAGTGACGTTTGCGCCCGGCGGCCCCGGCGACATCGCGGCCATCGAGCTGAACAATCAGCTCTTCTTCGTCCAGTCAAGCTCCTATCTGGCGGGCGACGCGGCGTTGACCGTCGATACGAAGTGGGGCGGGGCGAAGACCTTCTTCGGCGGCGAAGGCTTGTTCGTCATGCAGGTGAGAGGCACGGGGCTTCTGCTGCTCTCCTCCTTCGGCGCGATTCATCGCAAGCGGCTCGCGCCGGGCGAGCGCTACGTCGTCGATACAGGCCACCTCGTCGCCTGGGAAGCTTCGACCAGCTACACCTTGAGGAAAGCCGCTTCCGGTTTCTTCCGCAGCATGGTGAGCGGCGAGGGTGTCGTCGCAGAGTTCACAGGCCCCGGCGAGATTCTCATACAGACGCGCAACCTCGCGGCCTTCGCCGGAATGCTCAAGCCCTTCTTCCCCACGCAGGGCAGCGGCGGCGGCGGTTTCAACCTCAATCTGGGCGGATGAAAAAAAGAGGTCAGAGGTCAGTGAAAGATTAAAGCAAAAAGAGATAGTGCAAGGTCGAAGGCCAAGGCTTTGTTTTTACTGACCTCTGACCTCTGTTTTAGGTGTTGTATGAGTGACATGCTTTTAGAGCAAGCGAGCCAGACGGCGGCGACGCCGCACATGCCGGGCGCGGGGAGGCGCGTGAGCGTGATAGGCGTGCCGTGCGGCTTCGGTCAAACAATCGCGGGAGTAGATTTAGGCCCGGCGGCGATGCGCGTGGCGCGCCTGAATCAGAGAATCGCGCTTTTGGGTTACGAAGTGCGCGACCTGGGCGACGTGCGTACGGAGTGCCCGCAGCGCGCTTCGGTTGCGCAGCACGAGAAACTAAAGTTTTTGCCGGAGGTCAAAGCGGCCTGCGAGCGGCTTGCCTCCGACGTGCAGGCTATCCTGCGCGCGGGCGAGACGCCGGTCATTCTCGGCGGCGACCATTCCATCGCCATCGGCTCGGTCGCAGGCGTCGCGGCCTTCAAGCGCGAGCAGGAGCAGGCCATCGGCCTCATCTGGTTCGACGCGCACGCCGACATGAACACGCCGGAAACTACTCCTTCCGGCAACATTCACGGGATGCCTCTCGCCGTGCTGCTCGGATACGGCACGCCGGAGTTGACCGACATCGCAGGCTTCGCCCCCAAAATCGACCCGCGCTTCTGCGCGCACATCGGCGCACGCGACGTTGACCCCGGCGAGCGCGAGTTGATTCGACGCCTCGGCATGCGCTTCTTCACCATGCGCGAGATAGACGAGCGCGGGATGAGCGCCTGCGTAGACGAAGCCATCGAGATAGTCTCGAAAGCTCCGGGCGGCTATCACGTCACGCTCGACGTGGACGCGCTCGACCCCGTCGATGCGCCCGGCTCGGGCACGGTCGTGCGCGGCGGCCTGACCTACCGCGAGACGCATCTGGCGTTGGAGAAGATAGCCGAAGCGGGCGGCATGCTCTCGCTCGAAGTCGTCGAGATAAACACCGCTCTCGATGTCAACAATCGCACGGCCGAGCTTGGAGTCCAACTGATTCTCTCGGCGCTCGGAAAAACGATTCTTTAAGATAGTCTGGAGTCTGAAGTCTCGGAGTCTGGAGTCAAAACCAAAACACTTCTTGTCTTTGACTCCAGACT
>DASWNP010000012.1:0-2838 GCA_036399175.1 Pyrinomonadaceae bacterium | reverse complement strand
TCTTCACGACGATGCTGACGTTGTCGTATTCGGTTTTTCAGGGGAATGTGGGGACGGCATACAGGCAGAGGTCACAGTTATTGATATTTTATTTCATCTTTGCATCTGTGGGTTACGTCCTCATCAAAGAGCGCAGGGAGGACACCGAGCGGCAGCAGGCGGCCATCGTCGCAGCCGAGCACGAGGCAGCTCTCAAGCCGTTTCGTGACGCGCTGCTCAGGGAGTTGGGAGTCTCCGAGACGGCGTCGGCAGATGCGCCGGAAGCGCCCGTCGTGGTCGAGCATTACCCGACCGATTTGCTGCGCAGGCAGAAGCTCGACCCCATCAGTGCGCGCGCCTACGACGAGCTGCATTCCGCCCTGCGCAACTGTTTCCTGCGCCACCCGGCGACTACGCCCGCCGACTTCGACCGCTGCTGGCCTGAGCTTCGTGACGAGATTTTCCGCCGTCACGCCTCGCGGATGCTCGCCACGCTGCCCGCGCCCCTGCACGTGATACTCGAAGAACGCGAGCGCTGGCGCGAACAGACGAAAGGGCGCGCGAATATCTTCGCCCTGACGGCGGGCGACGACGGCAACGGCAACGGCAACGGGAGCGGCAACGGACATCATTAACGCCCGGCATTTTGAGCGAGCGTCGTAAAGATTAAGCGCCCGAAGCGCCGCTCGGTGTGCGGGGCGTCGATTAAGGAAGAGGAAGAATGTTGAAGTCGGAGTTGAAGTCGGAGAAGAAAATCAGTCCCAAAGCGGTCGGCGTAGGGCTGCTCGTCTATTTGGCGGGCGCGGCGCTCGCCGTCGTCATCGCCCTGCTCTTTGGCGCGGCGGCAGCCTACAATGCTTCGCAGGCCGGAGCTAACCCTCAGCAGATTATCGAGGCGAGCGGGCGTGCGTCCACCTCGCCGGGCATCGTCGCGGCCAGCCTCATTATCGACGCGCTGTTTACCGCGCTCGGCGGCTACCTCGCGGCGCGCATAGCTAAGCGGTCGTGGCTCGTTCACGCTCTGCCGGTTGGCCTTCTCTCTTTGTTTGCGGGTATCCTGTTCGTGCTCCTTGCGCCCGTTCAGTCGCCGCTCCTGATTCTGCCGTTCGTCCTGTTGCTGCCCGTTCCTCTGGCGCTCGCCGGAGGCTACGCCGCGAAGCTCGGCTGGATGCCGCTCAAGGCGGAGGAAGAGGAGGAGGGGGACGAAGAGGAAAACGTCGAATTGAAAATGCAGGAAGTGGCCGACCAGTGGATGCTCAAGCGCCTGCGGCGTCAGCAGGAAGCGGCGCAGTCAATCAGCCACCTCGTTCAGCAGCGCCGAGAGCAGGAGCACCACGAGCAGCAGCGCACGCTCGAAGAACAGAAAAGAACCGCGCTGGAGCGCGCCATGCAGGAGTCGAAGGCCGAAGCCTGCGAGGACATGCGTAAGATTGTGCGGCAGGCTTTTCTGAGCCACCCGGCGGCCACCGAGCAGGACTTCGAGCGCCTCTGGCCGGCCATCCGCGACGAGATGTTCAGGCAGTATGCGCTCGAACTCTACGACTCGCGCCAGCCGCACGTTCAGGAAAAAATTCAGAACGCCGGATAAAAACAGATGCCGGGTGTCGGTGAAAGACAGCAGCAAAGACGGAAGCAGAGAACGAAGAATTGGTTTTAGCTGACATCTAACCTCTTCTTATTATGAACGCCCTTCTTCTCGTAGCATCGCTGGTGATAGGCTTCGGCATAAGCTTCCTGGTTCCGTCGGAGGGCGTGCCCGCCCTTCTTCTGTGCCTCGCGCTGACGCTCGTGGCCTGTTATCTCGTCGCCAGTGTAGAGCTTGAGAAGAGGTTTCTGTTGCAGGTCTTCCTCGCCGCGCTGCTCATGCGCCTCATCATCGGCACGGCCATCTTCTTTTTCAGTCTTCAGAACTTTTTCGGCGGCGACGCCATCACCTACGACGTGCTCGGACAGTGGGCAATCAACATCTGGGAAGGAAAGGACACCTACGAGAATACTCTGGCGCGCTACGACGTGGCGTGGGGCATGCCCTATCTGGTGGGCGTTATCTATTGGGTGCTCGGGCGTAACATGCTGGCTGTGCAGTTCTTCAACGCCATTTTGGGAGCGGCCACCGCGCCCATCATCTTCCTCTGCGCCCAGCACATCTACGGCAACCTGCGCGTCTCGCGGCTGGCGACCCTTTTCGTCGCCTTCTATCCTTCGCTGGCGCTCTGGTCGTCGCAAGGGTTGAAGGACGGGCCGCTCGTCTTCCTTCTGGCGGTGAGTATGCTCGCCACGCTCAGGCTCGGCGAGCGATTCAATCTCAAATATCTCGTCATCCTGGTGGCGTCGCTGCTCGGTATCTTCAGCCTGCGTTTCTACATTTTCTACATAATGCTAGCGGCCATCAGCGTCTCCTTCATCATCGGCATGACGGCTCTCTCGGCGCAGGGGCTCGTGCGCCAGTTCATCATTATCATCGCCATCGGACTGGCGATGACCTATCTCGGCGTCATTCAGAGAGTCCAAACGCAGGTGGAAATTTACGGTAACGCCGCCGCCATCCAGAACATCCGCGCTGACCTGACGGAGAGAAGCCAATCCTCGTTCGGCAAAGACGTGGACGTGTCAACAACCGGCGGCGCTCTCTCCGCTATTCCCCTCGGCATGCTCTATCTGCTGTTCGCTCCCTTCCCCTGGCAACTCGCTTCTCTTCGTCAATCCATCACCTTTCCGGAGATGGTCGTCTGGTGGGTCAGCTTTCCCGTCCTGGTGATGGGATTATGGTTCACGTTGAAATACAGGATGAGACAGGCGTTGCCAATCCTGATCTTCACGACGATGCTGACGTTGTCGTATTCGGTTTTTCAGGGGAAT
>DASWNP010000011.1:0-77969 GCA_036399175.1 Pyrinomonadaceae bacterium | reverse complement strand
TCTTCACGACGATGCTGACGTTGTCGTATTCGGTTTTTCAGGGGAATGTGGGGACGGCATACAGGCAGAGGTCACAGTTATTGATATTTTATTTCATCTTTGCATCTGTGGGTTACGTCCTCATCAAAGAGCGCAGGGAGGCGAGGAAGCGTCAAATCATGCTTGAGAAGCAGACGAGGATACGATTGAAGCAGCAGGCGCAGACGCGACGCCGAACACACCTGGAGATGGAGAGGCTTGCGGACAATCTTTCGGAGAAGATAGGCTTTTAGGATGTGCGGCATTGTAGGAATCGTTCGACACGGCGAAGGCGCGGTTGATGCCGAGCTTCTGGGGCGCATGTGCGACCGCATTCGCCATCGCGGCCCCGACGAGGACGGCAGCTACCTGAAGCCCTCGGTCGGGCTCGCCATGCGTCGCCTCTCCATCATCGACCTCAAGGGCGGGCAGCAGCCGATTCACAATCAAGACCGCACGGCCTGGGTCGTCTTCAACGGCGAAATCTACAACTACCGAGAGCTGCGAGCCAGCCTCGAACGCCTCGGCCACGAGTTCTACACCGACAGCGACACGGAGGTCGTCGTCCACGCCTACGACCGCTACGGCGCGGACTGCCCGCGACATCTGCGCGGCATGTTCGCCTTCGCCATCTGGGACGAGAGCAAGCAGGAGCTTCTGCTCGCGCGCGACCGCGTCGGCAAAAAGCCTCTGCTCTACTCGCAGACTCCCTCGGGTGAGTTCGTCTTCGGCTCCGAGTTTCAGGCCATCCTCGAACACCCTCACGTCAGCCGCGACATCGACGCCGAAGCGATTCACTACTATCTCTCCTTCATGTGCGTGCCCGCGCCGCTCACGGCCTACCGCGCCATCCGCAAGCTTGAGCCCGGCCACACACTGCGCTACACGCGTCACGGCGAGATAAAGACGGAGCGCTACTGGCGCCCCGATTTCTCTCGCAAGGAGAAGTGGACGGAAGAAGAAGCCGGCGAGCGCGCTCTGGAAGTCCTGCGCGACGCGGTGCGCGTCCGGCTGATGTCGGAAGTGCCGCTCGGCGCGTTTCTCTCGGGCGGGGTGGATTCGAGCGCGGTCGTCGCCCTGATGAGCGAAGCTTCGAGCGAGCCTGTCAAGACCTTCTCCATCGGCTTCGAGGAACAGGACTTCAGCGAGCTTCATCACGCGCGGCGCGTCGCCGAGCACGTCGGCGCAGACCATCACGAGTTCATCGTCCGACCCGACGCCCTCGAAGTTCTCCCCACGCTCGTCGAGCACTACGGCGAGCCCTACGCAGACTCTTCGGCCATCCCGACCTACTACGTCTCAAGAGAGACGCGCCGCCACGTCACCGTCGCTTTGAACGGCGACGGCGGCGACGAGTCTTTCGCGGGCTACGAGCGCTACGCCGCCATGCGTCTGGCCGAAAACTACCGACGCATTCCGGGGCTGCTGCGTAAGCCGCTCATCGAGCCCGCCGTCGCGCTTCTGCCCGCCTCGGAGCTTCGCCGCAGCCAGCTTCGCAACATCAAGCGCTTCGTGCGCGCCGCCTCGCTTCCGCCCGTCGAGCGTTATCTTCGCTGGGTCAGCGTCTTCGACACGCAGGCCAAAGACGAGCTTTACACAGAAGAGTTTCGACAGAGGATGCGAGGCCACAGGGCTTCGGATTTTCTCGCGCCCTGGTTCGCCGAGGCCAACGGCGCGGGCGTCGTCGATGCGTCGCTCCTGGCCGACACGATGACTTACCTGCCGAACGATTTGCTCGTCAAGGTGGATATAGCGAGCATGGCCGTCTCTCTGGAAGCGCGCTCGCCCTTTCTCGACCATCACGTCATAGAGTTTGCGGCGAGCCTTCCGGAAGAATTGAAGCTCAAGGGGCGCACGACGAAGTATCTCCTGAAGCAGGTCTTGAAAAAGCTTCTGCCCGAAGAGAACCTGAAGCGCAGCAAGATGGGCTTCGGCGTGCCCATCGGCCACTGGTTTCGTAGCTCCCTGCAACCGTTCCTGCGCGAAACGCTGCTCTCCGAGCGAAGCCTCCGGCGCGGCCTCTTCAACCCGGCAGTAGTCCGCCGCATGGTCGAAGAGCACACCGCAGGCCACAGAGACCAGGCTCATCAGCTCTGGACGCTGCTCATGCTAGAATTATGGTTTCAAAGATTTATAGACGATGGACGATAGACCATAGACAATGGATGAAAAGCCGTTTGGCTATCGTCTATGGTCTATCGTCCATCGTCAATCCTTTGGAGGTTTTTAAATGAAAGGTGTTGTGCTGGCCGGTGGTTTGGGGACGCGTCTGAGGCCGCTGACGGTGGTGACGAATAAGCACCTGCTGCCGGTCTATAATCAGCCGATGATTTACTACCCGATACAGACTCTGGTGAACGCCGGAATCAAAGACATCATGGTCGTGACGGGCGGCAACAATGCGGGCGACTTTCTCAAGCTGCTCGGCAACGGCAAGGCGTTCGGCCTCAAGCATCTCAACTACACTTATCAGGAGGGCGAGGGAGGCATCGCCGCCGCGCTCTCTCTGGCCGAGCATTTCGCCGCAGGCTCGCCCATCTGCATCGTGCTCGGCGACAACATCATCGAAGGCAACATCAACAGAGCCGTGCGCGCCTACCGTCATCAGGGCGGCGGCGCGAAGATACTTCTCAAGAAGGTGACAGACCCGCAGCGCTTCGGCGTGCCCGAGCTTGAAGACCGGCGTGTGCTTCGCATCGAAGAGAAGCCCGACGTGCCGAAGTCTGACTACGCCGTCATCGGAATCTACATGTACGATGCGACCGTCTTCGACATCATCAAGACGCTCAAGCCTTCGGGGCGCGGCGAGCTGGAAATCACCGATGTCAACAACGCCTACATCGAGCGCGACGAAATGACGTGGGACGAGCTGCAAGGCTGGTGGACTGACGCCGGAACTTTCGAGAGTCTCCTGCACGCCTCAAATCTCGTCGCCCAAACAGGCGCTAACAAGATGGAGTTGAAAGATGCAGCCCAGGCCGGAAGCGCACGCTGAAGAGTTCAAGCGCGGCAAGATTCTTGATGTCGAGGTCAGGCAGCTTCGCAAGTACGTGGACGAGCGCGGCTGGCTCGCCGAGCTGTTTCGGCACGACGAGCTTAAGGAAGAGTTTCATCCGCAGATGGGCTACATCTCCCTTTCGCAGCCGCACGTCCAGCGCGGGCCACACGAGCACGAAGACCAGGCGGACTTCTTCTGCTTCATCGGCCCGGCCAACTTCAAGCTGCGCCTCTGGGACAATCGCCCTGATTCCGAGACCTTCCGTTACGTGATGACGCTCCACGTCGGCGCGGACAATCCCGCCTCCGTGCTCGTCCCCAAAGGCGTCGTCCACGCCTACCGCAACATCAGCCACGAGCCCGGCATCGTCATCAACTTCCCCAACCGCCTCTTCATGGGCACAGACCGCAAATCTCCCATCGACGAAATCAGGCACGAAGACGACCCCGACACGATTTTTAAGTTAGACGATTGACGATAGACCATAGACGATAGACGAGAGCCAGTCCGTTTTCGTCCATCGTCCATCGTCCATCGTCCATCGTCCATCGTTTACGATGAGAATTGTTCGCATCATCGCGCGTCTGAACGTCGGCGGCCCGGCGCGGCACGTGGCATGGCTGACGGCGGCGCTCGCGCGTGCGGGGCACGAGTCGGTGCTTGTGTCGGGGACTGTTGCGCCGGGCGAAGATGATATGAGCTACTTCGCGGCGGCGCTGGGAGTCGAGCCGGTTGTTATTCCGGAGATGAGCCGGGAGATTTCGCCGAAGGATGTCTTGACGATTTGGAAGCTCTACCGGCTGCTCGTCAGGCTCAAGCCGGACATCGTGCACACGCACACGGCGAAAGCTGGCACGGCGGGACGCCTCGCAGGAATGCTCTACCGTTGGCTGACGCCCGCCGCGCTCGCCGGTCGCCCGCGCCGTTGCCGCTTCGTGCACACGTATCACGGCCACGTCTTTCACAGCTACTACGGCGCTTTGAAGACGCGCATCTTTCTCTCTATCGAGCGGGCGCTGGCGCGGCTCTCGACAGACCGCATCGTCGTCATCAGCCCGCAGCAGCTCAGGGAGATACACGGAGAGTTTCGAGTCGGACGCCGCGAGCAGTTCGCGGTTATTCCACTCGGGCTGGAGACGGAGGTCTTCGACGGCCGGGAGACGCGTCGGCGCGCTGCGCGGGCACGCTTTGGCGCAAACGAGACGGACGACGTTCTGCTCGTCGGCATCGTCGGGCGGCTGACGGAAGTTAAAAACCACAGGCTCTTTCTGGAAGCCGCCGCGCGCACGAAGCGCACGCGCGAAGAAGATGTGCGGCAGCAGAAGCACGAAGGGCAGCGGCAGACGGAGAAGCCTGCGCCGGGCGCAGGCGGCAGCGAAGGGCGCGCGCCGCGAATGCGTTTTCTCGTCGTCGGCGACGGCCACCTGCGCCGCGAGCTTGAAGAGTATGCGCGCACGCTCGGGCTCGACGATGCGGAAGTGACCTTCACGGGCACGCTCCGAGACCCGGAGAATTTCTACGCCGCACTTGACGTAGTCGCCCTCTCTTCTCTGAACGAGGGCACGCCTCTGACTTTGATTGAAGCGATGGCGAGCGAGCGCGCGGTGGTGGCGACGGCTGTCGGCGGCGTCGTCGATTTGCTCGGAGAAGCCGTCGGAGCCGAATCAACGTCTGAGCACGAGGGCGGCTACAGGATTTGCGAGCGCGGAGTGCGAGTCGGTTCGGGCGATGTCGAGGGAATGGCGTCGGCGCTCGTGCGTCTGGCGGCTGACGAAGAGCTGCGGCGCGAGCTTGGAGCGCGCGGTCGCGCCTACGTGGAGAGGGAGTTTTCAGTCCGCCGTCTGGTCGCTGACGTGACGAAGCTTTACGAAGAGCTGACGCGGACGCAGGCCGGAAAAGAGAAGGGAAGCGGGGCCGAATGGGCGAAGGAAGAGGCCGAGAGACGCTCCGCCTTTTGATTTTTCCTCACGAACTGATACCTTCTCAAGCTCAATTCGGATAAGGAGACGTAAATTTTTGCGAGTTTTAATCACAGGCGGGGCAGGCTTCATCGGTTCGCACCTGACCGACGCATATCTCGAGCGCGGCGACGAGGTTTTCTGTATCGACGACCTCTCGACCGGCTCAATCGAAAATATCGCGCACGTCAAGCGTCACCCGCGCTTTCATTACACGATTGGCAGCGTCCACGACCAGCCGCTCGTCGCCGAGCTGGTCGATCAATGCGACGTGATTTTTCATCTGGCGGCGGCCGTCGGCGTCAAGCTCATCGTCGAATCTCCGGTGAGAACTATCGAGACCAACGTCCACTGCACGGAAGTCGTGCTCGCGCAGGCCAACAAGAAGAAGAAGAAAGTGCTCGTGGCCTCGACTTCAGAGGTCTACGGTCTCTCAAGCGAAGTGCCATTCCGCGAGGACGGAAATCTGGTGATGGGCGCGACGACGAAGGGGCGCTGGTCTTACGCCTGCTCGAAAGCCATCGACGAATTCTTAGCCCTCGCCTACTGGCGCGAAAGGAAACTGCCGACCATCGTCGTCCGACTCTTCAACACGGTCGGGCCGAGGCAGACCGGGCAATACGGAATGGTTATCCCGACCTTCGTCAGGCAGGCTCTCGCGGGGCGTCCGCTCACCGTCTACGGCGACGGCAAACAGACGCGCTGCTTCGGCTACGTCGGCGACGTGGTCGGCGCTCTCATCAAGCTGATGGATCACGAAGGCGCGGTCGGGCAGGTCTTCAACGTCGGCTCGACCGAAGAGGTCAGCATCCTTGAGCTGGCCGAGCGCATCAAGGAGTTGACCAAATCCGAATCGGAGATCGTCCTCGTCCCCTACGACGAGGCTTACGAAGAGGGCTTCGAGGACATGCCGCGCCGCATCCCCGATACCTCCAAGCTCGCCAAGCTCATCGACTTTCGCCCGCAGATGAAGCTCGACGGCATCCTGCAAAGCGTCATCGCTTACCATAGCGGCCAGCAGAGAGATTGAGAGCCGAACGAGGGGCGCGGCTATTTGCCGGGGCAGAGAGCGCGCTTCCGAGCGGGAGACATTGACTCTGGGCGGGATTTGAAATAGAAGTGGCGGCGGCTCACACATCCCCGACCAGAAATTTTCTTTCCGCCGACCCGGGAGGTCGAAGCATGCAGAGCGAAGAAGAGCGAGCGAGGCCGACGGTGCTGGTCGTGGACGACTACGACGAGATTCGGATACTTCTGAGAAAAACTCTGGAGTACAGGGGTTGCCGCGTGGTCGAGGCGTCGGACGGGCATCAGGCGGTGGAGGTGGCTTTGAGGGAGCGCCCGGCGCTGATTCTGATGGACATCTGGCTGCCGCAGCAGACGGGCATTTCGGCAGTCCGCCAGATTCGTGAAAACCCGGAGATGCTCGAAGTCCCCATCATCGCGCTCACGGCCTACGAGGCCGTAGACCTCCACATCAAGGCCATCAAGGCCGGGTGCAACCAGTACTTAACCAAGCCCATCGACCACGAACAGCTCAAGAATCTCCTCAACCGCTACCTGCCGATGACCGCCGAGAGGTGAATAGTAAATGGTGAATGATGAAAGACACTTCTCTTTCCATTGACGATTGAAGTTTTTTATCCATTTGCTATTCACCATTTACCGGCTTGATTTATCTCGTCACATCGAATAGCTTTTGAGCGCTCTCTCAATAACTTATTTATTAAGCCGAAGTATGCCTTTTAGTACGCAGTTGATTATTGCTAGTGCCTTGTCGTTCGCGTTGGCGGTAGGACTGACGCCTCTGGTGCGCGCCGTGGCGCGTCGATTCGGGATGGTGGCGAAGCCGAGACTGGACAGGTGGCATCGAAAGCCGACGGCGATGATGGGCGGAGTGGCGATTTTCGGCGCGGTCGCCGTCGCCTATCTGACCGTCGTGCCGCACACGCCGCAGACGTTTCTGGTGATGTGCGTGAGCGCGTTTCTGTTTCTCCTCGGCCTCATCGACGACCTCCTGCACATCAAGCCTTACCAGAAGCTCATCGGGCAGGTGATGGGCGCAACGGTCATCGTCTTTTTCGGCGCGACGAGCATCGGCGGACTCACGCTGCCCTGGACAGGCTCGGTCTCTCTCAACATGCTGATAACGCTCTTCTGGCTCATCGGCATCACCAACGCCATCAACCTGCTCGACAACATGGACGGCCTCGCGGCCGGAATCGCCGCCATCGCCTCCGCCTTCCTGACCTTCAATCTGGTCGCCAACGGGCAGTTGACCGAAGCTTTGATGCTCGCCGTCTTCGCCTCGGCGCTCCTCGGATTTCTGATTTACAACTCGAAGCCGGCCTCCATCTTCATGGGCGACTGCGGGTCGATGTTCATCGGCTTCTTTCTGGCGAGCACGTCGCTTCTGAACGCGACGGGCGGACGCTCCCGAAGCTTCCTGCCCGTGCTGGCCGTGCCCGTCCTGATTCTCTTCATCCCGATTTTCGACACGACCTTCGTCACGGTGCTCAGGAAGCTCTCAGGCCGCGCCGCCTCGCAGGGCGGGCGCGACCACACTTCGCACAGGCTGGTTGCGCTCGGGATGTCGGAGCGACGGGCGGTGTGGATGCTCTACGGATTCGCCGCGCTCTCGGGGCTGACGGCGATGCTCGTGCGCGAGGTGAAGCTCGACGTGAGTCTGGCCGCCATCCTCGGCTTCACGGTGGTCTTGACGCTCGTCGGCGTTTACCTTGCGGGCGTCAAGGTGTACGACGAAGACGAGGCGGCGGTGGCGCGCGATAAGCCCATCGTCGCTTTTCTCGTTGACCTCTCTTACAAGCGGCGCATCTTCGAGGTTTTTCTCGACATCGCGCTCATCGGGCTCTCTTACTACTTCGCATACCTGCTGCTCTTCGGCCCTGTGACCGGAGGCGTCGAGCGCGCGGCTTTCATTCGCACTATCCCCGTGCTCGTCTTCGTCAAGATGGCGACCTTTCTCGTGATGGGCGTCTACAGAGGCATCTGGCGCTACGTGAGCCTCGACAACCTTCTGGTCTACGGCAAGGCCGTCGCCGTCAGCTCGATTTTGAGCGTGCTGGCGATTCTCTTCGCCTTTCGCTTCGAGGGCTACTCGCGCGCTGTCTTCGTTCTCGACGGCATGATTCTGCTGATGCTTCTGGCCGGAAGCCGCATCGCCTTTCGCCTCTTCCGCCGGATAATTCCGGCTGGCACGGGCGGCGCGGGAACGCGCGTGCTCATCTACGGCGCGGGCGACGGAGGAGAACTCCTGCTGCGCGAGATACTCAACAACCACGAACTGCAATATACGCCCGTCGGCTTCGTCGATGACGACGCGCGCAAGAAGGGCAAGGTCATACACGGCCTGCGCGTCTTCGGCGGCAACGGCAGCCTGCGCGGCATCTGCGAGCAGCAGCGCGTCGAAGAAGTGCTCATCTCCAGCTCGAAATTCTCCGAAGCACGCGTCAAAGAAATCATGCGCGCCTGCGAAGAGGCGCGCGTCAGCCTCAAACGCATGCGCATACAGATAGACACGCTCAGAGAAAATTGATGAATGCTGAACGATGAATGCGGAATGAAAAGCAGAAAGCCTCTGTCTTTTAATTCATCATTCACACTGCCGCATTCATCATTGAAACTATCGTGGCTCAACCGAGTTCAGGCCAACTGAAGATTGTGAGGCTGGACGGCGTTTGGCGTCGGCTGCTGCTCGCCGTGCCGCTCGTCGCAGTGCTTATCAGTGCCTGGGTGGTTGTGCGCTGGTGCATCGGGAATACTCTGGCGGAGTTTCCGCCGAACGAGGGCGTCGTGCACGACGCGGCGCGGCTCGCTCCTGACGACCCGCAGGTCTATTACTCTCTGGCCGTCTTTGCGCGAAACAGTTTTACGCCGGGCGCGCTCGAAGAGGCGCTGGCTCATTACGAGCGTGCGACGAGTCTTTCGCCGAACGATTACCGTCTGTGGCTCGAACTGGGGCGCGTGCGCGGGCAGGCGGGAGACGCGGCGGGCGGCGAGCGTGCCTTGAGGCGTGCCGTCGAGCTTGCGCCGAGCTACGCGATGCCGCGCTGGTATCTGGGAAATCTTCTGCTGCGCGCCGGACGACAGGACGAAGCCTTCGCGGAGCTGCGCCGTGCGGCAGAGTTCGACCCTCAACTGCGTCCGCAAATCTTCGCGCTCGCGTGGAATCTCTACGGGGGGGACGCGGCGCGCATGAGAGCGGCGGCGGGCGAGTCGGCTCAGGCGCGTGCCCAGCTCGCCGAATATCTCATCAAGCAGAAGCGCGCCGACGATGCGATAGCCGTCTGGTCGGCCTTGCGCGCGGACGAGAAGAAGGCGCAGCGCGCCTCGGGCGAAGGCTTGATGCGTGCGCTCTTCGAGGCGCGTCGCTTCCACGCGGCGCTCGACGTTTATCGAAGCATCGTGCCGGAGAGCGGCGGCGCAGTCTCCGTCGGGCAGTTCTTAAACGGCGGCTTCGAGAAAGATATCAACGCGGCGGAGAAGAACCCTTTCGATTGGGAGGTGCGACCCGCCCCGCAAGTGCAGATGGGCATCGACACGCGCAACCCGCACGGCGGCGGACGCAGCCTTCGCCTGCTCTTCAACAGTCGTTCGGGTCTTAACTTCAACAACGTCTCGCAACTCGTCGTCGTCGAGCCCTCGACCCGTTATCGTCTCGAATTCTTCATCCGCACGAGCGAGTTGAAGAGCGCCACGTCGCCCGTCGCGGAGGTTATCGATAGGGGAGAAGGAGGGCGCGTGCTGGCGGCCTCTGCTCCCGCGCCCGCAGACGCAGGCGACTGGCAGCAGGTCAGCCTCGATTTCACGACACCGGCACAGGCCGAAGCCGTCACCGTGCAGATAGTTCTGCCCCGGTGTCCGGAAGGCACGTGCCCGATTTTCGGAAGAGTTTGGTATGACGACTTTAGCCTCCAACGCATCGGCGCAGACTCTGGCGCAAACAGAGCAGCAGCCGACGGGGACGCTCGCCTCTCAACAGCCGCAAGACCTTCCTGAGACGACGCGCAGCCTCGCCAGCCGCTTCATCATTCTCGCGCTCTGCCTGGCGATAGTGCTCTCGACGCTCGCCTTCGGCGCGGTTCATAGCTGGGCGCTGGCGCTCTTCTACGCGGGCGCGTGCGCGGTTCTCATGGCGTGGTGCGTCGATGCCTGGCGCACGCGAGCTTTGCGCTTCAGTCGCAATGCTCTCCAACTTCCGCTCGCGGGGCTCTTCCTTCTGGGAGCAGTTCAACTGCTGCCGCTCGGCGCAAGCGACCCCGCGACCGCCTCCGCGCTCTCCGTCCCGGCCACACGAACCCTCTCGCTCGACCCCTACTCCACGCGCTTCGTGCTCATTCAACTGGCCGCGCTGCTCATCTACTTCGCTGCCGCCCTCGCCTTCATCGACAGCCCGCGCCGTCTTCGCACCGTCGTACGTAACATCATCATCTTTGGCTTCGCGCTCGCCGTCCTGAGCATGATTCTCTCCTTCATCAGCCCGCAGAAGGTTCTGGGCATACGCGAAACCAGACAGAGCCTCGGCTTCGGCCCCTTTATCAACCGCCATCACTTCGCGGGCTATATGGAGCTGACGCTCGGCCTGCCGCTCGGCCTGCTCTTCTCCGGCGCGATTGAGCGCGAGCGACGCGTGCTCTACATTCTCGCAGCCGCGCTCATGGGCATCGCCATCATCCTGACGAACTCGCGCGGCGGCATGCTCAGCCTCGTCTTCGAAATAATGTTTCTGGTGATAGTTTCGGGCGTGAGGCTGAAGCGCGGGAGGGACAGCCAGGGCGGAGAGAAATCGACCATCAGGCAACTGGCGAAACGCGCGGCGCTAGGTTTCGCCATCGTGCTCGCGCTCTTCTTCGGCGTGCTCTTTTTCGGAGGCGAGGGCGCGCTCAACCGTCTGGTCGGAACAGTCAGCGCCGAAGACCCGACCACCGGGCGCATACATTTCTGGCGCGGCACGCTCGGCATCATCCGAGACCATCCCGTCATCGGCGCGGGGCTCGGCAGCTTCAGCCTCGCCTACACCAGCTACGACCGCAGCAACGGCGTTCTCTTCCGTCTCGAACAGGCGCACAACGATTACCTGCAACTGCTTTCCGACGCAGGGATAGTCGGGGCGCTGCTGGGGCTCGTCTTCGTCGCGCTGCTGTTTCGGCTCGCGCTCAGGCGCATGGAGTCGAGAAATCTGTTCCGGCGCGGCGTCGCGCTCGGCGCTCTCGCCGGTTGCTCCGCCGTGCTCGTCCACAGCTTCTTCGACTTCACCCTGCACACCACCGCCAACGCGCTGCTCTTTCTCATGCTGGCCGCGCTTGCGACCATCAACGGGCGCGTCGAGCAATCGCCCCGGCATCGTTATCGGCACGCCCACTCGTCGCCCGGCACGACGCCCGCGGCGACGCAGACAAACGACGCCGCCGCGCCCTGAAATTAAACGCCGAGCGGCTGATTGCTGATAGCTGAACGCTGATTGCTGACTGCTGACTGCTGATTGCCGAAAGCTTCGGAGCCAAAGATGAAAGGTCGGAGAGTGA
Source organism: Pyrinomonadaceae bacterium (assembly GCA_036399175.1). Lineage (GTDB taxonomy): Bacteria > Acidobacteriota > Blastocatellia > Pyrinomonadales > Pyrinomonadaceae > DASWNP01. Next base: position 66,450 of record DASWNP010000011.1, on the reverse strand, counting down.
GATGAGAATACTTGTGACGGGCGGGGCAGGCTTCATCGGCTCGCACCTGTGCGAGCGTCTGCTCGGCGAGGGGCACGAGGTCATCTGCCTCGACAATTTCTTCACGGGGCGGCGCGAAAACCTCTTCCCCCTGCTCGACGACCGGCGCTTCGAGCTTGTGCGTCACGACGTTATCCAGCCCATCCTGCTCGAAGTAGACCAAATCTATAACCTCGCCTGCCCGGCCTCGCCCGTCCACTACCAGTACAACCCCGTCAAGACGGTCAAGACGAGCGTGATGGGTATGATTAACATGCTCGGCCTCGCCAAGCGCGTCCGCGCACGCATCCTTCAGGCTTCCACCTCCGAAGTCTACGGCGACCCCGAAATCCATCCCCAGCCCGAAGAGTATTGGGGCAACGTCAACCCCATCGGGATTCGCAGTTGTTACGATGAAAGCAAGCGTCTCGCCGAGACGTTGATGATGGATTACCACCGGCAAAACGGCGTCGATATACGCATCGCGCGCATCTTCAATACCTACGGGCCGCGCATGCTTGAGAACGATGGGCGCGTCGTCTCGAATTTCATCGTGCAGGCTTTGAAAGGCGAAGAGCTGACCATCTACGGCACGGGCGAGCAGACGCGCTCCTTCTGCTACGTCAGCGACCTCGTCGAAGGCTTCATCCGTTTGATGAATACTGAAGGGCTGCACGAGCCGGTCAACCTCGGCAACCCCGGCGAGTTCACGATGCGGCAGTTGGCCGAAGAGGTCGGACGCGCCTGCGGCGTCGAGGTCAGGATGCGCCAATGCCCTCTGCCCAAAGACGACCCGCGCCAGCGCCGCCCCGACATCACCCGTGCGCAACAACTCCTCGGCTGGAATCCGACCGTCACCCTGCGCGAAGGACTCAAATACACGGTCGATTATTTCGCCGGAAGAATCAAAAAAACAGTAAATCGAGAATCGTAAATCGTGAATAGTGAAAGACTGTTCTTTCTATTGACGATTCACGATTTACGAGGTCTTATCTATTCACGATTTACGATTTACCATTTACGTCTTTTCTTCTTGTTATGACTAACGAAATCGAAGCATCAATTCCGTCGAGCGTGCCGGAGATGTGTTTGAGAGCGTTTCGCACACACGCGAAGCCGGACGCGGTCAATCTCAAGCAGGGAGGCGTGTGGCTGCACATTCCGGGCGAGGCGATTGAGAAGCGCGTGCGGGCGTTGGCGCTGGGACTGGCCGAGTTAGGGATAAAGAAGGGCGACCGCGTGGCGCTGCTTTCGGAGAATCGACCCGACTGGTCTGTGGTCGATTTGGCGATTCTCAGCCTCGGCGCAGTCAACGTGCCTATCTACACGACGCAGGCTCCCGAGCAGGTCAGATACATCCTTGAGAATTCCGGCTCGCGCGTGCTGTTTGTTTCGGGGCGGAAAGTCTATCGCCACGCGCGCCCGGGCATCGAGGGCGTCGAAGGTCTTGAGCGAATCATCTTCTTCGACGCCGACGGCGCTGACAATCAGGCGGAAGCTTCGACGCTCGCCGAGCTTGAGCTGCGCGGCGTCGAGCTGGACAGCGCCGACCCGCAGGCGTTCGAGCGGCACTTAGGCGAAGTCCGAAGCGAAGAGCTTGCGACCATCATCTACACTTCGGGCACGACCGGCGAGCCCAAAGGCGTCATGCTGACGCACTCGAATTTCGTCTCCAACGTGATGTCGATTGCGCGCGCGCTGCCGATATTCCCGACCGACGTGTCGCTCTCCGTCCTTCCGCTCTCGCACATCTTCGAGCGCACGTGCTTCTACGTCTTCTGCTGGTGCGGCGTCTCCGTCTACTACGCGGCGTCGTTCGACCAGGTGGGCGAATTCCTGCGCGAAGTGCGCCCGACGATTATGACCGCCGTGCCGCGTCTCTTCGAGAAGGTCTATCACCGCATCGTCAAGAAGGGGACAGCGGAGGGCGGCTGGAAGGCGAAGCTCTTCCTGTGGGCTTTGAGGGTCGGGCAGGAGTACGCGGAGCTGAAGGATAAGGGCGAGCGCGTGCCGCCTTTGCTGGAGATGCAGCAGGCGTGGGCGAGCCGACTTGTCTTCTCGAAGTGGAGGGAGGGCGTGGGCGGGCGTCTGCGCTATTTCGTCTCGGGCGGCGCGCCGCTCTCGCCCGCGCTCTCCTACGCCTTCCTCGGCGCGGGCATCAACATCCTACAGGGCTACGGCATGACCGAGACCTGCATCGTCTCGGCCAACCGCCCGGACGATAACCGTGTCGGCACGCTCGGGCTGCCTTTCCCCGGAGTCGAGGTCAAGCTCGACGCGGAGGGCGAGATTCTCGTGCGCGGCGCAAACGTCATGCTCGGCTACTACAATCACCCGGAAGAGACGCGCGCCGTCTTCGACGAAGAGGGCTGGTTCAAAACGGGCGACGTAGGCACGATGGACGCAGACGGGCGCATCTCCATCACCGACCGCAAGAAAGAACTCTTCAAATTGTCGAACGGCAAATACGTCGCTCCGCAGCTTCTCGAAAGCTTAATCAAGCAGAGTTCTCTGGTGAGTCAAGTGGTCGTCGTCGGCGCTGGCCGGAAGCAGCCTGCGGCGCTCATCATTCCCGAGTGGGACGCGCTTGAGAGCGCGATGCCGCGCGAGGATGGCGAGGCGGCGCGCACGCGCGTCGATTGGAGTCGCAACCCGGCGGCCATCAAGCTCGTGCAGCGCGAAGTCTCGCAGCTCACCTCGACGCTGGCCGACTACGAGCGCGTGCGCCGCGTCGCGCTGCTGCACGAAGAGTTCTCCATCGACGGCGGCGAGCTGACGCCGACGCTCAAGGTCAAGCGGCGCATCATCGACGAAAAATACGGCGCGCTCATCGACGAGCTTTACGGCGGCGCGGCATCGAAAGAGGACTGAGGCGAGACAGAACGCGCGGCGTAGAATCGGGGCTCGGCAGAGAATCGAAGTAGATTAAGGTTGGGTAGCTTGGCGGGAGAAAAGCGTAGTTAAGCGCGGCGCGAGGCGGCGAGCCGTCGAACGGACGGCTTCGAGTTCGGCCCTGAGTTTCGTGCTGATTTTCGGCGCGCGTCTGTCAGGCCGCTTGTTTCAGGCGTCGGTTAGCGTTAGCGGCTCGCGGTCGAAGCTGATTTCGGCGAAGATTGCGAGGGCGCGCACGGGGTGGCTCAGTAAATCTTCCGCCAGACGGCGCAGAGCCGCAGGTATCGGGCGCAGTTCAGACGCTGCGGCCTGAGTCGCCATTGAAGGCCGGTGCGTGGAAAGTAGCTGCATCTCAGCGCCGCAGAAGTCGCATCCGGAGAGATGCGCGGCGACGCGTCGGCGGCGAGTCTCGGTCAGGCTCGCTTCTTGATAGAGGAGTAGGATTTGGGCTGAAGGGCAAACTTTCGTTTTGCGGAATTCGGCTGTGCTTAAAGAACGCATGGTTCTTCTCCTTCTTCTATCCCGGCCAGGTGAGTCGTTCGGAAGCGACTCGCGGCGCATTACGGTCTCAATGCGGAAGCGACGTTCGTAAAACAGGCACAGCACGCAGAACAGGCTAGGGCAAGGTTTTTCATGTGGCGAGGAGCCACCGGCAGCCGTTAATCCCTTAACGTGCGCTTCTCTCGGTCTTTGGAGAGAAAGCTTTAATGCTCGCTCGATTCCACAACTCGTTTGCCCGCCAGACCCTATTTTTAGACTCTTTCTCTCTGTCTTATCAACGCTTTAAGAGTGGTGTAAAAAAATGTTTGCTCATTTCCGGGATTGCTGCTAACATCCGTTGTGTCGTCGGGGACGTTCCTCGAACCTTCCTGACTCCCTTCTCGGTGGCCGCGCCCGAATCCTTTTGCGGTCAGCCGGTGCGGACTCCAAGTTGATTCAAAATCAGAGTCTCGCGCGTTCGTAAGAGGTTCCTCGTCTTCTCCCCAGAATGAGAGTGTGACTTCGGCAACGGCCTCGTAAGTGGGCGCACTATCGCTTCCCGCAAGCGATATTGACTGAAAACGCGAGATACTCACGACCCTCTCGAACGCCTCGCGTGCCCCGTAGGAAACCCACCCGTGCTTCCACCCTTGCTCTCAAAAACCTCTGCGATTAACATGGCTGTCACATCTGCCGATCAAAATCAATACTTGAATAATCCCATGACCAGTGCCACCGAAGAACAGTCGAGACCCGAGGCGGAGCATTCCGGCTCGACGGAGCGCACGCATCGCAGCGGCCCCTGGGTCGAATCCCTGCGCCGCTCCGATGTCAATCGTCTCTGGGTCGAGCTGCAACGCCTCGTCAGCAATCATCCTTTGGTGCGCGCTTCACACAGCGCTGGTCTGCTCGTACAGGAAGGCGACAGAGGGAGCGCCTACACCGACCTGACGCAGGAACTCTTCGTCACGCTGCTCGCCAAGTCGCGCTTTCAACACTACCTCGACACGCGGATGTCGGACGCCGAAATCGAATGCGAAATCGGACAGATTGAGCTGACCAATCTTCTGACCGCCGAGCTGCGCAAGCGTCACCCGGAGTCCTACCGCCTCGCGCGCCGCATCTCGACCATCATCCAGTCGAGCCCGAACTTCCGCCGCCTCGATTCCAACGGCGGCGAAGACGAGCCGCACCGTCGCCTCGTCGACCGAATCTACGGCCTCAGCGAATGGCGCGACGACAAAGTGCGCCGCGCCACACAGGAGCTTGAGCAGCGCGTACAGCTCATTCCCGTTCGCCAGCGCGACACGCGCATGGTCGGCTGCACGGGCGACGCGCAAATCATCATCTCCAACTCCGACCTCGAAGATTTGATTATCTCTGTTCTGGAAGCCTGCGATTCGGCTGTCGATGTGCGAACGCTGAGAAGCCTCGTAATGACGCGTCTGCCCGTCATGGACATCTATCTGGTGCCGCTCGGCGGCAGCGACGACGACGAGAGCGGACGACAGTTCGAGCCCGTCGATGGGCGCGAGAATCCCGAGCAGTCGCTTCTGCGGCGAGAGGCCGAGAAGGAGACGGTCGGCGTCGTCGATTTGTTCCTGAAGGGCTTGCACTCAGCCGTGCGCGGCAAGACGAAGCAGTACGACCGAATGCTCGGCGTCCTCTGGCATTGTTACCTGAGCCCGGTTCACATCACGCAGTTGGAGGCCGCAGCGCGTCTGAACGTCTCAGACTCGCTCGTCTCCGACTATCGTCGGCGCATCGAGCAGCAGCTTCGCGCGCTCGCTTTCTCCGAGATTGAGGAAGCGCGACGATTCGAGCAAGCTCTGCGCGAGCGCGTGCGTATGCTCGTGCTGGTCGGCGACGAGGAGAGCGTAGCGGTTTAAAGTCGCTCTTCCGAGAAGGCTCGGCGCTCAACTGAAGTAGATTTTACTGAGCGCCCTGAAGCGCCGCACGGTCGGACGGAGGCGGGAGTGCCCCCTGCCTCCGTACGACTTTTGTCGTCAGAGCTGTTCAAGGCGACTGTTTCCGAACTCGTGCGTCGTCAGACGAAGCCTCGGCTTCGTCTGACGACTGCGCGCCGAAGGAAACGTCCGAGTTCAAGGTGGCAGAGTGCCGCAGATGTCATCCAGAGACGACCAGTTTCCAGATTACGAGCCACTGGCGGGGCGGCGTCGCGCGCGCGCGGGGCGTCGGCTCGACGGCGAGACGGATGCTGACGCCGACTGGTCTCTGCGCGCCGAGGCCGAAGGGGCTTGGCCTTCGCGCAGAATGGATGAAACGGCGCGCGGGACGGGCGAGACAGACTGGTCGGCGCGCACGGTCGTCAACGCTTCCATCGGCGAAGAGACGACCGACGCCGCAGAGACGAAAGACGCCGCGCCGCGCCGCGCCGATTCGCGCGCCGTCTGGATGGCGCGACGCGGCCACGCCGTCAGCTACGCCGGTCTCTTCCTCTTCACCATCGTCCTCTACTTCCGCCCTTACGAGTTTATCCCCGCGCTCTCTTCTTTCAAGACGATGGCCTTCTGGGTCGCCTTCCTCACGCTTTTAATCTACATCCCTGCGCAGCTCTCCATCGAAGGCAGTCTGACGGTTCGCCCGCGCGAGGTGAATCTGGCGCTCCTCTTCGTCGTCGCGGCGCTTCTGTCGATGCCTCTGGCGATTGACACGGCGCTCGCTTGGGAAACTTTCAACTCGACCTTTATCAAGGCCGTCCTCATGTTCGTCGTGATGGTGAACGTGACGCGCACGGAGCGCCGACTGCGCTGGCTGCTCTTTCTGGGACTCGTCGTCTGCACGGTGCTGAGCTTCGGCGCGCTCGCCGACTACCGGAGCGGCAACCTGACGGTCGATGGCTACCGCATCGCGGGGAGAATCGGCGGGCTCTTCGGCAATCCGAACGAGCTGGCGCTCAATCTTCTGCTGATGACGCCCATCACGGCCGCTCTCATGCTGAGCACGCGAAACGCGCTCGCCAAACTCGTCTATGCCGCCTGCGCGATGCTTCTGGTGACGAGCATCATCCTGACCTTTTCGCGCGGAAGCTTCCTCGGGCTGTCGGCTGCCGCCGTCATGCTCGCATGGAAGATACGTCGCCGGAACAGGCTCTTCGTCGCCTTCTGCGTCGTCGCTGCGCTCGTCGTGCTCGTCGCGCTCGTGCCGGGGGGCTACGCCGAGCGCCTCGTGTCCATCGTCGATCACAGCCGCGACTCTATGGGTTCTGCGCCGCAGCGACAGAACCTTCTGCTGCTCTCAATCAAAGTGGCGCTCTTAAATCCGCTCTTCGGCGTCGGGATGGGCAATTTCGTCATCGTCTCGATTCGCGGGCTGGTGACGCACAACGCTTATACGCAGGTGGCGGCGGAGATGGGCTTGCCCGCGCTCGTCGTCTTCTGGCTCTTCCTCTACAGCCCCTACAAGCGTCTGCGGCAGATAGAGCGCGAGACCTTCGACGTGCGAGCGCAGTCGCGCTTCTATTATCTCGCCGTCGGGATTCAGGCGAGCCTCGCGGGCTTTATGGTCAACCTCTTCTTTATCTCTTCGGCCTACCAGTGGTACACCTTCTATCTGGTCGGCTACGCCATCTGCCTGCGGCGTGTCTATCAAATCAGTAAGGGCTCGAACGAAGACACCGCGCTCGAAGCTACAAAGCGAAAGCGCGAACGCGGAACCGCCGGGAGCCTGAGCAGCGAGGGCGAGCCCGCGCACGCTCAACTTCAGGCGTCGGCGAAGAGCCGGGGGCGGCAGGACGTTTTCATCCAAGCGGGCTGAAACTATTTCGGGAGCTTAAAAGGGAATGAGAATTCATTGCGGCGAACTGGCCGACGTGACTCGCTACATCGAGGAACACAAGCACATCACTCTGGAAGACCAGCAATCGGCCATCGAGAGCGTCTTCGACAACATCGAGCGATTCAAGCCCATCACGCCCGAGACGCGCATACTCGAAGTCGGCGTCGGCGACGGCTGGTTTCAAATCTACGCTCGGCGGCGCGGATTGAACATTCGCGGCCTGGAAATCTCCGAGCAGTTGATGGAAATTTCCCGGCAGACCGCGCGCCGCTACGGCGTCGAGCTAGACCTCTCGCTCGGCAACATCGAAGAGAGCGACATCGGCCAGGAAGCCTACGACATCATCGTTGCCCGCTCTATCTTCGAGCACGTCGAACAGTGGCAGAAGGGCATCGAGAACATCTACCGCGCGCTTCGTCCCGGCGGCCTCTTCTACTTCGACAGCACCAACAAGTTCAGCTTCACCTCCGGCGAGTACAGCTTCCCGCTCTACGGCTGGATGCCCAACAGTTGGCGCTATGCGCTGCGCCGCGCCCGGCAGGGCGAAGACATTATGAAGCTCGGCATCGACTTTCATCAGTTCACCTATCCGCAGCTCCGACGCTTCTTCCGTCGCGTCGGATTCAAGACCGTTCTTGACTGGGTGGATTTGAAAGACACGGCCAAAGTCCGCAGCTCAAGCGCCCTGAAGAAGGCGGCCTTGAGCACGCTCAAGCGCGCCAAACCGCTCAAGCACGTCGCGCTCAACTTCGCGCCCGCGACCATCTTCATCTGCATCAAGTAAGGACGACGGGCGTTACAGAGATAACAGACGAGCGATGCACCCGACCGAGACAGAGACGAGTACGCGTGAGAGCGTGCGAACAGAGACGGCGAGCCACTCGCCCGCCGTCAGCGTCGTCGTGCCCGCGTATCTGACCGCGCCTTACATCGGCGAGGCGCTCGCGTCCGTCTTCGCTCAAACCTTCACGGACTTCGAGGTCGTCGTCGTCAACGATGGCTCGCCCGACACGCCCGAGCTTGAGCGCGCGCTTGAGCCTTACCGCGAGCGCATCGCCTATATCCGTCAGGAGAACCGAGGCCCCGCCGCCGCGCGAAACGCCGGAATCCGAAGCGCGCGCGGGCGCTACGTCGCCTTTCTCGACAGCGACGACCTCTGGCTGCCCCGCTATCTCGAACAGCAGATGCGCGTGCTTGAAAGCGACCCCGCGCTCGATTTGATTTATACGGACGCGCTCTTTTTCGGCGACTCGCTTCTGGCCGGAAAAACCTACATGGGGCTCTACCCTTCAAACGGCGAGGTGACGCTCGAAAGTCTCTTGAGATTCGACGTGGCCGTGATTACCTCCTGCGTCGTCGCGCGTCGGGAGACCCTGCTCGCCGCCGGTCTCTTCGACGAGAGATTTTTCTACAGCGAAGACTTCGACCTCTGGGCGCGTCTCGCGCACCGACGCGCGCGTTTCGCTTATCAAACAGAGGTGCTCGCGCGCCATCGCTTCCACGCGTCGAGCCTGACGGCCAATCGCGCGCGCCTCTTTGAAGGGCAGCTCGAAGTTTATCGCAAGCTCCGGCAGACGCTTGAGATGTCGCCGGGCGAGCGCGAGGCGCTGGAGATGCAGCTTGCACGTTCGGAGGCCGACCTCGCGCTTGAGCAGGGGAAGCGCCGCCTTTTGGAAGGCGAGTATTCGGAAGCAGCCGAAGCCCTCTCGCGGGCGAACGATTTCTACCGCAGCAGCAAGCTTCGCGCCGTGCTGCTGGCGCTGCGCGCCGCGCCGGGCTTGCTCAGGCGAGCTTACCGTTTGCGCCACGCCTTCTGGCTGCGCCGCATCCGTGCGACGGAGAGAGGTGCAAGCTGATGCGGCTCGACGTGCTCATCCCGACCTATAATCGACAGGCGCTTTTGCGGCGCGCGGTCGAGAGCCTGCTCGCGGCAGAAGTGCCGGAAGGGTTGGAGGTCTCGATTAGGGTCGTCGATAACAACTCGACGGACGGGACTCGTGCGCTGGTCGAAGAGTTGCGAGCGAAGTCAGGCGGGCGCTTGAGCTATCTTTTCGAGGGGCGACAGGGAAAGTCGCACGCGCTCAACTCCGGCATTGCTTCGACGAGCGGCGACCTCGTCGGCATCATCGACGACGACGAGGAAGTTGATTCGCGCTGGCTCGTCATCGTGCGAGAGGCTTTCGCTGCGGGCGGCGTCGATTTCATCGGCGGCCCTTATGTTCCGCGCTGGGGCGCGGAGATTCCCGACTGGCTGCCGGAAGATTATCCGGCGGTGATAGGGAAGGTAGATTGCGGCTCGCAGATTGTGCCCTACGGCGAGAGTTTCCCCGGCATCCTGATGGGCGGAAACGCAGTCATCTCACGCGCCGCTCTGCGCAAAGTCGGCGAGTTCTCGACCGAGGTCGGGCGCATCGGCGAAGGGATGCTGTGCGGCGAAGACGAAGACATGTATCGTCGTCTCGTCGCCGCAGGCGCGCGCGGCTTCTACCGACCTGATTTGATTATCTATCATTTCGTCCCGCCCGAGAGGCTGACGAAGCGTTATTATCGGCGATGGTGTTTCTGGCGCGGCGTCTCAAGCGGGATGCTCGACCGCACGCGGCGCGAACAGGTGGCCTATCTCGCAGGCGTGCCGCGTTATCTCTACGGGCGCGCGGCGCGCCGCCTGATAAAGATGTTGGGAGGGATGCTGAAGGGAACGCGCCGTCAGTCCGAGCTTTTCTCAAACGAGCTGGCCGTGTGGGATTTGGCGGGCTTCTTTTACGGGAAGCATTTCTACGAGCGAAAGAAGGGCGCGCAGCCGGCGCAGATTTTGAAGGTGGAAGACGCGGCCTGAAGCGAAACACGAGTTATGGTCAGTAACACTTCGACAGGTTCTATCGAGACGGCTCTCGGCGCGCAGGAGGACGACGCTACGGCGTCGCCGCGTCGCACGACCGTCATTCGTCCGCCCTCCATCTCGCTCAAGGGCCTGGCGGGCGACCTCCGAAAGCTCTGGCGCTACCGAGACCTGCTCTACACTTTGAGCGTCCATCGCATCAAGGTGCGCTACAAGCAATCCTTGCTCGGCGTCTCGTGGGCGGTGCTTCAACCGCTCGCGCTGATGCTCATCTACACGGTCATCTTCTCGGTCATCGCCAAAGTCGAGACCGGAAGACTGCCTTACACGCTCTTCGCCTTCGCGGGACTTCTGCCCTGGACTTACTTCTCCACGTCGCTGACGAACGCGACGAGCGGTCTCGTCAGCCATTCGCAGCTCATCACGAAGGTTTACTTCCCGCGCGAGATTCTGCCTCTGACTTACGTCTTCGCCGCGCTCTTCGATTTCCTCATCGCCGCCTGCGTGCTCGCCCTGATGATGATTTATCATGCCGTCGCGCCGAGCTTACATGCGCTCTACCTCGTGCCCATCATGCTCGTGCTGACCTGCTTTGCGACGGCCAGCGCCTTCTTCTTCTCGGCCACACAGGTTCGCTTCCGCGACATCGGCGTCGCGATGCCGCTCCTGCTTCAGCTCTGGATGTTTGCGACGCCGGTCGTCTACCCGCTCGCCGCCGTGCCCGCGCGCTTTCGTCCGCTCTACCAGTTGAACCCGATGGCCGGCATCATCGAGAATTTCCGGCGCGTACTGCTGGAAGCAGCGCCGCCCGACTTCGCTTCGCTCGGCCTTTCGGCGGGCGTCGCCCTCGTGCTGCTCGCCGCGTCTTACGTCTACTTCAAGCATGTGGAGGCAACCATCGCCGACATCGTTTAGGCGCGGCAGGCACGAAGGCGCGCGCGTGGAAGACGACTGAGAATCGCTATGATTGATCTCAAGTTCGACCGAGTCTCGAAGAGGTATCGCATCCGGCGCGAGGAGTCGGCGGAGGGCGACGGGCAAACGCAGCAGAGCGCCGTCGCGCGCCGTCTGCGACACTTGCGCCCGCGCCGCAAGCACGACTTCTACGCCGTCAGCGACGTGAGCTTCGAGGTCAGGCGCGGCGAAGCCGTCGGCATCATCGGCCACAACGGCGCGGGCAAGAGCACGATTCTCAAGATGCTCTCGAACATCACGACTCCGACGGCAGGCGAGATAACCATTCGAGGGCGTCTCTCGGCGCTCATCGAAGTCGGCTCGGGCTTTCATCCTGAGCTGACGGGGCGAGAGAACGTCTATCTCTGCGGCGCGATTCTCGGCATGCGTCGGCGCGAGATTTCCGAGAAGCTCGACAGCATCGTTGACTTCGCCGGCCTGCGCGAGTTTTTAGACGTTCCCGTCAAACGCTACTCGTCAGGGATGTACGTCAGGCTCGGCTTTTCCATCGCTGCTCATCTTGAGCCCGACATCCTTCTGCTCGACGAAGTGCTCGCCGTCGGCGACGCCTCCTTTCAGGAGAAGTGTCTCGGGCGCATCGCGGAGCTGAAGCAGGCGGGCACGACCATCGTCTTCATCTCGCACGACCTGCTCGCCGTCGAACGCCTCTGCGACCGCGTGCTGCTCATGCACAAAGGCACGCTCGTCGGCGACGGCTCGCCTGCCGAAGTGATTGGCGAATACCAGAGAATGACGACGAAGTTCGTCTCTTCGACGCCCGAAGGCTCAGGGATGACGAAAGAGGCAGAGGTGAGTACGCTCTCGTTCCACGACGAGACGGGCGAAGAGTCGTCGGTCTTTCACACGGGGCGACCCTTCGCGGCGCGCATCGGCTACACGTCGCGCGAGCCGGTCAGGGATGTCGTCTTCGAGCTTTTCTTCTACTCGCCCGACGGGCAGATGCACTGCCAGTTCACGACCGAATACGGCGACGCCCGCGTTGACCTCGAAACGGGCGACGGCGCAATCGAGTTTCACACGCCGGGCTTAGGACTTCTGCCCGACGTTTATTACATCGACGTAGTTATCAAGCGGCGCGGCGCGCCCGCCGGAAACGGCGTCGATTGGCAGGCGCGCTGCGCGACGATTCGCGTCGACCCCGGCAAGGTCGTGCGCGGAAGCTTCTACGGCCATCACGAATGGCGCGTGCTCGACGAGCGACTTGGCAGCCTCCGCGCCGCACACGAAGAGGAGATAGCCTGGCGGCGCTGAGCCCCGTGCGATGAAGATACTTCTGGCCTACGAGTGGTGTCAGATTGGAGGGGTCGAAGCCTTTATGGTCGGCCTTTGGGAAGAGCTGCGCGCGGCGGGGCATCAGTGCGAGTTCTTCTTCTTCGAGCGCGGCCCGATGGCCGAGCAGCTTCCGGCGGGAAGCGTCGCACACTTCGGCGACCTCTCCGACTGCATGAAGCTCGTGCGCGAGCGCGGCTTCGACATCGTTCACGCCAACAGCAGCGATTGGCGAAACGGCATCGCGGCTGTTCGCACCTGCGGCGCACGACTCGTCATCACCGCTCACGGCATGGTCGTGCGCGGCTGGAACTCGACCAACTGCGACGCCCTCGTCTGCTGTTCTCAGTGGCAGGCCGACGAGCAGACGCGATATACAGACCTCCCCGTTCAAACCGTCCTGAACGGCATCGACACCAACCTCTTCAAGCCCGTCGCCGACGCTTCGGCGACTGACGCCGACGCTTCCATAGCATTCACTTCATCAAACAACGCAACTGAAGCTTCCGCGCCCGGCATCTTCGATGCGCCTTCGGCCTCCGCCCCTATCGTCGCATGGGTCGGACGCGCCAACGACATGGTTCACAAGCGCATCGACCGTCTCGCCGCCGTCGCGCCTGCACTTCGGGCGGCGGGCGTAAGAATCTGGATAGCCGACCCGACGGGCTTCGCAGAAGTCGAAGCGGTCGCGCCCGATGCGGCGCGCACTCTGCGCCCTCTCGCCGAAGTGTGGGGCGCGGTCACGAAAGAGAAGCTGCCCGCCTTCTTCCGCGCGGTGGCCACGAGCGGCGGCTGTGTGCTTTCGACATCGGTGCGCGAAGGTCTGCCGATGGCTCTCATCGAAGCGCAGGCTTGCGGCTGTCCCGTCGTCGGCTCGGACGTGCGCGGCGTCAATGAAGTAGTCAGGCCGGAACACGGCGGCCTGCTCTATCCTTTCGGACTGGAAGCCGACCAACTCGCAAAACTTCTGCTCGACACGCTCGGCGACCGAGAAGCGATGCGCGAGCGACGCGAAGCGTGTGCGCGCTTCGCGCACGAACAGTTCAGCCTCCGGCGCATGGCGCGCGACTACACGCGCATCTACGGCGAAGCTCTCGAAGCGAGAAGCAGGCGAAGCGCGCGCACACACGCGCGTCTCTGGCTCGCGCCGCTTCTCGATTGGGACGATTACGTCGAGCGGCGCTGGACGGCGGGCGTCCGGCAGTACGAGACTTCGAGAAAGCTCGCGGGGCAAGGCGAGCGGGCGTTGGCCGCCGCCGCCGCGCGCCTCTCCTTCGTCACCTGCCCGACTATCTACGCGCGCCCCGCGCGCCTCGCGCATCTCCTGAAAATCCTTCTGCGTCCCGCCGGGCTCTCCGGCGAGCGCGGAGATGCAATCAAGCGTGTGACACTCAAGCGTTGAGACGATAGACGACGACCGTCAAACTGTAAGCTGCTACCCGACCGAAACGACAAAGCGACGAACGAGCGAGAGTCAGAAAGAGACGAGACCGAAACCGAATGATGCGAGAAGAACTGATGGAGCAGAAGGAGGCGGCGACCCTTACGTCGCAGGACTACTGGCGGACGCAGTGGGAAGGCGCGTCGGCGCGTCGGGGCTTCGAGCTGTTCGACGACGTGGCGAAGCACCTGCCGCGCACGCCCGGCCAAAGCTTCTTCGAGGTCGGCTGCGCGCCCGGCGGCATCCTCGCCGAGTTCTGCGCGCGTCTCGGCTACGAAGCGCACGGCATCGACTACGCCGCCGACCCCGCCGAGATAGAGAATTTTCTGCGCGCCGAAGGCGTCCGCACCGGAAGGATTCACCGCGCCGATTTTCTCACCTGGCAGCCCGAAAGGCTCTACGACATCGTCGCCTCCTTCGGCTTCATCGAGCACTTCGAGAACGCAGACGAGATTGCCGACCGACATTTTCAGATGGCACGACCCGGCGGCTACGTCGTCATCACGATGCCCAACTTCGCGCGCGGCCAGAAGCTTCTCCACTGGCTCTACGACCGGGAGAACCTGCGCCTGCATAACACGAAGATTATGAATCTCAGGTTCCTGCGTCGCGCCGCCGAGCGCAACGGCGCGCGACTCGTCGAAGCTCGCTACGCCGGCGGGCAGTATGCCTTCTGGGTCGGCGGCGAGCATCAACTCTCCTGGCTGCCCCTGCGGATGATGTGGCGCACCGACAGCCTGCTGCAACGCCTGAAGAAGAGTCTGCCCGAAGGAGAGAACGCGTGGTTCTCGCCGTATCTCATGGCCGTCTACCAGACGAAAGGCGCGAGTGTCTGAAATGTTCGGAGGGCTTCTACTGAAAACGGCGCTTCTGCTTCGCGGCTCGCGTGCGCTCGACGTGCTGCGCGAAATCGAGGACGCCCCGCGCCGCTCGCCCGAAGAGGTGCGCGCCGGGCAGATGCGGCGTCTCTCGGCGCTCCTGGCGCACGCCGAGGCGCGCGTGCCTTACTACCGCGAGCTGTTCCGAAAGCTCGGCATCCAGAGCCGTGACATTCGCACGCTCGAAGACTTCGCCGCGCTGCCCGTCCTCACCAAAGACATCATCCGCGAGCGCGGGCGCGAGATGCTGCGCGACGACGTGCCCATCGAGAGTTTGCAGCCGCACTTTAGCGGCGGCTCGACCGGCGTGCCCCTCGCCTTCTACCGTGAACGCGCCTACATGGACGCCTCCGACGCCGGAACTTTTCGCAACATGCAGCAATCGGGCTGGCGACCCGGCGAGATGGTCGCTTTCTTCTGGGGCGGAAACGAACGGCTCGACCGCATGTCGCGCTGGGAGTTCGAGCTTCGGCAGCAGCTTCGGCGCATGTACCAGTTCGACCCCTTCCATTCCGGCGCGGACGAGATGGAGCGCTGGCTCAAACGCTGGCGCACTTTGAAGCCGACAGCCGCTCTCGGCTACGCTTCGACCATCGCGCGCTTCGCCGAACACATCGAGCAGACGGGGCGACGGCTTCCACCGCTTCGAGGCGTCTTCACTACTGCCGAGAAGCTCTACCCGCAGCAGCGCGAGGTTATCGCGCGCGTCTTCGGTTGCCACGTCTACGATTGCTACGGCAGCAGCGAAGTGCAGAACATCGCCGCCGAATGCAGGCGTGGGCGCATGCACGTCAACGCCGATTTCGTCGTGCTGGAGCTTGATAAAAGCGATGCTGAAGGAGCGTCCGAAGAAGAGGCAGCGCCGTTTCTCGTCACGTCGCTCTGGAACTACACGATGCCTTTCGTCCGCTATCGCAACGAGGACTGCGGCGGGCTCCTTGCGGGCGAGTGCGAGTGCGGAAGCGGCTTCCCTTTGATGAGCCTGAAGGTGGCGCGCATCAGCGACAATTTCATCCTGCCGGGCGGGCGAGTGGTTCACGGCGAGTTTTTCACGCACCTCATGTACGGCACGGAGGGCATCAGGAATTTTCAGTTTCACCAGACCGCGCCCGGCTCAATCACGCTGCTCGTCGTGCCGGACGGAGGGAAGGATTCTGAACGGGCGAGGGCAGTCCGCGCGGCGCGCGAACAGGTCGAGGCGCTTGCGCCGGGCGAAGTCTCGCTCGAAGTTCGAGAGGTCGAAGCTATCCCGCTCTCTTCGGCAGGCAAGCATCGCTTCATCCGCTCGGACGTGAGCGCCGCCGCTTCGTCGTCGCCGGAGTTGTTGCTTGCATCCGAGTCTGCGGTCAAGTCGTCTTCTGTCTCACAAGGCTCGTCCGCGTTGTAGAAGGAAACAGTTTATGTGCGGAATCTGCGGCATACATAGTTTCGGAGAGATGGGGGCGCGCGAGCGCGCGACGGTGCGCCGGATGATGCAGCTCATCGAGCATCGGGGCCCCGACGGCGACGGCTTCTGGGACGGCGGCGGCGCGGTGCTCGGCCATCGTCGCCTCGCCATCATCGACCTCGAAGGCGGCTGGCAGCCGATGTTCAACGAGGCGGGCACGACCGGCGTCGTCTTCAACGGAGAGATTTTCAACTACCGTGAGCTGCGCGGAGAGTTGACGGCGGCGGGTCGCAGGTTTCACACGTCGAGCGATACGGAGGTCATCGTTCAGGCTTACGAGCATTGGGGCTTGGATTTCGTCGCGCGCCTGCGCGGCATGTTCGGCTTCGCGCTGTGGGACTCAGAGGCGCGACGCTTCCTGCTCGTGCGCGACCGCTTCGGCGTCAAGCCGCTCTACTACGCCGAGGGCGCGGGCGGGCGTCTCCTTTTCGCCTCCGAGATAAAAGCTCTCTTCGCGGACGAGTCCGTGCCGCGCGCTCTGAATCACGCGCGCCTCGCCGAGTATCTGGCCTTCAGAAGCATCGCGGGTGAAGAGACGCTCTTCGAGGGCGTGCGCGAAGTTGCGCCCGGAACGATGCTGATTCTCGAAGACGGAAGGCGACGCGAGCGGCGCTACTGGACGCCGGAAGTTGAGTTCGTCGAAACAGCGTTGTCGGAAGAAGTGATAGAGCGCGGGAGAGACCTGCTGGCCGACGCGGTGCGTGCGCGACTGGTCAGCGATGTCGAATTGGGAACTATCACGAGCGGAGGCTTGGATTCGAGTCTCGTCTCGGTGGTCGCAGCCAGTATCGCCGCGCGGCAAATCGACACCTTCTGCGTCGGCTTTGAAGACCCCGCGCTCGACGAGCGCCCGTTCGCGCGCGCGGTAGCAAGACAGATTGACTCGCGTCATCACGAAATCGTCGTCACGCCCGAAGAGATAGAGCGCGAGCTGGACACTTTGACGTGGGCGAACGACGAGCCTCTGACACATCCGAACTCTGTGCCGATGCACCTCATCTTTCGTGAAGCGAAAGAGTGCGTCGGCGTCACCGTGCTGCTCTCGGGCGAGGGCGCGGACGAGATGTTCGGCGGCTACGGGCGCTACGCGGCTGCGGCGCGAAGAGACGGCCTCAGACGCCTGCCCGGCCTCGCTTTGGCGAGCGCCGTCGCGCCTTCAATCGGCAAGCTCGCCACCCTGAAGCGCGTCGTCCATCCCGAATACATGCTGCGCGCGAGCCGGTTCCTAGAGGACGAGCAGTTGAAAAATCTGCTGCCCGCGTCCGGCGATTACCTGCGCGAGCGTCGCTCGCTCTGGCCTCGGAACGCCGGGGACACGAGCGGTCTTTTCGTCTACGACCAGCGCACGTATCTCCCTCCGCTTCTGCAACGTCAGGACAGGATGAGTATGGCGGCGGGGGTCGAAGTGAGAGTCCCTTATCTCGACCATCATCTCGCCGAGTGGGCTAACGCGCTCAGGGCGAGCGTCAAGCTGGCGGGCGGCGAGCGCAAGAGCCTTCTGAAGAAGATGGCCGCGCGCTGGCTGCCTTCCGAAATCATCGACCGCCGCAAGGTCGGCTTCGAGATGCCGCTCGACCAGTTTTTGCGCCGAGGCGGCGCGCTCTCGCACAGGGTCGAAGCCCTGCGCGACAGTAGCTCGCTGGCTTCGCAGGTGATGAAGCGCGGGAGCATCGAGCGTTTGATAGAGGAGCACAACCGGCGCGAGGCCAATCACGCCGACCTGCTCTGGACGCTCGTCGCGCTCGACGCGTGGGCGAAAGTTTTTCTCGGCGCGAGCGTCCGCTCCGAGCGTCTGCCCGGTGCGGCGACAGGCCGGGTCTTGCAGCCCGTAGGAGAGTTGAGCTGAACTCATGTGTGGCATAGCCGGATTCATCGACCGACAGGCGCGGCTCGCGCCCGAAGAGCGCGCACGAGTGCTCGACCGGATGTGTCGGAGCATCGCGCATCGAGGCCCCGACGATCAGGGCACGATGCTCACAGAGGGCGTCGCGCTCGGCATGCGCCGTCTCTCCATCATCGACCTCGCGGGCGGAAACCAGCCCATCTCAAACGAAGACGGCCAAATCAACGTCGTCTTCAACGGCGAGATTTACAACTACCGCGAGCTGCGCTCTCCGCTCGAAGCGCGCGGACACAGCTTCCGCACACATTCTGATACTGAAGCCATCGTCCACGCCTACGAAGAATACGGCGCCCGATGCGTCGAGCATTTTCGAGGCATGTTCGCCTTCGCCCTCTGGGACGCGCGCGACGAGACGCTCTTCGTCGCACGCGACCGCGCAGGCAAGAAACCGCTCTACTACACGCTGACGCCCGAAGGCACGCTCGTCTTCGGCTCCGAGCTGAAATCGCTTCTCGAACACCCCGAAGTGCGGCGCGAGATAAACACTGAAGCCCTCGACGCCTACTTCTCCTTCGGCTACGTGCCCGACCCGCTCTCAATTCTCCGAGACGTGCACAAGCTTCCGCCCGGCTCGCACCTGACGTTTCGCGGCGGGCGCGTCTCGATTCAGTCTTACTGGGATTTTCAATATGAAGAGACGGAAGGAAGCTCGGCGCGGCGCGAGGAAGACTATCTCGAAGAGCTGCGCGCGCTGCTCGACGAAGCGGTCAGAGTCCGCCTCGTCGCCGACGTGCCGCTCGGCGCGTTTCTCTCGGGCGGCGTCGATTCGAGCACCGTCGTCGGCCTCATGGCTCGCGCTACCGACCGTCCCGTCAAGACCTTCTCCATCGGCTTTCACGAAGACAGCTACAGCGAGCTGAAGTACGCGCGCATCGCCGCCAAACGATTCAGCACAGACCATCATGAGTTCATCGTCACGCCCGACATCTGTCAGGTCGTAGACGAGCTGGCGTGGCATCTGGACGAGCCCTTCGCCGATTCCTCTTCGATTCCGACCTACATGGTCTCGAAGCTCGCGCGCGAGCACGTCAAGGTCGTGCTCTCGGGCGACGGCGGCGACGAGCTTTTCGCGGGTTACACTCGCTACGTCGTAGACCGTCGTCGCAGTTCGTTCGCGCGTCTGCCCGCCCCTCTGCGTCGCGGCATCGTCGAGCCCCTGAGCCGCAGTCTGCCGCACGGCGCGCGCGGGCGAAACTTCCTCTACAACGTCGCGCTCGACCCGCTCGACCGCTACATCGACAGCGTCTCCATCTTCACCACGCTCAACAAACCCTCGCTCTACACCGAAGACTTCCGCCGCCGTGTGCGCGCCGACGCAAACGGCGACGGCGACGCGCGCCCGCAGGCTCTCTTTCGCCGCTACGCCGAGAGCGTACGCACGAATGAGCCGCTCGACCGATTGCTCTATCTCGACAGCAAAACTTACTTGCCCGGCGACATCCTCACCAAAGTTGACCGCATGAGCATGGCCGTCTCTCTGGAAGCGCGCGTGCCGCTCTTAGACCATCGTCTGATTGATTTCGTCACACGCATCCCCGCGCGCTTCAAGATGCGCGGCCTCGAAACCAAACACATCTTCAAGCGCGCCGTCTCAGACCTCGTGCCCCCGGAGATTCTCAACCGACCCAAGCGCGGCTTCGGCGTGCCCATTCAGGAATGGATTAACCAGCAACTGCGCGGGCGCATCCGCGAAACGCTCACCGAGCCCCGAACCATGCAGCGCGGCTACGTCGAGCCCGGCTACGTGCGTCTTCTGCTCGACGAACACGAGCGCAACCGACGCGACCACTCCGCACAACTCTGGTCGCTCTTCATGCTTGAGCTTTGGCATCGAAATTTAGAGGCCGGAGGTCAGAGGTCAGAGGTCAGTCAAAACAGCTTTGCTGACAAGACTGACAGGACTGAGACTAATGCTCTGGCTTTTAACTGACCTCCGACCTCTGACCTCTGACCTCTGCTTTTGGAGTTTTCTTGAAACACGGCGTTCTCATACTGGTGGACAGTTTTAATCAGGGCGGCTCGGAGCGGCAGGCCGTGCAGCTTGCGCGTCTGCTCACGGAGAGCGGGCGCTTTCGCGTGCATATGGCTTCGATTCACGCCGAGGGCGTGCTGCGCGCCGAGGCCGAGCGCCTTGAGATGGGCGAGATTCCCTCCTACCCTCTCACAAGCTTCTACGACCGCAACTACCTGACGCAGCTCCGACGCCTCGCGCGCGACCTTCGCCGTCTCAATATCTCCATCCTGCACACGAACGATTTCTACACGAACATCTTCGGCATGACGGCTGCTGCTGTGGCGCGCACGCCCGTCCGCATCGCTTCGCGCAGGGAGTCGGCTGTGCGCTCGCGCGCGCAGAGGTTCGTCGAGCGCAGCGCTTATAGACTCGCGCACGCCGTTATCGCCAACTGCGAAGAGGTTCGCCGCCAACTCGTCCGAATCGAGGGCTTGCCCGCCGCGAAAGCCGTCACGCTCTACAACGGGCTCGACATGCAGCGACTCACCCCGCGCGCCGGTTTGTCGCGTGATGAAATGCTCGCTCTTTTCGGTCTGCCGACAGATGAACGCCGACGCTTCGTGACTATCGTCGCCAACCTCCGGCTCGATTTGAAAGACCATCCGACCTTTCTGCGCGCCGCGCGCCGCGTCCGCGAGAGAGTGCCCGACGCGGCTTTCGTCTTGGCGGGCGAAGGTGGGTTGACCGGGGGGTTGAAAGCTCTCGCGCGCGAGCTTGGGCTGGAGCGCGACACGTTTTTCATCGGCCACTGCGCGCACGTCCCGGAGCTTCTGGCCGTCTCGGACGTGTGCGTCTTAAGCTCTCGCTCCGAAGGCTTCTCGAACTCGATTCTCGAATACATGGCGGCTGCGCGTCCCGTCGTCGCGACGGATGTCGGCGGCGCGCGCGAGGCCATCCTCGAAGGCGAGACGGGGCACCTCGTCTCTGTCGGCGACGACGAGGCTCTCGCCGCGCGCATCATCTCTTTGCTCGAAGAGCCGGAGCGTGCGCGCCGGATGGGCGAGCAGGGCAGGCGTCGTATCCTCGAAAACTTTTCCTGCGAAGCGCAGCTTGAGCGAACCGAGAAACTCTACGAGCGTCTGCTCGCGTCGCGCGGGCGCTCGATGTCGGGGCAGCCGAGACGCGAGCAGGTTCGTTTCGACGACGGCGCGGCGCGCGAGGAACGTGTTAGCCGTTGAGCTGAAAGAGATGGATTAACGGAGCGTTAGAATCTTAAGAGCGATGGAGCAAACAGAGCAGAGCTTGAAGCAACAGGGAAGCGAGGCGGCGCACGCGGAGTCGCGCGCCGGGAAGCCTGTGCGCGTGCTTCTGGTCGGCCCATCGCTCGGCGGATTCCTCGGCGGGCAGGCCGTGCAGCTTGCGCGTCTGCTCGAATGTTTCGAGGGCGAGCCGTCGCTTGAAGCGGCCTTCCTACCCGTCGATTCACCGCTTCCCGCGCCTCTTCAGTGGCTCAAGCGTGTCAAGTACCTGCGCACCGTCGTCAACCAGCTTTTCTACTGCGCGACGCTTCTCCGGCGCGTGCGCTCCTTCGACGTGATACACATCTTCTCCGCGTCGTACTTCTCCTTCGTGCTCGCGCCGACGCCCGCCCTTCTCGTCGCAAAGCTCTACGGCAAAAAGAGCGTGCTCAACTATCGAAGCGGACAGGCCGAAGAGCACCTGCGACGCTGGCGGCGAACGGCCATCCCGACGATACGCCTCGCAGACGTGATAGCCGTGCCTTCGGGCTATCTGGTCGATGTCTTCGCGCGCTTCGGCCTGCGCGCGCGCCAAATCTTCAACATCGTCGAGCTTGAACGCTACAGCTTCCGCGAGCGTCGCCCCCTGCGCCCCGTCTTTCTGTCGAACCGGAATTTCGAGCCGCTCTACAACGTCGCCTGCGTGCTGCGCGCCTTCGCCGTCATCCAGCGCAGTTTTCCCGAAGCGCGTCTGACGCTCGCGGGCGACGGAAGCCAACGCGCCGAGCTGGAAAGCCTCGCGCGCGAGCTTGAGCTTCGCAACACGCAGTTTCTCGGGCGCGTGCCGCAGAAGCGGATGCACGAGCTTTACGACGCCGCCGACATCTTCCTCAACGCCTCGAACATCGACAACATGCCCGGCTCCATTATCGAGGCGTTCGCCTCCGGCCTGCCCGTCGTCACCACCGAAGCGGGCGGCATCCCCTACATCGTCACACACGGCGAGACCGGCCTGCTCGTCCCCTGCGGCAACCACGAAGCGCTCGCTGCCAACGCGCTCGGGCTGCTCGAAGACGAAGCGCTCGCCTCGAAGATAGCGGAGGCGGCGCGGCGCGAGTGTCGAAAATATAACTGGAACGCGGTGCGCGACGAGTGGCTCAGGCTTTATCATGGACTGGCGCGCGGCGAAGCCGAAGCGGCGAGTACGTTGACGGGCGAGGTACAACACCCCTTCGCTTCCGAGCCTTAAGCGCAAGCTTGAAACTTCAAATCTGAAACTCGAAACTTTCGATTGATGGCGGGAACTCTCAAAAAACTGAAGAAGCTTCGCGGTCGCAGCCTCGACGAACTGAAGGTGCGCGGCGCGCAGGCGCTCTCCGTCTACGCCGAGCGCGCGGGCAGTGCGCGGCGTGTCCCCGAAGATGCGGAGTTCTTCAGCTTGTTCGAGGCGTCGCGCGTGGGCGGCGCGAGCCTTTCAGCCGAAAGCCTGCTCGAACATTTCCGCACGCGCACGTCGCCCCGTTTTTTCCCTTCGTTCGCCAATCGCAGCGAGACGGTCGAAGAGTGGCGGCGACGCTTCGGCGTCGAAGCTCTCGGCGCGCTCGTCGAACGCGCCGAACGCATCACGCGTGGGCGCTTCCAACTGCTCGGCCTCCCGGACATCTCCTTCGGCGAGCCCATCGACTGGCACTTCGAGCCCCGCTCGAACCGGCGCGCGCCGCACCTTCATTGGAGCCGCATCGACTATCTCGACCCGTCAGTCGCGGGCGACAAGAAGATTATCTGGGAGCTTAACCGCCAACAGT
The DNA here is from genome assembly GCA_036399175.1 of Pyrinomonadaceae bacterium. GTDB lineage: Bacteria > Acidobacteriota > Blastocatellia > Pyrinomonadales > Pyrinomonadaceae > DASWNP01. The sequence goes on along the minus strand of DASWNP010000011.1, from coordinate 43,513 downwards.
ATTTCATGGTGCTCGGTCGCGCCTACTGGCTGACCGGAGACGAGCGCTACGCCGAAACCTTCGCCGCCCACCTCGACGCGTGGATGGACTCTAACCCGCCCAAGCTCGGCATCAACTGGGCGAGCAGTCTCGAAGTTGCCTTTCGCTCAATCTCCTGGCTCTGGGCTCTACACTTCTTCAAACACTCGACGCATCTTTCGCCCCAGCTCTTCCTTCGCGCGCTCAAGTTTCTATACCTCCACGCGCGACACCTCGAAACCTACCCTTCAACTTACTTCAGCCCCAACACGCATCTCACGGGCGAAGCCCTCGGACTCTTCTATCTCGGCACGCTCCTCGCGGACTTGCGCGCCGCCGCGCGATGGCGCGCATCGGGCAAAAAGATTCTGCTCGAACAGCTTCCCCGGCACGTCCGCCCCGACGGCGTCTACTTCGAGCAGTCGAGCTACTACCATCGCTACACGACAGATTTCTACACGCATCTTTTCATCCTCGCGCGCGAGAACGGCGAGCAACTGGGCGACGAAGTACAACTCAAGCTCAAGTGCCTGCTCGACCATCTCATGCACCTGACGCGTCCCGACGGCACGACCCCCTTCTTCGGCGACGACGACGGCGGGCGTCTCTCCATGCTCGAAGAGCGCGCGCCCGACGATTTTCGCGCCGCGCTCTCAAACGGCGCTGCTCTCTTCACGCGCGGCGATTACAAGTTCGTCGCGGGCTCTGCGCTCGCCGAAGAAACCCTCTGGCTCACAGGCACACAGGGCGCGCGCGCCTTCGACCAGCTCGAAGCTCGACCACCGTCAGAGCCCTCGCGCGCCTTCCGCGCGGGCGGCTTCTACACCATGCGCGACGGTTGGACGAGCGACGCCAGCTACCTTCTCATCGACTCCGGGGCGCACGGCGACGGCGCGAGCGCAGCCCACGCGCACGCCGACGCTCTCTCCTTCAACTTCGCCGCGCGCGGGCGCACGCTCATCGTCGATTCCGGCACCTACACTTACACGGGCGACGCGGCCTTGCGCGACTACTTTCGCAGCTCTCAGGCACACAACACGCTCGTCATCGACGGCGAATCTTCATCCGTGCCCGGCGGCGCGTTCGCGTGGGCGTCGGCGGCGCGCTCAAGCGCTCGGCGTTGGACGACCTGCGAGCGCTTCTCCTATTTTGAAGGCTCGCACGACGGCTACGAGCGTTTCCCCCCGCCGCAGAAGGCCACCCACACGCGCAAAGTTCTCTTTCTCCGCGACGACTACGTCGTCCTGCACGACCGCGTCGAGGCCGAAGGCGAGCACGCCTACGAGCTATACTTTCATCTCGCGCCCGGCGCAGAGCTTTCACTTGAGAGCGGGACGGGCGAGAACGCCGAAGCCGTGCGCGTCGGCGGCTCGCCCGGCCTCACGCTCCAGACGTTCGGCGCAAACGGCCTCGCGGGTGATTGGCGAACGGAGCAGGCTTGGGTCTCACGCGCTTACGCCGAGCGGAGTCTTGCGCCCGTCGCCATCTACAGCGCGAGCGGTCGCGGCGAGCAGGAGTTCTATACCTTCCTCATCCCCGAGGGCGACGCACAAAGGAAACGCGCTCGCGTCGGCGAAGTAGAAGCGACGTGCGGCCACGCCTTCACGATTGAGCTTGGAACGTCTGACGACCTTCTGCTGTTGAAAGCTCCGGCGTCGCGCGAGACGGCGGGCGCACGTGTGCAGACGACGGAGTGTACGACCGATTCCGAATGGGCTTGGCTGCGCTTCGCATCCGGCAGCGACGACGAGAGCGCGCCCGCAGAGTGGATACTGTTGGACGGGAGCTATCTTGTTTTTCGTCGGCGGGAGATATTCCGCGCGAAGGGGCGCGTCGGCTACGCATCGGCGCGTCGCGTCGGCGAACGGCTGTTAGTCGAAACGGACGCGCGCGCCGGGTTCACGGTCGATGCTGGCGGCGCGCGGCGCGTGGTCGTCGGCGGTCAGGAGTTTGAGATAGGCGCGGCGTCGAGCGTCGAGTTTAAAGTCGGCGCTGGCGGGGCGTTCGAGTTGGCGGAGGTGCGGCTCGACACGGGGGTCGCGTCGCGCGGCTCGGACTTGAGCGAGGGAGCGAGAGAAGAGATTTATGTGCGGGATTAACGGCATAGCTTTGTCGAGTCGTTCGCGCGAGCGTCTGGATGTGGACGCGCTCGAACGCATGCGCGACGTGATAACGCATCGAGGCCCGGACGACGAAGGGCTCTTCGTCGAGGCGCGCGTCGGGCTCGGACACAGGCGTCTGAGCATCGTCGATGTCGCCTCCGGCCACCAGCCGATGACCAACGAGGACGACACGCTTCACATCGTCTACAACGGCGAGATTTATAACCACGCGGACTTCCGCCAGTCGCTCGAAGCGCGCGGCCACCGCTACCGCACGCATTGCGACACCGAAACTATTCTGCATCTCTACGAAGAACACCGAGAGGCTTGCGTCGAACACCTGCGCGGCATGTTCGCCTTCGCCATCTGGGACGCGCGCCGGCGCGAGCTTTTCATCGCCCGCGACCGTCTCGGCGTCAAACCGCTCTACTACGTGCACGACGCCGACGGCTCGCTCTATTTCGCCTCCGAGATTAAATCGCTTCTCGAAGCGCGCGCCGTCCGCGCCGAGCTTAACTACGAGGCGCTGCCCGACTATCTCGCCAACCACGCCACCTCCGGCGAAGAGACGCTCTTCCGGGGCGTCCGCCGCCTGATGCCCGGCCACACGATGCTCTGGCGCGACGGCCACCTTCGCATCCAAAAATACTGGGACTTGTCTTTCGCGGCTGAAGCAGACGGCGACTTGGATAGTCGCAGCGACCGCGACCTGATAGAAGAGTGGCGCGAGCTGTTTGAAACTTCCGTGCGGCTACGACTGATGGCCGACGTGCCGCTCGGCATGTTTCTCTCCGGCGGCATCGACTCTTCGGCCATCGCCGCCGTGATGAGCCGGATGGTGGACGAGCCCATCAAGACCTTCTCCGTCGCCTTCGCCGAGCGCGAGGCCAACGAGCTTGAGTACGCGCGCCTCGTCGCCCGCCGCTTCAAAACAGACCATCACGAAATCGTCGTCAGTCCCGGCCAGTTCTTCGACGCCCTGCCCTCGCTCGTCTGGCACGAAGACGAGCCGCTCGCGCATCCCAGCAGCGTCGCGCTCTACTTCGTCTCGCATCTCGCCTCGCGCCACGTCAAGGTAGTGCTCACGGGCGAAGGCAGCGACGAGATGCTCGCCGGCTACGAGCGTTATCGAAAGACTTTGCACCTGCTCTCGTTCGGCGCGAAGTATCACTCGCTCGCGCCCGCCTCGCTGCGTCGTCTCGTGCGCGGACGCATCGAAGCTTTGCCTGTCGCCTCGAAGGCGCGGCAGAAACTTCAGCGCACCTTCCTCATGCTTGAGCCGACGCTCGAAGCGCTCTACTTCGACAACTTCTCCGTCTTCTCTCGCGCGATGCAGAATGATTTGCTCACGCCCGAGACGAGAGAGCGCGTCGGCGTGATAGACCCTTACGCCGTCATGCGCGGCCACTACGAGCGCGCCGATTCGCCCTCGACGCTCAATCGAATGCTCTACGCCGACGTGAAGACCTACCTGCACGAGCTTTTGATGAAGCAAGACCAGATGAGCATGGCCGCCTCGATCGAGAGCCGCGTGCCCTTCCTCGACCATAAGCTCGTCGAGTTCACGGCGCGCCTGCCGCTCAGGCTCAAGCTCAGGCGAGGCTGGACGACGAAGTACATCCTGCGCGAGAGCATGAAGGGCGTGCTGCCCCCGGAGATTCTGACGCGCCCGAAGATGGGCTTTCCCGTCCCCGTCGGCGCGTGGTTTCGCGGGGAGTTCCGACACCTCATCGACGAATACGTCCTCGGCGAGCGCGCCGCCGCGCGCGGTCTCTTCCGTCCCGATTTCATCCAACGCCTCGTCGCGCGCCATCAGGCCGGAGAGAATCACTCCGAACGTCTCTGGGCGCTCGTCAACTTCGAGATGTGGATGCGCCGCTTCATCGACGCCGAACAACCCGACCTCGCGCACCACGCCGAAACCGGCGCGATGGAAGTAGGGGTGGGGAGATAAGAGAAGGGGATGGGGGTTAGGGGTTGGGGGTTGGGGAAAAACAAGTCCCGAAGCCCCTCGACCTGAAGCTTGAAACCAAACATCTGAAACTTGAAACCTAAAAACCTGAGACCTGAACTTGAAACTCGAAACTTGAAACTCAAACCCCAACCCCCGACCCCTGACCCCCATCCCCCAATTGTTGCCTATGCATATTCTCTGGCTCAAGACGGAACTGCTGCACCCGGTAGATAAGGGCGGCAAGATTCGCACTTACAACATGCTGAAGGAGCTAAGGCGCGAGCATCACGTGACGTACCTGACGCTCGACGACGGCTCCGGCAGTGAGGATGCGCGCGAGCGCGCCGTCGAGTATTGCCACGAGCTAATCACCGTGCCGCACCGGACGCGTCCTAAGTTCACGCCCGGTTTTTACGTCGAGCTGGCGACGAATCTGGTCTCGCGGCTGCCCTATTTTATGAAGAAGTACGAGTCGGCGGGGATGCGGCGCGAGATTTCGCGGCTGACGGCGCGCGAGACGTTCGACGTGCTGGTCTGCGATTTCCTGCAACCGAGCATCAACGTGCCGCCGCAGCTCAATTGCGCGAGCGTGCTCTTTCAACACAACGTCGAGGCGATGATTTGGCAGCGCCACTACGAAGTGCAGAAGCACCCTCTGAAGAAGGCGTATCTCTACGGGCAATGGTTGAAATCGCGCGCCTACGAGCGCGCGGCGTGCCGGAGGTTTGACGGCGTCGTCGCCGTCTCGCGCGAAGACTGCGAGACGATGCGGCGCGAGTACGGCGTCGAGAAGGTGGAAGACGTGCCGACCGGCGTCGATACGGAATACTTCCGCCCGCACGGGCGCGAGACGCGCGACCCCTTCAACCTCGTCTTCACGGGCTCGATGGATTGGCTGCCCAACGAAGATGCCATCCGCTACTTCACGGAAGAAGTACTGCCGCGCGTCAGAGAGCGAGTCCCTCAAGTGACGCTGACGGTCGTCGGGCGCAACCCTTCTGCGAGCCTCGTCGCGCTCGGCCAGCGCGATGCGTCCATCGTCGTCACCGGGCGCGTCGAAGACGTGCGCCCGTACATGGAACGCGCTTCCGCTTACGTCGTGCCCATCCGCGTCGGCGGCGGGACGCGTCTCAAAATCTACGAAGCGATGGCGATGGAGCTGCCCATCGTCTCGACCACCGTCGGCGCAGAAGGTCTGCCCATCGCGGACGGCGCGGAGCTGCTCATCGCCGACGAGCCCGAAGCTTTCGCCGACAGAATCGTCCGGCTCGTCACCGACGAACCTTACGCTCGCGCGCTTGCTCTTCGCGGCGCGACGCTCGTCCGCGAGCAGTTCGGTTGGTCGAAGGTCGCCCAAAGCTTCGCGGACATCTGCGAGCGTGCGCGCACGCGCCGCGCTCTCTCTCACCAAACCTCCACGCCGCTCGAAGAGAACGCACGGGCGACAATCTGAAGAAACGATGAACGCTGAACGCGGAACGATGAACGAAAAGAGGCTCGACGAAAACGGGCTCGGCGAAAGCCGGCCTGTCGAGAACATGCGTTGTGAGCTTGAGGAACTCCCGCCCGCTCAGAGCGCAACTTCCGCGAACGACGCTTTCATCCATCTTCCGCCGACGACAAAGAACGATTCTGATTCCGCGTTCCGCGTTCCGCCTTCCGCCTTGCCCTTCGTCTCCGTCGTCATTCCCTGCTACAACGAAGAGCGTTTTATAGAGAAGGTGCTGGAGAACCTTTCGGGGCAGTACGAGAGCGCGGCTTACGAAATCATCGTGGTCGATGGCATGTCGGAGGACGGCACGCGCGCCTGCATCGAGCGTTTCAGGCGGGAGCATCCGGAGACGAGCGTGCGCGTGCTCGACAACGCGGAACGGAACATCCCGGCCGCGCTCAACCTCGGCATCGAAGCCGCGCGCGGCGACATCGTCGTGCGGATGGACGCGCATTCCGTTGCCTCCGGCGGCTACGTGCGTCGCTGCGTGGAAGTCCTTCGGCGCGGCGAGGCTTCGGTAGTCGGGATGCCCTGGCGTATTCGCCCCGGCGCGGAGAGTCTCGTGGCGCGCGCCATCGCGCTGGCGGTGGCACATCCGTTCGGCATCGGCGACGCGAAGTATCGCCTGAGCGATACGACGAGCGCGACGGAGCAGTCGGTCGATACCGTGCCGTTCGGCTCTTTCCGAAAGGAGCTTTGGCAGAGGCTCAGCGGCTTCAACGAGGATTTGCTGGCGAACGAGGATTACGATTTCAACTACCGCGTGCGGATGGGCGGCGGGCGCGTCGTGCTCGACACCTCGGAGCATTGCGACTACTTCGCGCGGGCGACTCTTCGAGACCTCGCCGCGCAGTACGCGCGCTACGGCAACTGGAAGGCGCAGATGCTCAAGCTGCATCCGCGCTCGGCGAGATGGCGGCATCTGGTCGCGCCTGTGTTCGTCGCGTCGATGTTCGTGCTCGGCGCGGTCGGCTTCTTTTGGCCTGTCGCGTGGGCGCTGCTGACGCTTGAAATGGGCGCTTATCTGGCGCTGGCGCTCGTCTGCGCGGCGCAGCTTGCGCGAAAGAGCGGAGACGCGCGTTTGCTCTTCGTCTTACCGTTGGTTTTCTTCACGATTCATTTCGTCTGGGGCGGAAGCTTTCTAACGGGGCTGCTGCGCTCGGAGCGACGCCGGAGCGCGCGGGCGTTATCAAAACAGAGGGAGTCTTTTGAATGAAGCTGAGCGTTTTTGGTTTGGGCTACGTCGGGTGCGTGTCGGCGGCCTGCTTCGCAAGGGAGGGGCACGAAGTCGTCGGCGTCGATGTCAACGCGACGAAGGTCGGCATCATCAACGACGGCAAGAGCCCGATTGTCGAGGCAGGCATCGGAGAGTTGATAGCCGAGATGGTCGGAGCCAAGCGCCTGCGCGCGACGACCGATTCGGCGGAGGCTGTCCGCGAGACGGAACTCTCTCTGATTTGCGTCGGCACGCCTAGCCACTCGAACGGCAGCCTCGACCTGACCTACGTCAAGCGCGTCTGCCAGGAAATCGCCGCCGCGCTCGAAGCCAAACGCACGCGCCACACCGTCGTCATTCGCAGCACGATGCTGCCGGGCACGATTGAGTCGGTCGTCACCCCGACGCTCGAAGTCTATTCGGGGCTCAAGGCCGGGCGCGACTTCGGCGTCTGCATCAACCCTGAATTCTTGCGCGAAGGAACGTCGCTCAAGGATTTCTACGCGCCGCCCTTCACGCTCATCGGCGCGGACGACGAAGACACGGCGGCCAGCGTCCGTCGTCTCTACAAGAACATCGACGCGCCGCTGCTGGTGACGAGTGTCAAGGCCGCCGAGATGGTCAAGTATGCCTGCAACTGCTTCCATGCCCTGAAGGTCGGCTTCGCCAACGAGATTGGAAACATCTGCAAAGGGCTCGGCATCGACAGCCATGAAGTGATGAGCGTCTTCTGCCAGGACACGAAGCTCAACCTGTCGCCTTATTACCTCAAGCCGGGCTTCGCCTTCGGCGGCTCGTGTCTGCCGAAGGACTTGAGAGCCGTCGTCTACAAGGCGAAGGAGTTAGACGTGGAAGTACCGCTTCTGTCGTCTATTCTGCCGAGCAACCGTCGGCAGATTGAGCGCGCCGTCGAGATGGTTCTCAGCACGGGCAGCAAACGGGTCGGCGTGCTCGGCTTCAGCTTCAAGGCGGGCACGGATGATTTACGCGAATCGCCGATGGTCGCTTTAATCGAGACGCTCATCGGCAAAGGCATCCAGCTTTCAATCTACGACCGCGACGTTTCGCTCGCGCGCCTCTTCGGCGCAAACAAGGAGTACATCGAGCGAGAGATACCGCACATCTCTCAACTGATGCGCGCCAGCATCGACGAAGTGCTGGAAAGCTCGGAGGTCGTCATCATCGGCAACAAGGCCGAAGAGTTTCGCGCCGTCGAGGGAAGGCTCAGAAGTGACCAGAAGGTGATTGACCTCGTCCGTCTCTTTGATGGGCGAACGAGCGACGCTCAGTATGACGGCATCTGCTGGTGAAGAGCGAAGGTCGCGCTTGCGGCGCATCTTTATACCGGTATTGGTATCGCTCGCACTCTGGCCGTTGGTCGCCTGGATGGCTGCTTGCTGGTTGGTCGTGCGTGCCCCGCCCGAGCGAGCCGACGCGCTGCTCGTGTTGAGCGGGGCGGCTGATTACCGCGAGCGTGCTGAGTGGGCGGCGCGACTTTTTCGTGAGGGACGCGCGCCGAAGATTGTTTTGACGAACGACGGATTGCGCGGCGGCTGGTCGAGCGCCGAGCAGCGCAACCCCTTCTTCTACGAACGCGCGAGGGAAGAGCTTCTGAGGGCGGGCGTGCCCGAAGAGAGCATAGAGGTTTGGCCGGAGGTTGTTTCGAGCACGTTTGAAGAGGCTCGGCAGGCGCGTCGTCTCGCGGAGCAGCGCGGAACACGCTCGCTTCTGGTCGTGACCTCGCCCTTCCATACGCGCCGCGCGCTCTGGACTCTGCGCCGCGTTTTTCGAGGAAGCAATATCGCGGTCGGTATCGACGCGCCGCCGGAACAGGCGGGCGCGTGCGCTAAGTGGTGGCTCGGCGCGAGCGGGTGGCGAAGCGTCGGCGGCGAATACGCGAAGCTCGCTTACTACCGGCTGCGCTACGCCCGTGAGGTCGGATGAAGACTCTGTCTGTGACACTCCTGGCGACGCTCGTCCTGGCGGCTGGCCTGACGTTCGCTCTGACGCAGCGACGGGGCAGTCGTGGAAGAACAGCGCCCCGCGCGGAGAGCGACGCATCTTCGCGCACGAAAAGAGTCGGAGCGCGCGGCGATTTTCAGAGGGCGCTCGCCGAGGCGCAGCCCGGCGACACCATCATTCTCGAAGCGGGCGCAACCTACACAGGCCCCTTCACTCTGCCCTTCAAACAGGGCACGGGCACGGACGCCGACTGGATTACGATTCGTTCCTCAGCCGAAGACAGGCTGCCCGGCGCAGGCCAACGCATCACGCCCTCGCACGCGCCGCTTATGCCCAAGCTCGTCGCGCCCGGCAAAGCCACCAAAGCTTTACAGGCCGAGCCTCGCGCACATCATTACCGGTTCGTCGGGATAGAATTCGCACCCGTCGATTCTTCCGCCGATGTCCGCAATCTTATCTGGCTCGGCGAAGGCAATGAATCATCAGTCGAACAGATGCCTCATCACATCATCCTCGACAGAGTCTATGTTCACGGCTTCGTCGACAGCCAGCAAACCAGAGGCGTCTGCTTCAACGGTCGTGAGATGGCTCTCATCAACTCTCATGTCTCAGAGATTCATCATCCCTGGCAGGACTCTCAAGCGGTGTGGGGAGCATGGGGGCCAGGCCCCTATCTGATAGAGAACAACTATCTGGAAGCGGCAGGAGAGAATGTGATGTTCGGGGGAGACGACCCTCGGATAGAAGGATTGATACCGTCGGACATAGTAATCAGGCGGAATCAGATGACGAAGCCGTGGAGGTGGAGAGAGGGGCACGAGAGCTTCGACGGGCGGCAGTGGGTAGTGAAGAATCTGTTGGAGATAAAGAACGGGCAGAGGGTATTGATAGAAGGGAATTTATTTGAGAACAGTTGGAAGGACGAGCAGACCGGCGTCGCCGTCCTGCTCAAAGCGACGAATCAGCACGGGCGCGCTCCGTGGTCAGCCTGTCAGGACGTGGTCGTGCGTCATAACATCTTTCGTCACGTCGGGAGCGCCATCCAGATAGGAGATAGCGGCACGCAGACGGCGGGCAACAGGCGTATCCAAATCATCAACAATCTCGCCGCAGACATTAGCCGCGCTAAGTACGGGGGCGGCGTCGCGGAAGGCTATTTCATCAGCACGAGCATCGAGGCCGACGAGGTGACGGTCGAGCACAACACGGTAGCAGAGGTTGACCAGCAGACCGCGCGCATTGGCAACGACCGCGCGCCCGCGCGTCGAGGGCTCTACATACGAAACAACATCTGGATGCGCGGCGGCAACGGCTGGGGGCGCGACGTTTCGGTCTACGAAGGCATCAACGCCTTCAGAGGCCACATCGACCCGCAATACAATCCTTACTATCATCCCGTCAACGACCCGAACGGACGCGGCTATCGCGCCTATCCAGACCCGTCGATAGATAGAAAGTACGTCTACGAGCGCAACGTCATGTTCGGCGTTATGGACGTAGACGCGGTCTCGAAGAAATATCCGCCCGGCAACTTCTTCGTCGGCGCGGCGTCGGACGTGGGCTTCGTCGATTACGCTCGCGGCAACTATCGTCTCGCCCCGAACAGCCCCTTCAAACGCCGCGCCGACAACGGGCGCGACCCCGGCTGCGACATCGACGCCCTCGAAGCAGCCATGAGCGGCCTCACCTCCACGCAAACGCCCGCGCCCGCACCGCCGCCCGCGCCGGCTCAGCGACCGAGAAGAGTAACTCCATAAAAAGGCAAACGATGAATTAGGAATGCGGAATGATGAATGAAAGAGAACTTGCCTTTCATTCATCATTCCGCATTCCTAATTCATCATTTCTTTAGTCGCCTGCGATAGCGCGCGGCGACTCCGGCCAGACCTGTGCCGAGCAGGAGGAGTGTGGCGGGTTCGGGGACGGGTTGGGAGCCGAAGTTGTAGGTGATGCTTCTGAAGTCGTAGAGACCTGCGCCCTGCGTCGAGACAAGCTCAAGGACAGCCCAGCCCTGCCCGCTGAGCGTGGTGCTTAAGACCTGCGCGCCGCCGTCGCAGCCGTTGAGGAAGGGGTTGGTCGAGCAAGCCTGTAGCATGCCTGTGAAGGTGAAGGGCGCGACGAGGGTGAGCGTCGGCGCGTTGGAGTCGGGGACGACGACTGTGCCGCGAAACTCAAGGATGCCCGCGTAGAAAAGCTGGTTGTAAGAGACGCCGCCAATCGTGGCCGGGCCTGCGCCGAGCGTGCCCGCGTGGCGGCTGAAGAGACTGACGGCGGAGCCCGCCGGACACGCGGCGCAGCGCGCATCGACTACTCCCGTACTGCCGGGGCTCGCGGCATTACTCACGCTCACTCCCTGGCCGGAAAAATCGAAGACAGGATTGAGCATGGTGCTGGTGATTTTGAAAGAGCCGTCGAGGACGACGAGGCTGTCGGCGCGCGCCTCGGCGAAGGAGAAGACGAGGATGATAAGGAAGAACGTGGCTGACAACAGGCGAGCGGGCAAGGCTGTCTGTGAAAGAGGCTTTAGCATAATCTGACGATTCTTATAACGAGAACGGAAATCGAAGCGAAGGGCGCGTTTACATCTTCAGTGTCTCAGGCCAGGGAGACAACTGCTACAGGCATCTTGGCCTAGCGGCCAATGCCAGTCAAGAATAAAAGTTTCAATCGAAAGAAGCTTTCAGTTAATTCGAGATATGCGCCGCGCGTGCCGCGCGACGCTTCAGGAGAGGCGCAAATCCTGTCGAATCCAGCCTTTGTCGCGCGCGGGAAATAGTTATTGACTAACAATCGGGAATTCTGTAGAAATGTAAATGTCTCGTGTCGCTCTTGAATGAGCACTCGGACATGTTCTTTAGCAGGGCGATGATTACACCCGATAAGGGCAAACCTGCCGCGAGGCAGGGGCGCAAAGCCGTGAGTCTCTTTGGAAGCTACATTCGAGAGAGATTGTCTGGTTGCCGAAGGTGATAGAAGAAAGCCTTAATTCCAAAAGCCAGCGAAGTTTTTGAGAACGCACAACAGTTGAAACGGTCTCGGATGGCTCCTCATCCAACCGAGAGCCGACAGCGTTCGAGAGCTTCGCACCCGCAGGCTCAGGGAGTTACTGCTCGAACCACTGACGCACGCGCCAGCCCTGGCACGCGCAGGTTCAAAGCTTCCTTCCAATCCTTCAGCTTACATTCCAACACACAAGCTTTCAGCGCCATTGTCTGAAGTCTCGACGAGCAGACCGGGGCGAAGGTACGTCTCATTGCGTGCCCGACCTCACTCGAAAGCTCGGCGTAATCCTCTCGCCGTCCATCACGCCCCGCTTCCCGAACGCTCGCCGATGAGCGTTTAAAACATCACCGATTAAAAGGCACCCCCGCAGCGATGCGGGTCCGCAAAGCCAGGAGTCTCAAGACCGCAGTTGCTTTGAGATCGTCCGGTTGCCGAAGTGAGGTTCGTACATGATCGCCACGCGTCTGTGGAGTTCTTCGCAGCGTTTTTCTCGCTCTCCACTTTCAAAAGTTTTTCACTTCTCCTTCCTCCTCCTCGTTTTCCTCCTCGTCCTCTTCGCAGAGCAACGCGCAACCCGCGCCGAGGCCGCTCTGCCGGAGATGCCGCGCGCCTACATCGACACGTCGATGCCGAGCATGACGGGTCGGGTCATCAGCGTGCCTGCGGGCGGCGACTTTCAGGCGGCTCTCAACGAAGCTCAGTACGGCGACATCATAGAGCTACAGGCGGGCGCGTCTTACGTCGGGATGTTCTCACTGCCGAACAAGGGCGGGTCGGGCTGGATAGTCGTGAGGTCTTCCAACTGGGCGAGCCTTCCGCCGGAGGGCGCGAGAGTGAGGCCGGAGCACGCCGCTTTGATGCCGAAGCTCCTCTCTCCGGGCGACGGGCTCAAGTCGCTCACCGCCGCACAGGGCGCACATCACTATCGGTTCATCGGGATAGAATTCGCACCCATCGATTCTTCCGCCGATGTCCGCAATCTTATCTGGCTCGGCGAAGGCAATGAATCATCAGTCGAACAGATGCCTCATCACATTATCCTCGATAGAGTCTATGTTCACGGCTTCTCCGACAGCCAGCAAACCAGAGGCGTCTGCTTCAACGGTCGAGAGATGGCTCTGATTAACTCCTATGTTTCAGAGATTCATCATCCCTGGCAGGACTCTCAAGCGGTGTGGGGAGCGTGGGGGCCTGGCCCTTATCTCGTCGAGAACAACTATCTGGAAGCAGCCGGAGAGAATGTGATGTTCGGGGGAGACGACCCTCGGATAGAAGGATTGATACCGTCGGACATAGTCATCAGAAGAAACCACGTAATGAAGCCGTGGAGGTGGAGGGAAGGGCACGAGAGTTATGACGGGCGGCAGTGGGTAGTGAAGAATCTGTTGGAGATAAAGAACGGGCAGAGGGTATTGATAGAAGGGAATTTGTTTGAGAACAGTTGGAAGGACGAGCAGACCGGCGTCGCGCTGTTGCTGAAGGGAACGACGCAGTACGGGCGCGCTCCGTGGTCAGCCTGTCAGGACGTGGTCGTGCGTCATAACATCATCCGGCGCGTGGGCACGGCTATTCAGCTTGGAAAAGAGAACATCAGCCAGGGCACTCGACGCGTCCAAATCGTCAACAATCTCGCCTACGACCTCAACCGCGAAAAGTATGCGCCCGTGACGATGGAAGGATGCTTCGTCGGGACGACCATCGACGCCGACGACGTGACCATCGAGCACAACACGGTCGTCGATGCCAGCAACAAGGTGACGCGCCTCGGAGACGACAACTACAACGACCATCGTGGGCTCTCCGTGCGCAATAATCTCTTCATGCGCGGCATGATGGGATGGGGCTTGGAGAACATCACGACCGAAGGCGTCTGGGCGTTTAACTCCTGGGGCGCGGATTGGGTCTACGAAGGCAACCTGCTCTTCGGCGGCTCGGTCGATACGACCGTTTCGGGTCGTTATCCTCTCGGCAATTTCTTCTCCACGAGCGGCGCGCAGGAAATCTTCGCCGACTACGGCGGCGGCAACTATCGTCTGAGAGCCGACAGCCCCTACAGAGGCCGGGGCACCGACGGGCGCGACCTCGGCTGCGACATCGACACGCTCGAAGCGACGATGGCGAGCACCACTCCCCCGCCTCCCTCGCCCACGCCCGCTCCGACTCCCAAAGCCACGCCGACACCGACGCCGCAGCCTACGCCCCCGACCAATCCCAACCTGCCCCTCTACTGGGACGAGCGCGACATCGGCAACACGGCGCTCGCAGGCTCGGGCAGATTCGAGGGCGGCGTAATGACCGTCAACGGCTCGGGCATGGACATCTCCACGCGCCACGACGGCTTTCATTTCGTCTATCGCACGCTCGACGGCGACGGCGAGATAGTGGCGCGCGTCGCTTCGATGCAGAAGGTCAACTCTTCGGCCAAGGCGGGCGTGATGGTGAGAGAGAATCTCACTTCAAGCTCGCGCCACGCGATGATGAACGTGACGGACGCTTCGGGCACGGAGTTCCTGCGCCGGCGCATCGTCGAAGACGACACGGCCTACACCTGGGGCGGCGCATTTCGCGCGCCCTACTGGGTGAAGCTCGTGCGTCGCGGCGACAGCTTCAGCGGATACCTCTCCGCCGACGGCGTGAACTGGCAGCTCGTCGGGACAGACTCGGTCGGCATGGCGAGAAACGTCTACATCGGTCTCGCCGTGACGAGCCACGACAACTCGCACCTCTGCGCCGTCACCTTCGACCACGTCACCGTCAACGGCTTAGCACTTCCGCCTGCGCCGTCGTCCATGCCGACCGGCTCTGCCGCCTCGCTCGTCTCCGGCGCGCTCGCCACCGCCACGACGCTCGCCTCCACGCCCGGCGCAACCAGCACTCACGCGGGCGCGCTCGTCGTGCAGATAGAACAGGCGCACGCCGCCTTCATGCTCGAAGCGGCGAAGTATGCCTCTGCCGACCAGATAGAGCGAAACCTTCTGGCCGCCCTCTACTTCGCGCGAGCTGCTGCGGCCTTAGCCGCCACGCAATCGTCGCCCGCCGCCGTGCAGAGTCGTCTGCACATCGCGGCGGTGCGTCTCAGTCAGGCCAACGCGCTGATGAGCCAGTCGTCAGGCATGTTTGCGCCCGCGTTCGTGGCCGAGACGCCCGTCATCGGCGCGGCCGACACGCGCTCAAGCGCGACGCTCACGCCCGTTCTTTCACCTTCCAGCCTCGGCACGATTTCCGGCGACGCCTCGCAGAGTCCTCTGGCATCGCAGGAGGTTTATGCGAAGCGCATCGCGGATGGTTCGCTGCCCTTCGAGCTGGCGGGCGCAAGCGTCAGCGTCGGCGGTCGGGCGGCGATGCTCGTCTCGGTCTCGCCTTCGCGCATCGCCTTCAACGTCCCCGCCGGACTCCCCGCCGGAGAGACCGAAATCATCGTCACCTCCGAGCAGGGCTACGTCTCGCGCGGCACGATTAACATTGCGCCGGTCGCGCCCGGCATCTTCACCCTGAGCGGCGGCGGCACGGGCGAGGCCATCGTCCTCAACGCCGCCACTTACCTCGCCGGAATGACAGACGCGACGACCGAAAGTCTTCTCACCGCCCAACGCCAGACGCGCCTCATGCTCTTCGCTACAGGCGTCCGTTCAGCCGCCAACAGCGACACCAGTAACGACGTGCTGCTTCCGAACGGCGCGCGACTGGCGAACGTGGCCGAGTCCGTCACGGTCGAGGCGCGCATGAGAGACGGGCGCACGTTCATGCTGCCGGTCGAGTACGCGGGAGCGCAGGAGACTCTGCCGGGGCTCGACCAGTTGACCGTCCGCATCGTGCCGGAGCTTCGCGGCGCGGGCAGCGTCGAGCTTGTCGTCACCGTCGGCGGACGGCGCGGCAACACCGTCAACGTCAATGTGCGCTGAGACGGAACCGTCAACGTGCGCTCCGGACACGGGAGGGCGAGAGCAGGGCGCAAGAGCCGTCGAATGCTCGCGCGAGTCGGATAGGCGCGGCTCATGTCAGAGAAGCGCGACTGCTGCCTGAAGAGCTTCGGGGGCTTTTAATGTTGCTCGCCGGAGGGGCTTTGCGTTAATCTAAAAAACGGCGCGAGCCCCGCCTGACTGCTCGAACGGTTAGAGAGAGCAAAAGGGGCGCGCGTTTCCGAAACTTTACAGGACAAGTGCCGCCGCCTTCCCACGAACGTCGCCCGTAAGACTTGACGGTCAAGCCACATGCTTCAAACTGTTCCCCGAAATCTCTGGAAGCCTCTGCTCGTCGCCGCCGCGATTGCTTTCGTCTACGCGGGCGTGCTCCTCAAGCTCGGGCGCTTCTGGTGGGACGACCCGAACTACTCTCACGGCCTGCTCATCCCCTTCATCATCGGCTACATCATCTGGACTGAGCGCGAGCGCCTCTCGCAGATGCAGTCGCACCCGTCGGTCGTGTGGGGCGCATTGATGATAGCCTGCGCGCTCTTCATGCTCTGGGCAGGGACGGCGGGCGCGGAGCTTTTCGTGCAGCGTTCGTCGCTTCTGCTGATGCTGGCCGGAGTGGCGGTCTATTTCAGGGGCTTCCGGCTGCTGAAGATGCTCTTCGTGCCGCTGCTTCTGCTTGCCCTGGCGATTCCGATTCCCGCCATCATCTTCAACAAGGTGGCGTTTCCTTTGCAGCTCTTCGCCTCGCGCTGCGCGGTGTGGGCGATGCGGCAGTTCGATATTCCCGTGCTGCGCGACGGCAATGTCATCGAGTTGATGCCTCTGAACTCGCACGTCACGAAGAAGCTCGAAGTGGTCGAAGCCTGTAGCGGCATCCGCTCCTTGATGACGCTCGTCACGCTGGCCGTCGTCTTCGCGTATTTCACGACGCCGGGCGTCGGCGGCGATAAGACGAACATGGACGCGGGCAATGCAGATGGGGCGAGCCGGGGGCGCTGGTCTCCCGCGCGCTGGGGGCTCTGGCGGGCTTTGATTATCGTCGTCGCCGCCGTGCCCATCGCCATCGTCACCAACGCCGCGCGCGTGAGCGGCACGGGCATTCTCGCACGCTACTACGGGACAGAAGTGGCCGACGGCTTCTTCCATTCCTTCTCCGGCTGGGTGGTCTACGTCGCCGCTTTTCTGCTACTGTTTGCCGTCGGCTGGCTGCTCGACCGCGCGGTGTCGGGAAAAGATGGAGGCCGAGGCGGTCGTCGCGGCGGAGAGAAAAGTCCTGCGACGTTTGAGAGCGCGGCTGAAAGGCAGACGCAGGGAAGCGCCGCTCCGGCTGCTGCGACGGCGAGCGCTAGCGCCGAGGCGCGCACTATCGGCAACACGCCTTCGACCGCCGTGCCCATCAGCGGCACGGACGTTTCCTGACGAGAGCGAGCGATGAAGAGAGAGCAGAGACATTTCTGGATGCTCGTGGCCTTCCTCCTTCTGGGCGGAACGCTCATCCATGCATGGGAGCGCGCGGGCGAAGCGCGCGTCGAGCGTCGCGCGCTCAGAGAGTTTCCCTCGGAGGTCGGCTCGTGGAGGCAGCGCGGCTCCGACGTGCGCTTCGACGCGGCGACCGAAGCCGTCCTCCATGCCGACGATTACGTCATGCGCGACTACACGACGCGCGAAGGGCGCACGGCCAATTTCTACGTCGGCTACTACGCCACGCAGCGTAGCGGCTCAACCTATCATAGCCCGCTCAACTGTCTGCCCGGCTCCGGCTGGACTCTGACCGAACCGGCCACCGTCCGCATCACTCCCGCAGGCGGAGGCGAAGAGTTCGAGGCCAACCGCTACATCATCCAGAACGGCGACAACAAGCAACTGCTCGTCTACTGGTACGCGGGGCGCGGGCGAGCCGTAGCGAGCGAATACTGGGATAAGGTCTACACGATTTTCGACAGCGTACACCGACGCCGTTCCGACGGCGCGATGGTGCGCGTCGTCGTGCCCGTCGGCAGCTCCGAGGAGGCGGCGCTCGCCTCCGCCACCGACCTCGCCGCCGAGGTCGCACCAAACCTGCGCGCCTTCGTGCCGGAATGAAAAGCAAGTAGGAAGGAGGAATGCGGAAAGTCTTTCAAGCGACTTGAATGGTCTTCTTCTTCATCCTTCATCCTTCCGCCTTCATCCTTGCTTTTCGGAAGTTTGGCCGGATTAGCTCTTTTTAGAGGCTGGAACTTTCCCCTCCCGTAAATTTGTCGGAAGTGGTTTGAGAGACGAAGCGGGGCGGGCGGGATGTTTGATAATTTTGAGGCTGGACGGCTGAGATTCGTGCCGAAGCGTCGCGTGTTTGCCCCATACGACGCATCGGTTATCTCTGGCCGCGCCGGGCGCGTCGGAGGCGGGAGAGTTCTCGCCCGGCAGAGCCGGTGTTAAAACAGCTTCGAGTCGAGCGAGCGCGAACGCGTGCGACCCGCAGAGACGGCCTTGCCCGTCGTCCTATGGGAAGCAGTCGCGCCGCTTTTGTAAACCAACCGTCAGTTCGTCCGCGTCTGGAGAAGCTCACGCGAGTTCTTCCATCTCATGGACGAGCTGCCCGAGGGAGTGCCAAGTAGATGAATCAAAGAAAGTCCGCGCCTGCCCGCCGGAGTGTCCGGGCGACGCTCCTGCTCGTTCTGCTCGCCGCCGCCAGTCTCTTCACGGCCTGCACCAATCCCGAACAAGCCAAAGCCGACTACGTTCGTCAGGGCGAAGCCTACCTCAAAGAGAAGAAGTATCAGGAAGCTTCCATCGAGTTTCGTAACGCGCTGCAAATCGACCCCAAGCTGGCCTCCGCCTACTGGGGGCTCGCGCAGGCTTTCGAAGGTCTCCAGCGTCCGTTCGAGGCGCTCGAAGCCTTGCAGCGCACCGTTCAGCTCGACGCCAACAACCTCGACGCGCGCGTCCGCCTCGGCAACTTCTATCTCGTGCTCTACAACGCGCAGAAGAAGGAGGACTTGCTCGTCGAGGCCGAACGACTCGTCGGCGAGATTCTGGAAAAGGACAAGAACAGCATCGAAGGCCGAATCCTTTTCGGCAACGTTCTCTATTTGCGCGGCAAGACCAAAGAGTCGCTCGAACAACTGACGGCGGCCATCAACCTCAACCCGCAGCGCGTCGAATCGCACCTCAGCCTCGCGCGTTTCTACATGCAGATGAACGACGCGGCGAAGGCCGAAGAGACCTTCAAGCACGCCGCTTCTCTCAACGACCGTTCCTCGCTCGTGCACGTCGAGTACGCGAAGTTTCTCGTCCAGATGCGACGCACGCAGGAGGCCGAAGCGGAGTTTCGCAAGGCGGTCGAGGTTGACCCGGAGAATCGTGATGCGCGGCTCGTCCTCGCCAGTTTCTATCTCGTCAACAACCGTCTGGCCGAAGCCGAAGAAGCCTACAAGGCTCTCTCCGCCCTCGACGCCGAGAAGCCGGACGGGCGCGCCGTGCTCGCCGATTTCTACGCGACGGTCGGGCGTTACGACGAAGCTCAGAAGATTTATCAGGAGATTAACTCTCGTTGGGCTGACTACGCTCGCGGTCGTTATCGTCTCGGCGAGCTGAGCTTGCAGCGCGGCGACGTTCAGGGCGCGCTCAAGCAGGTCGAAGAAGTTCTGCAAAAGAACCCGAACGACATGCAGGCGCGCCTGCTGCGCGGACGCGTCCGGCTGCAACAGGGACAGACCAAAGAGGCCATCGAAGATTTGCGCGAAGTCTTGAAGCAGGAGCCGCATTCCGACCTCGGGCTCTACTTCATGGCCGAAGCGAATTTCCGCGCCGGGCAGGTGCAACAGGCGCGCTCGGCAGCAGCCGACCTCGAAAGGTACAACCCCGATTTTCTTCCGGCCAAACTCATACAGGCGCAGATTAGTCTCGCCGCAGGCGACGCCGAATCGGCCAGGCAACAGTCGAGCGAGCTGTTGGAGCGTCTCTCGACCGCCACGCCCAACGCGCGCGTCACCCCGCAGCTCTTAAATGAGATGCGACACAAAACACTGACCGCGCGCGGCAGCGCACACCTGCGGCTCGGCGACTTCAAAGCCGCACGCGCCGACATGGAAGCGGCGCGCGAGCGCGAGCCCAACTCGCCCGCCTCTTATAACAGCCTCGCCGCCGTCGCCCTCGCCGAAGAGAAGCTCGACGAGGCCGCCTCGAACTACGAGCGCGCGCTCTCCTTCGATGCCACCAACTTCGACGCCCTCGGCGGCCTCATCAGAGTCTACGCCGTGCAGTCGCGCCTTCGAGACGCGCACGCGCGCATCGATCAGGCGCTCTCGGCGCAGCCCAAAAACGCCGCCCTCCATTTCCTCAAGGCGCAAGCCTACGGCACGCAGGAGCGCGGCGCGCAGAAGACGGACGAGCAGCTTCAGGAAGACGTGCGCAACGCCGAGGCGGCGCTACGCCGCGCTCTGGAGATTGACCCCAACTACATCGCCGCCTACCAGTCGCTCGCAGCCATCTACATCAACATGCGCCAGCCCGACCGCGCCGTCGCCGAGTATCGAAAGATAACCGAGCGTCAGCCCGACAACGCCAGCGCATACACTCTGATGGGCATGGTCGAATACAGCCGCAACAACTACGACGCCGCCTTTGAAGCTTACCGTCGCGCGCTGCAAATCGACCCCAACACCACCTTCGCCGCCAATAACCTCGCCATGCTCGCCGCCGATCACGGCAAGGGCAACCTCGACGAAGCCGTCCAGCTCGCGCAGAGCGTCGTTCGCCAGTACCCGGACGAGCCCGGCTACGCCGACACGCTCGGCTGGGTCTTCTACAAGAAGGGTCTCTATCAACCGGCCATCGACCAGTTGCAGAAGGCCGTCAACCAGGCCAACGCCCGTAAGGCCGACAACGCCGTCTACCGTTATCACCTCGGCCTGGCCCTCGCCGGAGCGGGACGCAAAGCGGAAGCGCGACGCGAGCTACAGCTCGCCCAAACCCTCGCCCAGAAAGAAACGAGCGCCGGAAAGCCCTTCGCTCACACCGAAGACCTCCGCAGAGCTTTGGCGAGCCTTTGAAAAGCAAATGATGAATGCGGAATGATGAATGATGAATTAAAGACAAACTGCTTTTCATTCATCATTCCGCATTCATCATTCATCATTTGCTTTGGAGTTTTATCCATGAGTGTTGAATTTCGACAGCGCAAGCCGGGCGAGTATGCGCGCATACTTTGGAAGCGCAAGTGGCTCATCGTGCTGCCGACCATCGCAGTCGCGCTGGCGGTGGCGTGGGTGGCGAGGCGTCTGCCGGACGTTTACGAATCATCGACGCTTCTGACCGTCCGACCGGCGACCATCTCTTCTTCGGTAGTGCCGCGCCTGCCCGACAACGACCTGAGCCTGCGCATCAACAACATCGGCCAGGAGATTGTCAGCCGCTCGTCGCTCGAACCGCTCATCGAGCGCTACGACCTCTACGCGGCCGAGCGCCGACGCGGCGAGCCGATGGACTCGCTCGTCGAGCGCATGCGCATGCGCGACATCAGCGTCAAAATCAACACCAGCCGCAACGACGTGACCAACGGCTTCAACCTCTCTTTCCGCGCCTCCGACCCGAAGACCGCGCAGGCCGTCACCGCCGAGCTTGCCAGCAAGTACGTCAACGCGCAGACCAAGGCGGCCACCGAAGAGTCCACGCAGACCAAAGAGTTCTTCGAGCAGAAGCTCCAGCAGGCGAAAGACGAGCTTGACATAATCGACCGTCAGCGCCTTGAGTTCATGTTGAAGAACAAGGACAACCTGCCTTCGGCCTCCGCCGCGCTCGTCGAGCGTCTTTCCGGTCTCTACGAGCAGCAGAAGACCTACGTCACCGAGATGGGACGCCTGCGCGACCAGTTGACCGCGCAGAGCAACCTCCTCGGCGACACTTCCAAGCAGCGCGACCAGGAGATACTCGACGTGGCGCAGCTCGTCGGCGACCCCAAAACCACGCCCGCCTACGGCGAGCTTATCCGTCGCAAGGCCGACCTCGAATCCGAGAAACAGAATCTTCTCTCGCAGTACAAGCCGAAGCACCCGGACGTGCTTAAAAAGGAGGCCGAGATAAAGGCCATCCAGCGCCAGATGGACGAGATGGTCGAAGATGGCAAGCAGAAGATAGAGGACAAACGTCGCCAGCTTGAGAACCGCGTTGACCTTCGCATCACCACCTACAGAAACAACATGTCGGCCATCGAGGCCGAAATCAAGCGCCAGCAGAAACAGCTTGAGATAGTTCAGGGGCAGATAGCCGACATCTCGCAGCGCATCAACAACGTGCCGAACGCTGAAGTCGGCTTGAGCGTCCTCGACCGCGAGTACCAGTCGAAGAAGGCCATCTACGAGGAACGGCTCAAGCAGCGACAGGACGCGGACATCACGGCCAGCGTCGCCGCCAACCAGCAGGGCGAGTCAATCGCCGTCATCGACCCGGCCAGCCTGCCCGAACAGCCCATCGCGCCCAAGCGCTCGATGCTCATGCTGCTCGGACTGATGCTCGGCTTAGGCGCGGGACTCGCCTTAGCCGCCGCCTTTGAAGTGCCGCGCCTTTTGACCATCCAGACGACCGAAGACGCCGAGCATTATACGGGGCTGCCCGTGCTCATCTCCGTTCCCGAGCTGCTCACGCCGCGCGAAGAGAGGCGACAGAAGCTCCGCCGCGCCGCGCTCGCCTTCGCCGGTCTCATCCTGACCGTCGCGAGCGTCCCGGCGCTGGCCTTTATCTTGAAAACGACGCGCGTCCTCGAAATCTTCGCGTCGAGAAGCTGAAAAGAAATGATGAATGATGAATGCGGAATGATGAATTAAAGAAGAACTGCTTTCTGCTTTTCATTCCGCATTCATCATTCCTAATTCATCATTTCGGAGGTTTGAGTGTACAGAGAGTTCTACGGGTTGAAAGAGTTGCCGTTCGCGCTGACGCCCGATCCGCGCTTCATCTACTTTACGCCGTCGCACACGGAGGCGATGGCGAACCTGCATTACGGCATCGAGAGCGGCAAGGGTCTCATCGTCGTCACAGGCGAGGTCGGCACGGGCAAGACAACCATCCTGCGCTGGATGATGAATCGCCTCGACCGCACGGTGCTCGTCGCCTACATCTTCAACCCGCGCCTCGCCGTGCCGGAGTTTTACCAGCACATCGCCTCGCTCCTCAACGTGCAGGAGTGGGAGAACAAGTCGGAGCTGCTGCTTGCGCTCGGCAGAACGCTTGAGTCGCGCCACGCGCGAGGGCTTCGCACCGTGCTCATCGTCGACGAGTCGCACGGGCTTTCGACGAGCGTGCTGGAAGAAATCCGTCTGCTCTCAAACTTCGAGTCGGACACGGCCAAGCAACTGCAAATCATCCTCACGGGTCAGCCGGAGCTGCGCGACGTTTTGAACAACCCGGACTTGCGCCAGCTCAAACAGCGCGTCGCCCTGCGCTGCGAAATCAAGGCGCTCCCCAACATCGAAGAGACCGAGCGCTACATCACCTCGCGTCTCTTAGTGGCCGGAGCCGAGCGCACGGACATCTTCTCGCCGGGCGCGGTCGATTACATCTTCCGTTGTTCCGAAGGCATCCCGCGCCAGATTAACAACCTCTGCGACAACGCCCTCCTGACAGGCTACGCCGCAGGGGCAGAGACCATCAGCCGCTCGATTATCGAAGACGTGGCCGCCACCTTCGACATGCTGCCGAACTCGACGCGCGGGCGACAAATCGGCGAAGAGCGCGAAGCGCCCGCGAGGATTTTCACGGCTTCGGGGCGCGCGGAGCTTTGGGCTGCGGGAGCTGCGACGCCCGCCGCAGGAGCAGCGTCGGCCAGAGAGACGACCGTATCGGCAAACGTTGGCGGCGGCTCGGCAACGTCAGGGCAGCTTGATGAGACGGATGCTGATTTGTTGTCCGTCCCGTCGAGGCACGAAGAGACGAGCGGGCGGGCTTCGGAGAAGGACGAAGTCGGCGCGGCCTTTCGTCGCTGGGATCATCTTGGAGAAATGTGATGGGCAGAGTTTACGAAGCTTTGAAACGCGCCGCCGACACGAACGGCGCGCACAGGAAGAAGGCGAGCGGGTCAGGCGACGCGGCGGCGCTTCACGACAACGACGCCCATCCGAACGGCCACCAGGAGGCCAACGGGCACGGCGGCGATTCGGTCGCGGGTCTGCCCGAGCACATCCTGCGTTCTTCCCTCTACTTCAATGCGCCGGAGACGGCGCAGACATCAGCGTCCAATGAGCGCACGAAACCGCAGCCGGAAGGGTCGGCACTCCCCGACTGGCAGGCGTCGCGTGTTGCTGGGGCAACTTTGGGCGCTGCCGGTTCGACGCGCACGCCGGAATTCGCCGCACTGGAGATTTCCGCCGCGCGCGTCGAACCACACCTCGTCGCCATCACGCAGCCGCGCTCGCCACACGCCGAGCGTTTCCGCAGCCTGCGCACGCGCATCCTGCACGCGAGCGAGCGACGTAAGCTTCAAGCCTTCGTCGTCACCTCCGCCTCCATCATGGAGGGGAAGACCTTAACGGCCATCAACCTCTCATGGCTGCTCGCGCAGACCGACGGCATGCGCGCGCTCCTGATTGACGGCGACCTCCGGCAGCCCTGCGCCGCCGACTATCTCGGCATCGACGCGCCGACGGGTCTCTCCGAAGTTTTGAACGGCGAGGCTACGCTCGCCGAAACCATCCTCCGCCTTGAGCCTTCCGGTCTCTTCCTTCTGCCCGGCGGCTCGGCGCGCGATAACGTCGCCGAGCTGCTCTCGGGGCCGAAGTTCTCGGCGGTGCTCCGCGAAGTGCGAACGATGTTTGACTGCATCATCATCGACGCGCCGCCGCTCGGCATCTTCACGGACGCGGCGGTGCTCATCAATCGCGCCGACGGCGCGCTCATCATCGCCCGCTCAGGCCGCACGCGCTACGCCGCGCTCGACCGCCTGCTCGAATCGCTCCCGCGCGAGCGCCTGCTCGGCGTCGTCCTCAACGGCTCGGACGAAGTGATGAACGAGCAGAACTACTACTACCAGCGTCGCTACAACCGTCGGCCTGATGCGACGACTGCCGCCACCACCGACGCTTCGGCGGCGAGAGACGACGCGGCAGAGACGCGCTACGAGGAAGAGGAGGTCTAGAGGCTTTTGGCTCTGTCGGCACGCTTCAACACGCGGACGACGCTTCTGCTCGTCGCCGAGGCTGCGCTGCTCTTCGGCAGCGTGGTAGCGGCGGCGCACCTGCGTCTCGGTGCGGGCGATGCCTATCAGGAACTGGTCGTCAATCACGGCTTCTACAAAGCGGCGCTCGCCGCCCTCTTCTGTCTCGCCGCCTTCTATCTCTACGACCTCTACGACTTCGTCGTCATGCACGACCGGCGCGAGCTTGTCCTTCGTCTCGTGCAGGCGCTCGGGCTCGCGTGGATTGCTCTGGCGGTGGTCTTCTACGCGCTGCCGCAGTTGATGATGGGGCGCGGCATCTCTCTCATCTCGCTGCCGCTCGCCCTGACCTTCATGGTCGCCTGGCGCGTCTCGATTCACTGGCTTTTGGGACACCCGAACGTCGGCGAGCGCATTCTCATCGTCGGCTCAGGGCAATCGGCCATCGAGATTGCGCGCGAGGTTTTGGAGCGACGCGACGCGGGCTATCGCATCGTCGGCTTCGTCGATAACAAGCCGGAGCTGGTCGGCCAGAGTCTCGTCAACCCGCGCGTCATCGGGCTGACGCACGAGATGCCGCAGTTGGTCAGGCGCGAGCATGTTGACCGCATCGTCGTGGCGATGAACGAGCGGCGCGGGCAGTTTCCCGTCAAGCAGTTGCTCGACCTGAGTCTCTCCGGCAACGTCGCCATAGAGGAATATGCCTCCTTCTACGAACGACTGACGGGGCGCGTCAATCTCGAAATGCTTCGCCCCTCGTGGCTCATCTTTTCGGGTCGCGGCAGGCAGGCGCGCCTGAGCGCCGTCTTTCGCACGGCGATGCATCGCGGCGTCGCGCTCGTCGGCGGGCTCATCTCTCTGCCCGTCGCGCTTCTCACCGCGCTCGTTATCAAGCTCGACTCGCCGGGCCCCGTCCTCTACAAGCAGGAGCGCGTCGGCAAAAACGGTCGCCCCTTTACGATTATGAAGTTTCGCTCGATGCGGATTGACGCGGAGAAGGACGGCCCCGTCTGGGCGCGCTCGGACGACGACCGCACCACTCGCGTCGGGCGTATCATCCGCAAGATTCGCGTCGATGAGATACCGCAGTTCTGGAACATCCTCAAAGGGGAGATGAACTTCGTCGGGCCCCGACCCGAGCGCCCGCACTTCGTCGCCCAGCTCGCCGAAGAGATTCCCTTCTACGAGCAGCGACACCTCATCGCGCCCGGCCTCACCGGCTGGGCGCAGATTAAGTACCCTTACGGCGCGTCTATCGAAGACGCGCGCCAGAAGCTTCAATACGACCTCTACTACATCAAGAACCAGAGCCTCGTGCTCGACGCCGTTATTCTTTTCGAGACCGTCAAGACGATTCTCTTCGGTCGTGGAACGTAAACGGACGATAGACGATAGACGATGGACGATGGACGAGAGGCTTTGACCTGTAGGCCATCGACGGTAGGAAGAGATGAATGATGAATGACGGACAGCAGACCATAGCCGAGGGACGATGCACGAGAGCCAACTCGCTTTCCTCCATCGTCCATCGTCTATCGTCCATCGTCCGATTCAGGAGGAAGTCAATGCAGTTGAATCGAAAGCTCGCTCAGGTCGCCTTCGCACAGTTGGCTCTCATGCTCGCGCTGTCGCCTTTAAGCGCCGCCGCGTCCGTGTCGCAGCAGCCGACGCCGACGCCCGCGCCGGAGACGAAGAGGGAGGACGCGGCGCAGACGCCGCCCGCCACACCCACCGACCAGATGATTGAGACCAAAGGCAAGCCGAAACCCGGCACGGATGCGATACGCATCACCGAGAGCGAAGCGCAGACTTCGACGACGCCTGCCGCGCAGACGCCCGCGCCCGTCGCCCTCCCCAAGCGCGACCGGCTTGAGCCTGACGATACGCGCGTCGTGCCCTCGGATGTGCCCGCCGAGATACAGGCCAACCGCCGCGAGCAGTTGTCGGAAGAAGAGCAAGCCGTCGTGCCTTACTACAACAACTTTATGACCTCCTACCGTCTCGGCCCCGAAGACGTTATCTCCATCCGCGTCTTCAATCAGGATAGATATTCGATGGGCAACCTGACCATTCCGCCCAACGGTCGCATCTCCTACTGGTTCGTCCCCGAAGGCTTGATGGTCAATGGAAAAACGACCGAGCAGGTCGCCGCCGAAATCACGCGTCATCTCGACGAGTACATCATCGAGCCGAAAGTGACCGTCACGCTTGAGAAGGCGATGTCGGCGCGCTACGGCGTCATCGGCGACGTGGCGCAGCCCGGCATCCGCGTGATGAACCGCCGCATGAGTATTATCGAAGCCCTCTACGAAGCCGGAGGCGTGCTGCCCACCGGCGATAAGAAGAAGGTCTACGTCCTCAAGCAGTTGGCCGACGGCAGGCTTCAGCCTCTCCCTCTCAACGTCGATGCTATCGAAAAAGGCAAAGCCCTCAACAACTACTTTCTCTCGCCCGGCGACCAGGTCGTCGTCCCCGGCAACCGCTTCAAGACCATCCAGAAAGTTCTCAGTCTTCTCCCCGTCCTCAGCTTCGCGCGTATCTTCACGGGAGGATTCTAGGGAGGGGGTAAAAGGGGAAAAGGGGAAGGGGTAAAGGGGAAGACGGAGCGTTGTAATTTAGAGATGAAGGATAGAGGACAAGCGACGAACGTGATGAGAAGAAAGACCGTGCGCGAAGCGTCGCGCCGTGCGTCGTCTCGTCTCGTCGTGCTGCTCGCCGTCTTATCCCTTTCCCCTTTTCCCTTTTCCCTTTCTTCCCCCTCCGCCCGCGCGCAGGGCGCGTGGCGACGCCAGTCTTCGGGCACGATGGCCTGGCTGCGCTCGGTCTATTTTCTTGACGAGCGTCGCGGCTGGGCGGTGGGCGGAAACGGCGCGCTGCTCTTGACTGCGGACGGCGGCGCGACGTGGAAAGTGCGCGCTCGTCCGACCGAAGATGCGCTGCGCGACGTTTATTTCTCCGATGCGGAGACGGGCTGGCTCGTCTGCGACCGCAGCATCTACGCGCTTCAGACGAAAGACGAGCCGCGCTCCTATCTGCTACGCACGACCGACGGCGGCGCGACTTGGAAGCGCGTGCGCGCGACGGGCGACGACGTTGACGTGCGTCTCGTGCGACTCCTGTTCGCCGGCCGCGCGCACGCGTGGGTCTTCGGGGAAGCGGGCGCGCTCTACGCTTCCAGTGACGGCGGCGCGACGTGGGCTCGTCAGCGCGTGCCCACTCGTTATCTCCTGCTCGGCGGCGCATTCCTCGCCGACGCGCAGACGGGTTGGCTCGTCGGCGCGGGCTCCGTCTTTTTGCAAACTTCCGATAGCGGCGCGACGTGGCGCGCAGGCCGCGTCGAAACCGAGTCGGCGCTTCGCCCCTCGCTCGACGCTGCTGCCGTTAACGCTTCCGCTTCGCTCGCCTCTTCGGCTACAGCGCCCGCCGCGTCCGTCTCTCCCAGATTGAACGCCGTCTCGTTCGCCGACGAGCGTCGCGGTTGGGCGGTCGGCGCGGGCGGTCGGATTTTCCACACCGCGAACGGCGGGCACTCCTGGCGCGCTCAGGCGTCGAACGTCTCGGCAGACCTCTTCGATGTCAAATTCTTCGACGCGCAGGAAGGCTGGGCTGCCGGTGCGAATGGAACGCTCCTGCACACGACCGACGGCGGCACTCTCTGGCAACTCGTCCCAAGCGGCACCGAGCATCCGCTCGAACGCCTCTCCTTCGTCGGGCGCACACACGGTTGGGCGGTCGGCTTCGGCGGAACAATCCTTCATTACTCCAGCGCGCCCCAAGCGCCGACCTCGACGCCCTCGCTCAAAGGCGTCACGCGAAATTAAGACTCAGCACCAGATTAAGACTCAAAGCCGGATGCTCGCTTTCGATATTCCATCAAGCGACTTTTGAAGACGGAGAAAAGACGATGCTCCTCGACAAGACGTTTCTAAATCCCCCGCCTGCTCCGACGAAGCCTGCGCGCCTCGCTCTCTTCGGCTCCTGCGCCGCCCTCTCAATCGCGCTCGCGGCCTGCCTCTCGACTGCCGCACACGCACAGGGCAGCAGGAAGCCGACCGTCTCAGACCAGACCGAGCCGCGCGCCGCCGCCAAGAGCGACACCTCGGCGAAGAACGCCGCTGCCGCGAAGAACAGCGCGCCTGCAACGCCCACCGCTACGTCGAAGCCCGCCGCCTCTGCACCTAGCGCCGTCGATACTTCCGCCGTCGGTACGACGACGGTGCGCGCCCGTCGCGTCTCGGCAACGGAGTCGTCCGCGCCGTCTCCTTCTTCAACTGCGCCCGCGTCGGCCAGCGTGCCCGCGTCTGGCGTCGCCGCTTCTCCGAAAGATACGCCGAACGTCGTCGCCGATGCGGCCACGCGCGTCGAGGCCGAGCTTGAAGAGCTTCGCGCGCAGATTCTCGACGCGAAGACGGAAGCCGACCGCGTGCGTCTGCAACGCCAGCTCGCCGACCGTCTCGTCGAACTCAAACGCACCGCCGACGCCGTCACGCTCCTGCGCTCGATGATGCGCGTCGAGCGCTTCGACCCCATCTCCTTCTACAACATCGGCAACGCTCTCGCGCGCCTCGACGACGCGCAGGCCGCCGCCGAAGCCTACCGCAAAGCCATCGCGCAGAAGAACGGCAACTACTCGCGCGCACAGAACAACCTCGGAGTCGTCCTCATACGCCTCGGCCACTGGGACGAAGCCAGCGAGGCGCTCACCGCCGCGCTTCGCCTTGAGAGCGGCAACTACGCCGAAGCGAGCTACAACATGGGGCGGCTCTACGCCCTGCGCGGCGAGGCCGGTCTCGCCATCAACGAATGGATACGCACGCTCACGCTTGAGCCCGACCACGCGGACGCCGCCGTCGCTCTCGCCCGCGCCTATACGGAAGACGGCGACTCGCAGCGCGCCCTCAAAGTGCTCGACGCCTTCTCGGCGCGCGTCAAGCGTCGCGGCGCGAGTACGCCGCGCGAAATCGAAATCGCGCGCGGGGAGATAATCGCCGCCGCAAACGTCAACCTCTCGGAGCGCAACGGTCGCATCGCCGCCGACGAGGGAAGCGCCCCCGCCAATTCGGCTTCCGTCTCGAACGCCAAAGCAGCCTCTGACAAGAACGTCTCGACCAACTCCTCCATCGCAAATCTTCCCGACAACGCCGTGCTTCGACCGCAGCCCCTGCGCTCCGCCGTCAACCCCTTCGCGCGTCTCAACCCCAACGCCCTCGACGCCGACGCTTACGACCTTCTCCAGCGCGCACGCGCCGCACGCGAGTCAGGCCGCCACGAGCAATCCGTCACGCTCTACAAACGCGTCATCGACGGGCGCGGCGGCTACTTCGCCCCGGCCAACCTCGAACTCGGCTACGCGCTCACCAACCTCCAGCGCACTGACGAAGCCGTCGCCGCGCTTACCCTCGTCGCCCAGCGCGACGGCACACGCTACCCCGTCGTCTTCTATCATCTCGGTCGGCTCCACGAAAAAGCAGGCCGCCTCGACGCCGCCGCTCAGTCGTTCACACGCGCCGCCGCCCTCTACGGCGACAAAAACCCGCAGATACTTCTCGAACTCAGCCGCGTCCGCGAAAAAGAGGGCAACGCCTCCGCCGCCCTCTCCGCGATGGAAGGCTACACACGCGCCGTCGAACGCCTCGGCACAACCCCAGACTGGGTACGCCAGCGCCTCGACCTCCTCCGCCAGAAAGCCAACCCCAAACCCTGAGCGCCCCCACGCGACCCGACGACGCCCAAATAGCATCCACTTCATCCACCAACAAAACAGGCTCAAAGGTTCATGCCGAACCTTTGAGCCTCTTCTTTCGCCTCACAAACGAATTAACCCTACTCGCCCTGCGCTTCGTCCTCCTCCTTCGACGCCTCTTCCGCCTGACGCTGCGGCCTCATGTGCGGAAACAGAATCACGTCACGAATCGAGCGCCTGTTCGTCAGAAGCATCACCAGCCTGTCAACCCCAATCCCAATCCCCGCCGCCGGAGGCATCCCGTACGCCAACGCGTGCAGATAATCCACGTCCTTCTGCATCGCCTCTTCGTCGCCGCGCTCCCTCTGCGCCACCTGCTCGTCAAACCTCTGCTCCTGCTCAAACGGGTCGTTCAACTCCGAAAACCCGTTCGCACACTCCATGCCCGCGATGAACAACTCGAAACGCTCGGCGATTGTGGGGTTAGTAGGGGAAGCTTTTGAAAGTGGCGAAATCGGCTTAGGATAGTCATAGATGAATGTTGGCTGAATTAACTTTGGCTCAACTAGAGTTTCAAATAGGAAAAGTATGTGGCGTGCAGTTTCTTCCTCAGTCGGTTCAGCCTGCTGTTCAGCATATTTAGCATTTATAAATTGCTCCATACGTAATAAGACTAAATCTCCATGCTTATCTTCTACTTCTTCTTCGCTTAACTCTAATTCATCTTGAATTTCAGCTTTAGCAGTTTCCTCGTATGTTTCCTGTTGCCTGAAGAAGTTGGCAAGGGCACGCAACTTCTTTGGGTCGTCAAACCAGCTTAATTGAATTTCACGACCGCCGATCTCTAGTTCTTCAAAGTTAGGGTTTTTCAATAAATATTTCCTAATTGCCCCTTTCATAGACAGTCGATCAAAATGTGAAAAGTTGATTTTATGTTGCATATGCCGCCCCCTTTTTTTTCCAGCAATATAACGTAACTCCCTGTCAAATAAGATTTGATTACTATTAGTTACTTTTTCAACTGTCGTCCGAATCATCTCTTCGCAGAAATCCATCATGCCGTTTACGTCCATGTAGGCACAGTAGAATTCGAGCATGGTGAATTCGGGGTTGTGCTTGTAGGAGATGCCTTCGTTGCGGAAGTTGCGGTTGAGTTCGTAGACGCGCTCGAAGCCGCCGACCAATAATCTTTTGAGGTAGAGTTCGGGGGCGATGCGGGCGTAGAGCTTGATGCCGAGGGCGTTGTGATAGGTCTCGAAGGGTTTGGCCGCCGCGCCGGAGGCGAGGGGCGAGAGGATGGGCGTCTCGACTTCGATGAAGTCGTGGTCGTCGAGGTAGCGGCGCAGGTGCGTGATGATTTTTGAGCGCCGCTCGAAGACCTGACGGGTGTTGAGCGTGGGCGTCTGGTCTTCGGTCTGCTCGTCCGTGTGGGTGTCGATTTTGAGCGAGCTGGCGATGAGGTCTGCGTAGCGCTGGCGCTGCCGGATTTCGGGGTCGGAGATGCCGTGCAGCTTGTCGGGCATGGGGAGAAGCGCCTTCGAGAGAAACTCGAAGCGCCGGACGTGGACGGAAAGCTCGCCCGTTCTGGTGACGAAGAGGAAGCCTTCGACGCCGATGAAGTCGCCGTGGTCGAGCAGGCCGAAGAGCTGCCAGCCGTCGATGAGACGACGGTCGGCGAGCGGCATCTCTTTCACGTCGTCGCGGCGGACGTAAATCTGCAAGCGCTCGTTGCCGTCGGAGAGATGCACGAAGGCGGCCTTGCCCATGACGCGCGGCGGGACGGCGAGCCTGCCGCTCAGTCGCACGTCGATGTGGTTAAGCTCGGCGTTGGCGCGCTCCAGCTCTTCGGGCGCTGGACGCGCGCCTTCGACCTGTTGCGGGACGAGAGGGGTGAACCGCTCTACGATGGCGGTGATGGTGTCTTCACGTTCGGAGTTGACGACGCGACTGCGGACGAACTTGCTTGGATAGACGTTGCCGACAAGCTCGCGGATTTTGTCCAGGTGTTCGAGGCGGGCGCGTGTCTGGTCGTTGTACTGGTCGATGAATGTAGTGCTCATAAGCTCTCTTCTTCCGTCGAGGGAAAGCGCGAATTATAGAGACGCGAGTGGGGAAAGCGCAAACCGCTTTGAGCGGCGCACGAGGCGGTCGAACGTATGAGTCGAGGAGAAAAGAGCGGCGCGTAGAGTTATTGCGCCTGACAACGAGAACGTAATAACGATGCAATATGGCTGTAACCACAGGGGGCGCAGGTGTGCGTAGAATGATTTCAGTCGTTGGGTAATTCGCATGGAAATGGGTGAAGCTGGAGCGCCGGATTTGGGGGAAGTCTGGCGCTCCGGTTTTTAGGTGTCTATAATATCGAAGAGACGACAGTTAAAAGAACAGGAGGGTGAGTTGCAATGGCTGAGAATGATTTGATGACAGTCGAGCTGAGTCCGTCGGAGAAGCTGGAACAGGACGACAATCCGACCGGCTCTCTGATACCGGGCGCGCAGAACCCGGAGAGCGACGAGATTAAGAACGAAATCAATCCCAACACCGAATGATTCGGCGTTGAGGCGAAAGACAGGTTCGGGCGAAGGCCGCGCAGGTGATGTTTCAGCCGCGCGGCCTTCGTCTCTTTCGAGGGCGAAAGCGGCAGCCGGAGCGCCGGGGCGTTTCTGAAGCGTGCGCGGACGTGTTAGATTCTAAAGCGTCGTGAACAGTCGCAATAAGATACGAACGCGGGAGGCAATCGTCTCCTGGCGCGAGGGCGTGCGTAGAGAAGGCAAGCGTCTGGTTTTCACCAACGGCTGCTTCGACCTCCTGCACGTCGGCCACGCGCGCTACCTTGAAGCGGCGCGCTCGCTCGGCGACGAATTGCTGGTGGCGATTAACAGCGACCGCTCGGTGCGCGAGCTGAAGGGCGCGGGGCGTCCGGTGATGAACGAAGACGAGCGAGCGGAGCTGCTCGCCGCCCTCGAAGCCGTCAGTTGCGTCACGGTCTTCGACGAGCTTTCGCCGCGCGTGCTCATCGGCGAAGTGCTGCCCGACGTGCTCGTCAAAGGCGGCGACTACAATCTGGACGAGATACACGGGCGCGAAGAGGTCGAAGCCGCAGGCGGGCGCGTCCTCTCGCTCCCCTTCGTCGAAGGCGCATCGACGACGACGATTATCGAAAGAATCAGAAAGACAGTGACGAGTGACAAGTGATGAGGGACGAGCAGGAGGAAGCTGTCTTGAATTGTCATCATAAAGAAATGAGCGGGGCGTCGAAGGTGGCAAAGGGGAAGAAGCGGCTGGCGAACGGCGGCGGCGCGGGGAAGCGCGGGCAGTCGGGGGCGAAGGAGGTTGAGAAGAGCGCTGACGGGCGTTACATCATAGTTGACGGTCGCCGTTGGCGGGCGACGAATCCGAACATTCCGGAGGATGAGCGCAGGCGTTTGGTGGGCGAGTTGATGAAGGCGCGGCGCGATGTCGGGCGCGCTCTGCGCGAGGGCGACAAAGAAGCCGAGCTTGAGGCGCGCGGAAGAGTCCAGCACGCCAAAGTCGCGCTCGGCGAGCGCGGAGCAAAATGGTGGGAGGAAGAGCAAGGATGAAGTAGGAAGGCGGAAGGATGAAGACGAGAACTGCTCAAGACGCTTGAGAGACTTTCATCCTTCCGCCTTCCTACTTCCGACTTAGATGCGATGAGTAGTACGGTCGAATCAGTTCCGGTTCTGCTGCGTGTGGTGCGGCGCGTGAGGGAGAGCGAGGAGTACGCGCGGCTGCTGGCGGAGGTGCGCGCGGGCGCAAGGGTCATGTCGGTGAGCGGGCTGACGAGCGTGTCGGCGCGTGCGCTGGCGTTGGCGGCGTTGCAGCGCGAGACGGGGAAGCGTTTCGCGTTGGTGCTGGAGACGAGCCGCGACCTCGAAGCCTGGGAGCGCGATTTGTGTTTCTGGCGCGGGGCGCTCAGGCGCGGAGGCGCGGACGAGCTTGAGCGCGGCGCGGGCGACGGAGCGGTGCTAGCGCTTCCGGCTTCGGAGAGCGACCCGTATGCGGGCGCGTCGCCGCACGCGGAGACGCTGGAGCGGCGTGCGCTGACGCTCTGGCGGCTGGCGCGCGGGGAGGGCGATTTCGTGTTGCTTTCGTCGCGCGCTCTGGTGCGTCGCACAATCGCGCCGGAGGAGCTTGTGCGCGCCGGGGCGGTGCTCAGGCGCGAAGAGGATTTCGCGCCCGAGCGTTTGATAGAGCTGCTGCTGGCTTCGGGCTACGTGCGCGAAGACCCTGTTGGAGCGGTCGGGGAGTTTTCGCTGCGCGGAGGGATTCTTGATGTCTGGTCGCCGGGGCATGACGCGCCGGTGCGAGTGGAGTTCTTCGGCGATACGGTCGATTCGATTCGTGAGTTCGACGCGGAGACGCAGCTTTCAGTCGCACAGCTCAAGCAGGCAGAGCTTGTGCCGATGCGCGAGCTGTCGGTCGGCGCTGATGACTTTCGGCTGTGGGCGGAGCTTGCGCGCGAGCGTTGGGCGGAGGAACGCTATGCGCGCGCTCTGAAGGACAGGACGATTTACGCCGACGAGGGCGAGACCTTCCCCGGTTGGGAATGGTTGATTTCGCTCGTCAGAGATACGAAGGCGAGCGCGTTTGATTACCTGCGCGATGTTGGAGACAGAGGCGAGACGGTGCTCGTCGTCAACGAGCCAGGCGGCGTCGAGCAGTATTTGAGCCAGACGTTTGAGACGCTTTCGGCGCGCTACGCTGAGAACGAGGCGGCGGACGAGATTGGACTGCGGCCTGAAGAGATTTATCTGACGGTCGAGCAGTTGCGGGAGCGTCTTGCGGGCGTGAGGCGTCTGGAACTGCGGGCGCTGGGGCGCGGGGCGGCGCTGGTGGACGAAAGGTTCGTGGGCGAGACGGAAGAGCCTTCGTTCAGTATCGGTCGGGCGCGGGCATCGGCTGCGCCGCTCTTTCTGTTTCCGGCGGTGGAGCGCGCGCCGGAGGTTGAATGGACGGCGCGCGCGCCGCGTCGTTATCACGGGCGGATACCTGAGCTGGCCTCAGACCTCGCGCGCACCGTGCGCCAGACGACGAACGTCGTGCTCTTTGCGATGCCGAGCGCGGGGATGGCCGAGCGCGTCGGCGAGATGCTCTCGGACTACGGCGTCGCGGCGCGCGTGGCGCTTCCGGGCGAGAGCGTGAGCAGTGAGGCGGGCGTCGGCGTCGCAGAGTCGGCGTCGGTCGTGGTGACGGTCGGGCGTCTGTCGGGCGGCTTCGAGCTGCCGGGCGCAGGGTTAGTCGTCCACATCGAGAGCGACCTCTTCGACGAGGCTGGCGACGGCACTTTGGAGCGTCGTGCGCCGGGCACATCCGGCGCGGGCGCGGGCACTGCCGCGCGCAGGCGCAAGTCGAAGACGGCGGCGTTTCTCTCCGACTTCCGCGACTTGAAGGTGGGCGATTACGTCGTCCACATCGACCACGGCATCGCGCGTTTCGGCGGCTTGCAGACGCTTGAGATGCAGGGGCGAAGCGGCGAGTTCATGCTGCTCTTCTACGCCGACAACGCGAAGCTCTACGTGCCGGTCGAACGTCTCGACCTCGTGCAGCGTTATTCGAGCGCCGAAGGACACGAGCCGGCGCTCGACCGTCTGGGCGGCCTCGGCTGGCAGAAGACGAAGGCCAAAGCCAAGCGCGCCATGCGCGATATGGCCGACGAGCTTTTGCGCCTCTACGCCGAGCGCAAGCTTGTGCAGGGCTATGCCTTCGCGGCAGATAGTCCCTGGCAGAGAGAGTTTGAAGAGTCGTTCGAGTTTGTGCCGACGCCCGATCAGGAGACGGCCATCGAGGACGTGAAGCGCGACATGGAGCAGACCGTCCCGATGGACAGGCTGCTGTGCGGCGATGTCGGCTACGGCAAGACGGAAGTGGCGATGCGCGCCGCCTTCAAGGCCGTCATGGACGGAAAGCAGGTGGCAGTCCTGACGCCCACCACCGTCCTCGCCTATCAGCACTTCGAGACGTTCCGCCAGCGCTTCGCCGCCTTCCCCGTCGTGATTGATTTGCTCTCGCGCTTCCGCACGCAGAAGGAGCAGAAAGAAGTCGTCCGCAGGGTCGAGACGGGCGAGGTTGACATCATCATCGGGACGCACCGGATTCTGTCGAAGGATTTGAAGTTCAGAGAATTGGGGCTGGTTGTCGTGGACGAGGAACAGCGTTTCGGCGTCGCGCACAAGGAGCGTTTGAAGCAGTTGAAGAAGCGCGTGGACGTTTTGACGCTTTCGGCCACTCCGATTCCGCGCACGCTCAACATGTCTCTGATGGGCTTGCGCGACATGTCGGTCATCGAAACTCCGCCGCGCGACCGGCTCGCTATCCAGACGCAGGTCGTGCAGTTCTCCGAGTCGGTCATCAAGTCGGCGATTGAATTGGAGCTTGGGCGCGGCGGGCAGGTCTTCTTCATACACAACCGCGTGGAGACCATCGAGACCATCGCCGCCCTCGTCCAGAGGCTAGTGCCGCAGGCGCGGGTCTGCGTCGCGCACGGGCAGATGAACGAGAAGGAGATGGAGGGGGTGATGCTCGATTTCGTCGCCTACAAGCACGACGTTCTTGTCGCCACCACCATCATCGAAAACGGCATAGACATCCCGCGCGCCAACACAATCATCATAAACCGAGCCGATAATTACGGCCTCGCGCAGCTTTATCAACTGCGCGGGCGTGTCGGACGCTCAAATCGCCGCGCCTACGCTTATCTGCTGATTCCATCGGAATTGACGCTGACGGCCATCGCACGCCGTCGTCTGGCCGCGATTCGTGAGTTTTCCGACCTCGGCGCGGGCTTCCGCGTCGCCGCGCTCGATTTGGAGCTGCGCGGCGCTGGGAATCTTTTGGGCGGGCAGCAGTCGGGGCACATGGACGCCCTCGGCTTCGATCTTTACACGCAGATGCTTGAGCGCACGGTCGCCGAGCTACGCGGCGAAGAGGTGGAGGACGAGGCTTCGGTCTCTCTCAATCTCGGCGTGGATGTCTCCATCCCCGAAGATTACATCTCGGACATGGGGCAGCGCCTGCGAACTTACAAACGCGTCGCCTCGGCGCGCGACGACGAAAGCTTGCGCGCCGTCAGAGCCGAGACGGAAGACCGCTACGGGCGTCTGCCCGCGTCGGTCGAGAGTCTTTTCGAGTACGCGAGTTTGCGCCGGACGGCTGAAGGTATCGGCGTCGTCTCGATTGACCGCACTCAGGGAGAGCCGGGCGGCGTCGCCTTCAAGCTGTCGCAGACGGCGCGCGTCTCAGGCGACAAGCTACTGGCGCTCGTCGGGCGAAGGCAGGGCGCGACGTTTGCGCCGAGCGGCGTTTTGCGCGTCGAGCTGACGGAGGATGAGGCCGAGCGCGTCATCGAAACGGCTCGCGGCCTGTTGCTGGAAATCGGCAATGCGGATTAGAATGCTCCGCCTCGTTCGACGGCGAGCCTGTCAGCTTGTTTAGGAGCGTCCGTAGCCTCGAACGCCTTCCCGACCCCGTAGGTTTTCAAGCGATGCGACTGACGGCTGTTTCCCAGGTCGCCCGACAAACGAAAATTTTTGAAGTCTCAAACCGTTCGTCAATCATCAAAAGTAAACGAGACCGGCACGCGAGCCGTTTGCGTGCGGTCGAAATAACAGGAGTGAATAAAGCTGTGAATTTGAAATCTTTTGCGCGCGGGCGCGTGTGGATTCCGGGGCTGGCGGCGCTGCTTTTGATGCTCGCCGCCTCGCCCCGCGTCTCGGCACAGGAAGAGGGCGTGCCGGTCGTCATCGACGAGGTCATCGCGCAGGTCAATAACGACGTGGTGACGCTCTCGATGCTCAGGCGCGAGATGCGGCAGGCGCAGGAAATGCTCAAGCAGCGCGGCATGACTGAAGCTGAGGCCGCCGAAGAGGTGCAGAAGAACCAGCCGCGCATCATCGCCAACCTGATTAACGAGCAGCTTCTCATGCAGAAGGGCAAGGAGATGCCGCGTCTGAGCGAGGATGTCGAATCGGAGGTCAACCGCGAGATGCTGCGCGTCGCCAAGTCGCAGGGCATCGACTCCATCGAGAAGCTCGACGAGGCTCTTCGTCAAAGCAAAATCGACCCGACCGAGATTCGACAAACCCTTCGCATACAGTTCACGCGCCAGGCCGTTCTTCAACGCGAGGTCGATGCCAAGATTTACTTCAGCCTCACGGACGCCGAGCTGCAACAGTATTTCCAGGCCAACCGCGAAAAATTCCGTAAGCCGGAGAGCGTCGAGCTGTCGGAGATTTTCCTGAGCTTCGCGGGTAAGCCGGAGGCCGAGGTGCGCGCAAAGGCAGCGCAGATTGTCGCGCAGGCGCGCGGCGGAGCAGATTTTGCTCAACTGGCCGTGACGCATTCCGAGCGCGAGCAGGACGGCGTGCGCATCGCCACGCAGAACAAAGGCAAGGTCGGACGCTTCGAGGTTCCGGAGCTTCGCACAGACCTCGCCGCAGCCGTCAAGAACGTGCAGAAGGGCGGCGTCACCGAGCCCATCCGCACCGACGAGGGCTTGCAGATTCTGCGCGTTGACGACCGCACGGGTTCGAGCGAGCCCGTCTTCAACGAGCAGCAGGTGCGCGGCGTCATCACACAGGAGCGCGCTCAGAAAGAGCACGAGCAATACATGACCACGCTTCGCAAGGAAGCCTACGTCAAGATTTCTCCCTCCTACGAAGCCTCCGTGCTCCCCCTGCTCAAAATAGACGCCCCCGCCTCGCCGACGAAAGAAACGACCGCCCCCTCGAAGAAGAGCGAGGACAGGTAAAAAAGTCTGGAGTCTAAAGTCTGGAGTCTGAAGTCTGAAGTCCAAAGTCGAAACATCAACGGGTTTCGACTTTGGACTTTTGCTTTCGGACTCTCAGACTCCAGACTCCAGACTCCAGACTTAATCCGATGCGTTTAGACCAATTCCTACGAGCGAGCAGGCTGGTGCTGCGCCGGACGGTAGCGCAGGAGTTGTGCGAGGCCGGGGCGGTGTGGGTAGGCGGCGCGGCGGCGCGTTCTTCGAGAGCCGTGCGCGTCGGCGACGAGATAACCCTCAGGCGCGGCGGTCGGCTGCTTACAGTCCGCGTCGTCGCTCTGCCCGCCTCCAAGCAGACCTCGAAGAGCGAAGCTTCCAGCCTCTACGAAATCATCGGCGACGAAAAACGCGTCGAGGAATAGCCGAGCCGCATGGC
Organism: Pyrinomonadaceae bacterium; assembly: GCA_036399175.1. Classification (GTDB taxonomy): domain Bacteria; phylum Acidobacteriota; class Blastocatellia; order Pyrinomonadales; family Pyrinomonadaceae; genus DASWNP01. The sequence goes on along the minus strand of DASWNP010000011.1, from coordinate 3,866 downwards.
AACACTTTCGCAATCCGCTCGCCTTCTCATCTTAATATTTGTCGCCTCCGCGTCCGCACACTTCGTCTCCCGCCTACGTCCTTTGTCCCTTCGCCTCGTTCGCTTTCCAAGCGGGGAGAAGCCTTCCGGCTCGTCTGAATCGTCCTGAAATAAAACGCCCGCGATTTCCACCCGAGCGAATCCTAGGCGAACGATGCGACCTCCGGCATGGAACAGAATTTGCCGCCTCATCTGTGACCTCGACAGATTCTCTTCGCGGGCATTTAGAATCACAGGGAGCAGCAGTTTTATGAACATCCTCGGCAACTTCTTCACAGACGACCTGGCTATCGACCTCGGAACAGTCAACACGCTCATCTACGCGCCCGAACGCGGCATCATCCTGAACGAACCCTCTGCGGTGGCGATTCACAAGTACACGGGAGAGGTGCTTTCGGTAGGCGCGGAGGCTTTCAAGCTTCTGGGGCGCGAGCCGCACGACACGGAGGTCTACCGTCCCGTGCGCAACGGCTCTCTGGATAACTACGAGGCGGCGGAGAAGATGCTCGCCGCCTTTATCGCGCGCGCGCAGATGAATCATCACAAGCGCAGCCACATGGTTATCGGCGTCCCCGGCACGAGCACGCAGATTGAGCAGCGCTCCGTGAGAGATGCGGCGAGAAGCGTCAAGGCGACGCGCGTTGACCTCGTCGATGCCGGACTCGCCGCCGCCCTCGGCGCAGGACTCTCTTACGAAGACGAGCGCGCGCACTTAGTCGTTGACATCGGCGGCGGCACGACCAACATCGCCATCGTCGCTTCGGGCGCGGTCGTCTCTTCTCACAGTCTGCCCGTCGCCGGAAACGTGATGGACGAAGCGATACGCGACTACGTCCGCAACAAGTATGAGATGCAGCTCGGCGAGCGCACCGCCGAACAGGTGAAGAAAGAGCTGGGCGCGGCTTCGGCAGAGAGCGGAGACGGCGCAGAGGTGCGGCGCATGGAGGTCGTCGGCAAGCAGTTGACCGACGGGCTGGCGAAGGCCGTCGAGATTAACTCCGAAGAGGTTAGGGAAGCGCTCGAACCCGTCATCACCGAAATCATCGCGGGCGCGCGCCGCTCCATCGAAGAGTCGAAGCCGGACGTGACCGCAGACATCTACCAGACGGGGCTGATTCTGACGGGCGGCGGCGCGCTCCTTCAGGGCATGGCCGAACGACTACAGAAAGATTTGCGCCTTCATGTGGCCGTCGCCGACGACCCGCTCGCAGCCGTCGCCCTCGGAGCCGGACGACTCCTCTCCGAGCCCGAACGTCTCCAGCGCGTCGTCATCCGCGAAGACGTGCCAGTCTGGCAAGCCTCAGACGAGCTGGTCGTCAACTGGTAGGAAGCTTAAAAGCCGTCAATCGCGAATCGTCAATCGTGAATAGAGAAACCCTGCTTTCTTCTATTCACGATTGACGATTTACTTTTGCCCTTTTTCTATTTCTCTGTCGTACAGCTCGATGAACTGCGGGTCGCGCTTTTTGAGGTTTTCGTAGTCGATTTTTTTGCTGCGCGTCATCAGCTTGTAGGCGAAGGGGACGGGCGCGAGGTGCATGTAGTCGGCGGCGTGCTCGAACCAGAGGAGGCTCTCGTAGGCGGCCTGCTGGTAGGCTTCGATGATGGGCTTGCGCGTGCGCTCAAACTCGGCGAGCGCGTGGGGCACGTCGAGCCCGTCGGCGAAGGCTTGGTGAAGCGCGATTGCATCTTCGAGCGCGAGCTTCGTCCCCGAGCCGATTGAGAAATGAGCCGTGTGCAGCGCGTCGCCTAAGAGCGCGACGTTTTCGTGGCTCCAGTGGCGATTCTTGACCAGGAGAAAGTTTATCCACTTCGAGTTGTTCGAGAGAAGCGGATGGCCGTCGAGGTCTCTGCGAAAAACTTCTTCGAGGTAGGCGCGCGTCTCCGGGTCGGGCATGCGCTCGAATCCGGCGTTTGCCCACGTCGCGGCGTCGCACTCGACGATGAAGGTGCTGGTTGTTTTGTTGAACTTGTAAGAGTGAGCGGCGAAGACACCCGCAGCCGACTCGCGGAAAGTGAGCGTCAGCCCGTGAAAGAGCCGGTTAGTTCCGTACCAGATGTACTTGTTGCTGCGCACGCTCAGCTCGGGTTGAAAAAACCGGCTGTAGCGCCCGCGCACTTCGCTGTTGACGCCGTCCGAGCCGACGACCAAATCGGCCTCGCGCGCAAACTCTTCCGCGTCGGAGACGTTCGTGCGAAAGCGCAGACGAACGCCCAAGCCTTCGGCGCGCTCTTGCAGGATGTTCAGAAGCTTGATGCGCGCGATGCCTGAGAACTTGTTGCCGCGAATCGAAATCTTCCGGTCGCGGTGGACGACATCGACGTTGTCCCACGTCTCGAAGCTCTCCGTGATACGCGCATACGACTCTTCATCGGTTCGCTGGATGTAAGAGAGCGTCTTATCCGAGAAGACCACGCCCCACCCGAAAGTGTCGTCGGGAGCATTCCTCTCAAACACCTCGATGTCGTGCGACGCGTCGAGCTTCTTCATCAGAAGCGCGAAATACAACCCGGCAGGGCCGCCGCCGATGCAGACGATTTTCATGGCAAGTACAGTCTAAAGTCTGGAGTCTGAAGTCTGGAGTCAAAACCGGAAAACCTCTGTCTTTGACTTTAGACTCCAGACTCCAGACTCCAGACTTATTCCTTCAGTAATTCTCTGGCAATGACGAGCTTCTGAATCTCGGACGTGCCTTCGTAGATGCGAAGGGCGCGCACGTCTCTGTAGAGGCGCTCGACCGTGTGGCCTCGAACGAGACCGTTGCCGCCATGAATCTGGACGGCTTCGTCGATGATGCGCGAGGCGGCTTCGGTAGCGAAGAGCTTGGCCTCGCTGGCGACGCGCGTCAGGGGCGCGCTCTTGTCCGTGTCTTTCAGGTAAGCGGCGCGATAGACGAGCAGGCGCGCGGCGTCAAGCTCGGTAATCATCTCGGCCAGCTTGGCCTGTATCAACTGCTGGCTGGCGAGCGGCTGGCCGAACTGCTGCCGACGTTTCGCATACGATGCAGCCTCGTCGAGCGCACGCCGAGCCATGCCGCAGGCGGCTGCGCCGACGCTGGCGCGGAAGCTATCGAGCGTCTGCATCGCCAAGGAGAAGCCGTCGCCTTCAGCGCCGACGCGGTCTTCGACCGGCACGCGCAGATTGTCGAACTCGACGACTCCAATCGGGTGCGCCGCGATAAGCTGCGTCCGCTCGCGCACGATGAAGCCCTGCATGCGCGAGCCGACGACGAAGGCCGAAAGCTCCGCGCGTCCGTCCGGGCGCGTGCCTGTGCGGGCGAAGACCGTATAGAAGTCTGCGACGCCCGCGTTTGAGATGAAACACTTACGCCCGTCGATGACGTAGCTATCGCCCTCACGCCGCGCCGTCGTTTTTATCGACGACACATCAGAACCCGCTTCCGGCTCGGTCAAAGCGAAAGCGGCGATAGCCCTCCCTGCTGCCGCGCGCGAGAGCCAGAAATCGCGGACGTGCTCCGGCGCGGCGAGGCTGATAGCGTAAGTGCCGAGCCCCTGCATGACGAGCGCGAGGTCTGCGAGCGAAGAGGAATATGAGAGCGCCTCGCGCAGAATGCAGAGCGAGCGCGCGTCGAGCGGCGCTTCACCTTGCGCCACCGCGTAACGCAAAAGCCCCGCCTGCGCCAGCAACTCGACCAGCCCGCGAAACTCCGCATCTGTCGCCGACTCTTCCGACGCCGCACCCGGCTCAATCTCACGCGCCACGAAATTAGCCACGCTCACCGCCAGCCGACGGTGCTCATCGCTAAAGAAAGGAAGCTCTTCGATGAACCTATCCATAAGACAGTGAGAAGTGACGAGTGTCGAGT
>DASWNP010000010.1:0-64783 GCA_036399175.1 Pyrinomonadaceae bacterium | reverse complement strand
ATGAACGTTCATCTCGCCGCGTCTTCTCTGTTTTCGTTTCGTGTCTCTTCGAGACCGTCAGGCCGCCCCCGGCTACCTCACTCGCTCGTCTCTCTCTATCTGGCCGTCGCGGATGGAGATGATGCGATGTGCGCGCGCGGCGATGTCGGGCTCGTGCGTGACGACGATGATGGTGTTGCCTTCGGCGTGCAGGCGCTCGAAGAGGTTCATAATCTCGATGCTGGTATGCGAGTCGAGCGCGCCGGTCGGCTCGTCTGCGAGAAGCAGCGAGGGGTGATTGACGAGGGCGCGGGCGATGGCGACTCTCTGACGTTGTCCGCCCGAAAGCTCGTTGGGGCGATGCGTCATGCGGTCTGACAGCTCGACGGAGTTGAGCGCCCCTCTGGCTCTCTCGCGGCGCTCGGCGCTGCTGATTCCGGCGTAGATGAGCGGCAGCTCGACGTTGTGCAGAGCCGTCGCGCGAGCGAGCAGGTTGAAGGTCTGGAAGACGAAGCCTATCTCCTGATTGCGTATGCGCGCCAGTTCGTCGTCGTCCATCTCGGAGACGAGCTTGCTGTTAATCCAGTAGCGTCCCTGTGAAGGCGAGTCGAGGCAGCCGATGAGATTCATCAGCGTCGATTTGCCTGAGCCGGAAGGGCCGATGATGGCGAGGTATTCGCCGCGCTGCACGTCGAAGGAGACGCCCCGAAGGGCGTGCAGCTCTTCGCTGCCCATCTGGTAGGTCTTCCAGATGTCGCGCATCGAGATGAGCGCGGCGGGCACGGCGTCGTGCGCGAGCAGGTCGCCGCGCTCGATTGAGGCGGCGTCCGTGCGCGGCGTCATGGTCACAGTTTCGCTCATCAGCTTGCACCTTCCGGTTTGTCGGGCGCGCCCGGCTTCTTCTCCTGCTTCTTGACGACCGTTCCGTCCTTCAGGGTGCGAAGCACACGGCTCGGCCCCGTGATGACCTGCGCGCCTGCGGGCAGCCCACTCACAATCTCTATGTCTGATTCGCCCGTGATGCCTGTCACGACCTCGACGAATTTCACCTTGTTGCCTTCGAGAATGAAGACGCCCTTCAAAGGCTTCGGCTTCTCGGTGGGCGTGCCCGCAGGAGTCGGCGTCGCGGCGGGCGACTGTCCGGGCTTCGGCGAGCCCGCCGGTTCAGGCATCTTCTCGACGATGGCCTGAAGCGGCACGGCCAGAACGTTCTCTTTGACCTTCGTCGTAATCTGCGCCGTCGCCGTCATGCCCGGTCTCAGGTTGGCGCGAATCTCGTCGGGCAGATTCCTCAGCTCGATGACGACTTTGAACTCTTTGGCCTCCTGCACGTTGATGTTCGTGCCGAGCCCCGTCCCGGCGGCTGCGCCCGACTTGCTGAGCGCGAGCGGGTTCTTGAGCTTGATGACGCCCTCAAGCTCACGCTCGCCGAGCGCGTCAACTTTAATCTTGACCGACTGCCCGACCTGAACCTCGTCTATCTCCGTTTCATCGACGTTGACCTCGACGTTGATAGTTGACATATCGGCGATGGTCATCAGGGGCGTAGACGAGAAGTTGGCGAGCGCGAACTGACCTTTGCGCGCGGGGATGTCGGCGACCACACCTGTCAGGGGCGAAAGCTGCGTGGCCTTCGCGCGCTGGCTCGACTCGCCGCGCAGGATGGCCTGCTGCTGGTTGACGCGCGCCTCGCTCGTCGTCACGCTCTGGCGCGCGCGCTGCACGCCAATCTGCGCGTCGCGCACGCTCACTCGCTGCTGGTTGATGCGCGCCTTCGCCTCCTCGATGCTAATCTTCTGCTGCTCAAGCTGAGCTTTGGCCGTTCTGAGTGCGACCTGCGCCTGCTCGAAGCGGTCGCGCGCCTGATCGTACTCGATGCGCGAGGCGACGCCGGATTCGATAAGCTCGGTCGTGCGCTTCAGCTCGCGCTGCGCGGCGTTGAGGTTGACCTGCTCGCGATCGACGGCGGTCTGCGCGGTGACGACTGACTGGCGCGCCTGTGCCAGACTGGCTTCGGCGAGGGTCAAGCCCTGCCGCGCCTGCGCGACGTTGTTTTCCGCCGCGAGCACGGACTGGCGAGCGTTCTGCACGTCGCTGAAGGCGGCCTGCACGCCTGCGGCCTGCGCCTCCTGCTGCGAGGCGAGCTGCGTCGGGTCGAGGCGAATGAGCGGCTGTCCTTTCGTCACCTGGTCGCCCGGGTTGACGAAGATGTCTTCGATGCGCCCGGCGACTTCGCTCGTCAGGTTGATGAACTGGATGGGACGAACTTCGCCGGAAGCCGTGACGATAGAGCGCAGCTCCGGGCGCGACTCGATTTTCACGACCGTCACTTCCGGCTCGTCCTTCCCACTGGCGAAGATGCTGACGACGACGACGATGCCGAGCACGGCGACGGCGGCGACGATAAAGATAATCTTTCTTTTGCGGCTCAGAGCCATGAGGGTTTCCTATTCCTTCTCTGTCTTTAAAGGGTCAAGAGTATATCGGGTTTGAAGCTCGAAAACTGCGAACGCATGAGCGCGCCTTTCGCTCGAAGCCCTGCGACAGCTACGAAACTTCGCGCCCGTGCCAGCAACCCTTTTACGTAAGAAGAGGCGCGACGGTTTCAAAAACTACTCAAACAGCAGCGCCTAACCCCTCGGCCAAGTGATTGAATGCGACTGATTTGGATGCGGGGCGGCGTCCGACGGCGCGCCCGTGCCCGCGCTTTTTCCCTCTTCAGACGCGGTTTTGAGCCGTCCGGCGCACGCGCCTGCTCAAAGCTTGAAGGTGTTGGCGCGCTTTCCGGTTTCGCGCTACAATACCGTCTGACTTTTGGCGCAACGGTCGTCCATGAAGTCGATGGTTCGAGCCGGAACAGACGAGTTTTCGAGAGCCGCTTTCTCGCGCGCCGGGCATCAAACGAAAAGTTAAGGAAGCGATATGATCACCTGCGAGAGGTGCAACACGGAGAATCTCGACGGGTCGCAGTACTGCGATGAATGCGGAGCCCTGCTCGGCAGCGCGCAGCAGTTCAGAAGTCCGCCGACGGGCGCTGCCGAAAACGGCTCCAGTCCGGTCTCCGGCGCTTTCGACGCGGAGCAGCAGCAGCAGAGGCGCGGCGGCGCTTCGGCCACGCAGGCGCACTTCGAGATGCCGATGTCGCCCGCCGACAACGGCCACTCCGACGGCAGGCCGCCCCGTCAAGCGCCCGCGCCGAGCTACGCCGTCTCTTCGGGCGAGGCGGCGGCGGCGCAGGCGCACACGCCGCACGCCAAGCTCGTCATTCATCGAGGGCGCTCTGTCGGGAAAGAGTTCCCCATCAGCGAAGACGAAACGCACATCGGGCGATGGGACGCCGACGGCGGCATCTTCCCCGACGTTGACCTCGACTCGGACGACCTGGAAGCCAAAGTTTCGCGCCGCCACGCGCGCATCACTCGACGCGGCGAACAGTATTTCATCGAAGATTTGGGTTCGACCAACGGCACTTTTATCAATCGCGGAAGACGCCTGCTGCCCGGCGACCGGCAACCCCTGCGCGACGGCGACGAGGTGATAGTCGGCAAGACGTTTCTGCGTTTTCATGTCATCAAATAAGTTTTTAAAGTTGCGGTCGGTGACGGAAGAGGCGGGCACGACGACGAGCGCTCTCGCCTCTTCGCGGTCTCTCAGGTGAACAGTCGAGCAATGTCTTCCTGCTTTCAATGCGGCGCACAGGTAACGCCGGATGATCGTTTCTGTGGCAACTGCGGAACCGCCCTCAAACCGCCCGCGCGCGTCGAGGCCGGACACTCGCAGCCCTTTGCGCCCCCCGACTTCTCCGCCTCAGCCACCGCCAGCGCCCCTTCCTTCGAGCACGAAGACGAAGAACGCACGCACGACGGCGACCTCGACGCGCCCGCTTCAAACGCGAGCAATGCGAGCGATGCGAACAATGCGAGCGATGCTCCGAACGTCTCCGATGAAACCGGCGAGCAGCCGCAGCAAACGCCTCCCGCCGCTTACCAGTTAGACGAGACCATCATCGACGTGCATCCGCAGCCGGGCGGCTTCTCCCGACCCTTCAGCTCGTCCGAGCCCGCCAAACCCGTCGAGCCGCTGCCTCCCGTCGCCGAATCCGTCTCTTCCGAGTCAGAGCCTTCTCAAACGAGCGCGCCCGCAGATGCCTCCGGCGCAAACGATGCGCTTCCCGCTCAAGCGCCGCCGAGCAATGAGATGGCTCGCGGGGCTGACTATGCCCCTCCCGGCAGCAGCGAGCCGCTCGGCAGCAGCGCGCGCCTCGCGCCCCGCACCGAGCGCACAGGCTCGACCGGCGGCGGACGCTCGCAGCCGAGCAAGCAGCTCGAAGCGGGGACGCTCCTTAACGGTCGTTACGAGATAGCTCGCCGCATCGGCGGCGGCGGCATGGGCGCGGTCTACTACGCGAAGGACAGAAACCTGGGCGACGCGCCGCGCGCCGTCAAAGAGATGATTCAGTCGCAGCTCGACGAGTCGCAGCACGAGAAGGCGATTGACGATTTCCGCCGCGAGTCGATGCTTCTGGCATCGCTCAAGCATCCTTCCATCCCGACCATCTACGACTACTTCTACGACGAGACGGCGAGCCGCTTCTATCTCGTCATGGAATACATCTCGGGCGGCGATTTTCTCCTTCGCTTGAAGAACGCGCCCTCTGGCCGCATCGACGAGCAGACCGTCGCCGATTGGGGCATGCAGGTCGCAGACGTGCTCGACTACCTGCACAACCGTCGTCCGGCCATCATCTACCGCGACCTGAAGCCAGCCAACCTGATGATTGACGGAAACTCGGGGCGCGTCATGCTCATCGACTTCGGCATCGCGCGCTGGGTTGCGCCGCAGGAGAAGGGCGTCACCGCCGTCGGCACGATGGGCTACGCGCCGCCCGAGCTGTTCAGCGGCAAGGTCGAGCCGCGCTCCGACATCTACTCTTTAGGCGCGACCATGTTTCATCTCCTGACCGGCTCCGACCCGCAGGACAACCCGCTCCTGATTTTCGATTTCACGAAACACCCGCGCCCGCGCCAAATCAACCCCGCCATCTCGAACGAGATGGACAGAATCCTCGTGCGCGCCACCGAGTACAAGCCGGAGAACCGCTTCCGCTCGGCGGCTGAGCTGCGCGAGACTCTCGCCGCTCATCTCGAACGATTGAGGGTCGGCGCGGTCAGCTACGGCGGCGCTTCCTTCGACCGCCCGACGGATAAAACCGTCGCCGTCGAGATGGTCTTCTGCGGCTTCTGCGGCGGGCGCATCGCCGCCGACGACGTGTTTTGCGCTCACTGCGGCGCGAAGCAGCCGCTCGCCAACGCCAGCGCCGCCCTCAGAGCCGCACGCGCGACGGCCAAGCTCGTCGTCGCCGGAACAACCGAGCTGGATGCTTCGTTTCAACTCAACAAGGATACGAACATCGTCGGGCGCACCGACCCGCACTCGAACATTTTCCCGGAGGTCGATCTCTCGAAGTTCGACCCTGAAACCAAAATTTCACGTCGCCACGCGCGCATCTGGCGCGAAGGAGACACCTTCCTCGTGGAAGACCTCGGCTCGGTCAACGGCACGGTCATCAACGACTCGATACGCCTCGGGCCGCGACAGCCGCGCGCACTGGAAAACGGCGACAAGCTCCGGCTCGGCGAAACCACGCTCCATTTTTTAATCGGGTGAAACAAGCCGTCAGCACTCAGCGTTCAGCCCGTCAGCCGAAATAAAGGTGACGCTTGTATGGCTGAGAGGCTGACAAGCTGATTGCTGAAAGCTTAAGGAATGACTGCCCAAATAGAACAGGCGGCTGGCGCGCGTAGAGAGATGCGAGACGAAGCTCGTTTGACGAAGGACGGTGCGGCGCCGCGCCCGTCGGCGAAGATTGTGCGCGCGCCTTTCTCTCTGCGTTGCGGCGCGCTGCTTGTCGATTACACGGCGGTCGTCGCCGTGCTCGCGTTCTCGACGATTCTGGCGCGCATGTTCGACGACGGCGGGCGATGGGCTGGCAAGACGGCTCTCACGCTCGGCTATATGTCGGCGCTGGCGCTGGCCGTTTTGAACTTCGTCGTACTGGCCTCGCTCGCCGGGCGCACCTTCGGCAAGTGGGTGACGGGCTTGCGCATCGAGCGACTCGACGGCACGCCTATCAGCTTCGGGCGCGCATGCCTCCGGCATTTCGTCGGATACGCGCTGACGCTCCTGACCTTCGGTCTCGGGTTTCTCTTCGCGGCCTTCAACCTACAGGGGCGCGCCCTGCATGATTACGTCGCCGGAACCGTCGTCGTGCGCGACCGGGGCAGAGCATCGGCAAAGGCGCGGCGCGCGCCACGCACGCCCTGAAGCGTTCCGACCTGCAACTCGAAAGCCTTCGCCAGAGATAAAAGGATGACAAAGACCTGTCCAAGCTGTGGCATCGAAGTCGCGCCGGAGATGCGTTTCTGTCGCCGTTGCGGGATGCCTCTGCGCGGGGCGAGCGCCGACGACGGCTCGGATTCCGTCTCGCCCATCGCCAAGACCATCCCTCTCACCGGCGAAGCGCGCCCGACCGACGGCCTCGCGCCCGAAGACGCGCGCCGACCTGGCGGCGAAACCGCGCGAGTCAACCGCGCCGAACTCGACGAACTGCTCAGACCCTCCTCCGGCCTTCCCTCACAGAGCCTCGACCCTAACGCCACCGTCGCCTACATAGACGCTTCGACTCCGCGCGACGAACAGCCTCCCCGAGCGAGCACGCCCGAGAGCTTCGACATCAACTCGACCATCGCTTACCCGATTGATGCGCAGGGGCGACCCATCTTTCCGCCCAGCGCGAAGCTCGAAGGAAACAGCCCTGAAGATGAAGAAGACCTGACCGTCACGGTTCCACGCCTCGAAACTCATTCGTCACAGCTCCCGCAAGCTCCCTCTTCGCAGCTACCGGAAACTCCTTCGTCGCGTCTGCCAGAAGCTCCTTCGTCGCAGATGGAAGCTACGCTGATAGACAATTTCACCGTGCCGCCGATGTCGGAGGTCTTCCCGCACCAGCAGCAGCCGTCGCAGCCGTCATGGCAACGTCCGACCCCGGATTTCTCTCAGACGATGCCCGCGCCTCGCGCCGCTTCGAGCCAGCAGCCTGGTTATCCCGTTTCGCAGCAGCAGCACCAGCCGAACTACGCCGCCGCTCATGCAGCGCAGCCGTCGCCGCACGCCGCCGCTCAGCCTCATGCTCAAGCGCCGAAGCCCAAAGCTTATCTTTGGTTCGTCGCCGCCGCAGGCGCAGTCTTTCTTCTGCTCATCACCATCGTCGCCGTCTGGCTAGGTGTCGGTTATTTCCGCAAGTCCGCGCCCGAGGCCGCCGACGCGGGCACGTCTCAGCCCGCCGCGCCCGACGCCCGGCAACAGTTTGAAGAGAAGCTCAACGAAGCGCAGGCGCTTCTGGCTTCCGGCGACCTCGACGGAGCCATCGCGCGCCTGCGCGAAGCCAGCGCGCTCGAGCCTTCCAACCCGCAGGCGCACCGACGCCTCGGCGACCTTCTGCTCGATAGCGGCAGGCGTCGGGAAGCCATCGAAGAGTTTCGCGCCGCCGTCGCAGCCGACCCGCGCGACGCCGAAGGGTGGCGCGCGCTCGCACGCGCACAACTCGACGAAAGCCTCTACGCCGAAGCCGTCGCCAGCTATCGACGCCTCGTCGCCCTCGGCGGCGAATCCGGGCTCACAGACAACGAGCTTCTCTCCTACGCCGAAGCCCTGCGCCTGTCGGGAAGCAACGACGAAGCGCGCCCCCTCTACGAACGTCTCGCCTCCTCCTCTTTCGCCGAGATAGCGAGCGCCGCGCGTCAAAAGCTCTCCGAGTTGTCCGCGCCTTCCGTGTCGCCGACGCCCATGCCGAGCCCCCTGACTGCACGGCAGACGACCGAACAGCTCGCACAAAACCGCACGCCGAACGCGTCCACTTCTCCCGCGACCCTTCAGGCTGCGCCGCCGCCCGCGCAGCCGCAGCCGACGCCTCCGCCCGCGCCAGCGCCGACGCCCCCGCCCGCACAACAGCAGGCAGACCTCTCGGCCGGCGAGCACTTCCAACGCGGCGAACAGCTCTGGTCGGCGAACCGCGCGGCGGCGCTCAACGAGTTTCGCGCCGCGACGCGCAAGGGCAACCGCGACGCCTACTATTATCTCGCGCTCAGCATCGTCGAAGGCCGCAACCCGAGAAGCCTCCAGCGCGCCGAGCTTGTCCAGGCGCTACAATATTTCCAGAACGCCAAAGGCGGACGATTCCGCTCCCAGGCGCAGCGCTACGAAGAACAACTCGTCAAAGAATATGATCGACTGAGAAATCAATAGAAATGATGAATGCGGAATGTGGAATGATGAATGAAAACCAAAAAGCTTTTGTCTTTTAATTCATCATTCCGCATTCATCATTCATCATTTAACTATCATGTCTGAACTCATCATCAATTACCCTGACCGCCCGGCGGACACGTATCCGTTGGGGCGTCTGCGTATCACGATTGGGCGTTCGGCGCGTAACGACATCTGTGTGCCCGACCCGTTCGCTTCGCGCGTCCACGCCGAGGTCAGGCGCGAGGGCGACATGTATTACTTGCAGGATTTGGGCTCGGCCAACGGCACGTTTATGAACGGCGTGCGCGTCAGCGACCCCATCCCGCTCGCGCCCGGCACGCGCATCCAGATAGGCGAAACCGAGATTGAGTATAGAGACAAATCTTTTCTGACCGGCGGCGGCTCGACCATGATTTCGGTCGATGCTCCGGCGGCCATCCCCGAAGCGACCATCGCGCTCGACTCAGGCCATCGCACCACCTCCGGCCTCCTGGAAGCCATCGAAGGCGCGCGCACGCAGACCTCCGGCAGCAGCCTCATGCCGAAGCGCGTCACGGAGCAGAGCGACCTGCTCGCCCTCATCAGCAAGGTGGGAGTGACGCTTCTGGCTTCGGCCACGCTCGACGAGACTTTGCGGCAGGTGGCCTCGCTCGTCTTCGAGGCCGTGCCCGCCGAGCGTTGTCTGATTATGCTCAGGGAAGAGGGCGGCGAGCTTCAGCCGAGAGTGGCGGAGCTGCGCGACCGTCGCGGTGAAATCGGAGAGATACGAGTCAGCCGCACCATCATCGAAGAGGTCATCCGGCAGGGCAAATCCGTCTTGACCTCCGACGCGCAGCACGACCCGCGCTTTATGAGCCAGACGATGGCGATTCAGGGCATCCGCTCCGTGCTCGCCGTACCCTTAGGCGTCGGCGAGCGCATCTTCGGTCTCATCTACGCCGATTCGCCGCTCGTCGAATCCCGTTTCACCGAAGACCACTTGAAAGTTCTGACCACGCTCGGCTCGGTCGCCGCCATCCGCGTCGAAAACGCGCGCCTCCTCGAAGAACATCTCGAACGCGAGCGCTTCGAGCGAGAGCTGCAACTGGCACGCGAGATTCAGCAGCGCTTCCAACCGACCGCGCCGCCCGTCGTCCCCGGCTACGAGCTACAGGGCATCAGCTTTCCCTCCTACGAAATCGGCGGCGACTACTACGACTTCATCCGCCGACCCGACGGGCGCATGGTCATCGCGCTCGGCGACGTTTCGGGCAAAGGCACGGCCGCCGCGCTCCTGATGTCTTCGCTGCACGCGGCCATCCACGCGCAGGTCGCTTCGCATCAGTCGCTCGCCGAAACCATCGCGGCGGTCAACAGCTACCTCGCCGCCAACATTCCGGCCAATCGCTTCGTCACGCTCTTCTACGCCGAGCTTGACCCGCCCACCGGCTCGCTCGCCTTTCTCAACGCAGGCCACAACCCGCCGCTCATCATTCACGAAGCGGGCACGGTCGAGCAGCTCGCCGCAGGCGGCATCCCGCTCGGCATCATCCCGCACGCCGACTACCGCGAAGGACGCACGCAGCTCCAGCCCGGCGACGTAATGATCGTCTATTCCGACGGCGTCACCGAAACGCAGAACCCTTCGGGCGAAGAGTTCGGCCCCGAACGTCTCCATCAGGTCGCCTTGCAGAACATCGACGCCTCGGCCGCAGGCATCCGCGACCGCATCGAATCAGCCCTCACCAAGTTCGCGCAGGGCACAGCCGCCGTCGATGACATTACGCTCGTCATCGTCAAAAGAATAAAGAGCTAAAGAAGGGCAAAAGGCAAAAGGCGAAGGTGACGATTGAAGCCAAGAGCTTCTTCTTCACCTTTGCCTTTTTCCTTTTGCCCTTTTACTTTCTTCTCAGGCTTGCTTTGATTCTCTCGGAGGATTTTTCGCCGAGGCCATCGACCATCTCAAGGCCGCCGCCGTCGGCGAATTGGCGCAGGTCTTCGAGGGAGGAGATTTTGAATTGCTGGTAGAGAGTGGAGGCGGTTTTGATGCCGATGCCTTCGATTCGGAGGAGGTCGAGGACGGAGGCGGGCGTCTCGGCTGTCAGTTTTTCCCACGCCTCGAAGGTGCCCGTCTCGATTAGCTCTAGGATTTTGCTGCTGATGGCCTTGCCGACGCCCGGTATCTCCTGCAAACCCTTCGCGCCCTCTTCCGACGCTATCTCCGCGAGCGGCCTCGGCCACGTCTCAATCATCTCGGCGGCGTTGCGATATGAGCGGACGCGGTAACGGTCGTCGCCGCGAATCTCCAACAACATCGCCAGCCGCTCGAATCGCCGCGCAATCTCTTCGTTGTCCATACGAAAAAAGTCTGGAGTCTGGAGTCTGAGAGTCTGGAGTCAGAAGTCTCTTTAATCTCTCCATTCAGAGATTTGAGTTCTTCGAGGTTCGAGCTTAGTGCTCGATGCGAATGGCTGTCCCTACGGGCACGGCGTCAAAGAGTTCGCTCATGTCTTCGTTCTCAAGTGCGATGCAGCCCCAAGTCCAATCGCGGCTCGCGCCGCCGCCGTGAATGTATATCAGGCCGCCGAGCGGCGTGTACTGCGGCGGCGTGCGCTTGCTCTCGACGGCGCGCAGTATTTGAAGATACTGCTTCCTGGAGATTAAGCGGTCGCGCAAGCCTCGCTCGGCGTCCTCGGCGTTCGGGTAGCTGACGCCGAGCGAGAGATGAAAGGCGCTCCGCCTGTTTTTGGTGAAGATGTAGAAGTCGCCTTCGGGAGTCGCGCCGTCGCCCTCGCGCGTTTTGTCGTCCGTCGGATTGAAGCCGAGCCCGATTTTGTAAGTTCGTACGAGGCGCTCGCCCTCGTAGAGGTCGAGGCGGCGCTGGCTCTTGCTGACGATTATCTTCGGCTTGACGAGCGGGAGCTTGAGAGGCGTTCGCGCTATGCGTTCGGACGCAGACGTGGACGCGTTGGACGCTTGCTGCACACTTGCGTCTTCGCGCTTCGACGTTCGCGCTCCCGAAGGCGACGGCTGCTCGGTCTGCCCGCGCAACGCCATGCAGCCCGCCGAAGCGAGCGTCAGGACGACAAGAATCAAGCCCAAAATCTTCTTCATGCGTGCGCGCCCGAAGCGACTGATTTCTCAGGCTCATCGACAGACCAACTGCGAGCTTTTCAAAGGAAACCCAGTCTTGCGCCGTCCCCTCTTTGGCGAGCCAGAATGTGCCATAAACACGCGATTCTAGCAATATAGATGACGGAGGCCGGATGTCTGAGAAAGACAGAAGCTACGGTTTTTAACCAGCATCCGGCATTCGGCGTCTGTCATCTAATCAACGTCTTTTGCAACCAAATTTTTTCTGTAACGTAATAGCAACACCGTGAAACTTATCGAAACTCTCAAACTCGCGCTCTCGGCCATCTGGGCGCACAAGCTGCGTTCGGCGCTGACGCTCTTAGGCATGATTATCGGCGTCGCGGCGGTGGTCGTCGTGGTCTCTCTGATTCAGGGTTTCAACACTTACGTCGATGAGAAAATCGCGCGCATCGGCGCGAAGGCTTATAGCATCCAGCGTTTCACGTTCGAGGATTTCAAAGACACGGACACCTTCGCCGCCGCGCAGCGTCGCAACAAAGAATTGACGATGGAGGATTACGAATACCTGCGCTCGCGCCTGACGCTGACCGATAAGCTCGGCGGCAAGGCGCGACCCACTCGCGCACAGCTCAAGCGCGGCTCGGAGCTTTTGGAAGAAGTGCCCGTTGACGGAGCAATGGCTATCGCCGCCGACATCGAGAAGGTTGACGTGGCCGAAGGACGCTACTTCAGCGACAACGAAGACCAGAACGCCATGCGCGTCGCCTACGTCGGCTCCGACGTGGCCGAAAAACTCTTCCCGCGCGGCGCGGCCATCGACCAGGAAATTACAATCGAAGGGCTGCCTTATCGAGTGGTCGGCGTGGCGACGGCGAAGGGGACGGTGCTCGGCATCCCGCAGGACACCTTCGTCACCATCCCCTTGAGAACCTACCGGCGCAACTTCGGCGAACTCACCCGCTGGCGCTCCTTCTACATTCTCGGCACGGCGAGGAACGACGAACAGTTCGCCGAAGCCGTCGAAGAAGCGCGGCAGGTCTTGCGTCAGCGTCGGCGTTTGCAGCCGGGCGAGAAGGACACCTTCGGCATTATGACGCCCGACGCCATCACGGGCTTGCGCGACCGTCTGTTCGGCTCAATCTTCATCGTGGCGATTGCCGTCCCGGCCATCGCGCTCGTCGTCGGCGGCATCGTCATTATGAACATCATGCTCGTCTCGGTGACGGAGCGGACGAAGGAGATAGGCATCCGTAAGGCGCTCGGCGCTCGACGCGCCGACGTGCTCAAGCAGTTTCTCGTCGAGGCCGTCACGCTCTCGGCCATCGGCGGCGCGACCGGCGTCATCATCGCGTGGGTCTTGGGTCGGGTGGTCTCATCCTTCGTCATCCCGACATATTTGTCGCCGACAGCCGTCGTCATCGCCGTCTCCGTCTCCGGCATCATCGGCATCCTCTCCGGCATCTTCCCCGCATGGAAGGCCGCGAGGCTCGACCCAATCGAGGCGCTGCGCGCCGAGTAGCAATCAGCTTTCAGCTTTCAGCGTTCAGCCGAACGGCTGAATGAAGCACTAGCTTGGAAACTTACCGTCGATAGCTTTTCGGTTTGGCTGATTGCTGAGAGCTGATTGCTGAAAGCTTTATTCTTATGAAGTTACTCCGCAGTGACATCTACGAAAACCTGAAGATGGCGCTCGCCACGCTGCGCGCCAACAAGCTGCGCTCGTTCCTGACGGTCATCGGCGTCGTCATCGGCGTCTGGACGGTGATGGCGATTGCTTCGATTATCAGCGGCATCGACGAGACTTTGAAGAAGGAGATTGAATCCTTCGGCACGCGCTCGCTTTTCATCTCGAAGTACGAGCCCGGCATTCGCCTGCGACTGACGCGCGAAGAGCGGATGCGAAAGGATTTGACCTACGATGATGCGTTGGCGATTGCCGAGCTGCCGACCATCGAGCTTTCGGTTCCCTTCCTCGACATCAGCAACAACTTCTTCGGACAGAAGCTGAAGGTCTCGACCAGAGGCAAGACTTCGGAAGCCGTGAGGCTCGAAGGCACGCTGCCCGATTACATGCGCTCCGGCCAGGAGGTGCTCTCCGACGGGCGTTTCTTCACTCAGTTTGAGAACGATACTAATCAGAACGTCTGCGTCGTGCGCGGGCAGGTGGCGCAGGATTTCTTTCCGATGGGGTCGCCGGTCGGGCAGACGATAAACATCGGCGGGCAGGAGTTTCGCGTCGTTGGGGCGCTGGAGATGCGCGAGCAGTTTCTCGGCGGAGGCTCTGGCAGCGACAACCTGAACAACGGCATCTTCGTGCCCTTCAACGTCGCGCGCAAGCTCAAGCCGAACGCCTCCGACATCTTCATCCTCGCCGTCGCCAAGCCGAACATGATGCAGGAGGCGAAGGATCAGGTGACGGACTTGCTCAGGGTTCGCAGGCGCGTGCCCTTCGGCGAGCCGAACAACTTCGGGCTTGAGACCGCCGATTCCGTCATTCAGAACGTGCGCTCGATAACGGCCGGGGTGGCGCTGGCGATGGTTGCCATCTCAAGCGTCGGGCTGATGGTGGGCGGCATCGGCGTGATGAACATTATGCTCGTCTCGGTAACGGAGCGGACGCGCGAGATAGGCGTGCGCAAGGCCATCGGGGCGCGGCGCAAAGACATTCTCTGGCAGTTTCTCATCGAGGCGATGACTCTGACGGGCGTCGGCGGACTGCTCGGCCTCGGCCTCGGCTGGGCGACGACGCTTCTCATCAAAATCTTCATTCCCTCCTACGTCCCGCTCTGGGCTCCCGTCGCAGGCTTCGTCGCCAGCGTCGGCATCGGCCTCATCTTCGGCCTCTGGCCTGCGTGGAAAGCCGCCCGCCTCGACCCCATCGAATCGCTCAGATACGAATAGAAGTCTAAAGTCTGGAGTCTGGAGTCTAAAGTCAGAGAGTCTGAAGTCGAAGACTTGAACTATTTCTGTCTTCGGACTCCAGACTCCAGACTTCCAGACTCCAGACTTTTTCAGGCCATCGGCGAGCCGCTGAAGGCTGCGAGGGCGAGGCGGATGAGTACGCCTAAGAACCAGATGGCGAGGACGATTCCCCATGCCGAGCCGGAGGATAGACGCGCGACTTTGCGTAGGCCGATGGCGGCGAGAAAGAGACCGTAGAAAGCGAAGATGTCGAACGCGCCGAGGGCGGTTGCGAGTACGGGGTGTGCCGCGCCGTCAACCAGGATGCCGAGGTTGGCGTGAACGAGTCCGCGTTGCGCCGACTCGGGGTCGAGGCTTTCGGGCGACTTGAGGAAGAGCAGGAGGATGTTGGCAATCATAATCAGCACGGCGGGCGGCAAACTCGAATAGACGTAGACCGAGAGCGCCTGTTTGTAGCTGATGCCCTTGCCCATCGCCATCGCGCCGAGCAGGTAGAGCGCCGCGCCGACGGCGAGGAAGATGGCGACGCCGATGAGCGGCGAAACGTAAGCCAGCGCCTTGAAGACCGTGCCCGTCTGCATCGCAATCATCTGCTCTCGCTGCTCGGCGGGCATCTCGGACGTGCGCGGCGAATTTTCAATCACCTGCCGCACCATCTGCTCAAACCCGACTCTCTGGTAGAGCAGAAAGGTGTAGGCCGAGGCCGCGACGATGATGATGATTGCGGCGATGAGGAAGCGCGGACGCCAGCGCAGGGCGTCGAAGGTGCGACCCGGCTCGAAGAAGATGCCGCTCAGGGTCTCGGGCGTAGACATCAGAGGCGCATCGCTCGGCGTCGAAGTGGAAGGCGCGGGCGCGTGGGGAGTGTTCATGTCGCTCATGTTTTTCTTATCCGTTCGGGTTGGAGATTGAAGACGTTTTGGTAAAACTTCTTTCGTCGCTACCAAAGGCGGACGACTCGATGTTTCTCTTCTGCTTTTTACGCGACCCGCGCACGCGAGGTTTCAGCCTTAAGCTACACGAGAAAATTAACAGGGATGGACAGGATGAAGACAAATGCGGAATGATGAATGAGGAATGATGAATTAAAGACAAAAGCTTTCTGCTTTTCATTCATCATTCATCATTCCTCATTCATCATTTCTTTTCCGTCCTGTCCATCCCTGTTTGAATCTTCCCTGCCTCGACGAAGCGTGTTCACGCCGAAGTGGGCGCTTCAAACCAGCCGGGAACGCGAATGCAGGCGACGGTGTGGCCGGGCGAGACTTCGCGCAGGTCTGGGTCTATCTGAGAGCATTCTGGGACGGCGTCGGGGCAGCGCGTGTGGAAGCGACAGCCGGACGGCGGATTGATGGGCGTCGGCACGTCGCCCTTGAGCACGATGCGCTCGCGTTTGCGCGTCGGGTCTGGGATGGGAATGGCCGACAGCAGGGCGCGCGTGTACGGGTGCAAGGGGTTTGCGTAAAGCTCCTCGGCAGTTGCCACCTCGACGATGCGCCCGAGATACATGACGGCCACACGCGTCGAGATGTGTTCGACGACGGCCAGCCCGTGCGAGATGAAGAGATAGGTGAGATTGAACTCCGACTGCAAATCTTCCAGCAGGTTAATGACCTGCGCCTGGACGGAAACGTCGAGCGCCGAGACCGGCTCGTCGGCCACGATGAGCTTCGGATTGAGCGCGAGCGCACGCGCGATGCCGATGCGCTGGCGCTGCCCGCCCGAAAATTCGTGCGGGTATCGGTTCATGTAATCGGGGTCGAGGCCGACGCGCTTTAAGAGGTCGGCGACGCGCTCGCGCCTCTCTTCTTTGCTACCGATGCCGTGTACGACCAGAGGCTCGGCCACGATGTCTCTCACTCTGAGGCGCGGGTTGAGCGAGGCGTAAGGGTCTTGGAAAATTATCTGCATCTCGCGGCGCACGCCTCTGAGTTCTGCGCCTGAGAGCGAAAGCACATCTCTGCCCTCGAAGGAGACCTCGCCGCTCGTCGGCTCTATCAGACGCAGCAGGCAACGCCCTACCGTCGATTTGCCGCAGCCCGACTCGCCCACCAGCCCCAACGTCTCGCCACGCAGAATCTCAAACGTCACGCCGTCAACGGCGCGCACCACGTCGTCGCTTCCTTCAAGCGGAAAATGCTTGACGAGCGCACGCACGCGCACTAGGTCGCGCTCGTCTTTGCCCGTGCGTATATCGTGCCTCGCAGCCGCGCTCTCTTCCGCTGCGGGCACAGTCTCGCCACGCTCGTTCTCGCGCGCCGTCACTGGCTCGCCTCCTTCCGCGCGCCGCTCGCTTCGTTGTCGGCCGCCACCGCCGCCGCCAAATCGTAGAGCACGCAGCGCACCTTCACGCCGCCCTCCAATTCATAGAAAGGGATTCGCTCGCCTTCGGTGCAGCGCGGCATACGGTGCGGGCAGCGCGGCGCGAAGTGGCAGCCGGGCGGAAGGTCTGTCGGCTTCGGCACTGTGCCCTCGATGGTCGAAAGCCGCTCGGCCTTGCCGACCTCGGCCTGCGTCAGCTTCGGGACAGACTGCAAAAGCCCCTCCGTGTAAGGCATCTTCGGGCGCGCGAACAACTCGCCGACCGGCGACTCCTCCACGATGCGCCCCGTGTACATCACCGCCACTCTGTCCGCCACCTCAGCGACCACGCCGAGGTCATGCGTAATCAGCAGCACCGCCAAACGCCGCGTCTTTCTCAGCTCGTCGAGCAGTTCCAAAATCTGCGCCTGAATCGTCACGTCCAGCGCCGTCGTCGGCTCGTCGGCGATTAGCAGCTTCGGGTCGCAGGCCAGAGCCATCGCAATCATCACGCGCTGCCTCATCCCGCCCGACAACTGGTGCGGATAATCCTTCACGCGCCGCGCCGGGTCAGGGATAGACACTTCCCGCATCGCCTCAATCGCAGCCTCGCGCGCCTGCTGCCGCGACAGCTTCCGGTGCAGCCTCAGAGCCTCCGCAATCTGCTCGCCCACCGTATAGACCGGATTCAGAGAGGTCATCGGGTCTTGAAAAATCATCGCAATATCGTCGCCCCGAATCTCCCGCATCCTCTCTTCAGACGCGTTCAGAAGGTTCTCCCCATCAAACCAAATCTCCCCGCCCACAATCTTCCCCGGCGACGCAATCAACCGCATCACCGACAGAGCCGTTATCGACTTCCCGCACCCCGACTCACCCACCAACCCCAACAACTCCCCCTCGTCCAGATAAAAACTGACCCCATCCACCGCCTTCACCAAACCCGCGCGCGTCGGAAAATGCGTCTGTAAATTTTTGACTTCCAGCAAATGAGACATGATGTATACGAAATTAAGAACTCCTGACCTGAACTTCAAGCAAGTCGGCTGCTTGGCATCTGAGAACAGCGCGCGCACGTCAAAGCAATTTCTTAAACTCCTCCGGCGTCAGCCCGGCATCCCTCACGATACCGCCCATCGTCAGCGCATTAACAGGATTGTGACGGGGAATTGTCAGAATGCGAAGCCGTCCGACATGACGATGTGCTTGCCTTGCCACACGATCTGAAATCCGGCTTTCTCCAAAGCTTTTACGGCCTGAAGGTGATTGATGCCCGGTATCTTCGGCATGGCTAAAACGCGACTTCAACTTCTCGCACCTCAGCATTCCCTAGCATATCCTCTACAGCCGCCAGATATTCCCTGATAGCATCCTGGATATTCTCAAGCGCCTCCTCCTCCGTCTCTCCCTGCGACCAGCAACCCGGCAGACCCGGACAGGAAACGCTGTAGCCCTCTTCAGATTTTTCCAGACGGATTTTGTACTTCACCTTATCACCTCTATCCTGATTATACTTACCATCCAGACAACTATATAACCTTCCTCGCCAGTTCCGATGCAACCAATTGCATGTCTATCTTTCTACACCGTGACGGCCTCGCGGTATTCGCCCCAGACGCGGCGGAGGCGGTGGGAGATTTCGCCGACGGTAGCGTAGGCTTCGACGCAGGCGAGGATGTGCGGGAGAAGGTTTTCCGTGCCGCGCGCGGCGTCTTCGAGGCGTTGGAGGGCGAGGTCGGTGGCGGGGTTGTCGCGGCGCTGGCGCAAGTGCCGGAGGCGCTCGATTTGGGTCTGTTCGATGGAGGGGTCGATGCGGAGCGTGGCGACGGCGGGCTCCTGTTCGACCTGAAAGCTGTTGACGCCGACGACGATTGACTGGTTGGTCTCGACGGCGCGCTGGTAGTCGTAGGCGGCCTGCTGGATTTCGCGTTGAACGTAGCCGGTCTCGATGGCGCGGAGCATGCCGCCGAGGGCGTCGATGCGTTCGAGGTAGTCTTGGGCGCGGCGCTCGATTTCGGTGGTGAGTTGTTCGAGGGCGTAGGAGCCTGCGAGCGGGTCTACCGTGTCGGCGACGCCGGATTCGTGCGCGATGACCTGTTGAGTGCGAAGGGCGAGACGCGCGGCCTGTTCGGTCGGCAGCGCGAGGGCTTCGTCCATCGCGTTGGTGTGTAGACTTTGCGTGCCGCCGAGGACGGCGGCGAGCGCCTGAATCGTCGTGCGCACGACGTTGACCTCGGGCTGCTGGGCGGTGAGCGTCGAGCCTGCGGTCTGCGTGTGGAAGCGGAGCATGAGGGAGCGTGGGTCGCGCGCCTGAAAGCGTTCGCGCATGATGCAAGCCCAGAGGCGGCGGGCGGCGCGAAACTTGGCTATCTCTTCGAGGAGGTTGCTGTGCGCGTTGAAGAAGAAGGAGAGACGCGGGGCGAACTCGTCAACCTTGAGCCCGGCTTCGATGGCCGCTTCGACGTAGGCGATGGCGTCGGCGAGCGTGAAGGCGACTTCCTGCACGGCGGTCGAGCCTGCCTCGCGGATGTGGTAGCCGCTAATCGAGATGGTGTTCCAGTTGGGAACTTCGCGCGCGCAGAAGTCGAAGGTGTCGGTGACGAGGCGAAGCGAGGGCGCGGGCGGATAGATGTAAGTGCCGCGCGCGATGTACTCCTTGAGGATGTCGTTTTGAATCGTGCCCTGTAGCTTGTCCGCAGAGACTCCCTGACGGCGCGCGACGGCGATGTAGAGGCAGAGGAGAGTCGAGGCCGTCGCATTGATGGTCATCGAGGTCGAGACGGTGTCGAGCGGGATTGAGTCGAAGAGGCGCTGCATGTCTTCGAGCGAATCAATCGCCACGCCGACCTTGCCGACTTCGCCTGCGGCTAGCGGGTCGTCGGAGTCGAGACCAATCTGCGTCGGGAGGTCGAAGGCGACGGAAAGGCCGGTCGTCCCCTGCGCGAGCAGGTACTTGTAGCGCGCGTTCGACTCTTCGGCGGTGGCGTAGCCCGCGTACTGCCGCATCGTCCAGAAACGCCCGCGATACATGTTGCGACGGATGCCGCGCGTGTAGGGAAACTCTCCGGGCGAGCCGAGGTCGCGCTCGTAGTCGGGCGCTTCTGTGTTCGAGGGATTGAAGTCGTTCGGGAGAACGATGCCGGAAGAAGTCTCGAACTGCTCGCGCCGCTCACGACGCGCGCCCGTCGTCGCCGTAGAGTCTGTCTTCGTGCTCATAAGTTTCGCCTGTCAATGCAAAGCAATTCAAACAGGGAGGGACAGGATAAAGACAAATGATGAATGCGGAATGATGAATGATGAATGAAAACCAAAAGCTCTGACTTTTAATTCATCATTCATCATTCCGCATTCATCATTTCTTTCTATCCTGTTCATCCTGTCTATCCCTGTTAATTTGTCAGTTTAATCGAGCGAAGCCTAGCACACGCCGGGGGCGGTCGCAACGCGCCCTTTTTCCGTCCTGTGAGGGTTGACCGGTGATGCTGCGGGGGCGTAGCATTTCAGCCGAACAACTTATGCAAGACGGGTTTGCGGGACGCGTATCGACAGGGGTAGATTTTGGAAATCAACGACGAAGCTAAAGAGATTGTGCAGGAGATTGGCGCGGCCATCAACGCGGCGGTCGGAGCTTCGAGCGAAGTGGCCGAGGCGATTGAGCGCCTCAGAGCCGCAGGCTACGAGATGGAGCTGACGCTGCGTCTGGAAATCGGCCTGCGCGAGCTTGACGAACCGGAGGAAAGCGACGGCGACGCTCCCCCCGTGTTGCATTTGACCGAAGAAGACCGACGACGCTTGCGCCGCATGAAGATTCGCTTCGACGAAGGCGAATGACTACCCTCCGCCCCACTCACTCGCCGCCACTCCGATTTTCCGAACATCCGTCAGCCAGCATCAATCTCACGCTCGGCAGGCGCGCTTTGCCTCGGCACAGTCGGTATGCTAACCTGTCAGGCTTTAGACACAGCAACATTTCTCGCCTTTAGTGGCCTTTATTCAAAAAGAGGAGCGGACTCGAAGAGTATGGTTACGCCTAACGGAAATGCGAACAGCGACGGAAACGGCCAGCCGCGCACGGGAAAGGTCGTGCAGGTTATCGGCCCGGTGATTGACGTGGAGTTCAGCGAACAATATCTGCCGCCGATTTACACGGCGCTGCGCGTCGTTTCGGAAGGCTTCGACGTGCCGAATCCCATCGACATCATCTGCGAAGTCGAGCAGCACCTCGGCGAAGGGCGCGTCCGCACGGTGGCGATGAAGCCTTCGGAAGGCGTCGTGCGCGGCATGAAGGCCATCGACACGGGCGGCACAATCACGATGCCGGTCGGCGAGGGCACGCTCGGTCGCGTGCTGAACGTCATCGGCGAGCCGGTCGATAACCTCGGCCCCGTCAAGTTCGAGACGCGCTATCCGATTCACCGCCACGCCCCCACGCTCGAAGAGCAGTCCACCAAGCTTGAGATGTTCGAGACCGGCATCAAGGTTATCGACCTGATTCAGCCCTTCCTGCGCGGCGGCAAAATCGGACTCTTCGGCGGCGCGGGCGTCGGCAAGACCGTGCTCATCATGGAGCTCATCAACAACGTCGCCATGAAGCATTCGGGCTTCTCGGTCTTCGCCGGCGTCGGCGAGCGCACGCGCGAGGGCAACGACCTTCTGCGCGAGATGGTCGAATCCGAAGTCATCCAGTTCGGACAGAATTTCAACAAGCACATGCACGACACGGGCGAGTTCGACATGACGCGCGTCGATATGACGGCGCTCGAAGAGTCGAAGGTGGCGCTTGTTTACGGACAGATGACCGAGCCGCCGGGCGCGCGTCTGCGCGTGGCGCTCTCTGGTCTGACCGTCGCCGAATACTTCCGCGACCAGGGGCTCGACGTGCTCCTCTTCATCGACAACATCTTCCGCTTCACGCAGGCCGGTTCGGAAGTCTCGGCGCTCTTGGGGCGTATGCCTTCGGCGGTCGGCTACCAGCCGAACCTCGCAACCGAGATGGGCGAGCTACAGGAGCGCATCACTTCAACCAAGAGCGGCTCTATCACCTCGATTCAGGCCATCTACGTTCCGGCGGACGACTACACAGACCCCGCGCCCGCCACCACCTTCGCGCACCTCGACGCCGTCACCGCGCTCGACCGTAAAATCGTCGAACTGGGCATCTATCCGGCAGTTGACCCGCTCACTTCCAGCTCGCGCCTGCTCGACCCGCGCATCATCGGCCAAGACCACTACAACACCGCGCAGTCCGTCAAGCAGATTCTCCAGCGCTACAAAGACCTGCAAGACATCATCGCCATTCTCGGCCTCGACGAGCTTTCGGAAGAGGACAAGCTGGTCGTCTCGCGCGCGCGAAAGATTCAGCGTTTCCTCTCGCAGCCCTTCTTCGTCGCGCAGCAGTTCACAGGTCTCGAAGGCAAGTACGTCAAGGTCGAAGACACCATCCGCGGCTTCCAGGAGATAGTTGACGGCAAGCACGACGACATCCCCGAACGCGCCTTCTACATGGTCGGCACCATCGAAGAAGCACGCGAACAGGCCGAGCGTCTGGCGAAGGAATACGGAGAATAGGAGCGAAATGATGAATGCGGAATGATGAATGATGAATTGAAAGACAACCTGCTTTCAATTCATCATTCCGCATTCATCATTCATCATTTAACTTATGGCTGACAGGATTCAACTCGAAGTGATTACGCCGGAGCGGCGGCTTTTGTCGGAGGCGGTCGATTCGGTGACGGTGCCGGGGATGGGCGGCGAGCTTGGGATTCTGCCCGGTCATACGCCGCTCATCTCGCAACTTCAGACCGGCGTGCTCTCCTACGTGCAGGGCGGCGCGACGAAGCGTCTGATGGTCTCGGGCGGCTTCGTCGAGGTCAACGCCGACCGCGTCTCGGTGCTCGCCGACGTGGCCGAACACCCGGACGAGATAGACGCCGCGCAGGCGCGACAGGAACGCGAGCAGGCCGAGCGCGCCCTCGGCGCTTTCAGCGGCTCGGACGAAGAGTTTCAGGCCGTGCGAGAGCGCCTCGAACGCTCCTCCGCCCGCCAGCAGCTCGCCGCCGAAAGCTCCACCAGAACCGCTCGTTGATTCCTCCTTCACAAAACGCCTGACACACACGCGGGCGGCGAAGCGACACGAACAGGCCGAAGAAGCCTGCACGCGCTTTGGCCGCCCTCCCTTTCTTCGCCTTCTCCAGCGTCTCCAGCCTCTTTCGCCCCGCGCCCTCCCGCGTTAAGCTTTCCCTCTTCTCTCACCCAGCCGGCGAACGTCCGCACTTGCTTCGGTCAAATTAACCTCTCCCGCGTGCTGTTTCACTCTTGAAACAATAGCCCAGGCGCGGTATACTGGCAGCCTCATCAAACAACAGGTTTCGATGTCTTCAAAAAAGGGGTTTATCCGTCGATGTCACAAGTTATCGCAGAAGCAAGTGAGGGGGCGCGCGGGGTCGTCGCGGGCGAAGCGATGCCGGAGGAACAGCAGTTGGAGCTGAGTTTGCGCCCGCGCACGCTCGACGAGTATATCGGCCAGACGCGCGTCACGAGCAACCTCCGAATCTTTCTCCGCGCCGCGCGAGCGCGACGCGAAGCGCTCGACCACGTGCTCTTCTTCGGCCCGCCGGGCTTGGGCAAAACCACGCTCGCCAACATCATCGCGCAGGAGATGGACGCGCTGCTCAAATCCGTCAGCGCCCCGGCCATCGAGCGCGGCGGCGACCTCGCGGCCGTGCTCACCAATCTACAGGAGGGCGAAGTCCTCTTCATCGACGAGATTCACCGCCTCCGCCCGCAGATTGAGGAAGTGCTCTACCCGGCGATGGAGGATTACCAGCTCGACATCATGATTGGACAGGGCACAGCCGCACGCTCCATCAAGCTCGACCTGCCGAAATTCACTCTGGTCGGCGCAACCACTCGCGCCGGACTCATCACCGCGCCGCTTCGCGGACGCTTCGGCATCGTCTGCCATCTCGATTTTTACTCGCAGAAGGATTTGGAAATCATCGTGCACCGTTCGGCGGAGATTCTCGGCGTCGAGATTGAGGCGACGGGCGCACGCGAGATAGCCCGTCGAGCGCGCGGCACACCGCGCATCGCCAACCGACTGCTCCGGCGCGTGCGCGACTACGCCGAAGTCCTGCACGACGGTCGTATCACGCAGGTCGTAGCGCGCAAGGCTCTGGACGAGATGGAGGTTGACCGCTTCGGTCTGGACGAAGTTGACCGCAAGCTTCTAACGGCGATTATCGAGAAGTTCGACGGCGGCCCCGTCGGCGTCGGCACTATCTCGGCTTCCATCAGCGAAGAGCGCGAATCCATCGAGGAGATAATCGAGCCCTATCTGATTCAGATTGGCTTCCTCAACCGGACGCCGCGCGGGCGCGTCTGCACTCGCGCCGCCTACAAGCACATGGGCTTCGCCTGGCCGAAAACCGAGACCGGCGCGCTGGCGAGCTAGAAGAAGGTGTATCGCTCGTCGCTCATCGTCGTCGCCACGCGTTCGTCGCTTCGGTCTGTTTCGTTTCTGTTTTGCTTTGGATGAAAGCTTCTTCAGATTGGATAAGGCGTTTAATGTTTACTTACGCAGAGGGGTGACCTTTCCACAAGGAGGTGACTGGGACGATGCAATTTCAAGGGACGTTGATGAAGGAGCAGGGCATCATTTTCGCAATCATCAAGGTGAAGGAACAGGTCGTCAGGAACAGCTTCGAGGCGATGACGACGCGGCGGGTTTTCCAGACGGTCTTCACGGGGCTGCCCATCGTCCTGATGGCTCAGGAGGCGGGCGGCGGAATCATCTACGACGGGCGCGACGACATCGTCAATCTTCTCTCGAACATGCCTGCGGGCACGATTCCCTTCAGGCAATACACCGTCAGTTGAACGCAACGCCATTGACGCGCGACGAGAACCGGCGCGCATCTCGATAGCAGGCGTCGCTGCCGGACGACTTTTCACAACTCAAACAGATTCGGCCTCGTCGCTGCGCTTCGCGCAGACCGAGCGCCGAACAACGCCGGGCGGGCGTTCGAGGAATGGATCGGGAGCCTTCCTCGACGCTCGCCCGGACGCCTTTCTGAAATGATGAATGCGGAATGATGAATGATGAATCAAAAGACAAAGCTTTTGGTTTTCATTCATCATTCATCATTCCGCATTCATCATTTTTCTCTGATTCGTTCCCGCATTTCGCGGACGGCTTCGGGGAGGCCGTGAAAGATGGCTTGGGCGATGATGTTGTGGCCGATGTTGAATTCGGTAATCTCTTCGATGGAGGCGACCGCGCCGACGTTTCGATAGGTGAGGCCGTGTCCGGCGGCGACGTGCAGGCCGTACTGCGCGGCGAGCGTGGCGGCTTCGCGCAGTCGAGCCAACTCACGGGCGGCGCGCGCGCGCCCCTCGGCGTGGATGGCACGCGCGCCGAGCGTGGCGTCGGCGTAGGCGGCTGTGCAAAGCTCGACCTGCTGTGCGCCGACGGCCTGGGCGGCCTCTATCTGTCGCGGGTCGGGGTCGATGAAGAGGCTCACGAACTGCCCGCCGTCGCGCAAACGGTCAACGCTTCGACGCACGGCCTCCATATTCTCCAACACGTCGAGCCCGCGCTCGGTCGTAATCTCTTCGAGTCTCTCTTCGACGAGCGTCACGGCGTCGGGGCGCGCGTCGAGTGCAATCTGCATCATCTCGTCGGTGGCAGCCATCTCGACGTTGAGATAGGTCGTCACGGCCTGACGGAGCGTGTAGAGGTCTGAATCCTGTATGTGCCGCCTGTCCTGCCGCAGGTGGACGGTGATGCCGTCGGCTCCCGCCGCCTCGCACATCATCGCCGCCGCCGTCACGCTCGGCTCCGGCGCACGCCGCGCCTGTCTCACCGTCGCCACATGGTCTATGTTGATGTTCAGACGTGCATTCATGGCAGTAATCGTAAATCGTAAATCGTGAATCGTAAATAGAAATTTTTAATTTCTTTCTATTTACGATTCACGATTTACGATTTACGTCTCTTAAATTCTTCGTGCCGCGCTGGCGAGTTCGGGGGGCACGTCGCTTTCGGGCGCGGGGGTGTTGTCGGCGAGGATGGGAGCGCGCGTGTGGCCGTGCTGCGTGAGTTGGCGGACGGCTTCGATGGCGCGTCGGTAGAAGCCCCTGCGCGCCTGTCGGCGAATAATGAAAATCTCGCGGAGCATGCGCAGGCCGTCGCGCAGGGGGCTCAGCTTGCTTCCCTCGTTGTGATCCCAGCGCACGGGATACTCGCGCAGTCGCAGTCCCGCGAGATGCGCGATGTAGAGCAGCTCGATGTCGAAGCCGAAGCGGTCGATAGTGGCGGCTTCGACGATGGGTCGGCACACGTCCATGCGAAACGCTTTGAAGCCGCACTGCGTATCCCAGATAGGCAACCCCGTCGCCACACGCACCAGGAGGTTGACGACGCGGCCGCCCTGTTCGCGTCTCCAGGGTTGATGCACGCCGATGAGGCTGCGGTCGAGGGCGCGCGAGCCGAAAACCAGGTCGCACTCTCCTTTGCGAATCAACTCGAAGAGTTTCGGCGTCTCGGTGATGGGCGTGGAGAGGTCTGCGTCGGAGAAGAGCGCGACGGGCGCTTGCGCCGCCAGTAGTCCGGCGCACACCGCATGGCCTTTGCCCCTGTTCGGCTCGACGCGAATCAGACGCGCACGCACTCGCCCGGCGGCCACGAAGCTCTGCTCGGCCACCTCCGAAGTGTCGTCGGTCGAGCCGTCGTCCACGACGATCACCTCGCTCTCGTAAGCCTGCTCGTTCAAATAAGCGAAGACCAACCCAAGCGACTTGCCGATGCGCGCCCCTTCGTTATAAGCCGGGATGACGATGGAGAGAGATAAAGACATCGAATTAGATAAACCTCAATGAAAAGACGTAAATAGTAAATCGTAAATGGTGAATAGAAAGAGAGGGTAAATGGTGAATGGTAAATGGTAAATGGATAAACCCTGTTCTTACCATTTACTATTCACCATTTACCATTCACCAGCTCTTTCTATTCACGATTTACGATTGACGATTCACGGCTTTTATACCACAGGCGGGCTTGCGGACGCGCGGTTTCGGCGGGTGGGAGAGGGCTATGCTAATATCTTTTTTGTCGCGCCGAGGGAATTTGTCTCAGGGGAGCGAAGAAGCAGCTTTCGAGCAGTTCAGGGGGAATATGAGCAGCAAACGCTTTGGCCTGGTCGTCGCCGCTTTCGTCGTCATCGCCTCGACGCTCGTCGGAGGCATCCTCGGCAGCCCGACCCGCAGGCTCTACCTCAGAAGCGAAAAGTCCAGCTCGGCGCAGGTCGTCGAGCAGTCGTACACGGAAGCGCTCTCGGCGGTCGAAGAGAACTACGCCGACGAGGTCGATTACGAGAAGGCCAGCCAAGCCGCCATCCAGGGCATGCTCTCGGCGCTCGACCCGCACTCCAATTTTTTCACGCCCGGCGAATTTCAGAAGCTCAAACAAGACCAGACCTCGCGCTTCATCGGCATCGGAGTCAACATCCAGCGCCACCGCGACGGCGTCTACGTGCAAGCGCCCGTCGAAGGCACGCCGGCTGCGCAGGCAGGGCTTCGCTTCGGCGACCGCATCGTCGAAGTTGACGGCAAGGACACGCGCGACTGGACGACGCAGCAGGTCTCGAACGCCGTGCGCGGCCCCAGAGGCGAGCGCGTGACTTTGAAGATTGAGCGAGCCGGAGCAGACAATGCCCTGACCTTTACAATCGTGCGCGACTCCGTGCCTTTGCCGTCGATTCGCACCGCCTACATGATTCGCCCCAGCGTCGGCTACATCGCTCTGGTCGGCGGCTTCAACGAGACGACTGCCGAAGAGCTGCGCGAGAGCATCGAGAATCTGGGCAGGGAGGGGATGCGACAGATTGTCCTCGACCTGCGGAACAATCCCGGCGGGCTGCTCGACCAATCCATCAGCGTCGCCAGCCAGTTTCTCCCGCGCGGGCACACGATAGTCTCCGTGCGCGGGCGCGAAGACGAGCAGCAGAAGGTTTACAAGAACGTCAGCGTCGAGCCGGTCGAGCATCCGCTCGTCGTGCTCATCAATCGCAACTCGGCGTCGGCCTCCGAGATTGTCGCCGGTGCGGTACAGGATCACGGTCGCGGCCTCGTCGTCGGCGAAACCAGTTTCGGCAAGGGGCTCGTGCAGCGCCTTTTCCCTCTGCCCTTCGGCGCTGGCCTGACGCTCACCACCGCCAAGTATTACACGCCCTACGGACGCATGATTCAGCGCGATTACTCGACCGGCTCGCTCTACGACTACTACGTTCGCCACGACCCCGACGACGAGCCGCAGCCCGCGCAGCCCGGTGCGCCCTCGCTCGTCGCGCCGCCCCGCGCTCCCGAGGCAGGCGCGCTCCCGACCCCCGAAGCGACGCCGCAGCCGACGCCCGCGCACCCGTCAGGCCCCGCGATTCGCACAGCCGCCGGGCGCGTCTTCTACGGCGGCGGCGGCATCACGCCCGACATCGAAGTCAAGCCGCTCGACATCAACGTCCCGATTCGCAATCGCATCTTCGAGGCTTCGTTCTTCTTCACGCGTCAACTGGCCGCCGGGCTCGTCCCCGGTCTTGAGAGCTACCGCATCGACGAGCCGCAATACGGACGCCATCCGCGCCCCACAGATTTCGCCATCAACGAACGCGTCCTCGAAGCCTTCCGCCAGTTCGTCCGGCGCGACCCGGAATCCGCCCTGAGCCCTGCGCAGATTGAGACCAACCTCGCCTACGTCAAGCTGCGCCTGCGCGACGACATCGTCACCGCCGCCTACGGCACCGAGGCCGGGGCGCGCGTCCTGCTCGACGGCGACCCGCAGCTCCTGCGCGCCCTCGACGCCCTCCCGGAAGCCAAACGCCTCGCCGAAAACGTCGTCAACGGCATCACTCTCAATTAAGACCGGCGACGCACGGCTGAAAGGCTCAGCCGTGCGTCGTGCTATGCGGTGTGGCGAACGCTCGGAAGTTCGAGCCGATTGTTCTGCCCGCGCGAAGAGACTTTAGTTCCTCGGCAGGAATCCCGGCTCGCTGGTGGGCGGAACGATATTCTTCATCCGCATGTAGGTAATGAGGTTTCCGTAATGCTGCGCAGTGTGCATGTTGTTGCCCATCAGCGCGAACAGTTTCGGCGCGTCCATCCCCATGAGCTTCACCGTCTGCGTGGCTGAAGCGTCGGTCATGCCGTCGTAGGCTCTGTCGCAGTAGGCGAAGGCGTCTTTGAGCGCGGCAATCAGCTCGGCTTTCGAGGTCTTGGTCTTTTCCACTCTCGGCGCAGGATTCTTCTCACCGAGCACGATGGAACAAAACATGTAC
The DNA here is from genome assembly GCA_036399175.1 of Pyrinomonadaceae bacterium. Classification (GTDB taxonomy): domain Bacteria; phylum Acidobacteriota; class Blastocatellia; order Pyrinomonadales; family Pyrinomonadaceae; genus DASWNP01. The sequence continues at coordinate 35,870 of DASWNP010000010.1, read as the reverse complement.
TGTGAGTCGGCGACGTGTCCGACGATTTGGCCGTAGCTGCGGACTGCCTCGGTGGGCTTGAAGCTGTAGCTCTCCTCGGGCATTTTTTCGGCTGAGCGGAGCAGGATAGTCTTCATCATCATGTAGCCGAACTTATTGTGTGTGCTGAGCGGATTACCCTGCGTGGAGGGGGCGCTTGAGGGGGCGGCTCTCGGCGGATTACTCTGGGCGAGGGCGACGGCGGTGGGCGCAAGAAGGCAGACCAGAAGTGTTCGCATGAGCGCTCGCGTCAGCCCTCCGAGCCGCTTGAAAGCCCTCGCGCCCGAATATTGGCCGGGATTAAAACGTTCCCCGCGCTCGACAGCTTCTACCTTGACGTTGACTCGCATTTTCTTCTCCTTTAGACCAACGGTTTCCATCATGTCGTGTCCGGTCACATCCTATCTGCGACCGAAACAAAGGGACATGACGCCACGTATCAAAAACATGACCGCAGGTTGCAAGGAGCGCCGAAGCTATGTTTGAGCCGACAATCGCGGCGGGTTTTGCGTGCGCGCTGATGGAGCTGGCCGAGTCGAAGGGTGCGAGCCGAAAGGCGCTGGCCGAGCGCTCACGCATCGAGCCGGCGGAGCTGCAAGACCCCGATAATCGCATCCCTTTTGAGAAGTATGTGGCGCTCATGCGAGCGGGCAAAGAGCTTTGTAACGACCCCGCCCTCGCGCTGCACTTCGGCGAGGCGTTCGATTGCACCGAAATATCAATCATCGGCCTGGTTGGCCGCGCCTCCGAGACCTTCGCGGAAGGCTTCTCGCAGGTCAATCGTTACGCGCGGCTGGCCGCCGAAGTCGAATTGGACGGCGACGGAAACGGCGACCGTTTTCAGCTCAGACACAGCGCGGGACAGCTCTGGATGGTCGATACTCGCAAGAACCCGAACGACTTTCCGGAGATGACCGAATCCACCTTCGCCCGCATGATGTCCACCTCGCGCCGCTACCTTGGCGAAACGCAGTTTGTGAAGGCGGTGCATTTCACTCACTCCGAGCCGTCGTATCGCGCCGAGTACGACCGAATCTTTCGAGTGCCTTTGGTTTTCGAGAGCGACAAGAACGCGCTCCTCACGGATGACGTATGGCTGACTTACAGAGCGCCGCTCGCGTCGCGCTACGTGCCCGAAGTGTTGCGCACACACGCCGAGTCGCTGCTTGAGAAGCTGGATAGTGCAAAGTCTACGAGGGGTCGGGTCGAAAGCCTTCTGACGCCCATTCTGCACACCGGCGAAGCGTGCATGGACATCGTCGCCCGCAAACTGGGACTCAGCCGCCAGACGCTTTTTCGCAAGCTGAAAGCCGAGGGAGTGACCTTCGAGAAGGTGTTGGATGAATTGCGCCACAAGCTCGCGCTCCAATACCTGAGCGGAAAGAAGACCTCCGTGAACGAGACGGCCTATCTGGTCGGCTTCTCCGACCCTGCCGCCTTCTCGCGCGCATTCAAGCGTTGGACGGGATATAGCCCACGCGCGATTGCTAGCACGAAGCCTGAAGAACGCGCCGGCAACCGGGAACTGTAGCTCCCGGAGCGCCTGTCTCTTTCACCCTCTTCCCCTCTTTCCTTTTGCCTTTATCCTGTCTATCCTGTCCATCCATGTTAATCGCCTGTAGTTTTGTTCGGCGTCGTGAGTATAATTTCGCGGGATGAACTACTTCGCATACAGGAGCGCAGCCGGAAGATATACTCGCAGCCGCCCGTTTTTTCACCCGCTCGTCATCGGAATGATTAAGCGTCGGCTCGACCTGCGAGAGACGGTCGGCCATGCGCTCGACGCGGGCTGCGGAACCGGGCAGTCGAGCATCGCGCTGAAGGAGATTGCCGAGCGCGTGGTGGGGACGGACGTTTCCAGAGAGATGCTACGCGAAGCGCCGCGCGAGGAAGGGCTTCGTTACGTCGAGGCTCACGCCGAGCAGATGCCGTTTCATGATGCCTCGTTCGACCTCCTGACAGCCTCGCTCTCCTTCCACTGGTTCGACCGCGCGCGTTTTCTCGCCGAAGCGCACAGGCTTCTGCGCCCTTCCCGTTGGCTCGTCGTCTATAACAACTGGTTCACCGGCGAGATGAAAGATAACGCCGACTACGCGCTCTGGCATCGCGGCGTGTACCTCAGACGCTTTCCCTCGCCCCCGCGCCACAGCCAGCCGCTCGACGAAGAGACGGCGGCGCAGTTTGGATTCCGCTTTCTCGCAGCCGAGAGTTACGCGAACGAGGTCGTCTTCGCGCCCGACGAGCTGGCAACTTATCTGACCTCGCAGAGCAACGTCATCGCGGCGGTTGAGCAGGGGCGCGAATCTCTCGAAAGCATCTATTCGTGGCTCGCCGACGCCTTCAGGCCGCTTTTCAAAGAGTCGAAAGCCGCTTTCGCTTTCGGCGGCGTCATCTGGTATCTTCAAAAGAAAGCATCGAGCAAAGAGGTTGGGCGGGAGGCTTGAACGACATCGGACGTTCGTCTTCGTCGGCGCTCACGCTCGGTCGCTTGCGACTCGTCGAGACTATGAAGATAAGAAAGACAGCCAAAGAATATCTCCGTCGGCTCGACTACCAGTTGCACAGGGCGAAGCTCTCGCTCAAGGGCGACGCCCTTTCCCATTCCGGCGAAGAAGCGATTTTAAGAAAGTATATCGAAGAGCTTTTGCCCGCCGACCACACGCGCACCGCCGTCGATATCGGCGCGGGCGACGGCATCCGTTGGTCGAACACTTACGCGCTCTTCAGAAGCGGCTGGAAGGGCGTCGGCGTGGAATACGACAGCCGCAAGGCGGTCAAGCTGGCCGAGGCTTACAAGTACTACACGAACGTCTCGGCCTGTCGCTGCCGCGTCGCGCCGCACAACGTCGTCGCGCTCCTCGAAGCCTTCGAGATAGAGCGCGACTTCAGCGTCCTCAATCTCGACATCGACAGTTACGACTACTGGGTGCTCGACGCCCTGCTCACGCGCTTTCGCCCGCGCCTCGTCATCACCGAGATAAACGAGAAGATACCGCCGCCGATAAAGTTCGTCGTCGGCTACGACCCCGACTTCGAGCTGCGCCATCACTTCTACGGCTACAGCATCGCCAGTCTCGCCGAGCTTTGCGAGCGCCACGACTACGCCCTCATCGAGCTGGAATACAACAACGCCTTCCTCGCGCCCCTTGAGCTTCCCGGCGTCCGCCCGCTCGACGCCGCCCAAGCCTACCGTCGAGGCTACCTTGAGCGCCCCGACCGTCAGGAGAAATTCTATCTCAATCAGGACATGGAGATTCTCCACACGCTCAGCCCCGAAGAGGGCGTCCGCTTCATCGAACGCTTCTTCTCACAACACCGAGGCAGATACGAGGTCAGCGCCGGGCAGACCGCCCGCGCCGAAGTCGTCCACGGATAAGGCAAAAGGGGGAAAGGGAAAAGGGGAAAGGGAAAGGGCTAAAGCCAGCATGGCTTGCGTCTTTTACCTTTACCCCTTCCCCTTTGCCCTTTCCCCTTTTATTCAATGATGCGCACGATGAGACATTTGAGGTAGAGGGTTTCGGGGACGCCGACGAGGACGGGATGGTCGCTCGACTGGATGCGCTTCTCGGCTATCTGGACGCGTCGGCGCGCGTCGGCTGCCGCTTCGGTGATCGTATCGAGAAACATCGTCTCGGTCATGTGGTAGGAGCAGGTGCAGGTGACGAGCGTGCCGCCCTCGTTGAGCAGCTTCAGGGCGCGGAGGTTTATCTCCTTGTAGCCGCGCGCGGCGGCGCGGACGCTCCCTCGATTCTTGGCGAAGGCCGGAGGGTCGAGCACGATGGTATCGAAGCGCTCGCCCGCCGCTTCCAGCTCGCGCAGGGCGTCGAAGACGTTGGCTTCTCGAAACTCGACGTTGGTCGCGCCGTTCAGCTCTGCGTTTCGACGCGAGGCCGCGACGGCCTCCGCCGACACGTCCAATCCGAGCACGCTCTCGCACGAGGGCGCGATATTGAGGGCGAAGCCGCCGTTGAAGGTGAAGCAATCGAGGGCTCGCCCGCGCGCGTAAGCTCGGGCGGCGAGGTGGTTCTCTCTCTGGTCGAGGAACGCGCCGGTCTTCTGCCCGCCGAGCGGCGCGACGCGGAAGCGTACGCCGTGCTGCACGACCTCCATCTCCGGCGGCGCGTCTCCATAGACGACGCCTGCGCGCAGCTCCAAGCCTTCGAGCGAGCGCACGCGCACGTCGTTGCGCTCGACGACGGCGCGCGGCTCGAACTCTTCGACGAGCAGCTCCGTAAGCATCCCTCGGAGCGCGTCGGTCGCCTGCGCGAGCGTTTGCAAGACGAGCACGTCGCCGTATTTATCGACAATCAGCGAGGGCAGCAAATCGCCTTCGGAATAGACGAGGCGATAGGCGTCGGCTTCGCGCGCAAGCGACGCGCGTCGCTCGGCGGCGCGCCGGAGGCGTGCGCGCCACCATTCGCGTCTGATGGTCTCTTCGCCCGTCGTCAGAAGGCGCAGGGCAATCTCGGAGCGGTCGCTCCAGAGCGCCTGCCCGACGTGCCGCCCGCGCTCGTCGCCGACGCTCACCAACACGCCGCCCCTCTCCGCCGCGCCCGCGTCGCGCACATCGCTGCGGTAAATCCAGAGGTGCCCGGCGCGCACGCGCTCCGCCCCGCGCTTCGTCACGGTGACGCGCGGCTGGCTCGCCGCCTCAGATAACATCTGCTTCATTCGGCTATTAGAACGGCGAACGCTTCGATGCGTCAAACGACGGACGACGAGAGCACGTCTCCGCGCGTTCGCCTTCGCGTTGAAACAATCGTTAACAAAACGTGAGATTGTGTTGAGCCTCAGTCCCGCGCCCTTCACTTGAAATCGACCTTCAATGGTTGTAGCCTTCAAACATTCGCTCGCAGGAAATTTTACAGAACACGAAGGAGGGTTTTATTCGATGCCTGAAGTTGGAGACATCGCTCCTGAGTTCGAGCTGGGCAGTCACCTTGAGAAAGGCAAGAAGGTGCGCCTCTCGGATTTTCGGGGCAAGCAGAACGTAGTGCTGGCGTTTTATCCGCTGGCGTGGACGCCTGTCTGAACGGCGCAGATGCCTGCGTACGAGGCCGACCTCGAACGTTTCAAAGGCTATGATGCTCAGGTTCTGGGCATATCCGTCGATAGCGTTCCGTGTAACACCGCCTGGGCGAAGAGTCTCGGCGGACTCTCTTACGACCTGTTGAGCGACTTCGAGCCGAAGGGCGAAGTGGCGCGTCTCTACGGTGCGTATCGTGATAAGGACGGCATCTCCGAGCGCGCGCTCTTTATCGTGGACAAGGACGGCAAAATCGCCTACAAGGATATCCACGACATCGGCGACCAGCCCGACAACGAAGACCTTCTTGAAGTGCTTCGGAAACTCTAAAAGCGACAAGAGGCGAGAGGTCAGAGGTCAGTTAAAGACAAAACTGATTTCTCTGACCTCTCGCCTCTGACTTCTACCTATGACACTTTCGAGAAAATGCGTGCCTTTCACGCCCTTCGACCGTGAGCTGTCGAAGGCGAACATCGCCATCGTCACCGCCGGGGGCGTCCACCTGCGCGAGCAGGAGGGCTTCAACATCTCGGACGAGCTTGGCGACCTCACTTTCCGCGTCATCCCGGAAGACGTGGAAGCCTCGCAGTTGATGGTGACGCATCATCACTACGACCACACGGACGCCGACACAGACATCAACGTCGTCTTTCCCATCGACGTGCTGCGCGACCTCGAAGCGGAAAACTTCGTCGGCGGGCTCGCGCGCAAGCACATCGGCTACATGGGCTACACGATGCAGCTCAAGGCGATGTACGAGGGCACAGCGCCCGAGATAGCCAACGAGATAGACAAGGGCTCGCGCGCCGACGCCGTCGTCCTGACGGGCGGTTGACCGAACGTCTGCCACCGCACGGTCGTAGCGGTTCAACGCGAAATCGAAATGCGCGGCATCCCGACGGTGCTCATCACGGTCAGCCCCGAAGTCTCCGCGCAGATGCGCCCGCCTCGCGCCCTCTATCCGAAGGGCTTCAAAATCGGCAACAGCCTGGGACGCCCCGGCATGCGCGACCTCCAGCGCGCCGTCCTGCGCGACGCCCTCTCGCTGCTGCTGGAGAACACACGCCCCGGTCAGGTCGTCACACGCGAATACCCCGACTACGGCGAGCAGTACGACCCGCCAAAAGTCAAAGGATGAACGCTGAACGCTGAACGCGGAATGAAAAGCAATTTGTCTTTCATTCCGCGTTCAGCGTTCATCATTCCGCATTTGCTTCGTCTCTGCTACAATCGCGCACCTTAGCACGCGAGGATAGTTCTTCCTGTTTATCCTCATTCCTTCGCAGATGTTTTGGGCGTCGTTTCGGCGAATCTCAAAACCGGCGGCGACGAGCCGGTCATCAATCACCCACACACCGACTTTCGACTTCTTTCCGAGGAGGAAAATCCCCAGATGGTCACTGACGACGAACTGCGACAAATAATGCCCACCCTCAGCGCGAGCACCAGCGCGCAATACACTCCCTTCCTGCAACAGGCCATGAACGAGTTTGCCATCAACACCTACCTGCGCGAAGCGGCCTTCCTCGCACAGCTCGCGCACGAGTCGATGGAGCTTAAAGCGTGGCAGGAGAATTTGAACTACTCGGCGCAGGGACTTCTGAAAACCTTTCCCAAGTATTTCAAGACCGCCGACCTCGCCAATGCCTACGCTCGCAACCCGCAGAAGATTGCTAACCGCGTCTACGCCAACCGGATGGGCAACGGCGACGAGGCGAGCGGCGACGGGTGGCGCTATCGAGGGCGCGGGCCTATCCAACTGACCGGCAAGAACAACTACCAGGCTTTCGGGGGAACTCTCAACCTCGACCTCGTCGGCAATCCTGATTCGGTCGCCACGCCGGAGGTCGGCTTTCGCGTCGCGGCTGCCTACTGGGCGTCGAACAAACTCAACCCTTTGGCCGACCAGCAAAAATTTCAACAAATCTCGGCCATCATCAACGGCAGAGACCCGGCCATCGGCCTCGACGACCGTTTGAAGTATTACGCTCGCGCCAAGCAGGCTTTGAGCCGCAACGACGCTCCCGCTCCACCTCAGCCACCACCTCAGCCAGCCGCGCCGACGCCTTCGTCCGAGCCGAGCACGGTTGATGCGGCGAGCGCAGCCGTGAGCGCCTTTGAAGGTGCTGTGACGGCAGCCGCAGGCGGCACGCGCAGCATCGGCACGGGAGGCTCTGCCGGACGCGGCGGCGAAGCTTCAGGCACGCGCTCGCTTCCGAGCAATCTCTCGCGCGGCATCTATCCGGGCATCGAACAGGAGTTTGCACAGGGAGGCGGCGAGCCGTCCTCCGGCAAGAAAGGCTCGGCCAAAAAGGGCGCAGGCAAGAAGACAGCAGGCAAGAAGACTGCCGCGAAGAAAGCTTCGACAAAGAAAGCTTCGGGTAAGTCAGCGAAGAAAGCTTCGAGCAAGAAAGCTTCAGCCGAGAAAGGTGGAAGCAAGAAGTCTTCGTCGAAGAAATCTTCGGGCAAGAAGGGCGGAGCGAAAAAGGGCGGCGGAAGCAAAAAGGGTGGTGGCGGCGGAAGCAGGAAGGGCGCGTCCAAAAAGGGCGGGTCGAAGAAAGGCGCGTCGAAGAAGGGCGGCGCGGGCAAGCGCCGTTAACAATCTCTCCGTCGCATTTAGTAAGTGCTCCATCTCGAACCGGACTTCCTTTCGCGGAAGTCCGGTTCGCTTCAAGGTTTGCCCTCCCGCAGATTCCAAGCTAACCTAGCCGGCGTTAACCACTGCTTCGGAAAATTTAAACGGCGACTCCTGTGAGCCTGCAAGCTGCGTCCCGTCGGCGCGGCGCGAGGCTTCAGGGAGACGCACTTGCGAAACGGCGCACACATCATGTCAAGAACCATCGGTTTAGTGACGGGCGGCGGCGACGCCCCCGGTTTGAATGCGGTCATCCGCGCCGTCGTCAAGACCGCCGTCAACGAGTTCGGCTGGCGCGTCAAAGGCATCGAAGACAGCTTCGAGGGCTTGCTCGGCGAGACGCACGTCCGCGAGCTGAAGCCTGCCGACGTGCGCGGGCTGCTGCCGCGCGGCGGCACGATTCTCGGCACGCGCAATCGCGGCAACTTCGTCGTCCGCGAAGAGAACGGCCAGCAGGTCAAGCCCGAGTCGGTCTATCGAGAGGCAATATCGAACCTTGAACGGCTCGGCATCGACGGCCTCATCGTGCTCGGCGGAGAAGGCACGCTCGCCATCGCCTCCGAGTTCGACCGCCTGGGCGTGCCCGTCATCGGCGTGCCCAAGACCATCGACAACGACCTGGCGGCCACCGAGCTGACCTTCGGCTTCGTCACCGCGCTCGACATCGCCACCGAAGCCCTCGACCGTCTGCACACCACCGCCGAGTCGCACGACCGCGTGATGCTTCTCGAAGTGATGGGACGCCACGCCGGCTGGATAGCTCTGCATTCGGGCGTCTCCGGCGGCGCAGACGTGATACTCATCCCCGAAATTCCCTTCTCGATGGAGACGGTCGCCGAGAAGGTCTTGCAGCGCGAGCGTTGCGATTCGCAGTTCAGCATCATCGTCGTCGCCGAAGGAGCAAGCGAGGCGGGCAAGGCTGAGCTTTACGTCGATACGAAAGACCAGAGGCTCGGCGGCATCGGCAACTATTGCAGCGCCGAAATCGGACGATTGACGGGCAAGGAGGCGCGCTGCGTCGTGCTCGGCCACCTCCAGCGCGGCGGCTCTCCAAACGCCTTCGACCGCATGCTCGCCACCAACTTCGGCGCGTGCGCCACGCGCGCCTTAGAGCGCGGCGAGCGCGGCGTGATGGTCGCACTACAGGCCGCCAACATCGTCACCGTCCCTCTGGAAGACGCCCTCGAAAACATCAAAACCGTCTCGCCCGACAGCCAGCTCGTCCGCACCGCACGCGACGTCGGCATCTCCTTCGGCTCTCCACCCGAAGCCGCCCATCACAAAGAAGAGAACTGCTGAGAAGGACGATGGACGATATACCATAGACTATGGACAAGAGCCGGATAGCTTTCGTCCATCGTCTATGGTCTATCGTCCATCGTCCGCCCTCTCAGATTGCTCGGTAGAGTTCTTCGAGGAATTCTAAATCGACGGTGCCGCCGTCGGCGGGCGGCTCGTGCATGTTGAGATAGTCGAAGAGCTTGCCGACGATGATGGGGTCGAACTGCGTGCCCGCTCCGGCGCGTAGGCGCTCGATGGCGACTGATTGCGGGAGGCGTTGACGGTAGGGGCGGTCGCTCGTCATGGCGTCGTAGGCATCGACGACGGCGATAATGCGCGCGCCGAGAGGTATCTCTTCGCCGCAGAGCCCGGCAGGATAGCCGCCGCCGTTCCACCACTCGTGATGATGCATCACCATCTCGCGCACAGAGTCCATGTTGGGCACGCCCGCGAGAGCCTGTTCGCCGTGATGGACGTGGCGACGCATGATGCTCGTCTCTTCCGCCGTCAACTCCGTCGGCTTTCGCAGCACCTCCTCGGGCACGCCGATTTTACCAACGTCGTGCAGCAGCGCCCCGAGCTTGACGTTGACCGCTTCTTCCTCCGTCAGCCCGCAGCGCAGCGCGACTCCTTCGGCCAGTCGCGCGACCGTCTGCGAGTGCTCGCCCGTGTAGCTGTCCTTTGCGAAGAGAAGCGTAATCAGCGTCCGCACCATCGCAATGAAGGAGCGGCGCGCTTCCATCTCCAGCACGCGGTTGCGCTCCCTGATGCGGCTCAGGATGAGCACGTTGTCGATGACGTTGAGAAGCTCTCGATAGCCGAAGGGCTTCTGCAAGTAAGCGGCGAGGCCGAGTTCCAGAAGCTCGCTCTGCTCGGCGTCGTTGTTGGTGCGCGCCGTGAGCATGATAACCGGAATGTTGCGAAGCGCCGCGTCGTCGCTTCCCCTGAGTTCGAGGAAAACCTCTTTGCCGCTCAGGTCGGGCATCATGTAGTCGAGCAGGATGAGGTCTGGACGCACGTCTCGCGCCTGACTGAGACCGGCCTCGCCGCCCGAAGCGCCGACGAAGCTGTAACCGGCTCGTTCGAGCGCCAGTTGACCGACGCGCAAAAGCGCCGGGTCGTCGTCCACGAAGAGGATGACGCCTTTTCTGTTTGAGGATGTTTCGCGCATGGCCGTAGCTCACTGTCGCCGCCCGCAGAGGCGAGACGGCGCACCGCTCCCTATTTTCAAGATGAGTCGCGCGAGGTGTGGCTTTAAGTAAAACGCGCTCGCGGGGAGGTAGGAATGCTTTGAACGAGCGCCATGCACGTCTTTCAGGCAGGGTTAAGCTGGCAGAGATAACCGAGCTGAATTGTCGGAACTTAACCTTGTCAAAGACGGCGGCAAGAGTATAGTCTAAACCTTAGTTTTCAATTCATTGCGATTTCGTTACATTTTGAGAACCGGAAAGGGCGCTTCGGGAGAGCCGAGCGAGTAGAAGATAAAGTGACTGCCGAGATAAAGCAAAAGCTCCAGGCCGAGCTGGACGATTTGGAAAACGAGCTGCGCGTGCGTCTGCCGAAGGAGATAAAGCGCGCGCTGGAGTTCGGCGATTTGCGCGAGAACGCCGAATATCACGCCGCCCTCGACCGCCAGCGTTTCGTTCAGGCGCGCATCGGTCAACTGCGACAGCGCATCAGCGAAATCGCCTCCATCGACATCAGCAAAGTCCCGCTCGACCGCGCCGCCTACGGCTCGACCCTCGTCCTCTACGACGCCGAGCGCGACGAAGAAGTGACCTATCGACTCGTCACGCCCGAAGAGAGCGACCCGCAGGCCGGTCTCATCTCGACGACTTCGCCCGTCGGCAAGAGTCTCATGGGCAAGGAGGAAGGTGACGAAGTCCTGGTGCGCACGCCCGCCGGTGCGCGCAACTTCGAGATACGCCGTCTGAGGACGCTGCACGACGAGGCGAAGAGTAAGGATTGAGCCGTTCGTGTCGGCCGCGAGACGGGATTTCAGATGCAGCGATGAACAAGCCGAGCAGAAAAGGCGTCGAGATGCAGGAGAAAATCAGGCAGATTCTCTTGCACGAATGGGATCCAATCGGCGTGAGCGACGTGCCCGAGGCGCAGGACGAATACGATTCTTACGTGGGAGGCATCTATCGTCTCTTAGCTTCCGGCGCTTCCGAGCATCAGGTCGTCGAACGCCTCTACCAGCTTGAAACCGTCAGCATGGGACTCGACGGCGAGCGCGAACGGCTCGGCGAGGTTGCCAGAAGGCTCGTCGAGCTGGGTGTTTCCCTGTAGCTTTGGGGGGCTCGCGACGGTCGCTTCATGCTCAAGAGAAGGTTTGCTTGACAATGGCTTCGGCGCGTCCATATGATGCGAGTTCGTCTGGCGGGCTCTCTGCTTGTAGTAGTAGAGGCGAGGGCTCGCCGTCCTCAAGGGTGTTTCGGAAGAGAGGCTTGTAGAGTTGTTCGGCTCAAGTATCGGGCGAGGCGCGCAGCGTATCATTAGTGCGATGGTGCAGAGCCTCGCGCGCGGTCGCATCAACCCCAATTTCCTCACCGTCGTCGGCGTCTCCATCAACATCCTCTCCGGTCTGCTCTTCGGCTTCGGCCACTTTTTCTGGGCTGGAGTCGTGCTCACAATCGCCAACCTCTTCGACATTCTCGACGGGCAGGTGGCACGCCTCACCGGGCGCGTGACGCGCTTCGGAGGCTTCCTCGATTCCTCGCTCGACCGGCTCTCCGACATGGTCGTCTTCGTCGGCCTGATGGTCTTCTACGCGCGCGATACTGAGTTTCACTCGACTCTCAACGTCTTTCTCGCCGGAGCGGCGATGATGGGTTCTGTGCTGGTGAGTTATACGAGCGCGCGCGCCGAGAGCCTGATACCGAAGTGCGACGTGGGTTTCCTGCGCCGACCGGAAAGAGTCGTGCTGCTGATTATCGGCGGGCTCTCGACGCATCCGGGCTCGCAGAACTGGTTCGCCAACCGGATGCCCGCCGTACTCTGGATTCTCGCCGTCGGGTCATACTGGACGTTTGCCCATCGGATGTATCACACGTGGCGAGAGGTGCAGCGCGGCGAAGAAGCGCAGAGAAGTTTGGCGCAGGCCGAGGCCGCAGTCGCTCCGGCGCAAGCGCCGGTTGCATCTTCTAACGCCGAAGCCGCATCTCATGCAGGCGCAGAGCAGCGTCGCCCTCCGACGAAGATTGCGGGCGGCGCGTCGGCCTCGCATTGAAGGATTTGAGCCGGGGGGGTTGAGAGCGAGGTTTTCAAATTCCACCTTTGAGGTATACGAAAGTTGACTGTTTGCCCCTGCTGCGGTTCAAAGTTTGAAGGCGACCTAAGAGACGGCTGCGCGGCGTGCGGCGCACGCGCCGTCGGGCCGCCGCTCGTCCGCCCCGAACGCGAGCTTCCCTTCTACGGACGCGCTCTCGCCGTCGGAGCCGCAGGCGCTCTGCTCTTCCTGACCTTCGTCGCCGCCACGCTCACTTCTCTCTTCGAGCAGAAACCGCTCGCCTTCGACTTCTGGAAGATAGTGGCCGCCGCAGAGACCGCCGCCTGGCGTCTGAAGTGGACGGCGCTGCCCCTGAGCCTTCCTCTGCTCTGGGCGAGCTGGCGCGTGCGCCGCCAGTTGCGCCGCGAGCCGTTGCGCTTCGGCGGCCTGCGCGTAGCTCGCGCTGGACTCGCGCTCTCCGCCGTCTTCACGCTCGCCTGCGCGACGCTCATCGGCGTCACCGTGCCCGAACGCCTGCGCAAGCGCGAAGCGGCTCTGCGTGCGGCAGACCAATCGCTCGTCTACGCCGCGCACAGAGTTCTGCTTCAGTACAACGCGCGTTTCGGCTCTCTGCCCGCGACGCCCGACGACCTCTCGCGTCTGCCCGACGAAGACGGCTCGGTCGCACAGGTGCGCGCCATGCTCTCGGCGGGCGACTATTCGCCCGAAGCCAACCTCGCTGCGCTTCCTCCGCCCGGCAGAAAGGGGCGAGGCCGCCGCGCGAGCGCCGTCCGTATCGCGCCCGCTTCGGCCAAAACTAACACCGACGGCGCTCCGGCAGAATCTCTTTCATTAACCAACTACGGACTCGTCCTGCCCGGACGCGACAAGCTGCTCAACACCGAAGACGACATACGCGTCCGCGACGGCGTCGTCGTCGAGACCGCTCCTTCCTCGCAGAAGCAGGCCGTCCGTTCCTCTTCGACTCCGGCCAGCAATGTCGCCGTCGCACCTTAAACACTCAGAAACTTCTTCTTCTCCCCGACCGTCATGGGCATCTTCGACCGCTTCCGCCGACCCAAAACAGACGACGAGACCGCGCGCCGCACACAACTCCTGCGCGGCGGTCGCATCACCGAAGGCACAATCTTCGACGTTATCACCGACGACGGCGGCTCAATCACGCAGGTCTTCTTCCGCTACAACATCAGCGGCGTCGATTACGAATCATCCCAGACGCTCGACGACAGTCAACGTCAACGACAATCCGACTACGTCCCCGGCGCACGCATCGTCGTCCGCTACCACCCGCACCAGCCCGGCAACTCCGTAGTAGTCTAAGAACAGTGACAAGTTAAGAACTCGTAAATCGTGAATCGTAAATCGTAAATAGTGAAAAGCGGCTTTCTTCTATTTACGATTTACGATTCACGATTTACTATCTTCTTGCTCGTCACTCGTCACTTGTCACTCGTCACTGTTCCTGTATGTTTCGGAAAATCCTGATTGCCAATCGCGGCGAGATTGCGGTGCGCGTTATTCGCGCGTGTCGTGAGTTGGACATTTCGCCGGTCGCCGTCTATTCGGAGGCCGACGCGGCGGCGCTGCACGTGCGTCTCGCAGACGAGGCTTACCTCGTCGGCGCTGCTCCTTCGTCAGAGAGCTATCTGCGCATCGAGCGCATCGTCGAGGCAGCGCAGAGAAGCGGCGCGGAGGCCATCCATCCGGGCTACGGTTTTCTCGCGGAGAACGCGGAGTTCGCGCGTGCCGTCGCGGAGGCGGGCTTGACCTTCATCGGCCCGCCAGCCGAGGCGATGGAGTTGATGGGCTCGAAGACGAACGCTCGACGCGCGGCCATCGAAGCCGGTGCGCCCGTCGTGCCAGGCACGACCGAGGCGCTCGGCTCTTACGAAGAAGCGCGCGAGACCGCCGCGCGGCTCGTCTATCCCGTGATGCTCAAGGCGGCGGCGGGCGGCGGCGGCAAAGGCATGCGGCTCATCGCGGCTGAAGCCGAGCTTGCCTCGGCCTTCGAGTCGGCGCGCTCGGAGGCGGAGGCGGCCTTCGGCGATTCCTCTGTTTATCTGGAGAAGGCCGTCGAGCGCCCGCGCCACGTCGAGATACAAATCTTCGCCGACACGCACGGAAACTTCGTCCACCTCGGCGAGCGCGAATGTTCCATTCAAAGGCGACACCAGAAAGTTATCGAAGAGTGTCCTTCGCCGATTAACGACGCAGACTTGCGCGAGCGGATGGGAACGTCGGCCGTCGAGATAGCTCGCGCGGCTCGATACGTCGGCGCGGGCACGGTCGAGTTTCTCGTCTCCGACGTGACGCGCGATTTCTATTTCCTTGAGATGAACACGCGCTTGCAGGTCGAGCATCCGGTGACGGAGATGGCGACGGGCATCGACCTCGTGCGCGAGCAGATACGCGTGGCGGCGGGCGAGCCGCTCTCCTTCTCGCAGGAAGAGGTTCGCTTGAACGGGCACGCCATCGAGTGCCGCGTCTACGCCGAAGACCCCGAAAACAATTTCCTCCCCTCGCCCGGCCGCATCACGCATCTCAGAGTGCCCGCCGGGCCGAACGTGCGCGACGATGGCGGCGTCTATGCGGGCGCGGAGGTCTCCATCTACTACGACCCGATGATTTCCAAGCTCGCCACCTGGGGACGCACGCGCCTCGAAGCCATCGACCGGATGCGGCGCGCGCTCGAAGAGTACAGCGTCGGCGGCATCAAGACGACGCTTCCATTCTTCCGCGAAATCATGCGCGACACAGAGTTCGTCGAAGGACGACTCGACACAGGCTTCATCGCACGCTTCAACGAACGTCGCGCCGCCGCCGCAGCACACACGGTCGCATCAGACGACGGCGAGCAGACGCTTGAGAGCGATGCTACAGGGCGCGACATGGCCGTCGTCGCCGCCGCGCTCGCTCACACAAAGAATACGACGAGCGCCGCCCGAACCGAGTCGAGCGAACAAGCGCCGAGCCGTTGGCGTCTCTCAGGCCGCGCCGCGCTCCACAACGCGAGGTCGGTATAAAGAAGCCGGTCAGCCCGTCAGCAGTCAGCTTTCAGCCAGCAATCTGCTCTCGGCGCTGACGCCGCTCGCCGGTCGTCTAATGGTGAAACTTGAGAGCCGTGCTATTCCGGCTGACTGCTGAAAGCTGACTGCTGAAAGCTGATTGCTACTTATGAAACTGATAGCCGAGATTGAGGGCGAGCGACGCTCGATTGAGCTGAGGCGGGAGGGCGTGCGCGTCGTGGCGGAGACCGAGGGGCGGCGTTACGAAGTCGAGGCGCGCGAGCCCGAGCCGGGTGTTTACCTGCTCAACGTGAACGGGCGTGTTTACGAGTGTCGCGTCGATTCCGCGGCGGCGGGTGCAAGCGAGGTTCTTGTCGGAAATCGCTCTTACAGCATTACTCTGAGCGACCCGAAACGTTTGCGCGGCGCAGGCGCGAGCGCGTCGGACGCGGGCGGGCGGGCGGTGATAAAAGCTCCGATGCCGGGCAAGGTCGTACGCGTGCTCGTCGAAGTAGGCGCGGAGGTCGAGACGGGCGACGGCCTCGTCGTCGTCGAAGCCATGAAGATGCAGAACGAAATGAAGTCGCCCAAGACCGGCACGGTCGTCGAGCTTCACGCACAGCCCGGCGACACCGTCAACGCGGGCGATGCGCTTGTCATCGTCGAATAACTATCTTGAATGAAGATGAAAAATAGAGAGGAGAATAAGCCGCCCGTCGCGTCTGACACGAAGGAACTGCTGCGCCAGACCGTGTTGGAAGCCTACCGCGAGGAATACAAAGACATCGCCGACACCTGGCGAAATCTGGAGGGCAAAGCGCAGGGTGCGATAGCAATCGCGGGCATCTTCATCGCGGCTGCGCTGACCTATATTCGTGAACTGAGCGCGCAGACCGGCGTCACAGACAAGCTACTGCTCAGCATCGCCGTCGTCTCTCTTGTCGCCAGCGTAGTTTGTTCCATACTGGCATTGAAAATTCGGGAAGTGGCTGCTCCTCCGATGGGTGAATATGTAGACGGGCTGGTCGCGCATCTCCTTCCAATCGAAGACCAGGCGGAGCTGAAAGAGCGCGTGACCCGTTTCTTCCACGACCAGGCGACCGCCTGGCGGGACATGAAAAGGGAGGCCGACGAAATCAATCAATTGAAAGCGAAGTATCTCTGGAGGGGACAATTATTCCTTTTGTCTGCCATCCTCACGGTCGCGTTATTGACAGTGTTGAGAATCTGGGTAGAAGTTCGAGAAGGCTGAAAGGAGAGAGCCGATGCCGCTCAAATGTGCCGAACCGGGCTGCAAGCAGAACGCCGAGGGGAACAGCAATTACTGCCAAGACCACAAGCCGAAAACCCCTCACGTCCGCCGACTACGACCTGAGAGACCTATCAACAGAAAAACGGAATGAGCCTGACCGGAGAGATAAGCGACAGCCGCTCGGCGGAGGATTTGCGGATACTCCTTTGGGACATCGACGGGACGCTGATTCGTTCGGCGCGCAGAGAGGCGTTTAAGGAGTACACGGTGCCGGTGCTGGAGAGCGTGTTCGGGACGGCGGGTCGGCTTCGGGAGATGAGCGTTTCGGGGATGACGGATTTGCAGATTGCCCTCGAAGCGTTGCGCGAAGAGGGCATCACGGGCGAGCAGATACGCGAGCGCGTCGGCGAGCTGCGCACGCGCTACCTCGCAGAGATGGAGCGCGCCACCGCCGCCGCAGGCGACTCGCAGCTCTTCTACGTGCTGCCCGGCGCACGCGAAGCTCTGGAGGCTGCCGAGGCGCATCCGCGCTACCGCTCGGCCTTGCTCACCGGAAACATCGAGCCCGCCGCCCATCTCAAGATGCGCCTCGTCGGCCTCTCCCATTTCTTTCAACTCCCCGGCGCGTTCGGCGACGATTCGCACGACCGCCGCGACCTCCCGACCCTCGCCGCCGAGCGCATCAACCGTCAACTCCAACTCAAGCTCCAACCCTCGCAATTCATCGTCATCGGCGACACTCCGAACGACATCGCCTGCGCACGCCACTTCGGCGCACGCGTCGTCGCCGTCGGCACAGGGCGCATGAACAACCTCGAAACCCTTCTCCCACACAACCCCGACCGCTTTCTCCCTGACCTCTCCGACACCGCCCTCGTCATGCGTACCTTCGACGAGCTTTAAGCTCGTCGGACGATGGACGATAGACCATATTGGACGATGGACGATAGACGATAGACGATGGACAAGAGCCGGATAGCTTTCGTCCATCGTCTATCGTCTATCGTCTATCGTCCGTCCCTCAGCTTCGCTGAAAATTCTTGGCGATGTCGCGGGTGGTGAGTCGAAGGACGATGGGCTGTCCGTGCGGGCAGGTGGTGGGCGAAGAGGTGCGGAGAAGGCGTTGGAGGAGCCAGGCCATTTTTTCGTGTGTAAGCGGAGTGTTGAGCTTGACGGCGGCGCGGCTGGCGAGCGCAAGGGCAATCTGTTCGCGGAGCACTTCGCGCGCGCGCGTGCGGCGCTCGGCCTCGACCGTGTCGAGCACCTCGGCGAGCATGTTGCGCGCTTCGCCTGCGGGCAGGTCGGCGGGCACGGCGCGGACGGCGACCGTGCGTCCCGAGAGACGCATCAGGCCGAAGCCGTAGGTTT
This sequence comes from Pyrinomonadaceae bacterium, assembly GCA_036399175.1. Lineage (GTDB taxonomy): Bacteria > Acidobacteriota > Blastocatellia > Pyrinomonadales > Pyrinomonadaceae > DASWNP01. Next base: position 18,053 of record DASWNP010000010.1, on the reverse strand, counting down.
CCAGCTCGGCGGAGACGGCGTCGAAGATGGCTGCCTGCGCGGGCGTCAGGTCGAAGGTTTCGGGAAGAAGAAGGCTCTGCGATTCGACGCTGCGCGTAGCTTCGAGCGCGTGATATTTGTCGAAGAGGATGCGCTCGTGAGCGTTGTGCTGCTCGACGAGCAACAAGCCTTCCGAGTCGGTGGCGACGATGTAGCTCTCTTCGAGCTGGCCGAGCGGGTGGATGTCGTGCCCGAGCAGATGGGGCGGCACTTCGCGCACGAGCCCCGCGACGGAGCTGAGCGGCGGCAGCGCCGACTCGGAACGCGCAGCCTTGCTGTGCAACTCTTCAGATTCATTCCTCTCTCTCGATGTCGCATCAGGTCGCGCCGCATTCGACGGCGCGACGCCGAAGGAGCGTTCAGCTTCAACGCCGCCCGCTAGGCGTTCGTGCTGAGCGTCGGTTGCTGCGGGCGCAGAACTCTTCGGCGACGAAGGCGATGAAGCGCCCGCTTCGTCGATTCTGAAAGGGTCGTCGTTAGCAGACGATGCAGAAGCGGGCGCAGGAGCAAACTCTATCGTCTCTTGCTTCGGCGGCGACGGCGCGCGGCGGTCGAGGCCGACTGTTCGCCGCTCAGCTTCGTCGGCTTTAATCTTGCCGGTTGGGCTGCTCGCGTCTCTCCGGTCGGCGGCGGCTGTCGTCGTCGGTGTTGATGCGTGAGCGGGCGCGGAAGAGTTTTCGAGCTGGGGCGCGCTTTGGTGGCTTTCGTGTGCGGGCGGTTGTTCGTGTTCGAGAAAATCGTCGCCTTCGATTTCAAGCGGTGTCGGAGCTTGTGCGGCGTCGAGGTTGGCGGATTCGCGGACGTAGCCGCCGCTTGAGAGGGCGGCTCGAACGGCGTCGCGCACGGCGTCGGCGACCGCCGCCGAGCGACGGAAACGCACTTCGGTCTTGGCCGGATGGACGTTCACGTCCACCTCTTCGAGCGGCACTTCGAGAAACAGGAGCGCCGCCGGATAGACGCCCTGCGGCAGAATCGAGCGGTAGCCTTCGGAGAGCGCGCGACTGATGAGACGGTCGCGAACGTACCGCCCGTTGACGAAAAGATATTGAGCGTCGCGCGAGATGCGTCGCTCGCGCGGCGCGGAGACGTAGCCGCGCACGCGCGCCACGCCCGCCGCGCCGCCCTCGACGGGCAGAAGGTTTTCGAGAAACTCTGCGCCGAAGATTTGGTATGCGCGCTCGCGCAGGTCGGAAGCCGGAGCGGCGCGAAGGGTTTCTCGTCCGTTGTTGTTTAAGACGAATGCTATTTCGGGATGAGCCAGCGCGTAGTGTGTGACGAGGTTCGTCAGGTGAAAGCTCTCGGTGGCTTCGGAGCGGAGGAACTTGCGGCGGGCGGGGACGTTGAAGAAGAGGTCGCGCACAGAGATAGTCGTGCCGCGCGGTCGAGCCGCAGGCGAAACGTCGCGCATTCGTCCGCCTTCGACGAGGACGCGTGTGGCCGCGTCGCCTCCTTCGGTCTGCGTGATTAGCTCGACGCGCGCGACCGAAGCGATGGAGGCCAGCGCCTCGCCGCGAAAGCCGAGCGTGCTGATGCGGTTGAGGTCGTCGGTCGTGCTTATCTTCGACGTGGCATGACGCTCGAAGGCGAGCACGGCGTCGTCTCTCGTCATCCCCTCGCCGTCGTCTGCCACGCGCAGAAGCCTTCGCCCTCCCGCCTCGACATCAATCTCGATGCGCCGCGCGCCCGCGTCGATGGAGTTCTCCACCAGCTCCTTCCCCACCGAAGCCGGACGCTCCACCACCTCACCGGCGGCAATCTGATTGGCGATGTGGTCTGAGAGAACGCGAATCTTGGACATAAAAGCTTTCAGCAGTCAGCAATCAGCAATCAGCAAAAGCTCTCTGCCCGACGAGTCGCGCGAAAATCGACGGGGACGATTCGGCACGGGCGGTTTGGCTGAGTGCTGATTGCTGATTGCTGACCGCTTCACAAGTAAACTATCCGGTGCGCGGACGTGCCGAGGTCGATTGCGCCGTATATCCAGTCGATGCTGTAGAGGCCGTGCCGCGCGAGCAGTGAGGTGATGTTGAGGCGGCGCTCCTGTAGAGTTTTTTCGGGGAAGAGGTCTGCGGCGGCGCGTTCGAGCTGGCGCAGGGCGGCCTGGTTGCGCGCCGCCTGTGCACGGTGAAAGCGAGTGCGCAGGCCGTCGAGCTGGTGCTGGATTTTGCGGCGTCCCTGTTCGAGCGCGTCGGCGAGCGTCGGGTCGAAGCCGCGCAGATGTTTCTGTAGCGCGTCGAGCGATTTTTTGACGGAAGCATCGGTGCGGTCGAAGACGCGAGCGGTGTCTGCGCCGAGATGCTGCTCGACGACGCGCGCAACGAGCGGGTCGAAGCCGTCGAAGAAGTCTGCGAGTTGAAGCTTGTAGCGATTGAGCGTGCGCCCCGTGCGGCGCTCGACGAGCGTCAGGCTGGCGCGCGGGAGGATGGGCGTCGCGGGGCGTTCGAGCAGCCGGTAGACTTCGGAGGTTTGCGCGAAGTAGGCGATTTCCGCCGCGCCGCCGAAGTATGCAACCGTCGGCAAAAGATAATCCTGCACGACGGCGCGCAGCGTGACGTTCGGGCTGAAGCGTTCGGGCTCGCGCGCCGCCCAGCCCGAAAGCTCTCGCAGAGTGTAGGTGTGGCGCGTGCCCTTCGCGGCGTAGAGCCCTTCGGCGGTGCGCGCGACGGCGCGGCGCAAACCCTCTTCCCGGTCGTGCAGAAAGAGCGGGAAGGCATCTGCGGAAGTGAAGACCTGCGCGTGATAGCCTTCGGCGACGAGCGCACGGCTTCGCTCTTCGAGAGCCGAAGCAAGCTCGGGCGCGCGGCGCGCGGCTTCCGCGTAGAGAGGCGCGGCCAGACGCTTCAAGGCCGCGTCCTGCGGGTCGAGCAGCACGAGGCCGAAGCGACCTGTGAGCGCCGTCAACATACGGGCGAAGGCTTCGCCGAATGTTCGACCCGGCGCGTAAGCGTCGCGCAAGAGGCGTTCAAGCTCGGCTGTGAATTCGGTCGTCGGCAGAAGCTCAAGCAGATGTCCGATAGCCCCTTCGACATCGGAGTTGAGCAGGACGCCGCCGACAGGCGCGCCCTCCTGATGAAGCTCCGAGGGGAGAGTCGTGCTCGCCAGCCGCCCGTCGCAGGCCGTCAGCTCTGCGGCCTGAACTTCGCGCCAGTCGTGGTCTTCGGTCGCCATCCAGAAGACGGGCACGGCCTGCGTGCCGCGTTGGGTCAGGCAGCGCGCGAGCTTCACCGCCGAGAGGGCTTTGTAGATGGTGTAGAGCGGGCCTGTGAAGAGCCCGACCTGCTGGCCGGAGACGACCGCGAGAGTCTTCTCGCCGCGCAGGCGCTTGATGTTGGCGAGCGTTTCGTCGCTCGCTCCCCAGCGAGCGTTCGAGTCTGCGAGCGCGTCGCAGAGCGCGGCGCGGTCTACAGTGTAGGCGTTGAGAACTTCGCCTGAGCGTGCGGCCAACTCCTGATGTGAAGCGACGGCGGAAGGATAATAACGACGAAGGGCGACAGCGTCTTTGAGGTAGTCGAGGAAGAGGCGCGACTGTCCGGGGATGCGCTCGAACGGAAGGTTCTCGACGCGCAGCCCGGCGACTTCCGGGGCGCTCTCGCAGGCTGATTCCGTGATGCTCAAGTGCGTGCTCCTCCGGCTGTTCTGCTCAGGAAAACTTCTTCGCCGGGCGCGAGCGCCGACTCTTCTACGAGCCGCGCAAGCTCTCTCTGCGCCTCTTCCGACACGGCCTCAAGCGGAGCGCGGACGTGCCCGCCTTCGTAGCCGCAGAGGTCGAGCGCGGCCTTGAGTCCGCCGATGCCGAAGCGCGTCGTGACGGCCTTTGCGAGCGGCGCGAGCCTGCGCTGCATCTCAAGCGCCCTCGCATACGCTCCGGCTTCCACCGCCTCGTAGATTGCCACCGACAGACGCGGAGCGGCGCACGCGACGGCCAGAATCCCTCCGCGCGCGCCCGACAGAAGAGACGCGTGCAAAAGCGCCCCGTGACCCGTCAGCGCCGCGAAACCCTCCGGCACGAGACGCAACATCTCCGTCATGTTCACCATGTCGCCGGAGCTATCCTTGATGCCCGTGATGTTCTCATGTTCGGCGAGGCGCGCGACCGTCTCCGGCGCGAGCGCGATGCCCGTATTCTGCGGGATGTTGTAGAGCACGAGAGGAACGACTGAAGCGTCGGCCACCGACTCGTAATGCTTCGTGAGCGCGGCTTGCGTCATCGCGCCGCGATAAAAACCCGGAGTGATGACGAGCACCCCGTCTGCGCCCGCACGCGCCGCGCGGCGCACTTCCTCGATGCTCCCGCGCGTGGACTGCTGCCCTGCTCCGGCCAGCAGAACCATCTCCGCCCCGACGCTCTCTCGCGCCGTCTCGACCACTTGCAGGTATTCGCGCTCGTCCAGATGCACGCGCTCGCCCGTCGAGCCGAGAGCCACGTAGCCTCTGACGCCCGTCTCGTTCCAGCGCGCGAGGTTGCGGCAGAGGGCTTCTCCGTCAATCTCTCCGTCGGCGCTGAAGGGAGTGGGAAAAGGAAGCAGGATGCCGCGCAGCTTCTCTGCCAGGAGTCGCGCGCCGGTCGCATCGGGTTGGTTTGTCTTGTCCTGTGGTTTCAAACCTCTGCATTATAACGACCGACTCCGACGGCGCGCAAACCCTGTCTCGTCCAAGCTCGACCGTCGGCGTTTATCGTCCGCAAGTTGATAATTCCCCGGCATGCGTGCGAGGATAATCCCGACCCGTATGCAGAACGAGAACGAGCGTTTAGACCTTCTGATTATCGGAGCAGGCCCGGCCGGTCTGTCGGCAGCCGACGCGGCGGCGCGCGCAGGGCTCAGCTATCTGGTCGTCGAACGGGGTCTCATCGCCGACACCGTCTATCACTATCCCATCGGCCAGACCGTCTTCTCCACGCCCGACGAGCTTGAGATGCGCGAGGGCGCGCTCCAGCCCTGCCGCGAGAAGCCGACGCGCGAAGAGCTTCTCTCTCATTACGTGCGCTTCGCCCTCGAACAGAACCTGCGCATCAACACCGAAGAAGAGGTGACAGGCATCGAGCGCCGCTCGGACTCCGAAGGCTTCCACGTCCGCACGGCGCGCGCCGCCTACAATTGCTCGCGCCTCCTCGTCGCCTTCGGCGCGATGGCGCGTCCGCGCCGTCTCGGCATCTCCGGCGAAGACCTTCCGAAAGTTCACCACCGCTTCGCCGAGCCTTATCCTTACGTTCGCAAAGACGTGCTCGTCGTCGGCGGCGGCAACAGCGCCGCCGAAGCCGCGCTCTTTCTCGCCGAAGAGGGCGCACGCACCACTCTCGCCATCTGGCGCTCCGACTGGATGAACCGCGACCCCAAAAAGAACGCCATCAAGCACTGGGTACGCACCCCGCTCGAACGCCAAATCTCTCTCGGTCGTCTTCATCTCGTCTTCTTCAAAGCGCTGGAAGAAATCACACCCATTCAGGCGCGCATCCGCCGCGACGACGGCCAGCTCGTCTCCATCCCCAACGACGCCGTCTTCATCCTCATCGGCAGCGACCCCGACCTCACTCTTCTGCGCCAGGCCGGAGTCGAAATCCAACAGAGCAGCATCGCCCACGCGCCCCTCTACAACCCCGACACACACGAAACCAACGTCCCCGGCCTCTACGTCGCCGGACACTTCACCCACTCACGCCACATCAAAGAAGCCATCGCCGTCCCCCGCCGCATCGTCCCCCTCATCGCCCAGTCGCTTCGCGCCACCGTCTAGCCAGTTCACCTTCTTCTTTCGGGATACGAGGGGCGTCAGCGCAAGGACAACCGGCAGCCGAATTGTCTTCCAACTAGAGAGAGACCAAGCGAAACGCGCCGACGCGAGACATAGAAATAGAATGGAAGAGTCGGACTCTGACCAGGTCTCTCTCCGTCTCGCGTGGGCGCATCGCTTTAAAGCATCTCGGCGTCGCCTGTGTGAGCGTCGCCTTCAAGCTCAAGCGTGTCTTTCGATTATTATCTTCGATTGCGGAGAGTAAAGCGGTGTGATATTTTGACGCCTCCTCGCACGTCCCTTTCTGATTAAATGACGGCCTGTTCAGGCCGTGCAATTCCCACTTACAACGAAGGAGGCAGAACAGTGAATTTCCAGCTCATTAAAAGTGACCCGACGCTTACCAAGCTCACCAATCAGGGCGGCTGCGGGTTGTCGCAGCGACAGGTTAACGGCATCGTGCGCGAGCAGGGCTCTGGCGATTACTACTTCAGCATGCACACCGGCTATCATGGGATGGGCGCGAGGCACTACATCTACGTTCACGACGGCACGCCGCCGAAGAAAAACATGGGACGCATTTTTATCAACACCCGGGAGGTCGACGGAAACTTCGGCTCTCTCAAGAACAGACACATCAGGGACGCGCAGGAAGTCGTCCGCGATAATGAGGCATTGTTTCTCACGATTATAGCGAATATAACAGCCTGAGAGACCTGCCCCTTCTCCACGCGCACGCCGGCGTATTTCAAACCCCGCTCAAGCTCGATTCATCAGAGGATGGCTCGAACCCTCACCTCTTCTTAGATAAGGGCGTCGGCGTGCGCGCGTTCGCGGCGGGCGACGCCCGTGCGGTAGGCGGCCTCTTCGACTTCGCGCGAGACGGCTTCGGCCACGCGTTTGTCGAAGACCGAAGGGACGATGTAGTCGGGGTGCAGTTCTTCGTCGGTGATGATGGAGGCTATAGCACCGGCGGCGGCCAGTTTCATCTCTTCGTTGATGCGCGAGGCGCGGCAGGCGAGCGCGCCGCGAAAGATGCCTGGGAAGCAGAGGACGTTGTTTATCTGGTTGGGATAGTCGGAGCGGCCTGTCGCCATGACGGCGACGTGGTCGGCGGCCTCTTCGGGCATGATTTCGGGAGTCGGGTTAGCCATCGCAAAGACGATTGGCTTGTCTGCCATCTGCTTGAGGTCTTCGACGCCGATGACGCCGGGGACGGAGAGCCCTAGAAAGACATCCGCGCCGCGTATCGCTTCGTGAATCGTCCCCTGTACGTTGTCGGGGTTCGAGTTTCGCGCGTACCAGTCTTTGACCCAGTTCATGTGCTCGGTGCGTCCGCGATAGAGCGTGCCCATCTGGTCGCAGCCGATGATGTTCTGCACGCCCGCGTTCATAATTATCTTCGAGCAGGCGACGCCCGCCGCGCCCACGCCGTTGACGACCACCTTCACGTCTTCAATCGGCTTGCCGACGATTTTCAGAGCGTTCAGGAGCGCGGCCAGAACGACGACAGCCGTGCCGTGCTGGTCGTCGTGAAAGACGGGGATGTCGAGTTCTTCCTTGAGCCGGTCTTCTATCTGGAAGCAGCGCGGCGCGGAGATGTCTTCGAGGTTGACGCCGCCGAAGGCCGTCGAGATGAACTTGATGGTGCGGACAATCTCGTCCGGGTCTTTGGTGGAAAGGCAGATGGGGAAGGCATCGACTCCAGCGAACTCTTTAAAGAGCATCGCCTTGCCTTCCATGACGGGCATGGCGGCGGCGGGGCCGATGTCGCCGAGCCCCAAGACCGCCGTGCCGTCGGTGACGACGGCGACGGTGTTGCGTTTGATAGTTAAGGTGAAAGCCTTTTCAGGGTCGCGGTGGATGGCTTCGCAGACGCGAGCGACGCCGGGCGTGTAGGCCATCGAGAGGTCGGCGCGCGTCTTGAGCGGCGCTTTCGAGGTGACTTCAATCTTGCCGCCGATGTGCATGAGAAAGACGCGGTCGGAGACGTTCAGGACTTCGACGCCGTCCACGTCGCGCGCCGCTTCGACAATCTGCGCGCCGTGCTCTTCGGAAGCGGCGTTGATGGTGATGTCGCGCACGACCGAATCACGACCGACGCTTACGATGTCGATTGCGCCGATGTCGCCTCCGGCGCGTCCGATGGCCGTCGTCAGCTCTCCGAGCGTGCCTGTGCGGCTCGACAGCTTGACGCGCAAAGTCGAACTGTAGCTGACGCTGGGCGTGTTCTGCATCGCTTGAACAGCAATCCTTTCCGACTCTCAAAGTGATCTGGCAAGTCTTTCGATTTGCGCTCACTCTAGCGCCAATCAACGTAAAAGTAAAAAGGCAAAAGGAAAAAGGCGAAGGTACGGCGGGAACCATTTTCCCCCTTACTTTTGCCTTTTGCCTTTTTACTTTTGCTTTCTGACGTTGAGCCAGAGGATGCCTGTCAGGAGCGCGACGAGGGCGGCGACGACCGCGATGAGCGCGGCAATCATTCGCCACTTCGCCTGCGTGCCTCTCAGGTAAAGCGCCTGTATGTCGGCGGGCACGCCCCTCAGCTCCAACATGGGGCCGACGAAGTATGCGACGAGCGCGATGAGCAGGAGCGATAAGACGACAGCTAAAAGGATGTAGACGTTTTTCATAGAGAGACTTTGATTGACGAGAGACTTTGATTGACTCCGGCAACGCTTCCTGAATACCCAAGAGAGAAAGCTCGCCGCCGCAGAATCAGCGCAGAGAGGAGGCGAAGAAAAACTCTCGACTCCTCGCGTCTGTCGCCCGGCGCGCTCTCGTGTTAGCCGCCTTCTTTCAGCGCGCCAGTATCTTTTATCAACCATTCAAAACTTCATCAAGCAGGCGCGCAATCTCGCCGAGGGCTGAAGAGTCCGCGCCGTTCTCTTCGGCGAGGGGGAGGGCGCGGCGTCCGAGCAGGGCGTAGAGTTCGAGCGCGTCGCGGTCTTCGGTGGAGCGCAGGGCGGAGAGATGTTTGCGCACGGTCGAGACATCGCCGCGCGCGAAAGTTCCCGTGAGGGCGCGGGCGGGCGTCTGCGTCGAGAGGTTCTCAAGCGTACTGCCGAGGAGCGGAAGGAGGATGCGGCGCGAGCGCGTCTCGTCGAGACCGCAGCGCGCGAGCAGCTCTGTGGCCGTCTGGAAGAGCGAGACCGTGTGGCCGGAGGTCATCACCGCCGCCGCGTGATAGAGCGCCTTATCCTCGGTCTTAATCGTGAAGCTCTGAGCGCCGAGAGCGCGCACAATCCCGCGCGCCGCACGCACCGCCGCCCGGTCGCCCTCCGTACAGAAGAAAGCGCGACGCAGGCTCTCCGCCCCCGAGCACGCATCACTCACAGACACAAGCGGGTGCATCGAGCCGACGGCCAGGCCTTTTTCGCGCAGAGGCGCGAGCGCTTCCGACGAGAGCGCGCCGCTCGTGTGCAAAGCGACGCGGCGGAGACGAGGCGCAGCCTGCAATGTCTCGGCGAGATGCGCCGCCGTTTCGGCAATCGAATCGTCGGGCGTCGTGACGAGCAGAATATCGACCGGAGGAACGAGCCCGAGCTGCGACGAGCCGAGCGCAAGCGTCTCCGCGCTCAAAAAACTCGCCGCGCGTCGCGCACGAGCCGCGCGCCGCGCCAACACCGCCGCCACACGGTAGCCGCTTTCCTCCAAAGCGACGGCCAAAGCCGTCCCCAACCGACCCGCACCTATGACGGCGACTGAAGTCGCCATCGGGGGATGGGACATGGGGGATGGGGGTTGGGGGCGCGTCGGCGTGCGTCGAGCCGAGACGTTGCTGGTCTTGCTTTGCCGTCTTCCCCGACCCCCAACCCCCATGCCCCATCCCCCTTTACGCCGCATCGGTCTCTCTCTCCTGGACGATTTCGACGAGGGCGGTGTGGTCGGGCAGGTCGTCGAGCCACTGGCGAAGACGCGCGGAGAGTTCTTCGCGCGTGAGCAGGCCGCAGCCGCCGGTCGGCGAATGGACGCGCAGGGGCGGCGGCGCGCTCATCGTCTTGATGGCGCGGTCTATCAGACGCACGTTGACGCGCGAGAGGTGTTCGGGGATGAGGCCGACGGCGAGAGCGTTGGCGAGGGCGCGCGCGCGGCTGGCGGTTTCGGCGTCCTGTTCGCGCGCGGCGAGGGCGTCGAGCGCGTGCCGGAGTTGTTTGCTGAAGTGTGCGAGCGTCCGACGGTAAGCCGCCAGACCAAGCTCGACAATCTCTTCAAGCTCTCCGGCGAGACGACTGAGGCGCGTGCTCTCCGAGAGACGAAACGAGCAGGCGCACGTCGGACGAGTTTCGAGTATCTGGCGGACTGGAAGCTCGCAGGCGGCGCGGCGCGCACGCGCGAGCAGCGCTCCGGCCTCCTGACTGTATCTTTGATTGACGATGGAGAGTTGAGAGAGCAACTCAAACTCGCGGAAGCGTTCGCGGCGCAGAAGCTCTTCGAGGGCGCTCGGGTCGGAGGCTTGGGCACGCGCTCGCTCGTGCGCCGAGGCGTAGCGCTCCGTGTAGCGCGCGTGGAATTCGCGCCAGAGCAGGTTGAAGCGTTCGCCGCTCTCGCGCTCGAAGAGGCTATGTGCGTCGTCGGCGATGGCGAGCAGCTCGCGGCGCGCGCTCTCGATGTCGCCTCTGGCCGTCGGCTCTGCGAAGCAGAGATAGGCGCGCTGGCGCTCGCGCTCGGCGAAGCCTTCGATAAAGGAAGCGAGCTGTTCGAGCTGCTCGGCGCTACGCTCGAACACTTCGGTCGAGCCGCCGAAAGCGTCGGCGATGCGCTGCAAGCCCTCTTCGAGCGAGACATCGCCCGCGAGCGTCGCTTCGAGCGTATCGGCTGCCGCGCCGAAGCTCTTGCGGACGACGCCCGCCGTATTCCAGGAGCGCGTCGTGTAGGCGTCGTCGGGCAGAGAGTTGAATCGTTCGAGCACGCCGCGCTCGCGCCAACGGTCGAGCCATGCGTCGAGCGCGACGCGCACGGCGCGACGTGCTTCGGGCTCGGCGATGGAGGCGAGCGAGGGCTGCGCGGTCAGCAGACGCGCCCAGGCGGTCAGCTCTTCGGCGTTGTGATGAATGGCGGCGGCGCGACAGATGCCGGCCACGTCCTCCCACTTCAAAGAGCGGCTGAGCGTGCGGCGACTGATGCGGTCGCCCGTCTCCGTGACAAGCTCGATGCGTCGCTGCGCGACGAGGGCGGCGAGGATGAGTTGCTGCGTGAAGCGCAGCAGTCCGTAGGGCTCTCGATGGAGCACGCGGCGCACCTCTTCGAGAGGGACGACCTCGCCGTCGGAGGCCGCATCGGTCAGAGCGAGGATGCCTCTGACGCAGGGGTTGGCGAGCGCCTCGTCGCCGGTCTCTAAAGTGTAGGTGTCGCCGCGCCTGACGGCGAGGCCGAGCGGCTCTGCGAAGACGGCGGCCAAATGCTGCATGCCGCTTTCGCTCATGTCGAGATTGCCGAGAAAGCCATCGACGAGACGCGCGACTTCGAGGTCGCCGAGCGTTTCGGCGAAGCGCGGGTGCTCGGGGTAGCGCACGTCGAAGAGCGGCGCGAAGGTTTCGGAGAGGACGGAGGCGAGCGTGCGCGCGGCGCGAGCGGCGTCGGTGAAGCGGCGCGGCTCGCCGACAGCATTGAGGAGCGCGCCGTCGTTCATGTAGATGCGCGTCCAGATACGCTCGGCCTGCGCGTTGAGAATACTGGCGGCGGCGTGCGCCTTCTCGCCGTAATCGGCGACGAGACGCGCGTCGGCGCGAAGCGCGACGAGACGGCGCAGAGCGTTCGATTCTTCAGGCGTCAGCTCGGCCGGTCGCCAGTCGAAAGAGATGAGCGACGCATCGGAGACGTGCGACGCGTCGGCGCGACTGTCGGCATTGTTTGATGAAGATGATGCTGAAGAGGCGTCCGTCGAGTTGTCGGTTGAAGCCGCCTGAGCGGTGGCGGGCGCGAGCATGCGGAGCTGCCATTCGAGGTGGGAGGTAATCGAGGTCGAAGCGGCGTCCGGTGGGGAATCTATCTCATCTTCGCTCTGCGGCCAGATAAATTTGCCGGGGCGCTCGGAGCCACGCCAGTTGAGACGGAAATCGGCGGAGGCGTGCGCGGCGTCCTTCAGTTCATCGGCGAGCGGCCAATCGTCGAAGCGCGAGCGAGCGATTGCTCGCAGGAGGTCTTCGATGGCCGAAGCGTCGGCGAGCGGCGCGCGTTCGACGCTCTCGGCCAGAGCGTCGTCAAACTTCGTGCTGGCGCTAATCTGAAAACGATAGCGCGCCTCGCCGCCTTCGCCGCTTCGTCCGAGCGCGTCGGGCGAGGCTTTGATAAAGAGGGCGAGCATCTCTTCGATACGTTTGAAGGCATCGGCGGTTTCGTTCGAGAGCAGCAGCCCGGCGCACAGCTCGCCGACCGATGCGCCGCGCCCGTCGAGCGAATGGATGAAGAGACTCTTCAGGACGAGCCGCGCCTGAAGGCGCTGCATGACGGGAAGCTGCGTGACGGCTGAGGTCGAAAGCTGGTCGTAGGCTTTGAAGGCGTCCGGTAGCTCGGGGCTCTGACGCAGGTCGTGCTCGGCGCGGTCGAAAACTTCGTCGAGGAGGATGAGCGAGAGCGCGGGACGGCCTGCGGCGCGCGCGGCGGCAGAGGCGGCGAAAGGCAGGAAGGCGAAGCGCGGCGCGTAGAGACGCACGGAGGCGGCCACGTCTGCGACCAGAGGATGAACCGGATAGAGCGCGGCGAAGCGCGGCTCGCTCCAGTTGAAGCCGGGCACGGACGAGCGCAGAGAGAGATAGATTTCGTGCAGGGCGGCGCGCGCCTGCGGGTTCTTTCGGAGAAGGTACTGGTCGGCGATGCGATAGAGGTGTTCGGGGTCGAGATAGTCTATGGCGTAGGCGGCGGCGAGGACGGAGTTGACGCCGCTCGCGTCGGCGATGTCGTCGTCGAGGGCGAGGGCGACGAAGGCGTTGACGTTCTGCGCGGCCTGCGCGAGCTGGCTGAGGATGGGGCCGTCGTCGCGCTTGACGCGCATCTCGCGGGTCGAAGCGGTGTCGATGATGAGGACGAGCGTGGCGTCGAGCGAGCGCGAGGCGGCGACGGCGAGAAGCGCCATCGGGTCTTCGCCCCACTGCGCGGGGTCGCCGCCGAAAGCCGCTCCGAGGGCGTCGGAAATCTCTTCGAGAAGCGTCGGGCGCAGGCCGCGCTCGACGTGTATGACCATGTAGCGACGACCCAGCAAACGGCGGGCGCTGGTGGCGACGTGCGCGTCCCTGACCTGCGAGCGCAGCTCGCTCGAAGCGGCCAGAGCGCCGAAGACGGCCAGCGTGTGGCTTTTACCGACGCCGCGTACGCCCGCCAGAGCGCGCGCCGTCCCGCGCCCGCGCGGGAGGTCTGCGAGGGCGTCGAGCCAGCGAGCCAGGAGGTCGGAGGTAACGTCTGTGAAACGGTAGGCGGCGAGCGCGCGCGCGGGCTCGGCCGTGAGGTTCGAGACCTCGTCGAAAGCCTGCGGCTCGACGTAGTCCTTAATCTTGTCGGGTGCTCGTTTCATTCCCCTCTGAAGCGACGAGTCGTGCCGGGTAAAAGTTATACTGAGTTTGAGGCTGGAGGCGGGGGCACCTCTCGAAATGTAGCACGCGCGCAGACAGAGGTGCAATCGCTATAATTTCGACACCTTAAAGTCACTCTTTTTCCCTCTGCGCGAGCGGCGGACGTGCGCTATAATGGCCTGCAAGCCGAAACAGGAGAGACCCGGAAGAAGCGTGAAACGGCGCGCGAAGCGGGCGGGAGCATCCGAGCCGGGCGTGTCAGGGGTCGAAATCGGAAGAAAGCGATGGCGGCCGGCGCAAACGGGCGGCGAACCTCCAGAGCCTTCGGCGGCATCAAAGCTTCTCTAGCCCTCGTCGGCTAAATGCGAAACAGTTGAATCGTCTTCCCAGGGCGTTCGGCCACGCCCGCCCGGGTCGTCAAAGGTGCAAAAAGCCGCAGACCCGGCTCTGGTCGAAGTTGTTTCGGAGCGCAGCCTTCAAGCGCGGCGCGACCTTTTCCGTGAGGCCACCACAGATTCACGAGTTTTGGAGACCTATCCTTATGCATAGACATTTCTCCCGCACCGCGACAGCCCTGATGCTGGCCGCCTGTGTCTGGACGAACGCTCTGGCGGCCGCGCCTCAGCAGGAGACGCCGCAACAGCCGCCCGCCGCCGCCACGACCGCCGCGACGCCGACCAAAACGGAGACGGCTGCCAAGACATCGGAGTCGAAGGACAAGAAGAATTCCAAAGACAAGCAGGCTTCGGGCGAGACCAAACAGACCGCCACCTCAACGCGCCCTCTTTCCGAAAAGGAAGACCCGCGCATGATTGGCAAGCGCAACATCAACAAGGGCATCATCGCCAAGATGAGCAGCGGGATTGAAAAAGAGGTGGCGCTCGGTCGTCAGCTCGCCGCAGAGGTTGACCGCCAGGCCAAGTTCGTTGACGACCCCGTCATCACCGAGTACGTCAACCGCGTCGGGCAGAACATCGTGCTTCATTCCGACGCCAAGATTCCCTTCACCATCAAAGTCATCGACTCGGACGAGGCCAACGCCTTCGCCCTGCCCGGCGGCTTCTTCTACGTCAACAAGGGGCTCATCCTCGCCGCCGACAACGAGGCGGAGCTGGCCGGAGTGATGGCACACGAAATCGCGCACGTTACGGCTCGCCACGCCGTCGAGAATCAGACCAAAGGCATGCTCATGGACATCGGCCTGATGGCTGGCTCCATCTTCCTCGGCGGACTGCCCGGCATGGCTATCAACAACGCCGCAGGCTTCGGCGCGCTCGCCTGGTTTATGAAGTTCAACCGCAACGCCGAAACCGAGGCCGACAACCTCGGCGTGCAGTACCTCTACGCCGCCGGCTACGACCCTTCGGCCATGTCCACCATGTTCGAGAAGCTTCTGGCGAAGAACAAGAAGAAGCCCGGCTTCCTCTCGAAAGCCTTCTCCACGCACCCGCAGACCGTCGATAGAATGGAAAACTCGCGCTCGCTGGTCGCACGCTTCCCCGAGCGCGAAGAGTACGTGCTCAGCAGCTCCGAGTTCCAGCGCGTCAAGGCGCGACTGATGCGTCTGTCGAACTCGCGCGTCTCGACCACCGGCGACATCGCTCGCGGCGACGACGGCGACGTGCCCGGACGCCCGACGCTCAAGCGTCGTCAACCGGCAGCTGACGACCCGTCTTCTACTTCTACTTCGACCGACGGCCAGAAACCGGCTGAAGTTCGAGACGAGCCGCCGCAGCTCAAGCGCCGCAGCGAGCCCGCGCCCGCGACTACTACGCCGCAGCCGACCAGCAGCCCCAAGCCTTAAAAGGGCTTCCGTTCAGCATCCTTCTCAAGAAGAGGCTCGACTATCGCCGCGCGACAGTCGAGCCCTTTTTCTTCTCACGAACTGCGTCGTCGAATCCTTCATCGACCTCGCCGAAGGTTGACTTCGAGCCCTTATTTGGCGTAAGAACCAGAGTGGCCGTCGCCGCCCCGTCGAGTCTCACGTTTTAACCTTGGAGCTGCCTCTGATGTCTTCTCCCTTCACTCAAACGCCGCCGCACGCATACCTTCCCTCGAAGGAGAGCACGGCGCGTTTCTCTCTCGGCGCGCTCGTCGAAACGCTTTCGGCGCTCAGGCGCAGCCCGACATTTCAGGAGTTGAACGAGTGGATGCTGAAGGTGCAGCTCGACGATTCGGAACTGAGACCGCATCGCGGCTTTAAGACCGCCACTTACGCGCGCCACCGCGTCTTCCGCAACGAGTTTGCGGAGCTGCTCGTCCTTTGCTGGATGCCCGGACAGCGCACGCCCATTCACGACCACAACGGCTCATACGGCGTCGTGCGCGTCTGCGAAGGCATAATGTGGGAGACGCTTTTTACGCTCGACCCCGCGCGCGGGCTCGCCTACCAGACCGGGCGCGAATGGCTGCCCGAACAGGTGACGGGCGCAGATGTCCCCGACATACATCAAATCGGCAACCCCGAAGTAAGCGGCCAGAACCTCGTCACCCTTCACCTCTACGCGCCGCCCCTCAAAACCCTCAACACCTACCGCGTAGGCCACACCAAACCGCTCAACGCCATCTGTCTCAATTCATGGAATCCGACGATTTAAGCGCCGTCCGGCAGTGAAATCTGAGAAGACGTTTTCGCCCCGGCACTTCTCGTCCGCTTCCCCATCGAAACGCTTCGGCCTCGGCTTCCAACGCAAAATTCGTCTCGAAATCCGCGCTCTTTGCAGAGCCTTTTCCGAGTCGTTCAGCGTCTCTTCCTGCGCCCGCAGCTTGACAATTGTTGAACCCTTTTTTATTCTACCCGTTCGCGTTTTGGACGCTAAAATGAGAGAGAGTTGTCTATGTCAACAAGTTTTCCCAGCGCAGTAGGTCTCGCAGAGAATCGCAAGTGGTACGTCGTGGATGCGGCGGGGCAGACGGTCGGTCGGCTCGCTACGGAAGTGGCGCGCATGCTCTCGGGCAAGAACAACCCGATGTGGACGCCCTTCATGGACATGGGCGACCACGTCATCGTCATCAACGCGCGTAAGGTTGTGCTCAAGGGGTCGAAGGCCGACCAGAAGCTTTACCGTCATCACACGCTCTATCCGGGCGGCCTGCGCGAGATTTCCTTCAAAGACCAGCTCGCCAAGCACCCCGAGCGCATCATCGAGCTGGCGGTGAAGGGCATGCTCCCGAAGAGCAAGCTAGGCAAGGCGATGGCGAAGAAGCTCAAGGTTTACCCCGACGCCGAGCACCCGCACGCGGCGCAACGACCCGAGCCGCGCTCCCTCTAACGAGCGCGCCGAGCGGCAGAAACCGGACTCAACGAATCAAACGACTTTAAGGATTAAAAGCTGTGGCAGAGATTCAGTATTACGGAACGGGACGGCGCAAGACTTCGACGGCGCGCGTCTATCTTCGACCCGGCACGGGCGAAGTTCGTGTCAACCGCAAGACTTTCGAGCAGTATTTTCCGAATCAGGCGCTGAGGATGATTATTCACCAGCCCCTGCAACTGACCGAGACGGCGGGCAAGTTCGACATCATCGTCAACGTCGCGGGCGGCGGCCCCGCCGGTCAGGCCGGTGCGATTCGTCACGGCATCACGCGCGCCCTGATGGAATTCAACGCCGACCTTCGCCCAGCCTTGAAGCACGCCGGGCTCGTCACGCGCGACCCACGCATCAAGGAGCGCAAGAAGTACGGCCAGAAAGGCGCACGCAAGCGCTTCCAGTTCTCGAAACGATAAACTGGTAAATCGTGAATCGTAAATCGTAAATAGATAAGAACAGGTTTTAGCTATTTACGATTCACGATTTACGGCTTTTGTTCATTCCATTGCCGCGTCTCGATTGGTTGCTTCCCCTTTGGGCGAAGTCGCTTCAGGCGCGGCGAGTACATTAAACCAATCTGATTTGAGGAGGCTTCTCTTTTGGTATCCGTCACAATGAAAGAACTCTTGGAGGCCGGCGTGCATTTCGGCCACCAGGTCAGGCGCTGGAATCCGAAGATGAAGGAGTACATTTTCGGCGAGCGCAACGGCATCAACATCATCGATCTGCAGAAGACGCAGAAGCTGTTCCGCGAGGCCATCAGTTACGTCACCGGCCTGACCTCGGAAGACCGCGGCCGCACCATCCTCTTCGTCGGCACGAAGCGGCAGGCGCAGGACGCCATCCGCGAAGAAGCCTCGCGCGCCAACCAGTATTACATCAACCAGCGTTGGCTCGGCGGCCTGCTGACCAACTTCCAGACCGTGCAGAAGTCCATCAAACGCCTGCGCGACCTCGAAGCGATGCAGACCGACGGTCGCTACGAGATGCTCACCAAGAAGGAGCGCATCAAGCTCGACCGCGAGCGCGAGACCTTGGAGAAGAACCTCTCCGGCATCAAGAACATGTCGCGCCTGCCCGACGCGCTCTTCATCATCGACGTGCGCAAGGAGGAGATCGCCGTCGCCGAGGCCAACCGCCTCGGCATCCCGGTCATCGCGGTGGTTGACACCAACTGCTCGCCCGAAGGCATCGACTACGTCATCCCCGGCAACGACGACGCGCTGCGCGCGGTGCGCCTCTTCGCCTCGCGCATCGCCGACGCCGTCATCGAGGGCCAGCAGCTGCGCGGCGAGGGCGCGGCCGACCAGCAGGAGGCCGCCGCGGCCGGCGCGACTGACGCGACCCCGACCGCGCCCGAAGTTACGGGCACTCGCCCGAGCCTGGGCGCGAGCGGCGACGGCACTTCCTCGGTGACGCCCGCGCGCGATCCGGGCCGCGAGTCGCAGAACTTCACGGACATGCA
>DASWNP010000009.1:0-13048 GCA_036399175.1 Pyrinomonadaceae bacterium | reverse complement strand
GCGGCCATCGCCAACGCCGTCTTCCACGCCACGGGCAAACGCATCAGGGAACTGCCAATCACACCGGATAAGCTGCTGTAGAGGGAGGTGAGCTTGTGAACGAAGTGCGAGCATTAGTCGAAGCGTTCGACGGGGCGAACGCGAGGGGTGTGCGTTGCGCCCTGGCGACGGTCGTGAGCGTCGAAGGCTCTTCATACCGGCGGCCGGGCGCGCGGATGCTGGTCTGCGAAGATGGCTCGAGCACGGGCATGATCAG
Source organism: Pyrinomonadaceae bacterium (assembly GCA_036399175.1). Lineage (GTDB taxonomy): Bacteria > Acidobacteriota > Blastocatellia > Pyrinomonadales > Pyrinomonadaceae > DASWNP01. The sequence continues at coordinate 12,792 of DASWNP010000009.1, read as the reverse complement.
CGCCGGTTGCCTGGAGGGCGACGTTATCGAGCACGCGAAGCGCGTCATCAAGGCGAGCAAGGCTGTGCTCGTCGAATACGACACTGCATCGACGAGCGACGAAATGGCCTGGGGGCTGGGGCTCGGCTGCAACGGAGTCGTGCGCGTGCTGGTCGAGCCGCTCGCGCCGGAGTCGCTCTACCTCGAAGCACTGAGGCGTTCATGCGAGTCGCATGCGGATGGCTCGCCCATGACGGTCGCAACTGTCTGCCAGCACGCGCCTTCGGACTCAGCCTTCGCAGCCGCGCGCGTCGCAATCGGCGCGCGGCTCTTCATTGACGAAGGCGGCGAGGCTGGCCGCGAGAACTTGAGCGACGAGGCGGCGTTGCTTATCGAGAGTGACGCGAGCGTGACGGCGCGGGCTGAGTCGGCCGTTGCCAGAGTCTGCGAGGTCGCGGGCGGCACCTTGAAGGTCTTCGTGGAGACGCTTTTGCCGCCTGTCCACCTCGTCGTTTTCGGGGCGGGGCGTGATGCGCTGCCGGTCGTCGAGCTAGCCCGCGCGCTGGGATGGCAGACCGAGGTCGTTGACCCGCAGGCGCGCCCCGTTAGCCGTTCACGATTCGCTATGGCAGACAGGGTTACGCTCGCGCGACCCGAGGACGCCGCAGCGCAGATCAGCATTACGCGACGCACCCTGACGCTTCTAATGTCGCACAACTACTCGCATGATCTGGCGTTGCTCAGCTTCCTTCTAGCCTCACCCGCCCGCTACATCGGGGTCATGGGCCCCCGCAAACGGACTGAACGGATGCTGAGTGAGTTGGCGTTGAAAGAAGACGCGTACCGCCTCGACGAGACGGGCCTGGCACGCCTTCATTCACCGGCGGGTCTGGACATCGGGGCGAACTCGCCCGCCGAGATCGCACTGTCAATCGTCGCCGAGATGCGCGCGGTGCTCGACGGGCGGCGCGGCGGAATGTTGCGCGAGCGCCGGGGCTCCATCCACAGTAGTTCAACTGACGCCGAGCGCACCCCGCTGACGGAGGAGCACTCCCTTACCGTGGCGGCGGCGTGAGGAGCGAAGGCTGATTAGGGAGGGCATTCTCAGATTGGTCGAAAGCAACTCGGTGAGCGTCGGCGCTGTTGTCCTGGCGGCGGGGTCGTCCTCCCGCATGGGCAGCCCGAAGCAGACTCTTCAGTACAGGGGCGAGAGTCTGCTCAGGCGCGCCGCCCTCGCCGCGCTGGGCGCAGGGTGCTATCCCGTCATCGTGGTAACGGGCGCATACGCCGAGGTGTCGAGACGCGAATTTGAAGGGCTCGCCGTGCTGGAAGTGTTGAATCCCCTCTGGGAGACCGGGATGGCGTCGTCAGTCCGTGCGGGCGTAGAAGGTCTTATCCGTGCGGAAGGTGATGCGACTGCGGCCGTCCTTCTGCTGTGCGACCAGCCTCACGTCACCTCCGATGTCATCTCCGGCCTCGTCGCGGCGCACCGCGCCACAGGAAGCCCCGTTGTCGCCTCGACGTATGGCGGAAGCTTCGGCGTGCCGGCCTTATTCAGCAGGGCGCTCTTCGCCGAACTGGCTCGGCTCGAAGGAGAGGCCGGCGCAAAGCAAGTTATTAAGAGACACGCTTCGGAGACGCACTTCTTACCCTTCCCCTGCGGCGAGGTGGACGTAGACACGCCGGATGATTTCTCGCGCCTGATTGAGGCCGGGGCTATCGTCCGTCGCGCGACGCCTGCCGACCTGCCGATAATCGGCCGCCTCGGCGCGCTCCTCGTCCGGGAGCATCACGACTTCGACCCGCAGCGCTTCCTGGCCGCGAGTCACCGGACGCCAACCGACTACGCGTCCTTCATCGGAGCGCAGCTCGAAGACTCGGACACGGCCATCCTCGTCGCCGACGACAACGGAGACGTGCTCGGTTACGCCTACGCCGCCGTCGAGGGGTACGACTACATGGCGCTGCGCGGGCCGGCGGGCGTCCTGCACGACGTCATCGTCGATCCGGAGCATCGCGGCTTGGGCGTCGGGCGTCTGCTCCTCGACGCGGCGCTTGAGTTCTTCAGGTCGCGTAGTGTGCCGCGCGTGGTGCTGTTGACGGCCGAGCGGAATGAGACGGCGCAGCGGCTCTTCGCGCGCATGGGATTCCGCCGGACGATGATTGAGATGACGTGCGAGCTGCACGACACTGCGCCCTGAATCTCCGCTGTACAAAATGCTAAACTCCAACCAGAGAAATTGATATATCCTAACGTCCTTTACGTGCCGCCGAGTCTTCGCTCCTGAGCCTATCTCAAGGAATGAATATAGCAAGGTGCAGAGAGAGCGTTGAGCCAACAGCCCAGTCCGATAACACCAAATTAAATTATCTTTATATTGTAAATATAAAGATAATTATCGGACTCCCCAGATCAAGGGGGAACGAAATCTTCATTCTCCATGCCTCTCAGCACTCATGCTCTATGCACGCCGCCGATGCCGGGCGTCGGACAGCCAATTTATTTCTGACCAGCCGGATGACGAAGCCATGAAAACTAAAGCCGAGCTTCCAGAAATTGTCGAGTCGCCATGCTGGGAAGTATCTCCTGTGGATTTCTATGAATTTCTCCGCCAGCTTCCTCATCTATTTCCGAGCAATTCTGTTCTGTGTCTTGAAGGGGTAGACGTTCCCCGTCTTGCAGCATATTTGCGGAAGAGACCGGCTGCCTACGAAAACGAACTCAATCAAGGCTGGCTGAACATGCGCCCGAAGATTTTCTATATGCCGATTACGGAAGAGAACCTGCAAGGTTTCGCTGCTCTCTCGGAGAGATACGCTGAGCCGGAGGTATGTAGCCATTTGCGGGTTTATCGGAATGATAAAATTATCCTGTCTTGGCATGATTTACCTTCTGACCCGTTTTATGTGGCGAATGAAATTGATGAGGCTGCTCTCAGGAAGTTCTGTAGTGCTCTTGGATGCGAATATGTGGTGGATGCAGAGGTTATCTAAGAAGCTGTTTGGAAAACAGGAACAAGATTGTCCCGCAAGGACAAGCTGTTTGGAAACAGGAGCGACATTGTCCCGCAAGGGACAATCTGAAAATAGCCCAGCGATTTATCGCTGGGTTTAAGAGCGCATCTATTGTCGCAGTCCCGTAGGGACGGCTGAATAAGGCTCAGCCGTCCCTACGGGACTGAGCAGGGTTGTAACTCGTGTCCCAGCGATAAACGCTCTGGCTATTATCGACAGTCCCTTGCGGGACTTTTCAAACAGCTTTTCATTACTTACATGCACTCGCCAGTTGCGCCCCTGCCGAGTTCTACTCCCGCTTCACCCGTCCGCGCGGCGAGTGATGCAGGGCGTTAGACGGGAACTACCAGAGCCGCACGGCTGTAGTGATGTAAGCCATAGCAAGTGAACCCCTTTTAGTATCAGCCGGAAGAAAGCCTGATGCTCTGCTGCGATAATGTGTGAGGATTACTCTCGCGGTCGCGGAGGCGATGCCGTGCTCTATCACAACAATCTCGAAGAGTCTGTCGCAAGCGCACATAACCGAGAGATGACCGATACTTAGTGCGCGTGAGCGAATATCCGCTTGCACGACTTTGCAGAATAAAGTACATTGCAACGTGCCCCCTCTCCATCAACCTTGGAAGAATGATGAACACAAACATGCACGGAAGCAGGACAATGACAGGAAACACGGGAAACGTTGGCGGACGGCGCGGGAGCCGTTGGAGGATAGCGTTTTGGGCCGCCGCAGCGCTCGTGCTGCTGCTGCCCTTGGTTGCGATGCAGTTCAGCGACGAAGTGAACTGGAGTGTGGCTGATTTCGCTTTCGCCGGCGCTCTCCTGCTCGTCGTTGGTGTCACCTATGAGTTGGCAACGAGGATGAAAGTCAACACCACGTATCGACTCGCCGTCGGCGTCGCGCTCGCGGCCGCGTTCCTCCTCGTCTGGCTGAGCCTCGGCGCCGGTATCATCGGGAGAGATGGCGACCCTGCCAACCTGATGTACTTCGGGGTGCTCGCCGTCGGGATTATCGGCGCTCTCATCGCGCGCTTTCGACCTCGTGGGATGGCCCTCGCGCTGTTGGCTACGGCGCTCGCTCAGATGTCGGTCGGCGTGATCGCACTGGTCGCCGGGTTGGGATACCCCTGGAGCGGGCCGATGGAGCTTTCGGCGCTGAACGGGTTCTTCGTCGCGCTGTTCGTCGGATCGGCCTGGCTGTTTCGTCGTGCTGCGCATGGGCGACCCGAACAGGGCGCGGCATAACCCGCCGATGCAGGCCGAGAGTAGTAGATCAGCGGCTTCGACGTACGGCCTCCTTTCGTCTCGCTGCTCTTTGTCTTGACGCCACCTTGCAGAGCGGAATGACCGAGCGGCAGGAGGCGACGGCATAACTTCGCGTTGCAGCCGACCCCGGGCACGCTCTGCCTCTACTTAAGGGTTGCTACAATCTCGGGCGTGCCGGGCGGCTGAGCTTCAGTGCGTGACGCGGCACGAGACACCGCGACATAGCCCCTTTTCGCAGGTAGTCCGACCGGGGGTAAACACTAATAGTGACCGACCAAATACGCTTCGACGACGGGGCTGCCTACGAACGATACATGGGGGAGTGGAGCCGGCTCGCGGGTGAGACTTTCCTCGACTGGCTTGCCCCGCAATCAGGTCTGCGATGGCTCGACGTCGGCTGCGGCAACGGTGCCTTTACCGAGATGCTCGTCGAGCGTTGCGCGCCGGCCTCGGTACATGGCATAGACCCGTCCGAGGGGCAGCTCGCCTACGCGCGCACACGGCCCGCCGCGCGTGTCGCACAGTTTCGGCAGGGCGATGCGATGGCACTGCCTTTCCCCGACGACACGTTCGACGCGGCTGTCATGTCTCTGGTGATTTTCTTCGTCCCCGACCCGGCCAGGGGCGTCGCCGAAATGGCACGAGTGGTCTGCCCGGGCGGCATCGTCACCGCCTACGCGTGGGACATGGAAGGCGGTAGTTTTCCTTACGAGGCGTTGCAGGTTGAGATGCGAGGGTTGGGCATCGCAGTCCCGGTGCCGCCGAGTCCTGACGCATCTCGAATAGACGCCATGCGGGACTTGTGGACTGCTGCGGGTTTGGATTCGATAGAAACGCGGGAGATTACAGTGCGACGGACGTTCGCCGATTTCGACGACTACTGGACGACCATCCTCGGAGGGCCGAGCGTCGGCCCACAGCTCGCAACTATGGAGTCCGATGACCTGGCGCTTCTCAAAGCACGGATGCGTGCGCGCCTGCCCGTGGATGCCGCCGGCCGTATCACCTATAGTGCACGGGCTAACGCGGTAAAGGCTCGCGTACATGCATATCGCTGACTTTCCCTGCGAGGTTTTACAGTCAAGGCTTTACGTGAAAAGTGGCGAAATCAACCGACTTTTCGTACAGGCTCAAATTCTCTGGCTTGAAGTACAAGCCGAAGAGAGGCACCACCCGGCCGGCACGCGCACAAAAGAGCGTCAGATTTGTCCTCAGAGCCGCGAAAGGCTTCTTTCGTAACACCGGTGCCGTCGTCTGCGACTCATCACCCTTCACCCTTCCATCTGCGTCGTCGGGTGCGGCTGCCGCAGTGCCGTAGATGTAGCTGTCTCGCGCCCTCACGGCGACGCCAGGCCGTTCGACCCGTACCCTTATTCTGCGGCGACCGCCCTGCGCCCCCCGCCACCGGGTAGTAGCCGAGGCTGTACCGGCGGCGCAGTTCCTCGGCGATATCGTGGAAGGCATCCCGCAGGCGGCTCAAGTCTCTGCCCGCCTCGTAAACCCTCCCGCCCGTCAACTCCGCCAAGTCGCGTAGATAGCGCTCGCCGCGTTCGTAGTCAGCCCGGCTCGATCCTGGGCCGCCCCCGCTACCGCCCCCGCCGCCCCGCGTCGGTATGGGCAGAGGCAGAAGACGAGTTTGATCGTTCCCGCCGGTTCGATTCCTTCCTGAAGGCAGAGAACTGCCGCCCGTGCTCGACGCCGACTAAAACTGCCGCCTGCTTTTAAGCCATAGAGATATAGATAGCCCTGTTCAAGACGTTCATCGCCTCAGATCAATCTTCGCAGCGCAGCTACGAGCCTTTGTCATTTATCCCAAGTATTCTCCGCTGCCCTTCAGTTCGAGCAGCGTGCGTCGATGATCATTTTGGCCTTGCGCACGAACTCCGCAGCCCACGCCTCCGGCGGTTGGTCGCGCTCGTGGTTGCGTGAGGCGCGGAAGACCTTCGTGATAAGACCGTCCTTCGCCTCAGCGTCGAGCAGCCTCTGAAGACCCTGCGCCAGAAGCTGTCGCCCCTCCTCGCCGACAGTCACATCGCCCACGCTCTTGGCGTTCGCCGTGCACTTGCCGCCGCGCACGCGGAGCGGGTCTTTGCCGCTCCAACCCGTCAGCCTCGCCTTCTTCTCGCTGTCTCTTGAATAGCCGAAGGTCGAGCCCATGTCGCTCACGTAATAAACGGCCTCTCCCTCATCGCACGTCAGAGAGCCGTCAGCGTTCTTCGTCCACTTAAGGCAGGCGAACTTCTGGTTGTCGGTCTTCGTATCGCCGTGGTCGATGAAGGCGAGCCAGAGTTTGAAAGCGTCTATCTCGGCGCGCGGCGCGCCGCCCTGGAGCAGCCCCCGCAGCGCCCCGTCGAGCGGAGCGGAGTCTTTGTTGTTGCAGTTGACGTCGAGCCCCCGACCCATATGCAGCTCGACGCCGGCGGCTGGCTGAAATGGCTCGAAGCGCGCGCCCTGGAAGCCGCTCGTCAGGCTCTTCTCACAGTCGGGGCAGGTGACGTCGGCCACCCACTCGTCGTCGGCGAAGAAGCCCAGTGCCTTCGAGAAGCGCGAGGAGAGGAACTCGCCGTAAATCTCGCCGTTGCGCTTCTGGGGGGACTGCCCCTTGAAGTGCGGTTTCACCTTGTAGCGGATGGGCTCGCCGTTCTCATCCGTGACGCCCTCGACCGAGCAATGGAACTTCGGCGTGGTACCGGCACCCGGGCGTGGGTCTTTGTTGGCGACGCACTTGATGGGCTTCGCCAGACCGTTCTCGTCAACCTCCGGCGCGCCCCTGACCGGATTCGTAGAGGGGTTGTAGCCGAGGACTGGGTCGTAGCCGGGGTCGGGCTCACGCCAGACTTTCGCCGTGCGCTCGGCCTGCACACGCGTCTCGCGCGTGAAGCAGGGCTTCTTCTGCGCTGCGGCCGGCGTCGTCAGCAGGAGAAGGAGGAGTAGCGGGATGACAATGAACTTAGGCTCAAAAGACACAGAGATTACCTTTCGTTAGAGGAAGGGTTTGTGGCGGTTCGGGTGCTGGCTATTTGTAGACGCCCATCACTCTCCGCTCGCTGGGCAGCACGTCCGCTTTAGGGACGGGCCAGATGACTGTCAGTTGGGACAAACCGGGAGAGGGTTTGTCTTCGCAGACAGAGGGGTCGCAGGCTGTGACGAGTAGATCATCAGCCCATTGATTTAGGCACTTTTCCTGCAAGGCTATTGTAAATATAAATCTTTCCCGAAATTCATATTATCGGAAATTTGCTATAAAAACTTAGTAAGTGTGAATGAAATGTATCAAAGCGTGTGATTACAGCTTGTGAAGCGCTTGCGAAATCAAGCCCTTTATTCATCCCGGGGGTTCGTAGCGTGACTGTGCAGACACTTCGCCACGCCGCCTTCATAGCCATTCGGATACCACCAACCGGAGCCCCCACAATCAGGACAATCTTTAACGGGTAACGAAGTTCCCTGCTCTTCTGTTGGCTTGTCGCCTGTCACTTGTAACTTGTCAGACTGTGGTTTTTTCTCCATTTTCCAGAGGCGACGCCGCAGGTGCTCGGTGAGGAAAGCAGGAACGGAGGAAATCGAAGACGTGCGGGCGGCGGCGATACGCAGTTCGGCCATCAGCAACTCGGCCAGTTCCCTCCAGCGGTCGGCTTCTGCGCCAGACGGTTCCTTACCGGTCAACTCCCTTGCGGTCGCTTTTACCGCTGCCATGAATCCGGCGAAAGCCTCATCATCAGTTTTTTCTTCTTTAGTCTTAAAAGAAGTCTTAGGAAATCCGGAAGTACCAATGTTTTCAATAGGATTACCCAACCCAACCCAACCCAACTTTTGGGGTGGGTCTATACCCAACTTCTGGGTTGGGTTGGGTTGGGTTGGGTTGGGTCGGATTGAACAGCCTCCTCAGGTAATAAGATCTCATAGACAGAGCCATCGTGATCCCCAATCTCAATCTGTCGAACGACGAGCCCGATGGAGGTAAGTATCTGGAGGTTTACCGCTATCGTGTTTTTACTCTTAATCCCCGACCAAGCCATCAACTCGCGTTTGGTCGCTTGGATCGTGCGCGTCGGCTGGTGTGCGCCGCGCGTCCTGAGATAAAGAGCATCATAGAGTTTTTTGCTCGTGCCCGGAAACAATCCCTTGGGTAAAGCCTCTCGCTCAAGACTATTCGCCCGCTTATTGAAATCTCGAGCGGGAGCGATTCGGGTGGGTTGGGGCGGGTTGGGATGGGTTGATGTGGGTTCTGCGTCGCGTTCTGCTGCTGCCGCATTCAGCATATCTGCCATGGGGCTGGGGGAGCGCCGAATCTTAAAGCCTTCTGGCAAGACGTTGCGAAACTTAGGGCCGGGCGTGCGATGTGCTTCCTTCTCTTCAGTCTGCTTTTTCATGATTTGGCAAGCCTCATGCTACGCGGCGCATCCTTCTTCTGTGCTGGCAATTGAAGCCGTGTGAGAACTTCAGAAGTCAACTCGTCGAACTGCTGAATAGCCCTGGCTGAACCAGACGTGTGCGGCTGGTATGCATATATCGGGGCATGAAAGGCTGGAGCTTCGGCCAGCTTCGTATTTATCGAAATCATAGTCTCAAACAGCTTGGAGCCGAGTGTCGGCTCTACCCGGACAGCATCCACCGCGTTTTTTGAGAGCGTGGTACGGGCGTCGAAGAGGGTGATAACGGCCCCGAGTATCGAAAGTTTGCGGCGTGCGATCATCTCGTCGAGGCTCTGCATGAGATCGCCGACGCCTTCCAGAGGAAGATACTGAGCGGCCACAGGCACAATAACCTGCTCGGCGGCCTTCAGAGCTGCTGTGAAGAGAAGCCCAAGGTTGGGCGGACAATCGAGAATCAGGAAGTCGTAATCCTCACCGATCTCTCTTAAAGCCTCCTCCAGACGGTCTATGGCTTGGGCCGTATCACGGTCGAAGGAAGCCAGCCCGAGGTTGGAAGGTATCAGGTCTAGGCGCTCGAAGGCTGTTTGGTAGACGGCACTCCTGATGTCCTCGAAGGGAAGCTTCGTGGGTCTTCCAGGCTGTGAATAATCCCAGCGTGTGCAGATAACGTCGGTCAGGGTGATGTCCAGCTTCTCACGGTCATAGACGAACGTGGAAGCATGCGCCTGTGGGTCACAATCAACTAGAGCAACATCATAACCTGCGGTTGCAAGCCCGGCGGCGAGATTAACAGCCGTTGTGGTTTTCCCGACGCCACCCTTTTGATTGGCTACGGCAATTGTCTTCATGCAGCCTCCAGCCTCTTGGGTTTGAGAGCCAGGACTTCCCTTTGGCTGATTAGCTTCGCGCGCTTGTCGAGCGGATCAGGGAAGTGGCGCAGGACTCCTTCGCGCAGGAGTTGGCTCATTTTCAGGGGGCTAATACCGAGCAGCTTGCGCGCAGCGGTCGTCGTGATCAGATCGTCAGGCGTATCCATGCGGCGCACGATACACAATTATTCAGATTGATTCAATACGTTTTGGGCTGGACTTAATTTCGCTAACCTAATGTCTGAGTGCTGACGCGCCTCTCTTTTCAAACGTGTCAACAGCACCCTGACGGTATAATTCAAGGCATCGTAAACTGCCTCCTGCGTCATGCCCGGTTGCAGGCGCTGGAAGTCGTGCCTGATGAAAGACAACTGGCACGGCGGTCATACGATTACAAGACCGACAGCACACGTCGTATGGGTCACGAAGTACCGCTACCGTGTGCTTGAGGTAGACATCAAAAGCAGATGTCGAGACTTGCTTGTACAAATCTGCGATATCAGCACGAAGGCCGTGTTGTACTCGGCACGCCTGACCGACTCCTTCTCGGCCGTCGCCAACAGCGCAGCCACGCGGCCGGTCGTTCCGCCGATGCCGCAGGCGCTCGTGTTCTTTACGAAGCACGAAAATAAAATTTTCAGTGTTGTTAATAATCCGTTGCGGGGCGCGTTATATGTGTAGTGACGGTGTGAAGGAGAACGACGTGCAATCAATTGCAGCTACCACGACGCGCTTGAGAAGCGTCCCCTCGGCGGAGGGGGCGGGCGAGCTTGAGAGACTCTTCCGCGAGCACCACGAGCAGGTTTTCCGCGCCGCGTATCGCATCACGGGAAGCGTCACGGACGCGGAGGACGTTCTCCAGACAATCTTTCTGCGTCTGGCCTCGAACGCCGAGACGCTCAATCTTGCGCCGAATCCGGCGGGCTACCTTCACCGCGCCGCCGTCAACGCCGCGCTCGACCTCGTGCGCGGGCGGGCGCGTCTGGTTTCGTTCGATTCGGCGGAATCCGCGCAGGAGTTGAAAAACCCGAACATCAGCCCGGAGGAGGAGCGCGCCGACCGGGAGTTGCGCGCGCTCTTGCGCCATGCGGTTGCGAAGCTCGGCGAGCGCGCCGCGACCGTCTTCGCGCTGCGCTACTTCGAGGGCTACGACAACAACCAGATAGCCGAGCTTCTCGGCACTTCGCCGATGGTCGTCGCCGTCACACTTCACCGCGCGCGCACGCGCCTTCGCCGTGAGATAGGACAGTTTTTGGAGAAACAATCATGAAGCGTAACAGAAAAGAGCTTGATGCCATTTTAGACAAAGTTGTGGACAGCGTCCGAGACGAGCGCGTCGATGAGTCGGCGGCGGCTACGGCGGCGTCGCGCGTCTGGGCGCGCGTCTCCGAGCAAGCGGCGGGCGAGAAGTCGATTGACTCCCCAACCGCCGTCTCGGCAGTCGAACGAATCGGCGGCTGCGCGGATTACCAATCGCTTATCCCTTCTTACCTTCGCGGAGAGCTTTCGCCGGGGCGCGCTCTGCTGCTCAAAGATCATACGCACGAGTGCATTCCCTGCCGCAAGGCTTTGAGAGCGATGCGCACGGGCGAGCCGCAAGTGGCGGCGCGCGCGACGCAAGTTAAACCCGCGTCGGCGAAGCCAACGTGGACGACCCCGGCGTGGCGTTGGAGCATCGCTGCCGGTCTGTTGCTGTGCTTCGGACTCGCCGCGCTCTTCTACGTCGAGCGCTTCGACTTCTCCGGCACAACGCTCGCCGCGACGGTCGAGAGCGCGGACGGGCTTCTTTATCGCGTTTCCGAAACTGAGAGCCGCGCGCTCCGAACCGGCGAAGAGATTCAGAAGGGCGAGCGCGTGCGCACGTCCAAAGCTTCAAACGCCGTGTTGCGGCTCGCGGACGGCTCGCTCATCGAGATGCGCGAGCGCAGCGAGGTGTCGATCACCGAGAACAGGAAGGGCGTCACCGTTAAGCTCGAACGCGGCGACGTGGCGGTCGAGGCTGCGAAGCAGCGCGAACGCCATCTCTACGTCGCCACGCCGGATTCGCTCGTCTCCGTGACGGGCACGATATTCTTCGTCGGGAGCGGCATGAAGGGCTCGCGCGTCTCGGTCGTCGAAGGCGAGGTGCTCGTGAATCACGGCAGCAAAGACGACGTGTTGCACCCCGGCGATCAGGTGACGACCAACGCGCGGCTGGAGCCCGTCCCGCTCACGCAGGAAGTCGCCTGGAGCCGCAACGCCGCGCGCTACATGCAACTCGCCGCCGAGCTGACGAGGCTGCGGCAGGACATCAACGCGAGAGTCCCGCGCCCGGGCGTGCGCTACTCCTCGCGCTTCCTCGACCTCGTGCCCGAAGGGACAATCCTTTACGCCGCGCTCCCTAATCTAAGCCAGAGGCTGGCCGATTCGCACCGCATCATGCGGGAGCGCATTAACCAGAATCCCGCGCTCAAAGAGTGGTGGAAAAACGAAGGCCGCGAAGGCCGGGGCGCGGGGGCTGATCAGGTCATCGAACGCGTGCGCGAGTTCGGCGCGTATCTCGGCGACGAGATAGTCGTCAGCGCAGGTCTGGACGCGAAGAACGAGCCCGGCAGTATCCTCGTTCTCGGCGAGCTGAAGAACGCGGCTGACTTCCGCCCGTACCTCGAAGGGCAGATTGCCCAGTTCGCTCGTGAAGGCAAAAACAGCCCCGTGATTCGCATCGTGGACGACCCGCTCGCGGCTGCCACGCAACCAAACGGCGCTCCCGTAAAAGATGAAATCTTCGTCTGGGTTCGCAACGATTTATTCGCCGCGTCGCCGCAGATTGAAAACTTGCGTCAGCTTGCGACGACGCTCAACAATGCGGGCGCGAACCGCTTCGTCGGAACCTCTTTCCACGCGCGTCTGGCTGAAATCTACCGCGAAGGCGCGGGGCTTGTCGTCGCCGCCGATTTGGAAAAGCTCGTCGCGCAGGCCGCGCGCGAAGACGCCGGTAAGCCGGGCGGCGCGGAGCGCGTCGAGGGCTTCCGCCAACTCGGACTGACGAGCCTGAAACACCTCGTCGTCGAGCAGAAGGATTTGAACGAGCGGACGCAGAGCCGCGCCGTGCTCACCTTCGGCGAGCCGCGCCGAGGGATCGCTTCGTGGCTCGCCGCGCCGGGGGCGATGGGCGCGCTTGAGTTCGTCTCGCCGGAGGCGAACGTGGCGAACGCCTTCGTCGTCAAAGAACCCGCGCTGCTGGTTGACGATTTGCTCGGCTTCCTCGAAACGGTGCAGCCCGATCTGCGCCGCCAACTGCGCGAGAT
>DASWNP010000008.1:0-48430 GCA_036399175.1 Pyrinomonadaceae bacterium | reverse complement strand
TCTTGAAGTGACCGTCGGCGCTTCTCAGTTTCAGTTTGATGCTCGCCGGAGACGAAATCGGCAGCCCGCTTCTTTCAGCTTATCTTCGTCTCGCTTTCGGGGAAGTGTTCAAAGTGGCGGTCGCCGCCTGAGTCGTGCGCGCGTCGGCGATGGCCGCCGAGTCGTCGAACGGAACGCTCTGCGCCGAGGCTCGACGCCCTTCGAGGTCTGCCCAGGCGACGATGACGAGCAGCACCGTCACGCTCAGGGTCGCCAGCACGTAGAGCACGGCCACCTGTTCGAGCACAAGCAGGGTGATGATGACGGCCGAGACCGCCAGTATCCACAAAAACGTCATGCGTCGCCGGCGCTTCTGCGCGGCGGCGGCGGGTCTGGTTCTTCGCTCCATCTATAAGCTCTCCTCGAAAATTTATGCTTCCCTGCAAACGCTTAATTTAACACAAGGGGCGGCGCGAGGGCGACCTTGCCGTCGGCGGGGCGCAAAAAGCGTGCGTGCGCGGCGGCGCAAATAAGGAAGAGGCCGGTCTCTCTCTGGACGACCAGCCTCTTCGCGGGAAACTTCCGAACCGCCCGGTTCTCTCTAGTAGAGAATGCGAAGCGGAACCTGCGTCAGCGTGCCGCCCGCCATCGGCAGCGACTGCTTGAGGATGAACTCTTTGACGCCGTGCAGGAAGCCGCCCTGTTCGGGCACTTCGATGACGTCGTAGGCTTGCAGCATCATGTCCGGCTGCTTCTGCTTCTTGATGTCGTCGTAGTTGACTCTGACGATTTCCTGTTCCTGCGTGCCCGGCTTGAGGCGATAGATGCGCACGTCGCTCGTCTTGGCTCCCTTGCGCGTGCCGCCGACCATCGCAATCGCGCGGGAGAGGGGCAGCTTCTCTCGCAGGTAGAGACCCGTCGGGGAGTTGACCGCGCCGGTGACGTAGACGGGCGGAGCGTCGCGCACGATGATGATGTCGCCCGGACGGATAATCGGGTTGGCCTCTATCTTTCCGAGCTTGAGGTCGGCCAGCTTATAGACGGTGAAACTGCCCTCGACCGCGCCCGCTTCAGCCGTCTTGGCCTGCTGTTCCAGCGCGGCCGCGGCTGCCGCCTCGGGCTCTCTCTCAGGACACATCACGGGCTCGGTGTGAAAAATCTGTATGTCGCCTCCGGCCTGCTCGGTGACGCCGCCGGAGAAGGCGAGCAGGTCGAGCAGACGCACGCGCCGCTTCATCTCGACGCGCGCCGCTTCGCGCACCGCGCCGAAGACCACCGCAGGCGGACGGCTCTTAGCCTCCGTGATGCGCAGGCTCACCTGCGGGCTTCGCAGGAACTTGGTGAGAGCCGTCGTGATGTCCTTTCTCACTTCGACATCCGTGCGGCAGCGCGCCGGAATCGCACCGACGAAAGGCACTTCGACGTAGCCTTCGTCTGAAACCTGCAACTTATCGCTGAATTGCGGCTCGTTGAAGACGCGCAGGTCGAGCACGTCGCCGGGGCCGAGCAGGTATTTCTGCGTGCCGACGAGGTCGAGCGCTTTGGTCGTCGCCGGCGTCTCGGCGGCAGGCTCGCTCGACTCGTCGCGCGGCTGGAGAGCCTGCTTCATGTCGGTCGTAATCTTCTTCGGTATGGGCGGCGCGGCGTTGCCACTTGTCAGAGGCGCGCTCGGCTGCTGCGCCAGAGCCGCCGAGACGATGCTCAGGCAAACGGCCAGCGCGACTATTAAACGCATTGCTTTCATAAAAAATTTCCTGACTTCGGATGTCTCGATAGTGTTAAGGAGGCGAAATCTCGCGCGAACAAACTCTGTAGATGTCTGCCGGAGGGTGAAAGGCTGCCCGCCGAATCGTTCGGGTCTCGCAAATTTTGAGCCGACGCCTGACGGCTTCGAGGCCGGAGCAGCTTCCCTTCTCCCGACAGCGAGGCGTAATTGTCGCATGAAGAGAGCGCAAACGCCAATCACCCTTCACGGCCTCTGATGCTAGAAGACGCTCGAAGCTGCGCGTGTATAGAGTTTTCCGCCGCCGCTTTCTCTTCCGAGGACGCTCGCTCATTCGGATTCGAGCGGGCGGACGGGTCTCTCCCGCGCGGGCTTCTCCGCTTCGGCGACGAACGTCGCCGAGCCTTTTTTGACAGGCCGCTCGCTCGTCGCAAGGCGCGCACGCAGCAGCTCTATCTCACGATAGATTCGACCGGCGGCGTCTGCGCGCGCATCCTCGGCCATGTCGGCGCGCGAGACGTAGAAGAGCGCGTCGCGGTAGCGCGCGATGGCGCGCGAGTAGAGCCCTCGAAAAGCGGCGCGCTCGGCCAGCTCGACCCAGTGGGAAATCTTCACGGAAGCCACGAAATCGCGCACGGCCTGCGCGGAGGCTCGCAATTCTTCGTCTTCCGGGTAGACCCTGAGAGCTTCTTCTATGACATCGACGGCGCGCTGCGCCGTCTCGATTTTGTCGGAGACGCGCACGCGCCTGCGCGCCTCGTCCATCACGCGCTTCGTCTCGCCGCGCGCCCATGCCAGGAGGTGATGCTTTTTAAGCTCGCGCACGCGCTCGTGTCCCGCGTGCAGGGCTGCGCGCGCGTCGGGCGTCGTCTTGCTCGAACGAATGGCGCTCTCTGTGTTCGAGAGATACTGCTCACACAGACGATAAGCCTCCAGGTGCGCTTGCGGCTGCTGCGCGCCTCGCGCCTCTGCCTCCGCCAGATGCTGCTGCAACGCGCGCAGAGCGTGTGCCGAGCTGCGCACGCTCGGACGAATTTCAGCCCTGTGCTTACTCTGACTTTGAGACGCCGACTCGCCGCTGCTGCTGCTACTGCCGCTGCTGCTGTGCCGCTCCATCTCAAGCGTGTGCCGCGCCCACGCGCGCCTGACCATCACTTCGCGCGCGCTGACGGCGATGAGCACGACGAAGCCCGCGGCCATTCCGGCGGGCAGCCAGGGCGCTTCGTCGCCGACCGATGCCATCATCCACCAGAGCAGGCAGAAGACGGCGATGGCGATGGCGACCGAAGTCGAGACGTATGCGACGGTCGAAGGCATGCGCGAGCGTTGAAGCGCACGCTTTCGCGTCCCTGCGTTAAATGCGTAGTGTGCTGAACGGCTGGGCAGAAGACTTCTCCCGCATCGAAGAAACTGAAGCGAGCCCGCAAGGCCACGCTTCTCTACCGACTCGGAACCGGCCAACATAGTCGGCTTTTTCGGTCTCTTCTGTCAACAGCGTGCGCCGCCGAGCGAGGCCGGGCTGAACGCATCCAGCGTGCCTTCGGCCAGACGGGCGAAGGCGTCGCACCGTCGCCTCTTGTCGCGCCTCGTCGCGTCTCGCTAAAAATCGTGCTGGAAGTCGCGTCGGAATCTGGTTATACTTGGCCTCGTTCGATGAGAGCTGTTCCGTTCAGCAAATTTCGCAGACGCCCATCCGTCCCTCGATACGTTTCTCGTGAGAATTAAGTGAAACGCAACGAAGCAGCAACCTGCGGTCGGTCTGGCCGGAAGCCGAAGCGGTTTCAAGCAAAGGTTTGGCGGCGTAGTGGTGCGCTCTACAACTCAGAGTTTCGGCAGAGACGCTCAGCGTGAGAATCCAACTCCTCCCAAGCACGTTTGACGGCGAAGGACGCGCCACACCCGAGCAGCGCCTGAGCTGTTATCTCGTCGATGACTCTGTGGCGATTGACGGCGGCAGCATCGCTCTGGCCTTGAACGACGAGCAGCGCGCAAGCGTGCGCGACATCATCGTCACGCATCCTCACATGGATCACATCGCAACGTTGCCCATCTTCATCGACGACCTCTTCGCTACGCTCGAAGAGCCCATCCGCATCTATGCGACGCCCGAAGTTATCGAGCTACTCGAACGCGATGTCTTCAACTGGACGGTCTACCCGCGCTTCTCCGAGCTACGCAACGAGCGCACGCAGGTTCTCAAATACGTTCCCTTCCATCCGGGCGAAGAGTTTCAAATCGAGCACCTCAGCTTCAACGCCGTCAACGTCAGCCACATCGTCCCGACCGTCGGACTGATTCTCTCCGACGGCGACACGACCGTCGCCTTCAGCTCCGACACGGCGAAGACCGAAGAGTTCTGGCAAGTCGTCAACGCCCTGCCGCGCCTCGATGCGCTTCTCATCGAATCCTCTTTTCCCAACTCGATGTCGCGTCTGGCGGAAGTCTCCGGCCACCTCACGCCCGAAGGTCTGCGTCAGGAGCTTGCCAAGCTCACACACAAAGACATCGACATTCTCGCCATGCACCTCAAGCCTACTTACCGCGAGGCAGTCATCGAAGAACTCAAGGCGCTCGACATTCAGGGTCTGCGCGTCATGGAACCCGGACGCGAATACGAGTGGTAAAGAAAGCGTCCGATTGGCTTCGTCTCTCTTAGTTCCTTTCTCTTCGGAAAGCTTCAACGCAAAGGCTCAAACTCCGTCTCCGTGTGCTCGCCCGCGAAGCCTTCGAGCACGACGCGATTGCTCGGCAAAATATCCTGGACGCGAAACGTCCGCTCGGAGCGGCTGCGACCCGGCATCAACTGCGCTCGAAAAGTGACGCTCATGCCGGGACGCGCCCAACGGTCGGCTGCGCTGCGCCCGCTTCTCTCCCCTGCTCTCAATCCTTTGCCCTCCGTCGTCGCTCTTCTCAGACGCCCGAGCAGCACGGCTGTTCCCGCCGCGCCGCTCAGGATTGCCAGCGCCCCCAACAAACGCTTCGCCCCTCTCTTCATAGCCTCTCGTTTCTCCGCGCGCCTCTGCTCTCGCCTTCGACTTTCCAGCTCTCAAAACAATGACGCGCAAGCTCCGGCCTCGCGTCGGACGGAGCTTGCGCGCACTTCTCAGTTTCACGCCGCGCGGCTGCGACCGAAAACCACTCGCCCGCTCGCGGCTCCCAAAGCTTAACAGAGCGGGTCGAGCTTTTCGCTGATGACGGGCAGCCCGCTCAGAGCCTTCTCAGCGTTGATAGCCGTATAGTGTGTCCATTCATCCGGCACTTTGTCTTCGGGAAAGATGGCTTCGACGGGACATTCCGGCACGCACGCATCGCAGTCGATGCAAGTCTCCGGATTGATAACCAGCATCGTATCGTCAAGGTGAAAAGCTTCGACAGGACAGACCAGCGCGCAATCGGTATAACGGCAGTTCACGCAGGGTTCCACAACCACGTATGTCATCTAAATCAGCCTCCTCATGTGACGTATGGCGACGGCGCAAGCCTCTTTGAAAAGCTTCTGCCGGACGACGGGCTGCGCCTTTGATCTGAAGATGTTTACTGCGTACGTATATTAATCACGAATTATCGAGATTTGAAAGCGAAAATTTGCACGCGAGCGATTTTCAAACGAAGAAGGGCGCGGCTGCGAAAAACAGGAGTCGGAAGGCTCGCTCTCGGGCGGCAAGCTGACGCTTGAGAGCGTTCGATTAAGGCCGGCGCTCGCCGAAAGAGGATAAAACGGTCGGATGAGGAAGCGAGCGAGAGGCGCGGGCGCGCTACTCGTCTGCGTCGGGCAGGTCGTCGCGCTGTTTGTGTTTGACTTTGCGCTCGGCAGGGTGAGCGCGCTCTTCCGGCTTGGCGCGCGCGAGTGGATGGCCGGGCGGCGCGTTGGGTTTGCGAATCGCGTCGAAGATAGGTCGCCCGGCGCGCTTCTTCGTCTGCTTTTTGAGCTTCCTGACCATCGCCTTTAAGCTCCGCTCTCCAACCCGCCTGATGCCAGCCGATTTTCGAGCGCGATGCTACGTGCGACCGCGCGCCCCTGTCAACGCTCAGACGTGCCGAGCGATGCAAAGAGTTTTTTTTAGCGCGCAAGCGTACAAGACAGCCTTATTCAGACCGTGCCGTGTACGCTCTGGTTCGCGTGTGAATGAAATAGTGCAGCGCGTGCAGCCGACGAATGGAATGAGGAGAGATTATGCCTTGCTTGTTTGCGGAGTCGTATCTGTGAACAGAGTCTTGAAAGCCCGCGTGGTTTCCTTGCGTCGCTTCTGCTGAAACTCGCTGACCCATTCGCTGACGGTGGCGACCATGTCGCGCGCCGCCTGCTGAGTGGTCTTCTTTTCCGGCGCGCTCTCTTCCACCACGACTTCCTGGCGACTACGCTGGCTGCGCTTGATAACTTTGATTGGCGTCTTCGTGTTCATTGTTCCTGTACTTGCCCTTGTGTGTTGTTCGTATTCACTTAGACGAACAAAGCTCGGCGAAAGTTCCTTTATTGTTCGATTCTCGTCTGCCGCCTGAACGGCGCACGCTATGTAAAGCAATCCGAAGGCCACGACCTTCTCATTGTGGGAGAGAGTTTGTCCGGCTCTATCACAGAAGCGTGACGAATGAGTTTTATTGACTCTGACCGGCGGCGAGGTTTGACGCGCGGCTGTTCGACCTGATTCTGGCGGCGAATTTTCGATGCGCTCGCGCGCTCAAGGGTTGGCCTGCGCCTTCTGGAAATTTCAATTCGCTTCGGTCGGCGTGTCGCAGGTGCGAACACGCGCGCGCGCAAATGCTTTCAATACGTACACTCTGTTTTCGTACCTTGCGTCTGGACTCTTGAGCGACAGGGAGACGAAGCGGCGGGCGCGATTTTGCATTCAAAGTGAGCGCGCGTGCATGTCTCGCTCTGCCTTTGAAGTCGCGCACGACGACTCAACACAAGCGGGAACGCGGTCGTGAGTTTTTCCGAAACGATGCGCGACAGAATCGTCACAGCCGACGCGCGACGAACGCGCGCTCGCCATCTTCGACGGGTGAGCCAGACCTCTCTCATCCGGGTGCGACTCTCTCGCCCGCGCTTTGCAGAATGCCAAAGCCCTCGCGTCGCAGACGCGCTTTGCCAAACAGCACGCCGCGCAACGCGCACCATTCAAGCCGGGACATTTCCCTGCACGCCGTAGATAAACTGTTTGCTTTGAATGTCGGAGAGGTGTTGGAAACCGCGCTCGCGGCTCGTTTGCAGACGCGCGGCTCGGTCGGCACATGCGTTGCCCTGAAGAGTGGCGTCATGCGTCTGAGCGAAATCATCACCGTCTACCTGGCCGCCGCCGCTCCCGTCGGCGTTATCTATTTCCTCCGCCAATCGTCGGCGCACCGCACGCGCACGCTGCTCGGAGCTTTCGTCGCGGCGATCGTCTGGCCGCTCGCGCTCGTCGCGTTTCGTCTTGAGCGCACGCGTTCGTTGAAGACGCCCGGCGATGCGGAGCGAGAAGGCGCGTCGGTAAATCGTCAAGGCGAGGAACGAATCGAGCGCGCGCAACGCGGGCTTTTGTCGGCGCTCGCGCGCGTCGAGGATGCGTCCGAGCAGTACGCGACGGGGGACGAGAATTTCCGGCAGATGATGTTCAACGCTCGCTCCGGTTTGGAGCGATACGTCGGGCTGGCACTGGCTGCCGCAGAGGCGGACGCCGAGGCTGCTCCGACGAAGCGCGAAGTGGAGCTGTGTCGCGTCGCCGGACGTGCGGGCGCAGACCTGGAGCTTGCGGGGCGCTGTATTCACAGGCGAAACGTCAGGCGTCTCGTCGAGCATCAGGAGCGCGCGCGCCTTGAGCTGCTGCACGCCTTCGCAGAGCTGCGAGACTTGAGCGCGCCGCATCGCGCCGGTGAGGAAAAGGAGAACAGGACGGCCGCGCGTCGTCTGTCCGAGTCGATAATCGAAACTTACGCGCGCGCCATTGAATTGCTCTCGACGCTTGAAGACCGTCCGGGCACGCTCGGCGTCGCACGCCTTCTCGACGCCGAATGCGCGCGACTGCGACGACTTGAGCTTTCCGTCTCGAAGCAGGCGGGCGCAGAGAGCGCCGAAGGAGAGTTATGTTCGACGTTACCCGAACCTCATTCGCCCCGCAGAGAGCCGCACAGGCCGCTTCTGCATTTGTCGCAAACGACGCCGACCTCGACGCGCGGCTGAGATGGCTCGTCGCCTTTCACGCCGAAGACGAACGAAGCCGAACTCTCTTCCGCGACGCGCGCGAGCGCGACGAGATGGAGTTGATGCGACGCCCTTACGCGAGCGCGCGGGCATACAAGCTTCTCGGATTTCTGCTCGGCACGCTTCCGCCCGCAGCCATCTTCTACCGGCTCTTTTTCGACCGACACATCGGCACGAGCGAAGCGTTCGCCGCTCTCATCGCCGTCTGTTTCATAATGAACGCAATCTGCGCGCTGATGGGCGGCTGGCTGGGCGGGAGAATAGGCAGATGCGTAGACAAACTTGAACGCCGCGCGTGGCCTCTGACGATTTTCGCAAGCCTGCTGCTCGGCGTCTGCTGGGCGCTGGCGACGGGCGCGGCGGGCGGCCTGATTTTCTTCGGCATCGGCGCATTCTTCGGCGCGACCTTCGCACTTCCGGTCGGGGCGCTCGGTTTCGCTCTCTTCACCATCCTTCACCGACTCATGGCGCGCGGTGGTATGATTGACGCGCGCCATTTCTGGCCGCTCGCATGCGGCGTCGCCTCCGCGCTCTCCGCATTTATTCTCGGACTAAGATAAAAGTCTGGAGTCTGGAGTCTAAAGTCCGGAGTCTGAATCGAAAGAAAAGTCTCTGACGGCTTTCAACAGTTAGAGAGATATTCAAGCAGCGACCTCCATAATCTTCTGACTCCAGACTTCAGACTTCAGACTCCAGACTACTTCTTCCCGATGCTTCTCTCGCTCCTCCTGCTTTCTCTGTTTGTGAACGTGCTGCTCGGCTTTTACGTGTTCGTGGCCGCGCCGCGCAGCCGGACGCACCAGACTTTCGCGGCGTTCGTCGCGTGTCTGGCTTTGTGGACGGTGAAAGACATCGCGCTTTGGGGATTCGGGACGGAGGGCGGCGACGCGGGATGGTGGGCGAGTCTGAGTTTCTCGGTGGCGCTGCTGTTGCAGTATTCGCTGGTCGTCTTCGGCTGGGTTTTTCCTGAGAACGGCTCGATTCCTTTGAGACGCGCCGCCGTCTTGTTCGCGCCGGGCGCGGTGCTCATCCCGGCGGCTCTTGCGGGGCTGATGTGGAGAGACGTGCGCTTTACGGGCGGCGGTCTCGACATTCAACTGACGCCGCTCGCCTACATCTTCGTCCTATACGCTTACGGGCTGTTCGCCTATGGCTTCGGGCTACTTTACGCGAAGTACCTTCGCTACAGAAATACACTCTGGGGGCAGCAGCTCGGCGCGATTCTCTGGGCGCTCGTGATTACGGCGACCTTGAAGACTTTGACGAACATCGTGCTGCCTCTGGCGGGCGTGACGTGGCTTCTGCCGGTCGGCTCTATCTTCGTGCTGCTCGGCGTCGTCATCTATGCTTACGCCATCACGAGCTTCAAGCTCTTCTCGCTGCAATCGGCGCTCGACCAGTTTCGCCTCTTTCCCATCGCCTACAAGGTGGCGCTCTCGATTGCGCTCGTCGCCGTGTTGAGTTTTTTGCTGTTGCAGATTCCGATTGTCTGGTGGAGTTTCGGCGCGGGGACGATGGAAGCCTGGCGACGCTATCTAGTCTTCAGCGTTATCACCGCGCTCGTGCCGAATCTGATTCTCGTCGCGCTCGTCATCAGGATCATCTCGCGTCCTCTGCGTCGTTTGACCGAAGCGGCGGTGACGGTCGCGGGCGGCGACTACGGAACGCAGGTCAGCCTCCGAAGCAACGACGAAGTTGGCTTGCTCGCCTCGTCTTTCAACGAGATGAGCCGCAAGATGGCCGACGACATCGAGCGCCTGCGCACGCTCAACGAGCATCTTATCCGCACGGAGAAACTGGCCGCCGCAGGGACGCTCGCCGCAGGCGTCGCGCACGAAGTCAACAACCCGCTCGCCTCCATCTCTTCGCTCATACAGATTCTACAGACACGTCCGCCGTCCAGTGGCGCGGACGACGAAACGCAGGAGATTCTGCGTTTGATTTCGACTCAAATCGCGCGTATCACGCAGGTCTTGCGCGAGATGATGGAGTTTGCGCGCACGCGCCCCCCGGCGCGCGCGCCGCTCGAAGTGGCGCGCATCGTCGAAGCCAGCCTGCGCCTCGCCAGCTTCGACAAAACCTTCAAACACCTGCGCATCGAGACCGATTTCGACCGCGATGCGCCGCTCGTCTCGGCCGACGCAGACCAGCTCCAACAGGTCTTCCTCAATCTTCTCCTGAATGCGCGCGACGCCATGCCCGAAGGCGGAGACTTGCAGATTCGCACGCGCTTCGACGCTCTCGGCGGCGAGCTTTTCGTCGAGATTGCCGACACCGGCGTCGGCATCGCGCCCGAACAGCGCCCGCACGTTTTCGACCCCTTCTACACCACGAAATCTGCCGGCGCGGGCACGGGTCTCGGCCTCGCAGTCTGTTACCGGATAGTCACGGCACACGGCGGACGCATCGAAATCGACTCCAACAACGGGCGCGGCACGAAAGTCTCCGTCGTGCTGCCGGTTCAAATAACTGCTGGGGAGACGTTAGCTGAAACTGCACCCCTCAGAGAACGACAAGCATGAACACATCGCCGCTCATCCTCATTGCCGAAGACGAAGATTTGATGCGCGCTATCATTTCGCGCCTTTTGACGGGCGAAGGTTATCGCGTCGCCGCCGTTTCGAGCGCCGAAAGCGCTTTGGAGATATTCGCCGCCGAAGATGTCGCCGTCACCTTGACGGACATCCGCATGGCGGGCATGGAGGGCCTCGCGCTGCTTGACCGTATCAAGGACATCGACGCGGAGGCGCTCGTCGTCGTGATGACGGCCTATTCGTCTGTCGATTCGGCGGTCGCGGCGCTGCGCAAAGGAGCTTACGACTACATCACGAAGCCTTTCGTCAACGAAGACCTCCTGCAATCGGTCAAAAACGCTCTGCGTCAGCGCGAGCTGTTCCGCGAGAACCGCGCGCTCAGGCGCGAGTTGGATAGACGTTACAGCTTTTCGGAAATCATCGGCACGTCGGAGGCTTTGCAGTCCGTCTTTCGTCTCGTCGAGAAGGTGGCGACGACGAACACGAACATTCTCATTCAGGGCGAGTCCGGCACGGGCAAAGAGTTGATTGCGCGCGCCATTCATCACAACAGCCCGCGCGCCGACCGCCCCTTCGTCGCCATCAACTGCGGCGCGCTGCCCGAAACGCTCCTCGAATCCGAATTGTTCGGCCACACGAAAGGCGCTTTCACCGGCGCGGTCGCAAACAAGCCGGGACTTCTGCGCGCAGCCGAGGGCGGCACGGTGTTTCTCGACGAAATCGGCGAGATAACGCCCGCGATGCAGGTGCGACTTCTTCGCGCCGTGCAGGAACATGAAGTGATGCCCGTCGGCTCGACCGCGCCGCAGCGTATCGACGCGCGCATCATCTGTGCGACCAACCGCGACCTCGAACGCGAAGTTGCCGAGGGACGTTTTCGAGAAGATTTGTTCTATCGTCTCAACGTCATCGAAGTTCATCTTCCGCCTCTGCGCGAAC
Source organism: Pyrinomonadaceae bacterium (assembly GCA_036399175.1). Lineage (GTDB taxonomy): Bacteria > Acidobacteriota > Blastocatellia > Pyrinomonadales > Pyrinomonadaceae > DASWNP01. Next base: position 37,074 of record DASWNP010000008.1, on the reverse strand, counting down.
GGCGCGAAGATATTCCGCTTCTCGTCCGCCATTTCATCACACGCACGGCGCGCGAGCAGCAGCAGCCCGAAAAACCCATCGAGCCGCAGGCAATGTCGGGGCTCATCAATTATTCCTGGCCCGGCAACGTCCGCGAATTGCAGAACGCCGTCGAGCGCGCCTTTACTCTGAGCGGCGAGCGAATCGACATCGACAGTCTGCCCCCGCGCGTGCGCGAATCGGCCTCCGGCGCGCAAACCGTGCGCGACCCGGACGGATTGCGTCCGACGCTCGACGAAATCGAGCGTCGTTATATTTTCGAGACGCTCGCCTCGGTCAATCAGGACAAAGCGCGCGCCGCAAACATCCTCGGCATCGACCTATCCACTCTCTACCGCAAGCTCAAACGCTACGACGCCCTCTGAAGCGCCCGCGAGATTCTTCTCTGGCTTCTTTTTCCCGACGCGTCTAAAATGCCTGCCGCGCCTCGCCCGTCTTCGCGCTGCGGACGCGCGCCGGGCAAGACGGACGCGTTCGCGCTGCAAAAGCTCTTTTCTCATCTCAAGACATCCATCCGGCAATCTTTCTCGGAGGTCGCCTATGGTCACTCGTGAAATCTCAAAACACGAACCCATCTTCAAAAACCCTTTAGGCTTCCGTTTCCCGGACGCGCTCACAGCCGGACGCCTCGCCCTCATCGGCCTCGCGCTGCTCGTCGTTTCTCTGTCCGGTTACTTCTATTTTCGCTCGGCAGCAAGAACCGGCCAGGCAGTGTCGCGCGAGATGAATGCGTCCGAAGTTTTGCGGCAAACGCTCGGGACGGAGACAACCGAGCCGCTTCGATTGGACGAGCAGACGGAGCGAGATGAAGAGGGGCAGCGCGTCGGCGACGGTCGAATCGTCGTCGAATGGCCGGAGCGCATGGCGAGAGGCTGGACGCAGAGAATAAGAGTCGCTTTCGTTCCGCCTGAAGGCGCGCGGCAGCGCGACATCGTGCCGGGACACGCGGCCTACGTCGCCGCCACCATCATCGACGCAAACGGGCTCGCCGTGCGAAGCTTTGAAACCCCTTCGGAGACCGGAGACTTCGAGCTGCTCTCCGACGCGCGGCGTGAGTGGACGTTCGACGTGGCGGCTATCGACTCGGGGCGCAGTGAAGCCGCCTGCACGCTCGCGCTCTACGTGACGCTGCGCGAACGCGGAACTTTCAAAGCGCTCCCGCTTCAGAATCGGCTGGTCGAGTTTAAATCGCCCGGCATCCTTCTCTACGACAAAGCGCTCACCAGAGAACAGACAATCCTCGGCTCAACTGTCACCGGCCTCGCTGGATTGGCGTTCCTCGGAACAGGGCTCTTTCGCGGGCGCAGGGGCGTCAGGCAATTCTTCACAGACCTCTCGGAGCTTTCCCGCTCGGAGTTTTCCCTCAAGATGGGCGCGACTGACCTCCCTGACGAAGATTCGAGCGAGATAAAAAGAAGACATAGCCGGGTTGTAGGATTCAGGCCGGCGGGGGGCCGTTTTAAAGCTTGGATGCTGAAGGGGCTTGAGAAGGAAGCTGAAGGAGCGTCGCGCCCGAAAGAGCGGAAAATCCTCTGCCACTTCGCCGCTGAGATGGACGAGGAGGTGGAAGTCGGCGTTGAGACGACGCTCGAAGTGAGCGTGTCGCGCGATAAAATTGAAATCAGCGCGTCGCACGTCGGCGAGACGGCGAGCGCCCGGGTTGACCCTCGCAAAAGGCTGCTCATCCAGGTAGTCTCGAAGGAGAACTTCGAGATTAAGGGCGAGGAGAGCTTCAGGCTGATGCCGCCCGTCGATGGAAAAACCAGAAAGTTCTCCTTCAAGCTGTCGGCGACGGGAGGCGAGGCGGGCGAGGTTTGGGTGATGGTCTTTCAGGGGCAGTCGCGTCTCGCCAAGCTGGAATTGAAGCCGCGCATCGTCAGGAAGAGAGAGAAAGCCGCGCGCAAAATTTCGCGCCGACGTTCTGCGCCCGAAGCGCCGCCGCCTGAGCAGCCGCTCTTCACCCTCTTCGTCGTCGAGTCCGTCAACAATGGCGTGCTGACGTTGCAATACATTCTCCCCACAACAGAGTTTGAGCTGCCGAATCCCGGCTTCAAGAAGACTCTGCCTGATTTCAGCCCTGAGAAGCTGGTCGCTCACATCTACGGGCAGATAGAGCACTACTGGATTGCGAACAGCGACAAACAGGGCTCGGCCTTCGCGGCGGAGCTGCGCGCTTACGGCGTCGCTTTGTTTAAAACTCTGTTCCCGACCAAATTGCAGCAGGTGCTCTGGCAGCACCGCGACGAAATCGAGAACATCGTCGTCATCTCGACCGAGCCGTACATCCCCTGGGAGCTTGTTCACCTGAAGAATCCCGACGATGACGGCATGCCCTCCGAAGCGATGTTCATGGCGCAGATGGGACTGACGCGCTGGATTGACGGCGGCGATGAGGAAGAGCGCGGCGCGGGCTGGCCGCCGCCCAAATCGGTCAAAATCAGACGTGGACGCGTCCGCTACGTCGTCCCGGACTATCCCGACCCTGAATACAAACTGCCCGAGGCCGAACAGGAGATAAAATTCCTGACCGAAGAATTCGGCGCGAAGCCCATCACGCCGAAGCCCGACCCGGTTCGCAAAGCGCTCGAAAACCCCGGCACGTTCGACCTTCTGCACTTCGACTGTCACGGAGATGTCGAGCAGGAGAAAATCACTCAAGGGGCGTTGATGCTCGAAGGCCGAAAGGAGGTTGTGAAGCTCGCAGATCAGGAGGCCATCGGCTACGTCAGGGAGCATCTGAGCATCGTGGTGGCCGCCCAATTCAGCAGGCTCGCGACGAAAGATAACCGCCCGATGATAGTCTTAAACGCCTGCGGGTCGGGACGTGAGGGTCGAAAGATTTCGGGAATCGGCGGTTTCGCGCCGGCATTCATCAGGAAGGGCGCGAGCGTTTTCGTCGGCTCGCTCTGGGCTGTCGGCGACACTCCAGGTCGAGTCTTCACCAAAACTTTCTACAGGGAACTCAAGCGCGGAGCGAAGCTCTACGAAGCAGCCAACGAAGCGCGGCGGGCGGCGCGCGACGACGAAAGCAGGGTCGGCGCATCGACGTGGCTCGCCTACACCGTCTACGGTCATCCGCACCTCACCGTCGAATATCAGGACGACAAGAAATAAGAGGGCGCACGCGCCCTTCCTTTCAACATTTGTCGTCTGGCTCATCTTAAAATCAGCTCAAAGCATCATCACCCGCTTCTGCGTCCGGGTATTTGCATCTGGAAGAGAAATAGTCGAAATTCTCAGCCGATGCCTGAGCCTAGCACCACACTTCCAAACTGGGCGGTCGCGCTGCTGGTCGTTTTGTCTTCGTGGGCTGTTGCAGAGAACATGCTCAAGCCTCTGGTGCGCTGGTTTATGAGGCGGAGAGTGAACCGCGTGCTCGAAGAGATAAACACGCGTCTGAGGATTCAGATTCAGCCTTTCAAGCTGACGAAGCGCGAAGTTTTAATCGACCGCCTGCTCTACGACCCGCAGGTTCAGGAGGCGGCGGAAGCTCACGCGTTAGAGCACCAGTTGCCGCGCGAAGCGGTCATGCAGCGCGTCGAGCGCTACGCGCGCGAGATTGTTCCGGCCTTCAACGCCTACGTCTATTTTCGCTTCGGCTACTGGCTCGCGCGCCGCGCCGCGCGCTCGCTCTACCGCGTGCGCCTCGGCTACACGGATGAAGCGGGGCTCGCCGCTGTCAATCCGCAATCGACCGTCGTCTTCTTTATGAACCACCGCAGCAACATGGATTACATCCTGATTTCGTTTCTCGCGGCGGAGAGGACGGCTCTGTCCTACGCGGTCGGCGAATGGGCGCGCATCTGGCCTCTGCAAACGCTCATCCGCGCGATGGGCGCATACTTCGTGCGCCGCGATTCGCGCGACGCGCTCTACCGAAAGGTGCTCGAACGCTACGTTCACATGGCGACGACCGCCGGTGTGACGCAGGCCGTCTACCCGGAGGGCGGCCTGACGCGCGACGGCCGACTCCGACCGCCCAAGCTCGGCCTCCTGGACTACATGCTCCGCTCCTTCGACCCTGCGGGCGAGCGCGATTTGGTCTTCGTCCCCGTCGGCATCAACTACGACCGCGTGCTCGAAGACCGAAGCCAGCTCCGCGAGCTTGATAAGACGGCTGAGAGGAAAAGCAAAGCCTCCGTCGTCCTCGGCACGCTCGCTTTCATCTTTCGCAACCTGCGTCTGATGGCGAGAAATCGTTGGCGACGCTTCGGCTACGCCTGCGTCAACTTCGGCACGCCCGTCTCGCTCAAAGCCTACCTCGCCGCTCGCCAGCTCGACTTCCGCCCGCTCGAAAAGGAGGCGCGTTTCGCCCGCGTCGAAGAGCTTGCGCGTGAGTTGATGCATTCCATCGCCGCAGTCATCCCAGCCGTCCCCGTCCCGCTTCTGGCGACAGTCTTCGTCAATCATCCGGCCAGAACATGGAGCGAGCTTGAACTCAAGACCGAGGTGCTTGAGCTGATGCGCCGGCTCGAATCGCGCGGCGCGCACATCTACATCCCGCGCCGCGACCAGGACTACGCCGTCACCGTCGGCCTCCGCATGCTCACCCTCCGCCGCCTTGTCGTCCAGACCGACGGCCTCTACGCCGTCCAACCCGAAGAACTCCCGCTCCTTAATTACTACGCCAACAGCATCGCTGAACAGCAAGTAGGAAGCAGGAAGGCGGAAGGATGAAAGCCGCTCAGGTAGCTTGAGCAGTTTTCTTATTCATCCTTCCTACTTCCGCCTTCCTACTTGCCGTTCAGTTTCCTGCGTACCAATCTCTGGGGATGAATTCGACGGCGATGACTTCGCCGTCGGTGTCGGCGCGCGAGTCTGTGGGCGGGCGGTAGGTGACGAGGACGGGGTTGGCGGGCTCGCGCAGGCCGCAGGTGAGTTGGCCGGTTTTGACTTCGGTCGTGTAGGTGACGAAGCGGATGCGGTTGAGGGCGTCGCTGCGTAGCTTCAGAGTGCCGCCCTCGACTTCGACGAAGAGCAAGACGCCCGCCTCTTCGCATTCGACGCGCGCCAGCTTGCCACAGCGCTGCACGCCCTCGAAGCGAAGCTTCTTGTGCTGCGCGCCCGAGTATGACATATCGCAGGGCTGGAGAGGCGCGAGGCCAACCGTCTCTGTCGGCGGCTCATTTTCGGCTCGACGGCGGGCGACGATTTCACGCCTGAGCGCCAAAGATTTAAGGAGCGTCTCGGCCTGTCCGCGCAGGTGCGGGGTCGTGCTCTGCGAGAGCTTGTCGAGGATGGCGCGGGCGGCGTCGAAGTTTTCGCGGCGCAGGTGAATCTGCGCGAGCAGGAGCGAGAACTCGTGTCGGCGGGGCGCGAGCGTGAGCGCGTGTTTGAGAAGCTCGACGGATTCGTCGAGCTGTTCTTCGCGGACGAGGTTGACGAAGGCGAGCAGGTGGTATGCATCGACGTAGCGCGGCGCAAGCTCGATTGTCCGGCGCAGCGCCGCGCGCATCTGCTCGGCCTTCTGCGGCTCGTAGTCCGTCACCCAGAGAGAGGCGTCCATCCTTTCGTGGCTGAGCGCGTTGGCGTAGTAGTAGTGCGCGAGATGACTCTGCGGGTCGGAGGCGACGGCGCGGCTCAGGTGCTCGACGGCTTCCGTGAGACGGTTCTGCTTCGTGCGGATGATGCCGAGCGAGGTGCGCGCCATCGAGAGGTTCGGGGCGAGGGCGACCGACTTTTGCAGGTAGCCCTCGGCCTCGTCCGTCCTGTTCGTGCGAAGCAGCATGTCGCCGAGGTAGGCGAGGGCTTCGGCCTCCGTGAGCCTTCGGCTCTCTGCTTCGACCTCCGACTCAAGCCGCTCTTCAAACGCGATTGTCTGTTCGGGCAGACGCACGAGACTGAGATATGCCTTCAGCTCGTTTTCGAGCCCGGCGAAATCCGTCTCGAACGCTTTAGGGAAGGCTTCACGAAATCCGACGCCCTCGGCCAGCAGCTCAAGGTAGCGAGTGAGCTGCGGGCGGCGTCGTCCCGCGTCGCCGTTGAGCAGGTAATGAACGAGCGCCCACGACTCGGCGTAGAAGACCGTGCGCTTGTCGCGCTCGTTGTAGAAGGGCGATTCGTGGTCGATGCCGAGAAGCGTCTCTAAGGGGAGAAGCCGGTCGCTCGTGCGAAGCGTCTGGAGGCGGCTCGGGATGGCTTTTCCGAGCGTGAGCTTGCGCCCGCCGTCGGAGGCTTGAAGGGTGGAATAGTATTCGGCGAGTCCTTCGTTGAACCAGAGCGGGGCGTTGCGAAAGTTGTTCTTGACGAGCAGGTGGACGTACTCGTGCACCATGATGAAATAAGGGCTGCCCCTTCGACGCTGGTCGATGGAGAAGGAGACATAATCCACGTCTGCGCCCGATTGAAAATGGCCTGCCGCGTCGCCGGGCTCTCCCTGATAAAGCGGCTTGAAGGGACGATAGGAGGCGTCGTCACGAAACACGACGATGGTGGTCGGGACGGTCGAGTCGAAGTAGTCGCTTGAGAGCAGACGCGAGAAGAGTTGCCGAAACTGTTCGAGGCGTGTTGCCAGGTGCTTGAGGTCGCGCTCGTCCGCATCGCCGACGAAGAGAAAGTTTTTCGTCCGCACGCGCGTCCACTCCGCACGCTTCGTCGCGCCGCGAGCGGGCGGCAATAGAGGCGTGCAGAGACAGACGAGCAGCGACGCGGCGACGAGTAAAGCTTTGCGTGCGACGGGTCGGGCTTTCATGGGGGTTGTTGCGGCGGAGAGGCAGGCTCTTTCCGAAGCGCGCCGCCCCGAAGTATCGCGTCTTATTCTTTCTTTCCGAACATGCCGCCGAGGCCACCCATCAGATTACCGGCCTGCGCGTCAAGGCCGCCGCCTCCGCCTCCGCCGAGCGCGTTGTCGATTTGTCCGGCGAGCGGCGAGGGCAGCTTGTCCTTCAGAAAGCCGACGACCGTTTCGACCGCCGTGCGGGCTTTCGCTTCGTCGAGTCCGGTACGCTGGCTGACCTGTCTAATCAGTTCTTCCATGCGATTGTCTCTCCTTCTTTCGCGGGTCGTGCGGAAAGGCGCGGGACGGGCGCTTCGGAGACTGAAGCTTCAGAAGCGCCCGGCCTCGCTTCAGATAAACTTCGCCTCAGATAAAGACGACGGATTGAAAATTCGGGATGTCGAAGCGCTTGCGGCAGGTTTTGCAGACCAGCATATCATCGACGCGCACCATGTAGTCGCGCGACTTGGCGAAGCGCGCCCTGTCCTGCTCGGTCGCGCCGCGCGGCGGCGCGGGCTTCTTCGTGCGCCTTATCCAGCGCACGTCGTAATCGGCGCGCGTCCGGCAATGCGGGCAACTGTAGCTCGCCTGCTTCGTCTCCTGTCGCTCGTTAAAGAAGTCTCTTTCATTCATAAGAATCAGAGGTCGGAGGTCAGAGGTCAGTTGAAATCGGCGTTGAACTGACATCTAACGTCTGGCCTCTCCTTTTCAGGCTCGTTCGGCCTTGAGATTGGGGCTCGCGGCGGTGTTCTTTGCTTCGCGTCGGCGGTGACGCAGCACGATGAGCAGGCCGAGCATGCCATTGAGAAGCATCAGGGCGTTGGTGACGACGAAGACCCAGTTCGAGACGAGCCAACTGTAGACGGTGAAGCCGAGCGAGGCCGCCATCTGCCCGACGAAGAGCCACTTCGAGACGCCCTCACTCGACCCTTCCTGCCACTGTTTGTAGACCTGCTTGGCGATGGTCAGCACGAGGATGAACGAGCTGACCCACCCGACCGCTTCCGTTAAAGATTGCGACATCAAATAGCCCCTCTTGTCCGTTCGGAATCTTCCGCCACGCGCTTCAGATTATCCCTCGAAGCCGCCCGCTAGCTCAAAAGCCTTCGCACCGACTCCAGAAGACTCGTCGGATTAATCGGCTTCGGCTCGTAGGCGTCGGCTCCCTGCATGAGCGAGAAGGTGGCGTCGCCCGTGCCGAACCCGGTCGTGACGAGAATCGGCGTCGATTCTATCTCCGGCGTATCGCGCACGCGCCTGACGAGATAGACGCCGTCAGCCGCAGGCATCCGTATGTCGGTGATGATGAGATTGGGGCGCACCTCGACGGCCAGCTCGTAGCCCCGCACGCCGTCCTCCGCCGCCGCGACCTCGTAGCCCTGACGCTCCAGCGCCATCCGCATCAGCTCGCGCGCCACATCATCATCTTCAACGACGAGAATTTTCATAAAAAACTCGTAAATCGTGAATCGTAAATCGTGAATAGTTAAATCCGCTTCTTTCTATTTACCATTGACGATTTACGATTCACCAGTTTTTATCTATTGACGATTTACGATTCACGATTTACGTCTTTTCTTCCTGCTGTTCGCACAGCTCGCGCAGGTAGCGGAAGCTGTAGATGCCTGTCTGGTGGCCGTCGCTCCAGCGAAAGTTGAGGGCGTAGCGCCCGACGATTTCGACATCGGCGACGGTCAACGCGTCGGAGATGCTTTCGGGCTTGAGCATCCGCTCGCCCGTCCATTCGTTGACGCATTGGGCGCAGGGACAGGCGCGTCTGAGCGCGGGCGCTTCGTAGATGCACTCGCGCCCGTCAGCCCAGGTGATACGTAGTGCCGCGTCGCCCTGCTGCATAATCTCGGTCGGCTCGATGGCCGCGCCTCGTCTGCGCTCAACGGAGTCGGTCATAAAATGGCATCTCTGATTTCAAACTTGAAACCTGAGACTATTCATTGCTGCGAAGCGCGCCGTTGACGGCGTCGGCAGTGACATTCCAGTGCGAGGCCGACCAGACGACCGAGCCGTTCCTGAGAACGAGCGCCTGCGGCGACTCGTGTGGAACGCCTGTGCGCTTCTCCACCTCCTGCGAAACCTTGCGCGCTTTCTGCACGACGACGAGCGCCACGTCCGTCGCCACCTCCTTAATCTGCCTGTAAGCGGCGGCGCTGATGGGGCAGGTCGAGCTGTGCTTGAAGAGCAGGACTGGCGCCTCGTGCGAGCGCTCCAGAAGTTGCTCCAGCTCTTTCGTGTCTTCGACGGGAATAAAGCGGCTTTCCATCACGAATGCCCTCGCATAGTTTGACGTAAAATTTTTGGATGGGGGCGATGCTTCTCGATATTAGCCCACCGCGTGGCTGACGACAAACCGGCGTGCCCGCGCTTGGCAAAACGAAAGAAAATTAACAGGGATAGACAGGATAAAGACAAATGAGGAATGATGAATGCGAAATGCGGAATGAAAGACAAATGCTTTCTGTTTTTCATTCATCATTCAGCATTCCTCATTCATCATTTCTTTTTCCCTCCTGTCCATCCCTGTTTGAATCCGTATCGTTGGAGACTTGAGGCTACTCGCCGAGATAGATTTTACGAACGTACTCGCGCACCATCCGGTCGCTGTTGAAGGCGGGCGCGAGCGTCTGAATCGAGCGTTTCATCATCTTCACCCAGCGACGGGGGATGCCGGCGGCATCGCGCTCGTAGTAGGTCGGGACGACCTCTTCTTCGAGCACTCGATAGAGCGATTCGGCGTCGCGCGCGTCGCCCGCCTCGACGAGTCCTTCTTCGTCGAGGTCTGCTTCGTGCGCGGCGTCGCCGATAGCCCAGCCGTTTGTCCCGTCGTAGCCTTCAGGCCACCAGCCGTCGAGGATGGAGAGGTTGAGGCCGCCGTTCAACGCAACCTTCTCGCCGCTCGTGCCCGAAGCTTCGAGCGGACGACGCGGGACGTTGAGCCAGACATCGACCGACTGCACGAGCTGGCGTGCTATCTCCTGATCGTAATCCTGTATGAAGACGGCGCGGCGCATCACTTGCGGGTCGAGCTTCCAGAGGGCGAGCTGTTGCAGGATGAGCTTCGCGCCCTGGTCTTGCGGGTGCGCCTTTCCTGCGAAGACGAACTGGAGGGGTCGCTCCGAGTCGGCGATGAGACGAAGCAGTCGCGGCGGGTCTGTGAGAATCAGGTTCCAACGCTTGTAGGCGGCGATGCGGCGTGCGAAACCGATGGTCAGAGCTTCGGGGTCGAAGAGCGTGCGGGCGGCTTCCGCATACTCTGCCGCTTCGCCCTGCCTGAGCCGCGCGTAGTAGAGACGCTGGCGCATGAAGGCGACGAGACGCCCCTTGAGCAGACGGCTCGTCCGCCAAAGCTCTTCGTCAGAAATGGCTTCGACCGCTTCAGACCAGCGACGCTCGTCGTGGAGAATTTCAGTCCAGTCCGTGCCGATGTGCTTTTCGTAGATGGAGCGAAGCAGAGGGCTGACCCACGTCGGCGCATGAACGCCGTTGGTGACGTGCGTGATGGGAACGCTGCTGAGGGTAATCTCCGGCCACATCTTCGCCCAAAGCTCGCGCGAGACTTCGCCGTGCTTGAGACTCACGCCGTTCGTCGAGCGACACATGCGCAGGGCGAGCGGCGTCAGGCCGAAAAGCTCTTCCTCTGCGTTGGCATGAACCCGACCGAGATTCAGAAACTCTTCGCGCGAAAGACCGAGCGATTCCCAGTAAAACTTGCCGAAGCACATCTCGACGAGCGAGGGCGTGAACTCGTCGTGACCGGCGGCGACGGGCGTATGCGTCGTGAAAGCGCAACGCTCGCGCACGCGCCGCGCCGCCGCCTCGAAGCTCTCGCCGTTCGTCGTCAGCTCGCGCGCCAGTTCCAGCGTCAGGAATGCCGAATGGCCTTCGTTGAGATGAAAGACTCGCGGCTCGATGTTGAGCCGTCGGAGCAGGCGCACGCCGCCGAGCCCCAAGACCATCTCCTGCACGCAGCGCGTCTCGCGGTCGCCGCCGTAGAGGTGGCCTGTCACGTAGCGGTCGGTCTCTTCGTTCTCGGGAATGTTCGTGTCGAGCAGGTAGAGCGTGACGCGTCCGACCTCGACGCGCCATGCCTGTATCCAAACTCTGCGACCGCGCATCGACAGCTCGACCCGCAAGGGCTTGCCCTGCTCGTCCGTCACAATTCGCATCGGCAGCAAAGCGGTGTCGATTTGCTGATAACGCTCTTCCTGCCAGCCGTCGCGCAGAAGCCTTTGCCTGAAATAGCCGTGATGATAAAGCAGCCCGACGGCGATCAGAGGCAGCCCCAAATCGCTCGCCGATTTGAGATGGTCTCCGGCCAGCATGCCGAGCCCGCCCGAATAGAGCGGCAGCGAATTGTGTATGCCGAACTCGGCGCAGAAGTATGCGACCGGATGCTCGGGCGTTATCTCCGTCACGCTCTGACGAGCCCAGGTGCGCGCCTCGCCGCTCATGTACTCGTCGAAGCTCTCCGACAGACGGCGCACCCGCTCGATATAGACGGGGTCGGTCGCCATCTTCATCAACTGAAATTCCTGCACCTCGCCAAGCACCTGCCGAGCGTTGTGCTCCGCGCGCTCCCACGTCTCAGGGTCGAGGTCACGAAACACCGCCGCCCCGTCCGCCGCCCAGCTCCACCAGTAGTTCCACGAAAGACGCTCCAGCGCAGCTATCGTCTCCGGCAGCCCGCGCCCCCTCTCAACCATATTCGATTCGATGTCCTTTGCTGCTTGCATGATTCAAAAGCCGTAAATCGTGAATCGTAAATCGTCAATAGATAAAACCTCGTGAATCGTAAATAGAAAGAAGCGAATTTAACTATTCACGATTTACGATTCACGATTTACTAAAGCTGTGATTGCTCAAAAACAGTTCCGCGTCGCCCGGTGAAAAGAAGACGAGCCGGACGTGCTCGATGTTGTCGTCGGCGGAGAGGAACTCTGCGAGCGCCTGCGAAGAGACCTGCGCGGCCTCGTCGCGCGGGTAGCCGTAAGCGCCTGTCGAGATGGCCGGGAAAGCTATCGAGACGAGGCCGTGCTCGACGGCCAGCGCGAGCGAGTTGCGGTAGCAGGCGGCGAGCAGCTCGGCCTCGCGCCCGCCGTGCTGCCCCCAGACAGGCCCGACCGTGTGAATCACGCAGCGCGCGGGCAGAAGCCCCGCCGTCGTCAGGACGGCCTCGCCCGTCGGCAGCCCTTCGGGCAGACGCGTCCGTCGAATCTCGCGGCACTCCTCAAGAATCGACGCGCCTCCCGCCCTGTGAATCGCGCCGTCCACGCCCGCCCCGCCCAGCAGAGACGAGTTCGCCGCGTTGACAATCGCGTCCACGCTCTGACGCGTAATGTCGCCGACCAGAACACGGATGCGGCCATTGAGAAATTCCATCTTAGTTTGTTCGGACAGCGAATCTAACATTAAAGAGGCATGAAGTGCACGCCCGCATCGAAGAGGGCTGGCATTCGTCGTGTGCTCAGGAGTTGGGAATTGGCTTTGAAGCCGAGCGAGGAAACAAGAGAGCAGGCGCTTTTTACGTCTCGGCGGGGAGCGCGTTGCGGCTCGACGAGGAAACATCGGAGGAAGCGTCTTCGCGGCTAAGGACGAACGACGGAGGCGGAAGCTTACTCATCCGCTTTCGGGGGCTCTCGGTCGTCGGCGTTCTCTTCGGCGTCGTCGAAGTCGTCGCGCGGCTCGACGCTGACTTCGTCGAACATCCCTTGTCGGCGAAGTGCCTCGGCGACGCCTTTAGCCTTGTGCTCCGTGAGCGGGTGCTCGGCGTCGGTGCTGGCTATCTCGAAGAGGCCGTCGTCGAGCATCAGGACGCCGAGCGAGCCGAGCACGACGCCGGGCACGACCTCCATCTCGCCGAGGTTGTGTATGCGATAGCTCCCGCGCTGCTCGACCCAATCTTCGATGAACGGGTCGCGCAGGGCGTGCTCCGCCTCCGATTCCGAGAGATAAGAACCCTCGACGATGAGGCAGTATTCTATTCCTCTGTTACCTTTCATGGCATGAGCGGCTGCAAGCGTGTTCTCTTCAGGCGCGACCCACTTCGCCAGGCCGGTGCAGACGAGCCGCGTGGGCGCAGGGCGGGAAATTTAACATTGTTCCGGCGGCGAGCGCCAGAGTCTTCGTGAAGAAATCCGAGGCGTAATGATACTAAAAAAGCGTCAACGTCGCGGAAGGACTCATTCGAGTCTCGCGCGCGACGTTGACGCTTCGATTAAAGAGAGAGGATGAGCCTCCCGCTTGTGGTTATTCGGCAGCCGACTGCTGGTTGATGGTGCGGCTCAGGTTTCTGAAGTACGAGTCGAAGCTGACGAAGCTCGTTCCCTGGAAGAAGGCACGTCCGCCCGTCTCGTCGGAGAGACGGTTGAGCGCGCTCTGTCCGAAGACGATGGCTCTGTGATTCCAGCTCGTCAACCCGACCGACGGCGCGTAGAAGGAGTAGACGGCGACGTTGCGCTGCTTGGCCTCCTTGATGGCGCGTTCGAGGTCGATGGAATGGACGCTCGAAGAGAAGTCGAAACCTCGCGACACGTCGAGGCCGTCCGAGATGAGCAGCAGCGCGTTACGATTGTTGTCCGCCGTATCGAAGCGGCGCAGCGCGTCTCTCACTTCCGTATACGGATTGTAAGGCGAAACGGCGGTGCTCCCGATAGGGATACGCAGAGCTTTGGCAGCCGCTTCGAGGTCGGTCGTGAAAGGCTGTCTGACCTGCAAAGCGCCCGAGCGAATGTAGGCGACCATCACGCGAGAGCCGCCGGGCAGCTCGCGTATGAAGTCGCGCGTCACGGCCAGCTCGTTGCCGACGCGCGAGACGAGGTCGTCCTGCACGAGAATCGCCAGGTTGAGCGGTACGTTGACGCGCGCCATAGCGGAGCGGTCGCGCTTGTCAGCATTTTTGTCTTTGGGCGTCGAGCCGAACGCCTCGGCGCTGCCCGCGAAGGCCGCCAGCGTCAGCACGAACGCCGAGAGAATCGAAAATAATTTCCTGCTATTCATAATCGTCTTTCCCCTCCTGTTTTTAACGCCCGGAGAAACGGCGTCCTAACTTCCCCTTGTTCAACGCGCGACGCGAAGCGCGGAATCCGTTGAGCTTTCCAACCTCCCGCCCGAGCGTCGCTCTCAAGCTTTTCTTACCCACTAATTCCGAAGACTTAGATGCGCCCCCAACGGCAAAAGTAGCCCGTTGAAAAGGGCAAAGGGCAAAGGGAAAAAGGCAAAAGGATGAAGCCCCGGAGAGCAGCTTGCGTCCGGTTTTTGCCTTCCCTTTTGCCTTTTGCCCTTCGCCTTTTTACTTCTTGTGTATCGAGCAGACGCCGCTTGCGTCGCAGGGTGGCGGGATGCCGAAGAGGCTGTAGCGGCGGCGTGCGAGCCAACGATAGAAGTGAGGGCCGACGCTTCTGAAAGGCCATGCAGAGAGCAGGCTCGCCAGCCAGCTCCAGCGCGGCAGAACCCTGAGCACGTCAATCCACGCCTGAAAGCCCTTCGACCAGCTTCCGTCCGTGCGGCGGACGTACATCTCTTCCGTTAGCTCTGCGTAGGTGTGAGGCGCGGCGCGGCGCTCGTTTTCCGGCTCGTTGAAATCCAGCCATTCGATGCGACGCTCGCGGTCGAGCGGCTCGACGCGCGCACGCATCCAACGGCACAGAGGACACTGCCCGTCCGTGTAAACCTCTATGCGCGTCGCCCTCGTGCTCAAAGCTTCGCCTCCGCGTCCGACATGATTTTTATGGCTTCGACCCTTTTCGACGATTATTATAGCAAACCGCCCGCAGCCGCTCGCCCGTATCTTCTTTCGTGAGACGGCGGGAGCAAACGGGAAACGGCGGGATGTGAGAAAGCGCGGCGAGCTTCGGTCGGAGGAAAAGCGAGGAAGCTTGCTCTGACGCGCAGGGCGGCGAGACCTTCGTCAATCCGACATTCTCGGAGAGGTTTGAAGTCTTATGTTGATAAAGAAGCCCGACGACATCAAGAGCAGCGAGATTACGGACGAGCGCCTCTACATGAATCGACGCCTCTTCATGCGCGGCGCGGCGCTCGCCGCCTCGACCGCCGCCACCGGCTATCTCTACCAGAAGCTTCTCGCGCCCGAGCCGCAGCGCCTCACGCCCGCAGGCAAGGCCGAGCCCGGCACGCAGGCCGCTCCGAAAAGCTGGGGACTCCCCGGCGAAGAGGCCACCACTTACGCCGACATCACCAACTACAACAACTTCTACGAGTTCGACACGAACAAGACGAGCGTCGCGCGCCGTGCCGCGAATTTTGTCACGCGCCCATGGACTGTCGCCGTCGAAGGTCTCGTTAACAAGCCGAAGGTCTTCGACCTCGAAGAGCTTTTGCGGTTTCCGCAGGAGGACAGAATCTACCGTCTGCGCTGTGTGGAAGGCTGGTCGATGGTCATTCCCTGGCTCGGCTTTCCCCTGTCGAGGCTGCTCGCCGAGGTCGAGCCGCTCGGCAAAGCGCAGTTCGTCGCCTTCGAGACGCTCTACGACCCGAAGCGCATGCCCAACCAGAAGAGCGACGTGCTCGACTGGCCTTACGTGGAAGGCTTGCGCCTCGACGAAGCCATGCACCCTTTGACGATTCTCGCATCCGGCCTCTACGGCGAGCCGATGCCGCCGCAGAACGGCGCGCCCCTGCGCCTCGTCGTTCCCTGGAAGTACGGCTTCAAGAGCATCAAGTCGATAGTCAAAATCCGCCTCGTCGAGCGCCTGCCGCCGACTACATGGAACAAGGCTGCGCCCGACGAATACGGCTTCTTCTCGAACGTCAACCCGCAGGTCAATCACCCGCGCTGGAGTCAGGCGACCGAACGACGCATCGGCGAGTTCGGACGCCGTCCCACGCTCCTCTTCAACGGCTACGCCGAACAGGTCGGCCAGATGTACGCCGGGATGGACTTGAAATACTACTTCTGAAGACTCGTGAGGCGCAGGAGGCGGCGACTTTGAAAGACATCCAGTTCAGAAAAATTCTCGTCTTCGTCAACAGCCTCGTGCCGCTCGCGCTGCTCGGCTGGGACGCTTACCGGCAACGGCTCGGCGCGAACCCGCTTGAGTTCATCACGCGCACGACGGGCACGCTCACGCTTCTGTTCCTGCTCATCTCGCTCGCCGTCACGCCTCTGCGCAAGCTCACGGGTCTCCAGTGGCTCATCCGTTTCCGGCGCATGCTCGGCCTCTACGCCTTCTTCTACGGATTCTTACACCTCGCCACCTACGTCTGGTTCGACAAGTCTTTCCAGATGCGCGACATCACCGCAGACGTTTGGCAGCGCCCCTTCATCGCCCTGGGCATGCTCAGTTTCTTCCTGATGATTCCGCTCGCCGTCACATCCACCGACAGGATGATTAAACGGCTCGGCGGCAAGCGTTGGGCGCGGCTGCACAAGTTAGTCTACGTCTCGGCCATCGGCGGCGTCCTTCATTACTACATGCTCGTCAAAGCCGACACGCGCAAGCCTCTCGTCTTCGCCCTCCTGCTCGCGCTTCTGCTCGGCTACCGCCTCTACACGACCTACTCCGGCAGGCTCAAAGCCCGTCCCCTCTCCATCTCGAAACAAACACCGCCCGGCTAGAGAAAGAAATTGACAGGGATGGACAGGATGAACAGGATAAAGAGAAACGCGGAGAGAGTTTTAAGTTTTCGGTTTTCAGTTTTCAGAAAAGAGCCAAACCGCTTTCTGCTGAACACTGAAAACCGAAAACTGAAAACTGAAAACTGCTTTTCATCCTGTCTATCCTGTCCATCCATGTTTGAATTGCTTTTGTTGAGCACATACGAAACGGGCGCGACCTTTGAATAGGGTCGCGCCCGTTTCGTTTTTAAATCGGTGAAGCCTGATTGTCGGCCTTAGCTGCGTCGGTGATTTCTGAAGGAGCGGCGCTCGGTGCGTTGATGCTGTCTGAGTTCGCGGCGTTCCTGTCGCCAGTGGCGGCGCAGGTTGCGACGCTCGTCGCGGTCGCCGACGAAGTCGCCGCGCTCGTCGCGCTGATGCCGACGAAGGTCGCGCCGCTCTTCTCTCCAATGACGGCGGAGCGTACGCCGACGATCGCGCCTCTCCCAGTTGTTATCTCGCCTGTCCCAGCCTCGATGACGACCAATCTCCCATCCGAGATGGCGTCCCCGGTCGCCGCGATTTCGGCCGCGCCCCTGCTTGGCCAGCGTCTCCGCGCTCATGCCTAAGAGCAGCACCGCGCCGATGACGAGTGCGCTTATCATGCGCCTCAGTGTACTGATTCCGAATCTCATTTCCTGCCTCCTCAACTTTAAGTTAATAAATTGGGAGAGTTAATTGCGAAAGTGTCCGGCGGATGTGCCGTCGAAGGCAGAACCCGCAATTAGAATGCCGCGATAAAGGGCACAAGGAAAAAGGCAAGGGCAAAAGTTTAAGAAAGAAATCAAAAGTGGTTTCCGCCGCACCTTTGCCTTCCTCCTTTTGCCCTTTGCCTTTTTGACCTGCGCTCGGCTAAATTAACCTCTCCAAACCGGAAGTTCCATCCCGCACAGAACGAGTTTAAAATCCGTGCGACGCGGGCAGCCGTCCAGGCCCCGCCCCGTCCGCCGACCTCTTGAAAGGATGTTCCCGAACCTAACGCCATGAAAGTTTATCCGACCAATCAGATTCGCAACCTCGCCGTCATCGGTCACGGCGACTCAGGCAAAACGCAGCTCGTCAGCTCTCTCCTCTACGTCGCGGGCGCGACGCCGCGCTGGGGCAAGGTCGAAGAAGGCACGACCGTCACCGACTACGAGGAAGACTCCATCGCGCGCAAAGTGACCCTCAACACCGCGCTCGCACACCTCGAATGGCGCGACCATAAGATAAATTTCATCGACACGCCCGGCTACGTCGCCTTCGTCGCGCATTCGCGCCCGGCCTTGCGCGTCGCCGATTGCGCGCTCGTCGTCGTCGATGGGGTCAACGGCGTCGAGGTGCAGACGGAGAAGACCTGGGCTTTCGCCAACGAGTTCATGGTGCCGCGCATTATGGTCATCAACAAGATGGACAAGGAGCGCGCAGATTTCGGCGCGGCGCTCGACTCGGCGCGCAGCACCTTCAGCCGCGCCATCGTTCCCTTCACTTTGCCCATCGGACAGCAGCAGAACTTTCGAGGCGTCGTCGATGTCGTCCACATGAAGGCTTACGAGTTCGACGAGCAGGGCAAGGCCAAAGAGATTCCCATACCAACCGAAGGGCGCGAAGTGGTCGATAAAGAGCGCGAGCGTCTCATCGAAGTCATCGCCGAATCCGACGACGCGTTGATGGAGAAATACTTCGAGCAGGGCACGCTCGACGAAGGCGACATCATCCCCAACATCGGCAAGGCGATTGCCGGAAGCCGCCTCTGCCCCGTCTTCGCCGCTTCGGCCTCGACGCTCGTCGGCATCTCCGCCCTGCTCGACGGCATCATCGACTATGCGCCTGCCCCCGACACGCACGAAGCTGAGCACGGCAAGACTTCCGCCGACGGCGGCGACCCGCTCTCTCGCAAGTACGACGTAAACGAGCCCTTCTCGGCCTACGTCTTCCGCACCATCGCCGACCCCTTCGCCGGTCGCATCAATATCCTCAAAGTCGTCAGCGGTCACGTCAAACCCGACGCCAACGTGCAGAACACGACGCGCGGCGTCAGCGAACGCCTCGGCGCGCTTCATTCCATGCAGGGCAAACAGCTCGACAAGATTGACGAAGCCAACGCCGGAGACATCATCGCCTGCGTCAAGCTCAAAGAGACGCAAACCGGCGACACTTTAGCCGACCGCGCCGCGCCCATCGTCTACAATCAGGTGGAATACCCCGAAGCGGCCATCGCTTTCGCCATCGAGCCGCGCACACGGCAGGACGAAGAGAAGATTTCCGTCGCCCTGCACAAGATTCTCGAAGAAGACCCGGCGCTGCACTTCACGCGCGACGCGCAGACCAAAGAATTCATCCTTTCCGGCTCAGGCCAGCTTCACGTCGAGACGGTCGTCGAGAAATTGAAGAACCGCTACCACGTCGAAGTCGCGCTTCATCCGCCGAAAGTCCCTTACAAGGAGACCATCACGGCGCGCGCCGAAGTTCAGGGACGACACAAGAAACAGACGGGCGGGCGCGGACAGTTCGGCGACTGCAAAGTGGTCTTCGAGCCTCTGCCGCGCGGCGAGGGCTTCGTCTTCGTCGATAAAATCTTCGGCGGCTCCGTCCCGCAGCAATTCCGCCCGGCCATCGAGAAAGGCATCGTCGAAGCGGCGCAGGGCGGCGCTGTCGCCGGTTATCCGCTCGTCGATTTCAAAGTCACGCTCATCGACGGCTCATATCACGCCGTCGATTCCGACGAGCACAGCTTCCGCGCCGCCGGACGCAAAGCTTTCCGCAACGCCGTCGATAAAGTTAAGCCCGCGATTCTCGAACCCGTGATGGATGTCGAGGTCGTCGCGCCCGTCGAATGCAGCGGCGACATCATGGGCGACCTCAACTCGCGTCGCGGGCGCATGCAGGGCATGGAGATGCGCGGCAAGAACCAGGTCATCAAGGCGCAAGTCCCCATGTCCGAAATGCTCGACTACCAATCCAAGCTCAACTCCATCACCGCCGCGCGCGGCTCTTATCACATGGAGTTTTCCCACTACGACCCCGTCCCCGGCCAAATCGCCCAGAAAATCATCGAACAGGCGCGCGCCGAAGGACGAATCCGTGCCGAAGAGGAAGACTAAGACACGCATGTCACTGCAAATTGCCAAACATCACTTCACGGCTACCGAATTCGAGCGCATGGGAGAGGCGGGCATCCTTGCTGAAGATGCCCGCCTTGAACTTATCGAAGGAGAAATCATCGAACTGTCACCGATAAGCAGCCACCACGCCGCTTGCGTTATGTTCCTCAATCGATTTTTGAATCGCGCCGTCGGCGACGAGACTATTGTGAGCGTTCACAATCCAATTAAGCTCGACGACTTCTCCGAGCCGCAGCCTGACGTTGCTTTGCTGCGTCTGCGTGATGATTTTTATAGAGACGGCCATCCGACACCGGCGGACGTGCTGCTCGTCGTCGAAGTTGCTGACACGACGGTTGAATATGACCGTCGCGTGAAAGCTCCGCTCTATGCGAAGGCGGGAATCGCCGAATACTGGCTCGTAAATCTCCCCGACGAGCAGTTGGAAATCTACTCCGACCCGGAAAACGGCGAATACGCACGCGCCGAACACGTCCGCCGCCCCGACGCGGCACAGTCGCGGAGCTTACCGAAGCTTTCCGTCAGCGTTTCCGACGTTCTGGGCTGAGCGCATCCTGTTTGCCGCTCAGATTATTCTGTTAAGCCCTCATCCCCGGCTAACGACCTGAAAAAAACTCACAGGGGAAGCAGATGACAACTATACGCCGCGCTTACGTCAAGCAGATTGCTCATAAAATCAGAGAATACGGGAAGCGCCCGCGCTTCGCCTTCTTCCTCGGCGCGGGCGCTTCGCGCGATTCCAAAATCATCACAGCCGGCGAGATGATTCGTCATTTCAGGGAACGCATCACCGTCGAATGCTGTCCTGATAATCTGAAGACCGACGAAGAGAAAGAGAAGTGGCTGAAGGAGCAGGACTGGTACAAACAGGACGGCAACGAATACTGCAAATTCTTCGAGCAGTTTGAGCCGAAAGAGATTGGGCGACAGCGTTACATTGAGAGCATCATCGAAGGGCGCGACCCTTCCTTCGGCTACGTCGTCCTCGCCAACCTCATGGCGAACGAATACATCAACACCATCATCACCACCAACTTCGACGACCTCGTCTATAGCGCCTGCACCAGCTATACGGCCATCCGTCCAATCGTCTACGCCTACGGCGTCCTCGCCTCCGAGATGCGTATTACCGCGCAGCGCCCCAAAATCCTGAAACTGCACGGCGACTATCTCTATTCCACTATCAAGAACACAAATTCCGAGACGGCGGCGCAAGACCCCAACATGGCGCGTCAACTCATGCAGGTCTTGAACGAATACGGTCTGATTGTCGTCGGCTACAGCGGCGGCGACAAATCCGTCATGGATATTCTCTCGCAATTCTCCGAGCGCAACGACCTCTACTGGTGCGTCATGCGCGGCGAAGAACCCAACGACGCCGTGAAAAAGCTTTTACGGGATAAGGGAGGTTTTCTGGTCGAGATAGAGGGTTTCGACAAGATGATGAACGAGATTCGCCGCATCGTCGAGTTCGACGTACACAAAATGGTCGGCTCGATTCAGGAACGCCAGACTCAGATGATTGAGAATTTCAAGAAATTCGAGACCAATTACTCGGCTGACATCTTAAGCGACATCGTCGTAGCGGTTAAAGAGCAGCCCGCCCAAAAGGCTGAAAGCGCAGCAGTTCAATCTGTCGATTTCTTTACCAGAGCTCTTAAAGCTGAGGACGCCGGAGATTTTGTCGAAGCAGAAAAGCTCTATCGTAAGGTCATCGAGCTTGATGCTAACTATGCTTTTGCTTACAACAATCTCGGTGTTCTACTTACCAAAGACTTCAACCAACGTGCCGAAGCAGAAGCACTTTATCGTAAGTCTATCGAGCTTGATGCTGACAATGCTACTGTTTACAACAATCTCGGTATTCTACTTGCCAAAGACTCTAACCGTCATGCCGAAGCAGAAGCACTTTATCGTAAGTCTATCGAGCTTGATGCTAACAATGCTCCTGCTTACTATAATCTCGGATGTCTCGAATCTTTGCGAGGCAATATAGATGCAGCAATCGAGAATTTAAGGCGTGCGGTGGAGATTGATTCATCTAAGCTTGATTTAGCAAAGAGCGATTCCGATTTTGATGCAATTCGGAGCGACCCGCGCTTTAAGGAGCTTGTGAATGAGGGAGGCTGAAATCGCTTTAGGTTTACTCTTAACCTCTGGCCTTCACCTTTTGCCTTTATCCTGTTCATCCTGTCTATCCATGTTAATTTCTTTCTTGTAAGTGTTGCTATACTTTCAGGCAGCAATCGCTTTAGAATCGTCGGTATCCGCGCCAGCTCGTTTGAAGATTGGGCGTGCGGGCGTGTGTGAAATCAAATCAAAACAGGATGAGGATTAAAGTTATGAGGCGTGCGGTGGCGTTTGTAGCTTTGGCGGCTCTGGTGGTGTTGGCGGCTGTGCTGGTGGCGGCGCAGCAGGGAGTTCGTGCGTTTACGATTGATGATTTGCTGAAAGTAAGGCGCGTTTCAGACCCGCGCCTGTCGCCGGACGGACGTTGGATTGCGTACACCGTCGCCGACACGGATAGAGAGGCGAACCGGCGCGTGACGCAGATTTATCTGTTGCCGACGGCGGGCGGCGAGCCGAGACAGTTGACGAGCGAGCGGCAATCTTCTAGTTCGCCGCGCTGGTCGCCGGACGGAACGCGCCTCGCCTTCGTTTCGTCGCGCGAGGGCGGGCAGCAGCTTTGGACGATTGAGGTGGCGAGCGGAAAACTGACGAGAATTACCAATATCTCGACTGGCGCGGACAATCCAGTCTGGTCGCCGGATGGAAAATGGCTGGCCTTCACGTCGAGCGTCTATCCAGAGTGTACGACGGAAGAATGCAATCGAGAGCGCGTGGAGAAGGCCGCTTCGAGCAAGGTGACGGCGAAAATCACAGACCGTCTGCTGTTTCGACACTGGAACGCGTGGCAGGAAGGAAAACGCAGCCACGTTTTCGTCGTTTCGAGCGCGGGCGGCGCGGCGCGCGATTTGACTCCGGGCGATTTCGACGCTCCTCCGTTCAGTCTCGGCGGTCAGGTCGATTACGCCTTCTCGCCCGATTCAACCGAACTCGCATTCGCAAGCAACAGGGACAAAGTCGAGGCCACTTCGACGAACGGCGACATCTTCGTCGTGCCGGTAGCGGGCGGCGAAGCGCGTCGATTGACGGGCGCGAACACGGGCAACGATTTGACTCCGCTTTATTCGCCCGACGGACGTTTTCTCGCCTACCGCTCGCAAACCAGAGGTGGCTTCGAGAGCGATCGTTGGCGCTTGATGCTCTACGACCGGCGCACGAACCAGACCCGCTCCGTCACAGAGGCGCTCGATTCCTCGGTCGAAGGCTACTCGTTTACGCGCGACGGCGGGAGAATCTATTTCGTCGCCGCCGAACGCGGGCGACATCCAATCTATTCTCTGGCGCTTCCGGGCGGCGAAATCAAAAAAGTGGTCGAAGGTTTCAACGACGACGTGCAAATCTCTTCGGACGCTCGCACGCTCGTCTTCACGCGCCAGAGCATGGCACGCCCCATCGAGATTTTCCGCGCGTCGGCGGACGGCGCGGGGCTGACGCAACTGACGAAGACGAACGACGCGATGTTCGCGGGCATTTACTCGCCCGCCGCAGAAGAGGTCGAATGGACGGGCGCTGAAGGAGCGCGCGTTCACGGATTTCTCTTGAAGCCGCACAATTTCGACGCGTCGAAGAAGTATCCGCTCATCGTGCTGATTCACGGCGGCCCGCAGGGAGCCTGGAACGATAACTGGAGCTATCGCTGGAATCCGCAAATCTTCGCGTCGAAGGGTTACGCCGTCTTCATGCCGAACCCGCGCGGCTCGACCGGATACGGACAGAAATTCACGGACGAAATCTCGGGCGACTGGGCGGGCAAGGTCGTGACGGACATTCTGAACGGAGTGGCGCAGGTGGCGGGAGCGCCTTACATCGACCGCGAGCGAATCGGCGCGGCGGGCGGCAGCTACGGCGGTTACATGGTGAACTGGATTGAAGGGCACAACGACGACGCGCGCGTGCGCTTCCGCGCGCTCGTCTCGCATGCGGGCGTCTTCAACACGACGAGCATGGCGGGCGCAACCGAAGAGCTTTGGTTCACTCAATGGGAATTTAAAGGGATGCCCTGGGAAAATCCGGAGATGTACAACCGTTGGTCGCCGCACATGTTCGTCAAAAACTTCAAGACGCCGATGCTCGTCATTCACGGAGAGCTGGATTATCGCGTTCCCTACACGGAGAGCCTGCAACTCTTCACCGCGCTGCAACTGCAAGGCGTCGAATCGCGTCTGCTCATCTTTCCAGACGAAGGCCACTGGATTCTGAAGCCGCAGAACTCGGAACTCTGGTACAACACCGTCGCCGCGTGGTTCGATAAACATTTGAAGGGATAGCGGGCGAGATTCGGGCGTTTGAAAGAGGATGGGACGACGAGCATGCTCGTCGTCCCGTTTTTCTTGTGCGAATTCTTTGGGCGTCAGTGGCTTTAAAGTCGCCTGAACTCAACTCAGAGCAAATCTACTTCGTAATTCCGAGCTGCGTGAGGATAAACGCGTAGTCGAAGGCCAAATCTTTGAGACTGTCGTAGCGGCCAGACGCGCCGCCGTGCCCCGCGCCCATGTTGGTCTTTAAGAGCAGAAGATTTTTGTCTGTTTTCATCGCGCGCAGACGGGCGACGTACTTCGCGGGCTCGTGATACATCACCTGGCTGTCGTTCAGCGAGGTTTTGACGAGCATCGTCGGATAAGCTTTCGCCTCGATATTGTCGTAGGGGCTGTACGACTTCATGTAGAGGAAATGCTCTCTGTTTTTGATGGGGTTTCCCCATTCCTCCCATTCGCCCGCCGTCAGAGGCAAAGACGCGTCCATCATCGTGTTAATCACATCGACGAAGGGGACGTACGCGACGACGGCCTTGAATAAATTGGGACGCAGGTTGACGACCGCTCCCATCAAGAGCCCGCCCGCGCTCCCGCCCGTGATAACGAGCCGGTCTTCCGACGTGTAACGTTCTTTCACCAGATGCTCGGCGGCGGCGACGAAATCCGTGAAGGTGTTCTTCTTCTGCATCATGCGCCCCTGCTCGTGCCACTCTTTGCCCATCTCTCCGCCGCCGCGTATGTGCGCGATGGCGTAGACGACGCCGCGATTGAGCAGACTGAGGCGCGAAGAGCTGAAAGTGGCGCTCGAAGGGATGCCGTAAGAGCCGTATGCGTTCAGGAGAAGCGGGCGCGAGCCGTCGCGCTTCAAATCTTTCTTGTAGACGAGCGAGACTGGAATGCGCGTGCCGTCGGAGGCGACGGCGTAGATGCGCTCGGATTGATACTGTTTCTGGTCGAAGCCGCCGAGGACGGGTTGCTGCTTGAGCAACTCACGTTTGCGCGTCTGCATGTCGTAATCGTAGACGGAGGCGGGCGTGATGAAGGATTGATAGTTGAAACGCAAGAGTCGCGTGTCGAACTCTTTGTTTGTGCCGAGAGATGCGTTGTAAGCGGGCTCGGGAAATTCGAGGTCGTGCGATTTGTCTGTGCGCAAATCAAGTATGCGAAGCGTCGGCAGACCTTTTTCGCGCTCGGTGGTGACGAGAAAGTCTCGGAAGGCATCGACGCGCTCAAGCATCACGTCTTTGCGATGCGGCAGAAGCTCTTTCCAGTTTTTTCTCTGCGGGTCGGAGACGGGCGCTGTGGCGAGCTTGAAATTTTTCGCGCCGCCTTCGTTCGTGCGGACGTAAAAAGCGTCGCCGCGATGCTCGACGTAGTATTCGTGGCCGGCTTCGCGCGGCGCGACGAGGCGCAGCGCGCCCTCCGGCTCGTTTGCCGAAACGTATCTCACGTCGGCTGTGGTGTGGCTCGTCGCGGTCAGAAAAATGTAGCCGCGACTGCGCGAGCGCCGGACGGTGAGGTCGAACATCTCGTCCGTCTCTTCGTAGACCAGCTGGCCGGAGTTTGCGCCGAGCATGTGGCGATAGAGACGGTGAGAACGCTTGGTCGTGGGGTCGTCAACGACGTAGAAGAGCGTCCGGTTGTCGTTTGCCCAGACGGCGCTGCTGACGCGCTCGACGATTTTCGTATTTTTCCCGTCGCGCAGGTCTTTGACGTAGAGCGTGTATTCGCGGTAGCCGTTCGTGTCGGTCGAGTAGGCGAGAAGATTCGAGTCGGCGCTCACGTCGTAGGTGCTGACGGCCATAAACGTGTGCCCCTTCGCCATCTCGTTGAGGTCGAGCGTGATTTCTTCGGGAGCGTTCGGAGAATCGGCTCGTCGGCGGACGTAAATCGGATATTGCTTGCCCTGCTCGGTGCGCGTGTTGTAAAGATAGCGCCCTTCCCTGTAAGGGACGTTGGCGTCCGTCTCCTTGATGCGCCCGAGCATCTCTTTGTAGAGAGTTTCCTGAAAATTTTGCGTCGGCTTCATCAAAGCGTCGGTGTAGGCGTTCTCCGCTTCGAGATAGGCGATGACTTCGGGGTTTTTCTTCTCCCGCAGCCAGAAATAATCGTCGTTCCAGGTTTCGCCGTGAGCCGTGACGGTTTTGGAAATCTTTTTCGACACCGGAGGCGTCGGCGTCGAATTCACCTGATTATTTGTTTGTGTCATCGCTTCGATACCGCACAGAAAAGTTAAAGACAGCAGTCCCAACACACACGAAAGCTTTTTCATCTACGACCTCCGCCGAAATCTCGCCGAAATTTCTATCCTTCGCATTATAGAGACGCGCTTTGAAGACTCGCAACCTGAGCGGCGGCGACAGACGAGCAGTTTGAGCCGAGGATGCGACGAATTTTCCTCTCATATTATCTCGCCGCGTTGATGTAAGATTCGGACGAGCGGGCGGCAGAGTAATTTTCGGCGGCGGCGAGGGGTCGGAAGAGTCGAAGGGCGGTGGGGGAGGATTTTGGAGATGTCTGCGGAGGAGAATAAGGCCGTTGTGCGTCGGTTTTATGAAGAGCTTTGGAACGCGAGAAGGATGGAGACGGCGGACGAGATTTTCGCCGAGGAGTGTGTAACGCATCAGCTTCAGTCGGGCGCGGAGGTAACGACGGCGGGGCGAAGTCCGGCGGCTTTGAAGCGGCACGTCGCGGAGTGGCTGGAGGGGTTTCCCGATTTGCGCTTCGAGGTGGAGCAGATGATTGCCGAGGGCACAGAGGTTCTGAGTCGCTCGGTGATGCGCGGGACTCACGCGGGGCGGTGGATGGGCGTCGCGGCGAGCCACAGAGAGGTGAGCATCAGGATGATGGTCGTTCACCGAATCGAGGGCGGAAAGATTGTGGAGGATTGGGTGCTGGTCGAGTCGCTTGGGTTTCTACAACAGTTGGGGCTCGTGCCGCCGACCGTAGAGATTCTGTCGAAGGCCGCGAAGTGATGAGCGGGGCGCGCGGCTTCGATTTCGGGTCTCAGCCGACAGAAGGATTGCAGGCGGTCGAGCTGGTTTGCCGCGCCGTTCGTCGTGCGGTATGAGAATCAGAAGCTTTGAGCTTTCGTCTTTGAGGTGGAAGGATATGCGACTGCTCTTGCGCGCGGCTTTTTGTGTCGCTCTCTTCGGTTGGGGCGCGCTCCTGAGTTGCGCCGCGCTCGTCCGGGCTCAGACGGCGGCGGCGGAGGCGAAGGGCGGTGGGAGCGTGGTGACTGGACGCGTGACGGGCGACGACGGAAAGGGTCTGGCCGGGGTTGCGGTGGTGGCGCTTCAACAGGATGTCGAGACGCGTGCGAGACCCGCCGCGCGCGGGCGAACTGACTCGGAAGGTAGATACACTTTGACGGGCGTGCCCGCCGGTCGTTATACGTTGACGCCGGTCGCGCCCGCTTTCGTCGTCCTCGATAAGGTGACGTCGTGGCCGTCGGGCAAGTCGGTGACGGTCGGGCAAGATGAAACAATCGAGGGGGTAGATTTCAGCCTCGCGCGCGGCGGCGTCATCACCGGGCGCGTGACGAACGCAGAGGGTAAGCCTCTCGTCGCTCAGCTCGTGCGGATTGCGCCCGCCGACGAGCAGACGGGCATACGCCCGAGATTCATGGGACAGCCGGGCGCAGATAGGACTGACGACCGGGGCATCTATCGCATCTACGGTCTGCCCGCCGGACGTTATCGCGTCGTCGCGGGCGAAGATACCGAATCGGGCATCGCCGCGATGGGGACGGGGCGCAGTTTCTACAGGAAGACTTTCTATCCGGGCGTAACCGAAGAGTCGAAGGCGGAGATAGTCGAGGTCAGGGCGGGCGGCGAGGCGATTGACATCGACATCAAGCTCGGCTCGCCGGTGAAGACCTATAAAGCTGCGGGGCGGGTCGTCGAGGCCGAGACGGGAAAGCCTGTGGCGGGCGTCTCCATCCTCATAGGCTCGCTGGCGAAAGATTCGCAGACGCCGACAGGTTCTTTCAGCGGCGCCGGCGCGCCGACCGACGCGCGCGGCGAGTTTCAGATGGTGAACATCTTACCGGGACGCTATGCGCTCTTCGCCTCGCCCGAAGGCGAGGGCGAGTGGTACGGCGAGCCGACCCACTTCGAGGTGACGGACGCGGATGTCGGCGGTCTGGAGCTGAAGGCGCGGCGAGGCGCGAGCATTAGCGGCGTCGTGGAGATAGAAGGCGACATGAGCCGGGCGGCTCTGGCAAGAATTTCTAATCTCTACATCGGCGCGCACCCGGCGGGCGGATACGACAACGGTCTCCCCTTTTACTCAGTCGGACGCGTCGGCGCTGACCGAAGGTTTCACATCAAAGGGCTCAAACCCGGCAGGCTGAATCTGGCGCTCGACGGCAGGCCGCAGGGTAAAGGCTTCATGCTGATGCGCGTTGAGCGGGGCGGCGTCGAGCTGAAGGAAGGAATCGAGGTCGGGCAGAGCGAGCAGGTGACGGGCGTGCGCGTCGTCGTCGGCTACGGCAACGGCGTAATTCAGGGACAGGTGAAGATTGAAAACGGCGTGCTCCCGCCGGACGCGAGAGTCTTCGTCGCAGCTCGACGCCTGACGGGCGAAGCATCTCCGCACCAGGGTCAGTCCTTCCAGCACGTAGACGTTCGTGGGCGCTTCACCCTCGAAAACCTGATGCCGGGCGAGTATGAAGTGACGATGCAAGCTTTCGCTCAGGGAGGCCGGGTGCGGCACGAGCTTAAACAGCGCGTGACGGTCGGCGCTGCGGGCGAGACGAACGTCAACTTCGTCCTCGACCTCGGCGCGAGCAAAGACGGGAACAAGCCATGAGCATTCTCTTCATCCTCACAATTCGCGCCGCGCGAAGGCAAAGCAGGCGAACTAAGCGCAGCCGGCGAGACGGTCGGGGCAAGTCGGGCAGCCGACAGCTGACGCGTCGCTCTGCACGCTCGCGCGCGCCGTTTCTTCTCGCCGCTGTTCTTTTCGCTGCGCTCTTCGTCGCCGTCTCTCCTTCAGCCAACTTCGCGCAGCAACCTCGCGTGACGATTGATGCGCCTACGACATCGACGCAGGCGACGCCCGCGCCGTCGAAGGAAGCTCAGAAGGCCAGTCCGACCGAAAAGGCTCGCGGCGGAAGCGGCGTCCGCGCTTTGGGCTCGCTTACGGGGCGCGTCGTCGGCGAAGACGGCGAGCCGATGGCGGGCGTAGTCGTCTTCGCCGCAGCGCCGGGCGTCGCTTCGCTTTCTCCGCTGGCGAGCAGCACGGACGAGGACGGCAGATTTCGGCTGGATAATCTTGAGCCTTCCCCCTATCTCGTCCGCGCCGCCGCCGCGTCATACGTGTTGATGCCCGACCCGCTCGTCGAGCGCGGCGAGCGCGTCTATTATCGCGTCGGCGATTTCGTCCACCTGACGTTGATGAAGGGCGGCGTCATCACCGGCACGGTGACGGACGAGAACGGCGAGCCCCTCGTCGCCGCGCGTGTGCGCGCCGTCTACCTGCACGACCTCGACGGTCGCGCGCATCCGGCTTCAGGTCAGTTCTACGGGCTTGAACGACAGACCGACGACCGGGGCGTCTACAGAATCTACGGACTCCCTCCCGGCGTCTACCTCGTCGGCGCGGGAGGCTTCAGTCGTTTCTTCGCCTTCTCGCTCGCCTCCGACAGAGAGGTTCCGACTTACTATCCATCAAGCTCGCGCGACGGTGCGTCGGAAGTGACGGTGCGCGCAGGGCAGGAGACCGGCGGCGTGGACATTCGTTATCGCGTCGAGCCCGGACACTCGATTAGCGGCAGGGTCGAAGGCAGCATCGACCTCGGCGACGAGAGAAGCGGCGTCAGCATCTCTCTCACGCACGCGGCGACAGGCATGACCGAGTTTACAGGAATCGACGGGCGAGGCGGCGACAGCAACCGCACCTTCAAATTCGATGCGGTGGCCGACGGCGAATATGAGCTGAGCGCGCGCTATATCTCGAAGGGCGAGATGTTGCAAACGTCGCAGCCGATGCGCGTCTCCGTGCGCGGCGCGGATACGAGCGGCCTGACGCTCAGGCTCGCCGCGCTCGCAAAGGTCAGCGGGCGCGTGCAGCTCGATTCCGCGACCTACGCAGATGCGGCGCGTCAGAAGAACGAATGCGCGGGCAGAGACGCGCCCGCCGCGTCGCCGCGCGAGGTCGCCGTCATCCTCCGGCGCGATCCCAGAGACTCTTCCAGAACCCACATGCGCGCCTTCCCGCGCTACGACACAACGCCCGACGCGCAGGGCGATTTCTCCTTCCGCAATCTTGAGCCCGGACGCTTCCGCCTCGACGCCGCGCCTCCCGGCCCCGATTGGTACGTCGGCTCGCTCACGCTGCCCGCAAACGTCCACGCTTCGTCCGCCGGCTCGAACAACTATCAACAGCCGATGACGAGAAGGGAGAAAAGCGCCGAGACTTCACCGTCCTCTTCCCCCGTCGCGCGCCAGACGCAGACGGCGACCACGAAGCAACCCATCGTATCCATGCCCGTCGCATCTTCACCCGGCTCGGCCAACGCCGCCCCGGCGAGCGACTGGCTCGTCGTCAATCCCGGCGACGCTCTGACGAATCTGAGCCTGCGTCTCGCCTTCGGCGCGGCCTCGCTGCGCGGCCAGCTCGTCGCCGCCGAAGAAGGCGCGCGCCTTCCGAATCCCGAACGGTTTCGCGTCTACCTCGTTCCCGTCGGCAGAGACGAGGCCGACAACGCGCTACGCTTCGCCGAAGCGCCCGTCGCCGCCGACGGCGCTTTCGCCTTCTCCAACCTCGCGCCCGGACGCTACCGGCTGCTCGCGCGTCCCCTCACAGCCGACACCGCGCAGGAAGCGACGCCGCGCCACGCAGCCTGGGACAGACAGACGCGCCTGAGCCTCCTGCGCGACGCCGAAGCCGCCGACATCTCCGTCGAGCTTCAACCCTGCCAGCGCATCGACGGCTTCACTTTAAGGCAAAAGTAAAAGGGCAAAAGGCAAAGGTGAAGACTTAAGCTCATTCCTCACTTTTGCCTTTTGCCTTTTTACTTTTGCCTTCTTCAGTCTGTGTGCTTAAATGTTTTTCGGAGCCGTCATTCCATGCGACACGAAAACACACTCGCTCTTGAGCGCGCCGCGCTCGTCATCATCGACGTGCAGGAGGCTTTTCGCCCCGTCATGCCGGACTTCGCGCAGATTGCCGCGCGCATCGGCGTCGTCGCTGAGGCCGCGCGGCTCTTGAAGCTTCCTGTCCTCGTCACCGAGCAATATCCGAAGGGGCTCGGGCGCACCGCCGAAGAGATTCGAGCGGCGCTACCCGCCGAGCAGGAGATAATCGAGAAGACGGCCTTCAGCTCCTGCGGCGCTCAGCGCTTCGTCGCGCAGCTCTCCGCCACCGCGGCGCGACAGATTCTCGTCTGCGGCATCGAAGCGCACATCTGCGTCAACCAGACGACGCACGACCTGCTCGCCAGAGGCTTTCAGGTTCACCTGCTCACAGACTGCATCACTTCGCGCTCCCCCGAAAATAGACAGCTCGGCCTCTCCAAGATGCAGCAGAGCGGCGCGCTTCCCTCCAGCACCGAGCTGGCGCTCTTCGAGCTTATCCGCGACGCCGGACACGAACAGTTCAAAGCGATTCAGAAACTCGTCAAATGAAGTTTTCAGTTTTCAGTTTTCAGCAGGACGAAGCGTTGCGTGCGCCGTAACTACTGAAACTGAAAACTGAAAACTGAAAACTGAAAACTCTTTATGGACTTACTTTCCTCTCTCAACGAACAGCAGCGCGAGGCCGTGATGGCGACGGAAGGGGCGCTGCTTATCTTAGCGGGCGCGGGCTCGGGGAAGACGCGCGTCATCACGGTGCGCATCGCTTATCTCATCGCCGAGCGCGGCGTGTCTCCGAACAACATTCTGGCCGTGACGTTCACGAACAAGGCGGCGCAGGAGATGCGCGAGCGCGTCGAAGACCTTCTGCGCGCAGAGCGTTTGCAGAGCGCGCCGCTCATCTCTACCTTCCACAGCCTTTGCGTTCGCATCCTGCGCCGCGACATCCAACTGCTCGAAGAAGGCTACACGCGCTCTTTCACCATCTACGACCAGGACGATTCGGTTCGCGTCGTCAAAGCCTGCGTCAAGGATTTGGGCTACGACGACCAGCGCCTCGGCGCGCGGCAGGTGCAGTCTGCCATCAGCCACGCCAAGAACAGCGGTCTCGACGCCGAAACTTACGCCGCGCGCGTCGAGCACGGCGACGAACGTCGCGCGGCCATCGCGCGCGTCTTTCGTCTCTACGAAGAACGCCTCGTCAACAACAACGCGCTCGACTTCGACGACCTGCTCATCAAGACCGTCAAGCTGCTGCGCAAAAGCGAAGAGGCGCGCGCCCGCTACAACGAGCGTTTCCGCTACATCCTCGTTGATGAATACCAGGACACCAACAGCCTCCAGTTCGCCCTCATACATTTTCTCACCGAGCGCCAGCAGAACATCTGCGTAGTCGGGGACGAGGATCAATCAATCTACAAATGGCGAGGAGCCGACATCTCGAACATCCTCAACTTCGAGCAGCATTACCCCGATGCGAAAGTGATTCGACTTGAGCAGAACTATCGCTCGACGCAGACCATCCTCGACGCCGCCGGGGCGGTCGTCAAAAACAATCGTGAGCGCAAGGGCAAGAACCTCTGGACGGCCAACCCTTCGGGCGAGCGGATACGCTACTACCAGGCGCTCGACGCCGATGCGGAAGCGCGCTTCGTCGCCTCGAAGATTCAGGAGCACATGCGCGAGGAGTACGACATCCGCGCGGCCGTGCTCTATCGAACTAACGCTCAGTCGCGCGTCTTTGAAGAAGCGATGCGAAGGGTCGGCCTGCCTTACAACATCGTCGGCGGCTTCTCCTTCTACGAGCGCGCCGAGGTGCGCGACATCGTCGCTTACCTCAAGCTCGCCCTGAATCCGCACGATTCCATCGCGCTCATGCGCGTTATCAACAGCCCCGTGCGAGGCTTGGGCAAGCAGACGCTCGACGAGCTTGAGCGTCGAGCGCGCGACTACGGCGTCTCTCACTGGGAAGCGATTGCGATTATCGCCGAGCAGGGCGAAGGCTTCAGCCCGCGCGCCGTGTCGGCTCTGAAAAACTTCCAGCAGATTATCACTCGCCTCGTCGCCCTCGCGCAGAAGGAGACGGCGAGCGAGGTGGTCAAGGCGGCGATACTCGACACGGGCTACGAGCTTTCGCTCAAGACCGAGGGCACGGAGGAATCCGAAGCGCGGCTGGAGAACTTGCAGGAGCTGGTCAACGCGGCGGTCGATTACGACGCGCAGGAGGGCGGCGGCTTGCGCGACTTCATCGACGCGGCGGCGCTCGTCTCCGATACAGACCAGTACAAACGAAACGCGCCCGTCACGCTTTTGACGATGCACTCGGCCAAGGGCTTGGAGTTTCCGCTCGTCTTCGTCGTCGGCATGGAAGACGGACTCTTTCCTCACTCGCGCGCGGCGAGTGATGCGGCCGAGCTTGAAGAGGAGCGGCGGCTCTGCTACGTGGCTATCACGCGCGCCGAGCGTTTCCTCTACGTGACACACGCGATGAAGCGTCGCGTCTACGGCGAAGAGATGGCCTCCGAGCCTTCGCAGTTTTTGAACGAGATGCCGCTTGAGCTGATGGAAGACTTGTCGCGCGGCGCATCGTGGCTCTCGTTTGCGCGCGGCTCTTCAGCGTTGGACAGCCGTCACGCGGCGAAGGCGCTTCGCGGCGAAACGGGCGGCGAGCGAAAATCTTATAGCGGTAAGACCTACGACAGCGTCGATTCCATCGCAGAGTTTTTCCGCCAGCGCGGCGAGAAACTGAACAGGTCGAGCGCGCCGCCGCCGCCCCCCCCGAGCGCCGGACGACGACCCGGCGCTCCCGCAAACAGGAGCGGCAGCAGCACTGCGAGCGGCAGCGCCGCTTCATCCTCTTCCGCGAGCGGCGGCGACTTCGCGCCCGGCACACACGTTCGACATCCGAAATACGGTCGCGGCCTCGTGCTCCGCCGCGAGGGCACGGGCGACACGGCCAAGCTCACCGTCAGTTTCCCCGGCTTCGGCCAGAAAAAGCTGATTGAGAAATACGCCGGACTCGAAAAAGCCTGACAAAGAAATTAACAGGGATGAATAGAAATGATGAATGCGGAATGATGAATGCGGAATGAAAAGCAGAAAGCTTTGGTTTTGAATTCATCATTCATCATTCCGCATTCATCATTTGTCTTTATCCTGTCTATCCCTGTTAATTTCTTTGCTGTCGATTTCAGCGATTTTCGCTCTACAACAAACAGCCCAGACCTGTCATAATTCTCTACGGCCTCGAAGACCTGACCCGGCGCGCCCGTGCTCCCCGGCGAGGCCGCGTCCAACCGGCGGCGAAAAATTCCTGAGCTTCGGTTTTTCCAACCCGAGGAAGTTTTGCATGAAGACATCCAGGCGTTGCGTAAGTTTGACGGCGCTCGTCCTCTCCCTCCTGCTCACCCTCGTTCCAGCCCTCGCGCAGAAGCGTCGGCCTTCGTCTCGTTCGGCGAAACGAACGCGCACGAGCGCCGCGTCGAGAAGACCGGGCGCGAACAGCTCGAACAAGCCTTCGCAGCCTTCGACGAGCCGCCCCGCGCCCTCGGCGCAACGCGCCAACACCACGACGACGCCGGCCTCGACCGCCCAGCCCAAACCCTCCGGCGCAGACGCCGCGCGCGAGCGCGCCGAAGACGGCTACACCTTCGACACGCTGCTTCCGTCCGACACCTTCGCGCTCTACGGCGAAGTTCGGATGGTCGGCCAGCAGATGCAGCCCGGGGGCTTGCTCGAACTGCTGCGCCCGTTCTGGTCGATGAAGGATGCGCCCGAGCAGTTGAAGCAGGTAGCGGATTTCGTCGAAGCGCACGCCGAGACTCTAGCCACTTCGCGCCTGTTCTTCGCCGGAATGTCTTTCGACCCGACGCAGCCGCAGGGTCTCGTCGCGCTGGAGCTTCCCTCCGAAGAGGCCGCGCAAAAGTTCACGCCGCAGCTACGCGACTTCCTCACTTCGGTCGTGCCCCCGAAGAATGTTCCCGACGAGGCTCTGGCCGGGACTCCTTTGAACGCGAACTCGTCCGACCCTCCCAGGCGGCGCGTGGCGAGGCTCAGCGCGGAGAGAAGAAGAAGCAGCGCTTCAGCCCTGCCTTTCCACGTCAAGCGCGCGGGCAGTCTCATCGTCCTGAGCGAGACGGAACTCAAGCTCAAGACCCTGCGCCCCGACGCCACCAAACTGCTCTCGAATCAGCCCGCTTTCAAGCTCGCGCGCAGCCGTTTCAGTGGCGAGTCGCTCTTCGTCTATTTCGACTTCGACCTCATGCAGCGCGCCATGAAGCGCACCAGGGAGGCCGCCGAGCAGCGCGCCATGCAGGGCGCTAATACCGACGAAATCACCTCGACGGTCGAGACGGCCAGCATGACTCCTGAAGAGGTGGCTGCGCTTCAGAACGAAGCCGAGACGGAGAGCGCGAACACGGAGGCCGAGGTAGCGCCTTCTCCTTCGGTGGAGGCCGTCTTGTCGGGCGAAGCTTCGCAGGACGCGGCGGCTGTCGGCGCTTTGGGGGCGGAAGAGTCCGAGGCGCTCGACGCAGAGGAGCATGGCCGGGAAGAAGCGACGTTGGAGGCCGGCCCTCCGGTCGCCGAGATACTTCTCTCGTCGCTCTTCTACTCTCGCGGGATGGACGACAAATGGCCTCAAGCCATCGGGTTTGCGGCCAACATGGAGGGCGATTCGCTCGCCGTCCGCGCGCTGCTCCTGAGCGCGCCGGACGCGAAGGGCAGCGTCGTTCCCTTCTTCCCTATCCTCACCTTCAGCGCGCCGCTCGCGCACGAAGCGTCGGCGCTCATGCCGGGCGACACGGACATCTTCGCCTCCACCTCGCTCGACCTGCCCCAGATGTACGAACGCATGATGGGCTTGGCCGTCGAGCGCGAGAAAGAGATAGAGGAATCGATGCCGCCTCCGCCCGCCGAGTTCGCGGGCGCGGGCGGCGCTAATCCCGGAAACGTTCCGCCCCCCGTTCCGCAGCCGCAGGCGACGCCCGACGCGAAGGAAGACGGGGTAGATTCCCGACTCGCCGCGCTTGAGAAGCTTCTCGGCTTCAAGATCAAGGAAGACCTCATCGGCTCGCTCGGCAGCGAAGTCGCCTTCAACGTTCCGTCCGCGTGGTTCATGGGTTCGTCGGCGAGATCGTCTGCGCCCGTCTCTTCGCGCTCGACGGAGACCATCGTCCTCATCTCGCTCAAGGACAAAGAGAAGCTGCAACGCATCCTGCCGCGCCTGTTGGTCGCGCTCGGCTTAAAGAAGCTCGACGACCTGGCGAAGGGCTCGAAGACGACCAACGGCGTCGAGATTCTGACCTTCTCGCAGGGAGCCTTCGCCTTCATCGGAAACTTCCTCGCCTACTCGCCGAATGCCGCCTCGATGCAGCGCCTCGTCGATGCTTACTCTAAAGGGCAGACGCTCGCCGCGAGCGAAGAGTTTCGCGCCTCCACTCGCTGGCAGCCCAAACAATCGCTCGGACAGGTTTACATCTCGCACACGTTTCTCAAGAGCGTCTTCGCCGACGCCCGGCGAGCCGCCGAAGAGGCCACCGACGCCGAATCCAGAAGCCTGCTCCTGCCGCTCAGCCTTGAGCCCGGCTCGGTCTCTCACGTCGTCTCGGACGAAGGCGACGGCGCGCTCCACGAAGTTCGTCTGCCGCGAAATCTGCTCGCCATGTTCGTCGCCCACGAAAGGATAGACGCCAAACAGGCTCCTATCCGCAACAACGAGAATCACGCCATCGACGCGCTCATGCATCTCAACGAGGTGGAGACCGACTACAAGGAAGGCAAAGGGCGAGGCGCTTACGCCACCCTTGAACAGCTCGTCGCCGCCAAACAGATGCCCGATTTTTATCTGAACAATCCCGGCTACAAAATCGAGCTGAGCATCTCGGGCGACCGTTTTGAAGCGACGGCCACGCCCACCGCCTATCCCGAAAAAGGGCGCCGTTCCTTCTTCATCGACCAGAGCGGGGTGCTGCGCGCCGCAGACAAAGGCGGACGCCCCGCCGACTCAAGCGACGAGCCCCTCAAATAAAGCTCGCAGGCGGCGCTTGCGAAGAGCCGTAAAACCGGGACGAAGCGCGAAGCTCAGGAAGCACGAAAACAGAGAAGACGCGGCGAGATGAACGTTCAT
>DASWNP010000007.1:0-23975 GCA_036399175.1 Pyrinomonadaceae bacterium | reverse complement strand
AAACTAAAAGCATTTGTCTTTGACTCCAGACTCCAGACTCCAGACTCTAGACTCTAGACTCCAGACTTTATAATGATTCTGGTTATCGACAACTACGATTCGTTCACTTATAACCTCGTGCAGTATCTCGGCGAGCTTGGCGCGGTGATGTCGGTGCGCCGTAACGACGAGCTGACGCTCGAAGAGGTGGAGCAGAGCTTGCGCCCCGACAAGATTCTGATTTCGCCCGGGCCGGGAACGCCTGACGAGGCGGGCATCACGCTCGCAGTGATTGAACGCTTCGCGGGGCGCGTGCCCCTGCTCGGCGTCTGTCTCGGACATCAGGCCATCGGACAGGTTTTCGGCGGTCGGGTCGTGCGTGCGCCCGAACCCGTTCACGGCAAAGCAGCGGAGATTTGTCACGACGGCAAAACGATTTTCGACGGCCTCGAATATCGCTTCAAGGCCGCACGCTATCATTCGCTCGTCGTCGAGCGCGAGAGCCTGCCCGCGAGCCTGGAGATTTCGGCGACGACGCCCGACGGCGTCATCATGGGCTTGCGCCATCGCACCCTGAAGGTCGAAGGCGTACAGTTTCATCCCGAATCAATCCTGACAACCGAAGGCAAACGGCTGCTCGCCAATTTTCTGAAGATGTGAAGAGAGCAGTCAGCTTGTCAGCTTTCAGCTTTCAGCCGGAAGGGAAGAGCATTGTCCGCATTGGAAACCCGCATGCATCGAAAGCCGTCAACTGGCTGCGACATTCAAAAGGCCTGGCTGAACGCTGAAAGCTGATTGCTGAAAGCTTTTATGAAAGACACAAGCGACGAACGCGACGCGCGGCCACGCTGGCTGCTGCCGACGCCCTCGCGGCGCGACGAGGCGGGGGCTGAAGGGGCGTCTTTGCGCGCTCTGATGCTGCGCCTGATGCGCGGTGAGGATTTGCGCCGGGAGGAAGCAGCGTCGCTCCTGGATGCGCTTCTTGATGGAGCAGCCACCGACGCGCAGATTGCCGCCGCACTGGTGGCGCTGGCCGTCAAGGGCGAGACGGTCGAAGAGCTTGCGGGGATGGCTTCCGCGATGCGCGCCCGCGCCGTTCGTCTCGCCGCCCGCCACGAACGCTTCATCGACACGGCGGGCACAGGCTCAAGCAGCGCGAAGACTTTCAACGTCTCGACCGCCGCCGCCTTCGTCGTCGCCGGTGCGGGGCTCGCGGTAGCGAAGCACGGCAGCCGCGCGGCGACGAGTCGTTCGGGCAGCGCCGACGTGCTCGCGGCGCTCGGCGTCGGCGTCGGTTGCGAGCCGTCGGTCTCCGAGCGTTGCCTGAACGAGCTGGGCATCTGCTTCATGTTCGCGCCGCTCTATCACGGCGCGACGGCGCGCGTCGCAAGCGTCAGGCGCGAGCTTGGCGTGCATACGACCTTCAACCTGCTCGGCCCTCTGACGAATCCGGCCGGCGCGACGCGACAGATAATCGGCGTCTGGCACGAGGCGCTCGTCGAGCCACTGGCGCGCACGCTCGTCGAGCTTGGGACTGAACACGCATGGGTCGTGCACGGCTCGGACGGCCTCGACGAAGTGACGCTCTCGGGAAAGACTCTGGTCGCCGAAGCGCGCGAGGGCGGCGTCAAAGTGTTTGAGATTGAGCCGGAGGATTTCGGCCTCGGTCGTGCGTCGCTCGAAGCTTTGCGCGGCGGCGATGCGGAGATGAACGCGCGCATCATTCGAGAAGTGCTCGAAGGCGCGCGGCACGACGCCGCTCGCTCGCTCATCCTCGCCAACGCGGCGGCGGCGCTCTACGTCGGCGGCGCGGCAGAGAGCCTGCTCGAAGCGACGCGACTCGCCGAAGCGAGCATCAGCGACCGCGCGGCTCTCAGAAAGCTCCGTGAGTTAATCGAGGCCACGAACGCTTGATGCAGACGACGAACTTTCTCGACCGAATCATCGCCGACAAACGGCGACGCCTCGCACGCGCCCGAGGCGAGAAGTCGCTCGAACTGCTGCGCGACGAAGCGCGGCGTGCGCGTTCCCTTGCGCCCGCACATGCGTTGCGCGCCGCGCTTGAGGGCAAAGAGCGCGTCCATATCATCGCCGAGATAAAGCGCGCTTCTCCCTCGAAGGGAACGGTTCGAGAGACGGTTGTGCCTTCGGAGCTGGCGCGGGCTTACGCCGGGGGCGGCGCGGCGGCCATCTCGATTCTGACCGAGGAAGACCACTTTCGCGGCTCGCTCGCAGACCTCAGCGAAGTGCGCCAGATGGTCGCGCTGCCGCTTCTGCGTAAGGATTTTATCTTCGACGAATATCAAGTCCACGAAGCGGCTGCGGCGGGCGCAGACGCGCTGCTGCTTATCGTCGCCGCTCTCGACGCGGACGCGCTCCTGCGCCTGCGCCGACTCGCCGAAGAAGATTTAAGGATGGATGCGCTCGTCGAAGTGCATACGAGCGAAGAGCTGCATCGCGCGGTCGATGCCGGTGCAACTCTCGTCGGCGTCAACAATCGCAACCTGCAAACCTTCGACGTATCACTTGAAACGTCCCTTCAGCTTGCTTCTCAAGCGCCGACAGGCACGCTCCTCGTCAGCGAAAGCGGCATCAGCACCGCCGCCGACATCCGACGCCTTCGCTCGCACGGCTACAAAGGCTTTCTCGTCGGCGAAACCCTCATGCGCTCCGAAGATCCCGCCGAAGCGCTCAGCGCCCTGATTCAGGAATCAAAAGCTCTATGATTCAAGTGAAGATTTGCGGTATCACTACCGGTGCGGACGCGCGGGCTGCCGTCGAGGCTGGCGCGGATGCGCTCGGCTTCAATTTCTGGCGACGGAGCGTGCGCTA
Source organism: Pyrinomonadaceae bacterium (assembly GCA_036399175.1). GTDB lineage: Bacteria > Acidobacteriota > Blastocatellia > Pyrinomonadales > Pyrinomonadaceae > DASWNP01. The sequence continues at coordinate 21,164 of DASWNP010000007.1, read as the reverse complement.
CATCTCTCCGCAGGCGGCGCGAAGGATTATCGAAGAGTTGCCGGAGGGGGTTCTCCCTGTCGGCGTGTTCGTCAACGTGCGCGAGCCTGAAAGGCTGGCTCGCATCGCGTCGGAGGCGGGCGTGCGTGCCGTGCAGTTGCACGGCGACGAGACGCCGGATTACTGTCGCCGCCTCGTCGGGCAGACGATTATCAAGGCTCTGCGGGTCGGCGACGATTTCGAGCCGGAGAGCGCCGCGACGTTCGGGGCAAGCGCGGTGCTGCTCGACGCCTTCTCGAAGGCGGGGCGCGGCGGCACGGGCGAGACGTTCGACTGGTCGATTGCGCGTCGCGTGCGCGCTCTCGTTCCGCAGTTGTATCTCGCGGGCGGGCTGACGCCTGAGAACGTGCCGGAAGCGATAGCGGCGGTCGAGCCTTTCGCCGTCGATGTGTGTAGCGGCGTGGAGAGCGCGCCCGCGAGGAAAGACCACGCGCGCATTCGCGCCTTCATCCGCGCCGTGCGCGGCGCGAGCGCGTAGTCTCTTGAAGCGCCCGCCGAGCCTTGACGCGCCGACCGAATAGATGTCAGATGTCGTCTGTCAGATGTCAGCCAAAGCCTGAGCCTTCAAACGGCAGCCCGTTCCCGTTTCTAATACCCGACATCCGCTTCTTATGAGTGCAACAGCCGGAAAGAGAGATACGCCGCGCGCCGGTTCGCGCGACCAGGGGCGCGTTCTGCTCGTCACTGACGACCCGGTTGTCGGAGCTTACCGGGAGCTTCTGGAGAGCGCGGGCTTCAACGTCGTGGATGTCGCAAGGGGCGCTCAGGCTCTGGTCGAGCTTGGACGCTCGCGCCCCGATGTCGTCATCGCCGACACGAACCTGCGAGGCATCGGCGCGGACGAGTTGGCGCTCAAGCTTTCGCGTGCGCAGGACAGCTTGCCGCTCGTCCTCGTCGGCGATGCGGAAGCCAACGGCGCGCGGCGCAGCGCGGCGCTCACGCTAGGGGCGTTCGACTATTTTCAACTGCCCGCCGAGCGTGCCCTGCTCATGGCGCGCGTCGAGCAGCTCGCGTCGCTCAAGCAGACGATGGACAGGCTGCGCGCCGAGGCCGACCTCGACTACCTGACCGGCCTCTCCAACCGACGCCGCTTTCGCAACGCGCTCCATCAGGAGCTTGAGCGCTGGCGCAGGTACGAATTGCCCTGCGCGCTCCTGCTCGTGGACATCGACCATCTCAAGCAGATTAACGACCGGCACGGACATGCGGCGGGCGACATGGTTATCTGCCACGTCGCCACTTCGCTCGCCGCGCTCTCGCGCGACAACGATACGGCGGCGCGTCTCGGAGGCGAAGAGTTCGCACTGCTTCTGGCCGGCGCTGACAGCGCGAAGGCGGCAGCCGCCGCCGAGCGACTGCGCCTCGCCGTCTGCGCCGAGCCTCTGGAGGAGGTCGGCACGGTCAGCGTCAGTCTCGGCGTCGCCGCCTGCCCCTCGCACGCGCGCACCGAGCGCGCCCTCTATTCCGCCACCGACGCAGCCCTCTATCGCGCCAAACACGAAGGCCGCAACCGCACTGTCATCGCCGAAACGCAGGGCGGAAATTAACAGGGATGGACAGGATAGACAGGATGAAAGAAAGGCAAAGGAGAACTCTGTCGATGCGCTTGGTCAAAGCTCGAATCAAGACTCAAATTCTGCCGGTGCTGATACTGCTGCTGGTCGTCTCCGAGAATCTTTTCGTCTTCGCGCAGCAGGAGACGGCGCAGGCTGTCTGGACGCCTGAGCAGACGATGAAGGTCAAGAGCGTCGGGACGGTGCCGGGCTCGGGCAGCGCCGTGCGCGTTTCGCCCGACGGGCGTCGCGTCGCCTACATCGTCACGAGCGCGGTGATGACGCCCGACAGAAGCGAATACGTCTCGCAGATTTTCACGGCCAACGCCGACGGCACAGACATCGCGCAGCTCACCTTCCACGACAAATCTTCGACCGACCCGCAATGGTCGCCCGACGGCCGCCTGCTCGCCTTCATCTCGAATCGCTCGGGCAAAAACAATCTCTACCTGCTGCGCATGACGGGCGGCGAGGCCGAGCAGATAACGGACGTGAAGACCGCAGTCGGCAGCTACTCGTGGTCGCCCGACGGCAGGCAGATAGCTTTCACCATGCGCGACGCGACGACCGAAGACGAAGAGAAGCTGTTGAAGGGAAAAGACGATTGGCGCTGGGTGGATGAAAACGTCAAGCTGAGCAGGCTCTACGTCGTCGCGGTTGCAAAGGACGCCGCCGGGCGGCGCGAGCCAAGACGTTTGACGAGCGCCGATTACAACGTCAACAGCTTCGACTGGTCGCCCGACGCGAAGTCAATCGTCTACGCTCACACCAAATTTCCGAAGGCCGACTACTGGACGACGAGCGATGTCTCCGTCGTCGATGTGGCGAGCGGGCAGGCGCGCACGCTTGCGGCCACTTCTTCAGCCGAGTCGCAGCCGCTCTATTCGCCCGACGGCAAGTGGATTGCCTTGAGCATCTCCGACAATCCTCCGCGCTGGGCGGGCAGCAATGCCCTATACCTGATGCCCGCACAGGGCGGCACGCCGCGAGCCGTCGCCGCCACCTACGACGCGCAGCCCAACCTCATCGGCTGGTCGGCTGACGCAAAGCGCGTCTACTTCAGCGAAGCCTTCGGCACGGCCACGCGCATCTACGCGCTCAACGTCGAGACGAACACCGTCGGCGAAATCAATCGCACGACGAACGAAGTCTACGGCGGCATCAACCTCAACCGGACGGGCACGATGCTCGGTTTCGTCGCCCAAAGTTCCGACCGTCCGCCCGAAGCTTTCGTCACGCGCGCAGACAACTTCGCGCCCGTGCAGGTCAGTCGTGCCAACGCAGACCTGCCGCGACTGCCGCTCGGCAGAACCGAACTCGTGCGCTGGAAGAGCGCTGACGGCATGGACATCGAAGGCTTGCTTACCTATCCGGCAAACTACCAGACGGGCAAACGCGTGCCTCTCATTCTCAACATTCACGGCGGCCCGATGGGCGTCTTCAATCAGGTCTTCATCGCCAGCAGTCGCACGCCCTACCCGCTCGCCGTCTTCGCCTCGCGTGGCTACGCCGTGCTCCGACCGAACCCGCGCGGCTCGTCCGGCTACGGGCAGACTTTCCGCTACGCAAACATCAAGGATTGGGGCGGCAGGGATTACGAGGACTTGATGAAGGGCGTCGATAAGCTCGTCGAGATAGGTGTGGCCGACCCCGAGCGCCTCGGCGTGATGGGCTGGAGCTACGGCGGCTATATGACCTCCTGGATTATCACGCATACTCGACGCTTCAAAGCTGCCTCGGCGGGCGCGCCCGTCACAAACCTCCAGAGCTTCACCGGCACAGCCGACATTCCAAGCTTCATTCCGGACTACTTCGGCGGTCAGCCCTGGGAAAATCTCGACATCTATCGCGCACACTCGCCCATCTCCTTCGTCAAAGGCGTCACCACGCCGACGCTCATCCAGCACGGCGAGGCCGACGACCGCGTGCCGCCCTCGCAAGGCTACGAACTCTACAACGCTCTGCGCGCGCAGGGCGTGCCGACGCGCATGATTGTGCTCCCGCGCCAGCCGCACGGCCCCAACGAGCCGAAGATGATTCTCAAAGCGATGCTCACCAACCTCGAATGGTTCGAGAAATATCTGGGCGAGTCGAGCCGCGCGAGCAATGCTCAGGTGAAAGAATAGAAGTTAAAAGTAGCTGCGGCAGTTCCGGCCGTCGGTTTGTCGAGACCAAAGCAAAGGGAAGTTTTTTGAATGACCGAGACGGCGAGAAAAGAGCCTGACGAGCGCGGGCGCTGGGGAGCTTACGGCGGGCGCTTCGTGCCGGAGACTCTGATGGCTCCGCTAGAAGAATTGACCGAAGCCTACGCCTCGGCGCAGACGGACGAGACTTTTCTGTCGGAGTTTGCCGCGCTGCTGCGCGATTATTCCGGACGCCCGACGCCGCTCTTCTACGCCGCGCGTCTGACAGAGGCGGCGGGCGGCGCGCGCATCTTCCTCAAGCGCGAAGACCTCTCGCACACGGGCTCTCACAAAATCAACAACGCGCTCGGACAGGCTTTGCTCGCACAGAGGATGGGCAAGCGTCGCATCATCGCCGAGACGGGCGCGGGGCAGCACGGCGTTGCGACGGCCACAGTCTGCGCGCTCTTCGGTCTCCAATGCGTCGTCTACATGGGCGCAGAGGACATGCGCCGGCAGCGCCTCAACGTCTTTCGCATGCAGTTGCTCGGCGCTGAAGTGCGCGAAGTCAAAGCGGGCTCGCAGACGCTCAAGGACGCCATCAACGAAGCCCTGCGCGATTGGGTCTCGACGCCTTCGGATACTTACTACCTCCTGGGGAGCGCGCTCGGGCCGCATCCATACCCTCTGATGGTGCGCGAGTTTCAGAGCGTCATCGGCAGGGAAGCGCGCACGCAGTTTCTCGAAAGGGAAGGGCATCTGCCTGATGTCTTGGTCGCGTGCGTCGGCGGCGGGTCGAACTCCATCGGGCTCTTCTATCCGTTCCTCGCGGACGAAGGGGTTCGGATGGTGGGCGTCGAGGCGGGCGGGCGCGGCGATAGTCTGGGCGAGCACGCGGCGCGTTTCAAACAGGGCAGCGGCGGCGGGCGTCCCGGCGTGTTGCAGGGCACGCTCAGCTACGTCTTACAGGACGAGCGCGGGCAGATTGCCGGGACACATTCCATCTCCGCAGGTCTCGATTATCCTTCCATCGGGCCTGAGCACGCCTACCTGCACGACGCCGGGCGCGTCGAATATGCTTCGGCCTCCGACACAGAGGCGCTCGAAGCCTTCCGCACGCTTTCGCGCCTTGAGGGCATCATCCCCGCGCTCGAATCGGCGCATGCCGTCGCCTATGCGCTCAGGCTCGCGCGCGAGTTGAAGTCGGAACAGTCGATTCTCGTCAACCTTTCGGGACGCGGCGACAAGGATGTCCACACAGTCGCCGAACACTCGGGCGACGCCCTCAAATGATTTTCCTTCCTGCCGTCCATCGCCGGAGACCCGCTTGAGCCGCATTCAGGAGACATTCTCCAGACTAAAAACGGAAGGGAAGCGCGCCCTTGTTCCTTTCATCACGGCGGGCTACCCGGATTTGCAGACGACTCGTGCGCTGCTTCCAGAACTCGCGCGTGCGGGCGCAGGTCTCGTCGAGCTGGGCGTGCCCTTCAGCGACCCTGTGGCAGACGGAGTGGTGATTCAACGCGCCTCGGAGCGTGCGCTCAAAAATCGTGTGAGCGTCGCCGACGTGCTGTCCGTAGTCGCCGAGGCGCGACGCGAGACGGACGTGCCCGTCGTGCTTTTCAGTTATTACAATCCTCTGATGCAGTTCGGCGTCGAGCGTCTCGGCGAGGAAGCCGCGCGGGCGGGCGTTGACGGCGTGCTCGTGACAGACCTCGTGCCCGAAGAGTCGGAGCAGCTCAACTCGTCGCTCGCAAGGCACGGACTGAGCCAGATATTTTTAGTCGCTCCGACCTCGACCGACACGCGCCTTCGCATGGTGGCCGAGCGCGCGAGCGGCTTCATCTACGCCGTCTCGCGCGCGGGCGTGACGGGCGCGCGCACGGAGCTGAGCGTAGAGGCCGAGCGGCTCGTCGCGCGCGTGCGCGGCGTGTCGTCGCTGCCCGTCGCCGTCGGCTTCGGAATCACGAGCGCAACTCAGGTGGCCGAGGTCTGGCGCTACGCTGACGCGGCGGTCGTCGGCTCGGCCATCGTCGCCGAAATAGAGCGACTGGCGGGCACGCCCGATCTCGTCACCAGAATCGGCGACTTCACACGCGCGTTGATTCCTGAGAAGAATCCTATCTGAAGATTCCTGAGAAGAATGCTATCTGAATTGGACGAAAACGAGGCCGCTCGGGTATCCTTACGCGGCCTCGTTTTGGAGGGGCGAGGGTCGGGAGACGGGGGTCGTGCCGCTCGGGCGCGAATCGTTGAAGCCTCACCTCATCGTTGAAAAAAAGTTTGTTGCACGCGTGAAACACTGTTCCATTCTCGCGCCGTTTGTGTTACAATCCTGCCTGTCTTTAGGAAGACACATATTCGCGTGAGAAAAGGGGACGAGAAAGAGTGATAGGAACAATGGCTGATAGCAAATCGGGCGCGGATCGCGGCAAAGCGGTCGAAGCGGCGCTCCTCAATATTGAAAAGAAGTTTGGCAAGGGCTCGATTATGCGGCTCGGCGAGCGCGAGGTTTCGGACGTGCCCGCCATCTCGACCACGTCTCTGAGCCTTGACGCGGCGATGGGCGTGGGCGGCGTGCCGCGCGGTCGCATCATCGAGATTTTCGGCCCTGAGAGTTCGGGCAAGACGACTCTGGCGCTACACATCGTCGCCGAGGCGCAGAAGGCCGGGGGCGTCGCCGCTTACATCGACGCCGAGCACGCGATGGATTCGGAGTATGCTGGGAAGCTCGGCGTGGAAATCGACGAGCTGCTGATTTCGCAGCCGGATTCGGGCGAGCAGGCGCTGGAAATCGCCGAAGCGTTGGTGCGCTCGATGGGCATCGATGTCATCGTCATCGACTCGGTGGCCGCGCTCGTGCCGCGCGCGGAACTCGACGGCGAGATGGGCGACTCTCTGCCCGGTCTTCAGGCGCGTCTGATGTCGCAGGCGCTCAGGAAGCTGACGGCCATCGTCGCTTCCACCAACACCTGCCTTATCTTCATCAACCAGATTCGAGAGAAAATCGGCGTCATGTTCGGCTCGCCCGAGACGACGACGGGCGGACGCGCTCTCAAGTTCTACTCCAGCCTCCGCGTCGATATTCGACGCATCGGCGCGATTAAGGACGGCGACCGCGCGGTCGGCAATCGCACGAAGGTCAAGATTGTCAAGAACAAGGTTGCGCCGCCGTTCCGCGAGTGCGAGTTCGACATCATGTACGGCGAGGGCATCTCGCGCGAGGGCGACGTGCTCGACCTCGGAGTCGTGCATAAAGTGGTCGAGAAGAGCGGCGCGTGGTTCTCCTACAAGGGCGAGCGTCTCGGACAGGGGCGTGAAAACTCGAAGCAGGCTCTGAAGGACAACAAGGGTCTGCTCCGGCGCATTGAGAACGAGGTGCGCGTCGCCCTCGGCATCCCGGCTCTCGCCAATATGGAAGAGGAAGGCGAAGCCGCCTCGGCCTCCGGCAAGAAGTAAGACAAACCGATTTCGGCTTTCAGCCGTCGGCCTCCGCGAGTCTTCGGGCGAACCGAAAGATTCGTGCGGGTCGGCGGCTGAAGCTCTGTCTCCGGCCGGATTTTAATCTCTGTCTCCGACCTTAGTCCGACTCTATTTCCGTTCGAGACTCTTTACACCTTCCGGCGCGCGGGCGCATAATCAATCGAACGAATCATCCCCCACTCGCACGCTCGCACAATGAATCAATCCATTCTCATCAAAGGCGGGACGCTTCTCACGATGGACGCGCGCGACTCCGTCATCACGGGCGACATCCTCGTCCGCGAAGGGCGCATCGTCGCCGTCGGCGACTCGAACGGCGCGACCGCCGACCTCCAAATCGACGCGCGCGCCTGCGTCGTCCTGCCCGGCTTCGTCCAGACTCACATCCATCTCTGCCAGACGCTTTTTCGCGGCGCGGCTGACGACCTCTCTCTGATTAACTGGCTGAAAAAACGCGTCTGGCCGATGGAGGCCGCGCACACGCCCGCTTCCGTGAGAGCGTCGGCCAGGCTCGGCATCGCCGAGATGATTAAGGGCGGCACAACCTGCGCCCTGACGATGGAGACGGTCAGTCACACGGAAGAAGCCTTCCGCGTCGTCGAAGAGACAGGCTTTCGCGCTACCGTCGGCAAGTGCATGATGGACACGGGCGACGAAGTGCCCGCCGCGTTGCGGGAAAAGACCGACGCCTCGCTCGGCGAATCGCTCGCCCTGCTGGAACGTTGGCACGGTCGAGCCGGAGGGCGCATACGTTTCTGCTTCGCCCCCCGCTTCGCTCTCAGTTGCACGCGAGAGCTTCTGCGAAAAGTCGCCGTGCTCTCGCGCGAGCGCGGCGTCATGGTTCACACACACGCTTCGGAAAACTTGGACGAGATAGCCTTCGTCGAGCAGGCGACAGGGCAGCGCAACGTCGAATATCTAAACTCGCTCGGCCTCGCCGCGCCGCACATCGCCCTCGCACACTGCGTTCACGTTAACGACCGAGAGCTTGAGATTCTCGCACGCACCCGCACACACGTCCTGCATTGTCCGTCTTCCAACCTCAAGCTCGGCTCAGGCATCGCGCGCATCGACGAGATGCTCGCGCGCGGCGTGTCCGTCTCGCTTGGAGCTGATGGTGCGCCCTGCAACAATCGTCTCGACATGTTCACAGAGATGCGCACGGCCACGCTTCTACAAAAAGTCAAAAGCGGCACAGAGGCTCTGCCCGCCCGGCGCGTTCTGCGCATGGCTACCGCCGACGGCGCGCGCGCCCTCGGACTCCAAAACGAAATCGGCTCGCTCGAACCCGACAAGCGTGCCGACATCACCATTATCGACCTCGAACGCCTGCACATGACGCCGCGCCCCGACCCCGTCTCGGCGGTCGTCTACGGCGCGCAGGCCAGCGATGTCCGCACCGTCCTCATCGACGGCCAGCCCCTCCTACTCGACGGCGTGCTCACAACCCTCGACGAGCGACAGGTCATCTCCGAAGCCACCACTCAGGCCGAAGCCCTCAGCCACCGCGCCGGAATCTGAAACCCGCGCCAAGAGAACTGCTTACCACCCTCGCACGAGAGCGCCGCCAACGAAGTTCGACTCTGAGGCAAAACACTACACGAGTTACAGCCAGAAAAATTGCGAAGATTTTTGCAGCGGGACTTGCTCGAATTTTTGCAGTGGGAGCAGCTTGCTAGGATACTTGCAGCAAAAGCGAGTGAAAAAAGCTATGCCAGCTCGGATGTAGCGCTTGTGGGGGGCACAATCGGCGTCCGAGCTGGCACTGGCGGGCACTATCTAAGTTCGGGCGGCGGATGGTTTGTCTTGCGACATGCTGACTTTTGGTAGCCAGCCCATCCTTGACGCGAGGCATTATACACCTCTTGTCAAAACTGTCAACGCTTTTTTGTGACGAAATCGACAAAAAATGTGAATCACCAAGCCGAGTTGACAGTCAACATTCGTCTTCTTATACTTGCAGCCTCTTTCAGTCGAAATTCCAAACGGGGCCAGGTAGCTCAGTTGGTAGAGCACCTGACTGAAAATCAGGGTGTCGGCGGTTCGATTCCGTCCCTGGCCACCATTAAATCAAACAGTTACGGGCAGCCTTAGTGCTGCCCGTTTCTGCTTTGTGTGCCTCTGGTGTGCCAACCTCAATTTTGCCACGGCACTATTCCACAAAAGAACCTTTTTGTGGAATTGTTCTACCTCTCAAATAATGATTGTATCTTAGAAGCTGTTTGAAAAGTCCCGAAAGGAACTTTCGATAGTAGCCAGAGCGTTTATCGCTGGGATTCCAGCAAAAACATTTCCCAGTCCCGTAGGGACGACTGAATGAGGCTCAGTCGTCCCTACGGGACTGAAACTTTAGATGCGCTCGTCACCCAGCGATAAATCGCTGGGCTATTTTCATTCTGTCCCTGACGGGACAGAGACGCGCCTATTTTCAAACAGCTTCTTACTGTGGATAGCGGTAAAAGGGTCGCGCTATCTCCTACATCCTCGTCGAGCCCCAAAGCTGCATAGCGATTCATGTCCTTGTACATTGATTGCACGCTGTCAAAAGCGCCTTCCAACAGTCCCAAGATCGATACGTCCTTAAGTCTTACTGCTTCGCCAAAAAGGAGCGCTACGGCCGATTCGTTGCACAACTCCATACCGGCTTGCATTAGTTCGACGTAATTCGCTAACGGAACGTGGCGTTTCTCCCTGATCAGAGCGCGTAGATATGGGACAAGCCATCATTCCACCGTTCAGCCCCATCGTGGGAAATCCGGCTTGTTTATCGACTGTCAATAATTTACTTGACGATTGTCGATAAATAGTTTATTGATATTCGATATAAGAAAGGTGATGAATCATGTCAAGGCCAATCTCGTCATCCGCCGCGCTGCCGGTCGCGTACGTCCTGCTGCGGATCCTTATCATCGTCAACTGGCTGGGCGGCGCCGCGATCCTCGCTCTGCTGGTTGTCCTGCCGCACGAGCAATGGATCATGACCTCCTTCAAACTCTCTCCTTCGCCTGAAGCGGAGCGGCTGGTGATGGGCCTGCGCTTGATGGCCGTGCTCGGTCTCGCCGCGATTCCACTCAATCATGCCGTCTTAAAGCGGCTGCTCGCGATCGTTGAGACGGTTCGCGAGGGCGACCCATTCGTCGCCGCGAACGCGTCCCGTTTGCAGGCAATCGCCTGGGCGCTGCTCGCGTTGCAGATTCTCAGCCTTGTCATGGGCGCGGTCGCCAAATCCGTTTCCACTCCGGCGCATCCGCTCGATATCGACGCCGGCTTTTCGATCAACGGCTGGCTCGCCGTACTCCTCACGTTCCTGCTGGCCCGCGTGTTCGCCGAAGGCTCGCTCATGCGCGAAGACCTCGAAGGGACGGTGTGAAATGGCGATCGCCGTTAAGCTCGACGACCTGCTCCACGACCGGCGGATGACGCTGACCGAGCTGGCGGATCGGGTCGGAATGACGCTGGCTAACCTCTCTATCCTCAAGACCGGCAAGGCACGCGCCATCCGCTTCTCGACGCTCGAAGCGATCTGCGAGGCGCTCTCGTGCCAGCCTGGCGACATTCTCCGGTTTGAGCCTGAGCAAGCAGAACGCGAGCGACCGGCAGCGTAGAGCAAACGGAGCGCAAGCCGATGAACGCCCTTCTGAACGCGCACGCATGCGCGTGGCGAGAGGCACACACACATCTAGCAAGGGAGAATATCAATTGAAACACAGTGTTATGTTAACCATCGCGTCTCTGCTCTCGATCCTCTTCTTTACGCTTCACCTAGCAGACGACATCGTTCGCGGGATTGAGCCGGGAGGGCTCTCAAACCTCATCGGGGGGGTGCTCATCTCCGTCGTCTGGCTGTATGCAACGCTGGTGCTCGCCGAACGGCGAACGGGGTACGTCATCCTCCTCCTCGCGTCGCTCCTTTCGTTGGCCGTTCCCGTCATCCATATGAAGGGGAAGGGGGTCGGTGTCGCCAGCGGTATTGCGAACTCTAACGGCGGCTTCTTCTTCGTCTGGACGCTCATCGCGCTCGGCGTGACCGGGCTCTTCTCCCTCATCCTCTCGGCGCGCGGGCTGTGGAGCCTGCGGCGGGGCCAGTCCCGGTAGTCCGACAAGCCGAACATAGAAATGCCCGCCGCACGGCGGAGGTGATCGGCGCGGATCGGGTTTCGGCCGGCGACCGCCGTCCCGGTTCTATTCAAGGCGCGAAGTGCGGGCTAATAACTCGATGGGGCTGACCCGGCCAGCCCGGTGTTCGGACTTGGCACGATACTAGCCTTGACTGGCCGGGCGAGTCAGTTTGAGGCCATTAGGCGGCGCAGAATACCGTCTCGAATGGAAGGAAAATGATGGAACGAATTGCGGAAACGTCGCCTCATCTCAATTCCGGTTACCAGCACAAACGCAAAAATAACACCCCGACAATCTGAGCTTGCCGCTTTCGGCTTTTCCCCGATTCAAACAGTAGACAGGCAACTTGATAGGTGTGGCTGATTGCTAACAAGCAAGTATGCCTTGATTCATCAAACGCATTGTCGTCGAGAATTTGTTGGCTAATTATCGTTTGGTGAGTTAAATATGTTATTGCCCTCGATAGCTAAAGAGTAATCTCTATGACCTCGAAGCGACTTCTTCACAGCCTGAGCGACCTCTTTAACATATCTCTGGCAACGTCATTGCGGCGTCTTCCCGCCCTCGAAGCGCCTCTCACCGGCTGCTCCAAACTGCTCTATGGCGCAAACAGCGTTTCGTTCGTGGAAATCGTCAGGGAACGACTGCGCCGTGCGGTGAGCAGGCGCGCACAGGAGCGCGCAGACGTTTACCGCGTCGTGAAGCTGGCGACGGGGGCGCAGATGGTCGTCGATATCACGGGGCTGATGGGCGACCTCTATTTCAACGGCGCTGCGTCCTACGAGCCGCAGACGACGCAGTTCATCACGGCCCGACTGTCACGCGGAGAGACCTTCGTCGATGTCGGCGCAAACGTCGGCTACTTCTCGATTCTCGCGGCGAGCCGGGTGGGAAGCGAAGGGAAGGTCTATGCCTTCGAGCCCAACCCGAATCTGCACGGTGATTTCAAACGCTCGGTTCAGATAAACGGATTCGAGAATCTGATTCGACTAACCGAGGTTGCCATTTCGAGCGCCGACTCCGATGAAGTGGATTTCTTTATCTCGCTGGCCGAAGCCAACACAGGGCTCTCCACCCTGACGCCCGCCAAAGGACACCTGGAGACGGGCTCGCTCTCTCTCGGACATAAAATTACCGTCCCGGCGCGCACGCTCGATTCATGGATGAAGGAGACCGGCCTGAGCCATATCGACATGCTCAAGATAGATGTCGAAGGAGCCGAAGAGATAGTGCTGGACGGAATGCAAGAGACGCTCGCAGATGCGCGCCCGTCTTACATCATCTGTGAGACTTATCTGGAAGGGGCGGTCAGCGAGCGCCTGCGCCGGCGCGGCTACAGCGCATCGGGTCTCGACACCTCGCCCGAGGGCTGGGGCAACATCCTCTATTCTCTCGACCGGTAAGCGCCCACGCATTTGAACGAACGGTATGTAGGCTGATGGCTTTGGTGAGACCTGCAACTTCAAAGGATACGGAGGGCATTGTGAGCCTCGTGCGCGAGGTCTACGGTGAATATGACTGCGTGCTCGATTTGGAAAATGAAGAGAAGTATTTGCTGGAGGCGGGAGAGTTTTTTCGTGCTGGCGGAGGCGAGTTCTGGGTGGTGGAAGATGAAGGAAGAATCAGGGCGACGGTGGCGGTGTTGCTATCCGAGGGCGCGGGCGAGCTGAAGACTTTGTACGTGCATAGCTCCCTGCGTCGTCAGGGTTGGGGGCGGAGGCTGGTGGAGCTGGCGACCGATTATGCTCGCCGAGCCGGAAAGGCGCGATTGTTTCTTTGGAGCGACACGCGCTTCGTCGAGGCTCATCGCCTTTATCGCAGCATGGGTTTTGATGAGCGCGGCACGCGGGAGCTTAAGGACTTGAATAATTCCGTCGAGTACGGTTTCGAGAAACGTTTGAGATAGCCGATTCACGGTAGACCTCAGAGGGCGATTCTCCCGAGAAAATTTAGATGACGCCTACATTAGAGAACTTCTCACCGCACGCACAAACGTCGCTCGAAAATCTCTACCAGGCCATCTCTGTAGATGCCAGGTACGGGCATTACGTAAGGATTCCCGAACGCATCTGTCGCTGCCTCGTTTATTTCAAGGTCGGCTTTTGCATTGAAGAGGTGGCCGAGCGCCTGCGCTCTTACTATCTGTTCATCGGCGTCGTGGACGACGCCATCGACTCAGGCGAGCCGGAAATCGGGCGAGCGATTCTCAAGCGGCTGGAGGCCGCCCGTCCTTCCTTCGACGAGGAAACAGGACTATCATGCGCCGGGCTGGCGGCAGAGGTTTTGAAGCGTCACATCAGCCCTGAGAGCCGCGCCGCGATGCTATCGAAGCTCGGAGAGCTTTACGAGGCTGTTTTGAGAGAGCGAGCGTCGGAGACGCTCGACGCTTACGTCGAACAGAGGCGAGCCGTCGGTCGTCTGACCGCCGAGCTATCCTACCTGCTCATCCGACCTTTGCTCGACGGCGAGCGCGCCGCGCTGCTACGGTTTCTGGAGAGAGTCGGCGCAGTTGGATGTCTGGTCGATAGCGTGATTGATTTAAGAGCCGACGCGCGGCAGGGTCTTCTCAGCTTCAGCCCTACGGTCGGCGAGCATCTGCGGCTCGCCTTCGTGACCGTGCGTGAAGGATTCGCATTAACGCTCCGGCATCCGCGCCTGTGCGGGCTGTTTCTGGAGGCCGCGAGCGACGTTCTGTTCGACCGCCTGCGTGCGCGCCGGAAGAAAGCCCGCCCGTCGCCGGACGGCGCGCATCTCGTCGGGCGCGGCTATGAGTACGAATGTGCGTCGCGGTGCGGCGCGAATCATGGTTGACGCGCAGCGGCGCAAGCGAGCGGAGATGAGGTCGGCATGAGACGTTTCTGGGACGGTCTGGAGAGACGCCGCGCGCGGCGCTACGAAGCTCAGCTCCCGGCGCGTCTGAACGGCATCATGGTCTATAGCTCCGGGACAGAGGACAGCGCGGGCGGCAATCTCCTGCGCGTCTCGTGCCTGACGCGCGACATCAGCCGGACGGGTTTGTCGCTCGTCGTCCCCGTCGAAAAACTTGACGCGCGATTCCTTCCGCGCGAGTCGTGCCTGATGCTCGTCATGCTTGAGCTTCCAGAGGGCGGCGTCGCGCTCGAAGCTGCTCCGATGCACTACAAGATTGTCGAAGAAGACGAGGGGCGTCTCTATCATCTCGGCGCGGGGATAACTAAAATCAGCGAGGCCGACCGCACACGCTATCTCGAATATCTGGATTCTCTCGGCTGAGCCCGGCGTGCGAAGCAGACCGCTCTCCCGCGCGCTCTTTCCGTTCTCTTCTGTGCGATGCTTCGACATTTCTCTCAGGCGCGGATTAAAGAACTTGTGAGGCCGCGAAAACGTATTACATTCTGGACGTGATGCCCGCCGCAGGGGTGCTGAGAAGCTTCAGCCGACCGGGCAGGGCTTGAAGGCGTCGAACCCGTGACTGCCCTTTACATCATCGCCATCTTAATTCTCGCGCTCACCACCTTCGCGCTCTACAGGTCGAAACGCTCATCCTCTACCAGAGAGAATCAAATCAGCCTTCCGCCGATGCGCTACGGGGGACTCTTCGGGGCGGGCGACGCTTCGGACGACGGCAGGAAGCGCGGCGCGCTCTCGGAAGCTTCGGACGAGCGCGAGCGGCGCGCGGCCTCTTTGCGCGAGCGCGCGGCGCGGGGCGACTTTGAAGCTCTTCTCGAAGCGCGCGAGGACGGCGACGAAGAGTTGTACGACGAATTGCTCGACGTGCTTCTCGCGCGCGTCTCCTCGTCCGAAGAAGCGACGCGCTCGCTGGCCTCTTTTATCAGGGAGCACGCGAACTTACGTGCGAGCGGTGCGCTCGTCGAAGTCTTGCTGCGAATCCTTGAGCGCTCGTCCGACGTGAGGGCTCTGACGCCGGAAGTCTTACACGTCGCCGCGCTCTCGGGCGATGCGTCCGTCTATGAAAAGACAATAGTCGCAGTCCTGCGTCTCCGGCGCGAGGGGAGAATCGCTCTGCCCGCAGGAGATTTGCGCTCGTTAATCGAAAGCCACTACTGGACGCTCGCGCCCGAAGCGAGGAGTTCGGGCGCGGGCTTCGTCCTCAAACAAACGCTCGCCGACGCACGTCGCTCCCTCCAGACCGACGGTGCGCGCCGGGCATCCATCCCCACCGAAACCCTGAAGCAGTCGGCTGCTTCCGAAGAGGAAAAACATGAATACGATTCTTGACAACGTCCCTCTGCTGGCGGTGCTGTCGGTCGCCGTCATCGTCCTGCTGGTGATTCTGAGTCGCATGCTCGTCAACGTCGGCGCGCAGGAGATAGCCATTAAGGAGCGACGCTACATCGGCGCGAAGATGCCGCCCGGTCGTGTCGTCGCAACCGAGGGTGAGGTCGGCATTCAGGCCGACGTGCTGAAACCGGGGCTGCATTTCATCAAGTACCCGTTCGAGCGCGTGGTGCGTAAAGTTCCGCTCGTCGAGATTGCGCCGGACGAGCTTGGCGTCATCGAAGCCATCGACGGCGAGCCGATGCCGCCGGGCAGAATCTTCGCGCCCGACCGCGCCGAAAACGCGCACAACAATTTCCAGGATCCCATCGCCTTCATCAAGCGCGGCGGCGTCAAAGGCATACAGCTTCGCACGCTTCCGCCGGGCTTGTGGCCGATTCACCCTTATCTCTTCCGCGTCTCGATTGCGAAGGTGACGATGATTCCGCGCGGCAAGGTCGGCATCGTGACGGCGGCAGACGGAGCGCCGCTCGATTCAGGCCGCCTGCACGGCAAGGCCATCGAAGGGCACGGAAACTTTCAGGACGCGGAGTTCTTCATCGCCGCAGGCGGACAGAAAGGGCCGCAGGTCGAGATTCTCACGCCGGGCACTTACCGCATCCTCACCGAGTCGGTCGCACTCGATAACGCGCAGGAGCGCAAGCCCGGCCTCTTCAACGTCTGGGCGGCGGACGCGACGGTTGTCGCCGAGAATCAAATCGGTCTCATCGAAGCTCTCGACGGCGCGCCGCTCGACCCGCGCGATTACGTCGCACAGCCCGTCGAAGGCCACGACAATTTTCAGGACAGCAACGAGTTCATCCGTCGCGGCGGCCAGCGCGGGCCGCAGAAGGACATCCTTCTGCCCGGCACTTACTACATCAATCCGCTTCTCTTCAAGATGATTCCCGAATCGGCCAAAGAGGTGCGCCCCGGCGAGGTCGCCGTCATCGTCTCGAACGTCGGCAAAGACCCGTCCGAAGAGGTACGCAAGCAGATGGCGGCGAAGGTGCGCGAGCGTCTGGAACGTGAAGAGCAGGAGCAGGTCGAAGCGGCGGCGCAACGGCTCGACAAGCTCGACACGGAAAATCGCACCGTCACGGAGATTCAGGAGGAGCTGACGCTCGGCGACCCCGCCGACCGACGCCTCGACGAAGGCGCGCACGAAGCCTACGTCGTCCCCGAAGGCTTCCGGGGCATACAGGAAGCGGTCGTGGGCCCCGGCAAGTATTACGTCAACACTCTCGCCCTGACGCCGATTGTCATTCCGACCACCAACCAGACCGTCGAATGGACGGCGGGCGAAGAGGCCGACACCTTCAATCCCTTCGAGGTCATCTCGAAAGACGGCTTCACGATGCAGCTCGAAGTCCGCGTCGTCTTCCGCGTCAAGCCGGAGGACGCGCCCTTCATGGTCGCCAAAATCGGCTCGGTTGACCGCCTCATCCAGAACGTCATGCACCCGCTCATCGACTCCATCTTCCGCAACCAGGCGTCGGAATCCTCCGCGATGGCTTACCTGCAAAATCGACACGAGGAGCAGGAGCGCGCCGAAGCTCGCGTCCGCGCGCATCTCTTGAAGTATCACGTCGATGTCGTCAACGTGCTCATCTGCCACATCCACCTGCCCGAAGAGCTGATGAAGACGCAGACCGAGAAGATTCTCGCCGAGCAGCGACAGAATATGTACGACGCGCAGCGCGAGGCAGAAGAGAAGCGCATCCAACTGGCACGCATCAGCGCGCAGGCCGATAACCAGCGCGACCTGATGGCCGCCACCGTCGGCGTGGACATCGCCGCCAAACGCTCAGAGCAGCGCAAGGCCGAAGCCGACGGCGAGGCGCACTACATCCTCGCCACCGGCAAGGCCGAGGCCGAGAAAGTCCGACTCATGGGCGAGGCGCAGGGCGTCGCCTATCACGAACAGGTCAACGCGCTCGGCGCACAGGGCGTCGCACTTGTTGAAACTCTCCGGGTCATCGGCGAAAAAGGCGTCCGCATCACTCCCGACGTGATGGCCTCCGGCGGCGGTGCTGACGGCGCGGGCGGAGGCATCGGCACGCTTCTTCTCCTCAACCTCTTCCGCGACCGCCTCAATGCGAATGGCTCTGAGAACGGCTCGAAGAATTCTTCAAAGCAGGGCGTCTGATTTCGTAGCCGTCCGATATTTTGAACCGAAACTCGACTGAAAGGCTCGCATCTCGAAACGATGCGAGCCTCTTTGTTCTATCTCCCCCTGTTTTCAAAAAAGAGAATAGACAAGCCGAGCTACGATTTAGTGCGCCTCTGCGGTCGAGCGAAAGCGGATTTGCTTCGAGGATTCAAAAAATTCTTCTCCGGACAACTTTTTTCGGTTGATGATAATCTAAAAAAATCTCAAACTTGCGGGCGAGTTCCTCAGACTCGTTCGATTCAATAACAAAAAATTTCAAGGTGAATGATATTGCATTTCACTCACAATGCGCCTTGTCTGTTAACCGAGATTTCCACTCTTTTCTGTCGTGAGGGGATGTACTACTCGGCGGAAGATGGTCTTAAAATCTGTTCGCTCTCCTTAAACGAAAGCCCTGTTGTTACTTGCCGGTAACAGCAGGGCTTCTCTTGTTAATAACACAAACTCTGCCGTTTTGACACGCAGAAGATGTGTTATTCAACCATAAACATCTTAGCGCGCAATCCGGCGGGGTCACAACCTCTAAGGAGATTCCGATGAAGAAAATTGTGCGTATAATGATGAGCCTCGCCCTCGTTACAATCGTGCTAGGGCTCTCCGTGCCAGTCATGCCATATGCTATGAACGAGTGCGTCAACCCAAAAAGACAAACAAAAGAATGTCAAAAATGCGGTAGTGAAGTCGGGTGCTGAAGTTGCCGCATACGTCAAGAAACTGAAAGAACAGGATAAGGATGTGCGCGAAGCTCTGAGAGCTTTCGAGCGGAACGGTCGTAGCCCCAAGATAGAAGATGCGCTAGTGATTAGCGGCACTGTTGAACAGGTTGCGGTTCATAAGAACAGCGAGCTTCGGCGCATCTTCCAGAAGGCGAGTTTGAGACCGCAGGATACTATTAGTGGCGACGGTTTTGAGGCGACATTTATTCCCTCGTATCACCAAGGCAACGAGTGGCAGGGAACTGTTATTGCCACTCATTACGATCAATATGGTAACGTCATTGATCGGCGTACCTTCGACGTAGCAATGCGTGATCCATACTCTGACGGCAATTGGGAGGTTGTGTTTGAGGTCTCCTATCAGGACGGCGCAAGCTGGCTAGACTGGCAGGAAGGCATGATTGACGATCAGTATTTCCGATGGGGCATCAGTCTCGAAGAACAGCCTAATCGTGAATACCAGCAAAGGCAGTTGCGTCAGTCGCCGATGATGGAACAACAAATATCACGGCTCGGCAAGGTAACTTTCGGGCGGACGAGTTTCCTACCTGTTGGGAGCAGGATGGCGTTTGCCCCAGCCGGTTTCCGTCCAGTGCAGTGGGGACTCAGCCCTCCAGCCTTTCAGTATGATACGCGGACGGGGCGCTATACTGGTTACAGGTATCCGCCGATGCCGCCGCAGGTGCAGCGTTACGCAGTGAACGTGGCATTTGGTTGCGCTGGCGCCGCCGCCGCCTGCCGCATCGCCGGGCCATGGACATTCCACTGCGTCGGCGGATGGTGCGTCGGTGCGGCAGTTGCCGCCATTCCCACGATGTTTAGCAACTAACAGGTGATGAGCATGATTACATCTGTTTTGATCTATGCTCTAGGGCTCATGGCTTCAGTCGTTGTCTTTCGAGTCGTTCGACGACGATTGTCGGAATCGGTCGCCAATGGTCTCGGCGTGTTGGTGCTGCTCGTCGCGCAGTACCCGCTTATGCTGTGGACGACGAGCGGAACGCGCATAGCCTTCAGCACATGGTTCATATGGTGCACTCTTGGTGCTCTGGCGGCTACAGGTTTCAACTCTCTTCTACGGCCAAAGCCGTAGAGGGTTGCAATCGACGGTCAGGCAAGGGGCGCTCACTCGGAGCGCCCTTTTTTGTATTGTGAGTTTAATTACGGCGCGCTTTACGCGTCGGAGAATGATAGGCAGAGCTACGAAGGAGGTCACGCCATACTGCCCCTGCAAGGCAACTCCCCCTCCCGACAGAAGTTCTACTGAAACAGTTAAAGAAATTGAAATTTCCCTGCCAACCAAATCTGCGCCCCGCGTGTCTATAGAAACAACCTGACGCGAAGGGAATCCGAGTTGAGCACCAGCGAACACGAATTGGTCGGGCGCGCACAGAGCGGCGACGTGGAAGCCTTCTGTGAGTTGGCGAAGAGTTACCAGAGACGCATCTACCTGCTCGCGCTCCACTACTGCCGCAACCCGCACGACGCCGAAGACCTCTCGCAGGAAGTCTGGCTCAGGGCTTTCCGAAGCCTCGGCAAATTCAGAGGCGAAGCCAGCTTCTACACCTGGCTTCGACAGATAACGATTAACGCTTTTCTCAACCACCGTCGGGAGCTGACCGTGATGAGCGGCGACGAGAAGATAAACATCGACCTCAGAGATTTAGAGACGCTCGACGAGACGACCCTCCATGCTTCCGCCTCCGGCATCGACGCCGAAGACCGACTCGAACAGAAGATTCTCGTCGAGCGCGTCATGCGTGCGCTCGGCGAGCTGACGCCCCACTCGCGCCTCATGTTTCTGCTCAAGCATCGAGAGGGAATGACATACGAAGAGATTTCAAGAGCCTTCGGATGCTCGACCGGAACGGTCAAGAAATCTCTCTTTCGCGCCGTCTCGAAGCTGCGACAGCATCTCGGCATCGGCGTCGGCGCGAGCGATAGCGTCGCCCCTTACGCCGCTAGTGAAAAAGGTTAAGTTCTTTTGGAGATAGCCATGCACGATTGCCAGCACACGGAAGAAAGACTCGTCGATCTTCTCTTCGACGAACTCGACGCCGCGCAAAAAACTCGACTGCTCACAGAGCTGCGCGCCTGCCACTCCTGTCAGGCTCAATACCGCTCGCTGGCCGAGACTCTGCACGTCTTCGACCGTGCATCTCAAGCCTCCATGCCCGAAGAAAGCTACTGGCTCGATTATCACGAAAGGCTCAAAGCTATGTTGATTCAGGAAGCTCTGCCGAACAGACACAACCACGCCGCCCCAGACGCACGAGGCGAGTATCACCTGACGATGCTCACAGACGAAGGGCTCACCTCTCGTCTGACTAAAGAACTCCGCGAAGTCGCTCATCAATCCCAGCTCACCTGGCCTGAATTCAAACGCGACCCCCTCGGCTTCTCCAAACGTACCGCCTCTGCTTACAGCTCTCTCACCTGGCGCTTCTTCTCCCAGCGTAACGTCGCCATCGCTACTCTCACCGCTTTCGTTCTTATCTTCTCTCTCGTGGGCACCATCATCGCCCTTGAGCGTTTCCGCGCCGAGCGCACCGCTTCCGTGGCCGCCGACGAAGAGCAATTAGAACTCGTCCAGATGCTCGATACAGAGATTCCAAAGGAAGAAGAAAAGCCAGACCCCGGCACGGCAGGCATGAACAAAGGCAAGGGCGGAGGCTCCAAACCCAAGCAGGACAAGCCGCAG
>DASWNP010000006.1:0-174958 GCA_036399175.1 Pyrinomonadaceae bacterium | reverse complement strand
ATTCCCCTGAAAAACCGAATACGACAACGTCAGCATCGTCGTGAAGATCAGGATTGGCAACGCCTGTCTCATCCTGTATTTCAACGTGAACCATAATCCCATCACCAGGACGGGAAAGCTGACCCACCAGACGACCATCTCTGGAAAGGTGATGGATTGGCGAAGAGAAGCGAGTTGCCAGGGGAAGGGAGCGAACAGCAGATAGAGCATGCCGAGGGGAATGGCGGAGAGAGCGCCGCCGGTCGTCGAAACGTCCACGTCTTTGCCGAACCCGGATTCGCCTCTGATGGCGAGGTCGGAGCGGCTGCGCTGGATGGCCTCCAGATTCGCGTAGTCCTCGAACTGTCGCCCCGCAGAGCCCAGCACGCCCAGATACATCATCGACAGCCCGACGGCTATCAGCACGACGAAGTTTCGCACGAGGCTTTTCGCCGACATCTTCCCGATGCCGATGAGATAGGAGCCGCCAATGGCCGCCAGCATCATGTAGAAGATGTAGAAGCGCATCGTGAAGATGCCGAAGAGCGCGACGGCCAGCAGGGCGAGATGCTTGAAGCTGAGATGCTCGCCCAGCTTGAGCGTCGAATACATGCAGAGCGCCAGAAGGAAGACGAGCGGCCCGTCCTTCAACCCTTGCGACGACCAGAGGACTATCGACGGATAGAAGGCGATGAAGTATGCCGAGAAGCGCGAGACGCGCAGGTTGCCGTAGATGTGCTGGGCGCAGAGGAAGATGATGGGCGCGGTGGCCGCCCCCAAAATGGCGCTGAAGAACTGCACGGCCAGCATGTTCTTACCGAGGAGGGCGTAGATTGCGCCGACCACGTAAATCATGCCCCAGTTTCTGGTCAGAAAGACGCCGAGCGATTGCTTGAAGATGGAATAGGGCAGCTCGCCGTACCAGACGCGCGCCAGAACGTCGCCGAGAAAGTCGTAGGAGAAGGCATCGCCGCCGAAGAAAGTTTGCAGGTTGAAGTAGAAAATCAGCGTCCCGACAAAGATTCTCACCAGCAGTCCGGCGATGAACAGTTGGAGCAGAAACTCTCTCTCGATCTTTAACTGGCTGATGCAGACGACGACCACAAAGCCCAGCATCAGGCAGAGCAGCAGCGCGCCGACGCCGTACTCCGGCGACAATGCTACCACCAACACACCCAACGCCACCGATGCGGCTGCCAGAATAGACTTCATAACTTCGAGCAGTTTTCAGTGTTCGGTTTTCAGTTTTCAGAAGAGGAGCTTGTGTCTTCTACTGAAAACTGAAAACTCAAAACTGAAAACTCATTCATCGCGGCGGCCTTTTCTTTAGAGTTCGTCCGGCAGGTCAGGTCGCGTCTTGTGCTCGATGAGAAAACGGTCTTCCTCGCTCAGCTCTTTGATGGGCTTGGCTGGAACGCCTCCGATGAGGTAGTTCTCGCCCTGCAACTGTCCGGTGATGACGGCTCCGATTCCGACGATGCAGCGTGATGGTATCACGCCGCCCGGCGCGACGCGAATCTCCGACCCGATGTAGCTGAATGAGCCTATCAGGATGGGGCGCGTGCGCTGCCGGTTGTGCGTCCAGAGCGAAGAGTTGCGCCCGCCGAGGATGGTGCGCCGCCCGATTTCCACGCGGTCTGTGAAGTCTATCTTGTGCCCGGTGGTGACGACGCTGGCGTCGCCGAGCACGAAGACGGGCTCAATCGCGTTGACCACCTCGGGGTCGGGGATGGAGTTGATTTCGTTCATGCGAATAATTTCGGCGTAGCGCCCGATTCTGACCTCGTCGCCGCCGCGAAAAATGTTCAGATGACCGATGCGCGCGTTGTCGCCGATGGAAAGCTTGCCGACGCCGAGACAGACGTTGAGATGACCGATGCGCACGTCGTCGTCGATGCGGCACTCACGCGCGTCGATGAGCGAGAAGCCGATGGAGACGCGCCGCCCGATTCGGTAGCCGAAAAGATGCCGGTAGCAAGGGCGTTTCAGGAAAGAGGGCAAAAGCGCGACGAAGGCGAGCGCGGCGAGACGAAAGCGCGAAGAGGCTCGACGCGCAGGCCGCGCCGGAGCGGCGGCCTCGGCCTCGCCTGCCTCCTGCTTCGGCGACGCATGTTGCGGCGTGCCTGCGGCGACGCTTGCCTTCAAAGCCTCGGGTTGTTTTGCCATCTCGTTACTCGTCCGCGAGCCGCCTTGTCTTCAGGGCTTGAGATTGTCGCCCGCACGACTGCGTTTCGACGCCGCCTGACGAAGCGCGTCGGCCAGTTTGTCGGCCTGCGCCGCGACGGTGTAATGCTCAAGCGCGTGTCGGCGTCCGGCTTCGCCCATCCTCCGGCGCAAAGCTTTGTCCGAGACGAGACGTTCGAGCGCGTCGAGCCATTCGTCTTCACTCCGGGCGGCGAAATGCGTCACGCCCTCTTCGCCGATTTCGGCAGAAGCGCCGATGGGCGTGGCGACGAAAGGCACGCCGACGGCCATGTACTGAATCGACTTGAAGCCCGACTTGCCCGTCGCCCAATCGCTCCACACAATCGGATAGAGCCCCACGTCGAACGACTGAAAATCGCTAATCTCGCGCTCCAGGTTCCACTCCAAACTCTCCACCTCGACGCCCTCTAGCCTTATGCTCTCGCGCCCCGCGCCGACTACTTTTAGACGAAAGCTGTGACGCCGCGCAAGCCTCTGCAAGACCGGAAAGATGGATTCCAGATAAGGGAAGGTTGAATGCGTGCCAATCCAGCCGAGCGTCGGCGGCTCGCCGTCGGCCTCGCGCGCTGCGACCTGCTCGGGCGGGCGGAAACGCTCCGTATCGACCACCGTCGGAATCAGCACGGCGCGAGCGCCCCGGCTCTCGACGTACTCGGCAATCGAGCGATTGCCGCACGTCACCACCTGCGCCCAGCGAATCAGGTCGTCGGTTTTGCCGAACCACTTCAGCGCGCTCCCCAAACGCCCGTAGGTCGGGCTCGTGTAGGCGACGTAGGTCGCGTCGTCCAAGTCGAGCACGAGCGGACAGCCCCCGAGCCTCGTCGCCAGCCACTCGACGACGGGCGGCCCGAATATCATCGCCTCGCGCTGCACCAGCAGCACGTCCGTATGCCGCGCCGCCCACGCGTCTCGCAGGCGAGCCAGCGATGCGCCCGCCAGCCTCAGGACGTTTCGCGACAGCTCATCTCGCCGGTAGAGCGACTTGAAGAGACGCGAATCTATGAACGGTCGGACTTCCAGCCGGACGCCGCGCTCCGCGAGCGGCGCGACGTACTGCTCAAGCCGGTAACGCGTCGCCGCCGCTTCCAACGGATACGAAGCGAGGCCAAGCACTCTCAACATAAAAACCTAAAGACCGCTCATCAAAGAAACCCTGCGAAAGCCTGCGGCGGCAAAGAAAGCTGCCAGAGAAAGCTTCGCAGGAGGCGACATTTTTCGCCTTCACGATTCATCGACCCTGCCGTTCAACTGCCTGTAGAGAAAAAAGGAGGCGAACAGGAACAAAAGGAAATACTCGCACGACGTTGCCAGAGCTATCCCGGCCACGCCGAGCCATTTCATAAAGAGATAGTTGAGAATGATGTTGACGACGAGGTTGACGCCGAAAGCCCACATCAGCACGTGATTCTTCTGCATGGTCGAAATCAAACGCACCATCAGAATACCGGCGACGTGGAAAGGTATCTGCAAGACGTAGAGCGCCTGCACGCGCGCCACCAGCGCCGTGTCTTCCGCCGTGAACGACCCTCTCTGAAAAAGAGCGCGCGTGATGAACTCCGAGAGCACGAAGAACATCAGCGAGGGAGGCACGGTGAGGACGAAAATCATCAGGAGCGAGCGTTTCAAAGTCTGCCGGAGGTCTTCCCAGTCGCGGTCGGCGATGAGCTTCGAGAAGTACGGAATGGCGGCGGTGCTCAGGGCGACAGCCGTCAGGTCAACGAGGAAGCCGTTGATTCTCTTCCCGTAATTGAGCGCCGAGACGCTGCCCGGCTCAAGCACGGCGGCCATCGACTGGTCAACCAAATCGGCGCTATTGAGCAGCAGCACGCCGACGAGAATCATCGCGTACTGGCTGATGACGCCGCGCAGCGACGCGTCCAACCCGTGCCACCTCGGCAGCAGGTGAACGCCTTTGCGCCGTAAGGCCGCGCCCACCAGAAGCATCTCCAACAGAGCGCCCCACACCAGCCCGTCGGCCAGAGCGAAGACGCCCTTCTCCCTGCTCAGGACGAGGAAGAGAATGGTGACGACCGGAGTGACGACGGGTGAGAGCGCCGCCAGCGCGAAACGCTCGCCCGCGTTCAAGACCGCCGACCAGAGCGAAACTACGCCCTTCAGAAGAATCACCGGCGACGTGATGACGAGCAACTGCTCCGTCAGTTTCAGTTTCTCCGCGCCGAAGCCGGAGGCCAGATAAGGCAGGTAAGCGGGCGCGCCGAAGACGATGACGAGCGTCATAGCGACGAGCAGCCCTCCCATGCAGAGGCTCGCGCCCGCGAGCAGCCGCTCGGCGCGCTCTGCGCCCTCCTGCTCGCGCGCGAGGATGTAGGCCGGGATGAAGACGGGGTTGAAGGAGCGCGCGACGACCGTCACGATGAAGGAAGGAATCAGCAGAGCGATGAAGAAAGCGTCGAGCGTGTCGGCGGTGCCGAATCTCCATGCGACGACCAATTCCTTGACGACCGCCGCCAGCTTGACCAGCCCGGTCAGCAAGGCGACGATGGCCGCCGCGCCGAAAATCTTCCGGTTAGTTGACGCGCTCGTAAACGCGCCCCAGAAGTCGCGGACTCTCTGCACCTGCTCGACTGTGTTCACGCTAAATAATCTTCTTATCTCTCTCGCACCGAAAGCTCGGCCTTTTGTCTCAGACTACAACTCACGCGCGCCGCGCGGCAAATCATCCGCCGCGTTCGTCGCCGAGCCCCTCCGGCGAAGCTGCATCGCGCCGTCAACGCCGAGGATGACGACGAGCATCCAGAAAACGTAGCGCAGGCGATAGAGCGTGCCGATGTTGACGACGACGATGCCGAGCGAAGCGACGCCGACCGCCGCCGCCAGCACGAGCAGCCACGCGGGCAGATGTCGCCTTCGTCGCCAAAGGCCGAAGACGGCCAGAGCCTCGCAGGCGTAGATGGCGATGGTCTCAAGTCCGCTGAACATCCTGCCCGCCAGTCCGACCTGCGCTTTCTTGACGAACCACATATCGGGGAAAGGCGCGAAGAAGCCGATGACGACGGCGCGCGGCACGTAGCGCAGGAAGCCTCCGAGGTCTTGGAAGCGAACCTCGGTGTCTATGTTCGAGGTGGCGCTCGGATACTCGACGATGAACTTGCGTCGAATGCCGCCGATGCGCGCGGCCAGCGCCTGCGGCTTTCGCCAGAGTCTCAGCCAGAGAGTCTGCCCTCCGGCAGCCGACGCCTCGCTCGCCCTGATTTGTTCGAGGCCGCTCGCGGCGTCGCGCTCGTTTACGTTTTTCGTCTCTTCGACCTGCGTCACGCCCCCCGTATCCGTCGCGCGATAAGCGCCGAACGGCTCGTAAGTCTTCATCACCCGGGGAACGCTCAGGGCGAGGACGACGAGCACGCATGCCCCGGCCGCGTTGCCCCTCAGCATTCGTCGTTCGAGAAGCTGGCGCACGACGAGCAGCCCGACGCCGAGCGAGATGATGGCGAGCACCACCTCCCACATCTCGCTTCTCACAAGCCACAAGAGCGCGCTCGCCCCGCCCCCCGCCGCGCCGAGCAATAGACCCTTTCGCCACGAATGCTCGCGTCGAAGCCAGCCCGCGAGCACCAGCATGAGCGAGAGCATCGAGGCGATGAAGAGCGGGTCTTTCAAAAGCTGCGTCGTGTGCAGCAGAAAGGAAGGCCACAGCGCGACGGCGACGGCGGCCAGAAAGCCGACTCGCCGGTCGAACGCCTCGCGCCCCAGACGGAAGACCAGCCAGATAATCGCCAGATAGTAAAAAAGGTTGAGCGGCTCGGCGCTTAGAATGTTGAAGCCGGAGAGACGGTGAAGGAGCGCGTAGGAGAGCGAATAGAGTTTCAGGTGAAAGGGCGAGGGCGCGTCGAGCCACGCATTGAATCCTTCCGAGCCGAGCATTTCGACGAGCGCAATCGCCTCCGGGTGATAGACGAAACCGTCGGACGCGACCGCGATGCCGTTCACTTCAAAGAAGCTCGGAAGCAGCCCCAGCCTGCCGCTAAAAAAGACGCAGGCCGTGAGCAGCATGTGCAGGCAGATGGCCGCCCCGAGCAAACGCACGGCGCGGCGTCGATGAACAGGCTCAAGTCTTCTCAGAATAGCCAGCACTCGCCCCCCAATTTTCGCACTACCTTCCGACCCGACAGATTTCCTCAACTGCTCGACGCGCCCGCCTCGAAGCCTCTTCGAGCCGCGCGCTCCGATGCTTTTCAAACCCGACGCCTCGAAGCTTCTCACCCGAGCACCTCTTCGTAGAGGCGCGCGTAGCCTTCGAGCCCCACCCTCCGCACGTCGAAGAGCCGCTCGACTACTTCGCGCGCGTGCCTTTGCGTCGCTTCGCGCTCTTCAGACATCGAACGGACGAGCGCGGAAGCACGCGCGTATTCGGCGGTCGTGAACTCCGCGACGAGCGCGCCGACTCTTTCACGCGTCACCAGCAGGTCGCTATCGCCCACGCCCACGTTGAGGACGACCGGCAGACCGCACGCCAGATACTCGGCCGTCTTCGTCGGCGACGAAGCGAGCTTCGAGAAACAGGGCTTGATGAAAGCTATTCCCGCATCGCTCGCCGAGAGATAAGAGGCCACCTCCGAGGACGGCGCGGCGCGCACCGTGTAGCTTTCGCGCTCCAGTCCTCGCTCTCGCATCAGGGCTTCGACGCGCTCGTGCGAGCCGGGCGTCAGCCAGAGAAAATGCGCGTCGGGGCGCTCCCTTTTGAGAGCCTTGAAGAAGTCGGACATCTCGCCTTCGAGATACCAGCCGCCAATCGAGCCACTGTAGACGAGGACGAAGCGCTTGCTCAAGTTAAGCTCGGCGCGTCTCTCTCGCCGCGCGACGGCGTCGAAGCGGAAACGCTCAAGGTCGGCGCAGCACGGAATCACCTGATGCGCGACCGCTCGACCGCGTAAGCCATCCCAATCCCTGATTATCTCCCAGATGCGCTCGGTGAGAGTGACTACGCCGTCGGCGGCGGCAAACGCGCGCCGCTCCATTCGTTTCGTCAGGCGATACTTGAAGCTCCCCGCGCGCCAGTGTCCGGCGTCCCGATACTCTTCGGCCAGCAGCCCGCGCACGTCGAAAATCATCCGTGTCCCGAGGTCTCGCTTAAGGGCGAGCGCCATCGTCGCGGGGATGTGGCTACGCGCGTGTACCAGCTCGATTCTGTTTCGGCGCACGAGCCGCTTCGCGTAGCGCGTGCCCGCGAGCACATCGTAGACGGTTGCGGGAAGCGACGGGCGTCGATGATAACGCATCCGATGCCACTCTATCCCGCGCGCCGACAGTTCTATCTTCAACTCCTGCGAGCGCGCTTCGCCCTCGTCTCCGAAAGCGGCCTCGCGCTCGAAACTGAGCAGAGTGAAACGCACGCCCTCGCGCTCGCTCAGCTCGCGCAGGTAAGGGATAACCTGGCTCTGCCCGAGCGGGTCGAGCATGCCGTTGTACGAGATGAAGAGCACGCGCCTGCCTTTAAGCGTCATGCTTTGTCGTCGCCTCGCGGTTAGGATAGGAATTCACCCGGTTAATCATCCTGCTTCGTCGGATTTCGTCTGAGTCTCGTCTCGCTGAAACTTTCAGACCCCGACTTTCCCGTCGCCGTCGCTTGAGCGGCGTGCTCGGGCGGCGTCCGAAGTCGAGCCTGCGCCCAGCCGATGAAGGTTGCGAGGTCGATAGTCAGAATCAGAAGCGTCACGCCCGCCAGTTGCGCCGGGTTGAGAGCCCAGAGGATGCTTCTTCCTTCCCTGCGACGCCAGATGCTCCTGGCCGCCCGCGCGAGCACGCCCGCGACGGGAAGCAGAAGCCACCAGGCGCTGTGCACGATGGCGAGCAGAAGGAAGGGCGCGGCCAGCGCGTACTGCCTTGCGACGCCGTAATGCCAGAAACGCTGTCGGCCAGCCCAGACGTTGTGGCGCGAGTAGAGCACGAACTTGCGAAAGGTGCTCGCGAGCGTCGGGCGCAGTTGCCAGTGGACGGTCGCGCGCGGAGCCCAGCCCGTGCGGAAGCCTTCGCGCTCGACGGCCTCCATGAACATCAAATCCTCTGCGGCGCGAAGGTCTGGAAACCCGCCTACCCTGCGCCACACCTCGCGCCTCAAAAGCGACGAAGCGATGAAGGGCGCGCGCATCAATTCGCCCTCGCGCAGATGCTTCGGCGCGGGATAAGTCAGTGCCGCGCAGCGCTCGAAGAAAGTGGACGTGACCGGCTCGTAGTTGCCGTAGACGACCTCGATTGACTCGTCTTTCTGCACGACTTCGAGCAGACGCTCAAGCCAATCCGGCTCAAGACGATTGCCCGCGTCCGTCAAAGCAATCCACTCGCAGCGCGCCGCTTCGATGCCGACGTTGCGGCCACGCCCCGGCGTCGCATCGCCCGCCTCGACGACGCGCACACGCGCGCCGACGACTGCGCTCGCATCTCTGAGCAGCGCCACCGTCTCGTCGCGGCTTCCGCCATCGACGAAGACTACCTCGTCGGGTCGGCGCGTCTGCGCCGCGATGCTCCGGAGCAGCTCTCCAATCGTCGCCGCCTCGTCGCGCACGGGGACGACGAGCGAAACGCACGAAAGCTCGCGTGCATCCTCTTTGAGTTCCAACGTCAAGCTGAGACCTTCGCCTCTCTCCCGGCCTGCGCGGAGACGATGCCCGTATCGGTCGGCGAACGAAAACTCGCCGGGTCGCAGACGACGAAATCTTCCGTGCGCGGCGTGCGCTCGGGGTCTTCGACGAAGTAGAGCGGGACTTCGCCGTAGAAGGAAGCCCACATCGTAAAAGTGCTCGGCGGCCCGAGGATGTAATCGCATGCGGCGAGCGCGTAGAGGTCTTCGACGAGATGGCCTGTGCCCGCCGTCCAGCTCAAGCGCGAGAGCGCATCGCCCTCCTGCGGCTCGTTCGAGCAGATGAGAAACCTGACGCGGCGGCCTTCTGCGCCGAGCGTCGCCGCGACGCGCTCCATCAGCGATGCGTAAACCTCAAGCTCGTAGAAGTATCGCCCGCCCAGATGTGTCCGGTAGTCGCCCTGCCGGATGTGCACGCCGACGAGCACGTCCGCGCCCCCGCGCGCTTCGGCGACGAGCGACGCGACGCGCTCGCGGTGCTCTGCCAATGGCTCGAAAAATTTCCGAACCTCCCCGGCCTGCCTGCTCACGGCCTCGTCGTCTCGAAAGAGCCACCCCTGCGCGAAGATGAGTTGTCGCCTCGCGGCGAGCGAGGCGCGAAACTCGGCGTCGCCCAGGTTGAACCGCTCTTCCCAATCGAGCGCGATGGCTCGAAGAAATCTCGTCTCGACGCGGCTTCTCACCAGCACGCGCGCCGCGTAATAACAGGTGCGATAAAGAATCTTCCTGAGCGCGGCGGTTGCGGGAAGCATAGACTCGCGCGGCGGGTAGCGACAGAAGAGGTCGCGGCGGGTCGTCTCGAAGTAGCGCGCGTAATCTTCAAAGGCGGGGTTGACGAGAGTGAAATGGTTCTCTCGCGCGCAGGCGATGAATTGGGCGGAGAGAAAGAGCAGGTTGGCTAGCTGTCCCGGCTTGCTGGCGACGACAATCATAAGCTTAAGTTTTCATACAGAGCATCATACTCCGTCACTCCGTCGTCGCCTCGATAGGAGACGACCACATCGACCAGCCGGAAACCGCGCCCGCGCAGGTATTCGTCCACCTCGTAATACTGGCAGGTGTTCTTGTAGAAACGGTGGTTGTTCATCTCTGCGAGCACGAACTTCGTCTTCCGCAAAACTTCAGTTCCGCCCTTCAGGATGTCCAGCTCCGTCCCCTGCGTGTCGAGCTTAATCAGAAGCACCGGCGGCGCGTCGGCAAACTCATCGTCGAGCGTCGAGACTCTCACCTGTATCGAACGCTCTTCCCTGAGCATCTCCTGAAACGACTCGGGCGTGCGCCGGAGCTCCTCCGCGCTCAGCTCGTTCAGCGAAGAAGAGAGGTCGTTTGAAGTGACGTGCAGCGTCGCTTCGCCGCGCGCCGCGCCGAGCGCGATGTTTCGCACACGAATACGCTCGTTCGCCGCTTCCACCTCTTTGAGCGACGGCAGCATCTTGCTGTTGGGCTCGATACAATAGACCTTCAACCCCTCGAACTGCGAGGCGAAGTAGAGAGCCGTCCCGCCGTTGAAGCCGCCCACGTCGATGATGATGGAATCTTTCGGGACGCCGCCGCCGCGTCGCTTGATGTAGCGCGTCGCCCAGTAGAGATGCTCCGTGCCGTCGGTGAAGAACGTGCCCTTGACGTAGTAGAAGAGCTTATCGTTGCCCCTCAAAGGAAGCAGGTAGAGGCCGATGGCCTTTTTTATCAAACCCCTGAACATCTGAATCGACTCTCTGTTCCCTCGCGGGCGAACCCTTGCGCGCGCGCGCCTCTATCCGACGAACGCCCTGATGATGTCGTCCTTCTCTTCGATGCGGTAGGCCGGATTGATTTCGCGCAGGCTCGCCGAAATCTGCGCGCGGTCGGGCGCATCCATCTCTCCAGAGAAGAAGCGCGCGTCGTCGATGAGGATGACGTGATTTTTAACCGTGTGCCGTCCGATGTGCTCAAGCTCTTTGAGAATCGGAAAATCGAGCGCGCCCTGCGCCGTGATGCCGCCGGAGAAATGACCGTCGAGCCAGAAGAGACACGGCTCGGAGACTCTTTCGAGGATACGGGGCAGCACGTCGCCGCTATCGCCCTGCATGATTCGGACGTGCGCGTCGGCGGCGAACCTTTGGACGGCTCTCCCGTAAAGTTCCTCGCTCAACTCAATCGAGTAAAGCTCCCTGAAGCTCGACTTCAGTGCATCAATCATCTCGCCCAGATAAGTTCCCGTCTCGACGAAGACTTGCAACCCGAAACGCTTCTGATAGCTCTTGATTGCGCGCTGCTTGACGACGTGCGGCGGCGGCGCAGGCTTGCCCCGCAAATTCCAATCGACGATGTGACGCAAATGACGAAGTGTTTGAATCATTATGAAATGCAACTCGGAAGACGGAAGCGGTAAGCTTCAACTATTCCAGTCCCTCTCGCTCCAGCTCTTTCTTTATCCTCCGCGACTCCAGCCTGTTGTTCACCGCCGCCGTCAGAAGCGTCGTCGCTATGATGACGGGTAAGATGCCCGGCACGAATCCGGTGACCAGCCCTATGATAGTTGATACGACCCCCACGACCAGCAAGCATGCGATGAATAAGAGGACTAATCTCATGCGAATTTAGCCTTCTGGATGGTCTGAACGTTGTCCGTATTCACCACGCAATCCGCAAACATTCCATCTTCTGTCGGCGTGAGTAGGACTTCTGACGGAATACCACGAATTGTGGTTGTGATTGGCGCAATAGTGATGCCGGTCAGGAAGGGAATAGCCGAGCTGCGTGTCAGAATCAGTACCGGGCGACGCTTGTCGGGAGCGCGGAATGTATACCAATAGACATCCCCTTGTCTCACAACTCACTCCAGACCTGCTCCGACTCCCAATCGTCAAATTCTTCCGGCTTGACTGGATTCCGAGCGTAGCCTTGAGCGTGCTGCTGTTCCCGCGCGATTGTTTTCTGATTTCTCAACGCCATTTCCAAAGCAAGACGAGCAAAATCGCCGCGCGTCATCGCCAGTTTCTGCGTCACGCGGTCAACTTCCGCCAATAATGATTCATCAAGTGTTAGCTCAATAGTTTCCATCTCATTTCTCTTCATTCACCACCCGAAAGCCGAGAACCGTTAATGCTTTTATGACTCTACTCTTCGGCGCATCGACGGGAAACTTCGACACTACGCTGCAACCCCGGCTTCCGCGATGAAGGCTTCCAGCACGGGCGATTCATCCTCCAGAGCCTCTGCCCCAAACGTCTCGACGTGGAAGCTGATGGCTGACTTCACGTCAGCCAGAGCCTCTTCGTAAGAATCACCTTCGCCAACCACCACACCCTTGAGTCCGAGCGGGTAAGCGACGTATCCGTCCGCGTGCTTTTCGATAATGATTTTGATGGATTTCATCCGACCCCTGCCTCCAAATGAACGCATACTAGCACACGGTAACGTAAGCATCTAACGCCCGGCATCACCCGCCCGCAGGCAACTGCGAGCAGCCTTCAATCTTGCGGACGACATCCATGCTGGTGCGGGTCGGGTGCATGCCGTTGTTAGATGCGGCGTAGATAGATCATTGCAATGCCTTATCTTGGCCTCCCGTGAATTTCTGGCCCGTATAACCGCTCTGCTTCTCTATCAAGCTCCATTACCACAGCAACGATTAAGAAAACCGCAAGCAGTGCCAGAACTATAATGACGAACAGGCTACAACCACTTAACTGACGCTGCGTTCTTTCCCGTCGAAAGGGGCGGCCACAATTCGGGCAGGCAGCGGCGGCAGGAGAGCAGGGCTTTCCGCAATCAGGACACGGAACTAAACTTGTAGATGATGCAGCTTGAGCACTCATCGAGACTGAACGTGATTGCTTGGAAGAACCAAAGAACAATCTCTTGATACGAGTACCTGTAAGTGAGCGCCCACATCTGGGACACTTCTTAAGGTGAAGCTCATTAAGCCGTCCGCAGGTAGCACATGGAATTGCCTCCGCCATCCTGTTAGCTCCTTACAATCAGGACAGTTTGATTTTTCAGCTTACCATGATGTGTTCGCATTAAAGAGAGAAAAAGCATCTAACGTTTGATTAGACCGCTCATGCTCGCGCTGTCGGCCTCGGTTGGACGACCCGGCGGAGGCAGCCCCAGAAGGGGCGTTTGCTGAGAGATTCGGGATGGACGAGCAGGGCTTTGAGCAGGTAGGCGGCGGCGTCGAGCTTGTCTCCGGCTTCACTGGCGGCGAAGGAGCGACGCAGAAATCTGGTGGCGGCGCTCCAGCGTCGGCCAGCGCCGCGCAGTTGAGGTTCGTAAATCTCGGCTATGCGGTCGAACTCTCCGGCGAAGAGGTCGCCTTCGGCGACGGTCTTGCTCGAAGGATGCAGGCGATAGGCGGCGAGCGTGCGAGGCAGATGCTCGCAGCGGTGTCCGGCGAGGAGCAGGCGGACGTATAGCTCGTGGTCGAAGCAGTAGCGCCAGCGATTGTCGAAGCCTCGGGCGAGCAGCTCGCGCCGCCAGAACATGCCGGGCTGCGGCGCTCTGTATGCCCATGACAGACAGTGAGCCGCAGACTCGGGCACGTTCGCTACGACGAGGGATTTCTGCTCTTCGCCGTCGCTGAAGAAAATCGTATCGCCGCAGAGCCATTCGCAAGCGGGGTGCTGCCGGAAATAGTCCGCGACGGCGGCGAACGCGCCGGGCTGGTAGAGGTCGTCGCTGTTGATGTAGGCGACGATGTCTCCGGTAGCGCGCCGGAGTCCCTTGTTGATGGCGTCGGGCTGACCGGCGTCGGGCTCGCTCACCCAGTAGGCGAGCCGGTCTTCGTAGCGCCGAATCACCTCCGCGCTCTCGTCCGTGCTTCCGCCGTCGATAATGATGTATTCGAGCGGCTGGTAATTCTGCTCAAGCACCGACCGGATGGTCTCTTCCAGAAACTTCGCCTGATTCAGAGAGGGCGTGATGATGCTGAGTTTCATAGCGGACGGCGGACGGCGGACGGCGGACGATAGACCATAACAGACGATGGACGATGGACGATAGACGATGGACTGTCGTTAACTACGTCGAGAGCTTTCTTCCAGAACAATTTCCGGCCATCGTCTATGGTCTATCGTCCATCGTCCGCCTTCCATCGTCCATCGTCTGCTTCTCGTACCAGTCGATGGTGCGCCGGAGGCCGTCTTCGAGGGAGGTTTGGGCGCGGAAGCCGAACTTCTCAAAGGCGCGGGTGGTGTCGAGCTGGCGCTTGGGCTGGCCGTTGGGACGGCTCGGCTGCCAGTGAATCTCGCCCTCGAAGCCTGTGAGGCGCGCGATAGTTTCGACCAAATCGTTGATGTAGACTTCGCGCCCGTTGCCGATGTTGACGGGCAGGCTTTCGTCGTAGGCGGCAGCCGCGCGCAGGATGCCGTCGGCGCAGTCTTCGACGTAGAGAAACTCGCGCGACACGTCGCCCGTGCCCCAGGCTTCGATGGAGGGTCGGCTCTCGCGCCGCGCCGCGACGCACTTGCGTATCAGCGCGGGGATGACGTGGGAGGTTTCGAGGTCGAAGTTATCGCCGGGGCCGTAGAGGTTCGCGGGCAGAAGGAAGATGCCGTTGAAGCCGTACTGCTCTCGGTAGGCTTGCACCTGCGCGAGCATCATCTTTTTCGCCAGGCCGTAAGGCGCGTTGGTCTCTTCGGGGTAGCCGTTCCAGATGTCGTCTTCCTTGAAGGGGACGGGCGTGAACTTCGGATACGCGCAGACCGTACCCAAAGCGAGAAACTTCCCGACGCCGCGCAGGCGCGACTGCTCGATGAGCTGCGTGCCCATCATCAGATTTTCGTAGAGGAAGCGACCCGGATTCTTCTGATTGTGACCGATGCCGCCGACCACTGCCGCGAGATGAATAACCATTTCGGGGCGCGCGTCGTCGAGCATACGCTGAACGTCTGCGCCTTCGACTAGGTTGTAATCACGACTGCGCGGGACGAACACTTCGACGCCCGGCAGGTCTTTCAATCTTTCGACCACGTAACGACCGAGAAAGCCTGCGCCGCCCGTGACGACGACGCGACGATATGGAAAATCTTTGACAGAGGTTGCCATTCTTAATTCACCCGATTCTTCCTTGATTTCTAAATTGAGAGAAAACGCGCCGCGCCGGGCGCACCCCCGACGATTAACGGTAAATCATACTCACAAAGCGCGCGTTTGTCGCCCGCCTTGCTTCTCTTCCCGGCTTGCTCAAACGCTTCTCTTTAGTTATGGTATCAAACCTTGTGAGCAGACAGCTATCAGCCATCAGCTTGTCAGCACTCAGCCAATCCAATAGCATGAGTCCTGTTTCCGACTCAGGACTTCAGGCTCCAGACTTTCTGGCTGAACGGCTGAACGGCTGACAAGCTGACCGCTTATTCATCTTAAGGAAATCACATCGACAATGGCAAAACGCGCATTAATCACCGGCATCACGGGGCAGGACGGCTCTTTTCTGACCGAGCTGCTTCTGGAAAAAGGCTACGAAGTTTTCGGCATCGTGCGCCGCTCATCCTCCTTCAACACCGACCGCATCGAGCATCTCTATCAAGACCCGCACGAGCCGGACACGCGCCTGCGGATGTTCTACGGCGACCTGAACGATTCCAGCTCTCTGAACACCGTCCTGCGAAAAACTCAGCCCGACGAAATCTATAACCTCGGCGCGCAGTCGCACGTCCGCGTCAGCTACGACGTGCCCGAGTACACCGCCGAAGTGACGGGGCTCGGCACTGTTCGACTCCTTGAAGCGATTCGTGAAGTCGGCATCTCTCCGAAGTTCTATCAGGCGTCGTCCTCGGAGCTTTACGGCAAAGTGGTCGAGACGCCGCAGCGCGAGACGACGCCCTTTCACCCGCGCTCGCCATACGCCTGCGCCAAAGCCTACGCCTATTACATCACCGTCAACTACCGCGAATCCTACGGCATGTTCGCCTGCAACGGCATCCTCTTCAACCATGAATCCGAGCGCCGGGGCGAGACCTTCGTCTCGCGCAAAATCACGCGCGCGGCCACGCGCATCAAGCTCGGCCTCCAGCACAAGCTCTACCTCGGCAACCTCGACGCGCGCCGCGACTGGGGTTACGCCAGAGACTACGTCGAAGCCATGTGGCTGATGATGCAGGCCGAAGAGCCGGACGACTACGTCGTGGCGACCGGCGAGACGCATTCCGTCAGGGAGTTTCTGGACGAAGCCTTCGGCTATCTCGACCTCGACTGGCACGAGTACGTCGAAATCGACCCGCGCTACTATCGCCCGGCCGAAGTAGATTTGCTCTTGGGCGACGCGACGAAAGCGCGCACCGTTCTCGGCTGGGAGCCGAAGGTCGATTTCAAATCGCTCGTCAAGCTCATGGTCGATCACGACCTGATGCTCGCCCGCCGCGAACAACTCACCGCCCAACACGAAGGCAAAGCCGTCTCCACCGTCGGCGGCTGGGGAGTGAATTAGGAAATGATGAATGCGGAATGAGGAATGATGAATTGAAGACAAACTGCTTTCTGTCTTTCACTCATCATTCTTCATTCCGCATTCATCATTTCTCAAAGAAGCTTCTGATGGAATCGACGACGTGGTGTTGCTGCTCTGCCCTCAGCTCCGGGTAGATAGGGAGGGCGAGGGTTTCGCGTGCGGCTTGCTCGGAGTGGGGCAGGTCGCCTTCGCGGTAGCCGAGATAGCGGAAGCATTCCTGCATGTGAAGCGGTACGGGGTAGTAAACCTCCGCGCCGATTCCCTCACTCTTCAAGTGCTCCAGCAGCGCATCGCGCCTGCCGTCTCGAATCCGTATGACGAACTGATTGAAAATGTGTCGCACGCCTTCGCGCACCGTTGGCAGGCCGACTTCTTCGAGGAGTCCGGCGTCGGCGAAAAGCTCTCGGTAGCGCGCGGCGTTGGCGATGCGCGCGGCAGACCAGCCGTCGAGATAGGGCAGCTTGACGCGCAGGATGGCGGCTTGCAGCGTGTCGAGGCGGCTGTTGATGCCGACCACTCGATGATGATACTTCGTCTCGCCGCCGTGTACGCGCAGCACCCTGAGACGCTCGGCCAGTTCGTCATCGTCGGTCGTGAGCATGCCGCCGTCGCCCGCGCCGCCGAGATTCTTCGTCGGGTAGAAACTGAAACAGGCGATGTCGCCCAGAGAGCCCGCGCGGCGTCCGCGCTCTTCAGCGCCGATGGCCTGTGCCGCGTCTTCGACGACCGCGAGATTGTGCCGCCGCGCCGTCTCGTTCAGCTCGTCCATCGGCGCGCACTGGCCGTAGAGGTGGACGGGCATGACGGCGCGCGTGCGCTCGTTGATGGCCGATTCGACGAGGCTCGTGTCGAGGTTGTAGGTATCGGGGTCGATGTCGATGAAGCGAGGGCGAGCGCCGAGACGCGTGACGGCGCTGGCGGTGGCGAAGAAACTGTAGGGCGAAGTGATAACTTCGTCGCCCGCGCCGACTCCGAGCGCCATCAGCGCCAGCAGCAGCGCATCCGAGCCCGACGCGCAGCCGATGGCGTGGCGAGCCTGCGAATACCGCGCAACTTCCTCTTCGAGCGCCCGCACGTCTGCGCCCATGATAAACGCCTGCGACTCCAGCACGCGCCCGACCGCCGCGCCAATCTCTTCGCGCAGGACGGCATACTGCGCGTGCAGGTCTAAGAGAGGCACTTTCATTCTTTTGCCCGTAGAAGACATCGAAGAAAATTAACAGGGATGGACAGGATGAACAGGATAAAAGAAAGGCAAAGGTAAAAAGGTAAAAGGTAAAAGTGAAGCGGAAACCACTTGTGATTTATGCTTCACCTCTGCCCTTTGCCTTTTTCCTTTTGCCTTCAATCCTGTCTATCCTGTCCATCCCTGTTTGAATTGGCTCGGACAGGAGGCGTTACTTCTTCGCGGCGACAGCTAAGACGGCAGTCGCTTCCTGTTCGACGAGCGGCGAGAGCACGTCGTCGCCGTCGGACTTGGCTTTGCCTTTGAGCGTCTTGGTCGTGACGGGCGTCGAAGTGTTGGCGGCGGTCGTCAGACGGTAGTCGAGCGTGATTTCGTCTTTGGCTTTGATGGACGAGGAAATCTCGGCGGCGGTGTAGACGGCGGTCGAAGCGACCGTGCTCGCAACCGCACCGGCAGTTCCGCCGCCCATCGGCACGACGCCGACGACCGGCGCGGCCTTCCTCATAAAGCCGCCGAAGCCTCCGCCTCCGCCCTTCTTGTGCGCGACGTTGGTGAAGAGAATGTAGTCGCACTGCTTCTCTCTGGCTTCGGCCTCGATGAGCGCGGGGATTTGCGCGTCGAGCGGCGCGACCTCGACCGCGTCTCCCCTCAGAGCATTGACGAGGCTGTTACGGACGGCGGCGGCGAGCGTCTGCGCGTCCAAGCCCTCACCGGCTGTCGCCCTCGGCAGAGGCACGCCGATACGCACAACACCTTCGCGCTTCGGCCCCAGCGCGGCGGCGCTCGTCGTCGTCGTTCGATTCATATTCGTCCCCGCGTTCGACGCGCGACCGCCGCTCGAAGCGCTGCCGCCCGCGCCCGCGCTTATCCCTGTGCCCGTCGAAGAGGTGTCGTCATCGTCGTCGTCGTCGTCATTGCCTGCGCTCGTGTTGACGCCGCCCTCTCTGCGCTCGGTGTAACCGGCGGGCACGTCGAAGAGCGCGGCGCTCAGGGGCGCGCTGCTGATTTCGAGGACTTCGGTCGTCGAAGTGTAGGTGTTTGAGATTGAACGTCCCATGACGTTCATGTTCATGGTGGTGGTCGTCGTCTCATAAAGCGCGTAGCCTCTGACGGCGGGGCCTATGTTTTTGGCTTCGTGACGGTCGAGGCAGTCGGGTCGGGTCATCTGTAGTGCCCGCGCGGACAGGGCGCTCATGTCGCAACTGAAGTCGGCCTGAATGTCTGCGTACCAGCCGTCTCTGACCATACGCATGTTCATCTGGTTGCAGGCTTCGGGCGAGGATTCCATCACGGTCTCGATGCGATAGTGGCGCGCAAGGACGTTGCCGAATTGCGGAAATCGCTTCGTCTCCTTGAGGTCGGTGGTAGTGTTCGTCACGTTGATGACGCCGCCTCGACGCGGCGCGCCCGTCGCGGGGGGCTGCCCGGTGCGCCCCGTTCTCTCGCCGGAGGCTCCGGCTGTCGTCGGCATCATCGACATGACGGTGTACGTCCGGTCGCTGTCGTTGAGGTTGACGTAGCGCTTGAGGTCGCACTGAAGAATGCTCGCATTGGCGTTGCCGCCGCTCTCGGTGCGCTGGCGCGCGCCCTTGATGTAGACGGTGCTCTCGGCGGAATGATTCCGCCCCGCGCTGGAGGCCGAATCCATCTGCGTCGTGGTTCGGGTCTTGATTTTGACATCGGCGACGGCGGCGCTTGTGGCGACGAGAAGCGAGACGAGCGCGAGCACGATTGATTTCAAAGATAGAGCCTTCATTATTCCTTCCTTTGTCCTGCGGCTGTCGAGGGTCGTCTCCAGCCGGTTTGATGAAAAGTATGACGTAGCCAACCACAGACGCGGGGGAGACTTTCGTTTTGCCGGGCGGCGACGTGCGAGCCGCTCGTCCGGTCTAAAGCCTGACCTGACGACCGCCCTGATTAATCGACTGCTGCGCCGCTTCGAGCAGACGCACGACGCGCAAGCCCGACAGGCCGTCGGTCAGAGGCCGACGCTTCTCTCGGATGGCCGACAGAAATTCCTCGCAGACGTAACGCAGGGCTTCGGTCGAATCGAGCTTGGGAACCCACACGTCGCCCGTGCGGTAGCTGACGAGCGTGCGGTAAGCATCTTCCCTATCAGCTGAGCGCGCATCGCGCGTCGAGGTCACGCCGCTATCGTAGACGCGAATCTTCTCGGTCGGCTCGATGTCGTCGTAGACTACCATCTTGCTGCTTCCGGCGATGAGAGTGCGCCGGATTTTGACGGGAGAGAGCCAGTTGAAATGGAAGTGTGCGATGAACTCATCGGGAAAGCGCAGCATGACGTAGGCGATGTTTTCGATGCCGCGCTCGATGTGGCAACTGCCGGTGGCGGCCACGCTTTCGGGCTGGCGGTCGATGATGTAGTCCATGATGGACAAATCGTGCGGAGCCAAATCCCAGACGACGTTGATGTCGTGCTGAAAGAGTCCGAGGTTGATGCGCGTCGAATCGAAGTAGAGCAGCTCGCCCAGCTCGCCCGATTCGACTATCTCCTTTATCTTTCGCACCGCGCCCGTGTAGATGAACGTATGATCGACCATCAGGGTAAGGCCGCGCGCCTCCGCCAGCTCGCACAACTCTTCGGCCTCGCCGATGCTCGCCGTGAAAGGTTTCTCCACGAGCACATGCTTCCCGGCTTCGAGAGCTTCCTTCGCGAACCTGTAGTGAGTGGCGACCGGAGTGGCGACGACCACCGCGTCGAGACGCGAATCCGAGAGGAGCTTTTTGTAATCGCGCGTCGTCTCCGCCGAAGGATAACGCCGCCCCACCGCTTCGAGCCGCCGCGCATCCACGTCGCACATCCAGCGCAGCTCCGCCCGCTCGTTCTCCGCAAAGTTACGCAGCAGGTTCGGCCCCCAGTAGCCGCAGCCGATGACACCGACGTTCGTCACTTTCATCATAAACTCGATTCGGCTTCCGAATCTTTCCGTCAACCGGACATGGAGACCCCGCGCCGGAGCTTCAGCCTTGCGCCGTCGTCGCCGCCTGCGGCTCAAGTAAGCCTGATGCGTGTGCATCCTCGATAGCTTCGCTGACCTGCACAAGCTGTTCTTCCGTCAACTCAGGAAACATCGGAAGCGAAAGCACGCTTGCGGCCTGTCGTTCGGCTTCGGGGAAATCCCCGGCCTTATGGCCGAGCGAAGCATAGGCGGGTTGCAGGTGGACGGG
This sequence comes from Pyrinomonadaceae bacterium, assembly GCA_036399175.1. GTDB lineage: Bacteria > Acidobacteriota > Blastocatellia > Pyrinomonadales > Pyrinomonadaceae > DASWNP01. The sequence continues at coordinate 154,375 of DASWNP010000006.1, read as the reverse complement.
GATGGGATAGTGGATGCCGGTCTGGACGCCGGCTTCGCCGAGTTTTTCGCGCAGCGCGTCGCGCGCTTCCGCTTGGACGACGAAAAGATGATAGACGTGGCGCGCGTAGGGCATCTCGCGCGGGAGGGTAAGGCCGCTTTCCGCGAGCAGCTCGCGGTAGCGCGCGGCGTGCCTGCGGCGCAGCTCGTTCCAGCGTTCGAGATGCGGGAGCTTCGCGGCGAGCACCGCGCCCTGAATGGCCTCCATGCGAAAGTTGTAGCCGATGATTTCGTGCTCGTACTTGCGCGCCGAGCCGTGATCGCGCAGCAGCCGCGCCATGCGCGCCACTTCCGGGTCGTCTGTCACGATTGCCCCGGCCTCGCCGTATGCGCCCAGGTTCTTCCCCGGATAGAAGCTGAAGCAGCCCGCGCGCGCGAGCGCGCCGACTCTCCGCCCCTTGTAGAGAGCGCCGTGCGCCTGCGCCGCATCTTCGATGACGGAGAGATTATGGCGAGCGGCGATGTCGAAGATGGGGTCGAGGTCGGCTGTTTGACCGTAGAGATGGACGGGGATGATGGCGCGCGTGCGCTCGTTGATGGCCGATTCGATTTTCGACGGGTCAATCGTGTAGGAGAAGGGGTCTGAATCGACGAAGCGAGGCGTCGCCCCTGCGGTCGAGACAGCCTCGGCGCTGGCGAAGAAGGTGTTGGCCGGCACAATCACTTCGTCGCCTGCGCCTATCCGGCAGGCCGTGACGGCCAACTGCACCGCCGCCGTCCCGCTACTGAGGCCGACGCAGAAACGCGCGCCCACGTATTCGGCGAAAGCCTCCTCGAAAGCCTCCACCTCGCGCCCCATCACGAAAGCGCCGCTCTCGACGACCCGCGCCAGCGCAGCATCCATCTCTTCCCTGATAGACCTGTATTGAGCCTGTAAATCGACTAAAGGAATCATAAAAGGAATGCGGAATGATGAATGCGGAATGATGAATGAAAGACGAAGCTTTTGGTTTTCAATTCATCATTCCGCATTCATCATTCATCGTTTCTTATCACTTTTGCCGGGTTTCCGGCGACGGTGGTGTTGGAGGGCACGTCTTTTGTGACGACCGCGCCCGCGCCGACGATTGCTCGCGCGCCGATGCGTATGCCGCCGAGGATGGTCGCGCCCGTGCCGATGGAAGCGCCGCGCTCGACGCGCGTGCGTTGCAGTGTCCAGTCGGCTTCGGTTTGCAGCGTGCCGTCGGCAGAGGTTGCGCGCGGGTATTTGTCGTTGATGAAATTGACGCCGTGACCGATGAAGACTTCGTCTTCTATCTCGACGCCCTCGCAGATGAAGGTGTGGCTTGAGACCTTGCAGTTGCGCCCGACGCGCGCGCCCTTCTGTATCTCGACGAAAGAGCCGATTTTGGTCGAGTCGCCGATTTCGCAGCCGTAGAGATTGACGAAGTTATAAATGGCGACATCGCGCCCGAGCCGAACGTCGGGCGCGATGCAGCAGAACTCGCCTCTTTGTGTCATCAAGCTCGTCCCGACGCGCCCGCGCCTTCCGCGCCCTCGGGCGTCTCGGCGTCTTTCTCCGCGTCGGCGTAGTAGCTGGAATAGTAGCCCGCGTAGTAGTAGTCAGGCGAATCGAGCTTCACGTTGTTCAGGACGACGCCGAAGATGTTCGCGCCGACATCGACGAGCTGCTGCTTGGCGCGGCGCACGACGGCGCGCGAGCTTCTGCCGCCGTGCACGACGAGCATCACGCCATCGACGAGCGTCGAGAGAATCGAAGCGTCGGTGAACGAGATGGCGGGCGGCGAGTCGATGACGATGTGCGTGAACTTATCTGAGAGCACGTTGAGCAGGCGTCGCATCTCGTTTGAGCCGAGCAGCTCTGCCGGGTTGGGCGGAATCGTGCCCGATGTCAGCACCTTGAGGTTCGGCAGCTTTTCGTAGGGCTGGACGAGCGCATCGAGGTCTCTGTCGCCGGAGAGATAATTCGTCAGGCCGCGCGCGTTCGACATACCGAAGTTGGCGTGGACGCGCGGACGCCTGAGGTCGCAATCGACGATAAGGACTTCCGCGCCGGTCTGCGCGAGCATGAGAGCGGTGTTGATGGCCGTCGTCGTCTTGCCCTCGGAGGGCTGGCTCGAAGTGACGAGGATGGTCTTGGGCGGCTGGCCTGCCGAAGAGAGCAGCAGCGACGTGCGCAAATGCCTGTAAGCTTCGGCGACGGGCGAGCGCACGTCGAGCGAGAGGGCGAGCGCCGTCACCTCGCTTTCGGGAGAAGGAATCTGCGCGCGCCGACCCTTGAGGCGTCCGCGCTCGCTGCGGCTCGGAATCAAGGCGAGCGAGGGCAGGTGCAGGTAGCGGTCAACGTCGTCGACGCTCTTGAGCGTGTCGTCGAGGTAGTCGAGCAGGAAGGCGAGGCCGATGCCTGCGCCGAGCGAGAGCAGGAAGGCCAGGATGATTGTACGCATGCGCGGCGGCCCGACGGGCGTGCGCGGCACGCGGCTGTAGTTGGTGACGATGATGTTGTTCGGCCTGTCGCTCGACGTGTTCTCCAGCTCGCGCTCGCGCTGACGGAGCGTGTTGTATTCCTGCTTGGCCGTCTCCAAATCCTGCTTCAAAACGCTCAGGTCGATGGCGGCGACGTTCTGCGCAGAGGTCTGAGACCTCTGCTGGTTGTAGGAGCGGCGCAGGCTCTCTTCCCTGTTGCGCGCGGCCTCGAAGCGCGTCTGCATCGCCGAGACCACTTCGCGCGGAGCTTTGTTGATAGACTCTTCGAGCGTCTTTATCTGCGCGTCAACCTTCTTCACCTCCGGCCACTCCGAAGTGTAGACGGTGAGCAGCTCGTCGCGCTTCTGCTTGAGCACGTCGAGCTTGGTGCGAAGGTCTTGAATGCGCTTGCTCTCCTGAACTTCGGGGATGGAGTTGGGGTCGGTTTCGTCGGCGGCGGCTCGATAGATGGATTCGAGATTCTTGCGCTCGTTCTCGGCTTCGAGCAACTGCTTGCTCAGCATCGAGAGACGCTCGACCTGTAGATTGCTCGCGCCGGGGCCTTCGGTTTCCGGCAGACCCGCGTTGCGCGCGAAGGTGACGCGCCGCTGCTCCAACTGATGGATGGAGGTCTGCAATTCGGCGATGCGCTTGGCGAGCTTGTCAGAAGCTTCCTTCGTGCCCGAAGTCTCGCGCTGAAAATTGTTGTAGATGAAGGTGTCGGCGAGCGTGTTGACGATTTTGTGCGCCAGCTCGGGGCTTGAATGGCGGTAACGAAGCGTGACGAGATTTGTGCCCGCAATGGGCTCGACCGAGAGGTTGGCCGCCAGCGTCAATTCGTAAGGCTCAAGCCGCTCCATCTCTTCCTGCGAAAGACGCTCGTCCTTGACCTCGACTTCGTTGACGACGGGCAGCGTGCCGGTGACGGTCTCGGTGGTGGTGGTCGCAGGCTTTTTATCGAGCGAGAAGATTCTGCGAAGCGAAGAGATGAAGCCGGACTGCGTCTGTCCGCCGAAGAAGGCGGGGTCGGCCTGTAGGTTGAGCGTGCGGATAACCTGGCGCGCGAGCGCGGGATTTTCCAGCAGCCGGAGCTGCGTGTTGATGTAGGCAGGGTCTTTGACGCTGCCGGTGTTAATGACAATCTCTTTTCCGGTTTTGAGGATGCTGTCGCGCCTCTGGTCGATTTGAATTGTCGTGGATGCCTCGTAGATGGAGGGCAGCCGGTACATCTGTATGGTGACGAGCGAAGTGACGACCACGACGAGGCTGAGGATGAGCCACTTGCGCTTGAGGACGACGTTGAGATACTCGCGCAGGTGCGTCGGCTCGGAGGCCGCCGCCCCGTAGCCTCCCGTCGGCTTCGACTGGGCGAGGTCGCTTAAAGGTCTATCCAAACCGCGTTCCAGAGGAGGCAGGGGAAGCAGACGATTATCTTGTGACATAATTCTAAAACCTTATCCTTAAAGAGAAAAACGGCGTCGGACACCCGGCCGAAGTCAAGCATCATACCAAACGCGAGCGCCATCGCAAACCCGCGAAGATAAAGGGGAAAGGATAAACGGGAGAAGCGGAAAGGGAAAACGTAAAGAGTTGATAAAAGCTTCCTGCCCTTTAGCCTTTCGGGCGTTTCTCCTCATCAGCCTTCCGCTTTCTCTTCTTCGCTCTTGATAAATCTTTCGAGCGCGTCCTGCCAGCCCGGAAGCGACGGCAGCCCCGTTGCTTCCGAGAGCAGGCAGCGCAGGCGCGAATTGCGCGGGCGCGGTGCGGGACGGCTCAGAGAATCGACACTCACATCTTCGACCTGCGGCGACTCGACGCCGCCGAGCCTGAGCGCTTCGAGCGTGAAATCCTTGAAGCTCGCGCCCTCGCCGCTATTGACGACGTGATAGATGCCGGGCAAATCCAGTTCGGCCAGACGGCGCAGGCGAGCCGCCAAATCGACGGCGTAGGTCGGGGTTCCAAAAGCGTCGCCGATGGCTTTAAGACGCTCGCCGCGCCGTCCGAGTTCGACGACCCGGCTCAAAAAATTTCTGCCACCCACGCCGAAAATCCACCCCGAGCGCACGATGATTGTCCGTGCGCAGGCGACCCACGCGCGGCGCTCGCCCTGCAATTTGGCGACCGCATAGACGCTCTCCGGGTTCGGGTCGTCGCGCTGCGTATAGAAGCCATCTTTTTTGCCATCGAAGACGTAATCGGTCGAGACGGTGACGAGCGACGCGCCGACTTGTCGGCAGGCGACGGCCAGATTCTCCGGCCCGAGAGCGTTCGCCTCGTGCGCCTGCAAGGGGTCAAGCTCGCAGCCATCGACATCCGTCCAGGCCGCGCAGTTGACGACCGTCTCAGGCCGCTCGCGCTCTAAAGTCTCCGCCACCGCCTCGGCATCCGTGATGTCCAGAGCCCGCCGCTCGTAGGCCAGCACCTCGTCGCCCTGCTCGGAAGCGTGCTTCACCATCGCGCGCCCCAACATCCCTCCTGCACCCGTCACCAGAATCCTCAACTCAACCTCCAAAAGCGGTAAATGGTGAATGGTAAATGGTAAATGGTGAAAGACAGTTCTCCTTCTATTCACCATTTACCATTTACTATTCACTGTCTTTTGCTATTTCTCCATATTGTCGGGCGTAGAATTCCCTGTAGGCTCCGCTGCGGGCGCGGGCAATCCAGTCGCCGTTCTCTTCGTACCAGCGAATGGTTTTCTGTAGGCCGCTCTCCCAGGTCTCTTGCGGACGCCAGCCAAGCTCCCGCTCGACGCGTGTGGGGTCGATGGCGTAGCGGCGATCGTGGCCGAGGCGGTCTTTGACGTGGCGAATCAGGGAGCGCGGCTTGCCGAGCGCCTGCAAGACCGACTCGGCGACATCTATGTTGCGCCGCTCGTTGCGTGCGCCGACGTTGTAGGTCTCGCCGGAGCGACCGCGCGTGAGGGCGAGGAGGATGGCGCGGCAATGGTCGTCCACGTAAATCCAGTCGCGCACGTTGAGCCCGTCGCCGTAGAGCGGGATGGGCTCGTCGTTGAGCGCGTTTGAGAGCATGAGCGGGAGAAACTTTTCGGGAAACTGACGTGGGCCGTAGTTGTTGCCGCAGCGCGTGACGACCGTGTCGAGGCCGAAGGTGTGACGGGCGGCGCGAACCAGGTGCTCGGCTGCCGCCTTCGACGCGGCGTAAGGGCTGTTGGGCGCAAACGGCGACTCTTCCGTGAAGAAGGCCGACTCGTCTTCGGGCAGACTGCCCATCACTTCATCCGTCGAGACGTGAAGGAAACGGCGCACCTGCCGGTGTCGCGCCGCGTCGAGCAAGACCTGCGTGCCGAGGACGTTCGTGCGCAGGAACTCGTCCGCCGAAGCGATGCTGCGGTCAACGTGCGACTCGGCGGCGAAGTGGACGACGGCGTCCGTCTCTTCTTCGAGCGCCGAGAGGACGGCCTCGCGGTCGCAGATGTCGCCGCGCACGAAGCGATGCCGGCGCTCGTCCAGACCTCCGAGGTTGTCGGGGTTTCCGGCGTAGGTCAGCGCGTCGAAGTTGACAATCTCGCACTCGGGAAAGGCTTCGAGCGCGAGGCGGAGAAAGGCCGAGCCGATGAAGCCCGCGCCGCCGGTAACGAAAAGTTTACGCATTGAAGAAATAGACCATTCGACGACTGACGATAGACCATAGCCGATAAACAGACGATGGACGATAGACCATAGACGATAGCCAATCCGTTTTCGTCAATCGTCTATGGTCTATCGTCCATCGTCCGGAAGACAAGCGTCGGAGTATAGGTTTGGCGTTTCGGGGTGTCAAGAAAGGGACTGGCGTCGAGGCGGCGCGGGCGACTCTCTTTTGGCGGTGTGGCGGCGCTTGACACGTCTGGGGCGGGCGGCTAGACTCCCCTGTCTCCTTTATAGTAGAGGTGCGTCTGATGTATGTGCGGGCTGGCGTGTTTGCGGCGTGTGCATGCGCGAAAGATGCGACGCGCCGTTTCCTTAAAGACGTTTCATGGATTTGAGTACAAGCGAAAAGAGCGGCGTGCTGAAGGCAGCCGTCAAGACACAGTCCGCCTCAGACGCCGCTGCCGCAACGCCTCGTCAAGACCACGTCAAGCCTCACTTGCCGAGCCTGCCGCTAGTCACGATTAAGCCGACGACGGCGCGGAGCGCCCTCGACCTTCGAGATTTGTGGGCTTACCGCGAGCTGCTCTATTTCCTGATGTTGCGCGACATTAAGGTGCGCTACAAGCAGACGGTGCTCGGCGTCGTCTGGGTCGTCATGCAGCCGCTTTTGACGACCTTCATCTTCACAATCTTTCTGGGAATGCTGGCGCGCGTGCCTTCGGGCGGCGTGCCCTATCCTCTGCTCGTCTTCGCCGGACTGATGCCTTGGTCGTTCTTCTCAAGCTCGGTCGTGGGCAGCGGCAGCAGCCTCGTCAGCAACGCCAACCTGATTACGAAGGTCTACTTCCCGCGCCTGATTGTGCCGATGGCAGCCGTCGGCGGGCGGCTCGTGGATTTCGGCATCGCGTTTCTGATTCTCGCGGCGATGATGCTCTACTACCGCGTCGGGCTGACGTGGAACATCCTCGCGCTGCCCGGCCTCGTCGTGCTGACGACGCTTCTGGCGCTCTCGCTCGGCATGTTCATCTCGGCGCTCAACGTGAAATACAGAGACGTGGGCGTGATTCTGCCCGTCCTGATGCAGCTCTGGATGTTCGTCTCTCCAGTGCTCTATCCTTTGAGCCTCGTGCCCGAGAACTGGCGGATGCTCTACAGCCTGAATCCTCTCGTCGGCGTCATCGTCTCTTTCCGCGCCGCCGTGCTGGGCGAGCCTTTTAACCTGCCGGCGCTCGCCGTCACCTGCGTCTTCACGCTCGTCATGCTCTTCTATTCCGCATACACGTTCCGACGCGTGGAGCGCAGCTTCGCCGACGTTATTTGAGAGTTTCGATGCAGCCGATTATCAGGGTCGAGAATATCTCCAAGCAGTATCGCATCGGCACGTCTGAGGTGGCCTATCAAACTCTGCGCGATGCGCTGACGCGCGCTGTGAGGTCGCCGTTCAGGCGCAGGCAAGGGGGCGTGCGTGCCGGGCGCGAGACGGTCTGGGCGCTCAAAGACATCAGTTTTGAAGTCGAGCCCGGCGAGACGGTCGGCCTCATCGGACATAACGGCGCGGGCAAATCGACTCTCCTGAAAATCCTCTCGCGCATCACCGAGCCGACTACCGGACAGGTCGATCTCTACGGGCGCATCGGGAGCCTCCTCGAAGTCGGGACGGGCTTTCACCCGGAGCTGACGGGGCGGGAAAACCTGTACCTCAACGGCGCTATCCTCGGCATGCGACGCGCGGAGATAGAGCGCAAGTTCGACGAGATAGTCGCTTTCTCCGAGATAGAGAAATTCATCGACACGCCGGTCAAGTGGTACTCGTCAGGGATGTACCTGCGGCTCGCCTTCTCTGTGGCCGCGCATCTCGAACCCGAGATTCTGATGCTCGACGAAGTGCTCGCCGTCGGCGACGCATCCTTCCAGCACAAGTGCATGAACAAAATGCAGGAGCTGAGAAACGCCGGGCGCACGATTCTCTTCGTCTCGCACAACATGCAGGCCGTCACGCGCCTCTGCAAGCGCGCCATCTATCTTTCGCAGGGTCGCATCATCGACGACGGCCCGGCGCAGCAGGTAGCCAGCACGTACCTGACCGCCCGCCTGCAAGCGACGGCTGAAAGAGTCTGGGAGAACCCGTCGGATGCGCCCGCCAACGACATCGCGCGCCTGCGCGCCGTGCGCGTGCGCCGCGAGGACGGGCGCGTTATCGACGTGGCCGATATACGCGAGCGGCTCGGCGTCGAGATGGAGTTCGACGTGCTCAGCGAAGGTCATGTGCTCGTGCCGAACCTTCATTTTTACAACGAAGAGGGCGTGCTCGCTTTCGCCCTGCACGACTCTGACCCGGAATGGCGCAGACGCCCGCGCCCCGTCGGGCGCTACACGAGCACGGCATGGATTCCGGGCAACTTTCTCTCCGAGGGCACGCTCATCGTCGGCGCTGCCGTGAGCACGCATAGCCCGGTCGTCGTCCATTTCTACGAGCCGGAGGCGGTCGTCTTTCAGGTCGTAGACAGCCTGGAAGGAGAGACGGCGCGCGGCGATTACGAAGGGCCGATGGCCGGAATAGTGAGGCCGCTTTTGCCCTGGTCAACGCGCTTCGAGCCCGGCGTCGGCCTCGCGCCGACCCCGAAGGCGGCTGCCGCCTCTCTCGTCAAGGAGGTCGCTCCATGAAGGTCGTCATCCTCGCCGGTGGACTCGGGACGCGCCTCGCCGAAGAGACGGAGCTGAAGCCCAAGCCGATGATTGAGATTGGCGGGCGTCCCATCCTCTGGCACATTATGAAGCACTACGCCCATCACGGCTTCAAAGAGTTCTTCATCGCGCTCGGCTACAGGGGCGAAGTCATCAAGCGTTTTTTTCTCGACTACTGCTCGCTGAGCGGCAACATGACCGTAGACCTCTCGCGCGGCGCGGTCGAAGCGCAGGACAGCGATTGCGAAGACTGGATTGTGCACCTCAAGAACACAGGGCAGGAGACGAACACGGGCGGGCGCATCAAGCGACTCGAACCCTCGCTCAAGGACTCGACCTTCATGGTCACTTACGGCGACGGCGTCTGCAACGTCAACCTGGAAGCGCTGCTCAGGTTTCATCGCTCGCACGGGCGCATCGCCACCGTCACAGCCGTTCGACCACCGGCGCGCTTCGGCGGCCTTGTCTTCGACGGCGATTTCGTCGCCGAGTTCACGGAGAAGCCGCAAATCGGCGAAGGCTGGATAAACGGCGGCTTTCTCGTCTTCGAGCCCGCGCTGTTTGATTATCTCAAGGACGACGACACGAGCCTCGAATCCGACGCGCTTGAACACCTCGCCGCCGACCGCCAGCTCGCCGCCTTTCGCCACGAAGACTTCTGGCAATGCATGGACACCCTGCGCGACAAGCGTCTGCTTGAAAGCCTCTGGCACGAACGCCGCGCACCCTGGAAGGTTTGGGAATGAGTGGATTCTGGTTGGATAGACCGACGCTGGTGACGGGCGCGACCGGGCTCATAGGGGGCTGGCTCGTGCGTCGTCTGCTGGAAGCGGGCGCGGATGTCGTCTGTCTGGTGCGGGATTGGATTCCGCAGTCGGAGCTTGTGCGCGGGCGTCTGCTGGAGCGGGTGAACGTCGTGCGCGGCGACGTGTGCGAGCAGGAGACTTTGGAGCGAGTGCTCGGCGAATACGAGGTTGACACGGTGATTCATCTGGCGGCGCAGACTATCGTCGGCATCGCCAATCGCAATCCGGTCTCGACCTTCGAGGCCAACATCGGCGGAACGTGGGCGCTTCTCGAAGCGTGCAGGCGCAGTCCCCTCGTCAAACAAATCGTCGTCGCTTCGTCGGACAAAGCCTACGGCGACCACGAGCTGCTGCCCTACAGCGAAGACGCGCCCTTGCAGGGACGACACCCTTACGACGTGAGCAAGTCGTGCGCCGACCTCATCGCGCAGGCTTACGGCGCGACTTACGGGTTGCCGGTGGCTATCACGCGCTGCGGAAATTTTTACGGCGGCGGCGATTTGAACTGGAATCGCATCGTTCCCGGCACGATTCGCTCGGTGCTGCGCGGCCAGAGCCCCGTCATTCGCTCGGACGGACAGTTCGTGCGCGACTATTTCTATGCTGAGGACGGCGCAGCCGCCAACATGATTCTCGCCGAGCGGCTGGCCGAAAATCCAGAGCTTCGCGGGCAGGCTTTCAACTTCTCGAACGAGATTCAGGTGACGGTGCTGGAGCTGGTCGAACAGATTCTCGCCCTGATGAACTCCGACCTCGAACCCGACGTGCGCAACGAGGCGACCAACGAGATACGTCACCAATACCTGAGCGCCGCCAAAGCCCGAAACCTTCTCGGCTGGCAGCCGCTCTTTACTCTCGACGAAGGCTTGCGCCGCACCATCGACTGGTACAGAGCTTTCCTTGCAACAGACGACGGACGATAGACGATGGACGATGGACGACAGAAGCTGAGCCGCGAATCGACGATGGACGAGAGACGACAAGTGATAGAACAGACACCTGCAAACACGGAAGATGTCGCGGGACTGAAGACTGTTGGCGAGTTGGCCGTCCATCGTCCATCGTCCATCGTCCATCGTCCATCGTCTGCTTCCTGTCGCTCCTGCGGCGCTCGTGGGCTGACGACGATTCTCTCGCTCGGACAAACGCCCCTCGCCAATGCGCTCCTGACGGCGGAACAATTGCACGAGCCGGAGGCCGTCTACCCGCTCGAACTCGCCTTCTGTCCGCGTTGCGCGCTCGTGCAGATAACCGAGACCGTTCCGCCGGAGAAGCTGTTCCGCGAGTATTTCTATCTCTCGTCCTTCTCCGACACGATGCTTCGCCATGCTGAAGAGACAGCCGCGCGTCTCACGCGCGAACGGCGTCTCGGGGCTGAGAGCCTCGTCGTCGAGATTGCCAGCAACGACGGCTACCTTCTGCAATACTACAAGCGCGCAGGCGTTCCGGTGCTCGGCATCGAACCGGCTACCAACATCGCCCGCATCGCCGAGGAGGAGCGCGGCATCCCGACCGTCTGCGACTTCTTCGGCGAGGCTCTGGCACGTCGGCTGAAAGAAGAGGGGCGACTGGCCGACGTGATTCACGCCAACAACGTGCTCGCACACGTCGCGGACTTGAACGGCGTGATCGGCGGCTTCGAGCAGCTTTTGAAGGAGACGGGCGTGGCCGTCATCGAAGTGCCTTACGTGCGCGACATGATAGACCACTGCGAGTTCGACACCATCTATCACGAGCACCTCTGCTACTTCTCCCTGACCGCCCTCGAACGTCTCTTCCGCCGTCATCGTCTGCGTATCCGCGACGTGGAGAAGCTCTCCATTCACGGCGGCACGCTGCGCATCTATGCCGGGAAGATGACGCGAGAGGGCGAGGCCGAAGAGGAAGTTTCGACGGCAGTCCGGCAGATGCTTGAGGAAGAGAAAGAGTGGGGAGTCGATGAGGCGCAGTTTTATCTGGGGTTCGGCAAGAAGGTCTCGCGGCTGCGCGACGAGTTGCTGCGAGTTCTAGGCCATCTCAAGGCGCAGGGCAAAAGCATCGCCGTCTATGGCGCGTCGGCCAAAGGCAGCACTCTTTTGAACTACTTCGGCCTGGGGCGCGAGACGCTCGATTTCGTCGTTGACCGCAGCACCGTCAAGCAGGGTTACTACACGCCGGGCACTCATCTGCTCATTCACGCGCCGGAGCGACTGCTCGAAGCCATGCCCGACTACGTGCTGCTCCTGACGTGGAATTTCGCCGAAGAGATTCTTGAGCAGCAGGCCGAGTACCGTCGGCGCGGAGGTCGTTTCATCATCCCCATCCCGGAAGTGAAGGTAATCTGAAAGCCGGACGATAGACGATGGACGACGGCGAGCATTGAGCTAAGCCCTCGACGCAACTGGCGACAGTCCATCGTCTATCGTTCATCGTCCATCGTCCGAACATGATTTTCAAAGAGACGAAACTGAAGGGAGCATACGTCGTCGAGCCGGAGAGGTTCGGCGACGAGCGTGGATTTTTCGCGCGAAGCTGGTCGGCGAGGGAGTTTGCGGCCGAGGGGCTCGACGCACGAATGGTCGAGTGCAACATCTCTTTCAATAAGAGGCGCGGCACGCTGCGCGGGATGCACTTTCAGGCCGCGCCGCACGCGCAAGCAAAGGTCGTGCGCTGCACTCTGGGCGCGGTCTTCGATTGCATCGTCGACCTGCGCCCCGACTCCGAGACCTTCAAGCGGTGGTTCGCCCTTGAGCTATCGGCTGAGAATCGACTGATGCTCTACGTCCCCGAAGGTTTCGCGCACGGCTTCCAGACGCTTGAGGACGATTCGGAGGTCTTCTACCAGATGTCGCAGTACTACGCTCAGGAGAGCGGGCGCGGCGTGCGCTGGGACGACCCCGCTTTCCGGATAGAGTGGCCGCCCACCGAAGAGCGCATTATCATTGCGAGAGACAGGGAGTATCCTGACTTCGACGGATGAAAAGAGTTCTCATCACGGGCGCGAGCGGTTTTATCGGGCGACACTGCCCCGCGTCGCTTCAGGCCAGAGGCTACGAAGTCCACGCCGTCTCGTCGAAGTCTCAGCCGACCGAAGACGCAGGGGACGGCGTGCGCTGGCACAGGGCGGATTTGCTCGACGCACGTCAGCTCTCCGCGCTCCTCGACGAAACTCAGCCGACCGACCTGCTCCATCTCGCATGGTATGCCGCGCCGCGCCTCTACTGGACTTCGACGGAGAACTTTCGATGGGTGCAGGCGAGCCTGAATCTTTTGGAAGGGTTCGCGGCGCGCGGCGGGAGGCGGGCGGTCGTCGCCGGGACGTGCGCCGAATATGATTGGCGACACACGGGGCGCTTCTTCGAGACCGAGACGCCGCTTGCGCCCTCGACTCTCTACGGAGCGTCGAAGCGCGCCCTTCATCTCATGCTCGACGCCTTCGCGCGACAGGCGGGCTTGAGCGCCGCGTGGGGCTACGTCTTCTTTCTCTACGGCGAGCAGGAGCACTCGGAGCGACTGGTCGCCTCGGTCGTCCGCGCGCTTCTGAAGGACGAGCCCGCGCTCTGCTCACACGGGCGGCAGGTGCGCGATTTTCTGCATGTCGCCGATGTCGCCGATGCCTTCGTCGCTCTGCTCGACTCAAGGGCGGAAGGAGCGGTCAACGTCGCTTCGGGCGAGGGCGTCTCGCTGGCCGAAGTCGTTTTGAGAATCGGCGAGAAGCTCGGGCGGCGCGAGTTGATTCGCCTCGGCGCGCGTGCGGCGTCGGCGGATGAGCCGCCGACGCTCGTCGCAGATGTCAGCCGACTGAGAGACGAGGTCGGGTGGCGACCTCGCATCGACCTCGACGCGGGACTGGAACGGACGATTCGTTGGTGGAGAAACGAGATGGAAAGAGAGAGGGCGAGCGCGCCGCTTCAGGAGAAGGAATGAGACTGACGATAGACACGGACGAGAAGAAATTGTTGCGCGAAGAGGGCGGCGAGCGCCTTGAGCTTGACCTCTACACGAAAGAAGCCTTCGAGCTGATTTCAGAGCAATGGCTCAAGGTGGGCTGGAATCAGAAATACCCTTACACCTTTAGCTGGATGGGACGCCCCGTCATACAGCTTCCCGAAGACATGATTCGCGCGCAGGAGGTAATCTATCGCGTGCGCCCCGACGTGATTATCGAAACCGGCGTCGCACACGGCGGCTCTCTCATCTTCTACGCGAGCCTCTGCAAAGCGTTGGAGCGCGGGCGCGTCGTCGGCATCGACATCGAGATACGCCCGCACAACCGCGAGGCCATCGAAGCCCACGAGTTGTTTCCCTTCATCACGCTCGTCGAAGGAAGCTCCATAGCGCCCCGTGTCGTCCGGCACGTTCAATCGCTCGTCAAACCCGGCGAGACCGTGCTCGTCATCCTCGATTCAAACCACACACGCCAGCACGTCGCCGAAGAACTGGAAGCTTACCACTCGCTCGTCACGCCCGGCTCTTACATCGTGGCGACCGACGGCAGCATGAAAGACCTCTGGGACGTGCCGCGCGGGCGCGCCGAATGGACTTGGGACAACCCGACGGCCGCCGCCGCCGAGTTCGCCGAAAGACACGCGGAGTTCGTCCTCGAACAACCCGCGTGGCCTTTCAACGAAAGCGAGCTGACCCGCAACATCACACACTGGCCGGGCGCGTGGCTCAGACGAAAGCCCTGAAGAATCCGTCGATGACTTCCGCGACTTCCATTCCGGCGGCGGCAGCAGCAGACGAGCGCCCGCTCGTCTCCATCGGCATGCCCGTCTATAACGAAGAGCGTTTTCTCCGGAGCGCGCTCGATTCCCTGCTCGCGCAGGATTACGAAAACTTCGAGCTGATTATCTCCGACAATGCCTCGACCGACCGGACTGCCGAAATCTGCGCCGACTACGCCGCACGCGACGGGCGCGTCCGCTACTTCCGCAACGAGACCAACATCGGCGGCATAGAGAACTTCAACCGCGCGCTCCAGCACGCCGGGGGCGACTTCTTCATGTGGGCTTCGGGTCACGACCTCTGGCAACCCTCTTTCATTTCGCGCTGCCTCGAAGTCCTCCTGCACGACGAGACGGTCGTGTTAGCTTACCCGCAGGTGATGTGGGTGGACGCCGAAGGCCAGCCGATGGAGACCATTCACGGTTATCTCGATACGCGCGGCGTCGTCCATCGCCTCGCGCGCTTCAGCACCGTCATGTGGGGACTGGCGACGCCCTTTACCATCTATGGCCTGATTCGCTCGAGCGCATTGAAGAGGTCGCAGCCTTACACAAATGTCGCCGCTCCCGACGTTGCCTTGCTGGGCGAGTTGGCTATGCTGGGTGCGTTCGCCCACCTCCATGAGCCCCTGTTTCACGCGCGCAGGCTGGAGGATTACGGGAGTTGGGAGATGTACATGCAGAAACACTTCCCAAAGATGCCGCCGCGTCAGGCGCGAAAGCTCTACTGGCGCATGTACAGAGTGCTTTTCCGGGCGGCGCTTCGACACTGCTACGGCTACGCCGACGTGTTTAATACAATGCTCGTCGTGGCTCACTGCATGTTCACGAAGAATCGCTGGATGCTCGTGGGTCTCTCGACCTTGAAGGAGAGCCGATGACCAGCCCGCTCGTCTCTGTCATAGTCCCCGCCTACAACTATGGCCGATACCTCGGCCAAACCCTTGAGAGCCTGCGCCGCCAGACCTACTCACATTGGGAGTGCATCGTAGTTGACGACGGCTCGACGGACGACACGCCGCAGGTCGTCGCAAGCTACGCGGAGAAAGACGCGCGCATCAAATATTACCGTCAGGCGAATCAGGGACTCGCGGCCTCAAGAAACAGAGGCATTAAAGAATGCGGGGGCGAGTACGTTCAGTTCCTCGATTCGGACGACCTGCTCGAAGAGAGAAAGCTCGAACTCCACGTCGAGCATTTAGAGCGACACACCGAGACCAGCATCGTCTATGGGAGCGTCCGCTACTTCAGGACTGACAGACCACAAGAGCGGCGATACTCGATGAAGGAGGACGACAGGGCATGGATGCCGGGAGTTGCAGGGCAAGGCAGAGAGGTTTTGCTGCCTCTGATTGAAGCCTGCATAATGGTCGTCAGCGCGCCGCTAATCAGAAGAGCGACGGTCGAGATGGTCGGCGGGTTTGACGCCAGGCTCTACTCGGTTGAGGACTGGGACTACTGGATACGCTGCGCCGAGGGCGGAGCGCGGTTCGACTATCTTGATGCCGATGGCACGCTGACGCTCGTTCGATGGCATCCCGGCAGCATGAGCACGAGCGGGCAGAGTTCGCAGAGGATACTCAACTCGGTTTCGTCGCTTCGCAGGAAGATAGACAGAACCGTCAAAGACGCGGAAGCGTTGAGGCTCAACAGGCAACTCATCTCTCTTGACGAAGGCTATGCGGGCATCGAGAAGGTGAAGCGCGGAAGCATCGTGCAGGGCATGCGGCAAATCCTGAAAGCAGGGGCCTGGAGTCCTTCGATGCGGGAGAAATTGAAGTGGTTCTTCTGCGCGGCGGTTGCGCCCGTCGCGCCGAGAGAGAGGTTCGAGGAAGTCGTCTCGAAACCCGTGAGACGCGCGCTGGCAGACATTCTGCGTCTGCCTTCGAGGGGAGACGCGTAAGCCGAATTTCAGTCGGGGCGAAAGATTAAGAAAGCTTTTTTTGTTCGAGCGATGTCTATTGTTTTCGGAAAGCGTCAGAGTGTGCGTGAGCATTTGAGAAAGGCGATGCCGGGGGCTTTGCGCAGGCGCTTGGGGCGAGCCGTCTCCGAGAGCGTCATGCTCTACAGGGATTCCGCGAGCGTCAGAACAACCCTGCGCAGCCTCGCGCCGGTTGCTTTGAAGAGCGGCCTCACCCTGCGCTCATACCTGCGCAAGCCGACCGTGTGCGCCGTCTTCGCCGGAAGAAACGACGACTACGTCGCCGACAACGAGGCGCGCATCCGCGCCGTCATCGAGTGGAACACGCGCGTTTTGTGCGACGAGGTGATTTTCGTCGAATGGAATCCGCTTCCAGACCGCCCTCTGCTCGCGCACGACCTGGCGCGAGACTATCCTAACCTGCGCGTCTACGTCGTGCCGCCGGAGATTCACGCGCGCGTCTGCGGCAGCTCGCGTATGCCCGTCATGGAATATTTAGCCAAGAACGTCGCCATCCGCCGCGCACAGTCAGAATACATCTGCGGCACCAACGCCGACATTCTCTGGGACGAAAACGTCGGCCGCATCTCCCGTCTTCTCGACCCGAGCCTCGTCTTTCGCACGCGCCGCATAGAGCTTCGCTGGGACGGAAGCGAGCCCACGCAAAAGTACCTGCGAGACCCCGCGAACGTCATCGAATACCGCTACGGCTGGCGGCAGATGCTCACCTACGGGTGCGGCGATTTCACGCTCGCTCACCGAGACCTCTGGCACCGTGCGCGCGGCTACGACGAGTCGATGAAGGATTCGCGAGTCAACTGCGACGGGCGCGGGCTTTTGCAGTTGTTAGAGCTTGGCGGCAAGCCCGCCCACGTGGGCTTTCATTATCATCTCTATCATCAAACCTCTTCGGTCTCTTCCGGCAGCGTCTCGCACGGTGATTCTTTCAAGTACTGGGAGAATCTTCCCTACACGAACCCCGAGACGTGGGGCTTGGGCGAGTGCGCCGAGGAGCCTCTGGGCGAGCGCGTCTGGAAGCTGCTTTGAGCGAGGATGAGCTGTAGTGAGTATACGCAGGCACATCAGGACGACGCTGGCGGCTGTCGATAACAGGCTCGGCCTGCGCGAGTGGCTGCGGCAGGACGACAACGGCGAGAGCGCGGCTGAGGAGCGCGCACGCCGGCTGCGCGCCGCAGACCCTTTCGCCAGTTCTACTGAGCTTCGCCATCCGGCTCCGCGAACCGTCATCGACATCGGAGGCAGTCACGGCCAGTTCGCAAAGGAGATTTTCCGTCTCTTTCCCGGCGCTACCGTCTATTCCTTCGAGCCTATCCCCGAATGCTACGAAGAGCTTCTGGCTCTCAGCCAAACGCACCCCGAGCTTCACGCGATGCAGCTCGCCTTAAGCGACCACGAGGGCAAAAGAGATTTCCACGTCTCGCGCTTCAGAGATTCCTCCTCGTTTCAGGAGATGCTGCCCGCGCATCTGGAAGCATGGCCGCACACGGGGCTTGAGACTCGAATCACGGTCGAGATGGCACGCCTCGACACCGTTGCGCAAGGACTCACGCTCAAGCCTCCGGTACTGGCGAAGCTCGACATACAGGGACACGAGCTGGCGGCCATCGAAGGCGGGCGCGAAACTCTCTCTCGCTGCCAGCGTGTCATGGTCGAGTGCAACTTCAAGCCGCTCTACGAGGGTCAGCCCTCCTTCACAGAGCTTGACGAGGCGATGCGTTCGCTGGGGTTTCTGCTCGACGGCTTCGTCGGCTTCCTGCGCCACCCGCGAACGCAGGAGCTGCTCTCGGCTGACGTGATTTTCTATAAGCCTTCGGACGCTGTTGCGGCGGAGGCGGGAGTAGAAGAAACAAGGTAGGGGACATGCCTGCAAACACTGAGGCCGGAAAAGAAGAGCTTCGTTTGACGGTGGTCGTGCCGACCTACAATCGCTGGCAGAAGGCGCGCGTCGCGCTCGCGCATCTGTCAAAGAGCGAGTACGGAAATTTCGAGGTCGTCCTCGTCGAAGACGGATGCACGGACGGCACGGTCGAAAACTGCCGCGCGGAGTTTCCCGAAGTGAAAATCCTGCACGGCGACGGCGACCTCTGGTGGAGCGGCGCTTGTAACTTAGGGGTAGAGTACGCGCTCGGCCGCGAAGCCGACGCGGTCGTGCTCATCAACGACGACAACAACGTCGAGCCGCAGACGATTGGCAGCCTCGTCGAGAGTTTCCGGCGCAAAGGCTCAGAGAGCGTTATCTGCGCGCGCATCCGTCTCGTCGATTCCGACGCCCCCGAATGGCGTGGCAACCCGCCGCCCTGGCATCCTGAGTTTCAGGCTTGGCAGCCGCCCGACATCGACCGTATAGACGAGCTTCCCATCCAGCACCCGCCCGGCGGTCAGGGAGTGCTCATCCCCGCCGAATGCTTTCGCAGGGTCGGTCTCTTCGACCGGCGCAACCTTCCAATGCACTGGGCTGACCACAACTTTCATTATCGCGCGATGAAGGCGGGCTACAAGTATTTCATTGCGACCAAAGCCGTCATCTGGAACGTCCCGAACGAAACGCCGCCCCAACTGAGAGACATCTTCACGCTCCGGGGCGCGTGGTGGTTTCTCACAAACCCTCGCTCCTACGGCAACATGAAGACGCTCAGAACCCATCTCAAGCTCTCTCTGCCGCCGGGCGAATACCGCAGAACCTTCTACCCGATTCTCGGACGACATCTGGCCTGGCTCGCCTACGGCTGGCTACAGAGAAAGCCGCTCCTGCACAGGCCGCTGCGAATCCTCAAGAGAAGCGTCTTTCCCAATAAGGGACAAACAGCTTCGACCCAGTGAAGCCGACCTGCACGCGCAAGCCGAAGCGAGCGTTGAGGTCGATTGCCGGATGTTTCCGCGCGTATCGTGTGGTTGGATAATAAAAGAAAGGCTCGTAAAATCTTTGCCGGAGACTAACGCTTATGGAAACCGTAACTCTGCGCGCTCACTTCGACGGCAAACAAATTTTGCTCGACGAACCTTATGAACTCGAACCGAATATGGAGTTGATTATCACCGTGCTGCCAAAATCTTCAAACGAAGAGCGCGAAGAACAGGCGCGGCTCGCACTGGAAAGTTTGACGCGGGCTTATGGCGACGCCGAGCCGGAGTATTCGTTGGATTTAATCAAAGAGGCGAATCCGGAATATGAAGGAAGGTGATGTCGTCATCGTGCCTATGTCGCAGGCAGATGGAATGGTCAAGAATCGTCTGGCTATTCTCTTGCGAGAGATGCCGCCTTTCCGAGATGCGCTGATTTGCGGAGTGAGCACCCAGCTACATCAGGCGGCTAAAGATTTCGATGAGATAATCTCTCCGGGCGATGCCGACTTTTGCTGCAAGCGGTTTGAAAGAAGAATCTTTAATCAGGCTGGGGTTTCTAGCTGTCGTTCCTCGTTCCAAAATTGTCGGCTCTATCGGCTCAGTTTCAACCGAGCGGCATAAACGCCTACTGCTTAGACTCGGCGCGTTTCTGGCTCAGTAAATCGCCTGACAACATCCCTCTCATCAGCCTCATTGAAATCATCCCGACGAACATTATTTACGAAGCGGTGCGCCCTTGCGCCCGCGTTTGAGTGATTTGGGGCGCTATGTTAAGGTTTCCCATTCGCTTGCCCTCAACGGCCTTGCCGGACGGTGAAGAAAACGAGAGCGCCGTCCGGTTCGTCTGAACATGAAACAGAGTTTGATTAATCTTTATTCCCAGTTGCATACGGCAGCCACCGCAATAGCACGACGCTCACCGATTCCGACCAGAGTTTTCGGCCCGCCCAAAGGCATCATCCCCGACGTGAAGAGTTGGACAGAGCGGTATCGAGAGAGGCGAGGACTGAGCGCCTCCGATTGCTGGTATGAAGCGGTCTATCCGGCGGGGCTGAGGCAGGATTTCACGTCGCACCCTGAGCCGCAGACGCTTCCTTCCGAAGCCCCGCCCTTTCCGAGCAAGCGAAAAGTTCCGCAGCCCGAATGCTTCAACGCCTGCATTCCGCGTGCGCGCGTCGTCACCCGGACGGGCATCGTCATCTCGCCCGACGACCGTGTTTTCGAGCAGTCGTGCGTCTTCCCCGAGCCGGTTTTCACCGCCGACATCGAATACAATACGCTGCGCCCGTTGCTCAAGCCCGTGCGTCTCTCCGGCGATTTTCTCGTCATGGCCTCGCGCTTCCACGCGAACTATTATCACTGGCTGACCGACTGCATCACTCGCCTCTGCATCATCGACAAGCTGCCGCAAGCGCCCGTCCTTCTGCCCCGAAAGCTCTCCGCCTGGCAGACCGAGAGCCTTGAGCTGCTCGGCATCGAGCGCGGGCGCTGGCTTCAGCTCGAAGAGGGCTGCTACGAAGTTGACCGCCTCTATTTTCCTTTCACCGGCACGACCGGCAACACTCACTCGCTCGCGCTTCAGCAGTTGAGACGCAGGTATAGCGGCGAGCGCGCCCCGGTCGAGGGCAAACGTCTCTACATCGCGCGCAGCGACGCGGGCTACCGCCGCCTGCTGAACGAAGCGGAGGTCGCACGCGCGCTCGAAGCCGAGGGCTTCCGTATCGTCGAGGGCGCGAACCTGTCGCTCAGGGAGAAGATTGCGCTCTTCGCCGATGCGGAGATAATCGCGGGCGTTCACGGCGCGGGGCTGGCGAATCTAATCTTCGCGCCGCCCCGTGCAATCGTCCTGGAGATTCACGACCCCGAACATCCAATCCCGAGCAACTACCTTCTCTCGGCCAGTCTCGAACAGCGATACTGGTGTCTGATGGGAGAGAACGAATCGACGCGCCGGGGCGAGCCCTTCAGGAAGGGTTTCGACGATGTCTCCGTCTCGCTCGACGTGCTGATGCGCACCCTACAGGCCGCGCTCTCCGGCAATCACCTGTGACTTTGCTATCCGCCGAAAGCTTCGACAGAGCATCGAACGCGGTCGCGGGTAAGCCCTGATGCGAGGCTCGCTCTCGGGGCTGCCGACCGAATGTTATACTGACTTTTTGAACGCAGAGAGTTATCGACGAACTGAGAGGGAAATCTACGAATGTCATCGACGATTTTAGTGACGGGCGGGACGGGCTTTCTCGGCAAGCGGCTCGGCCTCGCCCTGAAGGACGAGCACAGGGTTGTGCTGACGGGCAGAAATAACAAGCAGAACATGCTGGCGCAGCAGTTCACAGGCTGCGAAGTGCTGCCGATGGACGTGACGAACGTCGAGGCCGTCCGCGACGTGTTCGCGGAAGTGAAGCCGCAGGTGGTGATTCACGCGGCGGCCACCAAGTTCGTCGATTTGGCCGAGCGCCAGCCGATGGAATGCGTCGATGTCAACGTCCTCGGCTCGCAGAACGTCGCGCGCGTCGCGGTCGAGAAAGAGGTCGAGACCGTCATCGGCATCTCGACCGACAAGGCGACGCCTCCCGTGCGCAACACCTACGGGCTGTCGAAGGCTTTGATGGAGCGGGTCTTCTGCTCGATGAACGGGAAGACCGGGACGAAGTTCGCCTGCGTGCGCTACGGCAACGTCGCGTGGTCAACGGGGTCGGTCTTGCCCATCTGGAAAAAGATGCACGAGCAGACGGGCGTCATCGGCACGACCGGCCCCGAGATGCGCCGGTTTTTCTTCACCGTTGACGAGGCTGTAAAATTGGTGCGAACGGCGCTCACGCACATCGAAGAGTTGCAGGGCAGAGTTTTGTCGAGAAGAATGAAGGCGGCGCAGATTCGCGACGTGCTTGAGCTTTGGATTCAGCATCAGGGCGGGCGATGGGAGAGAATCGAAGGCCGACCCGGCGAGCGCAACGACGAATTTCTCATCGGCGAGCTGGAGCTGCCCTACACCTCCGAGCGCTTCTACGACGACGTGCTCCACTACATCATCACTTTTAACGAGAAGGTCGAGCAGCCTCTCAAAGTCGGCCTCTCTTCGGCCAACACCGAGCGTCTCTCCGAGCAGGAGATTTTAGACATCATCAACCATCCGCCTGTAGAGGAGCTGTAGTCGATGTCGGCTATCAAACATGCGCTGATTATGGCCGCCGGGCGCGGCCAGAGGATGATGCCGCTCACCAAGGAGCTTCCCAAGCCGATGGCTCCCTACAACGGCTCGACCCTCATCGCGCAGGGCATCGCGCAGATAGCCAGAAGAGTCGAGAAGGTTCACATCACGGTTGGCTACAAGAAGGCGATGCTGGCGCAGCACGTCATCGAGTACGGCGCAAGCTCGGTCATCAACACGGAGGGCGAGGGCAACTCCTGGTGGATTTACAACACGCTCTTCAAGTACCTGAACGAGCCGGTCTGCGTGCTCACCTGCGATAACGTCGTCGATATCGACATCGACCTTCTGGAAGAAGACTACCTGAAGCTGGGCGAGCCGGCCTGTATGCTCGTCCCCGTGCTCCCCGTCGCGGGGCTCGCAGGCGATTACATCTTTCACAAAAATCACGTCGTGACAGACCTCGACCGCCACACGCCTTCGGAGATTTACTGCTCAGGGATACAGATTTTGAACCCCTGCAAGATAAACGAGCTGACCGAAGAGGCCGACGATTTCTACTCGGTCTGGCGGCAGCTCATCGCGCTCGAACAGCTCTACGTCTCGGCCATCTATCCGAAGAAGTGGTTCGCCGTCGATACCGTCGAACAGCTCGCCATGCTCAACAGCATGTACAGGTGATGAGCCGCAGCAATCGCGCGAGACTTCTCCCCTGCCGCGCCGAAAGTCGTTTCCCCGTATGCAAACAATCAAGAGCCTCGTCAAATCAATCGTGCCCGCTCAATTCAGAGCCGACGCGAAGAAGAGACTCATCAAAGCTCTGCTCGGCCACGAGATTCCCGGCTTCAGCTTCTCTACGGGCGGCGAAGACGCGGTTCTGAATTTTCTGTTCGCCTTCAAGAACGAGGGCTTCTACGTCGATGTCGGGGCGTTTCATCCGACCGTCGCCTCCAACACGTATCTCTTCTATCTGAAAGGCTGGCGCGGCATCAACATCGACGCCCGTCCCGGCAGCATGTCCGCTTTCCGAAGCCTGCGCCCCGAAGACATCAATCTCGAAGCCGCGATTTCCGACAAATCCGAAGAGCTGACCTACTACGTAATGAAGGACAGCCATAGCTCAATCAACACTTTCTCCGAAGAGCACGTCCGCCGTCTCAATCTTCGAGAGACAATCTCGAAAGAAATAAAGATGCGACCCGTCGCGCTCAGAGAGGTTTTCAAACAGCACCTCGCACCCGGACAGGAGATAGATTTTCTGACCATCGACGTTGAGGGGCTGGAGCTGGACGTGCTCTCTTCCAACGATTGGCGCAGATTTCGTCCGAAGGTCATCATGCTGGAAAACTTCGAGTCTCTTTCGAGCCGCCTCTTCGAGTCGGGCATCGTCAGGGCAATGGAGGCCGAAAGCTACCGCCCGATTTTGAAGAGCACGACGGAGCTTGTCCTGCTCGACGCTCGCTTTGAGCTGACGCCGACCGGCCAGATAGCTCTGGGCGGCGCTTGAGAGTTTCGACGAAGCGCACGCGACGCACGCAGCCGGTTCACCTGCGCAGGGCGCGTGTGAGATGATGTCTGTTCGCGTTGTTGGAAGCGCGCCGCGCATCTATCAGGGGAAGAGATGCGTGCGGCGCGCGAAGCGAGCGGCCTTGCGAGCTTGTTATCGAAGATGATGAACGAGAGCGAGAAGAACAGAATCGAGGTGCTGGATTTTCTGAGGGGCATCGCCGCGCTGGCGGTCGCGCTTCATCATTTCTGCAACATCCTCGAACCCGGACTGCTGCGCTCGGCGAGCCATTACGGCCAGCTCGGCGTGCAGGTCTTCTTCGTCATCTCCGGCTTCATCATCCCCTACTCGCTCTACCGGGGCGGCTACCTGCTGAAGCACTACTGGATTTTCGTCGTCAAGCGCATCACTCGGCTCGACCCGCCCTATCTCGTCACGCTCGCGCTGATTATCCTGCTCGGCATGCTCTCATGGTACGTGCCGTTTCAGAAGGGGATGGTCTTCGAGGTCAGTCTGCCGCAGGTCTTGCTGCATCTCGGCTACGTCAACACCTTCTTCGGCTACCCGTGGCTGAACGACGTGTTCTGGACGCTCGCCATCGAGTTTCAGTATTACCTCCTGATGGGGCTCGTCTTCCCGCTCGTCTTCAGCCGCAACGCGTGGACTAGACTTCTCTCGTTCGCCGTCCTGAACGCGCTCTCGTTCCTCATTCCGCAGAGCATCTACGTCTTCTACTTCATCTCGCTCTTCTTCATGGGCATCTTAACCTGCCAGTACAGAATCGGGATGATAGGCGGGCGGCAGTACGCGGCGCTGCTCGCTGCGACGACCGCGCTCGCCTTCTGGGTGATGGGCGTGCCTTCGATGCTCGCAGGGATGGCGGCGGTGCTCTCGATTCTGTTTCTACAGATGAGAAACGCGGTCTTTCATTTTCTCGGCAGCATCTCCTATTCGCTCTACCTGCTGCACAGCCCCGTCGGGCGCAGGGCTTTAAACGTCTTTCTGAGAGCGACGGGCGCGCAGTCCGAGCTTGCCAAAATCGGCGTCATCCTGCTCGCCGTCGGCGTCTCCATCTTCGCCGCCTACCTGCTCTACCGTTACGTCGAGCGGCCTTCGCAGCAATGGTCGGCCTCTTTCCGCTATCGACCCCGGCGCGAGGCACGTGAGGTCAGGCCGGAAGAGTTGGAGCAACTAAACCCGGCGCTCTGAGGTAGCGCAATGATGCGGAAATCGGAAGAAGAACTGGGTATGTTTACCAGCAGAATCAGTCTCGCATCTTCCGACGTGCCGAGTTTATTAACCGTCTCTTTCAAATTTGGCGATTGGCTCATCGTTCTTTTGCAGCTATTCCTCACGATTAATGTCGCCATCGTCGGCTGGATACTGACGACGAAACCTGACTGGAACATAATGGGGAAAGTTGCGGCGACAGTTGTTTATTTATCAATCATCGTCACAAATGCAGTTTGGATTTGGCATCTGCGTAGCTGGCAAATGAAAATAGTTAAGGAAATAAGCGAAGCGGTGCAGTCAATAAACTTCAACTCACTGGAAGAAAATGTTCAGCCTATCATCCGAACTGTCTCAAGAAAGAAGTGGTGGAATATCATTTTTACAGCTCACATAGTTTCTGACCTTTTCGTCATCTACTGCATACTGTTTTTAACCAGTAACCCGGCAACCAAATAAGATGTCGCGCGCCAGCGTCGATAGAAACCGAGCCGGGTGCTTCGCTTTGCGCGGCTGTTAAATAGAGATTGAGAACCGAAGGGTGATGAGCACAGATTCGAGTCTTTTGAAAAGCATTCCGGTCATCAGGGGCGTCACCTATCGTCTCGGGCAGTTGCAGAGGCGCGGGGCATACGCCCTGCGCGGGGCGACGAGCTACGCGCGTCTCCTGGTTAAACCCCGCGCCGCGCGCCCGCAGGTGGCGGCGGTGATGGTCGGCAGAAACGACGATTACATGTCGGACTTCGCCGCGCGCCTGCGTGCGACGATTGAATGGAACATCCGCTATCTCATCGACGAGGTTATCTTCGTCGAATGGAATCCGCCCGCCGATAGAGAGCTTCTGTCGCACGAGCTGACGCGCCGCTTCAAGCAGCTTCGCGCCTACGTCGTGCCCCAAGAGATTCACGAATCCATCTGCGAGAATGCGCGCGTCCCGCTCCTTGAATATCACGCCAAGAACGTCGGCATCCGCCGCGCGCGCGCGCCCTGGGTGATGGCGACGAACGCCGACGCCGCGCTCGCCCTCGACACCGTCAATCGAATCATCGACACACGGCTCGACCCCGAAGTGGTCTGGACTGCCGAGCGGTTCGACATCGCGTGGCGCGAAGACGTGCAGCAGCGCATCGGTCTCTGGGGAAGCCTCAGCTACCGCCGTGTGATTCCCTATCACGAGCTGGGCACGGGCGAGTTCGCGCTCGCCAGTCGTGAGCTTTGGCATCGAGCGCGCGGCTACGACGAGTTGATGGTGCGCCACCGCATCGGCTGCGACGTGCGCGGCACGTCGCAGATGCTCGCGCACGGCGGACGCATCCGCAGAGCAGGAGGCGTGTTGCATCTGGCTCACCCGACCTCCTGCACGGAGAACATCCAGCCGCATCACGGCGAGCTGGCGACGGTCGAGGGCGTGCCCTATCGAAACGGCGACGATTGGGGCCTGGGCGCGCGCCGCGAGGTCGAAGTAGCGGAGAGAATCTGGCGGCTGGAATAAGCGACGCGTCTGTCGCACAATGACAGCTACATCAATTTTGCAGGAGCGAAAATCATAGTGGGAATGCGAGAACTGGTGCTTGGCGGCGAGGGTCTGATTGGCTCGTCGCTCGTCGAAGCGTTGCGAGCGAAGGGGCACGAGGCGGAATCGCTCGACCTCAAATCGGGCTTCGACCTGCGGCGTCCGTTCGATTTGTCGCCCTTCGAGCGCGCCGACCGCGTCTGGTTTCTGGCATGGGACACCGGCGGCGCGAAATATCTCGAAGCCGCCGACCGCCAGCACGAACAGTACAAGAACAACTGCGAGCTATCGCTTCGCGTCTTCGACGCCCTGAGCCGTACGAAGAAGCCTTTCCTCTTCACCACCTCGCAGCTCGCAGGTCTTCCGAACGCCTACGGCACGACGAAGCTGATGGCGTGGCACTGGACGGCGCACCTCGGCGGCAAGGTCGCGCGCCTCTGGAACGTCTACGGCTGGGAGCACCCGGACGCCCGAAGCCACGTCGTCACAGACCTCGTGCTCACGGGTCTCCGGGGGCGCGTCACCACTCTGACGAAGGGCACGGAGAAACGCCGCTTCCTCTACAAGACCGACTGTGTCGCGGCGCTCGTCAAGCTCTTCGACGGCGATTCGCAGACGGCAGAGATTGCCGGAAGCGAGTGGATAACGATTCGAGAGTTGGCCGAAGAGGTCGCACGCCAGTTGAACGTCGAGGTTGCGTTGGGGCAGATGCAGGGCTCGGAAGTTCCGGTTGACCCGAAGGAGCTTCTGCCCGACTGGCAGCCCGAAACCTCGCTCGCCGAAGGCATCTCGCGTGTCATCGCCGACGCTCGCGCATATTTGCAAATGGAGCGCGCGAGCCAGCAGGCTTAAGAAGAAGCGTTTCGAGCAGGGAAGAGTTTCGAGCAACGGGGAAGGCTAACGGCAAACAATCGTGGAACATTCAAGCACACTTTCGGCGCTCGTCAGGCGCGTGCCCTTCTACGGGCGGCGGCTGCATCGTGAGTACGTCGTCGGTCGCGTGCGACGCGAGATGAGAGCGGCGCGCGAGCTGAACGTCGTTATCGGCAGTGGCGACAAAGCCTTCGACAACTGGTTCACAACCGACGTGGACATCCTCGACATCACTCGCCCCGCAGACTGGAGCGCGCTCTTTGAGCCGAACTCAATCGACCGCCTGCTCGCCGAGCACGTCTTCGAGCATCTCTCCGAAGATGAATGCCGCGCCGCCTTCGCCGAGTGTCAACGCTACCTCAAGCCGGGCGGACTCCTGAGAATCGCCGTCCCCGACGGCTACCGCCGCGACCCCGAATACGTCGCCGAAGTCACGCCGCCGAAGGACGGCCACAAGAGTCTCTTTACCATCGACACGCTGCCCGCGCTGCTCGAAGGCGCTGGCTTCCGCGTCGAGCCGCTTGAGTATTTCGATAGGGACGAACGCTTTCACGCTCGCCCCTGGGACGAGCGCGAAGGCTTCATCACACGCTCCAAACCGTTCGACACGCAGGAGCGATTCAAACGCGGCGAGCTGTTCTATACTTCTTTGATTGTAGACGCGAGAAAAGAGAGCACGGAAATTTAAACAGGGATGGACAGGATGAACAGGATAAAGAGAAACGCGGAACGCGGCAGCGTGAGCGATGAACTAAAAGACAAAAGGCTTTCTGTTTTTCATTCCGCGTTCACGCTGCTGCGCTCCTGCTTTCTTCCTATCCTGTCTATCATGTCCATCCCTGTTAATTTTCCTGTCTGCCAGTCTCGCGTGGCTTGAGTTGGATACTTATGTGCGGAATTTCAGGCATCGTCAGTCGTAGAGAGATTTCTCCGAGCGAGCTTGAGCGTTTGCGGGAAGTGGGCGAAGCTCTGTTTCATCGCGGGCCGGACGGCGCGGGCGAGTACAGAGACACGAACGTCGCGCTCTCGATGCGACGCCTCAGCATCATCGACCTCAAGGGCGGCTGGCAGCCGCTCTACAACGAAGACCGCTCGCTCGCCCTCGTCTGCAACGGCGAGATTTACAACTACGTCGAGCTGCGCGACGAGCTTGAAAGGCAGGGGCATCGCTTCAACACCGGAAGCGATTGCGAAACTATCCTTCATCTCTACGAAGAGCACGGAGAAGCCTTCGTCTCGCACCTGCGCGGCATGTTCGCTTTCGCTCTGTGGGATGCGCGCCGCCGGCGTCTCGTCCTCGCGCGCGACCGCATGGGCGAAAAACCGCTCTACATCTACGAGCGCGAAGGCCAGCTCATCTTCGCCTCCGAGATGAAGGCGCTGCTTAGCTCCGGCCTCGTTCCCTTCGAGCTTGACCCGTCGGCCATCGACCTCTTCCTGCATTATCAGTACGTGCCTGAGCCGTTGACGCCGCTCAAGGGCGTCCGCAAGCTCGACGCCGCGCATCTGCTGACGGTTGACGTTGACCACTGGCGCGTCGAAGAGAAGTGTTACTGGCGCATCGAAGACGCCGAGCCTCTGGACGGCGACCCCGTCGAGCTGATACGCGCCGAGTTGGACACGGTCACTTCCATCACGCTCAGGAGCGACGTGCCCGTCGGTCTCGCCCTGAGCGGTGGGCTCGATTCGAGCGCCATCGCCGCCCTCTGCGCGCCCAAGTATCGAGACACTTTCCACTGTTTCAGCATCGGCTATCCCGGTCGCCCCAAATCGGACGAGCGCGCCGACGCACGTGCTCTCGCAGACCGTCTCGGCCTGCGCTTCCACGATGTCGAGCTGCGCACGGAGGATGTCACGGACTTCTTCCCCCAACTGGTCGAATGGACGGACGACCCCGTCGCCGACATCAGCGCCTACGGCTACTACTCCGTCAACAAACTGGCTGCCGACAATCAGATTCGCGTGATGCTCAGTGGGCAGGGCGGCGACGAGTTGTTCTGGGGCTACGCGTGGGTGGCCGAAGCCGCGCGCCAGAGCATGGAGAAGGCAGCGCTGTTTGACCATGAAGGCGATGCTGGTCTGAGCGTCCTCAAGTGGCTTCGACAGACTTACGGCTCGAAGGGGAACGGCTCGGCGCAAGCCTACGCACAGAGCGCATATATCACGGGCTGGCGTCACGCGCTCGACTGGCGCAGGCGTCCGCTCTTCAGGCTCAATCGCTATCTGAAGTCGCCGAAAGGTCAGCTCGTCTTCATGGAGCTGTCGCCCGAGTTCGCGTCCGTCGAGCGTGAAGCGGGCGCGCTCCTGAGCGATGGTTTCCGCGCGAGCGTGTCCGAGCACAACGCTTACAGTCCTTTTACGCTTCCCGTCTCGGAGTGGGGCAACCTTCCCGTCAAGCTCTCGGCGCTCATCGCCAGCACCTATCTGCGCAGCAACGGCGTCGTGCAGGGCGACCGCCTCAGCATGGCCTCTTCGGTCGAGCAACGTCTGCCACTGCTCGACCACCGTCTCTGGGAGGTCGTGCAGGGCTTGAGGAAACGGCGTCCAGACCATCAGCTTCCGGCGAAGACGTGGTTCGCAGACGCGCTCGACCACGTTCTTCCGCGCGAGGTCAGAGAGCGACCCAAGCGCGGATTTACGCCGCCCGTCGGAGAGTGGATGCACTCGATTTTCGCGCGCTACGGAGAAGCTTTGCGCGCGGGCTATCTGGTCGGCGAGGGCGTCTGTCGCCGCGAAGCCGTCGAGAGTCTCTTCGAGCGCGCCGCTCAAGTGCCTTCGATGCTCTACAGGTGTCTGGTGCTTGAGACGTGGGTAAAGTCGATGAAGGCCAGATGCTCTGCCGGGGCGACGGAGACGAGCGCCCGCACGCTTGAAGTGGCATCCTCAAGCGTCTGAAGAGCGAGGCGACTGGAAGCGCCGCTCATCGAAACAGGATTGACGAAGTTTGCGTCTGCAAAGAATCACAAACAGCTATCCGGGCTATCTCCGGCGTTTCTATGCGCAGCGTCCCGGCCTGGAGACCGAGCCGTTCGCCGCGCAGCACGATGCGCTGATGCGCGACGGCGTCGGCTGGGCTGATTTCTGGTCAACTGCCCTCGCGCGCCTCGGCTACGAAGCGAGCGAGACGGTCTCCAACGTTGAGCCGATGCAGAAGGCCTGGGCGCGCGAGCACGGGCTGGAGTACGACGAAGACGAATGGCTCTTCGAGATTACGACCGCGCAGGTCAGAGCCTTTCGCCCCGACGTGCTCTTCGTCAACGACTACGCCACCTACGACGCCGCCTACCTTCGACAACTGAAGTCTGCCTGTCCTTCCATCCGCCTCGTGCTCGGATGGTGCGGCGCGCCTTACAGCGACGCCTCGGTCTTTCACGAGTACGACCTCGTGCTATCGAGCGCGCCGGAGCTTGTCGCCGACTTTCTCTCGAAAGGCCACAGCGCGCATCACGTCAACCACGCCTTCGAGCCGCGCCTGCTTGAGAGAATCGACATGGATGCGCCGCCCGACGTGGATTTCGCCTTCGTCGGCTCCATCTCGAAGAAGAACAATTTTCATCACGAGCGGGAGGCGCTCCTCAGTAGCCTGATAGAGCGCACGGGGCTCGAAATCTGGGCGGAGATTTATCGTCCTTCGTTGCAGGTGCGCGGCGGCGTGCGCGTCCGCCAGTTGGCTTACGACGCGGTGCAGATGGCCGAGCGCGCGGGCGTGCCTGCGTCGCTCCTTGAAGCCGCGCCGCCTTTCAGGAAAGTCAGGCGTTGGGAGGTGCGCCCGGAGCTTCCGCCCGCCATCGACGAGCGCATCGCCCTGCGCGCGCGCCCCGCGCTCTTCGGTCTTGAGATGTTTCAGAAGCTGCGCCTGAGCAGGCTCTCCCTCAACACGCACATCGACATCTCTTCGACCCACGCCTCCAACATGCGCCTCTACGAAGCGACCGGCGTCGGCAGTTGTCTCGTCACCGACTGGAAGGAGAACCTGCCCGAGCTATTCGAGCCCGACTCGGAGGTCGTCACTTATCGAAGCGTCGAAGAATGCGTCGAGCGTGTGGAATATCTTCTGGCTCACGAAGAGGAGCGCGCCGCGATAGCACGCGCGGGACAGGCGCGCACGCTTCGAGACCACACTTTCGATTGCCGCGCCGAACAGTTGGACGAACTGATTCGCCGCGCGCTCGTTTGAGAAGCGATGAAGAAATAACTGTTCGGGGAAGTTATTAAGCAAGTCGATGCCGTCCAAGCAGACAATCGTTAGTTACGCGCCGCCGCAGCTCATTCACTGGGGCAAGTCGCTCGTCAGCTCCGACTACCGTCGAAAGGCGCGGGAGCTTGCACGCCTGCGCGCTCTGCCGCGTTACCGCCGGACGACGACGAACCTTCTCGGCAAGCCCGTCGAGGCGGTCGATGCCGCCAGTTTCGTCTCGATGTACGGCGAGATTTTCGAGCAGCAAATCTATCGCTTCGAGACCGCGAACCCGCAGCCCTACATCATCGACGGCGGAGCCAACATCGGCCTGAGCGTCCTCTACTTCAAGCGCCTCTATCCGGAGAGCCGCATCGTCGCCTTCGAGGCCGACGAAGAGGTCTTCTCCGTGCTCAGGAAGAACGTCGAGACGAGCGGCCATGATGATGTCGAGCTTGTCTGTCGCGCGCTCTGGTCGTCGGAGACGCGCCTGAGTTTTATGAGCGAGGGGGCTGACGGCGGGCGCGTCGCGCGCGAGGGCGACGCGGGCAGCAAGTTTGCCGAGACCGTCAGGCTTCGCAGTTACCTGAATCGTCCTGTAGACTTCCTCAAGCTCGACATCGAAGGCGCGGAGACGGAAGTGCTGCGCGACTCTGCCGACCTGCTAGGCAACGTGGACAAGCTCTTCGTCGAGTATCATTCCTTCGCCGAGGGCGAGCAGACGCTCGACGTGCTCGTCGGCGTGCTGGCCGGCGCGGGGTTTCGCCTGCACGTCCACACCGTCATGTCTTCGCCGCAGCCCTTCGTCAGCCGGAGAGTCGATGGCGGCTACGACATGCAGTTGAACATCTTCGCCTTTCGTCAGTAGGCGAGCCGGAGTAGTCGGGCGAGAGAGACGCCGAGAGAGAGAGTTATGTGTGGAATCGTTGGAATTGTCGGACGGCAGGAGACCGCTTGGCTGTCTGCGTTGAACCGCGTGCAGACGCATCGCGGCCCGGACGACTTCGGCGAGTACCGCGACGCGTCGGCGACCGCTACGGAAGTCGCGCTGGCGATGCGTCGTCTGAGCATCCTCGACCTCGAAGGCGGACACCAGCCGATGTCGAACGGGGACGCGAGCCTCACGATTATCTTCAACGGCGAAATCTACAACTCGCCCCTCATTCGTGCGCGTCTCGAAGCCGAAGGCCACCGCTTCGTCTCGAACAACTCGGACACGGAAGTTCTGCTGCGTCTCTACGAAGAGCGACAGGAGCGCATGCTCGACGAGCTGAACGGCATGTTCGCCTTCGTCATTCACGACCGCCGTCGCGGCCTCCTCTTCGGCGCGCGCGACCGCATCGGCATCAAGCCGCTCTACTACACGGAGCAGCCCTCTTTCTTCGCCTTCGCCTCCGAGCTTAAAGCCCTCCTACAGCTTCCCCATCTCGCGCGCGAAGTGGACATGCAGAGCGTCTTTCACTACATGACGCTCCTTTACGTGCCCGGCGAAGCGTCGATTTTTCAGGGCGTCAAAAGACTTCCGCCCGGCCACTGGTTCAAGCTCAGGACGGACACGCGCCGTCTCACCGTCGAGCCTTACTGGAAGCTCGACGTTCGACAGACTGAAGAGCGAAGCGAAAAGGAATGGACGCATCTTATCCGTCACGAGCTGCGCGAGGCCGTGCGGCGCTGGATGCTGAGCGACGTGCCCGTCGGCTGTTCGCTCTCGGGCGGCATAGATTCCACGACCATCCTCGGCCTGCTCGGCGAGATGGGCTACGAGGGCGTTAAGACCTACTCGCTCGGCTTCGCGGGCGAAGACGAATCGGAGTGGGACGAACTCAAGCTCGCGCGCGAGGTGGCCGCGCGCTGGAAGACCGAGCACAAAGAGATAATTCTCCAGCCCGAAGAATTGCTCGAAGACCTCTTGCAGATGGTCTGGCATCTGGACGAGCCTTACGGCGGCGGGCTGCCTTCGTGGTACGTCTTTCGTCTGATGGCGAGCGAGGTCAAAGTCGGCCTCACGGGCAGCGGCGGCGACGAGCTTTTCGGCAACTACGCTAAGTTCACGGCCTACGAGCGAAGCCCACTGCTTCGCGCCGCACGCGCCTATCCTGCGCTCGCCGGAGCGGGCAAACATCTGCCCGGCTGGATGTGGGCGACGTGGCGCGGCGCGCTCAAAGCTCTGCCCGCGTCGCTCCTGCAAGGCCAGCGCAGGCAGCGTCTCTCGGAGTTGGATAAACTTCTCGAAGCTCCCTTCGGCCATCACTACTACGCCAACCAGATTTACTTCTCCGACCGTTTGAAGCGAGAGACGGTCTTCAACGGCGTCGCGGGTGAGCTTGACGACACGGCGGCTTTTCTGGAGCGACTGTATGAAGAGGCCAAAGCGTCGAACGTGCGAGACGGCGTCGCCTACGTCGATTTTCAGACGCAGCTTCCCGAAGAATTTCTCTTGATGACCGACCGCTTCTCGATGGCACACTCTCTGGAAGCGCGCGTTCCCTTCCTAGACCACGAGCTTGTCGAGACCATCTTTCGCATCCCGGCCTCTCTGCGCACGCGCCCCGACAATCTCAAATACCTGCTCAAGCAATCGGTCGCAGACCTCCTGCCCGAGAGCATCCTTGAGGGGCGCAAGCGCGGCTTCGTCATCCCCATCAAGCTCTGGCTTCGCGGAAGCTTGCGCCCGCTCGCCGAGCGACTGCTCGCGCCCGAGCGCCTGCGCCAGCAAGAGATATTTCGTCCCTCCTTCTACGCCCGATACGTCGAGCCGCATCTTTCCGGTCGGAGCGACTACACGTGGCAGGTCTGGTCTGCGCTCATGTTCCAGCTCTGGCATCTCATCTTCGTCGAGCAGCGCAGCACCGAGCCGCCCGCCTACTCCTGGCGCGACCTGATTTGACCGACAGGCGCAGAGCTACTCGCAAGCCCCTTCCGTCTCTGCGGCTCGAATGACAAAGCTTCGCGGGTGGTCTATCATTCTTATTTCCGTCTCCTCCCAATTTCGAGACAGTGAAGGTGGACGAAGGATTTCTGAGCGTGCGAAGTGAAAGTGTGAATGTGTGTCGGCGAGGCGGGGCGCGGCTCGGCGGTCGTCGTCTTGTCTCTCAGGCGCGCGTGGAGAGAAGCGGATGAGGGCGGAGGCTTTGAAGTACCTGCGCGCTCCTTCGACGGGCGCGGCTCTGGAAATCGCGCGCGTCTCGTCGGAAGAGGCCGGGGAGATAAAAGAGGGCGAGCTTCGGGCGACGGATTCGGGCGAGAGCTACCCGATTAAGAATTTCATTCCCCGCTTCGTCCAAGACGATGCTTACACGGCCAGCTTCGGCGAGCAGTGGAATCGCTACCGGCGCACGCAGCTCGACCGCTTCAACGGCACGACCCTCAGCCGCGACCGCTTCTTCCGCGACACCGGCTGGACGCCCGCAGAGCTTGCAGGTCAAAGAATCCTCGAAGTCGGCTGCGGCGCGGGACGTTTTACTCAGGTCATGCTCGACGCGGGCGCAGAGCTTTGCTCGCTCGACTACAGCAGCGCCGTCGATGCCTGCTGGACGAACAACGCGCCGCACCCTCGTCTAACGCTCGCGCAAGCCGACCTCTACCGTATTCCCTTCGAGCGCGGCGCGTTCGACAAGGTCTTCTGCTACGGCGTCATCCAGCACACGCCCGACGTGCGACGCGCTTTTATGAGCCTCGTGCCGTTTCTCAAACGTGGCGGCGAGCTGGCCGTCGATGCCTACCCGAAGACGCGATGGATAACTCGCTGGACGGCGAAATACTGGTATCGGCCTTTGACCAAACGTATGCCGCGCGACGTGCTGCGTCGCATCGTCGAGTGGTACGTGCCGCGCTGGATTCCGATTGACAATCGTCTCCAACAGGTGAGGGTGCTGCGCTACGTCGTTCCGGCAATCGTGCCCTGCTGGAACTACACGGGGATGCTCCCCTTGAGCGAAGAGCAGATACGCGACTGGGCTATCCTCGACACCTTCGACGCGCTCTCGCCCGCCTACGACTCGCCGCAGACGGTCGAAACCCTACAGGGCTGGTTTGAAGAAGCGGGCTTGTCGGACATCCGAGTCCGCGCGGGCGGAAACGGCGTGCTCGGCAACGGTCGGATGCCATAAACAGTGAGCATCGGCGCTTCGCAGATGAAGAAAGTGCTCGACAAAACTCCGAACTCCGGGACGCTCGGCGTCCTTCACATCAGCACCACCGATAACCTCGGCGGCTCGGGTCGCTCCGCCTACCGCGTGCACACGGGGCTCAGGCGGCTCGGCGTGCGCTCGCGTATGCTCGTCGGCACGAAGGCGACAGAGGACCCCGAAGTGGATTTAATCGCGGGGCGGCGCACGCTGCGCTCGCTCGATGATTTGTCGAACCGCATCACGGGGCGTCTGAGCTGGCAGTATCTCTTCTATCCTTCGTCGTTCGCGCTGCTCGGTCACCGCTGGCTTAGAGCTTCGGATGTCGTGCAGCTCTACAACACGCACGGCGGCTATTTCACGCACACCTCGCTTCCGCTCATCAGCCGTCGCCGCCCCGTCGTCTGGCGTCTCTCCGACATGTGGCCGATGACCGGCCACTGCGCCTACTCCTTCGACTGCGAGCGCTGGAAGACGGGATGCGGCTCGTGCCCGATTCTCTCCGACCCGCCCGAGCTTTACCGCGATACGACCGCCGAGCTTTGGCGCATCAAAGAGCGCGTCTATTCGCGCTCTCGGCTGACGATTGTCGCGCCCTCGCGCTGGATAGAAGCTCTCGCCAAAGAGAGCCCTCTGCTCGGTCGCTTTCAAGTTCGCTTCATTCCGAACGGACTCGACACCGAAACCTTCCGCCCCGTCGCCAAAGAAGAGGCTCGACGCGCGCTCGACATCGACCCCGCGCGACGCGTCGTTCTCTTTAGCGCCCATTCCATCAAAGACCCGCGCAAAGGGGCAGACCTAATGCAGCGCGCGCTCGAACATCTGAGACGAGATGACGACCTCTCGGACGTGCTCCTGCTCGTCGTCGGCTCGGGCTCGAAAGAGTGGGCGGACGGGTTGCCCTTCGAGTTCAAATCGCTTGAGCACACGGAGAGCGACGAGCGTTTGAGGGTCGTCTATTCCGCCGCAGACATCTTCGTGCTACCGACCATCGCCGAGAATCTTCCGAACGGGATTTTGGAGAGCATGGCCTGCGCCACTCCCTCAGTCACCTTCGACGTGGGCGGCTGCCCCGACGCCGTGCGCCACATGGAGACCGGCTACCTCGCCGCCCACAAGGATGCTTCCGACCTCGCGCGCGGCATTCGCCTCCTGCTCGAAGACGAACCCTTACGCCTGCGCCTCGCTCGCCGTTGCCGCGAAGTCGCCGAGGCCGAGTACGCGCTTGAACTGCAAGCCCGGCGCTTCAAAAGTCTCTACGAAGAGCTGACTGCGGAGAGAGCAATGGAGGCTTCGAGCCGGAACAGGTAGAAAGGCGGGTTTGCCCGCACAAAGTTCGAGCCGGACGCGAAGAGCAAGCTTCGTGTCCGGCTCGAAGAGTTTTTGAGAGAAGGTCTGGAGAGTTTACTTACGCGCTCGTCGCTTGCTTACTGGATGGCGCTCGGGTTTCCCGGCCCCGGAATCTCAACCTCTTCGCCGCCCGACTGGCTCGCCACCAGCACGATAGCGGCTATCACCGCGCCGACGCCGACGAGCACGGCCGCGACCTTAGCGCCGCTGAAATCGCCAGCCGCAACATCATCTGCCCTGACGACCTGTGTCACGGCACAGCGCGTGCCCGCCAGAGGCTGCCCGATAGAGCCCTGACCTCCCGCATTAATCATCCGGTTGCCGCCCGCCGAGCGAAGCTCCGCGCGTCCGGTCTGCACGTCCACCACCGTATTTCCGCACTCGACATCGACGATGAAAACGTCGTCCTGGCTCGTATCCGAAGCCGCCGAGCCGTCCTTCGTGCTGATAACGATACTGACGCCCGAGGGCGAAGAGACGCGAACTCGACCCGAGTTGAGCATGCCGGTCACGCCGCTCTCGTTAAAGCTCAGCCTGAGATTCGAGTCCGGCAGCAATTCGACGCGACCGAGCTTGCCGAGACTGACGACGGCGCTTGAGCCGCGCGCCGTCTCGATGGTGCTGTCGGTGAAGATGGTTGCGCCCGAAAGCGCGTTCTGGCCGTTGACTGTTACCTGCCCGGTCGTCACCAGCTCGCCCGAGGGCGACTGTGGCGCGGCGGCGAGGCCGACCATCGAATATGTACACACAATTGCAATCGCAAGACAGAATGAAATCAGATTACGGGTCAACATTCGGTTCGTCATTACTTCATCTCCTAATCGAGTGAAGGAAACTTACAGGTAAAAGTCAGACCACAATTCACGAAGGAAACGTCTACTCTCTTCGACGAAGTGGATTGGCGCTTCTTAGCAGAAGTTAAGAGAGCGGTTGCTCGAAATGTTCAGAGCCGCTCGGTTGAACGTAGTGCCGATACCGGCACTCATCGCGTTGAGCTTGAGAAACTCCGGTGGCAGGCCGGTCGGTGGTAGACCGACCAACGCTTTTAGCTTTCCATGCCGATTCTAAAATGTCAACCAGAAAACCCGGAAAGAGTGTCTGAATCTATCAAAACCCTGGGAGCTTAGGGATGAAAAAAGCAGGCCGGATACTAGACCACTTGTCTGTAAAAGTCAATCGAATCTTCTGTCTCGAATCAACGTCGAAAGCAGCTCAAAACTGATTGGAAGCCGCCCGCCGCGAGAGCTTCCGAGCGACGACCTACGGGCTCTTGTGCGGGCTCTTGCCGACTGCTTTTTGCGCCGCGAGCAGGTCGTCGGCTAGAACAAGAACAGTCAGTCCGCGCGGGCGACGCTTCGGAGAACGGCGTGCGCGCGGACTGACTGTTTCGCTTGCTCGAAAGAAGCGGGCGATGGTGTCGGCGGCCAAACTATTTCCTGGCCGTGCCGGACTGTCCGTAGAGCAACTGCACTTTGACGAGGACGGGGCTGCCCGGCCTGGTGGCGACGCTGTAGATGGTCTGCGGCGTCGGCTCTTCCTGAGTCAGCGAGCGGCCACTGGCGCTGCTGGCTTCCTGCTCTTCTTTAGTCCAGGCCAACCCAGCGCCGTCCTTAAGCTCGAACAAATCGACCTCTCCGCCCCACTTCTTCTCCCAGGCGGTTACCTGTTCTGCCGAGAGCGGGAGCGCATCGCGCCCGCCGTGCGCCAGTTCCGCAATCGGGTCTTTCGAGACCAGCACGGTCAGGATTTCGCCTACTTCACGCGACTTGCCGGTTCTCTTCGGGTCGCTCGTCAGCGTGAAATAGTTGGTGGCGTCGTCCTGGTCGGGGATGTCAACGAGGCGTCCGGGGACGACCTTGTTGTCTCCGCCGCGCGTGCGCGTGGTTGGGAAGATAAGGCGGGGCTGCCCAGTGGTGCCGTCGGCGTACTGCGTGCTGTTGATGACGTAGAGGTAGCCTGCGCGCGGGGATTCGATGCTGAGGCGCAGGCGGTCGCCGAGACTCAGCGGCGTCGTGCCCTCGATGCGCTCGGGCGTCCACCACTCGTAAGACTTGAGGTCTTTAATCTTCGGCCCGTCGTCGGACGACTTGGCGCGGCGCAGACGCCAGATGGTGACGCCGACCTCCGCATACTCCTTCTTCTCAGGAGCCGCAGGCTTGTGTGCGACGACGTTTCCGCGAGTCGCCCTCACGGGCTGAGTGCGCCTGACGGCGGCGACGCGTCTGTAGACTCTGCGCGCCGGAGCGGAAGCCGTCGGCTTGGAGGCTGGTTTCGGAGTTCCGTTCCAGGACGGCGTATCGCCCGTCGCGCCCGCCTTCGCTTTGATGGCGGGACGTTCCTTGACGAAATCCGTCAGCTTAATCTGGCGCGAACCGGCCTCGTCCGTGTCGTCCTGAGCCGAAACGGTCGTCCAGCTTCCCGTCAGAGTGATTGCGAACGCGGCTGCGAGCCAGAGTAAATGTAATCTCTTCGACTTGACTGCCATAACTCCTCCATTGCGATTAGAGAGACGCGAGGACTTGCGAACTGGATTTAGTCTTCTCTTAAAAGACTCAAATACGGCATCTGCTTTCAAACTCGCGCTCCTTCAGGGAGAACCTTTCCTGGGAGAGACGAGCCGCCCGCCGCTTCATTGCCAGTTAAATCTAACCGACCTCCGCCTGCTGTTGCTTTGACGGCGTTCGCTCAAAGAGACGAACGCGGTTAACCCTTCTGTTCGTGCTGGCCGGGAGCGCTCCGGCCTTATTGATGCTCAAGCTTTGCGAGGTAGACCAAAACGTCGCCGCGCCCCTTGAGAAGAGTCCGCTTTTCGACCTTCTCGGCTACTACCTGAGAAGGATCGTGCTTGGAGATGATGTCGCGCACCGACTGAGCCTGCGACGGGTCGGTTATCTCGCCTCCGCCCGCGCCCGAGAAGACCTGCGACTTGATAGCTTCGAGGTCGTCGATGAGCTTCGACGACCAGATAATCCAAATCTTTTCGGTCTCCGGCTTTCCGCTCAGAGTGAAGTAGCCGGGCTCGGAGGGCGTCTGCAAGGTCTGATTGGCGACTACCTGCGTCGAGCCGGAGTTGGTCGCCGGGTTGGGAAAGAGCATCGTCAGAGCGGTCTCGCCCCGGTCGTTGAGCCCCTCGTTAATCAGGTAGAGGTAGCCGTCTTTCGGGCTCGTGATGTTGAGGCGAAACTTCCAGCCGTTCTCGAAAATCTCCTGCCCCGACGACTCGAAAGGCTCTTTGTAGGGCTTGCCGTCGCGCGTCCTCTGCACGGTGAGCGAATAGGCGAGGGCTGTCTCGGCTGCTGGCGCAGTGTTGGGCGACGTGTTGGCGTTCGTCGTCCCGGCTCGATTCGTGTTCGACAGGTTCGACGAGTTGACCTGCGTATTGTCCTGAGTTCGCCCCGTCAATCCGCCCTGCGTGAATTTCCAGACGGCGAAACCGAGCCCCGCGACGACGAGGAAGAGGAAGACGAGGCCGCCCAGAATCAGGAAGACCTTCGAGCCGCTCTTCTTGGCGGGGGCGACGACGCTCGTCGAAGCGCCCGCTCCGGTGGTGACGCCCGCGTGCACGCCCGTCTGCGCCTGCGGCGGCATGATGTTGGTTGCGGCATCTAAGCCGACGCGCGACGGGTCGGTCGAATGGCCTCCCAACTGTACATCGGTCGGCATCCGCGCCGTAGCGTAGGCGCTCGTCATGTCGCCGGGATAGCCGCCCTGTGTGAGCGCGCGTGCGCGCGTCGCGTCGAGTCGTCCGGTGCGACCGGCGGGCAGCCCCGTCAGAGCTTCGTAGAGTTCGTCGCCGAAGTCGCGCGCCCTTTGATAGCGTTCGTTCGGGTCGAAGGCGAGCGCCTTGAGGAGCACGTGTTGCGCCACATCGGGCAGCGCCGGGCGTAGGTCTTTCGGCATTATCTTGACGCCGGAACGCTGCATCTCCAGAAGCTGGAAGGGCGATTCGGGATTGAAGGGCTTGCGACCCGTCAAAAGCTCGAAGGCGACGACGCCGAGCGCGTAGATGTCGCTCGGAGCCGAGATAGCACCGGCGCTCAACTGCTCGGGCGACATGTAGGCGATAGTGCCCGCCGTCGCCAAGACCATCGTGTCGGGCGCAATCACCGAGTCCTTGATTTTGGCGATGCCGAAGTCGATGACCTTGACCTGCTCCTCGCCCTCGCCGAGCCGCTGGAGCATGATATTTTCCGGCTTCAGGTCGCGGTGAAAGATGCCCTTCTCGTGCGCGGCGGTGAGCGCCGCTCCGACCTGTCTGACGATGAGGGCGCTGCGTTCAAGCTCGCTGCCCTCGGGACGAATGATGGTTCTGACGCTGACGCCCTCAATGAATTGCAGGACGATATAGGGCATCCCGTCCGAGAGCGTGCCGGAATCGAGAATCCCGACGATGTTCGGATGCTCGACGCGGCTTAAGGCTTCGACTTCCTGCCGAAACTTCTTGACGACGTACTCGTTCTGATACGACTCTTCGAGCAGAACTTTGACGACGACGTTCTTGCCCATAACCCGCAGGTCGCGCGCCACGTAGACGGCTCCGATGCCGCCTACACCTAGCTCCTTCTCGATGAGATAACGCTCATCCAGTACTTTCCCGACGAGATTGTCTTTGCTTGACCCCATTGATTTCGGCGCGTGCCTGGCTGTCCTCTGAGAGATTCGGATAGACCTTCCTGCTCGGAAGTTAGTCCCCTCTGACTTTGCTACACTTTAGACGCTGACAGTTAAGCAACACTTTTCCGGCGGAGGTTTTTTTGCGGCTCAACGCGGTTGGT
Source organism: Pyrinomonadaceae bacterium (assembly GCA_036399175.1). Taxonomy (GTDB): domain Bacteria; phylum Acidobacteriota; class Blastocatellia; order Pyrinomonadales; family Pyrinomonadaceae; genus DASWNP01. The sequence goes on along the minus strand of DASWNP010000006.1, from coordinate 112,631 downwards.
GTCGGGGCTGACAGCAAACAGCATAAACCGGGCTCGAAACTGTTTCAATTTCGAGCCCGCCCGTATCTGTTCTCGGAAGGAGGCGGAAGCGCCGCGCGCTTCCGGCCCTCCCTGACTTCCGTCTCACGTCTCCCGAGCTTCTTTCAAAACGAAGGAGACGAACGTCTCTCGAAACAAACCTCGGTGCGGGAGCTTTCCCGAAGCGTCGTCCTTACTGTTTCGGTTTCGGATTGAGATACATGCGCAGAATCTTCGCCTGGTCACCGGCGTTGGCGGCCACGCCGACCGCGCCGGAGGTGAAAGTGCTGTTCGGGTCGAAGATGATGCCGACGGGCAGAAGCTCGGCGCGTCCCACGTTGTCGTCAATCGTGAACTCGAACCTGTTGCCGACCAGCTTTAAGGTGAAGACGAACTGCTCGCTCAGGTCGAATGCCGAAACCGAGATGGACGAGCCGAGCTGCTGCGGCCTGCCGTCCTTGACCGAGTAGACGCGCACCTTGTTCGGCACATCGGCTTTCGGCCCCGTCAGGCGAACCAAGTAGTAGTTCTGCTTATCGACCGCGCGCAGGACGAAGGAGACGCCCGTGCCGTTAACCAGCTCGACGTTGCTGATGAGTTCCACGTCAGCGTAGCGACCGGCGACAGACTCTCTGAGCAGTCCGATGCCTTCGGAACTCATGTGGAGACGGGGCGCGACCTTCCAGTTGGAGGGCACGTCCCACTGCTCGGGCGTGAAGTCGGCCTCGAAGGACTGGAGCGCAAGCGGCCTCTCCAAGTTGAATACGAGGCTCTTGTTCTCCGCGACCGAGACGGTCTCGGATTTCGGCGAATAGCCGACTTCGTCCGGCATCACGTTGATGACATATTCGCCGCGACGCAGGTTGCCGAGCGTGGCCTGCCCGTTCTGAATCGCGGTTATCTGCCGAGACTGCTCGCCCTTCAATCCGAACTCGATTTTGCCTCTCGTCACGTTGGTCTTGACCTGAAGGTTGTAGGTGACGAGCTTGAGGTTGAGGTCGGCGCTGACCGACTTGCCGGCGACGACTTCGACCTCGGTCTTGATGGTCTCGTAGCCGTCGAGCGTGGCGGTGACGACGTAGCGACCGGGAGCCAGGCTATCGACCGGGATTGAGCGCTGATTAGCGCCTAACGTCATGGTCTTGTTCGCACCTTTGCCGTTGACCGGAGCGACGGTTACAAGAGCTTTGGGCTCGGCGACGACCGAGAGCGTGCCGGTCGTCGGCTGGGCGCTCAGCACCGCCGCACGGGCGGCTGCCGCCAACTGCTGCTTCTCTTTCTCAGCCGCCGCACGCTTCGCAATGTCCGGGTTCAGAGAAACCAGAAGCTCGTTGGCCTTGTAGCCTTCGACGATGGCGTAGGGGCGCTGCTCGCTGCTGATGCCCGCCATCTTGACGCGCTTCGGAACCTGCTCTTCGACGTATCTGAGAAGACTGCCGAGCGTCACCTCGCCGTTCTGTGCGTTGGCCGCGCCGTCGGCTCCCCTCAAGCCTTCGACGAGCGCCATCGTGAAGAAGCCCTGCTTCTTCGTCTTGTCTTCCCAGGCACGCTGGCCGACCGAGGCCGCGTAGAGCGTGACGAACGCCTGAACTTCTCGGTTACGGAAGGTCAGCTCGTTGGTGAAAGAGGTGGTGAGCGGCTCGTCCTTATCGCCTCTGCCGGCGGCAGGGTCGTTGCGGCAGGCGTCGAGAATGAGAATCACCTGACCGGCGTTCGTCTCTCTAATCTTCTCTTTGAGAGCCGTCACCGGAATGGCGAAATCTTCGACGAGGTCTCGGTTCGAGAGCGCGTCGGCGGGCAGCAGGAAGGCTTTGCCGTTCTGCTCGATGCCGTGACCCGAGAAGGCCACGAGCAGCATGCCGTCGCGCCCGATGCCCAGATTTTTCAGACCCGCCAGCGCCCTGTAGATGCTGCTTCGCAAGGGCTGTTTTCCCGCACCGGCGTCCGAAGTGAGCACGATGACGTTCTCAGCCGGAAAGCCTGCGTAGTCGGTGAGAGCCTTGGCGAGCATCCGGGCATCGTTACCGGCGCCGACCAGAGGGTTAATCTGGTCGTCGGCGGTGTACTTATCGACGCCGATGACGAGCGCGAAGCGCTTGGATTTGTCAGGCAGCGTGCGAACCTGCGCGTCTTCCGTATGCGTCAGTTGCTTGGCTTGAGCATCGGGCTGCCCTTTTTTGTTGGTCTGCGCGCTCGCCGCGGGCATTAGGCGGGAGGGTACGAGCGCAAAGGTTAAAGCTAGGGTGATTAAACTCAGGAGAAAAGTGGGGCGAAGGGATTTGTCTTTCATTTTACTCACCTTGCGAGGGTTAAACTTCTTGGAAGGAACAACTCTGTGCACTCGGCATACGCTGAAGGTATCAGCGCGGCGGACGGTACGATTCGCATACATTAATACATCTGAAATCAAATGTAAATTCCACACGATGCGTTTTCCAACCGTCCAGCCTTTTTTCCTCCGTCAACACGGAAAATTCCAAGCAGTACGAGGGATAGACGAGGGGCGAGCCCCCTTTTGCAATTCACGGGGAAGAGCGACGAGGCGTGCCGCAGGCTCAAAATCTCAACTCTGGCCTGCGGCACACCCTTTGGAGCTAACACCCGTTTCAAGCGCGCGAAAGAATCAGAACGAATACTTCAGCGCGAACTGGATGCGGCGACCCGGCGTGACCGTCTCGGTGGCATTGCCGAAGCCTGGCGCTTCGAGGATGCGGACGGGGATGCCGAAGTTGTCGCGGTTGATGAGATTGAAAACGTCCATTCTGAAGGACAAGTCCTGATTCTCGAAGAAGGAGAACTTCTTAATCAAAGTCAGGTTGATGAGGGCGAAGTTGCCGCCGCGAAAATCGTTGCGACGAACCGAGCCATCGACGCCGATGGGCGCGAGCAGGCTGCGCGTGGCGACGCCGGACGCAAGCTGCACGGGCTGACGACCGCTGTCGGTGATGACGATGCCCTGACGGGTGTTGAGGCGGTCGGTCAGGTTGCCGTCGGTGTTGATGTCGAGGATGGAGTTGATGGTGAAGGGCTGCCCGCTCTGGAACTGCCCCGTACTGGCAATCTGGAAGTCGCGTATGCCGGGCACGTCCCAGATGAGGTTGTAGGAGAGGCGATGCGGCACGTCGTAGTTCGAGCGCGAGTATTCGCCTCTGAAAGTCTGGCTGTTCTGCGGCAGAGCGGGAGCGCCCGCGAGGTCGAACACGTCGGAGACGTTATCGAAGGAGGCCGAATAGGTGTAGGCCGTCTGGTACTGCAAGCGTCGCATGAAGCGACCGCGAAGCTGCGCCTGGAACGAATCGTAGCGCGAGCGCCCGGTGGTCTGGAAGACGTTGATGGGGCCGAGCTGGCGCGTGAGCGGGCGGAAGGGCGGGATGTTGATACCGCCGTTGATGGTCGGGCCGCTAAAGCCCGTCGGGCCTGCGGTAGCCGAAGGCACGACGCTGCCGATAATCGGGAAGACGTTCGAGCCGTTGTTGGGCGAAGTGAAGCGCAGTAGCTTGCGCCCCGTCGTGCCGACGTAGGCCAGAGACAGAACCATGTTCTTCGGAAGTACCTGCTCGACCGTGTAGGAGTAGTGATAAGCCATCGGCATCTGAAGGCGACGCGTCGGCAGCGTGAAGGTGAAGGCGTCGGGCAGGTCTCGGCGCAGAGCGTTGATGAGACCGCCCAGGAGCGCCGGATTGCTGGTGCTGAAGACGGGGTTGAGCGTGTTGAGCGTGCCGGGCGTAATCAGGAAGGGCGAGGCGTTCGTCACGTCGCAGTTTGCGCCGATGGGGAAGATGCAGGAGCCGAGCACCCCCGTGCCGGGGCGAACGCTTCCCAGTTGCAGTTGTTCTGGGCGGACGAAGCCGAGGTTGGCTCCCGTCTGATTGGCGTTGGCGAAGACGGTCGCCACCGAGCCGAGGTTGAGCGGGATGAAGTTGGGGAAGACGTTTCTGGACTGGCTGACGACCGCGCCGAGAATCTGGTCGTAGTAGACGCCCGCGCCGCCCCGGAAAACCGTGCCGTACTCGTCGCCGAAGATGTTGGGCGACCAGGCGATGCCGATGCGCGGCGCGAAGTTGTTCAGGTCGGGCTCGTAGATTTCCGTGCGGCCGCCGACGAAAGCGCCGACGCCGGGGCTCAGCGTCGGGTCGAGACGGAAGGTGCTCTCGATTCTCTCGTTCACCTCGCGCGCGGGCGTGTTGTATTCGTAGCGCACGCCGAGGCTGACGGAGAGGTTACGCAGCAGTTGAATCTGCTCCTGACCGAAGAAGTTGAGCTGGTAGTAGCGCAGGCCGATGTTGCCGCTCTGGTTGCCGCTGGCGGCGAGCGCCTGGAAGAAGCCGGACGGGAGACCTGCGGCGGCGAAGAGTGTCGGCTCGATGAAGGGGATGCCGCGACTCTCAGGGATGGGCACGAGGCCGCCGAGCGCGGGGTTGTTTTGCAGGGCGGGCGCGCCGAAGAAGGTTGCGAGCGGGCGCGCGTTGCGCGGCAGGCTGCTGTTGAGTTCGGTGCGACGAATGTCCGTGCCGAAGACGAAGTTCAAATCGCCGCTATTGATGGTCACGGCGTCGGCGATTTGATAGGTGTTGTTGACGCGGCTCTGCGGGAAGTTGAAGACATCGACGCCGACGGGGCTGAAGCCGCCGATGATGACTTGCCCGAGCGGCCCCGTAATCTGCTCGGTGGTTCCGCCCCTCCGCGTGAGCGTGACGATGCCTGTGTTGGGCACGCCTGCTGCCGGCGGCAGGGTCGTGTTCTGAATGAGCGGCGCGTTCAGAAGGAAGCTTCCGCGCGTGCTCGGGATGAGAAAATTCTGGTCGCGTCGCTCGTCGAAATCGAGACGGGTGCGCCCGTAGGAGAGACGCAACTGGTTGAAGATGGGCGAGCGCGAGTTCGGATTCGACAGCTCGCTGTTAAGGAAGGTGGAGAAGTTCTGCGTGCGCACGTCGGGGCGCAGGGTAGCGAAGATTGCGCCGCCTGCGGCGGGGATGTCGCGCCAGTCCTGCGTGAAGTTGTAGCGCGCCGTAAACGACTGCTGGCGCTCGCGGTATCTGCCGTTGTAGTCAATCTTGGCCGAAGCGACCGTGCCGCGCCCGCTCGCAGGCAAGGTCTGCGTGAAGGTGTTCGCGCCGTAGACGCCCGAAGGGTTGTTCGGGAACGGGAAGAGGCTGAGGATGGCCGAGCCGAAGGGGCTCTGATTTTCCAGTCGGACGGGGGCGGTGCCGCCGCCCGTCGTAGCGAAGCGGTCGAGGAAAAGGCCGGTCGCGCCGGAGTTGTCGAAGCCGCGCTGTTCGAGAGTCGGGACGGCGAAGCTGGTCTCCTGCGAAGCGTTGAGAATCTGTCGCTCGGCGGAGACGAAGAAGAACATCTTGTCGCGCTTGAGTGGGCCGCCCAAGGTCATGCCGAACTGGTTGAGCGTGAAGGAATCCTCGCCGCCGCTATCGTTGCGGACGGTGAAGGGGCTACCGACGGAGGCTGTGGGCGTGCCGCCCGACAGGCAGCGCACGTTATTGGGCGGACAGAGGATGACGGCCTGACCCGTGCGTGAGGTGAGAGCCGAGGCGCCGTTGCCGTTGGCGGTATCGAAGAAGTTGCGTTCGTTAAGCACGTCGGCGTTGAAGAAGTCGTAGAAGTCGCCGTGAAAGGTGTTGCCGCCGGAGCGGGAGATGGCGTTGACCTGCGCGCCGATGTTGCGACCAAACTGCGCGGGCGCGAGCAGCGTGATGACCTGATACTCGCGTATGGATTCGATGGTCTGCGGGACGAGGGCGAGGAAGCCCTGACGGCGGACGCCGATGTCTTCGTCGTTGTTGTCCGAGCCATCGACCGTGAAGTTGTTGGCGCGCGGCGGCATGCCGTTGACGGCGAACTGTCCGGCGGAGCCGACGCCGGAGCCGATGCCGGGGCCTGCGACGTTGCCGACCGTGTAGGGCGGAAGCGCGACGCCGGGCAGCAAGAGCGCCAGCTCGTCGAAGGTTCTGACGAGCGTCGTGCCGCCGAGCGGAAGCGTCGAGACTTCTCGCTCGGCGAACGCGCCGCTACGCCTGCCGTCCGTCCTGTTGACCTCTTCGACTAGAACCTCTTCGTCACCCTGCTGAGTGACGACCGGAGTAATCGGAGGCAGTCCGGGCGTGCCGGTCGTGGTCGTCGTGGCGGTCGTCGTGGTGGTAGTTGTCGTCGTCGTAGTCGTCGGCGAAGTGGTCGTGGTCGGCGAAGCGGTGGTAGTCGGGGGGGTTCTGGTAGTCGTCGTGGTCGTCGGCGACGTGGGCGCAGTCGTCGGCGGCGTCGCCGCGCCGACGCGAACCATCTCGACGGGAACCGGCTGCACTTCGTTGGCCTTCGTCGCCAGCAGTTGTTGACGAATGCTCTGCGTCTGGTAGCCCTCGGCCTCGACCGTGATGAGATAAGTTCCGGGCTGAAGCGCGCCCTGGAAGAATCTGCCGGAGGCGTCGGAGCGGCGGACGTAGCGCACGCCGTTCTCGACGTTGAGAATCACGACCCTCGCATTGGCGATGTAGCGCGCGGGTCGGCTGCCTCTCTCCGAGACGACGCCTGCGAAAGCGCCCGTCACGGTGTCCTGCGCGCGGCTGGCGGGCACGAGCGGCACGACGAGCAGAGCGAGCGAAAGAAGCGCGCTGGAAATCCAACGGAAGGCGATGTTGTTTGACGAAGACATATGCTGGCTCCTAGGGTTCAAAAGGGAAACGAACTTTGCAAGAGATGTATTTCCGGGGACTCGACGAAAGTCTCGTACAAAGGCTTTGGATTAGAAGAGCGAGTTGCCGAACGGGGATGCGGCGCGTGTCGTGCCGCGTCAGTCGGCAAGGGGCGAGCCTTGCGGCGAGCGCGAGAGATTGGCTCTGCCGCCGCAACGCCCGGCTCGGCGCAACGGCGCGGCTCAAACAGATTCTATACTGTCAATGACCGCTCGCTTCTTCGGCCTGAGAGCGAGCGAGAAATCCGGTCTATTCAAAGATGGGTCGAGAAAGCTCGAAAGACGACGAAAGACTTGAAGCACGCTCGAAAGGGCTCTACGACCGGCGGCGCGTTGGAAAAGAGCGGCGAGACAAAAAGGCGCTTGGTGCCCTTTCGGCTGAACGACGTGGAAGTGAGGAAGCAAAGGCTGTCAAGATGTTGCACGGCGAAAGCATTCACTTTGTCTGCGACAACATCCCCACAACTTCGTTTTGTCACTTCCGCGCCGGTTTTTGAGAAGCGTCTGCGAATATCTCAAGAAAGGGGCGCGGGGCGTCGCGTCCGAGTCGAGCCAGCCCGTCTCGCCCGTTCGGACAGCCCGCTTGCGAGCGCCCGCGAACCGGAGCGAAGGCTGCTGCCGAAAGACCCGCGACGAGGGCGGCTAACTGTCTTCCGAAGCATCGGCTGAAAGCTGTGCCGTCGAGTACCGACTCGCGCCTTGATTGAAAGACCGGCGTGCGTGCCCTCCGGCGGGGCGTTTTCTTCTCGCACTTTCCCCAAAAAGCAGGCGGATACTAGACCACTTGACCTCAAAAGTCAACCGCTCTCTCTCCTCCCCAATAGCCTCTTAAGTGATGCTTTTGCGAACCTTTCCGGCTTCCCTGCGACGGCCGAAAGTCTCTGCGGCGAGCCTTCCGCAAAAGCCTTTTCAGACGAGCGCGACGCCTCTCGGACTCGCACCGGCCGGGAGGCTTCCGGAGCGTCCCGCCGCGCGGCGCAAAGCCTTGACAAAGGGTGGGTTGTGTTTTACTTTTCGCCTCCAAGAACCTTGCGGTCGCACGTCGTCAGGACTCCACTACTGCTGCGCCGCTCAAGAAGGCTCGGAGCAGGAAGCTTCCGAAAGCTTCGCCACGCTTCGCGCCATTTTCAGATGTGACTGCACCGAGCGACACGCAGGCCGTCTCGCTCCGAAACGACAGTTAAAATCCTGCTCCTTGCCGCCGTCCGACCGACCGCGCCGCACGCGCCCGCAGAGATTTTAGATGAACAGTCCATTTCCGAGCAGGGTGAGCGCGGCCGGGCGCGCGCGCAGCCTCCGTCCCGAGAGCAGCGGCGCGCTCTTCCAAACGCGCGCGGGCGCTCGTCAAAACGTTTTGACGCCGCTATTTCAAGCAAGAGGGTTTAAAAGTGAGCGACAGAGATAACGACCCGAATAAGGGAAATCAGAATTTCGACCTGACGACGCCCAACATACGTCTGCCCAACCAGCCGCCGCGCCCCGGCGCTCCGCCCGCCAGCGACTTCGACCGTACCTCCGTCAACCAGCCCTTCCGCCCGCAGGGCATGCCCCCCTCGCCGCCCTCCTCCGGAGGCTCTTCTGCGCACAACGCGTACGACCTGACGGGCGTGCACATGCCCGTCCCCGTCGAGGACGACGAAGAGGACGGCGTCTATGCGCGTCGCTCGGCTCCGGCCGCCGCGCCGCAACCGAATCCGATGGAGCAGACGGCCTTCTACCCGCCCGTCATGCAGCAGAGGCAGGCATCGCCTCCGGCCGTGCCGCAGCATCAGATTGTCTTGCCGCAGGCCGAGCCGCAGGCGGCGCGCAAGCGGCGCATACCCCTCTGGGTCTGGCTTGTGAGCGGCGGCATGTTGGCCTTTCTGCTCGTGGCGCTCGCCGTCGGCGCTTTCCTCTTCCTCCGTTGGAACTCTACCTTCACGCTCAAGGTCTCGAACGCTCCGCCGGGCAGCAAGGTCTACGTCGACGATGTGCCCGCAGGCGTCTCGCAGGCTGACGGCACGATTCTCGCGCAGGGACTCAGAGCCGGAGAGCAGCGCGAAATACGCATCACGCACGAAGGCTACTCGGAATGGACGACGAGCGTCACGGGCGAGCGCGGCGAGACCATCGAAGTCTCCGCGAGGATGACGCCCCTGCAAGTTAAATCCGCGCTTCCCGCCGAGATTGACTACAACGGCAAGATGCTGCTCATCCCTGCCGGAGCTTTCACGATGGGCGACGACGCGCACAGCCCCGACGAGAGTCCCGCTCATCAGGTGACGCTGCCCGATTACTACATAGACAAGTACGAAGTGACCAACGAGCAGTATCGCAAGTTCTGCGAAGCGACCGGCCACGCGCCGCCCGTCAATCCCTTCTGGGACACGCAGTATTTCCAGTCGAACCCGCAGCAGCCCGTCATCGGCATCAGCTACGCCGACGCGGAGGCTTACGCCCTTTGGGCGAACAAGCGTCTGCCGACCGAGGCCGAGTGGGAGAAGGCCGCTTCCTGGGACGAGAAAGCGAAGCGCAAGAGGCTCTATCCCTGGGGCGACGAGCCGGACGCGGAGCGCGCCAACGTCAACTCCGAGCACCCGAAGAACGTCGGCTACTACGTGAGCGGCGCGAGCGCCTACGGCGTGCAGGATATGGCCGGAAACGCCTTCGAGTGGGTCGATGCCATCTACCAGCCCTATCCCGGCAGCACGACGCCGAATCCGAAGTACACGCAGAACCTGAGAGTGGTGCGCGGCGGCGATTTCCGGCGCGGCCTGGACGCGGCGCGCACGACTTTCAGAAGTCTCGCCGTCCCGCCCACCTTCCAGACCAACCCCGGCGACGAAGCTTCGATGAAAAGCTCGCTCGTCGGCTTTCGCACCGCCGTCTCCGCCGACGACCCGAAGCTCAAAGCCTTTCTCCAGCAGTTGAAGTGACGAAACAGACCGGACACAGGGAAGACTCGTAAACCGAAGACCCGAAGTAGGAAAGCTGTTCGCCTCCGACGGCAAAGGCTCAGGCCGCAGGGCGATTCTCACCAACCTCGCTTCCATCAAGCTCCGCGCGCCCCCGTAGAGAGAAGCAACGCTTCCGCAAAGGGCTACGCGCGCCGCTTTCGATTACTAAAAGCCTTGAGGTACTTCTATGTGGCACAGACGCTTCGCACCCCGCTTCCTCGCCTGCGCGCTCGGACTGCTGCTCTCAAATGCGCTCGCGGGCGCGACCCTTCAGGCGCAGGACGACACGCCCAGTTGGAACAAAACTCCGTCGAAGACCAAACCCGTTCCCAGTTCCCCCGCCGCTCCTGCTCCGGCGCGCACCCCGAAGCGCCCTCCGGCGACCAACGTCGCGCGTCGCACGCCGCGTGCCCCTCTCACGCTTCTCTCCGTTCAGTACCGCATTCTCAAGGTCGAGCAGAACGGCTCGCAAATCGAGGTCAATCCGATTACGGTCTTCCGACCCGGAGAGAGAATCCGCTTCAGCGTCAAGACCGACACGACGGACGCATACCTCTACATCATCCGCCAGCGCGACCCATCCCAGCCCGGCAAGATTGTCTTCCCCGACGCGCAGGTTAACGACGGGCAGCACTTCCTGCGGCGCGGACAGGAGTTCTTCGTCCCTTCCGGCTGCCCGCAGGGCACGACCTCCTGGGATTGCACCTACACGGTCGGCGCGGAATCCGGACAGGATTTCTACACGCTCGTCTTCAGCCGCGACGCCGTGCTCAACCTGCCCGTCGATGCCCTCACCGACGGCGGCGACATCAAGCCACAGGCGCTTCGTCAACACTGGGTTCGCTCGCGCCAGAAACTGAGCGAGCCGCAACGCGGCGACACGGCCTTCTCCCTCCGCGTGCGCAACCTCAACCGCAACGCCGACGAGGAACTGATTCTCCGCTACGTCCTCAACAAGCGAAGCCGCGCCGCCGAAAGCAAATGATGAATGCGGAATGATGAATGCGGAATATAAAGACAATTTGCTTTTTGATTTCATTCATCATTCCGCATTCCGCATTCATCATTTCTCTTCGCCGCCTTGCTTAAGGGCGTGGGCGGGGTAAAATAGAGGCTGCAACTCTGCGAGGAGTCGAACGTCTTCCCGTCAGGAGTGAGGAATCCGAAAAGAACGTCTGCTTGAAGATGCCAACCGTAGAACTAATCGTCAGCCAGCCGGGTCAGGAAGCGCGAAAGATAGAGATGTCGAAGAAGATGGTCTCCATCGGGCGCAAACCCGACAACACCATCGCGCTCGAAGGCGACACGAACGTCTCGAAATATCACGCCGTCATCGAGCGGCGCGAAGACGGCTTCTGGGTGAGCGACCTCGGCAGCAGCAACGGCACGACCGTCAACAACCAGCCGATTAAAACCGAGCGCAAGCTGCGGGGCGGCGACCTCATCGGCGTGGGCGGCTCAAGCACCATCAAGTTTCAGATGCCCGAAGGCGAGCAGGCCGACGCTGCCGCCGAGAGCCAAGCGCCCGCTCCGCCTGCCCCCCCGTCGAATGCGCCGCCTGCACCGGCAACCGCAGCAGCAAGCGCGGAGGCAGCTTCCGGCGCAGCCGCCGGAGCAGCCAACGCCGCCGCCGCTTCAGGCGCTGCCGCACCCGGTGCTGCTCCGAGCGCAGATGCGCCCGCGCCTGCCGCGTCGGGCGGAATCTCTTCGACGCTGATTATCGCCGGTGTCGTCGGCAGTCTTCTCATGGTGGGCGCGATAGTCGCCATTCTCTTCGGCACGGGAGTCATCGGCGGCGCAAGCGCGCGCAAGAAATCGCCGCTCGAAGAGAAGAGAGAAGAGCGCGCCCGGCTCGAAGCCGAAGAGAAGTCGAATGCCGAAGAGGGCGCGGACAAAGGCGACGACAGCAGCAGCACCGGCAAGGAGAATACGGGCGACACTCAGGCTTCAGCCGCCAAAGCTATCTCTCAAATGCCGGATGAGACGACCGGCGCGCTCGGCGCACCGCCTCCGCCTTCCGGCGCGGGAGGAGCAGCCAACACAGACGAGATGGGCGCGATGGCGCGCACGCTCGCCGTCCAGATAGCACAGAAGAGCGCATACAATTTCGACCCGGCCTTCATCGCTTTCATACGCAACTACGTCAACGAATACCGCGCCGCCGCCGGTTACTACGAACGCGCGCGCCGCTACCGCGACGCCGTCGATAGAGAGTTTATCAACGTGCAGGGCATCCAGCCGCCGCTCATCGGCTACGTGACGGCGATGAGCCGCACGCGATTCGTCGATGGCGGCGCGGGCGGCGTCTGGGGCTTGCCCCCCGCCGTCGTCAGCAGCAATTCGCCGGGCGGCGCGCCCGTCAACATGTCAGACCCCGATGCTTCGACGCGCGTCGCCGCCTCCTACATGAAAGACCTGCTCGACCTCTTCGAGCGCGAAAACTTCATGTACGCCGTCGCCTGCTACGGCATGACGATGGACGAGGCGGGCAAGGTCAAAGCCGAGCTTGAGCAGAAAGACCCCGGCGCGCAGCTTCGTTTCGATTTCTGGAAGATGAAGAACGCCGGAGTCGTGAAGGGCGATCAGGTCGAGCGCGTCGCGCGCTTTTTCGCCGCCGGCATCGTCGCCGAAAACCCGCAGAGGTTCGGACTCCAAGACCGTCCGCTCTCTTCCCTCTACTAAAAGTCTGAAGAGAGCGTTTCCCCTAATCGAAGACGAAAGTTTTTTCCGATGCTCGAAGTTACGCTCATCATCAACTCGCCGCAGGGCACCTCCGAGATGCCTTTCGAGGGCGACTCCGTCACCTTCGGTCGGACGGATGCCTCGCAGGTCGTCATCGCCGGAGACACGGGTCTCTCGCGTCGTCATGCCACCATCCACCGCGACGAAGAGGCGCTCTGGGTCGTCGATGAAGGCTCGACCAACGGCAGCTTCGTCAACGGCGGCAGCGTCTCCGCCGAAGGCCAGAGGCTCGCCGACGGAGACGAAATTCGCATCGGCAACTATACGACCATCCGCATCCAGTTGAACGCTCGCCCCGCAGAGGCCGCCTCAGCCGGTACTGCCGTCGACGCGCCAGCCGCGAGCCCCGACGCTGCTGCGCCGCCGCCACCCGCCGCCTCGTCGTCAAGCTCTCTCTCGCTCGCACTCATCCTGCCGCTCATCGCCGTCGTCATACTCCTGCTCGGCGGCGTCGGCTTCGCTCTCTACAAGTTCACGGCCGGTTCAAAAAAGAGCGAGCCGCCCCGTGACGAAATCGCCAGCACGACCGCCGACAGCGAAACGACCTCTTCGACCGGCGACACGACGCCCGCAGGCGACGAGCTGCTTTCTCCTTTGAGCGAGACACCTCCGGCTGAAACTTCGCCGCTCGATTCATCCTCCGCCCCGCCTCTGCCGACGGGCGCGACGGGCTCGCTTCCGCCCATTCCAAACGCGCCCTCCGCCTCCACAGAAACTCCGATTCTCAGCAGCAACGTCGAGCCGCCGCCCTCGACCATCGTCCCTGCGGCGACGCTCAAGCTCTACCAGAAGATGACCGACGAGGAGAAGAACGAGTTTATCAAGCAGCGCGCACAGCACATCTCGATTATGATGGGCAGGCGTCCATACTCTTTCTCGCCCGACGCGCTCGCCGAGATTAAATACTGGCTCGACGCCTTCAGTAAGCGCATCGGCAACAACCGCACCGGACTCTGGGGCGGCGACACACGCTTCATCTTCGACCGCGCGCGCCAGCACGCGCCCGTCATCATTCAAGCCTTCAAAGAGCACCGCGTCCCCGTCGTCATCGGCCTCTACATCCCCTTCATCGAGACCGAATATACCAACATCACGACCGACAACTTCGCCGGAGCAGCCGGGCTCTTTCAGTTCCTCGGCCCCACCGCCGAAGCCTACGGCGTGCCAAGCTCCGAGCGCACTAACGTCCCCCGAATGGCACCGGCTGCCGCCAAGTATTTCCGCGATAACATCATGCGCTTCGGCGACGATTCGATGAGCGTCGCGCTCTCGATTGCCGGTTACAACCGCGCGCCCGAATCCGTCATGCGCGACCTCCGCAACGTCCTCAACGAGAAAGACAACTCGGCCAAAGAGCGCACCTTCTGGACGCTCATCGCCAACAAGGGAAAGCTCGACCACTACTTCCAGAACGAGAACAAAAACTACGTGCCGCGCTTCTTCGCCGCCGCCATCATGGGCGAGACGCCCTGGGCTTTCGGCCTCGAAATGCGTCCGCTCTCAACCTATACGCGTCCAGACCCCTCGACGCAGCTCGCCGCCCAGCCGACACCTTGAGAAGAAGGGGAAAGGGGAAGGGGGAAGGGGGAAAGGCTAAAAGCAACGTCTTCCTGTTCCCTTTCCCCCTTCCCCTTTTCCCTTTCCCCTCCAAACTTTTTATGCAGCCCGAACTGACGCTCTCTTATACAGACCCGACCGGCGAGCCCCGGCAGGCGTTCGTTCGCACGCCGCGCTTCACCATCGGCCGCAGCCCCGACAACGACCTGCACATCTCCGACTCGAACCTCTCGCGCCGCCACGCCCTCGTCGAGTTCTTCGATTCGGTCGCTTACCTCTCCGATAGCGGCTCGCAGAACGGCACGACCGTCAACGGACGCCCCGTCAGCGCGCCCGTCGTCCTCGGCGACGGCGACGTGATTATGCTCGGCAACTCGTGCGAAGTCCGCGTCCGGCTTCGCCCCGCCGGGAGTTTCGCCGCTCAGCCGGGCGATGATGAGTGGGCTTCCCTTCCCCCGCAGACCTCTACGGCGAACGCGCCCGCGCAGCCCGCGCTCGCGCCTTCGCCGGGCGCGACAGGGCAGACCCCGCAGACGCCGCCCTCCGCGCGCTCCGCTCTTCCGGCGTGGCTCACGCCGCCGCTCATCGTCGCCGTCGTCTCAGGTGTGGTTATTATCTTCGCGGGCTTGCTGCTCTACGCTCTCACGCGCGGCGCAGCCTCGACGCGTCGCGCCGACTCGGGCGCATCGAACGCTTCGCGCAGGGAGCGGCTTCGCGGCAACAGGCGCGCGCGCGAATCTGCCAACAGCCGCGAAACGTCGTCTACAGAAAGCTCAAATTCGGTCGATGGCACGGGCGCAGAAATCAACGCGGCGACGGAGACGGGCGCGTCCGTCGGGAGCGGCGACCCAACTTCAACTGTGACGAGCAGCGCGGCCTCTGCGCCCACAGGTCAACCCGCCGACGATTCTTTGGAGCAGACCTCCAGAGCCGTCAAGAGCGTGATGAGCCGCATCAGCACCGACGACGCGCCTTATATCTCCGAGGCGGGCTTGCGCGACGTGGCCGAGCGCGTCCGCGCCTATCGAGGCTCGACGGCGCTTCAGCAGCGTCTGCGCGCCATGCAGGGCGGATGCAGAGAGATTAACTCTCAGGCGCAGAGCATCAACCTCAAGCCGACGCTCGTCATGTACGCCGCGCTGGCCGAGAGCGAGAGCGGCGGCGCAGACCCCGTCGCCACCGCGCGACAGATGATGCCCAAGCTGCTCACCCTTCGAGCCACCTTCGGCACGGCCACCGCCAACAGTTCGCTTCTGCTCGTCGCCGCCTACCCTTACCCATTCGACCCGCCCATCGGCAGCCAGGCGCGCACCCCGCACCCGCTCTACACGCAGCTCGTCAAGGCCGGAGGACAGAAATCGACCGTCGATACTTCTGTGGCGCGCACCGTCTGGTTTCTGCGCGAGAAAAACAGCATCAGCCCCGAAGCCTACAATCTGGTCGTGCGCCTTCTAGCCATCGGCGTCATCGCCCAAAATCCCCGTCAGCACGCTATCGACGCCGACCCGCTCCTTTGCTGAAACGGACAATAGACGATGGACGATAGACCATAGACGATAGCCAAACGGCTTGCCCTTCATCGTTTCTCGAAATCCCTCAAACGGCTTCCGTCCATCGTCTATGGTCTATCGTCCATCGTCCATCGTCTGCAATGTTGCGTTGACAAATCGTGCGGCTAGGCACAAAATTGTGAAGCTTCTTTTGATGCCTTGAGCGCACTTCGCATCAGCTTTGCTCTTTATGCCGCGCCTTGCGGCGGTGTTTGAAACCGGCGCTGCTTCCCGAACGTATTGGCTCTTCACCTGTGCGCTTCATCGTTAAAGATGTTTCTTTCGGACAAACGCTTCAGGCAGGAGGAGACGTTTCTCTAATTTATGGCTTCGTACCGTAAGATTCTGTGGAACGAGGGGATGCTTCTCACCCCTCACCACTTCCAGCAGTGGGACAACTACCACGAAGAACAGCTCAACGCGCGCTTCGCCTCGCTCGCTCCCTACGAGTGGGGCATCCTCGACCTTCAGTTGAATCACGAGGCCATCGCCAACGGGCGCGTCGAGCTTGTGCGCTGCCGCGCCGTCTTGCCGGACGGACTGCTCGTCAACATCCCACTCACCGATGTTGCGCCCGATGCGCGCCCCGTCGAAGACCACTTCGACCCGGAGGCTGAGCATCTGGACGTGCATCTCGCCATCCCGTCGAAGCGCGCGGGCGCGGCCAGCTTCCAGTCAAACGGCGGCGCGCGCGGCCAGATGGCGCGCTACTGGCAGGACGCCGCCTCGACCATCGACGAAACCACAGGGCAGAACGAGCAGACCATCGCCTATGCGCGCAGCAACCTGCGCCTCCTGTTCGGCGACGAGCTGCGCGAAGGCTACAGCGCCATCAAAATCGCCGAGCTTGAGCGCACCGCCACAGGGCAACTGGCCGTCAACGAAAACTACATCCCGCCCGCCTTAAACGTCGGCGCTTCGGCCTGGCTCGTCAACATGCTCCGGCAGATTGTCGAAATCCTGATTACCAAAAGCAGCTCGCTCGGCGAGCAGCGCCGGCAGCGCACTACCTCGCTCGCCGATTTCACCACTTCCGAAGTCGCCGTCTTCTGGCTCTTGAACACCGTCAACGCTTCCATCCCCGGCCTCGCGCATCTCTTCCGCACGCGCATCGTGCATCCCGAGCGCCTCTACTTCGAGATGGCCGAGCTGTGCGGCAAGCTGATGACCTTCGCCGTCGATCGTCACCCGAAGAATATCGTCCGCTACGACCACACAGACCTCTACCTCACCTTCAGCCAACTGTCCGCCGAGATACGCCTGCTCTTAGAAACCGTCATCCCGACGCGCTGCGTGCAGATTCCTCTGGAATCCACGCGCGAGTCGGTCTACGTCGGGCGCGTGCAGGACGAGCGCCTGCTCACGGAGGCCGGTTTCTACCTCGGCGTGCAGGCCAAGATGCCCGAAGGACAGCTCATCGAGCGCGCGCCGCGCGTCATCAAAATCGCCTCGCGCGACGTTATCGACGCCGTCATCGGCTCGGGTCTGCCGGGAGTCGCCTTGACGCACGCCTCGCCGCCGCCCGCGCCCATCCCGACGCGCGTCGGCTTCCATTATTTTACGCTCGATAAAAACGGAGTTTTCTGGGATGCCGTGCGCGGCTCGCACACCGTCGCCATCTACATCCCCGACGAAATCGTCGATGAGAAGCTCGAACTCTATGCGGTCAAACCCTGAAAAGCCGTAAATGGTAAATCGTCAACCGTAAATAGATAAAACCGGATTTCCTTCTATTTACGATTGACGATTCACGATTCACTAATCATGCAAAGCACATTAGCCGTCGCCCAAGACCAGGCCGCTCCCCCGCCGCAGCGCGCGAGGCAGCAGAACGTTCTTTTGAATCTGGCTTCGCCCGTCCTGGAGCTGGTTTTGAAGTTGAAGACGGGAGTTATTCCGGCGTCGAACGACGTGCGACCCGTCGTGCAGGATTTGCTCAGGCAGCTCGAAGAGAGCGCGCCCTCCTACGGTGTGCCCTACAAGCAGGCGCAGGCCGTCAAGTTCGCCCTCGTCGCCTTCGTCGATGAGACGGTGCTCCACCCGTCGAACAATTTCCCCCTGCGCGACGAGTGGGAGAAGAACCCGCTTCAGCTCGAACACTTCAGCGAGCATCTGGCGGGCGAAAAGTTCTTCGACCGCCTCGGCGTCATGCTCAAGAACATCGCGGCCGACGCCGACGTGGTCGAGGTCTATTACATGTGCCTGCTCCTCGGCTACAAGGGCAAGTACAACATCTACCTGCTGGAAGAACAGCTCAGGCAAATCATCCGCAGCGTGGCCGAGCACCTGCGACACGTCGGGCGGCTCAGGCCGAACGCCCTTTCGGCTCGCTGGCTGGCCGAAGACCAGCCGCCGCCGCCCGTCAGTCCGAAGCTGCCCATCTGGGTCAAAATCGGCGGCCCCGCGCTCGTCGCCTTCGTGCTCGTCGTCTACGGCGTGCTCTACCTGCTGCTCAATAACGACATCCACGTCGCGCGCTGAAGGCGCGCCCTCTGCAAAGCGCAACGGGCGCTCGTGTCATCGATAAATTTTTGACAGTCTTGACTAAACTCGGCTGTGGGGATAGCATCTCTGCTCGCTCGGTTCTCGACTGGCGCGGCTCAAAGCTTCTTCCGAAGGCAGAGCCCAAAAGACACTCGCAAACGATGTACTTTCCTTACAGTCGAACAGCTTCGATCATTAACAGATTGCATCATCAGGCCGAACTTAAGAGCCTGAGATTACCGCCGCGACCTGACACGTTTTGTCCTACGAAGGTCGCCTTTCAAACTCTCTGATGAACACTTCCAAAGCCTGTCTCGTGGGTAAAAGTAGTAGTCGTTTCAGGAGAGACTTAAAGCAGTAGTGACAGCAAAGCTATGTCTTCGCATGGCGACCAGATAAAATCAGCCCTCGGGATTTCCGCACTCATCTCGCTCTACGGCGTGGCCTCGCTCGTCGTTATCTTTCTCGGCCCGCAGTTCGGCGTCGGCTATATGTGGCAGGCCGTCATCATCGGACTGCTGCTTTTGACGTGGCCGTTCGCCCTCGTCATCAATCGCGTCCGTAAGAACCGCGCCGAGCGTGCCGAGCAAGCGGCGGCAGGCGCTTCGGCTGCTCCCGCGCCTTCAGCCGACGGCAAAGCTCCGAAAGTCCAGAAGGGCAAGACGCAGCTTCCGCCCGTCGCGGGAACTTACGAAGCCCTGACGCGCGGAGCGGCAGAGGTCGTGCAGTGGCTGCGGGGCACGAAGCTGAGCGGCAAGGGCAAGGCGGCCGATGCTGTCTATGCTTTGCCCTGGTTCGTCATCGCCGGGCCTTCGACGAGCGGCAAAACTTCTCTCCTGCAATCCTCCGCCCTCGACTTCCACACGCTGCCGAGCCAGCGCGCCGCCGACATGAACGTCATCCGCCCGACGGCCAACTGCGACTGGCGCGTCACGGATTCGGCCATCTGGCTCGACACGACGGGGCGCTACCAGACGGAAGGCCCAGACCGCGACGAGTGGGCGGCGCTCATCGAAACCATCAAGAGCTATCGAAAGGCTCGCCCGCTCGACGGCCTCGTCATCGCCGTCAACACGAGCGCCGTGCTGCGTTGGAACGAGAACGAGATAGAGCAGCAGGCGAAAATCCTGCGGGCGCGCCTCGACGAAGCGCGACTGCGCGCGGGCATCCGCTTTCCGGTCTATCTCGTCTTCACGCACGCCGACGCCATCGAGGGCTTCAGCGATTTCTTCCGCAGCTTTCAGAATGAGGAGCGCACGCAGGTCTGGGGCGTCACCTTTCCGCTCGCGCAGGCGCAGCAGGCTCACGCCCTCTTCGACGACGCGTTCGACCATCTCTACGGCAGGCTGACTCGTCGCCGCAGCGTGCAGCTTGCGACGACTATGCGCCCCGACGAGCAACTTCGCATCTTCAAGTTTCCGGGTCGCTTCCGCCGCGCGCGCGGGCGGCTGGGGCTTTTCACCTCGGCTCTGTTTCGTCCCAATCCGTTCAGCGAGAGCCCGATGCTGCGCGGCTTCTATTTCACTTCGAGCACCGGGCAGGGCGCGGTCAACGCGCGCTACCTCGACGGCCACGAGCTTTTCACGCAAGTCTTCTTCCACGAAGTTCTGCTGCGCGACAGGGATATCGTCGCCTCGATGCAGGCGCAGAAGGCGCACCCGACGCGTCTCAGAAACGTCCTCATCGGTCTCGCCGCGATGCTCCTGCTCGTCTTCTTCCTGGGGATGGTCGTCTCCTTCTTCAAGAACAAGGCGCTCATTGCCGACGCGCAGGCGCGCGGCAGCGAGCTGAACCAAATCAGGAAGATTACGAGCAAGAATTTCGACGAGCCCGAGGCGGCGCGCAAAGAGTTGACGGCGATGGAGAATCTGCGCGAGGTCTTGAGCCAGCTCGACGAGTACGACCGCACCTCGCCGCCGCTCTCACTGCGCTTCGGCCTCTACTCCGGCGGCAAGCTCAACGCCGAAGGCGAATCCGACCTCCGCCACATCTACTTTGAAGCCGTCGAGCAGCGTTTCCTCAAGCCGACGCTTGAGAAGATGAAAGAAGACCTGCGCTCCTTCGCTTCGGGCGCGAAAAGGACGGGGGCTGCCCCGGCGACGACCGGCGGCGCAACGACGCCTTCAACCAGTGCCACGAGCACCGCGAGCACGACTGCCAGCGCCGACCCTGCCAGCCTTGACGAGGAATATCTCGGTCGTCACTACGACTTGCTCAAGGCTTACCTGATGCTCAGCCAGCCCGACAAGGTCGAGCCCTCTTTTCTCGAAAACCAGTTGCGCGACTACTGGAAGCAGTTTGCGCCCGCAGGCCGCGAGGAAGAGGCGCTTCAGCAGTTGGCCTTCTACTCGACGCAGGCCAGCAAGTCCGACGTGTCGCACTTCGAGCCCGACGCCGCCTTAGTCTCGCAGGCACAGGCGAAGCTCACCGCTTATCCAATCATCAGCCGCGTCTACAAGCGCATCATCTCCGACATCAACAAGGACGTGAAGTTCCCCGTCAACCTGACGACTATTCCGGGCGCGCGTGAGGGCAACGTCCTGATTAGCTCCTACTCCGTGCCGCCCAGTTACACCATCGACGGCTACAAGAAATGGAGCGATACGCTCGAATCGTCGGCCGCCGAGCAGTTTCGCCGCGACGACTGGGTGATGAAGGGCACGGAGGCTTCCGACTCTTCGCTCGACGTGAAGAAGGACGAGCTACAGAACATCTATTACCGCGACTACATCGCGCAGTGGCAGCGTTTCCTGCAAGAGATAAAGGTGCGCGACTATCGCTCGAAGGAAGAGGCCGTCCGCACTCTGCGGACGCTCGCCGGAAGCACTTCGCCGCTCGACGCCGTGATGCGCGAAGTCGCACGCCAGACCAACCTTTCAGGCGGAGGCGGCGGCATCTTCGGCTGGATTACGGGTCTCTTCAAGAGCAAGACGGGCGAGGCCGGCTCCTCGCAGGTCGAGCGCGAATTTAATCCGCTCATCCAGTTCGTCGGCGGCAAGGAAGAGAAGCTGACCGAGTATCGAACGAAGCTCAACGCCGTCACCGACGGGCTCAGGAACAATCCGAAATCTCTGAGCGAGCTTTCCAAGCAGATGCAGGCGGGCGACGACCGCATCGGATTGCGCGCCGCGCGTCAGGCCGTCGGCGACCTTCTGGAAGCCAAAGGCTTCGGCGCTTCTCCCGGCAGCGAAGCGGCGTCGAAAGTCTTGCGCCAGCCGCTCGACAACCTCAACACGCTGCTGGTCGGCACGGACTTCGAGCAGATTGATAAAGTCTGGCAGCAGCTCTACGCGCGCTCTTGGCAGCCGCTCGAAGCGAGCTTCCCCTTCACCGAAGGCGCGGCGGGCGACGCCTCCGTCGCAGCCCTGACCAACTTCCTCAACCCCGAAAACGGCGAGCTGACGCGCTTCTTCAACGAGCGCCTCAAGCCCTACTTCGAGGAAGACTGGTCGCCGAAGAAGGAGGCCGCAGACAAGTTCACGCCCGAGTTCGCAGCCTTCCTGAAGAACGCGCGCCGCCTGCGCGACGCGCTCTTTCCGGGCGGCGGTCGCACTCCGGCGGTCGAATATCAAATCGCGCTCACGCCCGTCGCCAGCGCTTCGAGCCGCGTCGAGATAGACGGCAACCTGCTCGAACAGGACAAGCCCGCGCCTCCTTTCCGTTGGCCGGGCAATCGTTCGGGCGCGAAGGTCTCCGTCACGATGACCGGCGGCGCAAGCTCCGGCCAGACCCTTGAGAAGAGCTACCCCGGCGAGTGGGGCTTACTGAAGATGTTCGTCGAGGGCGGCGGCGGCGACGGCAAGGCCGCGCAGTTCAACCTGCAACTGAACATGAGCGGCACGTCGAGCGCAACGGCGAGCGCGCCCGCGCCTCTCGGCGCACCGACCGCAGCGCCTGCCGCAGCAGCGCCCGCCGCGAGCCTGAGCGTCCCCGTCCGCATCTCGATTCAGCCCAAGAGCGGCACCATCTTCCAGCGCGAGCTGTTCACGACGCTTCGCGCGCCCAAGCGTCTCGTGCAGCAGCAGACGCCGTAACAGAAGCGGCGCTTAAGGCGAGCGATGGCAAGGCGACGGAGCGGCCATCGCAGAGAGAGAATTTTCAGACGAGCGCGCTTCTTTGAGCGTCGCTTTCAACTGAGCGCCTCGCACACGGGCGCGAGCGTTTTCGATGCCGTCAGGCGTCAATCTTTTTCGATTCTTCGAGGGCGGGTGTTCGTGCAGACCGCGCGAAGCTTCAGGAGAGCAACAGATGACACAGGCCAGAGGCTTATTTGATGCGGGCAAACTCGGCGAGGCCATCGAGGAGCTTCTCAGCGAGGTTAAAGCCAACCCGACCGATGTCTCGCGTCGCACGTTTCTCTTCGAGCTGCTCTGCTTCGCCGGAGAGTGGGACAGAGCCGAGCGCCAGCTCGACGTGATCGGCCATCAGAGCACGCAGGCCGAGCTTGGCGTCGCCGTCTATCGCAATCTCATCAAGGCCGAGCGCGACCGCCAGCGTCTCGTCCCCGATTGCCTTCAGCCGCACTTTCTCTCCGAGCCGCCCGCCTACGTCGATATGCACCTCGACGCCATCAACCGCCTGCGCGAAGGCAACGTCGAGCAGGCGCGAAAGGCTCTGGACATCGCCGAAGAGGAGCGCCCGGCCTTTTCGGGTCGCGCCGACGGCCAGCAGTTTCAGGACTTCCGAAACTACGACGACCTCTTCGGCCCCGTCCTCGAACTGATTGTGCAGGACAAGTACACGTGGCTTCCCATCGAGCACGTCGTCCGCATCGAGATTGAAGCGCCCAAGCAGTTGCGCGACCTGCTCTGGATAGGGGCGAGCATCGAGACCAGAGACAAAGAGCTGAAAGCATTTCTGCCGACGCTCTATCCGGGCACGAGCCAGCACGCGGACGACCAGGTGCGGCTCGGGCGCATGACCGATTGGAAACAAATCGGCGAAGAACTCTATCTCGGCGCAGGGCTCCACCTCTTCGCCATCGACGGTGAGGAGAAGCCTCTGCTGGAAGTTCGCACCGTCGAGTTCGACCCCGTCGTGGCCGAGGCGGAGACAATCGCCCCGGCGCCGCAGTAAATATTCTGAACGCTCACGCGCGTTTTTTACGCGTTAGGTAAAGAGGTAATTCGGTAATGTCAGCAGTAGCAGAAACGACCTCCCCGGCCTCAACGGCGGAGACAGCGCCGGAAGTAATCGACGTAGAAGCTTTGCTCGCGCCGATTCCGGGCGATAACCCTTCGGGCGAAGACCTGAAATACTCCGGCGTCTACGACGAGATTCGCGCCGCGCGCACCTCCGACGACAATCTCGCACAGGGCGACTGGAAGCGCGAGACCAAGAGCGCCGATTGGGACAGGGTCGAAACGCTCGCCGTCGAGGCGCTCACGACGCGCACCAAAGACTTGCAGATTTGCGCCTGGATGAGCGAGGCCATCACGCGCAACTACGGCTTCGCTGGACTGCGCGACGGCCTGAAAGTGATGCGCGGCCTGCACGAGCGTTTCTGGGAGACTGTCTATCCGCAAATCGACCGCGACGAGGACGACCCGGAAGCCCCCGCCGATTTGACCGGACGCGCCAACGCGCTTTCGATTCTCGACCGGCAGGCCACAGCCGCCGCAAAGGACGTGCCCATCACGGGCTCGCGGCTCGGCACCGATTATTCTTATCTACAGTTCGACGACTCGAAGCCGTTTCAGATTCCCGAAAAGCTCGAAGACATCGACTCAGACGAGGTGTCGCGCATCACGGCCATGCGCGAGCGCGCCGCCGAAGAAGGCAAGATTACGAGCGAAGAGTGGAACAAGGCAAAGGCCGCCACGCCGCGCTCCTTCTACGAAAAGCTCGCGCCTCTGCTCGAAGAATGCTGGACGGAGTTTCAGGCGCTCGACGCCGTCATGGACGAGACCTTCAAGCGCGACACGCCCGGCCTCGGCATGCTCAAGAAAGCGCTCGAAGAGATACGCGAACAGGTTGGAAGACTGCTCAAGGAGAAGCGCCTGCTTGAACCCGACCCCGTCTCTGCCGACGGAGCGGGCGACGGAGCTGGGGCCGACGGCAACGGCAGCGCCGTCGATGGCGGCGGTGGCGGCCTCGCCTTCGCCGGTGCGGGCGGCGCGACGCGCTCCCGTCAGGAGGCTCTCAAGAAACTGTCGGAAGTGGCCGACTACTTCCGTCGCACGGAGCCGCACAGCCCCGTCTCCTACCTCGTGCAGAGAGCCATCAAGTGGGGCCAGATGCCTTTGGAGGCTTGGCTCGAAGATGTTGTTAAAGACGCCGGTGTTCTCGACGCCATGCGCGAGACGCTCGGCCTGAAAACATCGCCGGACGCCACGAACGGCGGCGGTGCTCCCGAAGGAGAAAGCTAAACGAAGGAGAACGATTCAATCAGTCCCCGCGCCCGCAGTTCGTGCCTCAAAGCATTTTCCTGCGCGCCCGTGACGTACTCAGAAAGGTCAAACTTTTATGCCAAAATCAGAGAGCACACAACACAAACTGAGCCGCGTGCGCGCCCCCCGCGTGCACATCACCTACGACGTCGAGATCGGCGATGCCATCGAGATGAAGGAGTTGCCTTTCGTGCTCGGCGTGATGGGCGACTATTCGGGCAAGCCCGACGAGGCGCTGCCCAAAGTCAAAGACCGGAAGTTCATCGAAATCGACCGCGACAACTTCGATAAGGTGCTCGCCGGAATGAAGCCCCGTCTGGCCTACCGCGTCGATAACAAGCTCACGGACGACGGCAGCAAGATGGCCGTCGAGCTGCGCTTCAACAGTCTCGACGATTTCAACCCGGACAACGTCGTCCAGCAGGTCGAGCCGCTTCGCAAGCTGGTCGATGCACGCCGCAGGCTGTCCGACCTGCTCTCGAAGATGGATGGCAACGACCGCCTCGAAGAGCTTCTCAACGAGATTACGCAGAACACAGGCGCGCAGCAGCAGCTCAGCAACCAGTTGGGACTCGACGCTGCCAACGGCGACAAGAAGGAGGACTCAAATGAGTAGCGAAGTTGAAAAGGCCCAAGGGGCATCGGTCACTACAGAGACCGGCGAAGTCGATCTCCTCAGCAAGATTTTGAGCGAGGGGAAGCTCGCGCGCGGCGATCACGAGACCGAGCGCGCCAAAGACATGATCGCCGAGTTCGTGCAGCAGGTCATGCAGGGTCAGATGGTCGTCTCGCGCGACATGGAAGCCACCATCAACGCGCGCATCGCGGCAATCGACAAACTGCTCTCGGCGCAATTGAACGAAATCATGCACGCCGAGGATTTCCAGAAGCTCGAAGGCTCCTGGCGCGGCCTGCATCATCTCGTGATGAACAGCGAAACCGGCACGCAGCTCAAGATTCGCGTCTTCAACATCTCGAAGAAAGACCTCCTCAAAGATTTGGAGAAGGCCGCCGAGTTCGACCAGTCGGCTCTCTTCAAGAAGGTTTACGAAGAGGAGTTCGGCACCTTCGGCGGCGCGCCCTTCAGCGCCCTCGTCGGCGACTACGAGTTCAGCAACCACCCGCAGGACGTGTCGCTGCTCGAGAAAATCTCGAACGTCGCGGCGGCAGCCAACGCTCCCTTCATCGCCGCCGCCAGCCCGCAGCTCTTCGGCTGGGACAGCTACACGGAGTTGTCAGAAGTTCGCGACCTGGCGAAAATCTTCGAGCGCACGGAGTATGCCAAGTACCGCTCGTTCCGCGAGTCGGAGGATTCGCGCTACGTCGGCTTGACGCTTCCGCACACGCTCATGCGTCTGCCTTACGGCGCTGACACCGTCCCCACCGAGACCTTCAACTTTGAAGAGGACGTGGACGGCAAAGACCACAAGAAGTATCTCTGGGGCAACGCCGCATACTCTTTCGGCACGCGCCTCACCGAAGCCTTCGCCAAGTATCACTGGACGGCTGCTATCCGAGGCGTCGAGGGCGGCGGGCTCGTGCAGGGTCTTCCCACCCACACCTTCAAGACGGACGAAGGCGACGTGGCCTTGAAGTGCCCGACCGAGATTGCCATCACCGACCGACGCGAGAAGGAATTCTCCGACCTCGGCTTCATCCCGCTCGTTCACTGCAAGAACACGGACTACGCGGCCTTCTTCGCCTGCCAGTCGGCGCAGAAAGCCAAGAAGTACGACACCGACGCGGCCAATGCCAACGCGCGTCTCTCCACGCAGCTTCAGTACATCCTCGCCGTCTCGCGCTTCGCTCACTATCTCAAGGCGATGATGCGCGACAAAATCGGCTCGTTTATGACGCGCAAAAACTGCGAGGACTTCCTCAATCGCTGGATCAGCAACTACGTCATGCTTGACGACGATGCAGGCCAGGAGATGAAGGCGCAGTACCCCTTGCGCGAAGCCAGAATCGACGTGGTCGAAGTTCCGGGCAAGCCCGGCGTCTACAAGGCCGTCTCCTTCCTCAAGCCGCACTTCCAGCTCGACGAGCTGACGGTCTCCCTGCGTCTGGTGGCAGAGCTTCCGCCGCCGGCCAACAAGTAAGCTTTCTTACCTCAAGCCCGGCGACGCTTTGTCGCCTGTCATTTGACAAGCGTCGCCGGGTCTCGCAATCGAGTCTGACCCTGATTTTATGAGCGCGGCAAAACCGCTCTGTACGAACGTCTAGACCACAGCAGCGGTTACTGCGACACCAAGTTCACCCTACTGAAGGAGAAGATACCATGGCAGTTGACATGTTTTTGAAGGTTGATGGGATTGACGGCGAGAGCACCGACGACAAGCACAAGAAAGAGATTGAAGTGCTGTCCTATTCGTGGGGCATCTCGCAACAGAAATCCGCATCCGCCAGTTCGCACGGCTCTCTCTCGTCCCAGCGCGCCGACTTCCACGATTTCACTATCGTCAAGGCGCTCGACATCGCCTCTCCGAAACTGGCTCTGGCCTGCGCCGACGGCACACACCTGAAGAATATCCGCCTCGAAATCTGCCGCGCCGGCACCGACAAGCAGCCGTTCATGGAGTACAAGTTCACGGACGTGATCATCACCAACTTCAGGCCCGGCGGCAGCGGTCACGGCGAATCGGTTCCCCTCGAAGAAGTCGCGTTCGCCTACGGCAAGGCCGAGTGGGCTTACACGCAGACGAAGGTCGAAGGCGGCAAGGGCGCTGGCAAGGTTCCCGCCGGTTGGGACTTGAAGGCCAACAAGAAGGTCTAAGGGCTCGACCCCTAAGCTGCTTCGCCCCGTTCGCTTCGCGGCCTCGAACCCGCAAGCACATCTCTAAACTGGCAAGGGCGGAAGAGAGCAACGATGTGCGCGCCTGAATTCTCAGGCTCGAAACTTCCGGGCTCAGCTTCCGCCCTTGCCCACTCGCATATACAGAAACGATGAAGGCGGCAGCGTGAACGATGAATAGAAAGCAAAAAGCTTTTGTCTTTAAGTTCATCGTTCCGCGTTCCGCATTCATCGTTTGATTTTCAACTATGGCTAGGACAGACAACGAAGTTCGCGTCACGCTTTCGGTGCTCGATCGCCTGATAGATTACGAGCCGGAGATGACGCGCGAAGCCCCCGCGTCGCGCTCGAAGAACATGCGCCAACTCAAACAGAGCCTCAGACGCGACCTTGAGCTACTGCTGAACACGCGCCACACGAGGGAGCTGCCGCCCGACCTGAAAGAGCTGAACGCCTCTCTTGCGGCCTACGGACTGCCCGACTATTCTTCGGCCAACGTCAAGAGCCCGTCAGACCAAAACCGCATGCGACGCACGCTCGAAAATCTAATCAGCACCTTCGAGCCGCGCCTCGCCGATGTCAACGTGACGCTGGAGCCCGGGCGCGAGAACGAGCGCGCCCTGCACTTCCGCATCGACGCCCAACTTCTCGTAGACCCCGCTCCCGAACTCATCACCTTCGACACCGTGCTCCAACTGGTTAACGGCGAATACAAAGTTCAGGGAGAATGAAAGACGTAAATCGTGAATCGTAAATCGTAAATAGTGAGAACTGGTTTTAGCTATTTACGATTTACGATTCACGATTTACGATTGAAGAGTTATGCGAGACGAGCTACTTGGATATTACGAGCGGGAGCTGGCCTTTCTGCGCCAGATGGGGGCGGAGTTTGCGCAGAAGTATCCGAAGGTCGCCTCGCGCCTTCAGATTGAGAATGATAAGACGGAAGACCCGCACGTCGAGCGAATGATAGAGGCTTTCGCTTTTCTCGCCGGTCGCATCCAGTTGAAGATTGACGACGAGTTTCCGGAAGTCACCGAGTCGCTCTTAAACGTCCTCTACCCGCACTACCTCGCGCCGGTTCCTTCGATGTCAATCGTGAAGTTCGCCCTCGACCCCGAGCAGGGCAAGCTCACCACAGGCTATTTCATCCCGCGCGAAACCACGCTCTATTCGAGGCCGATTCAGGGCACGCCCTGTCGCTTTCGCACCTCCTATCCCGTCACGCTCTGGCCGATGGAAGTGGCATCGGCCGCCATCGAGTCGCGCACGCCCGTCGATACTCGCGGCAAGTGGGAAGAGGCGACCATTCGCCTGAGCATGCGTTGTCTGAACAATACGACGCTGACAGAGCTTCAGACCGGAGAGACCGAAAAGCATAAGGCGCGCCCCATCGAGAGCCTGCGCTTTTACCTGAACGGCGAGCCGCAACTCGTCTACACGCTCTACGAGATAATCTTCAACCACGCGACTCGCGTCGAGCTGCGCGCGACGGGCGGCGGCGTGCGCCGGGCGGGCGGAACTGCGCGCCGCTCGCAGCCCGCCACGCTGACGCTTCCGGCTTCGAGCATCAAATCGGTTGGCTTCGAGTCGGACGAAGGGATGCTGCCCTTCACGTCGCGCTCCTTTCCCGGCTACAAGCTGCTCACGGAATACTTCACCTTCCCCGAGAAGTTTCTCTTCTTCGACGTGACGGGCTTACACGAAGCGGCTCTCACGGGAAACTTCGGCGCGGAGTTCGATATTCTGATTTACGTCGAAGACGTTCAGCCGCCGCGTTTCACCGTCGATGCCGGAACGTTCCAGCTCGGCTGCGCGCCCGTAGCCAACCTCTTCACGAAAATCGCCGAGCCGATAAATCTGACGGCCGAGCAGAACGAGTACCGTGTCATCCCGGACGTGCACAGGCAGATGGCGACGGAGGTCTACTCGGTCGATGCCGTCACGACCACCGACCCTTACCTCAAACAGTCGCGCGAGTTTCAGCCCTTCTATTCGCTCAAGCACGCGGACGGGCGCGGCGAAGATAGAACCTACTGGTACGCGAACCGCCGCGCCTCGCAGCGAGAGGACGACGACGGCACGGAGGTTTACCTGTCGCTCGTGGATTTGGGTTTCAACCCGCACGTGCCCGCCGTCGAGACCGTCACCATCCACACGACTTCGACCAACCGCGACCTGCCCGGCAAGCTTCCCTTCGGCGGCAGCGAGGGCGACTTCGAGGTGGAAGGCACGGGGCCTCTCTCGCGCGTGAGGGCTCTCAGGAAGCCGACGGCGACGATTCGCCCGCCCTTGAGGCGCGCGGCTCACTGGCGTCTCATCTCGCATCTCTCGCTCAATCATCTCTCCATCGTCGAAGGGGCGCGCGAGGGAGACGCGGCGGAAGCTCTGCGCGAGATTCTGCTGCTTTACGATTTCATGGACTCGTCGGCGACGCGCAAGCAGGTCTTGGGCATCAGCCGCGTGTCGAGCCGAAGGGTCGTGCGTCAAACCGGCTCGCGCATCGGGACGGGCTTCGTGCGCGGCATCGAAACCACCATCGACTTCGACGAAGACGAATACGTCGGCAGCGGCGTCTATCTCTTCGCCGCCGTACTCGAACGTTTCCTGGGGCTCTACGTCTCGGTCAACTCGTTCAACCAGCTCGTGGCAACGACTCAGCAGAGAGAAGGTGTGCTCAAGCGATGGCCGCCGAGGGCAGGAGAACAGATACTCCTCTAACCGGGACGCTCTTCGATGAAGCCTACCGCTTCGAGTTTTTTCAAGCGGTCAGGCTTCTCGAAAGAATCTACCCGGAGAAGAATCCCGTTGGACGCAACGGCGCTGCGCCCTCGAAAGAGGTCGTGCGTTTCCGCACGCGCCAGACGCTGGAGTTTCCCGCCAGCGAAGTTCACCAGATTACGCGCCAGACTGCGACCAATGGAGACGACCCGCCGCCGCAGATGATGGTCAACTTCATGGGCATGACCGGCCCTTCGGGCGTCATGCCGACGCACTACACCGAGCTTGTCGCCGAGCGTGCGCGCTACAAGGACACGGGGCTCTGGGAGTTCCTCGACATCTTCAACCACCGCATGATTTCGCTCTTCTATCGTGCGTGGGAAAAGTACCGCTTCTACGTCGCCTACGAGCGGCGCGAGGAAGACCGCTTCACCGAGTACCTGTTCGACATTATCGGGATGGGCACGCGCGGATTGCGCGACCGAATGGGGATGCCCGACGAAGGGCTTCTGCTCTACGGCGGCCTCATCTCGCAGAAGCCGCACTCGTCTGTGGCCGTCGCCGCCATTCTCAGCGACCGTTTCGATGCGCCCGCTGCTATCGAGCAGTTCTCAGGCCAGTGGCTCAAGATTGAAGAAGACAGCATCACGCGCATGGGCGAGGCCAACTCCGTCTTAGGGATGAGCGCGATTGTCGGCACGCGCGTCTGGGACGTGCAATCGAAGTTTCGGATACGCTTCGGCGCGCTCACCCTCCAGCAGTTTATGAATCTCATTCCGGCGGGCGCGAGCTTCGAGCCGATGACGAAGCTGGCGCGTTTTCTCGTCGGCACGGAGTTCGACTTCGACGTGCAGCTCGTCCTCAAGGCCGAGGAAGTCCCCGACCTCGTCTTGACTACGCGCGCAAAGCGTCGCCCCATGCTCGGCTGGACAACCTGGCTCAAGACACAGGATTTCACGCAGGATGATTCGCAGGTCGTGCTCTCGGTGAACAACTGACTCGAAAGTGATGAGTAATGAGTGATGAGTGATGGGAGGAAAGCCCTCGTCTTCTCACTCATCACTCATTACTCATCACTCATCACTTTTCACTTCGCGGAAGGAACAACGTCATGGATGTGAACTTTCTTAAATCCCTCATCGGCAGGCTCGACGATACCTGCCGCAACGCGCTGCAAGCGGCTGCCGGACTCTGCCTGACGCGCACCAACTACGACGTGGACATCGAGCACCTTCTGATGAAGCTGCTCGAAACGCCTGAGACCGACATCGAGCGCATCCTGCGCCACTTCGAGGTCAATCAGGGACGGCTCATGCAGGACGTAACCCGCGCCCTCGACCGTCTCAAGACCGGCAATACGCGCACCCCCGATTTCTCTCCCAACCTGCCCAGGCTCTTTCAGGAAGCATGGCTTCCGGCCTCCATCGAGTACGGCGCGAACCGGATTCGCTCCGGTCATCTCATCCTCGCCCTTTTGACGAACGATAACCTCGCGCGGCTCGCACGCGAGATTTCGCGCGAGTTCGGCAATATCTCCGTCGAGACTTTGAGGAAGAATCTTCCGGCCATCGTCAAGGGCTCTGCCGAAGAGCGCGAGGTCGGCAGTTTCGCCGGAGACGGCGGCGGAGCAGCCGCAGGCGCAGGCGGAGCAGACGGCGCACCCGCGGGCGCGGGCGGCAAAGCCAAAGCGCTCGACCAGTTCACCGTCGATCTGACGGCCAAAGCGCGCGAAGGAAAAATCGACCCCGTCCTCGGGCGCGACTTCGAGATTCGACAGGTCGTCGACATCCTGACGCGTCGCCGACAGAACAACCCGATTCTGACGGGTGAGGCCGGCGTCGGAAAGACAGCCGTCGTCGAGGGCTTCGCGCTGCGCATCGCAAAGGGCGACGTGCCCGAAGTTCTGAAGAACGTCGCCGTCCGCACGCTCGACCTCGGTCTCTTGCAGGCGGGCGCTGGTATCAAGGGCGAGTTCGAGAATCGCCTCAAGGGCGTCATCGAAGAGGTTAAGTCATCCGCCCAGCCCATCATCCTCTTCATCGACGAAGCGCACACGATGATTGGCGCGGGCGGGCAGGCCGGACAGAACGACGCGGCCAACCTCCTCAAGCCTGCGCTGGCGCGCGGCGAGCTTCGCACCATCGCCGCGACGACGTGGGCTGAGTACAAGAAATACTTCGAGAAGGACGCGGCGCTCGCGCGTCGTTTTCAGGTCGTCAAGGTCGAAGAGCCTTCGGAAGAGGCGGCCATCGTGATGATGCGCGGGCTGACCGAGACTTTGGAGAATCATCACAAGGTTCGCATTCTCGAAGAGGGTGTCGAGGACGCCGTTCGTCTGTCGCATCGCTACATCTCGGGTCGCCAACTGCCGGACAAAGCCGTGAGTGTGCTCGATACGGCCTGCGCGAAAGTGGCGATGGGACAGGCGGCGACGCCTCCGGCCATCGAAGACGCGCAGCGACGCGTCGAGCAGATGGCGGTCGAGATTCGCGCGCTTGAGCGCGAGGCCATCACGGGCGTCGATCACAGCGAGCGCATCGAGGAATTGAAAGCCGCGCGTCAGGCCGACGAGGAGCGTCTCACTCTGCTGACGAAGCAGTGGGAGATTGAGCGCGAGATGATTGAGCGCATCCGCGAGGTGCGCTCGCAGCTCGAACAGGCCGCGCAAGGGAACGGCAACGGTCATGGGTCGGCTTCAGCGGCGGAAGTCGCGACGGAAGCCGCGCTCGCCGGTCAGACGGCGAAGGCCGCAGCCGCCGTCGCCATGCCCGCCGTCCCCATCGACACGGACGCCCTTCGCGCGCAGCTTAACCAGATGAACGAGGAGCTTCAGAGCATTCAGGGCGAGTCGCCTCTGATGCAGTCAACCGTCAACTCGCAGACCATCGCCGAGGTCATCTCCGGCTGGACGGGCATCCCCGTCGGCAAGATGCTGACGGACGAAATCAACACCGTCATGCAGCTCAAGGACATTCTTGAGCGGAGGGTCATCGGCCAGTCGCACGCGCTCGACGCCATCGCCCAGCGCATCCGCACCGCCCGCGCCAATCTGACAGACCCGCGTCGCCCCGTCGGCGTCTTCCTTCTGGTAGGCCCCTCCGGCGTCGGCAAAACCGAAACGGCGCTGACTCTGGCCGACACGCTCTACGGCGGCGAGCGCAATCTCGTCACCATCAACATGAGCGAGTATCAGGAAGCGCACACGGTCTCTTCGCTGAAGGGCTCGCCTCCGGGCTACGTCGGCTACGGCGAAGGCGGCGTGCTCACGGAAGCAGTCCGCCGCAAGCCCTACTCGGTTGTGCTGCTCGATGAAGTCGAGAAGGCGCACCCCGACGTGATGGAGCTTTTCTATCAGGTCTTCGACAAGGGCATGCTCGAAGACGGCG
This sequence comes from Pyrinomonadaceae bacterium, assembly GCA_036399175.1. GTDB lineage: Bacteria > Acidobacteriota > Blastocatellia > Pyrinomonadales > Pyrinomonadaceae > DASWNP01. The sequence goes on along the minus strand of DASWNP010000006.1, from coordinate 79,357 downwards.
AAGGCCGCGAGATTGACTTCAAGAACACGGTCATCCTGCTGACCTCGAACGTCGCCACCGATCAGGTGATGAAGCTCTGCGCCGACCCCGACACCCGCCCCGAGCCGGAAGGACTCGTCGAAGCCATCAGGCCGGAGTTGATTAAGGTCTTCAAGCCCGCGCTTCTCGGTAGAATGGTGGTCGTGCCCTACTATCCGATTTCCGACGACGTGATGCGCGAGATTATCAAGCTGCAACTCGGCAGAATCGGGCGCAGGCTTGACGAGAATCACGGCGCGGAGTTTACATACGACGAGGCCGTCATATCCGAGATAGCCAACCGCTGCAAGGAGGTCGAATCCGGCGCGAGAAACGTTGACCACATCCTGACGCGAACCGTTCTGCCCGAGATGTCGGGCGAGTTTCTGTCGCGGATGGCGACGGGTCAGCCCGTCACGCGCGTCCACGTCAGCATCGACGGCGGTCAGTTCAAGTACGACATTTCCTAGAGCATACCGTCGGACATCTCGGACGACGCCTGCACGCTCGGCAGGCGTCGTCCGAGACAGCACTTCCCGAAACTTCGAGGATGGTCGAAGCAGATTCCCGGCGAGGGCTTGAAGGTACGCATCCGAAGAACTGCAAGCCCCCGGTAGATTTACGTCTATCCTTTGTGGGATTCCATTGTGCTGGAGATACAGGAGAAGCTAAATGAGTGAGTACACTCAAGAGAACCGGATGATCCGGGTCTATACGACGCTCGGCAAAGACGTTCTTCTCTTGCAAAGTTTTCGCGGGCACGAAGGTATGTCGGAGTTATTTCACTTCGACATGGTGATGCATTCGCAGAATCGCTCCATCGCTTTCGATTCCATCATCGGCAAAAAGGCCACCATCGAAGTTATCCACGACAACGGAAAATCCCGCTACATCAACGGCATCGTCAACTCGTTCTCGCAGGGCGGAGCTTCGCAGACTTTCGCCTCCTACCACGCAACCATCGTCCCCTGGACGTGGCTGCTCACGCGCACCGCAGATTGCCGCATCTTCCAGAACAAGACCGCGCCCGACATCATCGAGCAGATTTTCAAAGACCACAGTTTCGCCGATTACAAGAACAAGCTGCACGGCAGTTTTACGGAGCGCGAATACTGCGTGCAGTATCGCGAGACGGCCTTCAATTTCATCTCCCGTCTCATGCAGGAAGAGGGCATCTACTACTATTTCGAGCACACGGCCGACACGCATACGCTCATCCTCGCCAATAATCCGAGCGAGCATAAGCCCTGCCCGAATCAGCCGACGGCGCGCTACGAATCCGAATGGGGCGCGGGTCGCACGGAAGAGGTCGTCACCGAGTGGAGCATCGCGCAGGAAGTTCGCCCCGGCAAGTTCAGCATCGTCGATTTCGACTTCGAGAAGCCGACGCTCGATTTGACGGCTTCCGTGACGGGAGCCGACGAGCGCAAATACGAGATATACGATTATCCCGGCGAATATAAGACCAAAGGCGAGGGCGAGCAGCTCGTCGGCATCCGCATGCAGGAGGAGGAGGCCACGCGCGTTTCCGTCACGGGTTCGAGCACCTGTCGCGGATTTACGCCCGGCTACAAGTTCGACCTCAAAGAGCACTACCGCAAAGACCTGAACAAAACCTTCATCCTGACTTCCGTCCATCATGCGGCCGACGCCGGAACCAACTACGAAAGCTCCGAGAGCGGTACGCACAGCCTCGAATACTCCAACCATTTCGAGTGCATCCCGCACCCGACGCCCTTTCGCCCGCGCCGCACCACGCCCGTCCCCGTCGTTCACGGCACGCAGACGGCCATCGTCGTCGGCCCGGCGGGCGAAGAAATCTACGTCGATAAGTACGGGCGCGTGAAGGTTCAATTCCACTGGGACAGAATCGGCGCATACAACGAGAAAAGCTCCTGCTGGATTCGCGTCTCGCAGAACTGGGCGGGCAAGCGCTGGGGCGCAATGTTCATCCCGCGCATCGGTCAGGAAGTAATCGTCGATTTCATCGAGGGCGACCCCGACCGTCCGATTATCACAGGCCGCGTCTATAACGGCGGGTCGATGCCGCCCTACGCCCTGCCCGACGAGAAGACCAAGAGCACCGTCAAGACCTATTCGTCCAAAGGCGGCGGCGGCTTCAACGAACTGCGCTTCGAGGATAAGAAGGGCTCCGAGCAAATCTTCATCCACGCGGAGAAGAATCAGGACATCCGCGTCAAGAAGGATTTGATGGAGTGGATAGGACAGGACAGCCACCTCATCGTCAAGCGCGACAAGATGGAGAAGGTCGAGGGCGACAAGCACCTCACGCTCACTGGCGACAAGAACGAGAAGGTGGGCGGCACGGTCTCTTTGAAGGCCGGAATGGACGTGCAGGAAAAGATAGGCATGAAGTACGGCATGGATGCCGGTACGGAAGTGCACATCAAGGCCGGGATGAACGTGGTCATCGAGGCCGGCATGTCTATCACGCTGAAGGCGGGCGGCGGCTTCGTCGTCGTCGGCCCGGCGGGCGTCACCATCTCCGGCACGCCCGTCCTCATCAATAGCGGCGGCGCGGCGGGCTCGGGCTCCGGCTGCTCGCCGCAGGCTCCGAAAGACCCGACCGAAGCCGACAAGGCCGAGCCCGGCCAAACGGTCGAGATGCCGCCCAAGAAAGCGCCGCCGAAGCCGACCACTTACAGTCCCGGCGCTCTCGTCATGCAGCAGGCCGCGCAGAACGGAACCCCGTTCTGCGATATATGACCGGAGGACGAAGCGTAGCCCGTGCGGCTACTTCAAAAGATAATGACAGAAGAAACGTCCCAAGCGTTGAGCCAGCAGCTCTTCTCAGAAGAGGTCGCCAACCTCTACGTGGTGCTCGACGGCGCGTCCGTGCCCGAACTGCTGCCGAAGCTCTACGATATGCACCCCGAGTTCGAGTGCCTTTATCGCGGCGAGCTGAAGCCCGACATAGCGGAGGTCGCTCCCTATCTGGTCAGGCTCGAACCCGACTCGGATTTCACCCACTGGGTCGTCGAACGCGGGTGGGGCAAACACTGGGGCATCTTCGTCGCCGCCGACGCCGATATGAGAACCATGCGTCGCCACTTCAGAACTTTTCTCATCGTCTACGACGATACGGGCAAGCCGCTCTATTTCAGGTACTACGACCCGCGCGTCCTGCGACTCTATCTTCCGACCTGTAACGAGGAAGAGTTGCGCGCCGTTTTCGGCCCCGTCAGCTCTTACATGCTCGAAGACGAAAGCCCGGCCACGATGCTTCGCTTCCAGTATGTGCAGGGCGCTCTGAAACAGGAGAAGCGACCGCTCGAAGCCGAAGGCTGACGAACGCCCGCCGTTTGATTGAAGCGAAACGAGAAGGAGACTTATCCACTATGCCGCCAGCAGCGAGAGTCACAGACATGCACGTCTGCCCGATGGTGACGGGCGTCGTCCCGCACGTCGGCGGGCCAATCATCCCGCCCTGCCATCCGCAGACCATCATCGGCTTTATGCCCGCTGCGCGCGTCACGGACAAGTGCATCTGCGTCGGCCCGATAGATGTCATCGTCAAGGGCTCGGCCACCGTGATGATTGGAGGCTTGCCCGCGGCGCGCATCGGCGACCAGACGGCGCACGGCGGCGTCATCACTACCGGCTTCCCGACCGTGATTATCGGCGGTTAAGAGGCGCGCGCCGTCTGCTCGCGTGCAAGCCTCTTGCGGGTCGGCGCGCAAATTCCGGTCTCGTTTAAGGAAACATGACGCTACGAATTAACAGGGATCAGATGAAGGTCTTCGAGGAAGCGGCGCTCCGCGACTTTGAAGACCGCTTGGTGCGCCACGTGCGCGATAACTTCCCCCTCTCTTTCTCGATGCTCGGCGAAGACGGGGCGCGCGCCATTGGGCGAAGCGCGATAGAGCGCGCGAGCGCGCACGGCCTCAACTCGGAGCGGAGCGTCTTTATGTATCTGAGCCTCATGCTGATGCTCGGAAGCGAGTTCGATACCGACCCGCAACTGCCCTGGGCTGCGGAGATTCTCGGCGACATGGAGCCGGGAGAGGTCGGGCGCATCGACGCCCTCTACGACAAGGCGCTCGATTATCTTGCGCAGGTCGCCGGGCCCGACGCCAAATACATGTTGGCGGCGCTTGAGCGGTTGCAGCGCGAGCCGCTCGAAGGCGTGCCCGCACCTTCCGGCCCCGAGTTCTACGCGCACGTGCTCGCGCGCCTGAGCATCATCTACCCGGAGAAGTGTCGCTACGTCGGCGAGCTTTCGCTGCGCCGCATGGTCGGGCGCGCCATCGAGCGCGCGGCCAGTCACGGCATCACGGACGGGCGCGGCGTCGCCATCTACGTCGGCCTCATGTTTATGCTCGGTGGCGGCTTTGACAGCGACCCGCAACTGCCCTGGGTCGCCGACGTGCTGAACTCCAAGGAGGTCGAAGGCGGGGAAGGAAAGGCGGAGAGACTTCGCGCGGCGTCGCTTGAGCGGCTCGCGCTGTTGATGTCCTGAGACGCGCTCAGGCGAAAGAGGTCGGCAGAAGAACGATGAAGAAAGCCAGACAACCGAGGGCGGTGCGCCCGGCACGCGCGGAAGACGCGCGCGAGCTGGCTCCGCATCTGCGCGCGGCCGATCTTAGGGAGATTAGCGCGGCGTCGGGCGAAGAGCCGACGAGCCTGCTGGAGCGAGGCATCGCGCACTCCGACCCCTGTTACGCCGTCGAGGATGAAGAGGGCGCGGCGCTGGCGCTCTTCGGCGTCGTCCCGGATGCGACGCGTGAAGGAACGGGCATCGTCTGGCTGCTCGCCTCCGACGACCTCGTCGCCGCGCGCTACACTTTCCTCAAGCACTGCCGCCAGTGGGTCGAGCGCCTGCATGAGCGTTACGCCGTGCTCTGGAACTGTGTGGACGCGCGCAACGAAGCGCACCTGCGCTGGCTGCGCTGGTGCGGCTTCACCCTGATGAGGCTCGTCGAAGACTACGGCGTCGAGCACAGGCCGTTCTACGAATTCGTGAGGACGCGCGTCGGCGGCGAGGCGTCCGTCGCGGCGGAAGCGCCGCGTGAGTCTGCCGGTAATTTTTAAGAACGACGTGCGCAAAGTTAATCGAAACGATAGGGTCTTTAATCTTTTGAGTGTAGAGACAGAATATGTGCATACCAGGATGCAGTAGTCCTCCTCCTCCTCCGAGCGGCGGGAGCGGCTCGACGCCGCCGGGCTGTAGCACGAATCCGTGCCCGGTCATTCACGCGGCCATCAAGGTGAAGGAGCTGACCTTCTCAGGCAACCACCGCGTCGAGCGAGACACGCTCGGGCTTTTCGCCACGCCCGAGTGGGTCGAGGGTCGTGCCCAGCAGTCGCCCGTCTGCTATACGAGGAATACGCAGATTCAAATTTCGACCGCCAAGTTCACCGTCACGCGCAAGCCGAGCGCGACGGAGACGGTCGCGGTGAGGGGCAAGGCCACCTTCGGCTCGGCCTCCATCGAGCTGACGGGCACGGTCTCGGTCAGCCCTTCGGATACGGTCGTGACCGTCTCATCCCTGACGGCGAACGTGGCGCTGCCGAATCAGGTGGACTTGTTTGAAACTACAGACATCGCCTGGGAAATGAACCCGGCCTCGACGGGCTGGGCAGGGGCAGGCACGACGCGCAACGTCGTCTACGTCACGCTCGGCAACCCTTCGGGCACGCCCGCCTACTGGACGCTTCTGGACATCTCCTGCCGCGCCGCACGCGGCGAGACGACCCCCGGCGGCGTCATCAGGAAGAGCTTCGTCCCCTTAACCACGCGCAGCGTCAAGCGCAAGCGCGACTCGCGCACGCTCACCTACTGGAATCCAGATACGACGACCGTCACCAACACGCGCGACCTCCTGGCCTCAGCCGACGGAAGCGGTCAGTGCGGCTCGTGGGCTGAGTTTCTGATAGATATGTACAAGGCGCACGGCATCACGACCGCCAAGAAGATCGTCATCGTGCGCAACATTCCCGACTTCTCAAACAGCAGAATCGGCTTCCTCGTCAAGAGCTGGACGTTCCACACGCCGCCCGCGACGACGCACAACACGTTCACGCACAGCCAGTCACAGGTAACGGAGAACCCGGGCGTGCCGGGGCAGTCCAATGCGAATCCGCCGCCGGCCTTCTTCAACCACTTCATCGTGCTGGCCGACGGCAAGCTCTACGACCCCTCCTACGGCGCTGGCCCTATCAACAATAAGGTTGCATGGGAATCCGGCTCGATTGACGGGCTCTTCAGGCGCACGCCGCCGCCGATGATGCATGGCTTCGACAAGCGCAAGCCTGCCATCGCCAGCGCCAACATCCTTGAATACTACGACCTCTCAACGATGACGCCGATCTAAAGCATATGAAATTGTCTGCGAGCGAGCGTTGCCGAACATGGATGGTCGCCGCAGCCTTCCTGCTGCTGGCGGTCGGCTTAAACTGCGGGGCAGTGCTACGTATGCAAAACAGAAACCTAATCATCACGCTCGACCCTCTCTCGGTTAAAGACGCGCCCGCCGTCGGCGGCCTCGCGCTCGTAGAGACGCCGCGCGGCGTGCAGCTTCTCTCTTCGGTCACGCGGAGCGCGGGCGGCGGCATGGCGGAGACGACCATCTCATCGACGCCCATCGCGCAGGCCGGAGCGCCGGGCTCGCCCGTCTTCGTCATCTCGCAACTGCTGCCGCCCCCTCCGCAATGGGACGCAGCCCCCGGCCCCGAAGGCGGCGCGCCCTTCCTCTTCACCTACGAGATGGCTCTCGGCGCGACCTACAGCGTCCTCTTCAACGACACGAAGACGGAGGCGAGCGTCACGGCCAAGTATCCCTTCGAGAGCTTCAACGCCCCGCGCTTCGTCAAAAAGTTTCAGGGTAATGCTGACGAGGTGATTACCGCCATCGTCGATAAGAAGAGCGCCTATCTCTTCAGGAGAAAGTCCGACGGCTCATACGAGAAGCAGTCCAAGCTGTGCGATTGCAACGACGCTTTGATTGTCCGGCACAAGGACGGCTATCTGCTCTTCTACAAAGTTAACGTGCCCGGCGCGGTGCGCGGCACGCTCATTTATCCGGGGACTCTGCGGCGCGTCAGGCTCGACAAAGACTTCAAGCCCGAGGGACAGTCAGTTGAGCCGCTGCGCGGGAGAGTTATCTACGAGTTCGACGCAGATGTCTCGGACGAGCGCGTCGTAGTTTTCGCCACCTCGCAGCAGGGAACGGTGCTCGCCGAGGCCGCCTCGATAAACGAGCCGCTCAAGACCACAGCCATCAAAGAAGAGGGCTCCGGCGAGGCGCTCACGCAACCCTGCATCCTCGCCACGCGGACGCACAGCCACCTGGCTGCGCTCGAAAACGCGCAGACCGGCAAGGCCAGAGTCTTGACGCAGGCGGCGGCAGCCGGAGCATCACGGCCTTAAAGAGCGCGCGAGTTCGCTCGCCTGCGCCGAGCAGGCGGCTGCGCCCGCGAGAAAAGTCTTTGCGCGCGCTCGACCGAAAGGTCTCTCCGCAGGTCTCAGGAGAATCAAAGCAGCAGATGCCTAAGAAGTGGTTTCTGGGAAACGGTCAGAACAGCTTCGTCATCGCACGACGCGTAGACCTCTTTCCGCCCGAGGTCAACAGCCTCCCGGCGCAGACCTTCTCCGACAACTTCGAGCAGTGGAGCGCAATCGACGAGACGCACCGGACGATTCGAGACCTCTGGGAGACGGTCGTCCAGCGCTCGGCCAAACATAAAGAAGACCAATCGCTCGCAGCGATGGAGAGCGATTTGATGGAGCTGTTCAACGGAGGCGAGCTGGTCATCCTCCGCACGCAGCCGCGAGACATCCTGCCGAGAATGAAAGAGACGGCGGGCGCAGCGCAGAGCGCACAGCAGGAAAGGGCCAGAGAGAAGAAGACGACCTGGATTGAGATTGAGCTGTTGAACGAAAAAAATCAGCCCGTGCCGAACGAACGCTATCGCATCGAGATGCCCGACGGCTCGACCGAAGACGGCTTCCTCGACGACCTGGGGCGCGCTCGTTTCGACGGCATCGACCAGGGCACGTGCAAAGTCTCTTTCCCCGACATCGACGCCAGAGAGTGGAAGCAAGCCTGAGCGAAGTCTGGAAGTTATGCCGACACACATCATCAAACAGGGCGAGCATATCTCTCGAATCGCGGAGCACTACCGCTTCAACGATTACCGAACCATCTGGGAGCATCCACAGAACGCGGGGCTCAAGCAGAAGCGGCAGAACCCGAACGTGCTGGCTCCGGGCGACGAGCTTTTCATCCCTGAAAAAGAGGGCAAGAAAGTTAACTGCACGACGGGGCAGAAGCATAGTTTTCGCGTGCAGTCGCAAAAAATCATGCTCCGGCTGGTGCTCCGAGATTTGAACAGCGAGCCCATCGCCAACACTCCCTGCAAGCTCGAAGTCGAGGGCAGCTCCTACCAGCTCACGACCGACGGCAAAGGCATGATTGAGCAGTTGATTCCCAAAACCGCCGAGAGCGGCAAACTGTCGTTCCGTCAGTTTGTGATACCGATAAAAATCGGGCATCTCGACCCGCCCGAAGCGCTCGCGGGCTGGCGCGCCCGCCTCAACAACCTCGGCTACAACGCCGGAACTTCCGACGACCCGAAAGACCCGCTCGTCGTTTCGGCGGTCGAAGAGTTTCAGATTGATTACGGCCTGCAAGTGGACGGCATCTGCGGCGCGCAGACGCAAGGCAAGCTCAAAGAGGTTCACGGCTGCTAGAAAATTCTCCGGGGCATCGACCGAAAGGCGCGGCGCAAGGAACGAATGAGTAACAACGACCTGAAAAGTCTGAGCCACGTGAGAACCGACGGCGGCGTCGCCGGTAAGCACCCGCTCCGCGAGGTGCACTCGGCGCTCGTCGGGCCTGCGACCGAAGAAGAGTTCAACGTCATCGAGCTTGATTTCGCGCCCGAAGCCTGCGTCCGCTTCGACGACGTGCGGTTCGAGTTCGACTCGTCTTTCATCGGCCCCGAGTCGCGTACGGAGCTGCAACTGCTCGGCCAGCTACGCAACGAAGACCCCACCCGCCCCGCTTCCATCTTCGGCCACGCCGACCCCTCCGGCGACGACAACTACAACAAGCAGCTGAGCGGCCGGCGCGCGCAGGCCATGTACGGGCTGCTGACGCGCAAGACCGAGCTTTGGGAAGAGCTTTTCAAGAATCCTCTCGGCGGCGACAACTGGGGCAACAGGTCTATCCAGACGATGCTCAAAGAGCTTGGCTTCTACGAAGGCTCGGTCAACGGCGTGCTCGACGCGGCGACCAACAAGGCCATCAAGGATTTTCAGTCGAGCCCGCAGGGCGCGGGTCTCACTGCCGACGGCATCGCCGGCCCGAAGACGCGCGAGAAGCTCTTCCTCGCCTACATGGATAGCATCTGCGTGGATGACAAGGGCGTGCCTTTCAAGTTAGACCCGACGACGGACTTCCTCGCCAAAGGCGCCGACCCGGGAGGCAAGGGCGACTTTCAGGGGTGCAGCGAGTTCAACCCCGACATGGTCTTCTCCAAGCCGGAGCAGCAGAAGTTTCAGCAGCCGCAGCACAAGGCCGAGCGCGACAGCGAGAACAAGATAAACCGCCGCGTCGTCGTCTACCTCTTTCGCTCGGGCAGCGAGATAAAGCCTTCATCGTGGCCTTGCCCGCGAGCCAAAGAGGGCATCGCCCAATGCCGCACGCGCTTTCACGCCGACGGAGATTTTCGTCGCACGCCGCGAGGCGAAGAGCGACGCTTCTTCGACGAGGGCGGCCAGACCTTCGCCTGCAACTTCTACGAGCGCATCGCCAATCTTTCGCCCTGCGAAAAACCGCCGCCGCCCGAAACCAAAAAATTCTGCTGCAAGCATCGCGGAGTGGTCGTCAACAACGTCGACCCGCAGCAGATGGGGAGGCTGCAAGTCAGCGTGCCCGACGTGCTCGGCGACCAGACGCCCTTCGCCATGCCCGCCGTGCCATACGCGGGGCCGGGCGTCGGCTTCCTCGCGCTGCCGCCCATCGGCGCGAACGTCTGGGTCGATTTCGAGGATGGCGACTCGGAGCGTCCCGTCTGGTCTGGCTGCTTCTGGGGCGCGGGCGAGTTCCCTTCCGAAGCCGCAGGCCAACCGGCCAAGAAAATTTTCAAGACCGAACGCGTCACGCTCATTATGGACGACACTCCGGGGCTGGGCGGTTTCTCGGTGGTGGTCAATACCGGGGAGAGCCTTGTGATGAACGTCGCCGGGGTTGCGCTCAACAACGGTCGGGGTTCGAGCATTGTAGAGACTGGCCCGGCAACCCGTATCAATCAGGATGGTTTGGAGGTCACTTAATGGCATGTAGTAAACATCGAGGCACGGTCATCAACAACGTCGACCCGCAGCAGATGGGGAGGCTGCAAGTCAGCGTGCCCGACGTGCTCGGCGATCAGGTCGCCTTCGCCATGCCGTGCGTCCCTTATGCGGGCCCCGGCGTCGGCTTCGCCGCGTTGCCGCCCATCGGCGCGAACGTCTGGGTCGAGTTTGAGAATGAAGACCCGGCTCTGCCCATCTGGACGGGCTGCTTCTGGAACTCAGGAGAACTCCCGCAGGGGGCGGGAGCTTCGCCCGCCGTCAAGATGTTCAAGACGGACGGCATCACGCTCATGCTCGACGACACGCCGGGGCAAGGCTTCAGCCTGACAGTGGACGGCGCTGTCACCGGCGGCACCACGCTCAGGATGTCAATCACCAACGTCGGCATCGTCATAGACAACGGACGGGGCGGAACTATAACTCTCATGGGGCCGCTCGTGAGTATCAATAACGGCGCATTCGAGGTGCAGTGATGGGAAACTTACTGAGCACGAACGCGGGGGTGATTTGCCCTCATAATGGTCAAGTCTCTTTCAGCCCTATCGACCAGCCAAGCGCGCAAAGCATCTCGACCCGTGTGCGCGTCCTCGGCCAGCCCGTCATCCTCGCGGGCGGCTCGCTTCCGGTGGTCGGGTGTAGTTTCTTTCTCCAATTTGGACTTGAGAGGGTTCCCAGCCCCTGCGTGCGCGTGCGCTTCAACGGGGCTGCGAGGGTCACGAGTCAGGGTCGTGCGGTAGTGCTGGACGATAGCGGCGGCACATGCTCGAATGCGCAGGGGACTGAACAGGGATTTTCTGTAGTCACGGCCACACAGCCGAGAGTCAGAGGACTCTAAGTGTGGCCGCGCGGTGAAGAGATAACGCGCAAGAGATAACAGATGCCTAAGAAGTGGTTTCTCGGAAAAGGTTCTCAGAGCTTCGTCGTGACGCGGCGCGGAGACCTCTTTCCCGAAGAACAGATGGTGCTCCACCCGAGCATCTTCGCGGCCAACGTCGAGCGCTGGATAGCCGACACGCTCTCGCAGCGCACGCTGCTCGACATGTACGAGTCGGTCGGCGGCGGGCGCATCGCCGCGGGGCCGACGCACGCTCAGGGCAACGAGCTGTGGCCTAAAGTCAAACGCCTGCTCGTCAGCGCCTTCAAGAGCGGCGACCTTGTGATGCTGCCCGTCTATCAGCCCGCGCGCATCATCCGCATGCTGGAGAAGCCCGCTCCGCCTCCCTCGAAGCCCGAGCAGGTCAAGCAGAAGACCTGGGTCGAGATTCAGTTGCTCGACGAGGAAGGCATCCCGATGGATAAAGAGCAGTACAGAATCAAGCTGCCCGACGGCTCCTACGAAGACGGCTTTCTGGATAAGAACGGGCGCGCGCGCGTCGATGGCATCGACGCAGGCATGTGCGAGGTCTCATTCCCCAACCTGAAACCGAACACGCCTCGACCCGCTGCCAGGAAATAGGAGAGAGCGATGCCGGAAACCCTGACGCGGCGCGATAAGACGAAGAAGTTCGACAAGGCGACGGGCGCGGCGCACATCTTCCAGTTGCGACCCTTCAAAGGCTACGTGCTGGAGATGGAGGACGTGCACTTCCATCACGATAGCGCCGTGCTCCTGCCCGATTACGAGGCGAAGGCCACTGCGCCCGACGCGCCTCCGCACGAAGATAAAATCACCGGCCTCGCCGTCCTGCGCACCTGCTACCAGCACGCCAAAGCGCATCCCGAACAGAAAATACTCGTCGCCGGACACACCGACACGAGCGGCTCGGGCGACTATAACGTCCCGCTCTCGCAGATGCGCGCCGACAGCGTACTCTTCGTCCTCCTCGGCAAGCGCGACGAATGGGTGGCTGTCTCCAAGCAGAAGCACAAGGTCGAAGACTACCAGCAGATTCTCAAGTGGGTTGCCGAGACGAAGGGCTGGGGATGCCATCCCGGCGCGGTCGATAACGTCTCGGGGGCGAAGACGCAGGCCGCGACCCGCGAGTTTCAGAAGACCTACAATCAGGTCTTCAGTAAGTCGATTGGCGTCGATGGCGTCGTCGGTCAACAGACGTGGGGCGCTTTCTTCGACGTGTACATCGACGCCCTCAAAGAGATGTTGAAGACGGACGACGCCGGTCTCGCGGCCTTCCGTCAGGAGCTGCGCTTCATCAAGGACGGACAGAAGGACGTGGGCTGCGGCGAGAACTTCCCTATCGAGGCGCGGCGTTTCGACAACTATCGCAGCGAGATTAACCGCCGCGTCGAGATACTCTTCTTCGACCCCGGCGAGATTCCCGAGATGAAATGTCACCCCTCGGCCAAGACCTGCGTGCCGAAGGAGTGCGAGCTTTACAATCCGAAGATTTACTCCTTCGTCCACATTCCGGTTTTGCCCGTCAAGAAGCCCGAGTTTCAAATCAAGCTGGAACTCGGCGACATCGACTCGCTCTTCCCCGCCATCGCCGCGCAGACGCACACCGACGCGGGCGTCCGCCAGCGCCTTCAAGCCATAGGCTTCCTCTACGAGCCGCTCAACAGCGCGAACATCGCGCAGATTGCACAGGACGCCTGGGCGCACTTCAAAACCGTCATCAACCAGAACGACGACGCGCAGGCCGTCGCGCGTCTTCAGGAGATGGTCAAAGAGATAATCGTTGACCAGAACAAATTGCCCGCCGCCGACCAGTTCAGCCGCATCAGGTTTCCGGGCACGCATTGCGTCACCATTGCGCACGACAACGCCAACTTCTTCGGCAACCCCGCGGCCGCAGGCGCACAGTCGTATCACTACCGGCAGGAGACCGACATCTGGACGAACAACACTTCGATTGGTCTGATTCCGATTGTCGCGAAGGTCGAAATCAAGCAGCCCGACGGGACGATTACGCCCGCGCCTGCGGGCGTCAAGGTACACTTCCAGTTGATAACACCCGGCAACCCTCCCGCCGGGCCTCCCACTTCGCCGCCCGTCCTGCGCACCGCGACGACGAGCAGCACTCTCAGTCGCACCAACCCGCAGCCGCAGGTGAACATGACCGGCTCGCCCAGCCTCTACGTGACGAACGAGCGGGCGCGCAACCCCGTCGTCGCAAACGACCCGCAGGTCGATAACGCGCACCAGACGGTCGGCGGAAAGCGCGGCAACACGGTCGCCGGAACAGACCGTTTCCGTAACGTCCTTGAGATAACCACCGCTCACGCGGGCTTCCACGACAAGTTCTCTTTCAACACGGCGGCGGCCAGCACGCACCCGAACGCCGTCGCCGTCGATACGAACGCGAAGGGCGAATCCGCCCTGATACTGATGCCCGCGCGCACCGGCGGCGACCGCTACAAGATTCGAGCCTTCCTCGACCCGGCCAACGGCAAGGCTTCCGACGGGACGGAAGCCCACGCCGTCAAAGACGAAACGGGCACGTTCGTCGTCTGGCGCATCCTCCGCTTCAGCAAGTACATGCGCTGGGACTATCCAGCGGGCACGACCGATGCGCAGAAGAGCGCCTGTCGCGGCAACCTCAACGATTTCGATGTCGCGGGAATATTCGCCGAAGAGTTCGGCAAAGCCTGGATGGACGTGACGGTCGAGCCGCTCGGCGGCGCGCCGCAGCTCATCACGCAGGCCGAGTGGGCGAGCGCCTTGCAGTTTGCGAAGGCTCGCGCCAACCCGACGACGACGCAGCGCTACGACTTGAACGCCCTTCTGCCCGACAACGCCGGAGGCGGAGCGAACAATCCGAGCCCCGGCTTGATGAACTTCGTCGCCCCTGCGGCCTACGACGCCGCCGCCAAAGGGCCGCCCCCGCCCGGCGGCTGGCTGAGCGCTACCGCCGACCCGAATTTCTGGGCTAACATGTCGAGAATCTTCCACGCCGTCAAAGACGAGATAATGCAGTTCTTCACTCGCAACGCAATCAGCGGCGTGACTATCATCCAGAGCCCCGTGATGGCCTCTTACTCCGTCGCCGGCCCGGCGGGTGTGCCGCCGCGCCCCGCCCTCCCCTGGAGAAATAGCGGCTGGGGCACTTCGCGGCGCGGCTGCTACGTCGTCTTCGGTCATCTCTCCTACGTCGGCGATCCGGCTGCCGTGCCTCCCGTCAACCCGACGATGCCCTACGACCATCACCGCAATTCTCTGCACGAGGTCGGGCACGTCCTCTACGGCGTGCATCAGTACACAGACGTTGCTCAGGTCAACGTCACGACGGGCGGCGTGATAGACGAGCACGACTATCACGACCTCTGCGTGATGGGCTACATGATTTGCTCGGGCGGCTTCTGCGGCCGCTGCGTGCTCAATCAGGCGGGCTGGAACACGCGCGCCTTCCCCGCCAACAATCCGGGGCCTTGATGCGCTGTTGTTCGTCCGGGGATGCGCCGGGGAGGTCTCATGTTAATCCGACGTGCTGCGCTGTGGCTGGTCTTAAGTCTCATCTTTCTGCTGAGCGCGGGGACGATTATTTTCGGGCTGTTACGCCCTCTCGGGGGGAGGCCAAAAATGGGACTTGAAGTTTCGCTGTCTCTTGAGCGGACTGAACTGATAGTCGGCGAGAGCACGCCTCTCAAAATCGTCTTCACGAACACGTCAGACGCGCCGCTCACCCTGCTCGACCCGCAGAGAAATCAGGACTGGCCGAAGATACGCGTGCGCGACCTCACACGCCGCACCGAGCGCAGCTACGGCCCTCACGATCTTGAGAAGCAACACACTCAGGAATTCACCGAACCCGAGCCGCCGACCAACGTCACGCTCGCCCCGAAGCAGTCGGTCAACGTCGGCAACGAATTGCTGCGTTGGGTCGAGCTGCCTGCGCCCGGCGAATACGAGCTGACCGCGCTGATGACCTACCGAAACGCCGAGACGGCCTCCAAATCCGTCAGGGTCACAGTCCAGCCGCTCAGTCTCCGCTCGACTTACTTCGTCGGCTCCGATAGCGGCCACGCTCCGTTTCGTTACTGTATCTGGTCGCAGGCCAAAGGCTCGGATTCGATAATTCTCCTGAGCCTCTTCCGCTTCGACGAACACGGCCACGCGGAGTTGAGCTTATCGCGCCGCCTCGCCGAAGTTCCCGGCGACGTGCGCCCGCTCGCCTCCGTCTCGCAGAGAAATCTCCCCTATCCCGCCCACTGGATAGTCTGGACGAAGGGCGACCAGCTTTTCGGCTTCTACGAGCTGAACGCTCGGACGCAGACGCCCGTCCACGCGGCGACGCTCAACATGACGGGCGCTCAGCCCGTCGGCCCCGTCATGCTCGATTTGAAAAGCACTGACGGCTCGCGCCCCGCGCGCGGGCACGTCGCCCTCTGGTATCCGGCCTCTAACGCGACCTCGCTCGTCCTGCGGACGTTCGAGCCCGACGGCTCTTTGAGCGCGGGGGCGCAGTTCCCCGTCGAGCGGGGCGACCTGCGCTGGGGGCGCGGCGTCATGCTGGCTAACGCAGAGCAACGCTACGTGCTCGCCGTGCAGCGCGGCGACACGACATCGGCCGAGCTTGTGCGCCGGAGTCCTTCCCCGCCCTCGGCTGCATCCGCCGCCAACGGCTTCGCTCAATGGAAAGGCCAGTTCCTCGGCGGCGGGATAACGCTCAATCAGGAGGACACCATCTTCGGAGCAGCCCTCTTGCACAACAAATCCGCCGCCGGGCGCTCCGCCGCCTACACGCTCCACTCCTGGCGCATCGACGCCGCCGCCACCGCCCACACCGCTCAGCCAATCCCCGTCAGATGCGACGAGCGAGCCGAATGGCGCAGCGCCCACGTCGAAGTCAGCCCACAGGGCAGAGCCCTCCTTCTTTTGCAGGGCGCTAATCGGCGTTGGCATTGGAGCGTTTCGGGCGGCGAGTGCGTCGAGCTTCCGGCCTCGCTGGCACGCTTCGGCGAGCCCGTCGGCGCTTTCTGGCTCAACGACGCGCAGCCCTTCGTCGTGCTCGCGGGCGACCAGACCGGCATCACCTTCCAAAGCCTGCCCGCGACACAGCGACGCGCCGACGAATAGATAAACACCCGGCAGAAGCGCCCGACTCAAACCTCAGCTCTCAAACCCGTCCTGGCCGACCCGTCGATTCGGCGCGCGACCTTCTCCCGCTTCTGCGTTCCTGCCTATCTGTTCCCGCTTCCCGGCGGGGTTGATTGATTTCTCGTCCGAAATCCGCGTTAACAAGTGAGGGGAGACAAACGAAGGGACGCGCGCCGGAAGAGGGGCGCGCGGCCGCACGCAGCGAGCGTCAGTTTCCCGCACAAAGCGAAGAGTTCGGTTCGGTCGAATCAGTCTACTGGTCGAAGAGGTGGGACAAATGCCATCGAAGTGGTATTTAGCTAACGGGAATCAAAGCTACATCGCCGTCGAGCGAAGACATCTATTTCCGGAGGATCAGGAATTTCTCGACCCGTCCGTCTTCTTCGCGCACGTCGAGCGTTGGATTTCCGACAACATCTCGCGCCAGACCCTCCTCAACATGTATGAGTCGCTGCACGGGCGCATCGCTCCCGGCCCGGCGAAGGCTGTCGGCAACGACCTCTGGCCTGCCGTGCGGCGTCACCTGGAAAACGCCTTCAGGCGCGGCGAGGTCGTGCTCCTGCGCGTCCGGCAGGTGGTTCGCGTGGTTCACGCGAAGGCCGCGCCGATGCCGCCCGTCGTCAAGGAAGCTCCCAAAGAGGAGAAGAAGAAGACCACTTGGATTAAGTTTCGCGTCGTCGAAGATAAGACCGACAGACCCATCCCCGGTGTTGAGCTGGACATCCGCCTGCCGAGCGGCGAGCAGACCTCGCGCACCACCCGCAGCAACGGCCTCATCGACATCGTCGATTTAGACCCCGGCACATGCAACGTCGCCAGCGTCCTTTCGGGCGCGCGTCTGACCGATACCTTCAAGTTCGTCGGCATGGGCGAGTCGCCCATCGAGAAGGGCGGCAGCCGTTCTCAATCCTTCGCCGACCTCGAATGCAAGTTCATCGCCGAGATTGAAGCTCACAAAGTTAAGACGGGCGAGAAGCTCGAAGACCTCGCCGCCAAGTGCGGGATGACCGTCGCCGAGCTTGCCACCTTCAACTGGGGCGGCTCTTCCGACGAAGAGATAACGACGGGCTTGCGCGATAAGGTCGGCTGCACGAAGAAGTCGCGCGACGGCCTCTCCTACGTGCTCGACAGCACGGACACCCCCGGCATCGTCTACCTGCCGAAGCCCTGGAAGAAAAACGGATTGCCGACCGAGCAGACGCACACCATCCGCGTCAAACAGATTCGCCCCTACTACCTCATCCTTGAGAACGAAGAGAAGCTTCGCATCCCCGAGGCGAAATACGAGGCCAAGCTTTCCGACGGCAGCAAGCGGAGCGGACGCCTGGGACGTAGCGGCATCGCGCTCATCGAAGACGCGCCGCCGGGAAGAATCGAAGTCGAGTTTCAGGAGTTCGACGAGATTCGCTCGCGCTCGTTTGCCGCCATCGCGCGCAAGGCTTTCGACGACCGATGCCCGCAGGAGATTCTGCGCGCGCTCGAAAATTCGCCGCAGATGGTCAAGCTCATCATCGAGGCTTACGACAAGTATTTCAACGACTACACGGGCAAGGGTCTGGTCGAAGACATCTATCAGGAGATAACGGACGAGGCGGTGCTCGACGTGGCCGAGAGCATGCTGGCACGCGCCGGAGTGAAGACGCGCACCCCGATTGAGTTCGCGCTCTGGGGAGGAAAAGAAAATGGCTGACGAGCCCAAAAAGAATCCGGTCGTTCCCTCGACCGAAGCGGGAACTGCCGTCTACGAAGGTGAGCACGGCGACTACGAGATTCACGCCACGCCCGAGTTCAGGACGGTCACGCCCGGCGCGAAAGTCACCTACTACTGCAACGAGAAGACGAGCAAAATCTTCGCTAACGGCGCGCCCAGAGATTCGATTCGCTGGTACTGCATCCTCGACCAGGCGACCGTCAAGTGGTACACGATGGGCCCCGTCATCCTCGGCCCCTTCGGCTCGCGCTGGGAAGACCACGAGTGGCACAAGCTCGGTCGTCACACCATCCAGTGCTCTATCAAAAAGCCCGACGGCTCGAAGTTCATCCTCGAATATCCGCAGTGGGTCGAGACGGTCGAGTCAGTCCTCGGCGACTTCGCGCGCGGCCAGAAAAACTCCGAGCTGCCGAGCCCCGAGAAAGAGCTTTCGGTCGTCACCCGAAAAATTCCGGCGCTCAAATCGACGAAGAACAAAATCCCCATCAAAGACCCGAACGCAGGGATTCCTTACGACCTGCTCAAGTATTTCGACAAGACCGGGCGAGTCCCCGCCGGGTCGCCGCCGAAGACCAAGCAGGAGCTGCACGACGAGAGCGTCAAGGCGCTCGAAAAGTACAGAGACAAGCTCGCCGAGCAGATGGCTTCGACCGAGGGACGCAAGCGCATTCCCATCAAGGCGTCGCATCTCGCCATCGAGACGCAGCATCGCTCGCACCTGAGAGTCTTCGTCGCCGAAGTCGGCGTCGAGGGCGGCGAGCACACGTGGCATCTGGTCGATTGGACTAACCCGGTCGAGCGACGACTGACGGGCGTCTACGAAGGCAAGGGCGCGAGCGCCGAAGCGGCCATCCGCGACGCCGTCGCCACGTGGGAAGAGGACAACCGCTACTTCGACGGACAGATTCAGTACGAGATTCCCGCCAACATCTGCGGCAAAGCCATTACGGGGACGTTCGAGACCGACGGCAGAAGCTTCTGGGATTCGGTCGCCACCTTCTTCGAGATGCTTGCGATGGGCGCGGCCGTCCTCGCCGGGATAATCACGCTCGTCGCCCCCGTGCCCGGCTCGCAGGTCGTCTCCGCGCTCATCTGGACTTCCATCTTTTCGAGCACGGCTGCTGCCACCATCAACATCGGCCAGCGCTACCATGAAGGCTTCAGCAATTGGGGCGAGGACGCGCTCGATCTTCTGACCATCGCCGCCAACGTCTTCGGCGCGGCATGGATGCGCTGCGCGACCGTGACGAGCAAGTCAATCAGCCCTGCGGCCAAAGAGTTCGTCCTCTACGGGCAGGTCGCGGTTGACGGCGTCGAGGGCATCCTCATCGCCGCGCAGCAGTACGGCGAGTTCGAGTCGTTGATGGGCGACGACACGCTCATGCCAGAGCAGCGTTTCGACAAGGTGATGGGCTTCTTCCGCCAGCTCGCCTTGCAGGGCTTGATGAAGTACGTGAGCGTCAAGGGGACGGCTAACGACCTCGCCAACGTCCGCGCGGGCAAGACAAATGCGCCGACCATCGACCAGTTGAAGAGCCCCGGCGCGAAGGTTGACCTCGACCAGCCGCCGAAGGCCGAAGTCCACGTCACGAAGGAGAAGGACACGGGCGTCGTCCACATGCAGGACGAGCACCCGCGCATGCAGGCCGACGTCGAGCTGCCGCGCACGCAGTTTCCCGCGCCCATCCCACCCGTCAGGCGCGGCATGCGTAAACGCGACCATAAGTCGTTCAAGAAGATGGCGCAGGACGAGGGCAAAATCATCATCGTCCGCGACTCGAACCCCGTCGCCCTCGAACACATGGGCAAGGAAGACTGCCTGCCCAAACCGCTCGACGTGAAGGGCAAGACGCGCAAGACTCCGCCCAACGTGGGACTGGCCGCCTACGGCCCCGAAGACCACGCCGCCGACATGGCCGAGCTTCCGCCGGAGAAGCGTTTCTCCTACGAAGACTACAAGAAAAAACTGAAGGATAAGGGCTATACTATCGGCACGCCGGAAGAAGGCTACATCGTCAAGGACAACGCCGGTAACAAGTTCTACAGCGACTACGACCTGCACGGCGTCTACGACGGCAAGACCGGCCAGAACGCCTTCTCCGACGAAGTCAAAGAGAAGATTAACACTGCCTTCGGCAAGAAAATGGTGCAGCACGGGCCGCACGACAACTGGCCTGACCGGGGCAACTTCGACGAGGCGAGAGTCAACTACGGCCCGCAGCCGCCCTGCACGGCCTACATGCCCGACGGCAAGGCCGTCCGCCTCGAAACCGTCAAAGACATGCACCAGTTCTACAAGCAGAACAAAATCGACTGGAACAGTCTCTACGGAAATATTGACTGGGCGAAGTATAAGCAGTATCACCCGAAGGCGGTTCTGGGAGAGCTGGAGCCCAGGTAAGGAATCAACCGAGATGTTCAAACAACCTTTCACCAGACGCGAGCGCGACGCGCTGCTACAGAAGTACCGTCAGGCTTACGACGCCTACAACCGCGCGATGGACGAGGCAGATGATGATACGGACGACGACGATGACGATTCCGCCGACGCCCTCGCCGAAAGATACCGTGTCGCTTTCGCCGAGGCGAAAGACGAATACTTCGCGCGGCTGCCCCGCATCGTGATGAGCGTCTGCCCCTTCTGCGACAGGCCGCTCGTCAGAAGCTTCGACCCTTACGGCCTCGACGGTCTCTGGTGGGATGAAGACGCCGTCACGCGCGAGATGCCCGCCTGCCCGCACTTCTGCGTCATACGCGGCGCGCTCAATTTCGGCGGGAGCAAGCCTCTGGCGGGCAGCTTCCAGGTTCGTCCCGGCCCCGAAGTTCCTTACGTGATTCCGCGTCTGCTCGCCTTCCCCGGCATGCTTGCCGTCGTCTCGCAGGTCAGGATGGAGAACGGCTACGTGGTCTACCCGGTCAGCTACTTCGCCGAGCGTCGCCCCGTGCCCGAAGAGCTGGCCGCCAACTGGCCTCGCAAAATCTACACCTACACGACACAGCTCGGCGAAACAGGCTGGAAGGCCGACAATGACGTGTGGGATTTCGACCTGCTGCCCTGGCTTGAGGCCGGTAAGCTTCGATGGACTGCGCCCGACTCCGGCAACGATACGCTCAGCACGGACGCGCCCGACCAATGCCCCTATCTCAATCTCAGGGGCGAGCGGCAGAGGATGGTCGTACAGGGCAGCCGCTTCTGGACGGCCGGACTGCCGGACGGTGAAGCCGTTCAGCCCATCGACTCTTAAAGCATCCGCTAGTCTTCTGTCGAGGTGGGCATCAGGTCTGGGGCTTGGTTCTGAATCAGCTCGGTCAGTCGCTCGCGCAGGGGGTCGCGCAGCTTGACGATGTCGGCGATTTGGATGACTTCCTCGAAGACGTTGCGGCCTGAGATTTCCGTGCTTTCGATGATGACGTTGTCGGGCGGCAGGTGCGTCGAGATGGAAGAGGTAATCTGCGTGACGGGCAGGCGTCCAAGCTCCGGCAGGTAGTGTTCGGAGGTGACGGGGAAATGCAGGGTTTCGAGGATGTTGGTAACGCCGGTCTGCTTCGAGATGACGACGTTTAAGACGAGGTAATGGAGGATAAACTCTCGCAGCTCGCTCGACGAGCGATTGCGGTCGGCGACGAGCGTCTTGAGCCGTCCGAGCGAGAAGCCCGAATAGTTGAGCACCCACTTCAAGGGCGAAGTGACGACGACCATCTTGGTCTCGTCTGCGGTGCGCGCGCTGTGCTCGTATTCGAGCGGCGTGAATTCAAGCGCCGTGCTGACAATCTCGATGGGCGGCTTCAGCTCGGTCGGCAGGTTGAAGGGCTTCGATCCGGCTATCTGCTCGTAGAGGCTTTGGAGTTCTTTGAAGGCTTTTTCGGCTCCGGGGCGCGAGGGCTCTTTTATGTTGCTCTGGATGTAGTCGCCGAGCACGGCCTTCGGGCGCAGGAGCGGCGCGAGCGTCGTCAGGTATTCCCTCATCTGCTCGCTCAGAAGTCTGGAGATAGCCACCGTCAGTTTTCTGAGCACGAGGAGGCGTTGAATACTGTAGCCTTCTTCCATCTTGATTCTCCGGTTGCACGCAAATAGAAAGAGCGTCTGCTTTGAGCAGCGCCCGGCCACGTCGCCCGACAAGCCGCCGACAGCCTACAAGGCCACTCTCAGCCTTGTCAACAGGGATGTCAACCGCCGCCTCGACGCGAAAACAGCAGATTCTCGAACGAGAGAAGAGAGGTTCACTAAACACGAGATGAGTAAAGCAAACGCCGACGAGCTGCCGCTCCGCCTCGGCTCTGACGAAGAGTTTGCGCGCGTGCGCTCTCTCTTCGTCGAAGAGGGCTTCGACGAAGAGAGCATCGGGCGCATCCTGAAGCTCGAAGAGATGGCCGACCTAAGCTCGGTCGATACGGACAAGGCCGACCTCGCCGACGTGCCCGAGCGTCTCGCCTTTCTCATCCGCTTCTTTCTCTTCGTCCAGACGATGCCGCTCTCCGACGCGCGCCGGGCGCTCTCGCCCGAAGAGCTTGCCGCGCTAGAGGCGCTCGACCTTTTGCGCGTCGCCGACTTCGACGCGGAGCGATGCTACTCGCCCGCCTTTCTCTATCCCGTCGCCGGTTGTCTCATCGCCTCCGACCGGCGCAACAACCCCGACGGCTCGCCCTTTCAGGAATCCGCCGACATCGTTTTTCCGGCCATCAACGTCGGCACGCTTCTCTTCCTGCGCGTGATGTCGAAGAGCCCCGCGCGCGATGCGCTCGACATCGGCGCGGGCTCGGGCGTCGCCGCCCTCGTGCTCAGCAGAAACGCCGCGCGCGTCGTCGCCACCGACATCACGCCGCGCGCCACACACTTCGCGGAGTTCAACCGGCGACTCAACGACTGCCCGAACGTCGAGACCGTGACGGGCGACATGTACGAGCCCGTCAGCGGGCAGACCTTCGAGCGCATCGTCACGCACCCGCCTTACGTGCCCGCGCTCGGCGACAAAATCGTCTACCGCGAAGGCGGGGCGACGGGCGAGGTGCTCGTGCGCCGCGCCGTCGAAGGCTTGCCCGAGCACCTGCGCGCGGGCGGCACTTTCTATTGCCTCTGCCTCGGCCACGACACGCGCGAGGCCGCCTTCGAGCAGCGCGTGAGAGGTTGGCTCGGCGACGCGGAGCGCGAGTTCGACGTGATTTTCGCGCTCGGCGAAGCCAAGACCGTGAAGGCGTTTCTGGCCGAAATCATTCTGAAAAAGGGTGCGAAGGGCGTTGACATCGAGCCGCTTGAGCGCGCTCTGGCCGAAGCCGGAACGACGAGACTCGTCTATGGCGCGCTCGTCATTCATCGCCGCGCCGCCGACAGTCTCGGAGAGCCCTGGACGACCCGACCCGAGTTGAGCAAGACGACCGACGGCGCGAATTTTGAACGCGCGCTCGGCTGGCATCGACGCGCCTCGCGTCCCGGTTTCCTCGAAGCGATGGCAGACGCGCGCCCTCGTCTCTCCGAGTCGTTGCAGGTCAAGATAACCCACGTCGTCCGCGACGGCGAGCTGGTCGTCGGCGATTTGATGTTCGAGTCGGAGTATCCCTTCCCGGTCAAGACGCGCGTCGATTACTGGATACTCCCGCTCGTCGCCAGCTTCGACGGCACGCGCACCGTCTCCGAGCTTTACGAATCGGCACGCGCCGCTCAGGCCATCCCCGACACCTTCGAGCTTAAAGACTTCGTCGCACTCGTCGCCACGCTCGTCGAGCGCGGCTATCTTTCGGTTGACGAAACTTTTATCGCGGGCTGAAGCTCGAACGGCAAAGAGAAACGTTGTATCAGTTCTAAGCCCGGATTCCCGACTTATGAGCGAGACCCTATCCGCCGTCTTTCCGTTGCGTTTCGGCTCGGCAGACGATTTTCGACGCGTCGAGTCGATGCTGCGCGAAGCGGGCTTCACGGAAGAGAACGTCTGCCGCATTCTCGGCATGGATGATATGTCCGACTTGAGCCGCGCCGAAGCGGAGGGCATCGACCTTTCGGGCGTCGATGAAAGACTCGCTCTCTTCATCAGATTTTTCCTGCTGACGGAAACCCTGCCACGCTTCGTCATCGAATGCGCCTTCGAACAGCAAGAGCTTGACGCCATGCAGGCGCTCGACCTCGTCCGCCTCGTCGAGTACGACGAACAACTCTGCTACTCGCCCGTTTTCCTCTACCCGGTGGCCGGGCTGCTCGTCGCCTCCGACCGCTACACGACGCCCGAAGGCACAATCGTCGAAGAAGCGCCCGACATCGTTTTTCCGGCCATCGACGAGGGCGCGCTGCTCTTTCTGCGAATCATCTCGAAGAGCCCTGCGCGCGATGCCCTCGACCTCGGCACGGGCTCGGGCGCTGCCGCTCTGCTGCTCAGCCCGAGCGCCGGGCAGGTCACAGCCTCAGACATCACGCCGCGCTCGGCGCACTTCGCGCGCTTCAACGCGCTGCTCAACCGTTGCGCGAACGTCGAGGTGGTCGAAGGCGATATGTACGAGCCCGTGCGGGGCAGGAGTTTTGAACGCATCGTTTCGCATCCGCCCTACGTGCCCGCCTTCGGCGAGACGGTCATCTACCGCGACGGCGGCGACACGGGAGAGCGTCTGCTCCGGCGCGTCGTCGAGGGCTTGCCCGAGCATCTGCGCGCGGGCGGCACTTTCTACGCCATCTGCATGGGGCAGGATACGTCGCAGGGAAAATTCGAGGAGCGCGTGCGCGGCTGGCTCGGCGAGACGGAGCGCGAGTTTGATGTCCTCTTCGGCCTCGGCGACACGAAGAGCGTCAAGCGTTTCCTGGCACAGATGCTTCTCAGGCGCGGCGCTGAGCAGTCGCACTACGAGACGCTCGAACAGACGCTCGAACGTGCGGGGACGCGCCGGTTAATCTACGGCGCGCTCGTCATTCATCGCCGCGCGCCCGGCGTTCAATCCGAGCCCTTGACGGCGCGCCCCGACATTCTCAAAGAGACGACGGGCGCGAGCTTCGATTGGGCGCTTCGTTGGCATCGACGCCGCAGTCGCGCCGATTTTTTCGACGCGCTCGCGCAGTCGAGGCCGCGTCCTGCGCCCGCCCTTCAGGTTGAAATCACACACGGCGTCCGCGAGGGCGAGCTGGTCGTCCGTGATTTGCTCTTCAGGTCTGATTTTCCCTTCCCCGCGCTCACCAGAGTCGAGCCCTGGATACTCTCGCTCGTCCTCAAGCTCAGAGGCGAACAGACGCTCACGGAAGTTTACGAAACGTCGCGCGCCGCCGAAGTCATTCCCGAAGCCTTCGCGCTCGAAGACTTCCTTCAACTGACGGCGACGCTCGTCGAGCGCGGCTATCTCGCCGTCGACGATTCATTTCCGGAAAGCTGACGTTCGGATTGCTTTCTGAAACGCAGACGTTCGGCTCCCCTAGCTCCCTCAGACTTCGCTCAACCCTCGCGGCTGCACGCGTGTTATACTCGGCTCGCGTCGTCTCTGTCGCGTGCTGCATCGGCACGGCAAAACTGCAAAACTTTTAGTCTTCCAACTTCGCTCATGGATTCGACACAAGACACGACCGACCTTCTGACCGGAACCGTGAAGGGGCCGGGCGAGCGCCCGCACGAGTATCTCTTCATCACCGCCGACAACCGGCGCGCGCGCATCGGCGAGTTCGTCTACTACGCGGCGCACGACGGCGCCGAGGAGCGGCGCATCCTCGGCAACATCACTTCTCGCCGACTGGTGCGGAATCTCCCCGACGCTTTTCTCTCCGACCCCGAGACTCCGCCCGCAATCGTCTCGGCACTCATCGGGCTCGAAGGCACGGGCTGCGAGTTGTACGAGATAACGGTCGAATCCATCGGCTACTTCAGCCGTAAGCTCGGCGACTTCGTCAACCCGCGCATCCCGCCGCAGCCGGGCGACCCGGTCTTTCTCGCTTCGTCGGAAACTCTCTCAAGCGTGCTCTCGCCGCGCCGCGTCGCCGAGGTGGGCTCGGCGCACATCGGAAGCCTCTTGACGCGAAACGCGGGCGAAGTGCCCGTCGTCCTCTCCATCAAGGATGTCGTCTCCACGCACCTTGCAATTCTCGCCTCGACCGGCGCGGGCAAGTCCTACACGGCGGGCGTCTTCGTCGAAGAGTTGATGCAGCCCTACAACCGCGCCTCCGTGCTCATCGTTGACCCGCACGGCGAATACGACACGCTGCGCTCCATCGAGGACGACGAGCGTTTCCGCGAGACGCGAGACGGCTACCGCCCCGAAGTCAAAATCTTCACGCACGACCGCATCAAAGTTCGCTTCTCTTCGCTGACCGAAGCGGACGTGAAGTATCTTCTGCCCGAAGGCACTTCCGACAAGATGCTCCACTTTCTCTCGCAGGCTTTCAGGCAGTTGACCTCCGGGCAGCGCGGCGAGCGCGAGCTTTGGGGCTATCACGACCTGCGCGATGCGGTGAAGGAGCAGAAATACGAAGGCAGCGAGCGCAGCGAATCCAGTAACGCCAGCTCCATCGAAGGCTTGCTCTGGCGGCTCGACTCGCGCTTCGATAAGCCCGGCTCCATCTTCTCCGACACCGAGCACAACCCCTTGAAGGATTTGTTCCAGCCCGGACGCTGCACCGTCCTGCAACTCTCAGACATCGAGCAGCACGAGCAGCAGGTCGTCGTCGCCACGCTCCTTCGCCGCGTCAACAAGGCGCGCATGGCGACCGTGCGCGGCGAGGCGATGACCGGCAGCGACACGCATCTTCCCTATCCCGTCTTTACCCTGCTCGAAGAGGCGCACCGTTTCGCGCCCGCAGGCCAGACGGTCGTCTCGACAAACATCCTGAAGCAGATTCTATCTGAAGGTCGGAAGTTCGGCGTCGGCATCGGCCTCATCACGCAGCGTCCCGGCAAGCTCGACCAGGACGTGCTCTCGCAGTGCATGACGCAGGTCATCATGCGTATCGTCAACCCGATTGATCAGGATACGGTGGCAAAGTCGGTGGAAGGGGCGGGGCGTCAGCTACTCGACGAGTTACCGGCGCTGACGAAGGGGCAGGCCGTGATTTCCGGCGTGGGCGTCAACACGCCCGTCATGTGCCGCGTGCGCGAGCGCATGACGCAGCACGGCGGCGAAACCTTCGACGCTCCCGGCGAATGGGCGCGCTGGCATTCCGAGAGCGAGCGCCGCCACCGTCAGCAGGACAACGCCGTCCTCGTCACGCCCGAGCCCAAAAAGAAAGTCGAAAAGTTTCGCGGAATCCAAATCTAAAGAAACGATGAACGCGGAACGCTGAACGATGAATGAAAAGCAAACTGCTTTCAGTTCATCGTTCAGCGTTCCGCGTTCATCGTTTCCCTCTCACCTGTCCGTGATGTGGATTTCTTCTATCTCCTTGCGATGGCCGATGAAGTAGACGACGGCGCAGACGCAGGCGACGATGGCTGCCAGAATCGCCAGCCAGAGGTGATTCGTTCCAGCCCAGATGTCCTGTATGCCCCGCTCGTCCTTCGCCCCCATGAATGCCATCAACTGCCAGATTGCCACTGCGAAGGCGAGCAATCCTATCACTATGCTCAGGATGTCTTTCATGCTCTTCATCGTGAACCTCCAGCGTTCGCTTGTGTTTGAAACAGACGAGAAACTTGGCTGTCGGGAGTTGAACCTTTCGGGAGCGCCCTCATGCGCTTCTTCCGACCGGCACATTCTACAGGAGTCTCTACGAGCCGCGCTCCGGCAAAGTTCGCGCTCTCGGGGGCGCGGCCTCCGAGCCCGTCTACGCAACCGCTCGCGCGAGCACTTCTCGAAGCCTCGACCGCCTGCCCTTCCAATTAAATCCTGTGCCGACCCGTATACTTTACACTTCCTGTCAAACCGAAAACCACCCGGACGCTGCTCGCGCCGCGAGTCGAACTCAAAAAAGTCCGGGCTTCGCAGTCGTCCGGCGCGCTGATGCTGACGGCGCACAGGCGGCGTTTACCGAGCGTTTCGACTTGCAAAATCGCTATTGACTCGCCGCCGAAGTGGGCATATTGTTTCGCTACTCGGAAAGGGCTTCCGGCTCGCACGGACGCTGTTCGGGCGCTCGAAGCCCACTTTCCCGCCGCGATTTCAGGCCATCCCGCAATGGCCGGCGGCGCTTCCGCATTACTTCCCTCTGTAAGGAGAGCCCAACAAATGTTTCAAACAGGAAAACGCCTGACCACTCTATCCCTCTCTCTCCCGGCGCTCGCGTGCGCCGCCCTGCTCTTCGGCCTGACGCTCGCGGCGAGCGCACAGGAGCGCCGCGCGCTCAACTCGAACAGCGCCGCGCCCGCTGCCGCCGCAGCCGACGACGAGCCGCCCTTCAAAGAATACAAGGGCGTCAGCCTCGGCATGAGCGCCGACGAAGTGCGCAAGAAGCTCGGCACGCCGCAGGACAAGAGCAGCCAGCAGGACTTCTACTCCTTCTCCGACAAGGAAGGAGCGCAGGTTTTCTACGACGCCCAACAGAAGGTCTCGGCCATCGCCATCACCTACATGGGCGACGTGAGCAGCGCGCCGACTCCGCAGGCCGTCTTCGGCTCGCCCGTTCAGGCGCAGCCCGACGGCACGGTCTACAAGCGCGAGAAGTATCAGAAGGCCGGGCTCTGGCTCTCATACAGCCGCACCGGCGGCGACATGCCGATGGTCGCCGTCACCATCCAGAAAGCTCAGTAACCGAAGCCGAAGCGAAGCCGACCCGTGCCGCCCGAAGCTTACGCCTCGCGCGAGCTTCGGTCTTTGGCTTTCTTCGCCTGACCCTCTTCGTCTAAGCCGGAGGCCGGAAGGCTCGCCGCGTGCAGGCGAGCGACGATTGCGTCCTGTTTGCATCAGGCGTTGAGGCCGACTTCTCTCTCTCTTGACCGCGCGGGCGCGACGCCTTTGAAAGCGTCGCGCTTTCGCTTTTTCAGAGCGTCGATTTTCAGAGGCGAGAGTTGAGTTTCGAGGCGCGCTCGTCGGGCAGGGCGCGAGTTGCTTTTCCGTGCGGCGATGTTAAGATAAAGGCTCGTGCCAGCCTGCGCCGAGGGAAGGCGTTCGGCGCTCAAAACTCTCTCTCTTTTAGCTCAGATGTCAGGA
Source organism: Pyrinomonadaceae bacterium (assembly GCA_036399175.1). Taxonomy (GTDB): domain Bacteria; phylum Acidobacteriota; class Blastocatellia; order Pyrinomonadales; family Pyrinomonadaceae; genus DASWNP01. Next base: position 50,272 of record DASWNP010000006.1, on the reverse strand, counting down.
CGAAAGGCGCGCCGACCGAGCATAACGGCTTGTGCGGCCTAAGCGCCTCCGACTGACCGGCGAGGATGACAATGGCGGACAACAGCGCATCAGCGAACACGGGCGTCAGCCGCGTCGTCGAGCTGCTTTCGACGCGGCGCGACGAGATTCTCAACAGGTGGATTGCCGACCGTCTCAAGTCGGGCGAGTTCCGCGACGAGCTGATTTCCAAGACCGATTTGCGCCAGCAGTCGCGCCAGATTGTCGATATGCTCGCGCAGTCCATCAAGGAGGCGGGCGAGGCCGATTTCAACCACACGGCCTTCGACGATTTGCGCTCGTTCCTCAACCAGATTTCGCACATGCGCGCCGTCAAAGGCTACACGCCGCTTGAGAACGCCACCTACATTCTCTCTCTGCGCGACGTGGTCGTCCCCCTTCTGGCCGACGAATTGGCGGGCGACTCGCAGGCGCTCCTTACGGAGATGAACCACTTCACGCGCCTCCTCGACAAGATGGGGCTCGTCATGGTGGAGAACTACATCCGCTCGCGCGAGGAGATTATCCGCCAGCAGCGCGCCGACATGATGGAGCTATCCACGCCGGTCATCAAAGTCTGGGACAAGATTCTGACTCTTCCAATCATCGGCACGCTCGACTCGCGCCGCGCGCAGATGATGATGGAATCGCTGCTTCAGAAAATCGTCGAGACCGGCTCGACCATCGCCATCCTCGACATTACGGGCGTGCGCACGATGGACACGCTCGTCGCCAACCACCTGATTAAGACCGTCACGGCGGCGCGACTGATGGGTGCGCGCTGTATTCTGACAGGAGTCTCCCCGGCCATCGCGCAGACGATGGTGCAGCTCGGCATCGACCTGACGCAGATAACCACCCGCGCGCAGATGTCCGACGGCATCAAGCTCGCCCTTGAGATGGTCGGGCGCGCAGTCGTCTCCGCCAAAGCCCTCTCCCAAATCACCAACGGCACGGACACCGCCGCCGCCGCTTCCAAAGCCGCGCTCATCGCGCAGGGAACGAATATCACCGAAGACAATCAACGCCGCGAGACGCGCCCCGGAGGCGGCGGCTATAACTCGCTCGCCTCCGAGCTTAAATAAGACGCGCGCAGAGCCTCGCGCCTTACAGAGCGCAGGCCGCAGGCCGGACGCATCCACTCTCTCGCCAAAAGGAGCTTTGAAAGCCGATGGAAGGCACACGCATTCCCATTCTCAAAGTCGGTCGCGTGCTGATTGTGCCGATTCAGGTCGATATGGACGACCAGACCGTGATGCTCTTGCAGGAGCGCATCCTCTCCGAGCTTGAGCGCACGGGGGCGCGCGGCGTGCTCATCGACATCTCGCTTTTGGAGATGGTCGATTCCTTCATCGGCAGGATGCTCTCGGACATCGCCGCGATGGCGCGCATCATGGACGCGCGCACCGTCGTCGTCGGCATGCAGCCGGCGGTCGCCATCACGCTCGTCGAGCTGGGGCTTGAGCTGCGCGGCGTCGATACGGTTCTGAACGTAGACGAAGGCATCAAGCTTCTGCGCGGCGAGTTCGGCATCGACGATGAGGAAGCGTTTGACCGCAGGGAGTTGAGCGCGCTTGCAGAGCAAATTAATCGCTCTTGAGAACGAGCACGACATCGCCGTCGCGCGCGTCGAGGTACGACAACTCGCCGCCGCGATGGGCTTCCGCCTCATCGACCAGACGCGTCTTGTCACCGTCACTTCGGAGTTGGCACGAAACATCGTCAAGTACGCACGCCGCGGGCGGATGATTGTGCAGCCGACGACCAACGATGCGGGGCGCGGCGGCCTGCGCCTCATCTTCGAGGATTCCGGCCCCGGCATCCCCAACATCGACTCGGCCATGCGCGACGGCTTCTCGACGGGTCGCGGCCTCGGCAAAGGCTTGCCCGGCTCGAAGCGTCTCGTCGATGAGTTCCAGATAGAATCCGTGTTGGGCGCGGGCACGCGCGTCACCATCGTGCGCTGGCTCTGAAAGCAGCGATGAACGATGAACGATGAACGCGGAATGGAAAGACAAAATGCTTTCTGCTTTTAGTTCATCGTTCATCGTTCCGCGTTCAGCGTTTACCTTGTGAGAGTTTTTCATACACAGCGAATCGGCGAGGAGGCGGAGGTCGGGGCGGCGCGCCGCGCCGTGCATCGCTTTGCGGCGTCGCTCGGGTTCACGGAGCAGGAACTGGCCGAGCTTGACATCGTCGTGCAGGAGATTGGCACGAACGCCGCGCGCTACGCGAAGCCGAAGGGCGGTTGCCTTCACTGGACGCGCATGCTCGGAGACGAGCCCGGCCTTGAGCTTTTCTACTGGGATAAGGGGCCGGGCATCTACGACATCGACCGCGCCCTGCGCGACGGCGTCTCGACGAGCGGAAGCCTCGGCGGCGGCCTGGGCGCGATTCGTCGCCTGATGGACGATTTCGAGGTTTATTCGACCGTCGGCGGCACGACCGCGAGGCTCATGCGCCCGCGCCGCACGACCTACGGAACGGCGCTGCTCGGGCGCAAGTGGGTAGCCGCCAGCAGGCCGACTCCCGCAAGACAAGCCAACGCGATTTACAAACGCGTCGGCGTCTGGACTCGTCATCGCACGCGCGAGGATGCCAACGGCGACGCTTATTTCATCCACCAGCACGAGAAGAAGACGCTCTACGCCGTCATCGACGGGCTCGGACACGGGCACGGCGCGCGCGCGGCTGCCGAAGTCGCAATAGATGTTCTGGCTCAGTGGCGGGGCGAGCCGCTCGACGAGCTGTTCTGGGCGACGAACGATGCTCTGCGGGCGACGCGCGGCGCGGTGATGGCCGCCTGCGTCGTCGATACGGCCGAGTCGGTCTTCTCTTACGCGGGTGTCGGAAACGTGGACGTGCGCGTCTTCGACGCGCCCTCGTCGATTCGTCCCGTTCCCAATAACGGAACGCTCGGCGTGCGTCTCTCCAACGTCCGTCTCTGGAAGCACAACTGGGCTGACGGCGCGACCATCGTCATGTCGAGCGACGGCCTCAGCTCCACCTGGGACATCAAGGCTTATCCGAGCCTGCTTCGCAAGAGCCCGCAGATGATGGCCGGTATTCTGATGCGCGACTACGGGCGCGACTCCGACGATGCGACCGTGCTCGTCGCACGTTAAAGAAGGAGGGGCAAAAGGGAAAAGGCGAAACGGGTAAAAGGTAAAGAACCTGTGCGGCTCACGCATCTCTCCCTTTCCCCTTTCCCCTTTTCCCCTTTTCTTCCTCGTCTTACTGATTATGGAAGGTATCAACTCAACGCGGCTGGGCGACATCTACGTGCGGCGCGAGGCCGACACGGTGAAGGTGCGCGACCGCGTGCGCCGGCTCGCGCGCGAGATGGGCTTCGACGCGACGACGCAGATAAAAATCACCACCGCCGTCTCGGAGCTGACGCGCAACATCTACGAGTACGCCAAGTCGGGCGCGATTACGCTCGCCGTCGCCGAGCGCGGCGCGCACACAGCAGGCTTGCAGGTGACGGCGCGCGACGACGGCCCCGGCATCGACGAGGCGCGTCTGCGCGCTATCCTGCGCGGCAGTTATCGTTCTTCTTCCGGCCTCGGCGTCGGCCTGGCGGGCACGCGCCGCCTGATGGACGAGTTCGAGATAGACACCAAGCCGGAGATGGGTACGCGCGTCACGGTCGTCAAGTGGCTGCCGCACGACGCGGCGACGAGCGTCAAGGCGCGCATCGAAGAGCTGCGCGCGAGCTTCAACGACGACGCGGACGATTCGGCGGTCGAAGAGCTTCAGCAGCAGAACCGCGACCTGATGGCCGTGCTCGCCGAGCTTGAAGAGAAGCGCGAGGAGCTTGAAAGGGTCAACCGGGAGCTGAACGAGAGCAACCGCGAGTTGAACGAGGCCAACGCCAAGCTGCGCGAGCTATCTTCCCTCAAGGAAGAATTTCTCGCCCTCACCACACACGACCTGCGCTCGCCTCTGACGGTCATCAGCGGCGTCATCAGTTTCTTCACTTCGGGTCGTCTCGGCGAGCTTTCGCCCGAACAGAAGAACATGGTCGCTATGATGGAGCGCAACACGCAGAACCTCATCGAGCTGGTCAACGATTTGCTCGACGCCTCCAAGCTCGAATCCGGCGCGATGCGACTTGACCTCTCTTCGGTCGAGCTGCCGCTCCTCGTCGCCGAGCTGCGCGAGACGGTCGCGCCGCTCGCCAGAGAGAAAGGCATCGCTCTCGAAGAGCACATCCCGGAAGAGCTTCCGCCCCTGCATGCCGACCGCGTCAAGCTCCGGCGCGTGCTCGTCAATCTCGTCTCCAACGCCCTGAAGTTCACCTCCAAAGGCGGACGCGTCGAGATTCGCGCCGCGCAAATCGGCGACCGGATGGCGCGCATCTCCGTCGCGGACACAGGCGTCGGCATCCAGCCCGAAGACCTCGAACGCCTCTTCGACAAGTACGAACAAGCGCGCAGCCGCGCCACCCGCAGCGAAAAAGGCACGGGTCTCGGACTCTACATCACGCGCCAGCTCGTCGAGCTGCACGGCGGCGAAATCTCCGTCACCTCCGAGGTCGGCAAAGGCTCGACCTTCTCTTTCACGATTCCGGTTGCGCAGCGCGACGCCAGTTCTTAATCTTTTTCAGGAGAAACAACGGCGATGGACATTGAGATTGAGTTGCCGGAAGACGTTGCGCAACAGCTTGAAGCCGAGTGGGGCGCGCAGAGCCTGCCCAGAAAAGCCCTGGAAGCTTTAACTCTGGAAGCCTACCGATGCGGCGTTCTCTCCGGCGCGCAGTTGCAAAGCGCGCTCGGTTTCTCGTCGCGCTGGGAGACGGAAGCTTTCCTCAAGCGTTCACGCGCCTATCTCGACTACGCCGAAACCGACCTCGATGAAGATAGTTCGCGCCTCGCCGCGCCTTCTACAAGCTTTACTTGAGCGCCATTCTTAAACGTATATGCACTATCATCTCATCGGAATTTGCGGGACGGCGATGGGCTCGCTGGCCGGAATGCTTCAGGCGCGCGGGCATCGGGTGACGGGCTCCGACGCGAAACCTTATCCGCCGATGTCAACGATGCTCGCCGAGCTTGGCATCGACGTGCGCGAGGGCTACAGGGCGGAGCATCTGAGCCCCGCGCCCGACTGCGTCGTCGTCGGCAACGCCATCCCGCGCGGAAACGCGGAGGTCGAGGAGACTCTCAACCGCAGGCTCGTCTATCGCTCGCAGGCCGAGGTGGTCAAAGAGGAGTTCATACGCGGACGGCGCTCGCTCGTCGTCGCCGGAACTCACGGCAAGACGACGACGACGAGCATCGCCTCCTGGGTGATGGAGCGCGGCGGGTTGAACCCGACTTTTCTGGTCGGCGGCGTGGTGCAGAATTTCGGCGTGAGCTTTCGCGTCACCGAGAGCGACTATTTCATCATCGAAGGCGACGAGTACGACACGGCCTACTTCGACAAGGGGCCGAAGTTCATGCACTACCTGCCGGAGCTGGCTATCGTCGGCAACATCGAGTTCGACCACGCGGACATCTACCCAGACCTCGCGGCCGTCAAGCTCGCCTTCCGTCGCCTGATGAACACCGTGCCCGGTCAGGGTCGTCTCATCGCCGGATGGGATAGCGCCAACGTGCGCGAGGTCGTCGCCGAGATGGGCGCGCGCCTGCACACGCAGCTCGAAACCTACGGCGTCGGCGGCGATGCCAGGTGGCAAGCGCGAGACATCGACTACGGCGCGAGTGATTTGACGCGCTTTCGCGTCTTCCGCGAAGGGCGCGAGTGGGGCGAATTCGAGACGCCGCTCATCGGCGAGTTCAACGTCTTGAACTGCCTCGCCGTCATCATCGCCGCCGACGCTTGGGGCATCGAGCGCGCCTCAATCCGCGACGCGCTCGCCACCTTCAAGAGCGTCAAACGGCGCATGCAGGTGCGAGGCACGGAGCGCGGCGTCACCGTCATCGACGACTTCGCGCATCATCCGACCGCCGTGCGAGAGACGCTGCGCGCCCTGCGCGCACGCTACAATGCGAGCCGCCTCGTCGCCGTCTTCGAGCCGCGCTCATGGTCTTCGCGTCTCGCCGTCTTTCAGAAAGACTACGTCGATGCGCTCTCCATCGCCGACTACATCGTCGTCGCCAGCGTCTTCGATGCTGCGCGCGCCACAGAGAAAGGAAGCGTCCTCGACACCCGAGAGCTTGTCGAAGAGATTGCCGCGCGCGGCCAGCGCCCCGCTTTCTCCATCGACGGCGCGGACGAAATCGTCCGCCAACTCTCGCCCGAGCTTCGCTCCGGCGACGTGGTCGTCATCATGTCCAACGGCGGCTTCGGCGGCATCCACGAAAAACTACTCGGCGCTCTCAAAGGGTGAAAGGCAAAGGTGAAAAGGTTAAGAATTAAATCAAAAGTGGTTTCAGCCGCACTTTCGCCTTTCCTTTTGCCTTTTGCCTTCATCACGCACACTTTCACGAAAGATTCGTAACGCCGACGAACATCTGAAAGAGTAGAAGAGTGTTCGGGCTCGGTTCGGTCTGCCCGAAGGACGTGTGCAGTGAAAGACTTTTCGATGTACGAGTATGCGCTCGAAGTTATCGGGTCTTCCGTAGAAGACTTGGGCGAGGTCTCGCATATCTCGCGCAGAGATTTCGACGAGCGCGTGACGTTTCTCTTCAACGCCTGCGTTCCGCCGCTAGAGTACATGAGTCTCCTGATAGAGATGGCGGTGCTTCTGCGTACGAACCGTGCCGGGCGCGTCTACGTGGGCTTCGAGCGTCTTTCGCGGATGGAGCCGATTGCCGACCGCTTCCTGCGCATCGCCGACGTGTCCGAGCGCGTCTACGTCTTCGGCGAGGCTGACTGGAAGCCGCCGCGCCACCCGCACATGCGTCTCATCCACACGCCGCCCGGCAGCCGTCTTTCGCGCGAATGGATAGTCATTGCCGACTCGCCGACCCTGCACGTCGCGCTCGTCGCGCAAGACCTCGACGGCTTCGACGCGCCCGACCTCGAAATGCGACGTTTCCGCGCCATGAAGACCAGCGACCCCGCCGTAATCTCTCGGCTCGCCCAGGCCGCCGAAGACCTGATTGATTCCCTGCTCCCCGCCTGAAAAGCAATCAACTCATCAGTCTCATAAGACGAGCCGCGTACGCGTCGCAGGACGCCGAGGCTTGTGACAAAAGAGCGCCCTCGGTTAGACTCCGCCAGCAAACAACACGAGTTGCAATCCCCTTCGAGCAGAGCGCAGAAGAGCACGGGAAAGAAGAGAGCGCGATTGCCCGGTTTCCGATAGATAGCCATGAACATTCTCGAACGCATACGCCAGCGCGCAGCCGCCGACCCGCAACACATCGTTCTGCCCGAAGGCGAAGACGCGCGCACGGTCGTCGCCGCTTCAATCGTCGCGCGTCTCGGCATGGCGCGCGTCACCGTGCTCGGCGACGCCGAGAAGATTCGCGCTGCGGCGCGCGAGTCGAGCGCAGACCTCGGCGGCGTCGAAATCATCGACCACCGACGCGCGCCCGACTTCGACAAGATGGCCGCCTTCTATCACGAACTCAGACGCGCCAAAGGCTTGATGCCCGACGAAGCGCGCATCGCCATTCAAGACCCGCTCTACTACGGCAACCTACTCGTGCGTCTAGGCAAGGCCGACGGCTCCGTCGCAGGCGCAACCAACACGACCGCTCACACCGTCCGCGCCGCGCTCCAATGTATCGGCGTGCGCTCCGGCTTCAAGCTCGTCTCAAGCTTCTTCGTGATGGCACTGCCCTCGCCCGACTTCGGAGCAAACGGCGCGCTCATCTACGCCGATTGCGGCGTCGTCATCGAGCCTTCGGCGGCTGAGCTGGCCGAGATAGCCATTGCCTCGGCGGATTCCTGCCGCGCTCTGCTCGAAGTCGAGCCGCGCGTGGCGATGCTCTCTTTCTCGACCAAGGGCAGCGCCCAACACAAGCTCATCGACAAGGTGGTCGAAGCGACGCGCACCGTCAGAGCGCGTCATCCCGATTTGGAAATCGACGGCGAGCTACAGGCCGACGCCGCTCTCATCCCGCGCGTCGCCGAATCGAAAGCCCCCGGCTCTGTGGTCGGCGGACGCGCCAACGTTCTCATCTTCCCAGACCTACAGGCCGGAAATATCGCCTATAAACTGACCGAGCGACTCGCCGGAGCGACCGCCATCGGCCCCATCCTCCAGGGACTCGACAAACCGGCCAACGACCTCTCTCGCGGCTGCAAAGCCGAAGACATCGTCGATGCCGTCGCCATCACAGCCGTTCAGGCACAAGCGGGAAAAGCAAGGATTAAGGATGAAGGATGAAGGATGAAAGCCTAGCTCTCAAGCTTGAATAGCTCTCTTTCATCCTTCATCCTTTCGCCTTCCTACTTGCTTTTCAGTGCAAACTCAGGCGTCTTCGGGGCATCAAACGAGGGTCAGCCGACGCATTTATTCTTCGGTCAGGAAGTATCTATGTTTTTGAGTCGTCCGCTTCGAGGGCTTTTCCGAGTGCTCTCGCTTCTTTTAGTCGCGGCTTCGGTCTGTCTCGCACAGCAGACGCCGCCGCCGACTCCTGCGCCCGCAGAGCCGACCTTATCTCCGAACGCTTCGTCGCGCGAAGCGCAGGATGAGGAAAGGGTCTTCACGGAAGAGGTGCGCATCCCTCTCTTCGCCACAGACGAGCAGGGACGCTTCGACCCGACGCTTGAGATTGAAGACATCCTCGTGCTCGAAGATGACGTGCCGCAGGAGATTAGGAGCGTGCGTCGTATCCCTTCGAGCGTGCTGCTGCTCATCGGGACGGGCAGCGAGCTGAATCCCGCGATGCGCACACGCGGCTTGCGCGACATCGCCCTCAGTCTCGTCTCCAATCTGCGCGAGGGCGACCAGATGGCCCTGATACAGTTCACCAATCACGCCGAAGGGTTGCAGAAGTGGACGACCGAGCGTGAGCGCATCGCCTACGCGCTGCACACCAAGCTCAAATCAGGGCGGGGCTCGAAGCTCTCTCAGGCCATCATCCACGCCGCTTCATATTTCGAGCATCAGCCGGTCGGCAATCGTCATCTCGTTCTGATTACCGACGGCGTCGAGACGCCCGGCAGAATGGATGCCAAAGAAGCTCTGAGCGTGCTCGGCACGGAGACGCCGGAAGCGCGTGCGCAGGCCGCCGAGGCCGTGCGCCAGTTGCAGCAGGCGCAGGTCACAGTCCACGTCGTCAGTTTTACGCAGCTCGGGCGTAAGGTCTCGAAAGAGAAGCGAACCAAAAAAGAGTTTGGCGCGCAGCCCGGAAGCGTCGCCTCTTCGGGCATCGCCACCGTCGGCATCGACCCGACGCTCCCGCCCGGCATGTCGCGCGGCAGCGCCATCGGCGGCGGCGCTTCAGCCGGTGTCACGCTGACCTTCGACCCCGCCATGAAGCGTCTGCGTAAAGCCTACGAGCAGGCCACGAAAAAGAGCGAGCAGCGCCTCGCCTCCTTCACCGAAGAGACGGGCGGACGCATGTGGCTGCCCGCCTCCGACGAAGAGACCATCACGGCGGCAGCCGGAGTCGCACGCGAAATCGGCTCGCAGTACGTCGTCACCTACAAACCCAAACGACCGCTCGCCAGCGCCCCCCCCAACGAATATCGACGCCTCCGCGTCGCCCCTCGCCGCATCGGTCTCAACCTCCGCGCACGTCGCGGCTACGTCGTCGCCGCCATGCGCTGAGAAAGGCAGAGGCTGCAAATGACTGGCTGGAACACCTGACCGCACTCTCAGGAACAAAAAAGTGAGATTGTGATAACACTGCATACCAGCAACTCATCCGCCCCATAGTGCGGCCAATGTCGTTCGAGAGGGTGCAGACTCTAAGAATAAAACAAATCAACGGCGCGGCTATTTACTTCCGTCGATGAAATAAGGTATAGCTAATAAGTCAGACGGTGCGCTCTCACCTCACCACCCGTGAGAGCCTCTGCAAATCAAAGACAATCATCAATCTGAAACGAGCAGCCTGACACCTGACCGGCTCGACCCTGTCGAATCGGCAGAGAGTGTGGTTTCGGGTCACCTCACTTACTCAATAAAAGTAGGTCAGAGCGGCGTGTGGCAGAAACACCGCCCGGGTTCTCTCGTTTCTCCCTCTAATCCTCTGCCACCAGCGCGAACGCGCTGCGAGTTAATTAAGGAAGGAAATATGGGAATCGAAATCAGCATCAAAGCCGGAGTAGACAAAGCGACCTCAAGCGTCAACGCGTCGGGGAGCGTCCAGCACGTCATCACCGACACCGAGAAAAAGACGTTCGGCCTTCAGGACGCCGACCTCAAGAATGTCGTCGCCAAGTATTTCGGCAAGAAGCCTAACGACGCCTACCTCCACAGCAATACCCCCTGGGGCGACCTCTACAAGACTTACAACTGGCCGCAGGTGCAGACCGTGCTGGTCGTCGATAGTGCTACCATCACGGGCATCACCTCCGAGCCCGTCATCATCGCCACCAAGACTTTGACCAACGACAGCTCACGCGAGGCCACCTTCAACGCGGGCATCTCCGATCAGGTCTGCAACACTACAGAGAGCAACTGGTCTGAAACCGACACGATAAGCGTCAGTCAGTCGTTCAATTATCAGGTTTCGTTTCTGGGTTCGGGCGGCGGCGGAGAAACGTCTATGAGCTACAGCCACGAGTGGGGGCAGGGCGGTTCCGAGAGCAACAGCGTGACGGTCGGCTCGGACACGGGCGTCAGCGTCACGCTGGAACCCGGCGAATCCGTTGACGCCCAACTCACTGCGAGCCGGGGCGTGATGAAGGTCAGGATTGTTTACAAGGCGTACCTCATCGGCGACGTGGCGGTCAACTACAACCCGAAGTACAAGGGACATCACTTCTTCGCGCTTGACGTGGGCAGCATCATGGACGCGGCAGGTCTCTCGAAGAGCAGACAGTTCACCGAAGACATCGAGGTCGGCTACTACGCCAACTCTAAAGTGGTGCTCACGGACACGAACGGTCAGGTTAAGAGCACGCTCCCGGCGGCCAAAGCCGCCTGAAGAGCAAACCCCTGCGACAGAGAAATCCTCAGTCGCGTGGATATTATTCAGCACCCCAAGACTTTTTGGGCGAAGCCGGTAAGAGGGAAGAAAGGCATAGACGCTTCTTCTTCCCTCTTACCCCTTTAACCTTTTACCCGTCTCCCCTTCTTCTTTTTGGGAAGAAAGGCGGGGCGTTTTGCCCAAGCGTGGTGAAAAGGGCGCGGGCGAGCGTCTCATTCCGAGACGCTCGGCCCGTCTGAGTCGATACATTTGCGAAAACTGTTGCAGCGAGATTTTCGGTTGGGGCGTGTCGGGCGCGTCAGTTGGCGAGCGCGGAGAGGCGGTTGGCGAGCAGGCTGCTGAGGGGTGTGGCGGCGTGAAACTCGGTCGTCTGTCTTTCGCGCCGCGCCAGAAGCGACTGGCGGCGCATCTCTTCCCAATCCTCGCGCGGGATGCGGTGAAAAGCGGCGACGACTTCGGGGTCAAATTGGCTGGCGGCGAATTTGTCCAGCTCGGCGGCGGCCAGCTCGTAGGGTCGCCCGGCGCGATAGACGCGGTCGCTCGTCATCGCGTCGAAAGCGTCTGCGACGGCGAAAATGCGCGCGTTGAGGTCAATTTCCGTCCCGCGCAGGCCGAGCGGGTAGCCCGAGCCGTCCCATTTCTCGTGATGCTGCGCGACGACGCGCGTCGCCCCCGACAGAAATTCTATCCCCTGCAAAATCTGCTGGCCGAGCAGGGGATGCAGGCGCATGCGGCTCCATTCCTCCGTCGTCAGGGCGGCGGGCTTGCGCAGGATGGCGTCGGGCACGCCGATTTTCCCTATGTCGTGCAAAAGCGAGCCGAACTCAAGGGCGCGCATCTGTTCTCTATCGAGCCCTATCTCGCGCCCGAGCCGCAGGCTGAAACTCACGACCCGCTCCGAATGCCCGTGCGTCTCGGAGTCGCGCGTCTCAAGCGACGACGTTAAAGCCTTCAGCGTCGCACGGTAGGAGTCTTCCAGAGAGTCGAGCGCGCGATTCAGCTCCGCCGTTCGCTGCTCGACCATCTCCGCCAGGTAGTTCTCGTAACGACGCTTCGCCGCCCGCAACTCGTAATGCTCCAGAGCGCGCCTGACGACGGCCTCCAACTGCTCAAGGTCGAAAGGCTTCATCACGTAATCGAACGCGCCCGCGCGCAGAGCGTGAATCGTGCTCTCGACCGTCTGCACGCCGCTAATCATCACGACGACCGTATCGGGCGAAACTTCCCCGACGTGCGGAATCATCTCCAGCCCGCTCATCCCGCTCATCATTATGTCGCTGATGATGATGCTGAACGTTCCTTCACGTAATCTCTCAAGAGCCTCTTCGGCCGAGCGCGCTGTCTCACACTCATAGTGCGGGCTCAACAAGTCGAACAGAACTTCTCTGATTTCCGGCTCGTCGTCCGTAATCAGAATGCGCGCTCTTCCGCCCTCGCCTGCTTCAGCCATGACACAACTCCGTCTTCAATAATTCCGGGGGACAAACTGAGAATTCGGGAGAGAAGCAGCAACACGCGGTCGGGGCTTCACTGCTCGGGCGAGGCACGACCATCTTAACGTCTCAAACTCGCCCGAGACAACTACTTTTCCAATCGCCCGCCACCCGCAACTTTAGCAAACCTCATGCCACCTTCCTCCACAGTTGACGCCGCCCCTGCACACCCTCTATCATTCCCACCTCGCACGAGCCGGAGTGGCGGAATGGCAGACGCGGCGGACTCAAAATCCGTTGCCCGCAAGGGCGTGTGGGTTCAAGTCCCTCCTCCGGTATTTACAAGATTCAGAAAATTCAGACCTTCCCTGTTCGTCGTTTTCAAACTCACTCACAAGTAGATGCGTTAAAAGATTGGGCGCGCGTGCCGTGCGCTTTAGAGCGTGCGGTAGTAGGAGCCGTGTGCGCAGGCGCGGCAGAGGGTGAGACCTTCGAGGGTTTGGAGTTCGCGCCCGTCGTTGACGCCTTCGCCGCAGCTTGTGCAGATGACGCGGGAGCGCGGGCGACCGGGGGCGTCGCGCTCTTCGTCGTAGCTGACTTCGACGCGCTCGACTTTGAATAGCTCTTCGTCTGCGGCTTCGCGGTAGGCGCGAAATTGTCTCTCTTTCTTGCTTTCGATTTCGGGATAGCGTCGGTCGGCGAGGGCGCGCGATTCTTCGAGGGCGACGATGCGGACGGCCTGGCGTGTTTCTGTGTTGAAGAAGGTAGCGGCGACTTTGCCGTAGTCCTGATACTTGAGGCTGCGCTTGCCAAGGCGGACGCCCGTCGATGCGCCGACGGCGTCGGCCATGCAACGGTCTATCTCGACCCAGACGATGAGTTTCTTGCGGTCTGCGCCGCGCGGGTCGTCGATGCCGACGAGGCGGCAGCCGAGAATCGACATCCGCGCGCCCAGAAGTTGACCGGCGCACATGTGGCCGTGCAGGCTCGCGCATTCTTCCAGAAGCTCGTCGAGTGATTGCAAGAGTAAGTTTCACCTCCAAGCGTTTCGCGTCTGTGAGATTGTAACGGCGAAGGGCTACCCGCTCCAAAGACGCCGGGCATCGAAGAGACGCCGGAGCGCGGGGCAGAGTCAGCGAAGACCCGCGAGGTCGATGAGCTGTGCAAACTCCGGCGTGGAGCGAAGCGAGTCGAGCCGGGGCTCGACTCGCAGGTAAGCCATCCAGCCTGAACGCTCTTCGAGCGCTGCGCCGAGCCATCTCAAAGAGAGTTCTATCTCACCCAAGCCCAGATGAATCAAGGCGAGGTCGTAGGCGGGCACGTACCTGTGCTCACGCTCTCTCTCCAATTCCCTGAGAATTTTCTGCGCCGCTTTCTTCTCGCCACCGAGAGCGAGCGAGTGCGCGAGGGCGGCGCGGACGAAGGTCATGTCGGGCGTGAGAGCGTTGGCCTGACGGAAGGCAGAGGCGGCTTCGTCGAACATGCTCTTCTGCTCTAAGGCGAGACCCGCGAAGAAAGAAGGCCAGATGCTCTGCTGGTCAAGCTCGCGTGTCTTCTCGGCGTGTGAGAGAGCCTCGTCGGGCTGGCGGGCGAGCCAGTAGTGCCAGATGAGATGAGCGTTGATTATCAGGTCGAGCGGGTCGAGCGCGTAGGCGCGCAGGCTCGCGTCGAGCGACGCTTCGACGTGGCCGCGCGCCATGTAGTAGTGCGAGTACCAATGCTGCGCGTGAACGTAGTTGGGGTTCAGAGCGAGTGCGCGAGAGAATCCGGCGTCTGTCTCGTGTAAATCTCTTTCGTAATGGAGCTTGCTGTAGGCGAGGGCGGTGTGGGCTTCGGCGAGCGTGGGGTCGAGTTCGAGGGCTCGGCGGGCGGCATCGAGCGCCTTCGGCATGGCCTCCGTGGGACGAAGCGCGCTGTTCTCCCAAGAGCCGAGCGTGTTGTAGGAATCGGCGAGTCCGGCGTAGGCGAGCGCGAAGCGGGAATCTTTTTCGAGCGCCTGCTCGAAGTAGTCGATGCCTCTTTTGAGTCCCTGCGGGCGGCGATTCCAGAAGTAACGCCCTTTGAGATAGAGCTGGTAGGCTTCGAGGTTGCGCGTCGGCCTCTCGGTCAGGCGCGACTGCTCTTCGCGGCTCAGCTTGAGTCGGAGCTGCGCGGAAATCTCGCGCGCAATCTCTTCCTGCACGTCGAAGATGGCGGCGAGCGTGCGCTGGTACTGCTCGCCCCAAAGCTGCGACTCTTTTTGAACGTCTAAAAGCTCGGTCTTGACGACGAGCGCATCGCCTCTTTGCAGGACGCGTCCCGTGAGCACCGCGCGGACGCGCAACGCACGACCGATGTCGAGCGGGTCTCGCTCCTGCCTGTGCAGGTGAAAGACGGTGCTGCGCGGCACGACCCGCAGATGAGAGACGCGCGAGAGGTGGTTGATGATGCTCTCGGTGATGCCTTCGGTCAGGTATTCGTGGTCGGGGTCGGCGCTCAAGTTTGCGAAGGGCAGGACGGCGATGGAGGCGGGCGCAGAAGCTTCCTGAGAGTCGCGTTCTTCTGACTCGGTCTCCGCTTCGGTCGCGGCGATGAAGCGATAGCCTCTTTTCGGGACGGTCTCGATGTAGAGAGGCGAGTCGGCATCGTCGCCGATGACGCGGCGAATCTCTTTCACCATCCGCGTCAGGGCATTGTCGGTGACGAAGGATTCCTTCCAGACCTGCTCGAACAATTCCTGCTTGCCGACGACGCGCCCGCGATGCTCAACCAGATAGAGCAAGACCTCGAAGGCGCGCGGCGTAATCTTCGAGGGCTGCCCGCCTTTCAGCAGACGAAAGTCCCCGCAATCTATCGACACGTCGCCGAACCTGTAGGCGGCAACACGTTTGTCGTCTCTTCTCCTACTCATCATCGACAGGCTTAAAAGCTGGAAGCTCTTCTTTTTTTTCAGGTCACAGGAAAGTCACGGCGAGGTCAGCGAAGCGTCATTACGCGCCGGGGCCGACCCGGTAGAGTGTGCGTCGTCGGGCAGTCGAGCCTGAAAGGCTGCCGGATGCTCTTTGCGAAAACAGGCGTCGGAGCGTTCGCTTCAAAAGAGCGTGCGTTCCGGAACTTCAAACATCTTTCATAGGAGATAAGGTCAATGTTCCCCAACACAAATTTCTTCCGCTTCTGCCTGTTTCTGCTCGTCGCCTTCGCCGCGAGCGCAACTAACGCCTTCGCCGCCCCGCAGTGCCGCCTCTACGTGAGCGACTATAACACGGCCACCGTGCGCGCGTTGGACTGCACCGATAACAAAAACACGCCGATGCCCGCCATCAATGTCGGGCAGAAGCCCTTCGGCATCGTCTCAAGCCCCGACGGAAGCCGCGTCTACGTCGCCAACTACGAAAGCAACTCCGTCTCCGTCATCGACACCTCGAACAACTCGGTCGTCCACACAATCGACAACGTCGGGGTCGGCCCCATCGGCGTCGCGCTTTCGCCCGACGGCCATCGTCTCTACGTCGCCAACTTCGACAGTCACACCGTCGCCATCCTCAGCGTCGGCTACGCCTCGAATCCTTACGTCGTCTCGACCGTCCAATTTCCCGACGGCAGTCGCCCTGACAACGTCGCCTTCTCCGCCGACGGCGCGCGCGTCTACGTCGCACGCTGGGGCGACAACAAGGTCTCCATGCTCGACGCCACTTCGGCCAGCAACCAGATACTCAAGGACATCGACGTAGGCCACCAGCCCTCGGCCATCGCCGTCTCGGCTGACGGCAAGCGCGTCTTCGTCACTAACGAGTTCGGGCAGAACGCTTCGGGCAATCTTCACGGCAGCGTCTCGGTCATCGACAGCTCGCCGCAGGGCGGAAACAACGTCGTCGCCACCTGGCCGCTCCCCGACAACACTTTCCCGATGCAGCAAATCGCGCTCTCGGCCAACGGTCGGTATCTCTACGTCCCCGGTCACGGCAACGCGCAGACGTTTATGATTGACACCGACACGGGCGCTATCGAGACCAATACGCAGGTCGGCGTCCAGCCCTTCGGCGCGGCCTTTTCGCCCGACGGCTCGCGCTTCTACGTCAGTCACGGCAACGCCGTCTCCGTTCTGGAAACGGGCTGGAACAAGCTTCTGATGCCCGCAGACATCACGCTCGGAGGGGCGACCTCCTGGCTGCTCAACATGGCCGTCGCCGTCAGGTGTCCGTGAAATCCGTAAGGGGAAAAGGGAAAAGAGGAAAGGGAAAGAAAGTTTCAGAAGCGACGCTCTGAAGCGTCTGCAAAGGGTAAGAAGGAAGAGGCGAGCCGCCCGTTGATGGGTTGGCTCGCCTCTTTTGCGTCGCGCGCAAATTTCGCAGGCTTCGCTCTCAGACGGTCTTGCGACCGTAGATGGCCTGCGGCCTGACGCGGTAGATGACAACCTGGCTCAGACGCTCCCAAGCGCCTATCTCGGTGTGATTGATGGCGGGCGTCAGCGACGGGTTCTTCTCCGTAATCAAGGCCATCGCTCTTTCGGTCTCTTCCTGCTTCGAGACTCGCTCTGCGCGCCCCGTGAGCATCACGCTTCTCCAGTGGCGTTCGTCGGCCACCTCTTCGACCTGAAAGCAGACCTCGTGGTTGGCCGACATGTAGTCGGTCTTCGTGCCTTCTGTGGTGAAGAAGTACAGACTCTCAGAATCGAAGGCGTAGTGCATCGGCACGACGTAAGGATGATTGTCTCGGGCGCAGCCCAGGTGGCCGTAACTGACCCTCAGAAGCAGCGCCAGCATCTCGCCCTGCGACATATCTTTGACTTCTAACATAAAGAACCCTTCTTTCGCCCTTTTTAGTTTTGCTGCTGCCGGCAGCGCACAATCTCGACCGTGCAGGGCGCGTGCAGCGCGACGCACTGCGAGACCGAGCCGAGCAGCATTCGTTCCCAACTCTTGTAGCCGTGCGAGCCGACGACGATGAGGTCAGCGCCCCAGCGCTCGGCCTCTTCGACGATGACGCGCTTGGGCGAGCCCTTCACGACTTCCGTCGAGATTTGAAGCCCTCGGCTGCCCTCGCCCGCCGCGAGCGCGGCCTTCGCCCCCTCGACAGCTTCGCGCGCCTCGTCTTCTTTGGCGCGCTCGACCTGCGTGAAATAGTCGTTCATCAACATGTAGGACGAGCCCGCGAGCTGCGCTGGAATCTCGGCCACGCCGATAACGCGCACCTGGCTGTCTTCAGGCCACGGACGCCGCGCCACCTCCCGCACCGCCACTTCGCTGCACGCTGAACCGTCTGTCGCCAAAATTATCTTCATCTCGAAATCTCCTTCCGTCTTCGGCAGTCGCCCCGGCAAACTCTCCAACCCTCGCGCGACCGATGCCCCTCGCCCCGTCCAACTGCACGGAGCGTGCCAGCGCGGCTTCTGCGCCGAAAACCCTTTTTTCCGCGCGTAGACCGCAGGACGACAAGCGCAGCGCGCACATCGCCGTGCGGATTTTTCCCCAGCGTTGAGGAAATACCAGCAGCGAGATTTCGAGCCCGGAGTGAATTGGGAATCAGAATAGTTTGTCGGCCAACGCAACCGAAGATTGCTCTATGGCCGGGGCGAGCGCGGCGTCTGTTTTGTGGCTCTATTTCGCGTTGAGGACTTCGGCGAGGGTGGTGAGAAGTTTTTCGGCGGTGTAGGGCTTGGGCAGAAATTTTTTGACGCCCGCGCTCAGGGCTTCCGCCGATTTCTCGTTGCCGCCGAGGCCGCTCGCGGCGATGATTTTCACCTGCGGGTCGAGCTTTTGCAGCGCGCGAATCGTGGCCGGGCCGTCCATGAAAGGCATCATCATGTCGGTGAGGACGAGGCGGATTCTGTCTCTGTGCTGCGCGTAGAGGGCGACGGCTTCGGTGCCGTCGCCGGCGGTCAGAACTTCGTAGCCGAAGGTTTCGAGCGTGCCTCTCGTAATCTGGCGGATAGACTCTTCATCATCGACGACGAGAATCAGCTCGCCGTGCCCTTCGGGCAGCTCCGCGCGCTTCGTCTCGACGCGCGCCGCCGTCTCGCGCATCTCCAGCGCGGGCAGATAGACTGTGAACTGCGTGCCCTTCCCCGGCTCGCTGTAGACGCCCATGAAACCGCCGTGACTTCGGACGATGGTCAGCGCCGTCGAGAGTCCGAGCCCCGTGCCTTTGCCGACAGCTTTGGTGGTAAAGAACGGCTCGAAGATGCGGCTCAGGACTTCGGGCGTCATCCCCGTGCCCGTGTCGGAGACGGTGATGAGGACGTAGCGGCCGGGCTTGGCTTCGAGGTGCATGCGCGCGTAGTTCTCGTCGAGCGAGACGTTCTCGGCGCGAATCAGAAGCTCGCCGCCCTGCGGCATGGCGTCGCGCGCGTTGACGCAGAGGTTCATCAAGACCTGATGAATCTGAGTCGCGTCGGCCGAGATAATCCAAAGCTCTTCGGGCAGTTGAAACTTGATGCCGATGGATTTCGGGAGCGTGTCTTTCAAAATCTTGACGATGTCTTTGACGACGTGCTTCGACTGCACGGCGACCCGCTCGCCCTCCATCCCTCTGGCGAAAGACAAGACCTGCCGCACCATGTCTGCGCCGCGCTCGGCGTTCGACTGAAGTATCTCAAGCCACTGCGCGCTGTCGGGGTCGGTCGCCTTCAGTTGAAGTATCTGGACGGCCATGAGAATCGGCGAGAGCACGTTGTTGAGGTCGTGGGCGATGCCTCCGGCGAGCGTGCCGATGGACTCCATGCGCTGCGCGCGAAGCAGTTGGGCTTCTACTTTCCGCTTCTCGGTGGCGTCGCTATTGATGATGAGGATGGACGAGGGCTGGCCGCGCTCGTCGTGCACGAGCGTCCAGCGGCTCTCGACGACAATCTCTGCGCCGTTTCGGGTTCGCTGCGCAAGCTCGCCGAGCCATTCGCCGCGCTCCAGAAGCTCGCGCCGCGCACGCTCGAACTGAGCCGAGTTGCCGTCTGTCAGGAGCGACAGCTCGCGGGCGGTTTTGCCGACGGCCTCTTCGGCCACCCAACCGTAGATGCGCTCGGCGCTCTTGTTCCAGTAGAGCACGCGGTCTTCGAGGTCGCGGACTATGATGGCGTCCTGCGCCTTGTCTAAGAGCGCGGCCTGTTCGCGGATGCGCTCTTCGGCGCGCTTGCGCTCGGTGATGTCGTAACGAATGGCGACGTACTGGTAGGGCTTCCCCTGCGGGTCGAGGAAAGGCACGATGGTCGTATCTACCCAGTAGAACTGGCCGTCCTTCGCGCGGTTCTTCAACTCGCCGCGCCAGACGCGCCCCGAAGCGATAGTCGCCCAGAGATGGCGTATGAACGCCTTCGAGTGATAGCCGGAATTGATGATGCGATGGTCTTGGCCGAGCAGTTCCTCGCGCGAGTATTTCGAGATTTCGCAGAACTTGTCGTTGACGTAGTTGATGCGCCCGCGCTGGTCTGTGATGGCGACGATGGCCGACTGGTCGAGCGCGAATTTCAAATCGGCCAGTTCCTTGAGCGACTGCTTGAGCGCTTCTTCGGCGCTCACCGCCGCATCGCCTGAAGCTTCTCCCGGCGTCGTGCTGTCGTCGCGTACGACTTCGCTCATCTCTCTCGGCTTCTTTCTCAGGAGACGCTTTCGGCGCGAGCGCCGGGGCTCTCGGCGTCCGACGCGTCGAGCTTCTTCAAGCGATAGCGGAGCTGGTCGCGCGAGATGCCGAGCAGTTCTGCGGCTTGCGTCTGGTTGCCGCCGCTTCGCTCGATGGCCTGCCGGACGAGCATCGTCTCCACCTCTTCGAGCGAGAGACCTTCGGCCGGAAGCGAGAATTTCGCGCCGTCGGATTTCGACGCGACAGGCATCGCTTCCGCTTCGTGCGTCTCGTTCAAAGTGCTCGCATCCGCCGACGCCTTCTTCGGCTGCGGCGCTCGCCGCAGTAAATCGCGCGGCAGGTATTCCAGCGTTATCGTGTCGCTGTCTTCGAGAATCAAAGCGCGCTCGATGAGGTTGCGCATCTCGCGGACGTTGCCCGGCCAGGAGTAGCTGCGAAAGGCTTCGACGACTTCCGTCGAGAGCCCGCGAATCTTTCGGCGCAGCTTGAGACGTTCGCCGAGCGTTTCGATGTAATGCGAGGCGAGCAGGAGGATGTCGTCGCCGCGCTCGCGCAAAGGGGGCACGTCGATTTGGATAACGGAGAGGCGATAGTAGAGGTCGAGACGAAAGCGTCCGGCGTCGCTCTCGGTCTTGAGGTCGCGGTTCGAGGCGGCGACGACGCGCACGTCCAAAGGAATGTCCTTCAAGCCGCCGACTCTACGAAACGCGCCCTCTTCGAGCACGCGCAGAAGCTTCGCCTGGAGGCCGATTTCCAGCTCGCCTATCTCGTCTAAAAAGAGCGTGCCGCCTTCTGCCTGCTCGAAGAGTCCTTCCTTGCGCGCCTTCGCATCGGTGAACGCGCCCTTCTCGTAGCCGAACAGCTCCGACTCGATGAGGTTGGCCGGAAGCGCGGCGCAGTTGATGGCGACGAAGGGCGCTTCGGCGCGGCGCGAAGCGTAATGGATGGCCTTCGCCACGAGGTCTTTGCCCGTGCCCGACTCGCCTTGCAGCAGGACGGACGAGACTTCCGACTCGGCGACTTTGCGCGCCAGCGCAATCATGCGCCGGACGGCGGTCGATTCTCCGATAATCTGCTCGAAGCTGAACTGTCGCGCACGTTCGCTGCGTATCTGTCGGACTTCGCGCCGAAGCTCGTGCGCCTCGATGCCGTTGCGTATCGTCACGCGAAGCTCTTCGAGGCTGAGCGGCTTGCCGATGAAATCGTACGCCCCGCCGCGCAGCGCCGCGATAGTATTCTCGACGCGCACGTTGCCCGTAATCATAATCACGACCGCATCGCCCTTGCGGCTCTTTATCTCGCGCAGCGCGTCGAGCCCCGAGCCGTCCGGCAAATCTATGTCGAGCAGGACAGCCGCAGGCTCTTCCGACGCGAAGGCATCGACGCCCGATGCGACCGTCGCAGCTTCGACCGGCACGTAACCCCAACTGCGAAGCGCCTCCGAGAGAGTCCAGCGAATCATCTGTTCGTCGTCAACGACAAGTATTTTTTCTTTAGCCATCTCTCAAGCGCCGCCTGTCGAAGCCCTGCGAGCTGAGTCGTCCGAATTCAAAATGTTCTCTTGCGATTATAGAGCGAAGCGCGAGCTTTTGGCGAAACCGTATCCGCCATAGAACGGCGTCGATGTAATATACTGTCGGCCTCGCCCGAAGCGAGCTTCCCGTGATGAAGATTGTATCCGTCAACGTCGGTCGCCCGCGCCTCGTCGTCTGGAAGGGACGCACGGTTTCGACCGGCATCTTCAAAGAGCCGGTCGAGGGACGCATCGCTGTGCGCACGCTCAACCTCGAAGGCGACAGGCAGGCCGACCTCGCCGTTCACGGCGGCGTGACGAAGGCCGTCTACGCCTACCCTGCGGAGCACTACACGTTCTGGGCAAACGAGCTATCCGGCACGGAGCTACGATGGGGCACGTTCGGCGAGAACCTGACCGTCGAGGGCTTGAGCGAATCCCTCGTACACATCGGCGACTATTTCCGCGTCGGCTCCGCCGAGCTGATGGTGACAGAGCCGCGTATGCCCTGTTATAAGCTCGGCATCAAATTCGGGCGCGACGACATCGTCGAGCGATTTCGCCTGAGCGGTCTGAGTGGCTTCTACCTCTCGGTCGTCACGGAGGGAGAGCTTGGGACTGGAGATAGCATCCATCTCATCAAACGCGACGAGAGCGCCTCGACCGTCGCCGACATCGTCCGCCTCTACGTCCGCGACCGCGACGACAACGAAGGCATACGCCGCGCGCTCGCCACCCCGGCTCTGCCCGACAAGTGGAAAGCGCGCTTCCGCGAGCAACTCGACCGCGCTGGCGCTTCTTCAAATACATAATTCAAACAGGGATGGAAGGAAATGATGAATAATGATGAATGCGGAATGCGGAATGATGAATGAAAGGCAAAATGCTTTCTGCTTTTAATTCATCATTCCGCATTCCGCATTCATCATTTGTCTTTATGATTCAATTCGGACAGGAGACGTGCGCTAATCTCGACGGCGCAGGGACGCGCGAATGGCTGGAGACGAACGGGCTCGGCGGCTTCTCTTCTTCGACCATCACGGGTCTCAACACGCGGCGCTATCACGGGCTGCTCGTCGCGGCCACCGAGCCGCCCGTCGGGCGCACGGTCATGCTCTCGAAGCTCGAAGAGACGCTCGTCATCGACGGGCGACGCTTCGAGCTTTCCACCAATCAGTATCCGGGCGTCGTTCACCCACAGGGCTACACGTATCAAACCGGCTTTCGCCTCGACCCCTTCCCCGTCTTCACCTACCGCGTCGAAGGCATCGAGATAGAAAAATCCCTCTTCATGCTTCAAGGCGAAAACAGCGTCGCCATCCGCTACACCTTTCGCCTTCCCGACCCCAACACCGAAACAGAGAGCAGCGAAGCAGAGAGAGAAGCAGAGAGCAACAAGGTGGACGCCGACGAGACAGCCGCGCGTCTTTCGTCCGACAACTCTTCGCCTTCCGCCTTCCGCCTTCCGCCTTCCACCTTGCTTTTCGAGCTTCGCCCGCTCGTCGCCTTCCGCGATTATCACAGTCTGGCGCACGAAAACGGCGCGCTCGATTCGCGCTTGAGAGAAGAGACGGGGCTCACAAGCATCGTTCCCTACGAGCACCTGCCCGCGCTCTACTTCGCGCACGACGCCGAGGCGCTCGAACGCGCCGCCTACTGGTATCGAAGCTTCGAGTATGAGAGAGAACGTGAGCGGGGATTCGATTTCAGCGAGGATTTGTTCAGCCCCTTCGTGCTCAGGTTCGACTTGAAGCGGCGCGCGCGTGCGAGCCTCATCGCTTCGACCGAGCGGCGCGACGCGAGCCGTCTTGAAGAGTACCGTCAGGCGGAGATTGAGAGACGCCGCGCAGTCCTCGCCCGTTCGACCTCAGTGGTTTCGACCTCGGCAGTTTCGACTCCGCAAGCTTCGACCGCGACGGCTTCGACGGAAGACGACGAGTTCGTGCGCGCGCTCGTGGCGGCAGCCGACCAGTTCGTCGTCGCGCGCGGGGCGCGCCAGACCGTTCTGGCCGGTTATCACTGGTTCGGCGATTGGGGGCGCGACACGATGATTGCGCTCGCGGGGCTCACGCTCGTCACTGCTCGCTTCGAGACGGCGCGCAGCATCCTCAAAGAGTTTGCGCGCCACACCAGTCGAGGCATGCTGCCCAACCGTTTTCCGGACGACGGCGGCCAGTCGCCCGACTACAACACGGTGGACGCGACGCTCTGGTTCTTCGAGGCCGCCCGCGCCTATCTGCAATATTCGGACGACGCCGAGTTCGTCCGCGCGGAACTCTACGACGTGCTGGTTGACATCATCGCCTGGCACGTTCGCGGCACGCGTTTCCAAATTCGGGTTGAACGGGACGGGCTGCTCGCGTCTGGCGAAGAGGGCGCGCAACTGACCTGGATGGATGCGAAGGTCGGCGACTGGGTGGTGACGCCGAGGCACGGAAAGCCCGTCGAGATTCAGGCGCTCTGGTACAACGCGCTGCGCATCATGGAGAATTTCGCGCGCGAGTTTGCAGACAAAGCCGGCGAGAAGCTCTACGGCGAGATGGCGGCGCAGGCCGCCGAGAGTTTCAACCGCTCGTTCTGGAACGAAGAGCACGGTTGCCTCTACGACGTTATCGACGCCGACTCCATCCGCCCAGTGCGGCGCGACGCTTCCATCCGTCCGAATCAGATTCTCGCCGTCAGCCTTCACTACTCGATGCTCACGGAAGAGAGGGCGCGAGGGATAGTCGAAACGGTCGAGCGCGAGTTGCTGACCCCTTACGGGCTGAGAAGCCTCTCGCCGCACGACCCCGATTACCGAGGCCGCTACGAGGGCGATTCCTTGAGCCGCGACGGAGCCTATCATCAGGGCACGGTCTGGGCGTGGCTGATAGGCCCCTTCGTCACGGCCTATCTCAAAATCCACGGCGAGACGACCGAAGGGCGCGCTCGCGCCTCGCGCCTGCTCGAAGGCTTCCGCCGACACCTCTGCGAAGCCGGTCTCGGACAAATCTCCGAAATCTTCGACGGCGACCCGCCCCACACCCCGCGCGGCTGCATCGCACAGGCTTGGAGCGTCGCCGAGCTGCTGCGCGTCAGCATTGAAGAAAATGATGAATGCGGCAGTGTGAATGCGGAATGAAAAGCAAAAGCTTTTTTGTCTTCTAATTCATCATTCCGCATTCATCATTCATCGTTTCTTTTCAGTCTTCGGGAAGCGTCCAGGTCTGGCCGATTTTGGTGAGCGCGATGCGCCAGCGTTCGCGTCCGGCGACGGCGAGCAGGCGCTCGATTGGCTCAGCGAAGGGCTCGCGGCTGAGGCGAAAGGTCGAGTGATGGATGGGGAGGATGTAGGTTGCGCCCATCTCGCGCGCCATCGACCATGATTGCTCGGGGCTGGCGTGGGCGTAGATGTAGGGGTTGTAAGCGCCGATGGGCATGATGGCGAGGTCGATGCTCGCGCGGCGTTTGAGCGCGGCGAAGGCTCGGGTGTAGGCCGTGTCGCCGCCGAAGACGAGTGCGCGACCGTGCTTCTCGACGAGGAAGCCGCCATAGCCGCGCCCTTTGTCGGTCAGGCGACGCGCTCCCCAGTGATTGACTTCGATGCCCTCGATGCGTGCTCCGTTGACGTTCACAGCTTCGCCCCACGCGAGTTCGTCCACCGCGCGGAAGCGGCGCACGAGGTCTCGGTTGCCGCGTTGCACGACGGCGCGCGTCCCCTTCGGCAAACGCCGGAGCGTCCCCAAATCGCAGTGATCCATGTGCGCGTGCGAGATGAGCACGGCGTCGAGCGCGGGCAGCTCATCTGTCTTGAGCGCGGGCTCGACGAGACGACGCAGGCCGACCGTCATGCCAGCCACTTGCAGGCCGACGCGCGGCCTCAGCGCCGGGTCTGTGAGAAGCCATGTGCCGTAAAAATTTACGAGCGCCGTCGCATGTCCGAGCCATGCGACGGTCAAACGCTCGTCGCTCCAAAGCTCCGGCTGCGGGCGCGCGGGCGCGCGAAGAATAGGAATGCGCCGTTCCTCCAAACGCTCGACCACGAACCTTCGCGCGAAGCGGCGCGCGTACCCC
Source organism: Pyrinomonadaceae bacterium (assembly GCA_036399175.1). Lineage (GTDB taxonomy): Bacteria > Acidobacteriota > Blastocatellia > Pyrinomonadales > Pyrinomonadaceae > DASWNP01. The sequence goes on along the minus strand of DASWNP010000006.1, from coordinate 24,707 downwards.
GTGTAAACCTTCAAATCCCTGATTGAGATATTCACAGTGAAGCTTAGATGCCGCTTCGTCTGCCTCCGGGTGCTTGAAAGAGCCGCTCACCGGAGAAGAGCTGAAAAGGGCGATAAGAGAAATGCCCGCCGGTCTGTGACAACCGGCGGGCGGCGCGAGCCATCTATATCCGGCTCAAGGCGTGACGAGGAAAACATCCCAAGCCCAACGTCCGACGCGTGTGCCTTTTCCGTCGTCCACTTTCGCGCGATAGCGAAATTGGTTGCCGTGCTCGTCAGTTCGCCTCGACTCTTTATAGTCCAGATGCAGCCTCAAGACGGCCAATGACGGCAAGCTGTGGAGTTCACTCGACTCCGAGATGCCGTTGTGATTGTCGTCGCGCCACAGGCGCAAACCAGAATAAATTGCGTCTTGTGCGTCGATTACTCCGTCGCCGTTTCCGCCCTTTGAAGCCTTATCGTATTCGGCAAGCGCCAGGAAGCCATTCTTCTGCTGGCCTGCCGGTGGCGAGGGCTGCGGAGTGAAATTGCCGAATAATTCCATCCCGTTGTCTACTGTCCCGTTGCCATTGCGGTCGAGCGCGAGCCATGCGTCATCAGAAGCAGCAGCCGTCCACGCCAGCCTCTCTTTCTGACCGTCGCTGTTGAGGTCAAAGGCCACGCCGCCTGAGCCGCTGGTCAGGTCGAACCCGTCGCCCTCAGTATCTACGAGTATCGGAGAGGGAGGGGTTTGACTAGCGCAGCAACAGTCGCCGACGCGACTCATATCATCCGGGCAACCGACAGGCGGATACCGGCATTCATCTGCGGACTGAATGCAATGCTCGCCGGTTGGCTGTTCAACGCCCAGACAGGAAGTAGGGCAACCCTGGTCAGGCTCTGGTGTAGGTGTCGGCGTCGGAGCGGGTCGAGCAGTGCCGCACGGGACAGCGAGCGGCGCATCAACATACTTGCAGCGTATTTCCTGCCCGTTTCTCACAACCGTACAGGGTTCATAGAAATATTCAATTTCGGAAGTCGGCGGGTCTCCCAGCAGAATGCTTTGCGATTCGTAGGTGCAATCAGTGGTGTTAGTCGGATCGCAACTCGTGCGTCGATACGGAGACGGCGGCCCGCAAGCTCCTTGTGCTGTCACCGGCTGGGATTTACCCCAAACGGCTTTGATGACCTGTAAAGCGTTTACTATGACCGACGTGGCTTCGCTTTTTTTTGTGGGAGCCACTCTCCAGGGTTATTTGGGTCACGCTCAAATATTGTTCCTGATGCCCAGGCCGTGCCATCCTCGAACCCGATTGCCCTAATACGCGCCCTTACTGCCTTGATGCTCGGCGGGTAATTCAAATCGTTAAGCATTGACCTGATAGATTCGTATTTGGTATCCGAAACGGAAACATCTATTGTTTGTCCCGGTAAGACGAACGCAGGCGGGCTTGAAGGACTTAGTGCGCGCGAGTCGAAGGGGTCAGAGCCGTAGCTGAGCGGGACAACCAAATCACGTTCGGTTGCTTGATTCTGTGGACGGCGAAAACGCAGCTCGACGCTGACATGCGTCACGACCTTACCTGAGTCGTTACGCACACGAATGGTCAGTCCCTTTAACCAGTCGTCGTCCGTATCTATTTTTTTATCCGTTGCGATGACGCCGATTTTTGACTTGACGAGAGTTATCTTCACAGGAGGGTTGAAGTCGTCACCCTTCTCAAAAAGCTTAACGTCTCCCTGCCTTGTCCCGCCCGTGTGACGGCTGGCGTGAACCCAATGGTTGGCGCTGGCGAGCGTAGCGAAAACAAGAATACCGCCCATAGCTATCAGCTTTATTTTGAGAGGAAACATTTTGTTAGTTGGCATGCTATGAACCTCCTTTGCTCATAGAGGTGGCGGACGTGAGGTTGACGAAATCCGGGAAGACTTCGCCAACGAGAGGAGAAGAGGGTCGGCGTGCCGACGAGAAAAAGGTAGCCCCTCTTGACAGCAAAGTCAATCGATTCATCTCTCGTTATCCCGGCTTCGTTCATGCTTTCCTGCCGTCAGTTTCGTGTTGTATGCTTGCGACTGTCTTTCTCGATTCACATCCGAGCATCTCTGGCAAATTTGGAGGTTACGATGCCGACGCTAAAGAAGGGCTTATGCCTGTCGCTGTTGCTGACAACCGCGCTGCTTTTCGTCCACCTGCCCGCGCGGGCGCAGAGGCAAAATACGAGTAGAAGCGGGAGGGCGAACACGGGCGGCTCTGCGGCTGCGAAGTCGCTGCATGCCCTCTTCGAGTCCGACTGGGAATACACGATGCAGCAGTATCCGACCTTCGCCTCGATGCTCGGCGACCGCCGCTACAACGACCGCTGGACAGACCAAAGCCTCGAAGCGATTCAGCGACGACAGGAGTACCGGCTCGAAATGCTTCGCCGACTCAAGGCTATCGACCGCAATCAGCTCTCCGCCGCCGACCAGCTCAACTACGACCTCTTCAAGAAAGATTTCGAGACCGCCGCCGAAGGCTACAAGTACCGGGGCTACCTGCTGCCCATCAACCAGCGCGGCGGCATCCAGGCAGAGGACGAGCTGGCAGACCTGCTCCGCTTCGAGACCGTCAAAGACTACGAAGACTGGATCGCGCGCATGCGCGCCTTCCCGCGCCTGATGGAACAGACCTTGACGCTCATGCGCGAAGGCGTCCGCGCGCGCATCCTCTGGCCGAAGATTACGCAGCAGCGCGTCTCCGGGCAGATAGACAAGCAGATAGTCTCCAATCCGCAGGACAGCCCCTTCTATAAACCGTTCCGCAAGTTTCCCGATTCTATCCCCGAAGCCGAGCGCCAGCGTCTCACGGAGAGCGCACGCGAGGCCGTCTCGACCAACATCGTCCCGGCCTTCCGCCAGCTCAAGGAATACTTCGAGCGCGAATACCTGCCGGCGTCGTTCGAACAGGTCGGCGTCTGGCAGATACCGCAGGGCGCGGAGTACTACGCCTTTCAGGCGCGGCAGTACACGACCACCAACATGACGCCGCAGCAGATTCACGAGAAGGGCTTGAGCGAGGTGGCGCGCATCCGCGCCGAGATGCAGAAGGTGATGACCGAGGTCGGCTTCAAAGGGACTCACAAGGAGTTTTTCAAGAAGCTACGCTCGGACGACGATTTCTACTACAAGAAGCCGCAGGAGCTTCTCGAAGCCTACCGCGCCATCTCCAAGCGCATCGACCCGAACCTCGTCAAAGTTTTCAAGACCATCCCGCGCATGCCTTACGGCGTCGTGCCTATCCCCGACAAGATTGCGCCCGACACGACTACGGCTTACTACAACCAGCCCGCCGCCGACGGCTCGCGCCCCGGCCTCTACTACGTCAATCTCTACAAGCCGGAGACGCGCCCCAAGTATGAGATGATGGCTCTCTCTCTGCACGAGGCCGTGCCCGGCCATCACCTTCAAATCTCACGCGCAATGGAGCTGGGCGAGATTCCTAAGTTCCGTCGCTACGGCGGCTACACGGCCTTCGTCGAAGGCTGGGGACTCTACGCCGAAAGCTTAGGCGAAGACATGGGGCTCTACGACGACCCCTACTCGAAGTTCGGCCAGCTCACCTACGAGATGTGGCGAGCCGTCCGCCTCGTCGTCGATACCGGCATGCACCACATGAAATGGGACAGGCAGCGCGCCATCGACTTCTTCCTCGACAACGCCGCCAAGTCTGAGCAGGACATCGTCAACGAAATCGACCGCTACATCACCGACCCCGGACAGGCGCTCGCATACAAAATCGGCGAATTGAAAATCAAAGAGCTGCGCGCACGCGCCAGCCGACAGCTCGGCTCAGGCTTCGACCTGCGCGAGTTTCACGACGTAGTGCTCGGCTCGGGCGCAGTCCCGCTCGACGTGCTGGAGCGAAACGTCGATGCGTGGGTACGCACGGAGCAGGCGCGAATCAATCTTGAGCAGCGCGACAAGCTTTTGAAAGAGCGCAACGCGCAGCAGCGCCGGGGCGAGAGATAGAGCGAGGCGCGTAATCTTTCGAGCTTGAGCTTGATGCTGAACGGATTCACCGCAGAGGCGCAGAGCCAGCGCAGAGGAGACGCAGAGAATTTGAATCTCCGCGAGTCTCTGCGAGAACTCTGCGCCTCTGCGGTGAACTCATTCTTCAACAGCATTCAATTCAAACACCCTCACGCCGCGCGCCTTTCCACACAGCCATGATTCCCGACGCCGACATCCTCGCTAACAGAAACGTCGAGTATGCCAACACCGTCTGGCTGCCCGATTTGCTCTACACCGGCGGACGCTTCCGGTCAGGCATGGCTCTCATCTCCGACGTGACAGGGCGCATAATCTGCGTCGTCGAGCTGCCTGAAGAGTTGTTCCGAAGCGCCGACCTTACACCCGGCAATATCGTGCTGCCGAAGCTTGGGCTGGTCATCGCGGCGCGTTTCGTTCGCCTGCGCGGTCGCGCGCTTTTGCCCGGCCTCGTCAACGCGCACTCGCACGCCTTCCAGCGCGTTATACGCGGGCGCACCGAATATCGCTCGGCGGCCTCGCGCGATTCTTTCTGGACGTGGCGCGAGCTGATGTACAGCGCCGCCGCGCGCCTTACGCCCGAAGACATCTACGACGCTTCGCGTATGGCCTTCCTCGAAATGCTCGCTTCGGGCATCACCGCCGTCGGCGAGTTTCACTACCTCCAGCACACGCCCGAAGGCACGTCTTACGACGACCCGAACCTGCTCGCCAAAGAGGTCGTCCGCGCCGCGCGCGACGCCGGACTTCGCATCGCGCTTCTGCGCGTCGCCTACGCGCGCTCCGGCTACGGGTTGCCGCCCGAGCCGCGCCAATCGCGCTTCGTCGAGCCTGAAGTCGAAACTTACCTGCGCCGCGTCGAAGAGTTGAGGCGCGACCTCGGGGCGCAGGAGACCGGCGGCGCGCGGAGCGCGTGGGTCGGCTGTGCGCCTCACAGCGTGCGCGCCGTGCCGCTCGAATACCTGCGCTCGGTCTGCGCCTTCGCCGAATCGGAGCGAATGCCCGTGCACATGCACGTCGCTGAGCAGCAGGCGGAGCTTAAAGCCTGCGTCGAAGAGTACGGGCAAACGCCCGTCGCGCTGCTCGACGCCGAAGGTTTTTTGAGCGAACGCTTCACAGCCGTTCACGGCGTTCACATCACGACGGAAGAGGCGCGGGCTCTCGCGCGCCGGCGCTCGCTCGTCTGCGCCTGCCCGACGACGGAGCGAAACCTCGGCGACGGCATCGTCCCCGCCGACCTGCTCTTTCAGACGGGCGCGCGCATCGCCCTCGGCACAGACAGCCACACGCAGATTGACCTCCTCGAAGACGCGCGCGAGCTTGAATACCACCTGCGCCTGCAAAAGCAGGAGCGCAACGTGCTCGCTCCGCAGGCGGATGAGAGGGATGCTTCTGAAGCGTCAGACGGGGCGAGGATAAAAACGTCGGCGCTGGCCGCGCGGCTGTTCGAGTGTGCGACTCGCTCGGGCGCAGAGAGTATCGGAGCGGAGGGCGGAGAGCTGGCGGCGGGTCGCCCGGCGGACTTCTTCACCGTCGCGCTCGACGACCCATCTATCGCCGGAGCTTCGGCGGAAGACTTGCTCTCCGTCATCATCTTTTCGCTGGCGCGGACAGCCGTCCGAGAAGTGGCCGTCGGCGGTCGCTTCGTCGTCGATGACGGACGACACGCGGACTCGGCAGAGATTGTGGAACGTTTCGCCGCCTTGCAGCGAAAATTATGGAGTGAAGACAAATGAGGAATGATGAATGATGAATGCGGAATGAAAAGCAAAAAGCTTTGGTCTTTTAATTCATCATTCCGCATTCATCATTCATCATTTGATTTAAACGGAGAACGGGATGAGCGGAGAGAAGCGGAAGGCGCGGGCGGTGGAGCAAACGCTTGGAGAGCTTGTCGGGATAGACTCGCGTTCGGCTTTGTCGAATCTCGAAGTCATAGAGTACGGGTCGGCGCGGCTCGAAGCGTCGGGCTTCGCGGTGCGCCGGATGTCTTACACGGATGAGGGCGGCGTCGAGAAGTTTCAGTTGGTGGCGGTCGCGCCGCGTGAGACGGGTGAGGACGAAGAGGTCGCGCTGGCGCTCGTCGGCCATACCGATACCGTGCCGTTTGACCCGGCGTGGCGCGAAGCTTTGACGCTCACCGAGAGCGAAGGCAAGCTCTACGGGCGCGGCGCGTGTGATACGAAGGGCTTCATCGCGGCGGCGCTCACGGCGGTCGAGTCGATTGATTTGTCGCGGCTGCGCCGTCCGGTCGCCGTCGTGCTGACGGCGGACGAAGAGATAGGCTGTCTGGGCGCGAAGCGTCTGGCAGAGGCGGGCACATTGCGCGTGCGTAATGCCATCGTGGGCGAGCCGACGCGCTTGCAGCCGATGCGCGCGGGGAAGGGCTACTGTCTTGCCGAAATCGTCGTGCGCGGGCGCGAAGGCCACAGCGCGTATCCGGCGCTCGGCGCGTCGGCCATCTTTCGCGCCGCCCGACTCATCACGCGTCTCGAAGCTCTGGCCGAGCGTCTCAAAGAACAGGCGCACGAGGTCTTCGACCCACCCTTTACGACTCTCAACGTCGGCCTCATTCGCGGTGGGACGGCGAAGAATATCATCGCGGGCGAGTGTCGTTTCACGCTCGAATGGCGTCCCGTGGCGGGCGAGCGCGCGGCTCAGTTAGTCGAACAGGTGGAAGGCGAGCTTGCGGCTATGCGCGCGGAGGATACGGACTTCGACGGCGAGCTACGCGTCATACGCCTCGACGAAGCCAACGAGACGCCCGCCGACGCCGCGCTCGTGCGCGCGTTGGAAGAAGCCACGCGCAAAACTTCGGGCGCGGTCGCCTTCGGAAATGAAGCGCCGCAGATGGTTGAGATGGGCGCTCAAGCGGCGGTCGTCTTCGGCCCCGGCGACATCCGCGTCGCGCATCGCACGGGCGAGTTTGTTCCCGTCGAAGAGCTAAACGCCTGCGTGCGGATTCTCGCAGACATGATTGAGCGTTTCTGCGTAGAAGCGGACGATGGACGATAGACGATGGACGATGGACTGTCGTCAACTACGTCGAGAGCTTTCTTGAAGGAGAATTTCCGGCCATCGTCTATGGTCTATCGTCCATCGTCCTTTCCGTCCATCGTCTATCGTCTTTTTTGTTCCGTGCGGGCATCTTGCGGGGCGGCGGCAGGCATCTTCAACTCTTCAGAGTTGCTTTTATGATGAACAGAATTTTCAGGCTCAGTTTTATAGCGTCCGCGCTGTGTGCTTTGTTGTTGTTGCTGTCGGGCGGCTCGACGGGCGCGCGGGTGAGCGCTCAGGTGCAGCAGCAGGGCAACCCTTTGACGCAGGAGGAATTGGTGCGCCTCGTGCGGCAGTTGCCGACGCAGCCTTCGCTTCGAGATGAGCTTATCGAGACGATACGGCGGCGCGGCATCGGTTTTCCTTTGACGAGCGGCGTGCTGTCGGTCGTGGCGACTAAGAGCGGAAACGACGCGCTGCTGCGCCGGACGCTGGAGGAAGCCGAGCGTCGGCGTTTGAATCCGGCGGTGTCGGCGCTGCCTCCCGTCGAAGAGGGGCTGGGGCTCTGGGAGCGTGCGCGCGCGGCGACGCTCGAAGCTGCCGAGGCGATGCCCGACTTCGTCGTCAGAGAGCAGATTATCAGGTCGATTGCGCAGGGTGCGACGAAGAAGTGGAACGTCTCCGACAGGTTGACGCTGGCGGTGAGTTATCGCGCGGGCGAAGGCGAGCAGTATAAACTTCTGGCCGTCAACGGTCTGCCGCTCACTGCGCCGGGCGATGCTGATGCCGGGCTGGAAAAAGTTGGCGGCGCGACTTCGACCGGCGAGTATGTCTCGCGTCTGGCGACGCTCTTTCTCGAATCGAGCAAGACCAGATTCCGTATGGTCGATACGGATACGCTACGCGGGCGTCGCACCATCGTCTACGAATACGAAATCGAGCGAGCCAACTCGCGCGGGCTACTCACCTTCGGCAAGGGGGAGCCCGAAGAGCAGCAGACCAACGTCGGCGACCGGGGGCGCGTCTGGATTGACCGCGAGACCAACCGCGTGCTGCGTCTCGAAAGCAGCTCGACGGAAATCCCCATCGACTTCCCCATCCGGCAGGCCAGCCGCGCGATAGATTACGAATGGGTGACGATTGCCGACAGGCAGTACTTGCTGCCCTCGCGCGCCGTCGTCGAGATGTCGGCCATCGTCAGAGACCGTCTGGTCGAGAGCCGCAACGACGTGCGCTTCCGCAACTACCAGAAGTACGGCACCGAGATAAAGATTATCGAAGAGGACATCATCGAAGACGAAGAAGCGCCGCCCCAACCGAAGAGCAAGCCATAAAGGCTGCGCTTTGAGCCTTCGTCCTTTACTCGTCTGTTCGTCTCCAAGTGTCTGTTTGAAAAGTCCCGCAAGGAACTTTCGATAGTAGCCAGAGCGATAAACGCTCTGGCTATTTTCAGCTTGTCCCTTGTGGGACAAAGGCTATCCTGTTTTTCAAACAGCTAGCTTCAAAGTTGCCTGCTATTAAAAGTGATGCGTGCGAGATAACCGTCAGGGCATCGTGCCCGCCCCAACGGTTAATTTTTCGCCGCACCTGATTTGAAGCCGCTTTTGACTCTCGTCTTTACGTCGCCCTTGCGGTACAATCCGGCCTCTTCTCTTCGCGCCGTCGCCGATGACTGCTGCAACAACTCGCAGGATTCTCAGGCGGCGACTGTAAACGGTTTCTGAATTTTTATCCGTCGTTCCGCGCTTGAGGCCGAGCCAGCCCGAACGTCTGCCGTCTGCGTCTCTCTCCGATGTAGATTCAAGGAGATTTCCGTCAATGCCCCGCGTCCGCCCCCAACTCAGTCCGCGAATCATCTGCGCTCTGGCGCTCATGCTCGTCTCGCTCGTCGGCGTTGTCGCCGCCGGGCAGCAGGTCTTCGCTCAGGGCGTGCCTCTGAACGAGAGAGTGCTGGTCGTCTATAACAGCAACGTCCCAGAGTCGGTTGAGGTGGCGAATCACTACGCGACGCGGCGGCAGATACCTCCGTCGAATAGGTGCGCGATTGCGCCGCCCGCGACCGGCTTCGTCACATGGAACGATTACCTCTCGACCGTCAGAGCCCCCTTGCGAAGCTGCCTCGACGCGGTCGGCAGAGACCGGATTCTCTACATCGTCTTCACCTACCAGACGCCATTCGAGATAGACCAGGTTCCCGTCGCCAACGGCATGAACCTTCGCTCGCTCGACCAGTACGTGGCCGACATCTGGAATGAGCACACGCCGGGCAACGAGGGCGTCTTCATCAATCACCCATACTTCGCGCCCGCGCAGAGCCAGGGGAACAGCTACCAGCGCTTCGTCTCGCTGGCCGACTACAGGGCGTCTGCCGGGGCGAAGAGGATTTATTCGGTCTGGCGTTTGGACGCGGCTTCGGTCGCGCTGTCGAAGGGTCTGGTCGATAAAGCGTTGCAGGCCGAGGCCGAGGGCTTAAGCGGGCAGGGCTGCTTCGACAGGAATCGCGGCAGCATCTTCAATCAGCCCGATTCCAGCTACAGCGCCGCCGAGTGGGACTTGCACCGCGCCGCGGGCTTCGCAAGTCAGGCCGGTTTCGCGTCGGTCGAAGACGAAAACCTCGAAGAGTTCGGAACAGCGCCCGCGCCCGCACGCTGCGACAACGCCGCGCTCTATTCCGGCTGGTACTCCTACAACAACTACAACGACGCCTTCACGTGGAGCGTCGGCGCAATCGGCTTTCATCTCGACAGCGCCTCCGCCATCCACCCGCGCGAAGGCACGAACTGGTCGGCCAATGCGCTCACGCGCGGCATCACCGCGACGAGCGGCTCCATCACCGAGCCTTACCTCGAAGGGCTCGCACACCCTGACGGCGTCTTCAGAAATCTCTTCGAGGGCGCAAACGTCGGAGACGCTTTCCTGCGCAACACCGCCTATCTGAAATGGGTCGTGCTCAACATGGGCGACCCGCTCTATCGTCCCTTCCCCGGCGGGCGCGCGCCCTTCAACTCGCCGGCCTACACTCCGGCCTCGCTCTCTCTATCTCCCGACTTCGTCGTCGGAGGCCGCACTTCGGTCGGGACAATCACGCTCGACGCTCCCGCGCCCGCAGGCGGCGCGGTCATCACTTTCACCACTTCAAATTCAGGTGTGGCGAGCGCGCCCGACCCCGTCGCCGTCCCGGCAGGAGCAACCTCGGCCACCTTCAACGTCACGACGCACACCGTCGTCTCTTACCTCCCCGCCATCATCACGGCCTTCTATCCCGGCGGCGACATATCGAGCACGCTCCTCGTCGCCCCGCTCCTCAACTCCGTCGAGCTTAATCCGCGAAGCGTCACGGGCGGCGCGACTTCGACCGGAAGAGTCTGGCTCAACGACACAGCCCCTGCGGGCGGCGCGCTCATTACGCTGTCGAGCCAGAACCCATCGGTTGCCGCCGTCCCCGCGAGCATCCTCGTCCCCGAAGGCCAGACGAGCGCCACTTTCAACGTCACGACCAACAGCGTCGCCTCCAACACCGGCGTTCAGATTTCAGCCTCATATAACGGCGTGACCGAAGTCGCCGTCCTGACGGTGATGCCCGGCACAGCGCCGCCCCCAACGCCCACGCCGACCCCGACACCAGCCTCCACTTCCGCCGTCTACGTTCGCACAGACACGACTACGCAAGGCAACTGGAGAGGCGTCTACGGCTCTGACGGCTACGAAGTCGTCAACGACGCGATTAACTATCCGGCCTACGCTCAGGTCTCTTCGACCGGCGCGAATCCTTACACCTGGACTCCCTCAAGCTCCGACCTGCGCGCGCTTGAGCGAGCATCTTCTTCCGGACGCATCGCGTCGGCGTGGTACAACTGGACGGAGATGACCTTCGACATCAACCTGACGGACGGGCAGGAACATCAGCTTGCGCTCTACTGTCTGGATTGGGAGACGGCCGGACGCGCGCTCTCCTTCGAGGTGAGGGATGCGACGACGGGCGCGCTGCTCGACAGTCGCAGCCTGTCGCAATTTGCGCAGGGCAAGTATGCAGTCTGGAATCTGAAAGGGCACGTTCGCATTAGAGTCGTCAGCACGGGCGCAGCCAACGCCGTCATCAGTGGCCTCTTCTTCGCGCAGGCCAATGCGCCCGCGCCTACTCCGACTCCCACGCCGAGCCCGACGCCGCCTCCGCCGACCCCGACCCCCACGCCGACGCCTACTAACGGCGGCACGTCTGCCGCTTACGTTCGCACAGACACGACTACGCAAGGCAACTGGAGAGGCGTCTACGGCTCAGAGGGCTACGAAGTCGTCAACGATGCGATTAACTATCCGGCCTACGCTCAGATCTCTTCGACCGGCGCGAATCCTTACACCTGGACAGCTTCGACGAGCGAAGCGCGTGCCCTGCAACGCGCCTCGACGGGCGGGCGCATCGCGTCGGCATGGTACAACTGGACGGAGATGACTTTCGACATCAACCTGACGGACGGGCAGGAGCACGAGCTTGCGCTCTATTGTCTTGACTGGGAGGCTGCCGGACGCGTGCTCTCCTTCGAGGTCGTCAATACTGCGACCGGCGCTGTGCTCGATAGTCGCAGCGTTTCAGACTTCGCGCAGGGCAAGTATGCAGTCTGGAATCTGAAAGGGCACGTCCGCATCAGGGTCGTCAGCACGGGCGCGGCCAATGCTGTTGTCAGCGGTCTCTTCTTCGCGCCGGGTGCTCCGCCTAATCCGAACCCGCCGCCGACGCCGACGCCGACTCCCTCGCCCACCCCTCCACCGCCGCCGGGCTCGACTTCTGCCGCTTACGTGCGGACAGACATCACCACACAGGGCAACTGGAGAGGCGTCTACGGCTCTGACGGCTATGAAATAGTCAACGATGCTGTTAGCTATCCGGCCTACGCGCAAATCGGTCTCACCGGCGCGAACCCTTACACTTGGACTCCTTCCACCACCGACCTGCGCGCATTAGAACGGGCTGCCGGCGGCGGCAGAATCGCCTCGGCGTGGTACAACTGGACGGAGATGACCTTCGACATCAACCTGACGGACGGACAGGAACATCAGCTTGCGCTTTATTGTCTGGATTGGGAGACGGCCGGACGCGCTCTTTCCTTCGAGGTGAAGGATGCGACGACGGGCGCGCTGCTCGACAGTCGTAATCTCTCGGATTTCGCGCAGGGGAAGTACGTAGTTTGGAAGCTGAAGGGTCATCTGAGAATAAGGGTGTTGAGTGTGGGCGCGGCGAATGCTGTCGTGAGCGGTCTCTTCTTCGCGCCCTCGCAGTAAGCTTTCCGGGCGAGGCGACGCGGGGGCGGCGCGTTTATTGTCGGAGCGGGGCGCTTCTATTTCAGTCGCTCGGCGACGCGCGCGGGGATTCGGTCGCGCTTGTCGTCAGCCGTCATCATGTGTTGATAGAGTTGGTATTGCCGCTTCGCATCATCTACGTCTCCGAGCGCCCAGAGCGAGTCGGCGAGGTTGAGACGCGCGACGGCGCGCTGTGGAGCGAGGCGAACGACGGCCTCGAAGACGGGGAGCGCCGCGCGGTTGTCGCCCGCTTGTTGTAGAAAGTAGCCGTAGTCGTTAAGCGCAGTCAGGTAGTCTTTGGCGTCTATCTCCTCGGCCTTCCAGACGGCGAGCCAGCGCCCGAGCCTTCCATCCTTCGCTTCGACTTCGCCCATCGAGAGATTGCTCAGGTCGGCGGTCGTGTCGAACATGAGCGAGAGGCGCTCGGCGGCTTCGCGGCTGCGGCCTTCCTTGAGCAGCTTGAGCGCGGCGGCGTGACCGCGACGAATGGCGTCGGCGAGCGTCGAGTTGTTGATGTAGCGATGCGGGTAGAGGACGCCGATGTCGCCTTCCTCGCGCGGCGTGAAGATGGCCTTGAGCTTGCGCGCGTCGCCCGACTCGGCGGCCTTGATTGCCGCTTCGACAAACTCCGCCGAGGGGTCTTCCCGGCGCATCGAGACGAAGCGAAGCGTCTCGCCGTCCCAGTTGAAAGTCTGAATCGTCGCTCCCGCCGAGAAAGGAAACTGCGAATACAGCTCGACAGTCCGCCCCTTGCACGAAGGATAGGTCTTCGGCGTGTTCAGCTCTTCCTTCAGGACGAACTGCTTTTTCCAGACGACTCGCTCGCCCGCCAAGCCCACCAGCCACGCGTTCTTGTTATCCCTGACGACGACCTTCACTTCGCGCGCCCCCGCAAGCGGCGTCTCACCCGTGCACGGCTCCGGGTCGGGGCGATATAAGTCGTCCGCCTTCGGCAGAAGCTCCCCAAGCGTCTGCGCGTGGGCAGAACCCTGCGAGCACGCCAGCATGATGAAGAACAAGGCGCAGCAGAAAGATAAGTAAGAACTCATCCAACGCCGTCCAGAGACTTTCATCCTTCCTACTTCCGCCTTCATCCTTGCTTTTCACGCGTCGGCCTGACCGGCGAAGCGGTCGGTGCTGGCGTCGGAGATGAAGGGCGCATCGACTGTGAGAGCGTTATCGACTAATTGGCGCTGCTCCATCTCGTGAATCGTGTAGGAGCCGGTGGCGGGGCTTGCGGAGGCGACGCGCCCGACGTAGAAGGGGCGCTCGCAGCCCTTGAGCATGTTCATCAATCGCGGCTCGACGAACGTCCAGCCGCCCATGTTCTTAGGCTCTTCCTGCGCCCAGACAAGCTGCGCGGCATTTGGATATTGGGCGAAGATTTCGCGCAGGCGCTTTTCCGGAAACGGGTAGAACTGTTCGAGCCGCAGGATGGCGACGCGCTCGTCGCCCGACTTCTTTCGCGCCGCCGCCAAATCGTAGAAGACTTTTCCGCTACAAAGCACGAGGCGGCGGACGGCTTCGCGCCGCACGACTTCCGTATCGTCGATAACGGGTAGGAAGCCGCCGCGCGTCAACTCTTCGACCGAGGAAGTCGCCGCCGGAAGTCGCAGAAGGCTCTTCGGCGTCATCACGACGAGCGGGCGCGCAATCTCCTGCCTGACCTGTCGGCGCAGGAGGTGAAAATACTGCGCGGGTGTGGTCGGGTAACAGACCTGCATGTTGTTTTCGGCGCAGAGCTGTAGGTAACGCTCAAGGCGCGCGGAAGAGTGCTCGGGCCCCTGTCCTTCGTAGCCGTGCGGCAGCAGCATGACGAGGCGCGAAGCCTGCTGCCACTTATCGACCGAAGGCGAGATGAACTGGTCGATGATGACCTGCGCGCCGTTTGAGAAATCTCCGAACTGCGCTTCCCACATGACGAGCGCGCTTTGCTCGACGACCGTGTAGCCGTACTCGAAACCCAGAACGCCCTGCTCCGAGAGCGAGCTATCGAAGACCTCTATGCGCGGGCGACCGTTTTCGTAAACGGCAAGCTCTGCGAGCGGCGTCCAGGGCTTGCCGGTCTGCGTGTCGTAGAGAATGGCGTGTCGCTGGCTGAAAGTGCCGCGCCCGGAATCCTGCCCGCTCAATCGGACGCGCGTGCCTTCGAGGCCGAGCGAGCCGAAGGCCATCAGCTCGCCGAACGCCCAATCCATAGGCAGAGCGCCCTCGCCCATCTTCGCGCGGCGCGCGAGCTGGCTGACCATCTTCGGGTTGACGTTGAAGCCTTCGGGCACGACCGCGATGCGATGCGCTATCTGACGAATGATGTCGGCGGAGACGCCCGTCTCGACTACGCCCGAGCCGTCTTCCTCCTGGACGACTGAAATTTCCGTCTTCGGCGGCTTGTTTCGGACAACCTCTTTCGCGCGCTGTAAGCCCTCTTCGTAGCGCGCGACGCGCTCTTCAATCATCTGCTGCATGTCCGCCTCGGTTAAAACCTTTTCGCGGATGAGACGTTCGGCGTAGATGGCGCGCACGCCGGGATGCGCCTTGACGCGCGCGTACATCAAGGGCTGCGTGTAGCTCGGCTCGTCGCCCTCGTTATGACCGAGGCGGCGGAAGCCGACCACGTCCAGCACGACATCCTTGTTGAACTCCTGCCGGTATTCGAGCGCGATGCGGAGCACGCGGTAAGCAGCTTCGGGGTCGTCGCCGTTGATGTGAAATATCGGAAGCTGCGTCATGCGCGCCACGTCGGTCGAATAGATGGTGGAGCGTCCCTGCTCGGGCGATGTGGTAAATCCTATCTGGTTGTTGACGATGATGTGAATAGTTCCGCCCGTGCGATAGCCGCGAAGGTCTGCGAGGTTGAGAGTCTCCATGACGATGCCCTGACCGGCGAAGGCCGCGTCGCCGTGCAGGAGCACAGGCATCACGAGGTCGATGGCCTGCTCGCGCGCCACGTTCGAGTCGCTCTGCAAAACGTCCTGACGCGCGCGCACCATGCCTTCGACCACAGGGTCGACGAATTCAAGGTGGCTCGGATTCGGCGAGAGCGTGATTTTCACCCTGCGCCCGCTCGTCGTCTCCCTTTCGCCGACCGCGCCCTGATGATATTTCACGTCGCCTTCGTCCGCAGGGAAACTCGGGTGCGCCGTGCCCTCGAAGGCCGTGAAGATGCGCTCGCTGAAATTGCCGACGACGTTGGCGAGCACGTTCAGTCGTCCGCGATGCGCCATGCCGAGCATTATCTCTTCGACGCCGCGCGCCGACGCGCCCTCTATCAACTGGTCGAGCAGAGGGATAATCGTCTCGCAGCCTTCGAGCGAAAATCTCTTCTGCCCGAGATATTTCGTGTGCAGGAAACGCTCGAACTGCTCGGCGGCGATGAGCTTGCGTAAGAGTTGCTTGCGGATTTCGGGCGCGAGCGGCTCCGGATCGACGAACTCCTGCCGGATGCGCTCGCGTATCCAGAGCTTTTGCTCCTTGCTCTGGATGTGCCTGTACTCGATGCCGACCTTGCCGCAGTAAGCGCGGCGCAGCACGTCGAGAATCTCTCTCAAGCTGGCGCTTTCCTTGCCGCCGAGGCCGCCAGTGATGAACTCGCGGTCTAAATCCCAGATGGTCAGCCCGTAGGTCTCGATGTCGAGTTCGGGATGATACTGGACGGGGACGGCGTGAAGCGGGTCGATGTCGGCGACGAGATGGCCGCGCACGCGGTAGGCGTTAATCAACTCCAGCACGCGCGCCTGCTTGACGATGTGGTCGCGCGTGCGGTCGGTGCCGAAGAAGGCCGGGTTGCGGTCAATCGACCAGCGCAGAGGCTGGTAGGAGATGCCGAGGTCGAGGAAGATGTCTTCGTAGAAATTGTGCTGGCCGAGCAGCAATTCATGTACGAGCGCGAGAAACGCGCCCGACTCCGCGCCCTGTATGATGCGGTGGTCGTAGGTCGAAGAGATGGTGAAAACCTTGCTGATGCCGAGCTGCGAGAGGGCTTCGGGAGCCATCGCGTGATACTCCGCCGGATACTCGATTGCGCCCGTCGCGATGATGACGGACTGCCCCGCCATCAGTCGCGGCGTTGAAGCTACAGTGCCGATAGTTCCAGGGTTCGTCAGGCTGACGGTCGTCTCCTGAAAATCGGGGACGCCGAGCTTGCCTTCGCGCGCGCGACGAATGATGTCGTCGTAGGCGGCGAGGAACTGTGTGAAGTTGAGAGCGCCCGCGTTCTTGATGTTCGGGACGAGAAGGGTGCGCGAGCCGTCTTTCTTCTCAAGGTCGATAGCGAGTCCGAGATTGACTTCGGGGCGACGCACGCGCGAAGGCGTGCCGCCGACTACTACGAAGCCGTCGTTCAGATGGGGAAAGCGTTCGAGCGCGCGAAGAAGAGCGAAGGCGACCAGATGCGTGTACGAAGCCTTGCCGCGCCCCGCTTCCTTCAAATGCCGGTTGATGATGGTGCGGTTCTCTTCCAGCACCTTGACGGGAACTTGCCGGTTCGAGGTCGCCGTCGGAACAGTCAGACTCGTCTGCATGTTCTCGACAATCTTGAGCGCGCCGCCGCGAATCGGCGCGGCCTCGACGTTGGCAGACGCCGCCGGTGCGGTCGCTGTGCTGGCTGTGCCCTGCGCCGGAGCGGCGGCCGTAGAAGCAGTGGCGGCGCTCGTGCCCTGAGCCTGCGAGGCGGTCGGCGCTACGGAGGCTTGAGCCGAAGATGCCGCGAACGGTTGCGGCTGCTGAGACGCGGCTGTCGTCGCCGTCTCGCTCGCGCGCGGCGTCGCTGCGGCTGCCGCGCCGTTTCCGTCCACTGTTGCGGAAGCGGCTGCGCCTGCGCGCCCGTTCTCGGTCGCCTGCGTTGTCGCGTCGCTGCTGGCAGCAGTCGCTGTCGGAGCCGTTTCACCGCCGAGCATCTCCGTGAAATAGACGCGCCAGGACTCATCGACGAGCGACGGGTCGCTCCGAAAACGGCTCAGCAGAGCTTCGACGTAAGTGGCGTTGGCTCCGAAATTTTCCGCGATGAATTCCGAGTAATCGGTTCTGTTCTGTTCGCTCAAGGCTCTCACCTCTCCCGAAAGTCGCCGCCCGCGCGCTTCGTTCGGACGAGGCGGCGGCGCTGGTTTTGATAGGCTATAGACTGAGCATATAGCCTACCACCATCCGGCTTTCATTGCATCCGTCGTGAGACGCCTCGCCTGAGCGCCGCGCGTCTCGGTGTTGACTCAAGCCTTCGTCTGTCGTAAAAGCATCACGCTCGAACTATTCTCGCTCATTCCGGAGGGGCTCGGGGATGTGGAAAGAGTTTAAGGAGTTCATCAATCGCGGCAACGTCATCGACCTCGCGGTGGCGGTCGTCATCGGCGCGGCCTTCGGCAGAATCGTCACCTCGCTCGTCGAGGGCATCATCATGCCGCCCATCGGAATGCTGCTCGGCAGGATTGATTTCGCAAGCCTCTTCTACGCGCTCGACACGTCGAAGGGCACGCCCCTGTCGCTCGCCGAAGCCAAAGAAAAGGGCATCCCCGTCATCGCCTACGGCTCTTTCATCAACGACATCGTCAGCTTCTTGGTAGTCGCCTTCGTCGTCTTCCTGATTGTGCGCGCCGTCAACCGTTTGAAGAGCAAACAGGAAACCAGCGCCCCGGCGACGACCAAAGACTGCCCCTTCTGCCTTTCCACCATCCCTCTGAAAGCGACGCGCTGCGCCGAATGCTGCGTTGACCTGAAGGCAGCTTAAATTTCGATTCCGCTCGACGGACAGCAGAACATGAAAAACTCTAAACAGCCTGACTCGCACCAGCGAACCACGCGCAGACGTTTTACCACTTCGGTCGCCGCAGCCCTCGTCGCCGCGCCGCTCGCCGCAGCAACGCGCCGGGGCGACAACGCGAGCGCGCAGACGCCGCCCGCCGCCAAGCAAGCGCCCGCGCCCCCCAACCCGGAGCCCTCGCCGACTCCTTCGGCGCAGCAGCCGCCCTCGCCGCTCGCCGAAGCCTATACGGAAGTCGCGCGCCAGCGCTTCGGCGACAAGCTCACGCCCGCCGAGATGGAGAGAGTCAAACGCGACCTCGAAGGCAACGTCAGAACCTCGGAGCGCCTGCGCGCCTCCAAGCTCACAAACGCCGACGAGCCCGACTTCACCTTCATCGCTTGAGCAACATAACAGGAAATAAAACATGAATGGACAGGATAAAGACAAATGATGAATGCGGAATGATGAATGATGAATGAAAGACAAATTGCTTTTCATTCATCATTCCGCATTCCGCATTCCGCATTCATCATTTCTCATGAGGATTCTTTATGGAGCCTGAAGAAATTTTCTTTCTGTCGGTGCGCGAGTTGTCGGCGATGATTCGTGCGCGTCGTTTGTCGCCGGTGGAGTTGGCGGAAGCGTATCTTTCGCGGCTGGAGAGATACGGGAAGCGTCTGGGCGCGGTGGCGACGGTGATGCGCGAGTCGGGGATGAGGGAGGCGCGCGCGGCGGAGCGAGAGATTCGCGCGGGTCGTTATAGGGGCGCGCTGCACGGCATCCCTTACGGCGCGAAAGACCTGCTCGCCACGCGCGAAGCTCCGACCACATGGGGCGCGACGCCTTACAAAGACCAGCGCTTCGATTTCGATGCGACCGTCATACGCCGTCTGCGCGAAGCGGGCGCGGTGCTCGTCGCCAAGCTTTCGATGATAGAGCTTGCCGGAGGCATGGGTTATAACCAGGCTCATGCGAGCTGGACGGGCGCTTGTCTGACGCCCTGGAACACAGACTTCTGGAGCGGCGGGTCGTCTTCGGGGCCCGGCTCTGCGGTGGCCGCAGGGCTCGTCGCTTTCGCCATTGGCTCGGAAACGTCCGGCTCGATTATCACGCCTTCGGCCTTCTGCGGAGTCTCGGGCTTCAGGCCGACTTACGGCGCAATCTCTCGCCACGGCGCGATGGCCTTATGCTGGACGCTCGACAAGCTCGGCCCCATGTGTCGCACGGCTGAAGATTGCCAGCTCGTCATGCAGGCCATCGCCGGAGAAGACCCGCTCGACCCGACCTCGCAGCCCGCCTCTAAGCTCGTCACTCCCGCAGCCTTTTTCAATCGTGCTGCCGAAGCGTCGTCTCGCACGCGGCGCGGCGCGAGAATAGAGCCGCGACGGCAACTGCGCATCGGCGTAATGAAGGATTCATACGAGAAGGCGCAACCCGAAGTGCGCGAGAATTTCCTGCGCTCGCTCGACGTTTTGAAGCGACTGGGACGCGTCGAGATGGACGTGAAGCTGCCGGATTTTCCATACGGCCAGGCGGTCGGAACAATCGTCGATGCCGAGGGCGCGAGCGCCTTTCGAGACCTCATCGAGTCGGGGCGCGTCAGGGAGTTGGCTTCGCCCGAAGGGCGCGTCGGAGGCTTCGCGGCCTCGCTCGTGACGGCGGTCGATTACCTGCACGCGATGCGCCTGCGCGTGCCGATGCGTCGCGCTTGGCGAGAGATGTTTCAAAAGATTGACATACTTGTTGCGCCCTCTCGCGCAACCGTTTCATATCCTATCGACAAGACCTTCGACCAGGCATATCCAGGCATCAACGCATCGTCTCCCATCGGCGCGAGCAACCTCGTCGGAGTACCGGCCATCTCAATCCCGAACGGTTTAGGAGAGAACTTTCTGCCGACAGGAATACAGCTCGTCGGCCCTGCCTGGAGCGACTATGCGGTTATTGATTTGGCCGCGCGCTTTCAGCAGGCGACCGATTGGCACAAGCGTCGGCCAGAATTGGCTGAGACCTAAACCGACCTTCTGAGACTTCGGAGGAGAACTTACAACAGTCAGGTTTTTGCTGCGCCCCGGCATCCTGACAACCTCATCTTCAACAGGCGCTCGACGCATTTTCAACGCGAATCGTCTCGACAAAAGCTCCGGCATCCATCTTGCCATACGTTCGCTTGCTTTCTCTTTCGAGAAGCAAATGGCGTCAGCTTTGTCTGAAGACGGACGCTGTCAGGATATGTCGGAGTTCGTCTCCGGCGAGTTCGGTTCGACTGCTTTCGGTCGGCTCGTGTCGCTCAAGGAAGACTGGCGGAATGCCTCCGAAGGCTTTCGGACTACAAGGAGCTTATCAAGCTCTGCTTTCATAAAACAGACAGGGAGAATACAGAAATGCGAAAACTAATCATACTGGCGATTCTAGTCGCCTGCTCTGCGCCTTTCACCTTCGCGCAGACCGTTTCCACCGACGACTACAACAAGGTCAACTTCTTCGCCGGTTTCTCGCACAACCGCGTGGACACAAACATCGCCGACGACGACCCGGACTTCGACGACATCATCGACGAGCGTGAAGGCTTCAACGGCTTCAACACCTCGATTACCGGCAACGTCTCGCGCTACGTCGGACTCAAGGCCGATTACTCGTTCCACCGCAAGTCGTTCGACTTCATCGACGCCGATTTGCACAACATCCTCGGCGGCGTGCAGATTAAGGACAACTCGAAGACGGCGACCGTCAAGCCGTTCGCACACGCGCTCGTCGGCGCGGCCATCGCGCGAGCCGACGTTGATCAGGTGGTCTGCGCTCAGGTCATCGGCGTGCCCTGCCCGACCAACATCGACGAATCCGAGACCGGCCTCGCCGGAGCTTTCGGCGGCGGCATCGACTTCCGCGTCAGCGACCGCCTAGACATTCGCGCCGTCCAGTTCGACTGGAACCCGACCCGTCTCGGCGACCGCACCCAGCACAACTTCCGCATCGGCGTCGGCATCGTCATTCGTTAAAAGGCGAAGGCGAAATCGACACTGGCGCACTCACAAACGAAGCCGCTCTAACTTTCCCTCGAAAGTTAGAGCGGCTTCGCTTCCGTCCGACAGTCTTCTTCCTAAAACCTTCTCGCCATCTTCATCTCTAAAAGTCGCGGC
Source organism: Pyrinomonadaceae bacterium (assembly GCA_036399175.1). Taxonomy (GTDB): domain Bacteria; phylum Acidobacteriota; class Blastocatellia; order Pyrinomonadales; family Pyrinomonadaceae; genus DASWNP01. The sequence goes on along the minus strand of DASWNP010000006.1, from coordinate 3,537 downwards.
AGGTCGAGCAGGAGCGCGATTGTGCCGTCGCCGAGTTCGGTTGCGCCGCCGATGCCGCGCCAGCGCGTCGAGTGTCGCCCGAGGCTGCGCACCAGCACCTCGCTCCTGCCTCCGAATCTTTCGACAGCCACAGCCGCGCGCTTCGGAGCCGCGCCCTCCTGCTCGGCTTCGATGCTGCGCGCGGCGACGCGCGAGATGATGACGGGCATGCTCTCGCCCTCTGCGACGTTTGCGATTGCGGGCTCATCATCCTTCGAGAGCAGCGCGCTCATACTGACGAGCGGCAGACTCTCGTCGCGCCAGAGCGCAAAGCTTCGGCCGTCTCCGCCCTGCTCGATGTCGCTCGATGAGATGAATGCTTCTTCGAGGATGTGGCTCGCATCGACGCAGTATTGAGAGCCGGACGAATGGATGATTGAAGCCGAGACGAGCGCCAGCGTCGTCGGCAGGCGCATCTCGAAAGTCGTGCCCGCGCCCGCGCGGCTCCAGACGCGAAGCTCGCCGCCGAGCTGTTCGACCGTGCTCTCGACCACGTCGAGGCCGACGCCGCGCCCGGACATCGACGAAGCCTCGCCTACGGTCGAGAAACCGGGGCGAAAGATGAGCCGAAGCGCCTGCTGCTCGTCGAGCTTCGCGCCGGGCTCGAAGATTCCCTGCGCCTCGGCCGCGCGCGCGATGCGTTCGGGGTCGATGCCGCGCCCGTCGTCCGCGACGCGCAGCACGGCGCGACTGCCTTCCGCCTCCGCTTCGAGACGGATGCGCCCGCGCTCCTGCTTGCCCGCCGCGAGTCGTTCGAGGGGCGGCTCGATGCCGTGATCGACGGCGTTGCGCAGAAGATGAAGCAGGGGGTCGGCGATGGCGTCGGCGAGCGATTTGTCGAGACGCACTTCGCCGCCCGAAAGCTCTATCTCAAGACTCTTTTCGGCGAGGCGAGCTGCGCTCAGACCGGCTCGCGCCACGCGCTCAAGCGTCTGCTTCACCGAAACCATCCGCAGCCCGATGAGTCGCTCTTCGAGCGCGAGAAAGCGTCGGCGGATGTCGGCGACGCGCGTCTCCTCGTAGTCGGAAGCGTCGGATGATTGAGCGTCTTTGTCGTCGTCGCGGCGCGATTTATTGCCGAGGTCGATGGCCGCCAGCGTTTCGTTGAAGAGTTCGTGCGCCGTAGAGATGAGGTCGTCGAGTTCTCCGAGCGGCACGCGCACGAGACTCGTCAGGGCAGCAGCCGTAGAAGCGTCGGAGACGGAAGCGGCGGAAGAAGTAATCGAAGAAGGCGGAGACGAGGCGCGCGCTGCACCTGTCTCGGCGCGGCTCTCGGGCGCGCGACTCTCCGCCTCGCCTTCACCGGCGCGGAGGCTTCCGACGAAGGCTGCGCCCGGTCGCTTCTCTCCTGCGCCGTTGGCCTTCGTCTCCGGCGGCAGCACGACGCCGCCGAAAGGCTCGACGCGTGCGGAAAGCTCGGCGCGACTCTCGTGGGTGGCATAGAGGAGCTTGAAGTGTACGCGGTCGGGTCTGCCGGGTTCGACGCCGGGCAGCGTCGAGATAACTTCGCCCGTCCGTGTGAGCGCGTCGCTGAGCGAGCGAAACTGCTCGTCGAAAGAGCCGAGGTCGAAATCGGCGCGGACGACGTGAAGCGTCGCGCCTTCGGCGGTCGTTTCACGCAGCCGGTGCAGCTCGTGTTCGCCGAGCGACCGGGCAATCTCTTCGGGCAAAGCGTCGAGGGCAGCGACGGCAGTATCGTCGAGCGGATGGGCACTGCGAGCGTCGGACGCGGGCGGCGCGAAGCGGCGCAGACGCTCGATTACTTCATGGCCGGGTGAAGAGGGCTCTCTGCCGCGCGAGGCGGCGCTCAGGTTCTCCGAGACGGCCTGCACACCGTCCTCGAAAGCGTCGAGCAGAGCGGGCTCGACCGCGATGCGCCCTCTGCGCACGCCGTCCAGAAGCGATTCAAGCTCGTGTGCGATTCTGCCCGTCGCGTCGAGCCCTGCGGCCAGCGCCGCGCCCTTGATGGTATGCACCTGCCGGAAGATGCGCCCAACCAGTTCGCGCCGCGCGCGCCCTTCCCCGTGCCTCGCGCGCAGCGCCTCGATGTCGGCGAACAACGCTTCGAGCAGGTCTTCGGCCTCGGCCAGAAATTCTGGAAGGAAGCGGTCGTCCATAAAAGAAGAGGTCAGAGGTCAGTGAAAGACAAAAGCAAAGCAAGACGAGGCGCGTTTAAAGCGAAGCTTTGGTTTTTACTAACTTCTGACCTCAGACCTCTGACCTCTGTTTTACGCTGAGGCGGTGCGTTCGCCGGTAGTGTCTTCGTCGTCGGAGGGGGAGTCGGCTGCGGGCTCGGGTTCTTCCTCGGTGTCGGAGTCGGCCTGCGGACGCTCGTGGTCGAGGTCGCGCTTGATGGCGTCGAGGATGCCGTTAATGAACTGCGTCGCTTCGTAGGTGGAGAAGCGGCGGGCGATTTCGAGCGCCTCGTTGATGGCGACGGTGCGCGGCGTCGGCTCGTGCAAAAATTCGTAGACGGCGAGGCGCAAAACGTTGCGGTCAACGACGGCCATGCGAGAGATGCGCCAGTGCTCGGCGCGCGAGCGAATCCGCTCGTCAATCTCTTCGACGTGCGCCAGCGTGCCGACGGCGAGGCGCGAAGCAAACTCACGCGCCGCGTCGTCCGTCTCGCTGTCGCTCAACTCCTGCCAGTAGGAGCGTACCAACTCGTCGGCACGCTCCGCACCCATGACATCAGCCGCAAAGAGCATCTGCAAGGCGCATTCACGCGCCTTACGCCTGGAACCCATAATACTCGTTAATAAATGCGGAATGCGAAATGCGGAATGATGAATGAAAACAAAATGCTTTTGCCTTCACATTCATCATTCCGCATTCATCATTCATCATTTGGAAAATGCTTCCCTGTAAAGATTGACCAATTCGACAGCCGACATCGCGGCCTCGAACCCCTTGTTGCCAGCTTTGACTCCCGCCCTGTCAATCGCCTGCTCCAGCGTGTCCGCCGTGACGACGCCGAAGAGCACCGGCACGCCCGTCTGCTGCGCCGCCTGCGCGATGCCTTTGGCCGCCTCGCCCGCGACATAATCGAAGTGCGGGGTCTGCCCGCGAATCACCGTCCCCAGACAGATGACCGCATCGAAGCGCCCCGTCTCGGCCACCTTGCGAGCCGTCAGCGGAAGCTCGAACGAGCCAGGAACTTTGAAGTGCTCGACCGCCTCCTCGTTCGCACCCAGACGCTCCAACGCATCGAGCGCGCCCTCGACGAGCCGCGCCGTCAGAAAATCGTTCCAACGGCTCGACACAATCGCAAAGCGAAAGCCCTCTGCATTCAAGCGCCCCTGATGTGTGACAGGCTGCAAGGTCTTCAGAACAACTCCGAATCGTTAAGGAATCAACTCTGCTGGCAGTATATGTAATGCAGTGACGAGTTGCAAACGATGAACGCGGAACGATGAACGATGAAGCAGTTTTCAGTTTTCGGTTTTCAGTTTTCAGCACAAGGCATCGCTTCTTCTCTGAAAACTGAAAACCGAAAAC
>DASWNP010000005.1:0-72956 GCA_036399175.1 Pyrinomonadaceae bacterium | reverse complement strand
GGGGTGGGGGGTTAGGGAAGAGGTTGAGCAGCATGCTAAGCCGACTCGTCCCCATCCCCCATCCCCTAACCCCCAACCCCTATTTAGCCATTGCATCGGTCACTTGAATCTGGCCGCCGATGATTTTCTGTTTGGCCGCTTCCACTTCTTTGAGCACGTCGGGCGGGATGAGCGGCTCGTTGTACTTGTCGAGGGCGTAGCCGACGCCTTCGTTCTCCAGGCCGAAGACGTGGATGCCGGGATGAAATTTTCCTTCCACCTTGTCTTTCACCATCTGGTAGACGGCGACATCGACGCGCTTGACCATGCTCGTCAGGACGCGTCCGGGCTTGACCCAGTTCTGGTTTGAATCGACGCCGATAACGAACCGGTCGCGCTGCTCGACGGCGTCGAACGCGCCGAGACCGGAGTTGCCCGCCGCCGTGAAGATGACATCCGCGCCCTTCTCAATCTGCGAGACGGCCAGCTCCTTCCCCTTGCCAGGATTGTTCCACGCGTCGGCGGTGACGCCGACGTAGTTCGAGATGACGCGGATGTTCGGATTGACGGAGCGAGCGCCTTCGGCGTAGCCGGTCTCGAAGCGATGGATGAGCGGAATGTCCATGCCGCCGATGAAGCCGACGACGCCGGTCTGCGATTTCTTAGCGGCAATCATGCCGACGAGGTAAGAGCCCTGATGCTCCTTGAAGAGCAGGGAGGCGACGTTCGGAAGTTTTATCTCTCCGTCGATGACGGCGAAGTTGAGCTTCGGGTAATCCTTCGCCACGCGCTCGACGACGGGCATCTGCTCGAAGCCGACGCCGATGATTAAGTCGTAGCCCTCTTCGGCGAAGGCGCGAATCGCGGGCTCGACCGAAGTCGGGTCGCCCGGCTCAACGTCGCGCAGCACGATGGGAAACTCTCGCGCCGCGCGACGGACGCCTTCCCAGGCCGCGGCGTTGAACGAGCGGTCGTCTTTGCCGCCCGTGTCGAAGACGATGCCGACGTGAACCTTCGCCTTGTCGCCCGCCGCGCGGTTCTCCTGCATATTGCAAGACGACGCGCCGAGCGCGAGCGCGCACACGACAAGCGCGCACAGAAACAGTCTGGATAGCTTCATGCGGTGATAACTTCCTTGACGAGTAAAGGGATTGGGGGCGGCGCGTCGTCGATGGCGTAAGCGTTTCGGATACGCTCGCGCGCCTCAGCGCCCTGCGCTTCGTCGCGGCACAGGAGCAGGCCGAGCACGTCCCCGGCTTTCACCCCGTCGCCGATTTTCACTTCGGCGAGGAAGCCGACTCCGGCGTCAATCCTATCCTCCATTCGCGAGCGACCGCCGCCAATCGACGTGACGGCACGACCAATCTCAGCCGCGTCCACCCGCGCGACGAATCCCGCGCGCTTCGATTCTACCCGCACTTCCGCGAGCGACAAATCGAGCACGCGCGAAGGCTCGTCGCACACGCGCGCGTCGCCCCCCTGAGCCTCGACGTTTCGGCGGAAACACTCGAGCGCCTCGCCCGAATCCAGAGCCTTCTGCACACGCGCGCGCGCCGCGTCGAGCGTCGGCTCTGTGCCCGTCGAAGCGACCATCCGCGCCGCCAGCTCCAGAGACAAATCGAGCACGGGGCGCACGGCCTCGTTCACTTCGCCGCGAAGGATGTGCAGGCATTCCGCCGTCTCGACCGCGTTGCCGACGGCTCGCCCCAGAGGTTGATTCATGTCGGTCAAAAGCGCCTCGCACCTGACGCCGAACCTCTCGCCCGTCTCCACCATCGCGCGAGCCAACTGGCGCGCCTGTTCTTCCTCGCGCATAAATGCGCCGCTTCCGGTCTTCACGTCGAGCACGAGCGCATCCAAACCTGCGGCCAGTTTCTTCGACATAATCGAGGCGACGATGAGCGGCAGCGCCTCGACCGTCTCGGTCGCATCGCGCAGCGCGTAGAGCTTCCGGTCGGCGGGCGCGATGTCGGAAGTCTGCCCAATCATCGCGTAGCCGACGCGTTCCAGAACGGAGCGAAACTCCGCCAGCTCAAGATTGACGCGAAAGCCCGGTATGGCTTCGAGCTTATCGAGCGTGCCGCCCGTGTGTCCGAGGCCGCGACCGGAAATCATCGGCACGCAGACGCCCGCCGTCGCCGCGAGCGGCGCTAAGACGAGCGACGTTTTATCGCCCACCCCGCCCGTCGAATGCTTGTCGGCCTTCGGGCGCGCGATGTCCGAGAAGTCGAGCACCTCGCCCGAGCGCAGCATCTCTTCCGTGAGAGCCGCCGTCTCCGCCGCGCCCATCCCGCGCAAAAAAATCGCCATCAAAAGCGCCGACGCCTGGTAATCGGCCCACTCGCCCCGCGTCACGCCGCCGACGAAAAAGGCTATCTCCTCGCGCGACAACTCGCCGCCCTCGCGCTTTCGCCGTATCACGTCCTGCGGTCTCATAGGATAGATGTCGGATGCCAGACGCCGGATGTCAGATAAAACCGGACGACTGAGAAATGGGAAGTTAACTCTAAAAGCGCACGCGTTTGAGTCTGCGAAAAACTGACCTTTGACCTCTAACTTCCGACCTCTGCTTTCAGGCTTTTTCCAGCAGCACGACGGCCTGCGCGCGGACGGCGCGACCTTCGCCGACGGCGTCGAGCCCTTCGCCCGTCTTGGCCTTGACGCTCACGCAATTAATCTCGACGTTCAAAACGGAGCACAGCTTCTCTCTCATCTGCTGTATGTAGGGGCGAAGACGCGGGCGCTCAAGCATCACCGTCGCATCGACGTTGCCGACGCGAAAGCCCTCTCTCGTCGCCAGCCAGACGACGCGCGCCAAAAGCTCCAGACTATCTGCATCCTTCCACTGCGGGTCGCGTTCGGGAAAATGAACTCCGATGTCGCCCTCGCAGAGCGCGCCGAGGACTGCATCCGTAATCGCGTGAGCCAGCGCATCGGCGTCGGAATGTCCCTCGGCACCCAACTCCGACTCGACGCGGACGCCCCCCAGAATCAGAGGCCGCCCCGCCGCCAGACGGTGCACGTCGTTTCCGATGCCAATGCGAAACATAGAAACAGTAGACAGTAGTCAGTAGACAGTAGTCAGTAGTAAAACATCCTGAAGCTTTCAGCAGCCGGAGCAGCATTCGAGCAGCTTGAGCATTCAAACGCCTTCTACTGGCTACTCTTTTCAAAATCTCGCAGCAGGATTTCGGCGAGCGCGATGTCTTCGGGGCGCGTGATTTTGATGTTTCGCGCGTGGCCTTCGACGATTGACACCGCGACGCCGAGTTGTTCGACGAGGGCGCTGTCGTCGGTGGCTTCGAGATTCGCGGCGATTGCTTTTTCATAGGCGCGGCGCAGCAGGTCGTAGCGAAAGCATTGGGGCGTCTGCGCGTGCCACACACGGGAGCGTTCGAGCGTGCGCGTGATGCGCCCGTCTGCTACCTCTTTAATCGTGTCGGTGGCCGGAGCGGCAAGAATCGCCGCGCCGGTCTCTTCGGCTGCCCGCACGGTGCGGTCAATCTCTTCGGGGGAGACGAAAGGACGCACGCCGTCGTGGACGGCGACGATTTCGGCGGTCGCGGCGCGCACGGCCTGAAGGCCGCGCCAGATGGATTCGGTGCGCGACGAGCCGCCCGCTACCACTCGCGCCAGCTTCCGCAATTCGTAGCGGCTCGCCAGCGCGAGAAACGAACTCGTCTCGCTCGAAGGCAGCACGACGACCACGTCTGCGATGCTCGCGCTTCGCTCGAAACGCCTCAACGTGTGAATAATGACGGGAATGCCGCCAAGCTCCTGAAACTGCTTGGCGCGTTTGCCGCCGATGCGTGTTCCCTGCCCGGCGGCGGCAATGATAGCAACATTCATAAGACAAGTGACAAGTGAAGAGTGACGAGTGACAAGCTAAAACCTAGTAAATAGTAAATCGTAAATCGTGAATAGAAAGAGAACTGTTTTTAACTATTGACGATTTACGATTCACGATTTACTTGCCTTTGTCTTGCTTGTCACTCGTCACTCTTCACTTGTCACTGTTCTTGTCAGTCTGCCACCGATTCGCCGTGTTCGCCGCCGCGCGGGTGCGCGGGTGCGGCGGAGCGCGATTCGCGTCCCTGATAGGGGCGGCGCTGAGAGCCGTTGACGGCGCGATGCTCGCCTGTCGAACGATGCTCGCCCGTCCCGCCGTTCTCGGGCGACTCTTCCCAGAGGCGTCCGAAAATCATCTTTCCGGCGGTGGTTTGGAGGACGCTTGTGACGGCGATGTCGGCGTTCTTGCCAATCATGCGGCGCGCGTTATCGACGACGACCATCGTCCCGTCGTCCAGATAAGCGACGCCCTGGTTATACTCCTTGCCCTCTTTCAGGATAAAGACGCGCATCGCTTCGCCGGGCAGCACGACCGGCTTCAAGGCGTTGGCAAGCTCGTTGATGTTCAAGACCGTGACGCCGTGAAGCTGCGCCACCTTGTTGAGGTTGAAATCGTTGGTGACGATGACGGCTTCCAGGTGCTTGCTCAGCTCAAGCAGCTTCAAATCGACCTCTTTAATCACAGGGAAATCTGTATCGACTATCTGGATGTCGAGCGCATTGTTGCTCTGAAGTCGATTGAGCATGTCGAGGCCGCGACGCCCGCGCTGGCGCTTCGAGGAGTCGGGCGAGTCGGCGACCTGCTGCAACTCGCGCAGGATAAACTGCGGAATGATAATCGTGCCGCTCAGGAATCCGGTCTCGGCCACGTCGGCGATACGCCCGTCGATGATGACTGAAGTGTCGAGAATCTTGTAGTCGCGCCGCGAGGTCTTATCGCTGAAGATGCCGCCGAGCGCCGACAGCTCAAGGTAGTCGCCCTTAGCCGCGCCGACCATCAGACCGACGTAGGCCATCAGAAAGGCGAGCGCCAGTGTCAGGAAGGTTTTCGTCTCGGGCGCGACCGCCCCGGCCTCCTGATGACTGATGAGCGTGCCGATGAGGAAAGCGCCGACGATGCCCATAATCGAGCCGATGGCCGCGCCGATTAAGGTCTTGAGCGAAGCTCTCTGAATGCGTATCTCGAAGAGGATGATGGTTCCGGCAATCAGCGCGGCGACGATGGCTGAGAGGATTTTCGTCGGAATCGAAAAATAGCTCGGCACGGGATGCAGCACGTATCCCGCCGCCACCAGGATACCTGTAAACACTATTCTAATGAGGATTGTGTTCGTGCGCATGGCGACGAGATATTAACACGCTCCTCGCCCGCGCGTCATCAGAAAGAAATGATGAATGCGGAATGCGGAATGATGAATAAGAAAAACTCTCAACCCACTTCAGAGACTTTCCGCCTTCCGCCTTCATCCTTCTGACTTGCTGTTCGTTCCGACGATGAGCGTCTGGCCGTTGATGGAGGCGGCGTCGGCGGAAAGCAGGTAGATGCAGGAGCGTGCGATGTCGTCGGGAGCGAGCTTGCGCGCGGAGCGCGAGATGCCGAGGTCGGCGGTCGGTGAGTGGGTAGGTTGATGCGAGTCATCGTACTTACGCATCTCCGCTTCCGGCGAGGCGACGGCGACGCAGTTGACGCGGATGCGGGGGGCAAGCTCGCGCGCCAGAGCCTTCGTCAGACCGACGACTCCGGCGTGCGCGGCGACGAGATGCGCGCCGACGCTTTCGCCCCTCAGCCCGGCTTCGAGCGCGACGTTGACGATAGAAGGCGACGGACGCCGCCGCATCAGTCCGGCAGCCGCCTGCGCGCACAGAAAACTCCCTTTGAGCGTCAGATTCAGAACCTTGTCCCAACTCTCCGGCGTCAGCTCGTCGAGCGGCACGGATTCAGAGATGTCCAGCCCCGCGCAGTTCACCATCAGGTCGAGCCGCCCGTAAGTCTCATTCACCAGCTCGAACAGCCGCCGCACGTCTTCGGCCTGCGACACGTCGGCCTCAAAAGCGTGAGCAAGCGTCCCCAACTCCTGCAACTCGCGCGCGACGCTCGCGCCCTCCGCGTCGCCGCGCCCATAACTCACGACGACGAGCGCACCCTCCAACGCCAACTGCAAAGCGACCGCGCGCCCAACCCCGCGCCCGCCGCCCACCACCAGCGCCACTCGCTCAGTAAATCCTCTGAAACTCTGTCCGGGCATAAGAGAAATGATGAATGCGGAATGATGAATGCGGAATGAAAATCAGAAAGCTTTGTCTTCTAATTCATCATTCATCATTCCGCATTCATCATTTAGAAAAGTTCGTCCAAAGCTTCTTCGACGGAGCGGACGCCGACGACGCGTAGGCCGAGGAGGCGTTCGAGTCCGGCGGTGTTGGAGGCGGGCATGACGATTTTTTTGAAGCCGAGGGTTTGCGCTTCGCGCGCGCGCACCTGTGCCTGCATCGCGCCGCGCACTTCGCCCGTCAGGCCGACCTCGCCGAAGACGGCGGTCTGCGGCTCGATGGGTTTGCTCTTGAAGCTCGACGCGATGGCAGCGACCACTCCGAGGTCAGCCGCCGGTTCGTCAATCTCTAAGCCGCCCGCCACGTTGACGAAAACGTCGTCGCCGAGCAGTTGAAGGCCGACGCGCTTCTCAAGCATGGCGATAAGGAGTGCCATGCGGTTTGTGTCGAAGCCCTGAGCCATGCGCCGCCCCGTGCCGTATTTCGAGCTGGAGACGAGCGCCTGTATCTCGACGAGCACAGGGCGCGTCCCTTCCATGCAGGCCGTGACGACAGAGCCCGCGACGTTTTCGGGTCGCTCCTGCAAAAACATCTCCGAAGGATTGGCGACGGGCACGAGCCCCGTCCCCGTCATCTCGAAGACGCCGAGTTCGTTGGCCGCGCCGAAACGGTTCTTCGCCGCGCGCACGATGCGATGGTTGTGATGTCGCTCGCCCTCGAAGTAGAGCACCGTATCGACGATGTGCTCCAAAGCCTTCGGGCCCGCAATCGAGCCCTCTTTCGTGACGTGGCCGATGAGGAAGACCGGGATGGTTCGGTTCTTCGCCAGCATGAGAAACTGCCCGGCCACTTCTCTCACCTGCGAGACGGAGCCGGGCGCGCTTTCGAGCTTCGACGAAAAGACCGTCTGAATTGAATCGACGATGATGGCCGACGGCTTTATCCGTTCGATTTCATCGAGGATGCTTTCGAGGTTCGTCTCCGGCAGGAGATACAGGTTCTTAGCTTCGATGCCGAGACGTTCGCCGCGCATCTTTATCTGCCGCTCCGACTCTTCGCCCGACACGTAGAGCACGCGCGCTTCGCCCGCGCTCAACTTGTCTGCCACTTCCAGCAGCAGCGTGCTCTTGCCGATGCCGGGGTCGCCCCCGATGAGCACGAGGCTACCGGGCACGATGCCGCCGCCGAGCACGCGGTCGAACTCCGTGATACCCGACGAGACGCGCGCGTCGTCCTGCGACTCGATTTCGTCGTAGCGAATCGGCTTCACTTCGCGCAGAGCGAAGCCGCCGACACGTGCCGCCGTCGATTTCGGATTGACACCGGGGCGCGCACGCTCTTCGACAAACGAACTCCACTCGCCGCAATCCGGGCACTTGCCCAGCCACTTGCGCTCCTGATGCCCGCACTTCTGACAGACGTAAACCGTCCCCGCCGCTTTCGCCACTCGCTTCCCTCTCCCCGGCTCAAACGCCAAAAACTTCCCGTCCGAACGGCGGGAAGCTCGCAGTTACGAACCTCTCGATTTCACTGCTATTTTAACAGTTTCGCGCCTCTTTATCAGCTTTCAGGCGAGACTTGCGACGAAGACATTTAGCGCGGAGAAAGCATCGGGAAAGAGGGCGCGGAGGTGATTAAAAAACCGAGTCGCAGCTCAAACGTCTTCGAGCAGCGCGCGGACGTTCTCGACCGGGCGCGCGAGCACGGCGCGTGCGCCTCGCTCGACGATTGGACGTTGAAGCAAATCGGGATGCTCGGCCATCAGCGCGATGAGTTCTTCGTCCGAGACTTCGCGTTGGCCGAGCCCCAGCTCGCGGTAGGCGGACTCGCTCTTGCGCAGTAGCTCGCGCGGCGAAACTTCCATCTTGCCGACAAGCTCGCGCAGCTTAGCTTCGCTCAGAGGCTCGACGTAGTAATTCACCTTCTCGTAATTGACGCCGCTCTCACGGAGCAGCCTGTCCAGCTCGCGGCACTTCGTTCAAGTCGGCTTCTCGTAGACGGTAATCTTTTCCTGCATCTCTTTCTCCTCGGACGATGGACGATGGACGATAGACGATGGACGACAGAAAAGGACGATAGTCATTAACGAACCTTGAGACTACGCACGATGAAAAGAGGCGGACTGGCTATCGTCTATCGTCCATCGTCCATCGTCCGTCTCACGGAAATATCCCGCGCACGCTGGTCGCTTCGGCGACGCGGCTGACGGCGAGGATGTAAGCGCCGGTGCGCATGTCGGTTCGATATTTCTCGGCGGTCGAGTGGACGGCATCGAAGGCCGTGCGCATGGTCTGTTCGAGCGTTTCGTTGACCTGTCGCTCTGGCCAGAAGAAGGAATACTGATTCTGCACCCATTCGTAGTAGCTGACGGTGACGCCTCCGGCGTTGGCGAGGATGTCGGGCGCGAGAAAGACGCCGCGCTCGTAGAGCACGCGGTCTGCGCCGGGCGTGGTCGGGCCGTTGGCAAGCTCGGCGATGATTTTTGCTTTGACGCGCTCGACGTTGGCGAGCGTGATGCTGTTCTCAAGCGCCGAGGGCAGAAGGATGTCGCAATCGACTTCGAGCACATCTTCGGGCGCAATCGGCTCCGTCTCCGCCAAGCCCTGGATGGCCTCGGTCTCGGCCTTGTGCTTGAGAGCGGCGCTGATGTCGATGCCGTGCTCGTTATAGACGCCGCCGCGCGAATCAGCGAGAGCGACGACTCGCGCGCCGTCCGCGTTGACGAGCCGTGCGATGTTGGCTCCGGCGTTGCCGAAGCCGTGCACGGCGACGCGCGCCCCTTCGAGACACACGCCGCGCACGCGGCACGCTTCGCGCAGCACGTAGAGACAGCCGCGCGCCGTCGCCTCCGCGCGCCCGTAAGAGCCGCCGAGCGCGACGGGCTTGCCCGTCACGACGCCCAGCTCCGTATGCCCGCGCACCATCGAGATGGTGTCCATAATCCAGGCCATCGTCTGCTCGTCCGTGTAAACGTCGGGCGCGGGGATGTCTCGGTCGGGGCCGATGATGGGCGCAATCTCGAAGGCGTACCGACGCGTCAGGCGCTCAAGCTCTCCCTTCGACATCGACTTCGGGTCGCAGACCACTCCGCCCTTGCCGCCGCCGTAAGGGATGCCGACGGTCGCGCACTTCCAGGTCATCCACGCGGCGAGGGCTTTGACTTCGTCGAGCGTCACGCGCGGGTGATAGCGAATGCCGCCCTTCGCCGGGCCGCGCGCGATGTTGTGCTGCACCCTGTAGCCCTCGAAGACCTGCACCTCTCCCGTATCCATCTTGACCGGGATGGAGACGATGAGCTGCCGCTTGGAGTTACTGAGGACGCGGCGCAGCGAATCGTCGAGCTGCAAGTAATCGGCGGCCAGCTCAAACTGCTGTGTGGCTATCTTGAAGGGGTTCAGTTCTTCGCGGGCTATCGCGGTCGTCGCCGCAAGCTGCTCGACCATCTTGTCATCCTTTCCTTTGAGAATGCGTCTTCAACAAACGCGCCGCTTCGGCTCGGGCATGTTCTTCAGAAGGGCGCTTCCCTCGCCTGAAAATCTGAGGGATGCAGCCTCGAAGGCGCTTCGAGCAACGACGGATGAATTCAAGTGCGACCAGCCCGGCGTTCGTTCAAACGAAAAAGCGGAAGGCTCTCAGTGGCCTTCCGCCTCTTTCTCTATCTCGACGATGTCGCCCGTCTTGAAAAGGTATGTCCGCATGTGCTCGTCGAAGACGGCGCTCATGCGGCGCAGGTATTCGAGCGTCATCATGGCGTGCTCTACCTCCTCGTCGCGGTTGTGCTCAAGGATGCGCCGAAGCTGCTCGTCCTTCGTCGCCTCGGCGCGCTGGTTGTACCAATCGACCGCTTCCAGCTCTTCCTGCAAAGACTTGATGGCGCGCGAAAAGTTAAGCGTCTCTTCGCTCATCTTCTCATAATTCTCATGCCACTCTGCACTCGTCGCCATGAAACTTTGTCCTCCACGATTATCGAACACGAAAAGAGCGACTCATCCTAAAAGATTTGCGCCTCAAGATACAAATGGACGATAGACGATGGACGATAGACGATAGACTAGTGGCGACGGATGCGAGCGGCTCCGAGACGAGGATTGAGAAGAAGAGACGCTGAGACTGACAGGCCATCGTCCATCGTCTATCGTCCATTGTCTGCTTCTGTACATCGTCTGCTTCTGTCCATCGTCTATCGTCTATCGTCCATCGTCTAATTTCTGGAACGAACGGCGTCGCGCCGGTGTCTAAAGTTGATGACGCACTCCCCGACCCGAAGGCACCGGCGTGAGGGAGGACTAGAAGAATGTTTGGCAACTTGATTGAATCAGGCTCGCATAAGAAAGACCTGAAACGTAAGAGCACTTTTTTCCTCGGCACGCTCGCCTTCTATGTCGTGCTGCTGATGGTCGCGGGCGTCGGCAGCATCTACGCTTACAATGCGCGCCTCGAAGAACAGCAGTTCGACGTGGTGATGATTATGCGCTTCCCGCCGTCGCAGCCTCAAACCGCGCCCGAGACACGCGAAGCGCCTCGCGCCGTCGCGCGCTCCAGCGCCGCGCCGCAGATAGCTTCCAGACCCGAAGTCTCCGTCATCACGCCGTATCGAGATGACCGCATCGCCAGCCGCGAAACCAGAGAGGTGCGCGCCGGAACGCCTGTCGCCATCAGTAATCTGACGAGCGACCCGGTCGAGAACGCGGGGCCTATCGGCCCGACTTCGCTCGGCGGCAGCCCCGACGGCACGAGGAACAGCAACTCGCCCGGCGGAGTCATCGTCCGCGACCCGGAGGATGCGCCGGAACCGCCGCGCATCACGCCGAAGGCGACGCCCGCGCCGCCCGTCGAAAGAAGGCCGATTTCGCTCGGCGTCATCAACGGCAGAGCCATAGACAAGCCGACGCCCGCCTATCCGGCCATCGCCAGAGCCGCGCGCGCGCAGGGCATAGTCACCGTGCAGATACTCGTTGACGAGCGCGGCAAGGTCGTCTCCGCGCAGGCCACCGGCGGCCATCCACTGCTTCGACAAGCAGCCGTCGAGGCGGCCTATCGCGTGCGCTTCACGCCGACACTGCTCACAAACCAACCCGTCAAAGTGTCTGGCTTCATCACCTACAACTTCGTGCTTCAATAAAGCGCCCTCGCCTTTCCCGCAAACGAAAGAGGCGTGCGACTCGCCGTAGTCGCACGCCTCTTCTGACGCTTCCGTCAGCACGCACTTCAAACTCGCTCGAATCTCCCGCCTCACTCCTGCGGAAGATAGACGCGCGGCACGCGCGCGCTGATGCCGCAGGTCACTTCGTATGAGAGCGTCCCGACCGTACTGGCGATGTCTTCGGCAGGAACTAAAAGGTCGCCGTCCTCCCCGAGCAGCGTGACGCGGTCGCCGACGCCGACGCCCGGCACGTCCGTCACGTCCAGGAGCGTCAAATCCATCGAGATGCGCCCGACCACCGGAGCGAACCTGCCGCCGACGACCGCGCGCCCACGATTCGACAGCCCGCGCATGTAGCCGTCGTGGTATCCGATTGGCAGCGTCGCCACGAGCATCTCGCGCGAAGCCTCGAAGGTGCATCCGTACCCCAAAGTTTCGCCCCTGTGAACCGGCTTGAGAAGGATGATGCGCGAGCGCACAGACATCACGGCTCGAAGCGCGAGCGGCTCGGCGAGCGGCGGCAGCACGTCGCGCCAGAGACCGTAGAGCACGCCGCCCGGTCGAACCATGTTGCCCCACGCCGAAGGGAAAGCGAGTGTCCCGGCAGAGTTCGCCATGTCCTCGAAAGTGGGCTCGTGCCCCTGCTCTCGAAACGCCTCTTGCGCCTCACGAAAACGCGCCACCTGCTCTTCCGTAAAACAGTTGCGGTCGGGGTCGTCCGCCGCCGCGAAGTGTGTCATCACGCCGTTGACGCGAACGTGCTCGAAGCGTCGGAGCGCGGCGGCGAACTCGCTCGCCACGTCGTAGCGCACGCCGAGCCGACCCATCCCCGTATCAATCTTGACGTGAACGTCGCGCACGACGCTCGCGCGTCGCGCCGCCTCGTCGAGCGCGCTCACCATGTCGAGGCGATAGACAACCGGCACGAGGTCGTGCCTGATGCAGCTTTCGGCCTGCCCTTCCCAGAAGCCGCCGAGCAGAAGAATCGGCTGACGGATTCCGGCCTCGCGCAGCCGGACGCCTTCCTCCGGCAGCGCCACGCCGAACCAGTCTGCGCCCTCCGCCGCCAGCCTCCGCGCGCAGCGCACCGCCCCGTGCCCGTAAGCGTCGGCCTTGACGACGCCCATCATCTTCACGCCCGCCCCCACACGCTCGCGCACGGCGCGGAAATTCGCCGCCAGCGCATCCAGATTTATCTCAGCCCACGTCGGTCGTCCCTCCGGCTCGAAGCCTTCGGAGACGATGCTCTTTCCTGTTGCGTCGGTCTTCGACATTTAAGGTCTCTGTTTTTTCGTCGGAGAATTTGCCCGTTCGATAACATATACCATAGAAAATTCGCGTGCGCACAAGAGACGCCTGCGCCGACGAAAGCTTCCTATGCCTCGGCCAGCGCTTGGCTCGCCTACGCCTCCGCCGTGCCCGGCTCGACATGAGATGTTCGAGCCATGACGCCCCTTCACCGTCGCCCGGGAGACGAGCCCGCAATTCTCGTCTTGACAATAGTCGTCATAACGAGTATATTCCTCTTCGTGGCTACCAGGCGACTGAGAGAGTTGACGCGGAGCAGGGCTCTGCCGAGCGCGGAGGAGGACGTTTACATAAGCCTTCTGCGCACGGTGGAGCGGCTCTCGCGCGGCGTCGCCGAGACGCTCGGGCGCGCAGACCTGACGCCCACACAGTACAACGCGCTCAGAATCCTGCGCGGCGCGGGAGAAGAGGGCGTCTCCTGTAGCGAAATCAGCGAGCGGATGGTGACGAAAGACTCCGACATCACGCGCCTGCTCGACCGCCTCGAAGCGCGCGGTCTTATCTCCCGAGAGCGCGAGGCGAAGGACAGACGCCGCATCGTGGCGCGCATCACGGACGAAGGTCTCAAGCTGCTCGGCGAGCTGGACAAACCCGTCGCCGAATGTCATCGCGCGCAGCTCGGTCATCTCGGAGAAAAGCAGCTTGAATCTTTGAGCAAACTGCTCGCGGCGGCGCGGAACGATGCGTCGTAACCTTTTTTGCGCAAATAGTCGTTATAACGACAAGCGACGACAACCGTTTTCCGACCGACCCGGCAGGCCGAGGCGGAAAAACTTAGACACACTAACCCGGAGGAGACAGAAAGATGGCTAATCTCGATTCGTTCTACGTGAGTTGGACGCCGCGCCTGCTGAGCGTGCTGCGTATCATCGCGGGCTTCCTTTTCATCGCGCACGGCGCGCAGAAACTCTTCGGCTTCCTCGCCGCGCCGGGAGCGCCGAGGCCGCCGCTCATGTCGATGATAGGCGTCGCCGGTGCGCTCGAATTTTTCGGGGGACTACTTCTGCTGGTCGGGCTCTTCACGCGTCCGGTCGCCTTCATCCTGGCGGGGCTGATGGCGGTCGCCTATTTCATGGCACACGCGCCGCAGGGCTTCTGGCCGCTTCAGAACAAGGGCGAGCTGGCCGTGCTCTACTGCTTCGTCTTCCTGTTCTTCGCGGTCGCGGGCGGCGGCGAATGGAGTCTCGACCGTCTTCTGCGGCGCGATGCGCCCGTGCGCAACTACGCCTGATTCGTTTTTGACAAAAGGGTTGGTTTCGGCAACAGAGGGGAAATACGATGATTACTTTGAGACCCGCCGACGAGCGCGGGCACGCTAACTACGGCTGGCTCGACACCAGCTACACTTTCTCTTTCAGCGACTATTTCGACCCGCGCCACATGGGCTTCCGCCACCTGCGCGTCATCAACGAAGACCACATCGCGCCCGGTCAGGGCTTCGGCGCGCACGGACACCGCGACATGGAGATTCTCACCTACGTCGTCTCGGGCGGCCTCCAGCACCGCGACAGTATGGGCAACGGCGCTGTGATTCATCCGCACGAGTGGCAGCGCATGAGCGCCGGAACCGGCGTGCGCCACAGTGAGTTCAACGCTTCAGAGAGCGAGCCGGTGCATCTCCTGCAAATCTGGATTCTGCCCGAAACCGAAGGCATCAAGCCCAGCTACGACCAGAAAATTTTCGCGCCCGAAGAGAAGACAGGAAAGCTCCGCCTCGTCGCTTCAAAGAGCGGCAGCGACGGCTCTCTGAAGATTCATCAGAACGTCTCGCTCTATAACGCCATTTTAAGAAGCGGCGAAACTGTCCGGCATCAGCTCGAAGCGGGCAGGCACGCCTGGGTGCAGGTCGTCAAAGGAGCAATCGAGCTGAACGGCAAGATGATGAAGGCCGGAGACGGCGCTGCCGCGAGCGACGAGCCCTCGCTCGACCTCGCTGCCACCGAGGATGCCGAAATCCTTCTCTTCGACCTCGCATAAGCCTCTCTGAGCCCGCGAGCGTCAGCTTGTGAATCTACGTTTGAGGCCAAAGCAAATGGACTCGCTCTCTCCTCTGCTCGAACACGTCATCGAGACGCGTGCGCGCGACCTCGTCGAAGGCTTCAAGGTGCGGCGCGTGCTGCCTTCGGCGCGCAGGCGCATGGTCGGCCCCTTCATCTTCTTAGACCAGATGGGGCCTGAGATACTGCGTGCGGGCAAGGGGCTTGACGTAGCGCCGCACCCCCACATCGGCCTCGCCACCGTCACCTATCTCTTCGAGGGCGAGCTGCTCCACCGCGACAGCCTCGGCACGATTCAGCCCATCCGACCCGGCGAAGTCAACTGGATGACCGCCGGGCGCGGCATCGCACATTCGGAGCGCACGCCGCCCGAAAATCGTCAGACGGGAGGCGAGCTATTCGGCATCCAGTCGTGGGTGGCGCTGCCGACGCGCGACGAAGAGAGCGAGCCCGCCTTCGCTCATCACGCGGCGGACGTGCTTCCATTCTTAGAAGATGAAGGCAAGCGCGTTCGGCTCATCGCGGGCTCGCTCTACGGCGCACGCTCGCCGGTCAGCACGCTCTCCGAGATGTTCTACGCCGACGCCGTTTTAGAAGCCGACGCAAGTCTGCCCCTGCCCGTCGAGCCCGAAGAGCGCGCGGCCTACGTCGTCGAGGGCTCAATCGAGTTGCTGCCCGATGGTGTTATCTTCAACGCCGGACAGCTTCTCATCTTCAAACCGCGCGCGGAGCTGACGCTCAAAGCGTCGGCAGACTCACACGCGCGCCTGATGCTTCTCGGCGGCGAGCCTCTCGAAGGCAAGCGTCACATCTGGTGGAACTTCGTTTCGAGTTCGAGCGAGCGAATCGAGCAGGCGAAGGAGGACTGGAAGGCCAGGCGTTTCGCGCCCGTGCCGGAAGAGACCGAGTTTATCCCTCTGCCGGAATCGGGCAAGGTCGTCGTGCGTTATCCGTAGAGCAGCTTTCGACGGACTCTAAAACAGTAGGGGCAGAAGACGCGTCCTCTGCCCCTAAAGCTTTATCCTACATTCCGAGTCGGAAGTTTTCGACTCGCCGTGCGCCCTACTCGCGCCACATATTCTCGAAGCGTGTAAACTCTTTGAGGAAGGCCAGCTTGACGTTGCCCGTCGGGCCGTTGCGCTGCTTGGCGATGATGAACTCGGCGATGCCTGCGTTCTCTTCCGTGCGGTTGTACTGTTCTTCGCGGTAGATGAAGCCGACCACGTCCGCGTCCTGCTCGATAGCGCCGCTTTCACGCAAATCTGCAAGCTGCGGGCGGTGGTCTGTGCGCGATTCGGGGGCGCGCGACAACTGCGAGAGCGCGACGAGCGGCACGTTCAACTCTTTGGCAAGCCCCTTCAGCTCGCGCGAAATCTGCGAGACCTCCTGCTGGCGCGATTCCACGCGGCGCGACGAGCCCGACATCAGTTGCAGGTAATCGACGACGAGCAGGTCTAGACGCTTCTGCTCCGCCGCCAGTCGCCTCGCCTTAGCGCGCATCTCAAGCACGGAGATGCCGGGCGTATCGTCTATAAAAATCTTCGTCTCGGAAAGCGTGCCGAGCGCACCGGCGAGCCGCGCCCACTCGTCGCGCGAGAGAAAGCCGCTTCGGAAACGATGCGCATCAACGCGCGCCTCCGAAGAGAGCATACGCATCACCAGAGATTCCTTCGACATCTCCAGAGAAAAGATGCCGACGACCGCGCCCGCCTGAATCGCCGCGTTCTGCGCGAGCGTCAAACAGAGCGAGGTCTTGCCCATCGAGGGGCGGGCGGCGACGATGATGAGGTCTGAGGGCTGGAGGCCGGAGGTCATCTGGTCGAGTTCAGTGAAGCCGGTGGTGAGTCCCGTGAGCATGGCGGAGCGTCCGGCCATCTCCTGAACTTTTTCGAGCAGGTGGTCGGCGACGGGCTTGACGTGAGAAAAGCCCTGACGCGTGCGCTCGTCGGCGAGCGCGAAAATCATCTGCTCGGCGTGGTCGAGGATAATCTGAGCTTCGTCCTCTTCTTCGAGCGCTTCGCTCGTAATCTTGTTCGAGACTCTGACGAGCTGTCGCAGGAGAGATTTGTCGCGGACGACTTTGGCGTAGTGCGTAAGGTTTGTGAAGTGTGGCAGGCCGTAGGTCAGCTCGGAGAGAAACGTGATGCCGCCGACCTGTTCGAGCGTGCCGTCTCGCCGAAGCTCTTCGCCGAGCAGGATGGGGTTAATCTCCGCCCCGCGCTCGCTCATGGTAATCATCGAGCGGAAGATGAAATGATGCGCGCGGACGTAGAAATCTTCGGGACGGAGCAGCTCGATGGCCTGATTGATGAGGCTGTTGTCGAGGATGATTGCGCCGAGGATGGCACGCTCTGCTTCTGCGGTGTGCGGAAGCGGGCGTTCGAGCAACTGGTCGCGCGAGGCGTCGGCGAATTTAGACATCTGGAGCGTTGGTCGAAAGAGACGGGCTACGGGAAAACTCAAAAACCGCAGGGCGCGCTGAAGTGGTTTGCGCTTCTGTCCTGCCGTCTGAAACTTTAAGAGGAGCGCGGCGACTCACTTCGGCTCTCGGCAGCCGCGCCGGAGTTCTTATACTACAACAGAGGCAGGCGCGACAATGGAGACTTGCCGCGCCTGCCTTTTGAAGTCCGATTTTTCCGAGACTAAACGGCTTCGACTGCTCCGCCGTCTTCCTCCGACTCGCTTTGCGCCGTCTCGCTCGCGGGCGTCGCGGCCTCCGTCGCTCCTGCGGCGGCGGCATCTGCTCCCGCCGTCTGTCCGCCGCTTCCCTCGGCGACTACCCTCACGGGCACATCGACCGAGACCTCCCTGTGCAGACGAATGCTGACCGTGAACTCACCCGTCTCCTTGATGGCCTCGCGCAAATTGATGCGGCGACGGTCAACCTCGAAGCCTTTGCTCTTGAGCGCCTCGGCGATGTCCATAGAGGTCACAGAGCCGTAGAGCATGCCGTGCTCGCCGACCCTTCGCTCGAAGCTGAGCTGGATGGTCTTGAGAAGCGCGCCCTGGCCTTCGGCAGAGTTGCGCTCTCTGGCTTCGCGCTTGAGCAGTGCGGCGCGTTCCTGTTCAATCTGCTTGACGTTGCTCGCCGTCGCCTCGACCGCGAGCTTACGCGGCAGAAGGTAGTTGCGCGCGTAACCGGCCTTGACCTTCACTATCTCGCCGCGCGCTCCCAGGTTGTCCACGTCTTCGCGTAAGAGGACGTTGGTAGTTGCCATAATCTTTTACCTCACTCTCCTAGTCGGCGGCGTAGGGAAGCAGCGCGATATTGCGTGCGCGCTTGATGGCCTCGGCCAGCATGCGTTGGTGCGATGCGCAAGAGCCCGAGATGCGACGAGGCAGAACCTTGCCGCGCTCCGGGATGTAGTTTTGCAGCAGCCGCACGTCCTTAAAGTCGATGATGTCCACTTTGTCCAGACAGAAACGGCAGACCTTCCGACGCCGCATCCGGCGTCCCTGTGCTCCGCCGCGTCCGCCCCCGCCGCCGCGCGAAGGGGCTCCGCCATCATCGTCCACGTCGAAATCGCTCTCACGGTCGTTATAATTTCTCGACATAATCTCTTCCTGTACCTTTCCAAAAGCGCCTGGCCGCAAAGGGCTCTACGCTTCGTAGTCCTCAGCCCCGCCGCGCGAAGCGGACGAACCGCCGCCGCCGCCCTGCGCTCCTGCGTGAGCACCGCCGCCGCCGCGTCCGCCGCCGGCAAACGGTCGCTTGCTCGCCTTGCGCGTCCGGCGTGCCTTCAGCTTCTCCGCCCGGCGACGGTCTTCATCGACGCGCACGGTCAGATAGCGCAGCACCTGATCGCTGACGCGCATACGACGCTCAAGCTCGGCAATCTCGCGCCCAGAGCCTTCGACCTCGAAGAGCATATAGACGCCCTCGGTCTTGCGCCCGATGCGGTAGGCCAGCGTGCGCCGTCCCATGTTCTCGTTTTTGGTGACTGTGCCGCCCTGATCGACGATGGTCTGTTGCAGGTTTTCAGTCAGGCGGGTCATCTCATCCTCGCCCGTGTCGGGGTCGATGATGAAGACGATTTCATAGATTCTCTGTTCTGCCAAAATCATCCTCCTTTTGGATGTCTAGCCTCAACTACATTGGTTGAAGCAAGAAGGAAAGTTGGTAAATCGTGAATCGTAAATCGTAAATAGATAACTGCGTTCGCCACGCTTACTATTCACGATTTACGATTTACGATTCACTAGTTGAATTGCGTCATCGCTTTGTCAATGCCGTCGCGGAGGACGGCTCGAAGCGCCTCTGCGCTCCGTTCTAAAATTTTTTCGACTTCGTCGCGCTGCTGCGCCGGGAATCTTTCGAGTACGAAGCGCGCCGTATCCGAGACCGGATGCTCGGGCTGGATACCGATTCGTAGTCGCATGAACTCTTCGGTGCGAAGCGCGCTGATGATGTTCTTCAAGCCCTTCTGTCCGCCGCTTGAGCCGCGCTGCCTGAGCCGAATCGTGCCGAACGGAAGCGCGATGTCGTCGCTCACGACGACGAGGTCGCTCGAAGGCTTCAAGGCTTCGCGCTTGCGCAGCAGACACGCGACGGCCTCGCCGCTCAGGTTCATGTAGGTCTGCGGCTTGACCAGCTCGACCGTGCGCCCTTCAATCTCCGCGCGCCCGACGAGCGAGCGACACTCGGAGCGTTTTATCTCCCGCCCCGCCTCGCGCGCCAGCCTCTCGACGAGCATGAAGCCCAGATTGTGACGCGTCCACTCATACTCCGCGCCCGGATTGCCAAGCCCAACGATAAGCATAAGGCAAAGGGAAAAAGGCAAAAGGAAAAGGGGAAAGGCGCTCCTGCGAGCTTTTGCCTTCTGCCCTTCTCCTTTTTACTACTCTTCGTCCTCTTCCTTCTTGCCCTTGCCGATGACTTCGGGCTCAGCCGGGCCTTCGACCACTCCGGCAGGCTCGGGCTCTTCCTCGCGCACGACGCCGACGGTGGCAATCACCGTCTCGGGCGGAGTCAGGATTTCGACGTTCTCATCGCTCGGCAGGTCAGAGACGTGCAGCACTTCATGAACGCCGAGTTCGGACACGTCCACGTCAATCGACTCGGGGATGAAGCGCGGCTGGCAGGAAATTTCTATCTCGCGCACGAGCTGTTCGAGAATACCGCCCTCTTTGACTCCGACGGGGTCGCCGACGAGATGCAGAGGCACGGCCACTTCGACCTTCTGCCCGCGCACGAGGCGTCGCAGGTCTGCGTGAACCAGACGCCCGCGCACGGGGTCTATCTGCCTGTCGAGAAACAGCACCTCGCTCGCGCCGACGCCTTCCACGTCGAGCGTGAAGATGGTGTTATGTCCTGTCTCGGAACGAAGGATGGCGGCCAGCTCGCTCAAAGGCGCGGCGGCACTCACAGCTTCGCCTTCGCTTCCATAAACCGTCAGGGGAACCATCCCCCGGCTCCGCAAGCGGCGCGCATCGTTTTTGCCGCGCCCCGCGCGCCTCTCGGCGCGCACCGTAATATCTTTTCTCTCTGCCATACTCTCTTAAACTCGCTCTCTCAAATTAGCTTTCAGCAATCAGCCGTCAGCGTTCAGCCGGAAATTTCAATCGGCGTCATCGGACGGATGAACGCTGATTTTTGTTTGCTGAAAGCTGACGGCTGATTGCTGACCGCTTGCCTTTCAGTCTTTGCCCTTCAGACGAAGAGCGAGGAGACGCTCGTCTCCTCGTGGATCGACTTAATCGCTTTCGCCAGTAGCGGAGCGATACTCAAAACCTTGATGCTCTCCAGCTCGCACGCCTGGTCGCGCAGGGGGATGGTGTTGGTCGTGACGAGCTGCTCGATGTCGGAATTGGCGAGCTGCTCGCAGGCGCGACCCGACAGAACCGGATGCGTGAAACATGCATGGATGCGGTCGGCACCCGCTTTGCGGAGCGCCGCCGCCACCTTCGTCAAAGAGCCGCCCGTATCGCACATGTCATCGACGATGAGACAGTTTCTCCCCCGCACGTCGCCGACTACGTTCATCACCTCGGCGACATTCGCCTTCTCGCGCCGCTTATCGCAGAGCGCCAGCTCCGCGTCCAGACGCTTGGCGTAAGCGCGCGCTCGCTCAGCCCCGCCCGTGTCCGGCGCAACCACCGTCAGGTTCGGCATCGGGTTGGCCTGATAATGACCAATCATCACCGGCGCGGCGTAGAGGTGGTCAACCGGAATATCAAAGAACCCCTGAATCTGCGCGGCGTGTAAATCCATCGTCAGCACGCGGTCAGCCCCGGCGGTCGCAATCAGGTTCGCCACCAGCTTCGCCCCAATCGAGACGCGCGGCCTATCCTTCTTATCCGAGCGAGCGTAACCGTAATAAGGAATCACCGCCGTCACGCGCTCGGCCGACGAACGACGAAAAGCGTCGAGCATCACGAGCAGTTCCATCAGGTGCGAGTCGGTGGGCGGGCAGGTCGGCTGCACGATGAACACGTCCGCGCCGCGCACGTTCTCGGTTATCTGAAAATTGAACTCGCCGTCCGAGAAGCGCCCCGTCGTCGAGCTGCCGGGGTCGCAGCTCAGGTAGTTGCAAATCTCTTCGGTCAGCCTTCGATTGGCGTTGCCGGAGAAGACCTTGATGCCGCCGGTTGTGCTCATAAGTCAGTGACAAGTGACAAGTGACGAGTGACGAGCAAGACAAGAAGATGGTGAATAGTGAATGGTAAATGGTAAATAGTTAAAACCGCTTCTTTCTATTCACCATTTACGATTTACCATTTACCAGCTTTTCACTTGTCGCTTGTCACTCTTCACTTGTCACTGTAGTCATGGCTGGGGCGGAAGGATTCGAACCTACGAATGCCGGATCCAAAGACCGGTGCCTTACCACTTGGCGACGCCCCAATCTCGTTCGCTCCCACCAGGGAAGCGCCGACGCTTAGAAAAACGCGGCGCACGCTCCCAGAGACCTTCTGTACTCTTCACGCGAAAGCGTCTCGCACGCGAAGATTTGCCAGCCCGCTTCGATGCGCAGAAGCTTCGATGCTCGCTCCTGTTCTTCCCTACTCCCGAAGACGCCGAAGACGCTCGCGCCGCTTCCCGCAAGCAGTGCTTTTTCTGCTCCGGCTTCCAGGAGCGCGTCTCTCGCTCGCTCGATTTCGGGTTGCAGCTTGAAGACGACAGGCTCGAAATCGTTGCGCAGGTCTTCATAGAGCGAACCCGTTTTTTGAGCCTCTGCGCGCGAACTAGGCAGCTTAACGGTGCTCCCGACCTTTGTCAAGGCGGGCACACGCAAGGCTCTGTAAGCTTCCGCCGTCGAGACTTTTACGCCGGGCATGACGATGATGAGGTGCTTGCGGGGAGCGTTTTCGAGCGGCGTGATGGCGGTTCCCAATCCTTCGCCGAGCGCCGTTCCGCCCGTCAGAAAGAAGGGCACGTCAGCGCCGAGTCGAGCCCCTATCTTGGAAAGCTCGCTTTTCACGGTCTTCAACTCCCAGAGGCGAGACAGGCCGAGCAAGGCCGCAGCCGCGTCGGACGAGCCGCCGCCCAAGCCGCCCTGCGCAGGGATTTGCTTCTCCAGATAGACGCGCGCCCCCTTTCGAGGGGCGTAACGCTCAATCAAGGCTCTGGCGGCGCGCGAAATCAGGTTGCTCTCATCGGCGGGCACGCCGGGCGCGTCGCAGCGAAGCTCGAAGCGGCCGGCTTCGGGCAGAGGCTCGAAGGTCAATTGGTCTCGTAGGGTGACTGTTTGGAAGAGGGTTTGAATCTCGTGGTAGCCGTCTGGACGACGACCAAGCACGCGCAGCGTGAGGTTGATTTTGGCGTAGGCCGGAAGGGTGAAGCCTTCGTCTGTGAAGCGTTCTTTTTCGGACACGAGAAAGCGGCTGACCTCTCTGCTACGGACGAGCGAGCGCCAGCCGCTCCGGTTTCGGTTCGAGATGGAAGCTTTCGGGACGAACGGTTAGCGCATGATGAAGACCTGCGTGAAATAGACCCGACCGTCAGCCGACCGCGCGATGCCGAGGCCGGTGTGCGTGAACATCGAGTTCAGAATGTTTTCGCGGTGCTTGGCCGAAGTCATCCAACGCTGGACGGCGAAGGCCGCCGGGTCGTCGAAGTTCTGATTATACGCGATGTTCTCGCCGAGAGCGCGCCAGCCGCGAATCCCGAGCGATGAAGCCCGTCCGACGGCGTCGCGCCCGTCCGGGTCAACGTGGTCGAAGAAATCCTCGCGCGCCATGTTCTGCGAGTGCAGACGGGCGAGACGCATCAAGCCAGCGTCGAGCACGAGCGGACGCTCGCCGCGAGCTTGCCTCTGAGCGTTAATCAGATTGAGCGCGCGCTCTTCGTCGGTCGTCGCCGAGACGGCTGCGACGGAGGCAGCCGTCGGCATCGAGGCGAAATTTGCCGCTCTGTCGATGCGCGTAGCCGCTTCGGGGCGCGTGCGCGAGCGCGTGCTGACGACCGAGTCAGAGGTCGAAATCAGACGTGCGACGGGGCGCGCGGAAGAAGGCGCTGGAGGCGGCGGAGGCGGCGTCTTGGGGTTCGTGCCGCCGACAGTGGCGAGGGTTTCCAGGGTCGAAAGGAGAACGCAGGCGGCAAGCAGACCGGCACGGCGTACACCTGTGCGTGCAACATTTAAGGGGAACGACTTGGGAAACTTCATCCGGGGGAACTCTCCTCAATCTGATAAAGCTTTTGGCTGGGAGGAGCTACTTAGTGCTGAACCGTTCGTTGGGGCGCGCGGTCAGACTATCGAGCATTGTAAAACACGACGTTTAACCTGTCAATTAACTTTTATTTAGAGGTATATTGAGCGAAACTTCGAGACACCGGAACGGTCGCCGGGGTGGGCGACCACGCGGAATCCCGCCTGAGCCGTCTTAAGTATAAGAATCGGAACGGCTTGCGTGGAAACTTCCGGCGCACACCGCCGCCTCGCCTGTGGGTTTGAGGCTCGATTCGTCGGATTATCTGAAAGGGAGAAAGCCTACTTGTTCGTTGTGCCGCCGAGTTTGGCCTTGATGCGGGCGGAATCGGAAGCTTCGGTCGAGAGCGAGAGGGCTTTGCGCCAAGCGGACTGAGCCTGCTGGCTCTTGCCGCGACGCTGGTACACGTCGCCCAAGTGCTCCTGAATCGTGGCGGAGGCCGGGCTGCGACGCGCAGCCTCGCTTAGATACCGTTCGGCTTCTTCCAGTTGGCCGAGTTTGAAATGAGCCCAGCCGAGGCTGTCCTGAAAAGAGGCGTTGTTGGGTTCGGCGCGCACGGCGCGCTGAATCATCTCCAGAGCCTCGTTCAGTCGCTCGCCTCGCTCGACGAGGAAGTAGCCTAAATTATTGAGGGCGGTCGGGTTGTCGGGCTCTTTGGAGAGAATGCGGCGGAGAGTCTCTTCGGAGCCTCTGGCGTCTCCGGCTCGTTCCTGCGCGGAGGAGAGCATGATGAGAGCCTGCGTGACGAGTTCCGGCCTTTCGGGCGGGGCGAGGTCGAGCGCCTTGCGCGCCGCTTCGACCGCCTCGCGTCCGCGCCCTGCTCCCATGTAAAGATTTGCGAGCGCGAGATATTCGTTGTAGTCCTCGGCGTCGCCCTTAAGACGCGCGCGCAGGAGAGAGGCCGCTTCATCGATGCGACCCAGGTCGGCGAGCGTGGCCGCTTCGAGACGCAGGAATCCGACGTGTTCGGGGAAGCGCGTACGCGCCTGCCTGATGGCTTCGAGAGCTTCTTCGCGCCGTCCCTGGTCGCGCAGGTGAATGACGTATTGGAGGTCGGCTGAGGGGTCTGACTGGCCGAGCAGCCTTCGCATGCGCTCGATGGCGGCGAGCGTCGCTTCGGGCTGTCCGGCCTGACGGCGCAGGCCGACGATTCTATCCAGCACGAGCGTAGCGAAACGCTTGTCGTTGTCGGAAGTGAGCGGCTCGCTACCGATGCCACGTTCTTTGAGCAGTTCTTCATAGACGGCGACGGCTTCGTCGAAGCGCAGGGCATCGCTGAAAATCTGCGCCAGCTCGGCGCGCAGCGTCATCTGCTCGCGTTGATTAGTGCTCTTGAGCTGGGCGAGACCGGCGCGCAGAGTGGCGACCGCCTCGTCCGTGCGACCGGCGCGCGCCTGCGTCCGCGCGAGCAGGCCGACCGCCGCGCTATTGGACGGATTGGCCGCGACCACGCGCTCAAGCTCCGCGAGCACGGCTTGCTGCTTGGAAGCATCGCCTCCCGCTTCGACCGTCCGGCTGAGCAATTCAAGATAGCCTATGTTTCCGGGCTCAAGCGCGATGGCGCGGCGGATGGCTTCGACCGCTTCGACCGTCCGACCCAAACGCAGGAGAGCTTCGCCGAGACGCGCGTTGGCGGCATCGGGCGTCAGCTCGCGCCCCTGCGTGATGGCTTCGTAGAAGCGCGAGTCGAGCGGAGCGGGCGCGGCAGTCCAACGCCTGAAGGCATCGACGGCCTCTTCGTTTCGCCCGGTCGCAAGGTAAAGCTCTCCGAGCAGGGCTAAGCCCTCGGGGTCGTTCGCGTCGAGACGGACGACCTCCTTTAGCTCCGAGATGGCCTGCTCGGCGCGAGCGCGTTCGAGACGATTATCGAAGACGCCGCTTTTGAGCGCGTGGATGCGCGAGAGGATGCGATGCGCTCCGAAGTTGTCGCGGTCGATGCGGGCGGCTGTCGCGGCCGAGGCTTCAGCCTTGTCCACGTCCTGCATGAGAAAGGCGATTTCGGCCAGAGCGGTGTGAGCTTCGGCGAGCGTAGGGTCGAGCGTGGCGGCCTGCTGGAAAGCTTCCTGCGCGGTGCGCAGCGCCGAGAGCCGGAGCGTTCCCGCCCTCGTGCGCGAAAGATAACGCTGCCCTTCCAGAAGCTTCGCGTAAGCCTGCGCGCGGCGCTCGCGCGGCGTCGGTCCTTTCTGCGGCGCGGCAGTCGCGTTGCCGGACGGCGGCGCGGCGGGCTGCCCCTGTTGCGCGCGCAGAGACGAGAGAGAAACCAGTTGCGAACCATCGTCTCCGGCGTGCGCGACGGGAGAAGCGAGAGAGGCGCTTGAGAGCGTCCACGCGAAGAGGCATGAGAGCAAAGCTCGTAGAGCGGCGCGAGGGTAAGACAGCTTCAAGCGACTGTTCCTTTCGCGGGAGGCTGCTGAAGTTCGCTGTTCATCGTTCGAGTGGAATCGACGACGCGTTGCCACGCGGAGCGGCGCGGGTAAGCGTAGAGCAGCACGGCGACGGCGATGAGACCGAGCCTCACCATGTCGAACTCGTCGCCCGAATTCATAGTAATTACGAAGCCCATCAAAGCAATCGCGCCGCCCGCGAGCGCGACGAGCATGGTCGTATTCTGAAGCGTGGCGAGCAGTCCAGACGCGCCTCTCAGGGCGGCGATGTCCTGCAAGCGGGCGGACGCGAATCTCGTGCGCCTGAGAGTGACCGCGCCGAAGCCGAAAAGCACGATGCCAATGCTCAGAGCGCCTTTGAGAAAGGGGTCGGCGGGGCGCGCGGGAAAGTCTAAGACGCCCGCGAAGGCGAGCGCGACGAGCAAAAGCGTCAGGCCAAGCATGCTCACCACCGTCATCGCCGCCATGCGATGCCTGCGCGCGAGTTCGTCGTCTATGCTCTCGGTCGTTTGTGCCAATCTGCGCTGCTCCCGTCGCCTTTGTCGTCAGGCGTCTCGCTTCGGATTAAAACTTCGGAGAGGTTGAGATATTAGCACCCGCCCTGCACGACGGGCAAACACCTGTCTCTCAGGCAGGCAAGGGATAAAAAAAGGACGAGCGCCCAATTCAAATCTGGGCGCTCGTCTTTCTTGAGCCGAGACGAATGTCTTCCGGCTTTGTGCCTTAAGGCTTGGTCTGCGGCGACGTGGTTGCGGGCGTCGAAGTGGCAGGCGCGGGCGGCAGACTCGATTCGGGCTTGGTCGGGTCGCTCGCGGTTCTCGGCGCGCCGGGCTGCGTCGGCTGGACGGACAGGGCGCTGCCTTTGCCGGCGGGGGCGGCTCCGGTGTTGGTCGCAGGCGGCGGCGCTACCTGACGCGCGGGCGGACGACGCTGCACGGGCGCGGTCGGGACGGTGGTGGGAAGCTGGCCGCCGTTGGCGATGGCCTGTTGAATCAGGTCGTTGGCATCGTCCTCGTCGCTGATGAGGATGCCGCTCTTGTTGATGGTCTTGGGCGTCGAGCCGAGAAGCTCCTGCTTGAACTTCTGCATGGTGGAGGGTCGCTCCGGCGCGGGCTGCTGGAGGGCGACGGGGTCTGGGTCGGGCACGGCGACGCCGATGGCCTGCAACTGCTCGCGCGCCTTCTCGGCATACTTGCTGTTGGGATAGAAGCGAACCAGCCGCGTGAAATACTTCGTCGCCTCGTCGGGCTCTTCTTCCTGTACGTAGGTGACTCCGAGGTTATAGAGCACGTCGTCGAGATAAGAGAAGTTCGGGTAGCGTTTGACGATGTCGAGGTAGCGCGACTGCGCGCCTTTCGGGTTGGAGGCCGCGCCCCTGAAGAAGCGCGCGAGATACTGGTCGCCGACCATCTTGTCGTGCATCGCAAGGTTTTCCTGCACCTCGCGCAGACGCGTCTCGACCTCGCCCTTCAAAACCGTGTCGGGGAATTGCTGCAAGAGAACTTTGAGACGCTGCTCGGCCTTGCGCGCCGAAGTCACTTCGCGGTCGGGCAAGCCCATCTTACGCATTTCGACCTCGGCCATCTTGAGCATCACGTCGTCCGAGAGCGGATGAGTCGGGAAGAAGGTGAACCAGTCCTGATAGTACTGCGCGGCCTGAATGAGCGCGCTCGTCGTGCCTTCGAGGTAGAAGGTGTCGGCGATGGCGAGCTTGGCGAGCGGCAGGTAGGCCGACTCCGGGTAGGTGTTGATGATAACGCTGTAGAGCGAGCGCGCCACCTCGAAGTTGTCCTTGCGCGCCTCGTGCGTCGCCATCTCGAAGAGCTGGCGGTCACGACCCGGGGCGACCGTGCCGATAAGCTCGGCGTATTTCTCGTCGCTTCCGCCGCGCCCCAGCAGACGACTGAAGAGGCCGCGTTTGTCTTTCTTCTTCGTCGCCGCCTTCGACGTGTCGGCGGTCGTGGCGGTTCGTGCGCTCGCCGTAGCGAGCATGCCTGCATCGACGCGCGTGCTCAAATCGGCAACCGCCGCTTCCAGCTTATCCAGCTCGCTTGAGTCGTACTTTTCGGCGCGCTCCTGCTTGCCGCGCAGGTTCGTCACCTCCGAGAGCAGCGTGCTCACTTCCTTCTCCAAACCGCGCAGACGCGTGCGCGGGTCGTCGGGCGAAGCGTCCTTGTCGCCGCTATCTTTGGCGTTCAGACCGGCAATCGCGCCGTTCAGAGTCCGGCGCATCGTATCGAGGCGCGAGCGCATCACCTCAAGGCGCTGCATGGCCGTGCCGCCGCTCTGCGCGCCGCCGCCCTGCGCCCAGGCGCTCGGAACCGAAGCGCCGCCCCCGAAGGCCAGCACCGCTCCCAAAATCAAAAGTACGACATAACGAAAACGCATTACTTAAACCTCCGCTAAACTAAACGATGAATGATGAATGCGGAATGATGAATTAAAAGACCAAAGCTTTTTGCTTTTCATTCATCATTC
Source organism: Pyrinomonadaceae bacterium (assembly GCA_036399175.1). Taxonomy (GTDB): domain Bacteria; phylum Acidobacteriota; class Blastocatellia; order Pyrinomonadales; family Pyrinomonadaceae; genus DASWNP01. The sequence continues at coordinate 44,898 of DASWNP010000005.1, read as the reverse complement.
ATCATTCCTAATTCATCATTTCTTATTAGACCCACTGCACGGTCGCGTCGAGCAGTTCGCGGACGGCGCGTGAGGGGTCGGCTTCGCCGAAGACGGCAGTTCCGGCGACGAGGATTTCGGCTCCGGCGGCTGTCACTTCGGCGATATTGCTTTTATCAATCCCGCCGTCAATCTCGATGCGGGTCTTCAGTCCGCGCTCGTCAATCATGCGCCGGAGGCGTCTGACCTTTTCGAGCGAGGTTTTTATAAATTTCTGTCCGCCGAAGCCGGGGTTGACGGACATCAAGAGAACGTAGTCGGCGTAGACGAGCGATTCTTCGAGGGCGACGAGCGGAGTGGCCGGGTTGATGGCGACTCCGGCCTGCGCGCCCTTTGCTTTTATGGACATCAGCGTCCGGTGCAGGTGCGCGTCGGCCTCGACGTGGACTGAGACCATGCGCGCGCCGGCCTCTGCGAACTGCTCGGCGTAGCGCCCGGGCTCGGAAATCATTAGATGCGTGTCGAGGGGCAAACGGGTTGCGCGAGCCAGCGCACGAACTACCGGAAGACCAATCGTGATATTGGGGACGAAATGGCCGTCCATGACATCGACGTGAACAATCGTCGCACCGCCGCGCTCGACCGCCTCGATTTCAGCGCCCAAGCGCGCGAAATCAGCCGAGAGAATTGAAGGGGCAATTTCCGCCATATTTTCGGCTCAGGGCGTGCGCCGGTTCGCGTTGTTCGAGTTGGGGCGAACGGGAGCGTTCGAGTTCGGGCGATTGATGTTTAAGGTCGGGGTCGAACGGTTCGCGTTAGTGTTGCGCGAGCCATTGGCGTTCGCATTGCGATTACCGGCGTTACGATTGTTGGCGTTCGCGTTGCGATTCGAGTTCTGGTTCGCGTTTCGATTGCTGTTGTTCTGGTTGTTCGCGTTCCGGTTATTGGCGTTGCCGTTACGGTTCGTGTTGCGATTTGAGTTCCGGTTACGCTGGTCTCGATTCTGATTCTCGTTGCGCGGCGCGGCGTTCGTGTTGTTCGCGTTCTGCGGCTTGCCCGAAGGGGTCTCAGCCGGTTCGGGCGTCTCGACGGGAATCTCCTTGCCGGAGTTTTCGTCGGCGGTGACGACGGCCACCGTCTGCCCCTTCTTGACGACCTCGCCTGCGCGCGGCGACTGGTCGAGAATCGTGTCGGGTTTGGCGTCGCCCTTGAAGCGCTTGGCGCGGCGTCGGATGTTGAGCCCCGCGCTTTCCAGAGCGTTCTGCCCGGCGAGGTAATGCTGCCCGACGACCTCCGGCACTTTCACTTCGGGGCTGCGCAAAGAGAGATAGACCGTGCCCGCGAGTCCGACGACGAAAGCTATCAGGATGGCGGCGACGATGGCGATTCTTCTTATCGCCGTCAGAATCGTCGGCTTCTGCTGAGACACAATCTTTTCGCTGCCTCTCCTCGCCCGCGTCCGCCCGTCCATGACGCGCGCCCTTCAGACTCAAGTCAAGCGGCGGAGTCTAACACCGGCGCACGACGCCCCGCAAGTATAGCATCCGGCGCTCAACTTCGGCGCTCGAAGGCGGCGACGAAGAACCCGTCCGTGTCGTCTCTGTGAGGCCAGATTCGAGCCGCGCCGCTCGGAGTCAGAAAGTCTGTGCTCGCAGGGCTCGCGGGAAGCTGCCGGAAATCGTCGCTCCGGTCGGCCAGAAACGCGCTCACGACCGACTCGTTCTCCTCCGGCTCAACCGAGCAGGTCGAATAGACCAGACGCCCGCCGGGTCGAACCGCGCGGGAGGCGGCTTCGAGGATACGCTGCTGACGCGCCGCAAGCTCCGCGATGTCAGAGGCTCTGATGCGCCAACGAATTTCCGGGTTGTGCCTGAGCGTGCCCGTGCCCGTGCAGGGCGCATCGACCAAAACCCTTTCAAACGAAGCATCCGCAAACGGCAACCCCTGCTCGGCGTCGTAGACGACGCATCTGATGCTCTTTAAATTCTGCCGCGCGGCTGCCTCTTCGACCAGACGCAGACGATGCCCGTAGAGATCGCCCGCGACGATAAACGCCGCGTCGCCCGCGAGCGCCGCCAGTTGCGTCGTCTTGCTTCCCGGCGCGGCGCACGCGTCGAGCACGCGCTCGCTCCGGCGCGCGCCCAGGACGTGCGCGACGAGCTGCGAAGCTTCGTCCTGCATGTAAACGAAACCGCGCTCGGCCAGCTCGCGCAGGAGCGCGACGCCTCCACCGCCGCCCTCCAAGCGAAAAGCTCCCGGAGCGACACTCGACTCGACCGGCTCTGCGCCCGCCTCCCTCAGCCTCTCCAAAACTTCCGCGCTTTCGGCGCGCAAGGGATTAACGCGAAAGGCCGTCGGCGGCGTCCGGTTGTTCGCGCGCGCGAAGGCTTCGGCCTCTTCAGCGCCGAAGCTGGCCGCCCAGCGCGCGACGAGCCACGCCGGATGCGAAGTCTCCACTGAGACGCGCTCCGTCCAATCCTCGATGCCCTCGGCGGGGTCGCGCTCGGGCTCGCGCGTCGCGCGGCGAAGGACGGCGTTGACGAATTTCGTCGCCGAGCGCAAGCCCGCTTCGTGCATGAGATTGACCGACTCGTTGACGGCCGCCGACGCCGGAACGCGCGACAGAAATCGAAGCTGGTAGAGCCCCAGACGCAACGCGCGACGAACCGGAGCATCCACGCTCGACGCCTCGCGCCCCGCGTAGAGTTGCATTAAGCGGTCGAGCCAGAGTTGCCGCCGCAGGCAGCCGAGCACAAGCTCGTAGCACAGCGCGCGGTCGTCTGCCCGTAGCTCTTCGGCCACGCTCGCCAGCAGAGGCGCGGCAAACGCGCCCTCTTCTTCCACGCGCCGCAGCACCTCGAAGGCCGCGCGTCGCGCCGCCGACGCACGGCGCGCATCAGGTCGGGCGGCGCGCCGCTCGTCGCCAACGCTTCTCCCGCCGCCGCCGCCTTGTCCGCCCTGCGCGCCGCTCCCACGCTTCGCGCCCCGGCTCTTTTTAACGACTCGCACCCGCGCGTTCATCCCAGCCTCTCGCCCGCGCTCACGCGCATCCCGTTCAGAAAATCACGCGCGCTCATCCGCCGCTTGCCCTCCGCCTGCACTTCGAGCAGACGCAAGCTCGTCCCGCCCCCACACGCGACGACGAGACTATCGCCCTGAGCCTCCGCAATCACCCCCGGCCTCAAAGAATCTTCGACGGTGAAGCTCTCTCCCAACTCTTCAAGTTCTCCTGCGCGTTCTCCCGCCTCTTCCGTTTCTATCGCGCCGACGCCGCGCAAACTCTCGCCGCTCGATTCCCTTCTCTCTGCAACCTCGGCGCGCCAGACGACCAGACGCGTCGATTCAAACACCGTGTAAGCGTTCGGCCAGGGCTGGAAGCCGCGCACGCGCCTCTCGATTTCCGACGCCTCGCTCGTCCAGTCGATTTTTCCATCTTCGCGCCGGAGCAACGGTGCGAGCGTCGCCTCCGCATCGCGCTGCGGCTGCGGCTCTATCTCGTCGAGCCGCGCGAGCGTCTCGCTCAAAAGCTCCGCGCCTTCGTGCGCGAGCCTTTCGAGCAACTCGGGCGCGGTCTCGCGCTCGCCAATCTTCGTCGCGCGTTGCAGGAGAAGGTCGCCGGTGTCGAGCCCTTCGTCAATCAACATCGTCGTTACGCCCGTCTCCCGCTCTCCGTGCACGATTGCCCAGTTGACGGGAGCCGCGCCCCTGTACTTCGGCAGCAGAGAGAAATGCACGTTGACGCAGCCGCGACGCGGCGCACGCAGGAAGGCCGAAGGGAGGATGCGCCCATAAGCCACGACTACCGCCGCGTCAGCCTCGTAAGAGGCAAACTGCGCGAACGCCTCGTCCGTCTTTATCTTCGACGGCTGATGCACCTCCAGCCCCTTCGACAGAGCGAACTCTTTGACGGGCGGCGCAGTCAACCTGTTCCCACGCCCTGCCGGACGGTCGGGCTGCGTCCACACGGCGACAACCTCGTGCCCGTCTTCCACACAACGCCGCAGCGTTGGCACAGCCGCCTCCGGCGTTCCCATAAAAATCAGACGCATAGGGAGAAACGATGAACGCGGAACGATGAACGATGAATGAAAGACCAAAAGCTTTTCATTCCGCGTTCATCGTTCATCCTTCCGCGTTTAGCTTTAAATCGCCGTGCGGCGCTCGCGGTTGCTGTAGCCGGGACGTATCTTTTCGGAGACGACTTTTGCCTGCATGAAGAGGGCGAGGTAGTCGCGCCCTCCGGCCTTCGAGTCTGTGCCCGACATATTGAAGCCGCCGAAGGGGTGGACGCCGACGAGCGCGCCCGTACACTTGCGGTTGAGATAGAGATTGCCTACGTGAAACTCCCGGCGCGCTCGCTCAAGCTTCTCTTCGTCGTCGGTGTAGACAGCGCCCGTCAGGCCGTACTCGGTATCGTTGGCGATGGCGAGCGCCTCTTCGAAATCGCGCGCGCGGATGACGGCGAGCACGGGGCCGAAAATCTCTTCCTGCTCGATGCGGTCGCCCGGTTTGACATCGGCGATGACGGTCGGCTCGATGAAGTAGCCCTGCTCGCCGTCCGAGCCTCCGCCCGCGACGACCCGCCCGCCCTGCTGCTGTCCCCACTCGATATATTGCGTGATGGTCTTGAAAGCCTTCTGGTTGATGACGGCGCTGAGGTTGGTCGTAGGGTCGGTCGGGTCGCCGAGCTTGAGCCGCTCGGTGCGCTCGACGATGCGCTCCAGCATCGGCTCGTAGATGTCGGCGTGGATGATTGCGCGCGAGCATGCCGAGCACTTCTGCCCCTGAAAGCCGAAGGCCGACTGCACGACGCCCGTCGCCGCGTCGTCGAGGTTCGTCTCCTTATCGACGACGATGGCATCCTTGCCGCCCATCTCGGCCACGACGCGCTTAATCCAGATTTGACCTTCGCCCACCTTCGCCGCGCGCTCGTTGATGCGCAGACCTATCTCCTTCGAGCCGGTGAAAGCGACGTAGCGCGTCAGAGGATGGTCAACCACCGTATCGCCGACCTCGCCGCCCGAGCCCGTCATAAAGTTGACGACGCCGGGCGGGAGCCCCGCTTCTTCCAGTAGCTCATAAAACTTGTAAGCGATGGTGGGCGCATCGGACGAAGGTTTCAGGACGACCGTGTTTCCCGTCACGACAGATGCGACCGTCATCCCGGCCATAATCGCCAGGGGGAAATTCCAGGGCGGAATGACGACGCCGACGCCGAGCGGGATATATTCGAGACGGTTGTCTTCGCCCTCGATTTTCGTCAAAGGCTGCTCGCCCGCGTAACGCAGCATCTCGCGCGCGTAGAAGTCGCAGAAGTCGATGGCCTCTGCGGTGTCGCCGTCGGCCTCAGCCCAAGTCTTCCCGACTTCGAAAATCATCCACGCGCTCATCTCGTGGCGACGCTCTCTGAGCAGCGTGGCGACGCGAAAGAGGATGTCGGCGCGCGACTCGGCTCGCACGTTGCGCCAAGTCTTAAACGTCTCGTTCGCGGTTTCGACGGCGCGACGCGCCAGCTCCTCCGTCGCCTTCTGAAAACGACCGACCACTTCGGTCTTGCGCGCCGGGTTGTAGCTCTCGAACTTCTGTTCCGTCTGTATCCGCTCGCCGCCAATCACCAGAGGATATTCGCGCCCAAGCTCCGACCGAACACGGTCGATGGCTGCGCGCATCGCCCGCGCGTTCTCCTCCACGCCGAAATCCGTAAACGCCTCGTTTTTGAATTCGCTCACCATATTCGCTCCTTGAATTTTTCCGAAGTGATACGCGCCTGACGCGTCCCTACTCGTCGTCGGCTCGAAGATAGCCCGAGCGCCACACGGTCGGCGCGTCAGACGTAGAAGCCGCCCTCAGACCTCAATCTTCTCTGTGCGATTTACTTGACTGAATGCCGAATCTTATCACACCGCCGACCTGAAGAAACGCGGTCGAGCGTTGGAAGCTCGACCGCGTCGCTTGCGTCTAAAATCTATTCTAACCCGGTGTCTGTCAAATCCAGCGCTCGGTCTTCATCATCTTTCTGATGCGGCGCTTCGCCAGCTCGCGCTTGAGGGGAGTGGTGCGGTCGAGAAACAGTATGCCGTCGCAGTGGTCGGTCTCATGCAGCATGCAGCGCGCCGTCAGCTCCATGCCGTCTATCTCGAACAGGTTTCCCGAAACGTCCTGCGCCCTCACGACCGCTCTGAGCGAGCGCTTCACCGGAAAGAAGATGTCAGGGAAAGACAGGCAGCCCTCCTCGCCCGTCTGCTCGCCCTCAATCATCAAAACCTCCGGGTTAACCAGCGCCACGCGCTGCGACACGTCTCGCCCGCCCGAGCAATCCATCACGAACAGACGCTTCGACACGCCCACCTGCGGCGCGGCCAGCCCGACGCCCCGCTCCGCATACATCGTCTCAAACATATCCTCGACGAGCCGCCGCAGTCCCTCGTCAAACTCCGACACCACCTCGCCCTGCCTCTCCAACACAGGGTCGCCATACTTCACAACCTTCAACAAAGACATCCCAATCTTCCTTACACTAAAAATACCGGAGGCTCACCGGCTTCACCCAACACCTCCAAAATTCTACGACAAACCCGCCTCCCGCGCCAGCCACTATACCTTCCCACCTCTTAAAAATTCTCGCCACCCGCCCCGTCACAGGCAAACATAGAAGAAACCCAACTCGCCCGATTCCACGCTATAATCTTTGCCTGTCGCAGAGCTGAACCGCCACCAGCGGTCTAATAAGAAGTTATGCGTCATCTAATTTATCGCGTCCAAATGTCCTTAGAAGCTGTTTGGAAAACAGGAACAAGATTGTCCCGCAAGGGACAATCTGAAAATAGCCCAGCGATTTATCGCTGGGTTTAAGAGCGCATCTATTGTCGCAGTCCCGTAGGGACTGCTGAGCCTGCCTTCAGCCGTCCCTACGGGACTGAGCAGGGTTGTAACTCGTGTCCCAGCGATAAATCGCTGGGCTATTATCGACAGTCCCTTGCGGGACTTTTCAAACAGCTTCTTACTTGTAGTAATATCAATCATCAGCTAGATAAGGAGGTTCCGTTGTCATGTCAGATCGCGCTAAAGATTTATTCGGTTCTGAGTTGGCTTTTCCATTTCAGGCAGAGAATGGCACCCTCAAAACAGTCAGCGGTATTGAAGCTTTAGAACAGAGTATCAAGGCCATCATAGAAACAGAAAAGGGCGAACATGTAATGCATCCTGATTATGGTTGGCCTATGAGAGAGTTAATTGCTAAAGGTAATGCTGACGAAATTAGCAAAGCGATAAAACAAGCCATCATAGATTGGGAGAAGCGAATAGATCATTCCGACCTCGATGTTAAAGCTGCGCCTCTGAAAGAAGGTGTGGTTGAGGTAATCGTCACCTACTCTATTAAGAGATATGACAACAACCGCAGGACATTGAAAGTAGATGTCCCTGTAGGCTCGTAATATACCCACCAGACGCATAACAACGGCATGCAGCCGACCGCCCGCAGCGTGCCTCTCATCAATCTTGTCTCCTGCGCTGTGGCTTGTGTGGTTGCGGCGGGCAGCGGGTGATGCCGGGCGTTAGGCTCTGCATCTTTGCCTGATAGGTCATTGACATTTTGGTCGTCGAAAGAATACTTTGCCGGGGTTCTTTCCCTCGCCTAAGTTGTTCAATCCCCAAGAGCGAAGAAGGAGACATATATGGCTGTACAGGTGATCCTCCAACAAGCCGGCCCCTTGGATATACAGGCGACCTTCGAGGCCCCCGGAGACGAGCCCATGTACCTGGAGGTTAACGGGTCTGTCTGGAGCCAGTCCGAAAACGTAGTTATCGGAATCGGGGTTAGTATAGACGGCCAGGAAGTAGGGCACGCGCGAATCTACTCCAACGGGAGCGCCACGCACCGGACTGTGGTGCCGGTTTACATCCCTATCCAACTCAGCGAGGGGCAGCACACCCTTTCCCTCTTCCCCGACACCCCTCAAACTGTGTCGGACTCCAACGACTTTTACACCGTAGTTATTCACTACTAGAACTCTGACAGGGAGGAAAATGGGGGCGGCCTACGTAGGCCGCCCCCAACTCATAGCAACCGACAGGCAGCCGCAGCCCTGACAACGGCATGCACCCGACCGCCGACACGCGGGCTATCATGTAAAGCGAATCGCTTGGGGCGGCGGGTGATGCCGGGCGTTTGGCCACACAGGCATATGATAGCGAATAGAATATCAACGCTTATTCTTGCGGGCGCCGGGTCGCTTGTAGCATCGCTCTTGCATCTCGCGTGTATCGCGGGCGGCCCGGATTGGTATCGCTTCTTTGGCGCAGGTGAGCGCATGGCGCGGATGGCTGCACGTGGCCATTGGTATCCCTCGGTCGTAACTCTCGTCATCGCGGCGATCCTGTGCGCTTGGGCTATGTACGCCTGGTCGGGCGCAGGGCTTATCCGGCGGCTGCCATTCCTGCGCTTGGGGCTGTGTGCCATCACCGGCATCTATCTCTTGCGCGCGCTCGCTTTCGTGCCGCTCCAAGCCTTCTTCCCCGGCAACAGCGCCGCCTTCTGGTTCTGGAGTTCGGGCATCTGTTTCGGCTTGGGACTGCTGCACGCGGTCGGCCTGCGTCAAGCATGGTCTCGCCTGTGAGTCGGGCGTGGCCTAAAGAACGGCATGAACCCGAGCGCGAATCAGCGCGCCTCCCATTGTTATCTTGCGTGGATTAGAGGTTGAGTGCGCGGCGGGTGATGCCAGGCGTTCGGCGCTGAGTGTTACGAATGTGGGAGCGGAGGGTTGAATTATGGAAGTGGCAGTTATGAAGCTGGCTATCGTCTGCTTCTTTGTTGTCGGTGTATCTCATATTGTTCGGCCTCGCGTCTGGGCGCAGTTCTTCATAGACATGCGCGGCAAGGGTGAGGTCGGCAGCTTTCTCAACGCGCTTCTTCATTTCCCGCTCGGTGCAATCATCGTTTCTTTTCATAATGTCTGGAGCGGCTTGCCGCTCGTGCTGACTTTAATCGGGTGGGGACTGGTGCTGAAGGGTTTCATCTATTTCGTTTTCCCAAATCACGGATTAAAAATACTGGCGCGCGTCTCGGTGGAGAAGTGCCGGGGATTTATCGTCGCCGGGATGTTTCAGGTCGGCCTCAGCGGCCTGCTGGTGTTTTCGTTGTTGCGAAGATAAAACCGGCGCTCATAGAAGTGTCGTCGCCATGCGGTCAAGTGATAATCTGAGGCGCGCTCGGCAACTCGCACAACCCTGCCCCTCGGCGGCGATTCTTTCATCAATAAGCCGGCTGATTTCTGTTATGTTGGGGGGTGCGTCGCGTCAACGCGGGTTGGCGGGCGAAGCTATTGTTTTCGAGCAGGTAGACGAGAAGGAGAGACCTGAAGAGTGTCTGAGAGAAGCGGGGAGTCGATTTTGTCAGGCGAGCCGACGTTTCGCAGTTTCTTTATGGGCGGCTTCGAGTGCGCGTCTCATCGTCTGCGCACGGGCGAGCGTCTGGACATGTTGGAGGCGACGGCGCACGACCGTCATGCGGCTGCCGATTACAGGCGTCTGCACGAGCAGGGCATACGAGTAGCGCGCGACGGCATTCGCTGGCATCTCATCGAACGCTCGCCCTACGAGTATGATTTTTCGAGCGTCGTGCCCATGCTTCGCGCGGCGCGCGAGACCGAGACGCAGGTCATCTGGGATTTGTGCCATTACGGCTGGCCTGACGATTTGGATATTTTCTCGCCGGAGTTTATACGCCGCTTTGCGAGCATGGTGCGCGCCTTCGCGCGCGTGCTCGACGCCGAAAGCGACGAAGCTCCCTTCCTCGCGCCCGTCAACGAAATCTCTTTCTTCGCCTGGGCGGGCGGCGAGTCGGCCTACCTCAATCCGTTCGAGACCGAGCGCCCGCACGAGCTTAAAGCTCAGCTCGTGCGCGCCGCCATCGAAGCCATCGAGGCCGCCTGGGAAGTAAACCCGCGCGCGCGCATCGTCCACACTGACCCGGTCATCAACGTCGTCGCCGATTTGACGCGTCCCGAAGAGGCGGAGATTGCCGAATACTATCGACTGCTGATGTATCAGGCGTGGGATATGCTGGCCGGGCGGCGGCGTCCGGAGCTTGGAGGCGCGGAGAAGTATCTGGACATCGTCGGCGTCAACTACTATCCCTACAACCAGTGGGTGTACGGCGACAAGAGGTTTCACCCCGAGCGCTGGCTCGACGTTTCCGACCCGCAGTATCGCCCCTTCAGCGACCTCGTGAGAGAGGTTTACGAGCGTTACCGGCGTCCGATTTTTGTCGCCGAGACGGGCACGGAGTTTCACTGGCGGACAAGCTGGCTGCGCTACATGGGCGGCGAGGTCTGCGACACGCTCAGGCTCGGCGTGCCGCTCGAAGGCGTTTGCCTCTATCCAATCGTCAACTATCCGGGCTGGGGCGACGGACGCCACTGCGAAAACGGCCTCTGGGATTACGCCGACGAGCGCGGCCAACGCGAGATATACGCGCCGATGGCCGAAGAGCTTCGACGACAGCAGACAGCTATCGAAGATTTGTTGAGAACTAGCCTTTGCCTCTCAGATAGATTTATATTTGGTCGAATGGATACAGTTTTTACGTGGGATAAAGATAAGGCCAAGCAGAATCTCAAGAAACATCATATCTCGTTTGAAGAAGCTATCACTGTTTTTGCTGACCCGCTCTCTTTAACTATCCCTGATCCATTACATTCTGAAGAGGAAAGACGCCTTGTCATAACCGGCTTATCGCACCGACAGCGTCAGATAGTGGTTGTCTTTACTGATAGGGGAGAAGAAATCAGAATCATTAGTGCGCGTCCAGCTACGTCGCGCGAAAGGAAACAGTATGAAGAAGGAACAGAATATCGAGCATGATGTTGACTTGCTGAATGAGTATGACTTCAGTGGAGGCGTGCGCGGGAAATACGTCGAGCGTTTTGCGCGGGGGAGTAATGTCGTGGTGCTCGACCCGGATGTTGCTAAAGTTTTTTCGGATTCCGAATCGGTCAACCACGCTTTGCGTGCATTAGCTGAAATCATTCATCATCAATCTGGAAAGGCCCGCACATAAGACCAGTGGTTCTTCAGAACTCAGTGTCTGACAAGTTGCTGGAAGCTGCTCCTCATGCCACTCAAAGGCGTCATTGCTCGAATATAGAGGAAAGACCGGATGAAGATTCTGCTTGTCGCGTCGATGATGTTAATGCTGCTGATGACGCCCACCCGGCTCGTCGCGCAGAAGAGCACGGCTCAAAAGAGCGAGACGTTCGCGGCCTTCTTTCTGCGCTTCAAGACGGCTGTCGCGCGCGATGACCGCGAGGCCGTCGCCTCGATGACGAAGCTTCCATTCCTCCTCGAAAGCAGGGAGTTGGACAGAGCCGGTTTCATCAAACGCTACCGACAGCTCTTCGACAGAAAAGTGAAGCGCTGCTTTGCCAACGGCAAGACCATCCGCGACGGCGACAGCTTCAGTCTCTTCTGCGGCGAGACGATTTTCCTCTTCGGCAAGGTCGAAGGCCAATACAGGTTTCTTGAGATAGGCGTCAACGATTGAGGCAGTCGGGCGGCTGCTCATCCGGCGAGAATTTCAATCGACTCCAAGCCCACGTTCATTTCCAAGACATCCTGCGCTCTCAGGGTTTTCCATACCCGAGCACGCGCGCTTTAAGCTCGCCCGTGCGCGGGTCTTGATTGAAGGCGACCCAGCCCTCGTGGGTGGCACGGCGCGGCAGAAAGGCGACGACCAGCTCGCCGCGCTCCTTCTGCTGCCCTTCACTTTCCAAAACGACTTCGACCGTGACGCTTTCGGCGGTCTGGTCTCCGTGATTGACGAGCGCGACGGGCACGATGAAGTTGTGCGGGCGTCGCTCGGGCGTGCCGAGTCGCACTTCGATGTTCGGCGGCTCGTCGCCCATCGTCGCGCCCACGTAGGCCAGATAGCCGAGCGTGAACAAGACCAGCACGAGCCCAACGGCGAAGACGCTCCACTCCAACCAGTTTTTCTGTAATCTGCTCATTGCAACAAGAGCCTTCCGGCGGACGCGCCCAGCGTCGCGGCCACGCCGAGCACGACCGTTTCGGCCAGCGCCGTGAAGAGCGTCACGCCGTCGAAGCGACCGAAGAACCAGAGAATCAGAGCCGAGGCGACGAGCGCGACGGCGTATGTGGTAAAAGTGCCGCGCAGAACCGAGCTGAAGCCCTCCGTGCGAACCCACTGCCGCGCGCCCCTGAACTCGACGTAGAACAGAATGAACGTGCCAATCAGCAACGACATCGCCACCAGCCCCAGCAACCTCCACCACGAAGCTTCGATGGCGATAATGACAACCTCTTCGGTCGGCGCGACGTTGGCGGCAAACAGCACCGCGCCGCACAACGAAAGCAAAACCTGCCCGCCGTAGTGAACCTCTCCTTCAGCGTCGCCGCGTGCACGCTTACCTTGTCTGCTACTCTCCTCTTCCCCGTTCCCTTTTCTGCGCGCCCCTTCGCTCTTCTCCTGGCCTGACGCGTCGCCCTCCAGCCCCTTGTCGTCGCTGTCTCCGCCGAGCTGCGCCGTCCCGACCGAGACGCCGATGGCAACCGTCATCGCCTCGACGACGATGAGGCCGACAATCTCTGTCGCAGGCATGTCGGGTCTGATGCGACCCAGGAGAAACAGAATCGCCGCCGAGAGCAGGAGACCTATCCCTAACTCTTCGACCGAGTCGATGACGACCTCCGTCATGCTCGCGTCGCGCCGCAGTCCGCCGTAACGGTTGTAACCGAGCAGCAGCACGAACGTCGCAATCACGTAGGCGAACAGCCGCAGAGGGTGTGCGATGAAGCCCGCCCACCAGACCTCCATCGTATAGAGCAAAGGCAGGCTGAACATCAGCCCGCCCGCCACGCCCCGACCGTATTCCCGCAGCGACTCGACGACTTCGCGCTCAACAACTTTTTTTGAACGGCTTCGAGGCATATCAAAGCAATGACGAGTGACAAGCAAGAAGAATAGACGCCCGACGAGCGAGGAATGATACTCGAAAAGCGGAAGCCGTATAGCAGCTCTCTCAAGAGCGTCCGAAGTTGGGCTTGCGTTTCTGCATGAAGGCCGCGACGCCTTCGAGGAAGTCAGCCGAGTGGAAGCATTCGTTTTGATTGACCGCTTCAAAATCGAGCGCGGCGGCCAGTTCTCTGCGCGCCGACTCATTGAGCGCCTGCTTGATTTTGGCGAGCGCGGGCTGCGGCGACTGTGCGAGACTTCCGGCCAGAGCGTTGACCGTCTCGTCCAACGCTTCGAGCGCGACGACTCGATTGACGAGGCCGAGCCGGAGCGCCTCCCGTGCGTCGATTTGTTCGCCCGTCGCCATCAGCTCGAAGGCGCGCGCGTGACCGACGCGGCGCGGGAGAAAATAGGTGCTGCCGCCATCAGGCATGAGACCGATTTTGATGAAGCCCATGCCGAAGACGGCGCGCTCGGTGGCGACAATCATGTCGCATGCGAGCGCATAGCTGAAGCCGATGCCGACGGCGGGGCCGTCCACGCGCGCGATGATAGGCTTCGACAATTCACGCATGGCGAGAATGGTAGGCGACGTGTGCTCCCTCAGATGAGACGTGACATCGAACCCGCTGATGTCGCTCGTGCCGACGGAGAGAAGGTCTGCGCCCGCGCAGAAGGCATCGCCCGCCCCCGTCAGGATTATCACGCGCGACTCATCCTCCGCCGACTCGCGGATAATCTCGGCCAGCAGCTCGAACATCTCGAAATCGACCGAGTTGCGCCGCTCCGGTCGGTTAAAAACGATGCGCTTGATGCCATCTACAACCGTGACGACAATCTTTTGATTTGTGCTCATAGAATTTTTGTTCCGACCAATTCAAACAGGGATGGACAGGATAGAAAGAAATGATGAATGCGGAATGATGAATGCGGAATGAAAACCAAAAGCAGTTGTCTTTCATTCATCATTCCGCATTCCTCATTCCGCATTTGTCTTTATCCTGTCTATCCCTGTTTATATTTCTCTCTTTCAGTACTGGCGTAGCTGCTCGCGGTAGGCGTCGAAGTTGCGGCGCATCTCTTCGAGGTGGTCGCCGCCGAACTTCTCTCGCATGGCCGAGGCGAGGACGAGCGCGAGCATCGCTTCGCCTATCACGCCCGCCGCCGGAACAGCCGTCACGTCCGAACGCTCGAAGGCCGCAGACTCTTCCTGCTTCGTGTCGATGTCAACGGAGCGCAGGGGGCGTCTGAGCGTCGAGATAGGTTTGAGGTAGCCGCGCACGCGCAATTCTTCGCCGTTGGTGATGCCGCCTTCGAGACCGCCCGCGCGATTGGTGAGACGCTTGAAGCGGCTCGAAGATTTTTCGTAAGCGATTTCGTCGTGCACCTGCGAGCCCGGAAGGGCGGCGGCCTCCGTGCCCGCGCCGATGGAGACGGCCTTGACCGCCGGAATCGACATCAGAGCCTGTGCGATACGTCCGTCGAGCTTCGCATCCCAGGAAGTGTGCGAGCCGAGACCGGCGACGACACCGCGCGCGACGACCTCGAAGATGCCTCCGAGCGTATCGCCCTCGCGCCGCGCTTCGTCTACGAGCGCAAGCATGAGCGCCTGAACGTCGGTGTCGGCGCAGCGAAGCGGCGCATCGGGGGGAATGGCGTCGATGGCTTCCCAGTCGAGTTTGAGGGGCGCGGCAGGCATGCCGCCGAGCTGTACGACGTGGCTGCGAATCTCCACGTCGAAGACGCGTAGAAGTTGTTTCGCCAGCGCGCCGCAGGCGACGCGCGCCGCCGTCTCGCGCGCAGAGGCGCGCTCCAGAATGTCGCGCAAATCGCGCGCCCCGAACTTCTGACCGCCCGCGAGGTCTGCATGACCGGGGCGCGGTCGCTTCACCCGCCGCGCTTTCTCCGGCGGCAAAACGTCCTCGCGCGCCTCGACCGACATCACCTCATTCCAGTTCGCCCAGTCCTTATTCTCAATCGTTAAGGCGACGGGCGAGCCAAGCGTCAGCCCGTGCCTGACGCCGCTCAGAATCTCCGCGCGGTCGCGCTCAATCTTCATCCGCCCGCCGCGCCCGTAGCCCCACTGCCGCCGCTCCAACTCACGATTGATAAACTCCGCATCCACCCTCAACCCGGCAGGCAGACCTTCCACCACCGCGACCAACGCGCGCCCATGCGATTCCCCTGCGGTCGTAAAGCGAAACATAAATCTCGTGAATCGTAAATCGTAAATCGTGAATAGACAAATCCGCTCAGCACACAATCTATTTACGATTTACGATTCACGATTTACTAAGAAGTCTTCTGCGAAGATGTTGCCGCGACCGAGGATGCAGGCGGGGTCGAAGGCGCGTTTGAGGGCGGCCATCTCGCGGAGGTGTCGGTCGCCGTAGAGCTGGCGCAGGTAGTCGCGCTTGAGCTTGCCGACGCCGTGCTCGGCCGAGATGGTGCCGCCGAAGGAGATGGCGCGGCGGATGAACTGCTGGTAAAGCTCGCGCGCGGCGACCGACTCGGCTTCGTCGCGCGGCATGATGTTGACGTGGACGTGATTGTCGCCGACGTGGCCGAAGATGACGTATTGCAGTCGGCTCGCGCGTAGAGTCTCTTTGTAGAAGCGCAGCATCGAGGGGAAATGCTCGTCGGGGACGGCCATGTCGGTCGAGACTTTGCGCTGGTGGTGACGCGAGAGCCACTCGTTGACGAGGACGGGCAGACGATGCCTGAACTCGCGCATCCCGGCTCGGTCGTGCTCGTTCGTGCCGAACCATGAATCGTCGAGCATCGCCTCGTGCTCTTCAAGGAGCGCGAGCCAACCGGACATCAACTCGTCTTCCGTCTCGTCCGTTATCTCCTGCTCGAAGAAGATTGCGCCCGATGCCCTGACGGGAACGAGCGCGTAATACTCGCGCAGGAAATTGAGCGACTCGGCATCGAAATACTCAAGCGCACGCGCGTCGAGCCCCGCCGGATTCATCTCAGCATCAGGCGCACGCTCGCCTGCGGCGCTGGCGCGCAACTTCGCGGCGCGCGTTTCCAGTGAGCGCCGACGCGCCGCGCTGACGAAGGCGAGCAGTTTCTCTTCGCTCTGAAAAAAGACGATGCCGCCGAGCACGCCCGCCGGTTTGTCCAGAAGCGCGACTTCGATTTCCGCCACGACGCCGAGCGTGCCCTCGCTGCCGATGAACAAATCAATCGCATCGACCGACGGCTCGACGTAATAGCCTGCGGCGTGCTTGCGCGTCTGCGGCATCCTGTAGGACGGGAGACGAGCTTCGATGCAGCCGCGCCCTTCGGCGAGCGGGATGCGGAGCAGCCCTTCGGCGTCGGCGCGAAGCTGGCCGCGACTGAGGTCGAGCACGTCGCCCGTCGAGAGCGCGATTTTCAGTCGGCGCACGTAGCGACGCGTCGCGCCGTACTTGAAGCTGCGCGCGCCCGAGCTGTTGGTCGCAACCGTTGCGCCCAGATAACAACTGCGCTCGGTCGGGTCGGGCGGATAGAAGAGCCCCTGTGCCTCGACCTCGCGCTGAAACTCCGAGAGCCTCACACCCGCCTCGACGGTCGCCCGCCCTCCGCCTGTCTCTTCGTGCGCTATCTCGACGATGCGCCTGAGCCGGTCGGTCGAGACGACGATTCCGCCGAACGGCACGCGCCCGCCGACGAGCCCCGTGCCCGCGCCCGCAATCGTCACCGGCCTGCGCTCGCGCGAAGCTTCGCCGAGCACCGCCGCCACCTCCAACGCGCTTTCGGGAAAGACGACGCCCGCCGCATGCCCGCCCGCGAGATTGCTCGCGTCCGACATGAAAGACTGAATCTCGTCCTGCTCCGACTTAATCAACATGAGAGATGATGAATCGGAAAATTAACAGGGATAGACAGGATGCACAGGATAAAGACAAATGATGAATGCGGAATGATGAATGATGAATTAAAAGGCAAAGCTTTTGGTTTTCATTCCGCATTCCGCATTCCTAATTCATCATTTCTTTTCCATCCTGTCCATCCCTGTTAATTATCGTTCCTGTTTAGCCCAACTGAAGTTCGCGCTCGCGGAGGTATTTGACACGGTCGCGCAGCTCGGCGGCGCGCTCGAATTCCATCTGGCGGGCGGCGTGGCGCATCTCGGCTTCGAGGCGGGCGATGGTCGCGTCGATGTTTTCGCGCGTGTACTCGTCGAAGGCTTCGAGGTCGAGGGGCACTTTGAAGTAGTCGGCCTCGTAGGCTGTGACGAGCGTGGCCTCGACGGGCTTGATGATGGTTTGCGGCGTGATGCCGTGCTCCTGGTTGTAGCTCTGCTGGATGGCGCGGCGGCGGTTGGTCTCTTCGATGGCGCGGCGCATCGAATCGGTGACGCGGTCGGCGTAGAGGATAGCCGTGCCGGAGGCGTTGCGGGCAGCGCGCCCGACAGTCTGGATAAGCGACGACTCGGAGCGCAGGAAGCCTTCCTTGTCGGCGTCGAGGATGGCGACGAGCGAGACTTCGGGGAGGTCTAAGCCTTCGCGCAGGAGGTTGATGCCGACGAGCACGTCGAACTCGCCGCGACGAAGGTCGCGCAGAATCTTGATGCGCTCCA
This sequence comes from Pyrinomonadaceae bacterium, assembly GCA_036399175.1. Classification (GTDB taxonomy): domain Bacteria; phylum Acidobacteriota; class Blastocatellia; order Pyrinomonadales; family Pyrinomonadaceae; genus DASWNP01. The sequence goes on along the minus strand of DASWNP010000005.1, from coordinate 27,379 downwards.
AGGTCTCGATGTCGGAATGAAGATAGCGGACGCGCACGCCTACTTCGGTGAAATACTCTGTGAGGTCTTCGGCCATCTTCTTCGTCAGCGTGGTGACGAGCACGCGCTCGTTGTGCTCGGCTCTCAGGCGACACTCTTCGAGCAGGTTGTCAATCTGGCCTTTGACGGGGCGGACTTCGACCACCGGGTCTGTCAGTCCCGTCGGGCGGATAATCTGTTCGACGACTTCGCCGCCCGTCTTCGTCAACTCATACGGGCCGGGCGTCGCGGAGACGTAGATGGTTTGCCCGATGCGCTCGTTGAACTCGTCGAAGTTGAGCGGGCGGTTGTCCATCGCCGAAGGAAGACGAAAGCCGTACTCGACGAGCGTCCGCTTGCGCGACTGGTCGCCGTTGAACATGCCGCGCACCTGCGGGACGGTCTGGTGCGATTCGTCGATGACGACCATCGTGTCGCGCGGCAGATAGTCTAAGAGAGTCGGCGGCGGCTGGCCGGGCGCTTTGCCTGTGAGGTGGCGCGAGTAGTTTTCGATGCCGCGACAGAAGCCCATCGCCTTAATCATCTCGAGGTCGTACATCGTGCGCTGATGCAGGCGCTGCGCTTCGATTAGTTTTCCTTCGGCGATGAGCTTGGGCTCCCACCAGTCAAGCTCTTCGCGGATGGTCTTGATGGCGCGCTTGATGGTCGGCTTCGACATCACGTAATGCGTCTTCGGATAGATGGGCAGGCGCGTCGTGTGCTTCTCCAGAACTTCGCCGAGCAGCGGGTCGATGGTCGAGACGGAATCGACTTCGTCGCCCCACAGCTCGATGCGATAAGCCTTGTCCTGATAGCTCGGATAGACCTCGACCACGTCGCCGCGCACGCGAAAGCTCCCCCGGTCAAACTCTATATCGGAGCGTTCGTATTGCAGCTCGACAAGCTTTTGCAGGAGAGCGTCGCGCCCGAGTTTCATGCCCGGCTCGACGAAGAGCAGCATGTTGTAGTAGGCGTCAGGGTCGCCGAGGCCGTAGATGCAGGAGACGGAGGCGACGACGATCACGTCGCGGCGCTCGAAGAGGGCGCGGGTGGCCGAGAGACGGAGGCGGTCTATCTCTTCGTTGATGGTCGCCTCTTTTTCGATGTAGGTGTCGGAGGCGGGGACGTAAGCCTCGGGCTGGTAGTAATCGTAGTAGGAGACGAAATACTCGACGGAGTTGGAGGGGAAGAAGCTTTTGAACTCCTGGTAGAGCTGCGCGGCGAGCGTCTTATTGTGAGCGATGACGAGGGTGGGGCGCTGCGTGCGCTCGATGACGCTCGCCACCGTGAAGGTCTTACCGCTACCCGTGATGCCGAGCAAGACCTGATCTTTGTGGCCTTCGTCGAGGCCGCGCACGAGCGCTTCGATGGCCTGCGGTTGGTCGCCCTGCGGTTGAAATTCGGAACGAAGCTGGAAAGGCATAACTCGTAAATCGTAAATCGTAAATCGTAAATGGTCAAAAGCGAGAGGCTCTCGACCTTAACTATTTACGATTTACGATAGACGATTTACGAGCTGGCGTGCGTCGCGTCGGGCGCGGGCTGGCTGCTGCTTATCTGGTAGATGGCCTCCATGACGGCGGAGCGCACGTCGGTCGGGAGGCTGCCGCGCACGGCGAGGCGACGGAAGGCCGGAAGTATCTCCTGCTGGCCGCTCAAGGCGAGCAGCTTGACGACGGCGAGACGCACTTCGTTGTCGGGATGAGTCTCGATGGCGCGGATGAGAGGCTGCACTTCGCCGGCCTTCGCCATGAGGAAGAGCAGAGAGAAGGATTCGTAGGTCTTCTCGCGCGTCTGTCCGGTCAGGCTGCTGATGGCTTCGTTGGCGAGGCCGGAGGAAGCAATCGCCGTCCCGATATTGCGTCGGCGCGCGGGGGCGGCTTCGCGCAGGGCTCGCGTGAAGGAATCGGCGCGGTCTTCGCTGAAGTTGTAGAGCGAGCGGGCGGCAGCTTCGCGCACTTCCTGCTCTTCGTCGTCGAAGGCGGCGCAGATGTGCTCGAAGGCGTCGTTGGTGTCGAGGCGCGAGAGCAATTCGATTGCAGTCACGCGGTCGTCGGCCTCGTCGCTGACGAGACGTTCCTGTATCGCCTTCGGGACGGTCGAAAGGTTGTCCTCGAAGAGATCGACGCCCTTGTCTTCGGCGACGGGCGAAGCATCTTCGCGCAGTGTCGGCGCGGAGAAGGCGGCAGTCGGCATCTCGTCGAAGGCGGGCTGAGCGGCGTCGAATCGTGCGCCCGGCTGTTCGGTCTCCTGCTGCTCAGGCCAGATGTCGATACTGGTTTCCAACCCGGAGGAAGCGCCGACGCCCGGAGCCTCATCTTCCGCGAGCGGGGCATACGTGCCGGAAGGCGTCGCGGGCGACACGACATCCGGCTCGTTCATATCCAGCTCAATCCATTCGCTGCTTGCCTCTTCGCGGCGCGCGGGCTGGCTTCCGGCGGAGCGGAGATGAGCGGGCGTTTCAGTTGAGGGTGCGCGGTGCGTCTCAAAATCGGAGACGCCTTCGACCGGCTCGATTTCAAATGACCCAGGCTCGAATTCGAGAGTGCGCGCCTCTTCGGAAGCCCTTCTCTCTTCCGCGAGACGCGCCTCTTCGGCGATGCGTCTCTCTTCAGCCAGACGAGTTTCTTCGGCCAGTCGGGCTTCTTCGGCAAGCCTTGCTTCTTCGGCACGACGGGTTTCTTCCTCGGCACGTCGAGCCTGCTCCGCGCGTAACGCCTCTTCGGCCAGACGCGCTTCTTCGGCGAGGCGCGCTTCTTCTGCCAGTCGAGCCTCTTCTGCGAGACGAGCTTCTTCCGCAAGCCGTTCCTCTTCGGCGCGGCGGCGTGCTTCTTCCTCGGCGCGAAGGCGCGCGGCTTCGGCTTCATGCGCACGCCGTTCTTCCTCTGCACGCAGACGCGCCTCTTCGGCGGCTTCGGCTTCGAGGCGTTGGCGCTGTTCTTCTTCCTGACGAAGACGCTGCTCTTCGGCGGCGCGTGCGGCGGCCTCTTCACGCTGGCGTTGCTCTTCATCCGCGCGACGGCGCGCCTCTTCTGCAAGTCGAGCTTCTTCCGCGAGGCGGGCTTCTTCGGCGGCGCGCGTCTCTTCAGCAGCACGGCGTTCTTCTTCGACGCGTCGGGCTTCTTCGGCCAATCGATTCTGCTCGGCGACTCTGGCTTCCTCGGCAAGCCGCGCTTCTTCGGCAAGACGTGCTTCTTCTGCGGCGCGTCTGGCCTGTTCCTCGCGTAGCGCCTCTTCGGCCAGACGCGCCTCTTCCGTGCGACGCGCTTCTTCTGCCAGTCGAGCTTCTTCTGCTAAGCGCGCTGCTTCGGCTACGCGCTTCTCTTCTGCGAGGCGCGCTTCTTCGGCGGCGCGGTCGTCCGGCGTGGATTGGTCTTCGACGATGACGGCGGCGGACGGAAGGTCGATGGGGGTCTCGAAGGGAGCGACGGCGGCAGTCGCGGAGGCTTCGATGGCACGCTGAATGAGCGTGCGCGGCACTTTATGTTTCTGCTCTTTTTCGCGCCTGCGCAGGGCTTCGAGCGGCTCGACGGCCGAGGGGTCGCGTATCTCTGCGAGAGCTTCGACGCTGGCGCGGCGCACTTCGGCTGAAGAGTCCTGAAGCGCGTCGAGAAGATGCGGCGTGGCGGAGCGGTCTGCGAGCAGGCCGAGCGAGCGAGCGGCGGAGGCGCGTTCGGCGGGCGCGTCTGCCGCTTTGAGATTTCGCGCGGCGTCGTCGAAGTAGCCGTGACGCAGGAAGGCTTGGCGGGCGCGCTCGCGCCGTTCGGCGTTGCGACCGGCGAGCGCGGCCAGAAGCTCTGCGGCGACAAGCTCGCGCACGCCCACGTCTGCGAGGCCGATTAACGATTCGTCGTAGCTTTCGCCGCCGAGCAGTTTTTTCGTCTCGGCCTGCACGTCTTCAGGGTCGAGAGCGGCGGCGACGGGAGCAAGCTCTTTTGTCTCGGTCTCGGTGGGGGCGCTCGCAGGGGTCGTCGCTGCGGCCACTGTCGCGGCGCTTTCGACGGTGCGCGAGCTATCCTCGGCGGTCGAAAGTCCCGTCGCAACGCTTGCGGCGGCGGAGGTCGAAGCCGCAGGGGTGGAGGCTTTGGCGGTCTGCGCGGTGGTGGCGGATGAAGAGGAACTTGCAGAGGCGTCTGAGAGTTTTCGTCCGGCGGCGGCGGAGGTCTCTTTCAGTTGCGAAGGCTGTGCGGAGGGTGGCAGCTCGTCGCGTTGCGCGGCGGAGCTTCGACGCGCGGCGAAGAAGAGGCCGAGGCCGACGAGCAGGAGCGTAGCGATGAGAGCGAGCGGCCAGTTGCGCAGGACGACCGCGCCGATGGAAGTGCCCGGCTGCGCGACGCTGGTGGTCGAAGTGTTGTTGACGACGGGAGGCGCGGGCTGCTGCACCTGCGCGATTTGCGTCGCCTCTGTCGAAGGTGTGACGGGCGTCGGCGTCGCCTCAATCGCAACGGGCGTCTCGGTCACGACGGCGGGCGGGAGCATGATGGCGGTCGGCTGCCCCGCAATCGAATCGATTGAGGGCGTGGGCTCTGCGGCGGCCTGTTGCTGCCGGTTGAGAAGCTCGGCCTGTCGCGCCGCTTCGGCAGGAGTGAGCGCGGCGGTCGCGCCGGACTGCTCGTTCTGCCGCCGCTGCTGTTCGGTTGCAGACGCGTTGCCTGCGTTTGTTCCGCTCGCCTCTTCCGAACCTTTGGCGGGCGCGGAGAACTCTACGTCGAGCCGGTTGAACCTCTGGTTGACGCGCGCCGAAGCGCCGGGTTGCAGACGGAAGGAGACGACCGCGCCGTCGCCGCGCTTCTGCACCTGCACGTCCTCGAAGCCGCGACCACGCACGCCGCCTTTGACGGCGTTCGGGTCGGCCTTCGGGATAACGACGAAATATCGGTCGCCGCTACGGTAGGCCGAGTAGTCGTTGAGCGGCGAATCGGAAGTGAGCGTGACGCGCGAGCCGCCCGGAGTTTCGGAGGCTCTGAGAGGCGTGAGCCGACCGCCGGGCTGCGCTTTGTTGGCGTTCGTGTTGGCTTGAGCGGGAGCGGCTGCGTCGGCGTCGGGCTTCGGCGTGGACTGCGCAGCAGCCGCAGCATCAGTGGCCGGAGTCCTTCTCGTTCGCGCCGCGCCGGGACGCTTTTGTGCGTGCGCGCCTAATCCGGCGAAGGCGAGCGCCAGCGTCAGTGCGACGAAGAAGGAGGCGACGAGCGTGCGCCGCGCTTTGCGAGCTGAGATAGAAGGTTGTAGTAGGGGCATTGCGGTAGTTGTTTCTAAAGAGCAAGAAATAGAGACGGCATTATGCTATAGCAGAGCGTCTCTTGTCACCAATCAATTTAGGGTCGGCATGCCCTCCAATTGATGCCGCACGGGAGCGGGCACAAGCTCGCTCTGCTCTATGTGCCCCACCGCTTCGAGAAGCGCGACGCGGACTTTCTCCGGCATCGAGCCGCGCCCCGAGAGACGACGCAGGGGCTCGACCAGCTCAGACGGTCGACCCATCATGCAGAGCAGGCGGATGACGGCGAGGCGCACGTCGTGGTCGCCGTGATGCACGATGGCGTCGAGCATGAGGCTGATGTCGCCCGCCTTGACGACGAGCGAGAGAAGCGAGAAGGCTTCATAAGCCTGTCGGCGGTCTTCGCTCGTCAGGCGGTCGAGCGCCTGAGCGGCCAGCCCGGCCTTGACGCATGCCTGCGCCACGCCGCGCAGGGTTTCCGTGTCTGCCGTCTCGATGACGCGGACGTAGGCGTCGGCGCGGTCGAAGCTCAGGCGCGACAGAGCACGCGCCGCCGCCGCGCGCACCTCGCGCGCCTCGTCGCCCATCGCCATCAGGACGGGCGCGAAGACCGATTCATGGTCAACCACGCCCAGGCTCGTCACAGCCGAAGCGCGCACGGCAGGCTCCGTGTCGCGCTCGGCCATCGCGGCCAGAGCATCCACCGAGCGCTGCACCTGAAACTGCGCGAGCTTCTGCGCCGCGAGGGTGCGAACTTCGATGTCGGTATCGCCGAGACGTTCGAGCGCGTCGGCGAGCGATTCGTCTTCGAGCCATTCGGGAAGCTGCTCGACGGCTACAGGCGGCTCAAGCCCGACGATGTCGCCCGTGAAGGGCGTGCGCATCGTGTGCTGGAAGATGTAAGTGTGGCCGACGGCGGGCTCTGAGCCTTCAATCTCCAGCGAATCGACCGAACAGGCGCTGAGCGCCGGTCGGAGAAGGTTAGCGGGCATCTCCGGATATCTGCGCGCCATGTCGATGAGCGCGCCGATGGCACGCGGCAGGCGCAGCGAGCCGAGGCTGGAGACGACTTCCGTGCGGACGACGCTCTCGGAGTCGTAGAGCGCTTCGAGCAGGAACGGGAGCGCCGAAGAAGACTTCACCTCGCCGAGCACGCGCGCCGCCGACGCACGCTCGTATGCCTCGGGCGCGAGCAGCAGAACCGCGCTCTGTCGCGCGACGAAGCCGTACTCTTCGAGCGCGGTGCGCGCACGCCGACGGTTGTCCTGGTCGGCATCGGGCGCGCGCAGAACTTTAATCAGCGAAGTTTCGATGGCGCGCCGGTCGTCGGTCGCGCGTGAGGCCAGAACCTCTATCGAATGCGCCTCGCCGTTGACGAGCTTCATCACTTCCTGTTCGATACGATACGCGCCGAAGAGCATCGAGGGCATCGGCGAAGCAGGCCCGAGGGAGATTTCCCACTTAGCCCCGTGCCTCTCGCCGCTCAGCTCAAGCGCGCCCTGCGGATGCGTCTGTCTGGTCGCCTGCGACTCAGCGCCCGCGCCGTTCTTGCGACGGTCGCCCTGCTTGCGGTCAATCATGCGCCGGTCGCCGCCCTTTCGACGGTCGCCCTTCGACTGCTCGAAGACCGGCTCGGCGTTCGTCGAAGCGTCGGCCTTCTCCGTTCTCCTCAGCCTGTCCAGAAGAGACGGCTTCGCCTCCTTTTCTTCCCTCTCCTCTTCTTCCGTCTCAACCTCGACGCCGCCACTGCGACGCCGCCTCTTCTGCACGAAGAGAAACGCGCCGAGCCCGGCCACGCCGAGCAGACTGACGAGGCTCAGGGGCAGCAGACCGAAGGACGACTGAGTTTGCGTCGTCTGCACCTGCGCCCCTTGCGAATCGTTTGCGGCTGAATCCGCACGAGCGCCGTTCGCAGGCTGCGCGCCGTTTGCAGGAGACGCGGACTGCGCGTTGCCCGTCGCCGTCGCTCCGTTCACGTTCGATTCGCTCAAAGCGTTAGCCTGCGCTGCGCCGCTTTGAACGGCCTGCGCGTCCTGCGCTCCGACCTTCAAATGCAGCTTCGCTTCCGGCGCGACTCCGCCCTGCTGCCCGTTCTTTGAATCAACGCCCGCGCCGACGAAAGCTTTGACGGCGGCGAAACGCCCTCTGGGCGTCGGCCTCGAAGTCTGCGAAGCCTGCGGGGTCTGTACAGCTTGAGAAGCCTGCTCTGTCGCGTCCTGTCGGCGCGAACGCTCGGAGGTGCGCGCCCTGCCCGTCGCCGAAAACTCCGCGCCGCCCGTCGTCTGAACGGTCACCTGCGCATCGTCGCCCGAGCCGTCTCGCAGTCCGCCGCTCACGAGCAAGTCTAAACGGTTGAAGCGCGGCTGCACTGTGACGCCCGAGCCGGGCTTCGCCTGCACGATAATCTCCAGCGAGTCGCCGATGCGCTGAATCTTCACTCCGCGCGCCCCGGCGCTGTTTCTGAGCGCCGTCTGTCCTTTCGGCAGTACGACGTGGAACGTGCCGTCTCTGTCTTGCCACGTCTGCGCGCGCGTCAGGTTTCCGTCGCCCGAAATGGAGACGACCGCCTCTTTGTCCGAGGCATGTGAGGCAACGCCCGTCACTTTCACCTCCGGCTCTGTGGCGCGCTGCGCGCGCGGCATCAGGTGCGAAGTGCAGAAGGCGATACTGACTCCGAGCGCGGCGGTGCAGCCGAGACGGACAAACCTCGAAAGACTGGCTGAAGAGTTTCGCATAGCTTTTAACCCGTGAAGACGTTTGGGAAGGACGGACACGTTCGATGTCGTCGGTTGGTGGCGGGTATCCGGGAGGATATGCCCTTTGAAGTGGTGAGGCGCGTTTTTTTCGGAGAGCCCGCGCGGGCTCGTCTGTTCCTGCCGGGCGTCGGCAACCTTTGCGGGAAGCGCGGGGCGCGGTTGCCTTCGGCGGAATGTTTTCGGAGAGTAAAGAGCTGAGACTTTGAGCTTCTCTTAGCGCTCGTCGCTGAACTTGTAGCCGATGCCCCAGACCGTCAAGACCATCTGAGGATTCTCAGGGTTATCCTCAATCTTGGCGCGCAGGCGGTTGATGTGTGAGTCGATAGTGCGGTCGTAACCTTCGTAGGAGTAGTCCCAGATTTTCTCCAGAAGGTACTTGCGCGGAAATACGCGTCCGGGGTTCGACGCGAAGAGACGAAGAAGCTCAAACTCCTTCGGGGTCAGTTCAACCTGGCGGTCGCCGATGCTGACTTCGCGCTTGGCCGGGTCGATTCTCAGACGGCCTCGCATAATCGGCGCTTCCTCGCCCCCGGCTTCGACGCGCGTCGCGGCGCGCACGCGCCTGAGCACGCTCTTGATGCGGGCTTCAAGCTCTCTGAGGCTGAAGGGCTTCGTGATGTAGTCGTCAGCCCCCATCTCAAGTCCGAGGACTTTATCGACCACGTCGTCCTTCGCCGTGAGCATCAGAATCGGGATGTAAGGAGCCTTCTCCCGAAGCTCTCGGCAGACGGCCAGGCCGTCCATCTTCGGCAGCATCAAATCGAGCACGATTACGTCGGGCTGCTCGCTCAAAGCCGCCTGCACGCCCGCCAGTCCGTCCTCGGCTATCCGAACCGTAAAGGCCGCGCGCGAGAAATGCTCGTTGATAAGAGTCTGAATGCTCTCGTCATCCTCGATTACGAGCAGGCTCAATCTGCGGTCAGCCGCTTCGGACATACCGTTATCCGTATCCCTCGTTTCAGGTTTACCGCCAGCAGGTTTGCTCATTGATGGCTGCAATTTACAGTGTGGAAGCGAGTAGGGCGTCTATCGCTGGGGCGCTCCAAACGACCGCCGGAGCGCGGGCAATTGAAACTATAGCAGGACAACACTATTAAACTCAAGTCTTATGTTGTCCGCACGGCTTTTCGCCCCCAGCCCGCCGAGCCGGCCGCCTTCAACCCTCTTCCAAATCGACGCCCCCTTCAAAACAGGGCGTCAGATGTGATATTTACCACGCAATATTCTATCTACGAGGGTCACAGGGAAATCGGATTTAGAGAGAAATCGACCGAACATCAGAACGCACGCGAGAGGAGAGATATGACTAACGACGAAAGACGAGAACTGATTGCGAGATACGAAGCCGGTTACGACGAAGTCGTCAGGAGTCTCGAAGGGCTCGAAGGCGAGCAGTTGACGGCGCACCCGCTTCCCGGCAAATGGAGCGCCTCCGAAATCATCCACCACCTCGCCGACAGCGAGATGACCAGCGCCATACGCCTGCGCAAGCTCCTCGTCGAAGACAACCCCGTCATTCAAGGCTACGACCAGGAAGCCTTCGCCAACCGTTTACGCTACAACGAGCGCGACATCGCGCCCTCGCTCGAAGCCTTCCGCGCCGCCCGCGCCACCACCGCGCAACTGCTCGCCAAGATGACCGAAGACGACTGGACGCGCGAAGGCCAGCACAGCGAAAGCGGTCGCTACACCGTCGAAGACTGGCTGCGCATCTACGCCGCCCACGCGCACGGCCACGCCGCCCAAATCGCACGCCTCCGAGAAGCAGTGACAAGTGACAAGTGACGAGTGACGAGTTAAAGCATGTGATGACTGATGTGTGATGAGTAGGAAGCTGAACAGTATGCCTCTCATCACTCATCACTTTGCTCTTCTTCTTGCTCGTCACTCGCCACTTGTCACTCGTCACTGTCCTTAGCTTTCTTGACAAAATTCGGGGCGCGCGAGCACAATCGCGGCTCGCCGGACGTTCAGGTCTGTTTTGCCATCTTGGTTTCAGCTTCGTTTCAGCTTCCGCATCACGCGTCGCCGATGACCGCCGCTCAGCCTATAGGTCAGACATCTTTGCCCTCGCTCAAGCTCGTGCGGCGCGGCAAGGTGCGCGACGTGTACGAGGTGGACGGCGAGCATCTGCTCGTCGTGGCGACGGATAGAATCTCCGCCTTCGATTGCATCCTGCCGACGCAGATTGCGCGCAAGGGCGAAGTGCTGACGGCGCTCTCCCGTTTCTGGTTCGGGCGTCTGCGTCACATCGCGCCGCATCATCTCTTGACGACCGAGTTGGCGGAAATGCCTCCGAGCGTTCGTCAGTATGAGGCCGAGCTACGTGGGCGGACGATGCTCGTGCGGCGCACGGAGGTCTTTCCTGTCGAGTGTGTCGTGCGCGGTTATCTCGCCGGCTCGGGCTGGAAGGACTACTTGAGGACGGGAGAGATCTGCGGACATCGTCTGCCGGAAGGGCTCCAAGAATCCTCGAAGCTGCCGGAGACGATTTTCACTCCGGCCACCAAAGCCGAAGAGGGGCACGACGAGAACATCACGGAAGCGCGCATGCGCGACGTGCTCGGCGACGAAGTGACGACCCGCCTGCGCGACACATCGCTCGCGCTCTACCGCGAGGCCGAAGCTTACGCGCGCAGTCGCGGCATCATCATTGCCGATACGAAGTTTGAGTTCGGACGCACGCCCGACGGCGAGATTCTCCTGATTGACGAAGCCCTGACGCCCGACTCCTCTCGCTTCTGGCCTGCCGAGGAATACGAGCCGGGACACGCGCAACCATCTTTCGATAAACAGTTCGTGCGCGACTACCTGGAAACCCTCGAATGGGACAAGCGACCGCCCGCGCCGCCGCTTCCCCCCGAAGTCGCTCAAGCGACCACCGCGCGCTACCTACAGGCTTACCGATTGCTAACGGGAGAGAGTCTTTGAGATTGATTCATTTCTTCATTGTTTCATTGAATCAATAGACCTCTTGCAAAAGTCACTTTGACCGGATGCGAAAGCCAGTAATTTAGCGGTCGATGTTTTCGATGACCCTGACTTTTGCAAGAGGTCTATTGATTCAATTTGCTGGAAGATGACCGTCTTCGACTTCTTCGTCATCGCTCTCGTGGGGGCTTCCGTCGTGGCGGGGGCTTTGCGCGGGCTTGTGCGGGGACTTATCACGGGGGCGGCGCTGCTTTTGGGGCTGCTGCTGGCGGCGCGTTGGTATGAGACGGCGGGCGCGCTCGTGCGAGCGACGGGTTTGGTCGAGACGACGGCGGCGGCGCACGCCGGGGGCTTTCTGCTCGTCGTCGGAGCGATGCTTGCGATTGGCCTGGCGGTAGGAACCCTTGTTCGGGGCGGGCTCAAACGCGCGCGGCTCGAATGGTCTGACCGTTTGCTGGGAGGCGCGTTTGGCCTGTTGCGTGGTCTGTTGGTCTCTTCGGTGATTTATCTCGCGCTGACGGCTTTTCCCGTCCGTCTCAGTTCGGTCGAGGAAGCGCGCACCGCGCCCGCGCTCGCCGAAGGGGCGCACCTGCTGGCCGCCTGTACCTCTGCCGACGTGCGCTCGCGTTTTATCGCCCGGTACAGGCATCTGACGCCCTGAATTATCCCTATTCTACGAAATTCAAAGGGCATTAGACATTTCACGAGACTTGTTTGGAGCGACCTATGCAGATGCGCGCACGCCTCGAAGCCCTGATTGAAGAGATGCTTGACGGCCAGATTATGCTCGACGAAGCCCTCGCCGAGTTCGAGAAGCTCTACATCCAGAAAGGTCTCTCGCGCCACAAAGACCACCTCTCGCGCACCGCCGCCGCCCTCGGCATCCATCGCAACACGCTCGCCAAACGCGTCGCCACCTACCGCACACAGGAACGCGCCGCCAAAACTCCCGCACGTAAAACTCGCGCGCGATAATCACTCTCGTAAGTCTTCATAGCACTGCTGTTTCGCCGTTTTAGATAAGCCTACCCCTTCGCCTCAATCACCCTGTTGACAAGTTCGATAGAAGTGCTATATTTCTAGCACTCGCTTCGCAGGAGTGCTAGAAAAAAGGGTGCGCGCTAGCTTCAAGCGTAGGGTTTGGTGCGTCCGTGCAGCCAGCAGTCTTGGCGGGCGAGTGCTGAAATGCTCTATTAAGCAATGATTCTAAGCTCATCTCACCATCGTTGACAGGTGAAATTTGGAAAGGAGAAGTATGGCTACCAACATCAGACCTTTGCATGATCGCGTGATTGTGCGTCGTATCGAAGAGGGCGAACAGGTGCGCGGCGGCATCATCATCCCGGACACGGCCAAAGAGAAACCGCAGGAGGGCGAGGTTATCGCCGTCGGCGAGGGCAAGCGCAAAGACGACGGCTCGCGCCAGACTTTGGACGTGCAGGTTGGCGACCGCGTGCTCTTCGGCAAGTACAGTGGCTCGGAAATCAAACTCGACGGCGAAGAGTTCCTCATCATGCGCGAGGACGAGATTCTCGGCGTTATCGAGCGCGCCGGAGCGGGCGCAGCCGGAGGCGGCAAAAAGGGCGGCAAGTAGTCTGAGATTGAGACTATCTAAGCGAGCGCCTGCTGTTTGATTGAGATTAACGAAGATTGAACTAAGGAGATAAGAGATATGGCAAAGCAAGTGATTCATGGTGAGGAGTCGCGCGCGGCAATCCTGCGCGGCGTCAACCAACTTGCCGACGCGGTGAAAATCACGCTCGGCCCGAAGGGCAGAAACGTCGTCCTCGATAAGAAATTCGGTTCCCCGACCATCACGAAAGACGGCGTGACCGTCGCCAAAGAGATTGAGCTGAAAGACTCGCTCGAAAACATGGGCGCGCAGATGGTCAGAGAAGTCGCCTCGAAGACCTCCGACATCGCGGGCGACGGCACGACGACCGCGACCGTGCTGGCGCAGGCGATTTTCCGCGAGGGCGTCAAAACCGTCGCGGCAGGCGCGAACCCGATGGCTCTCAAGCGCGGCATCGACAAGGCCGTGCAGCGCGTCGTGGAAGAGATTTCGCGCATGAAGAAGGACGTGAAGGGCGATGCCATCGCGCAGGTCGGCACGATTTCCGCCAACGGCGACCGCACCATCGGCGAGCTTATCGCCGAGGCGATGAAGACGGTCGGCAAAGACGGCGTTATCACCGTCGAAGAGTCGCGCACGATGGAGACGGAGCTGGACGTGGTCGAAGGTATGCAGTTCGACAGGGGTTATCTGTCGCCCTACTTCGTCACCGACCCGGAGCGCATGGAAGCCGCGCTCGACAATCCCTTCATTCTCATCAACGAGAAGAAGATTTCTTCGATGAAAGATTTGCTGCCGTTGCTTGAGCAGATTGCCAAGATGGGCAAGCCCCTGCTCATCATCGCAGAGGATGTCGAGGGCGAAGCTCTCGCCACGCTCGTCGTCAACAAGCTGCGCGGCACTTTGAACGTCGCCGCCGTCAAAGCGCCCGGCTTCGGCGACCGTCGCAAGGCGATGCTCGAAGACATCGCTATCCTGACCGGAGGCCGCGTCATCTCCGAAGACCTCGGCATCAAGCTTGAGAGCGTCAAGGTCGAGGATTTGGGACGCGCCAAGAAGGTGACGATTGACAAGGACAACACGACCATCGTCGAGGGCGCGGGTAAGGCCGGAGACATCGAAGGCCGCGTCAAGACGCTTCGCGCGCAGATTGAAGAGACCACTTCGGACTACGACCGAGAGAAGTTGCAGGAGCGTCTGGCGAAGCTCGTCGGCGGCGTGGCGGTGATTCGCGTCGGCGCGGCGACGGAGACGGAACTGAAAGAGAAGAAAGCTCGCGTCGAGGACGCGATGCACGCGACGCGTGCGGCGGTCGAGGAAGGAATCGTGCCGGGCGGCGGCGTCGCGCTGGTGCGCGCGGCCAAGATTCTCGACAAGTTCCGTGCTAACGAAGAGGGCGAGGGCGATCAGGACGAGCAGATTGGCGTCACCATCGTCAAGCGCGCTCTCGAAGAGCCCCTGCGCCAGATTGTCTCGAACGCGGGCAAGGAGGGCGCGGTCGTCGTCGAGCGCGTCCGCTCGGAGAAGAACGAGAACTTCGGCTTCAACGCGGCGACGGAAGAGTACGAAGACCTCGTCAAGGCCGGTGTCATCGACCCGGCGAAGGTGACGCGCTCTGCCTTGCAGAACGCGGCTTCAATCGCCGGATTGATGCTCACCACCGAGGCTCTCGTCTCAGAGCTTCCCGAAGACGACAACAAGAGCGCCCCGGCGATGCCCGGCGGCGGTGGAGGCATGGGCTTCTAAGAAGCTTCACGTTTGCTCAGTCTAAAATGAAAGCGGCCTCGCTCTTCGAAAGAGCGAGGCCGCTTTTTTTGCCGGGCGGGTTTACTTCGCCTGCGGCGTTCGAGTCGGCTCTCTTCACGTCGAGTCGTCGCGTGGGAATCGCGCTTCGATGCGGTCGCCGTGTTTCGTTCCGTGCTGGCGCGTGAGGTGCGGGTATGTCGCGTGCTCGACTTCGGCGTCGTGTAGATTGAGCAGGCGCTCGGCGGCGTCGATGGAGGGCTCGTCGCCTTCTATCTCGACGAAGAGACCGAAGGGCAGACGGTCGATGACCAGCTCGGCATCGCCGACGCTCCATGTCTCTCGCCATTTTTCGTAGACGAGCGCGGGGCGGTAGCCGAGCGCGTCGAGGATTGCGGCGAGAGCTTCGGGGTCTGCGACGAGGGTTTCGTCTTCGCGCTGATGCTTGATGGGAGAGGTCGTTGTGAAGCGTTCCTTGAAAGTCAGGACGGCGCGCGTATTTGTGCGTCGCAGCCGCAGCGTCCGGTTCCCCTGCTCCAGATTGTGTCCCGCGTAAAGCGTGTTCTCCTCAAACTCTTCGCCGCTCCGCTCCGCGCCCATCTCCGTCAAACGCTCACGCAGCGCCCCCAGACGCTCCGCCCGCAGCCGATACTTCTTCTCGATTTCAATGCCCATTTCTTTATAGTAAATAGTGAATGGTGAATGGTAAATGGATAAAGCCAGTTCTTCACCATTTACCATTTACCATTCACTATTTACCAGCTAAGCCTGTCTTATCCAGCGCAGCACTTCGGGGATGCTGGCGCGTTTACCGTACATGAGCATGCCTGTGCGGTAGATGCGCCCGGCGAGCCACATCAGGAGGACGACCGTACCGAAGCCGAGGGCGAGCGAGAGCGCAATCTGCCAGAAGGGCGGCGTCTGCGTGACGATACGGACGAGCATCGTGATAGGCGAAAAGAAGGGGAACATCGAGACCCAGAAGGCGAAGGAAGAGTTGGGGCTGCGAATGACGGGGAAAGCCAGATAGAACGCGATGACGAGTAGGAAAATGATGGGCAGAGCAATCTGTCCGCCTTCCTGCGCGGTCGTCACCATCGAGCCGACGAGCGCGTAGACGGTCGAGTAGATGAAGTAGCCGAGCAGGAAGAAGAGGAAGAAATAGACGACGAGCGGCAGAGGAATCTGCGGTATCGAGACCGACATGCCCTGAGCCGCGAGCATCCCGACGCCGTAGAGCGCGAAGACGGCGAAGACCACTCCCCAGATGGCGAACTGCGTCAGCGCCACCAGAGAGACGCCGATGAGCTTGCCCATCATCAGAGGGAAAGCGCGCACCGAAGAGAAGAGTATCTCGGCGATGCGCGTCTCTTTTTCTTCGATGACGGCAGCCAGAATCACCTGCCCGTACATCAGGATGGTCAGGTAGATGATGAAGCCGACGGCGAAGACCAAGTAGAAGCCCTGCCCGGAATCTTCGCGCCCGCCGCCCTCGCCCGCTTTGGTCGTCTTCATTCGGACGGGGCTGTTGATATCGCGCATGATGCTCGGCTGGATGTTGCGCTCGGCCATGCGCTGGTCGCGCACGGCGTACGTCAGTCTTTGCTTGACGTGGCCGCGCGTGAACACGTCGCCCGTGTTGCGCGCGTGATACTCGGCCTCGCCGCCTTCGAGAATGTTTCGCGGCAGGATGAGATAACCGTCCAGCTCGTCGCGCCGGACGCGCTCGTCGAGCTGCCTGCGCAGGTCTTCGAGCGAGCCGCCGTCTGTTTTGACCTGCTGCACGTCGAAGCTCTGCTGAATAGCGCTCCCGGCTCGCTCGATGCGCTGCTGCTGGCTCTCGTTGGCCGTGTTAGCGGCGACCGTCGCGGGCTCGGCTTCGCCTTCTTCCTCGCGCCCGTGCAGAATTGACTGGCGCACCCGCTCGTACAATTTTCCGCTCTCATCGACGACGGCGATGCGCGTCGGCCCGCCGGTCTTGATGCTCGCGATGAGCGCCGGGACGACCGTGAAGAGCAGGAGCATGACGGGGCCGAGCACCGTCGCCACGACGAACATGCGCGAGCGCACGCGCTGCACGTATTCGCGTTTGACTACCGCCAGAAACTTGTTCATTCGCTCGCACCAACCTTCTCGATGAAGATGTCGTTCAAGCTCGGCTCGACCAGCTCGAACTTCGAGACGATAGCGCCCACCTCCAGCAGCCGGCGCAGAAGCTCCTGCGCGCTCGCGCCTCCGGCCAGAAGCGCTTCCACCTCGTCGGCGTGGCGCTCGACTTTAGCCACGAGCGTCGGGTCTTCGAGCAGTCCGTCTCCGCCCTCGATGCGCAGCGCGACGGAGTTTCGCCCGAAGCTTCGTTTGACTTCGCGGATGCTTCCGTCGAGCACTTTGCGCGAACGGTTTATGAGGCAGATGTCGTCGCAGATGCGCTCGGCCAGTTGCATCTGGTGAGTGGAGAAGATGATGGTCTTGCCCGCAGCTTTCAGCTCAAGGACAATCTCTTTGAGCAGCTCGGCGTTGACGGGGTCGAGGCCGGAGAAGGGCTCGTCGAGGATTATCAGGTCGGGGTCGTGCATGACGGCGGCGATGAACTGGATTTTCTGCTGCATGCCTTTGGACAACTCCGAAGCCTTCTTGTTCTTCCAATCCATAAGCTTCAGGCGTTCGAGCCAATGGTCGATGCTCCGTTCGGCGTTGCGCCCTTTGAGGTTCTTCAGCTCGCCGAAGAAGCGTAGCTGTTCGCCGACGCGCATCTTCTTATAGAGGCCGCGCTCTTCGGGCAGGTAGCCGATGCGGTCTTGCAGCTTGCGGCTCATCGGCTGGCCGAACAACTCTATCCGACCCGAGTCGGGCGCGGTGATGCCGACAATCATGCGGATGGTCGTCGTCTTGCCCGCGCCGTTCGGCCCGAGGAGGCCGAAGACGTGACCGGGACGAACCTTCAGGCTCAGCTCATCGACGGCGACGAACTCGTTGAAGCTTTTCGTGACGCGGTCAACGAGCAGCGTTACTTTTTGATCGCTCAAAGTGGGAAGCCAACCTCCGGGGCAGTTGTCGGGTCGCGTGGTGTGCGGCATCGACCGCAAGCCGTCGCTTGCCGGAAGCTTAAAGCATAACTCCTAATACGGGAGGCGGAAGGCGAAAGTTTAAAGCTTCCGGACTTTGTTCACGCACGCAGACGGGCGCGTGCTATGATGCGCTCACATTCCTTGCCGCTTGGAAGCAGGTATCAAGCTATGCTGTTCCGAATTTTTCCCATCGCGCGCCTTCTTCTCTCAGGTCTTCTCTGCGGCGGGCTTATGCTCGCACAGGCGCGTGCGCAGAGCGCGTCGCAGTCGCCGCCCGTCCCGCAGCAAGAGGAAGAAGTCGTGCGCGTCAGCACCGAGCTTGTGCAGACGGACGTGATGGTCTTCGACAAGCAGGGTCGCTTCGTCGATGGCCTCAAGCCCGAACAGTTCGAGCTGCAAGTTGACGGCAAGCCCCAGAGCATCGCTTTCTTCGAGCGCATCACGGCGGGGAGCTTCAGCGAAGACGCGCAACTGGCGGCGGCGCGCGGCGGCAGGCTTCGCGCTGCGACCGAGCGCACAACAGGCGGCATCGAGAGCGGCGTTCGTCCACTCGACAGGGGGCGCACCATCATCTTCTTCGTGGACGACCTGCACCTTGCGCCCGACAGCGTCAAGCGCACGCGCGACACTCTTTTGCGCTTCATCAACGAAGAGATGGGGCAGAACGACCAGGCGGTAGTCGCATCGGCGAGCGGGCAGATAGGCTTTCTGCAACAACTGACGGGCGAGAAACAGGTTCTACGCAAAGCCGTCTCGCTCATCAACTATCGCCCGACCAACATCCGCGACGCCGACCACCCGCCCATGTCCGAGCACGCCGCGATGGCGGTCGAGCGCAGAGACCAGCAGGTCGTGGATTTCTACGTTGAGCACATCCTCCGGCAGTTTCCCACGCCGCGCGACATGGCCGAAAACATGGTGATGACGCGCGCCAACCAGATTATCCGCCAGGCCAACTACATCTCCTTCAACACGCTCGCCACGCTCGAAGGACTGACGCGCTCGTCGGCTCGCCTGAGCGGGCGCAAAATCGTCTTCTTCATCTCCGACGGATTTCTCATCAAGTCGCGCGATTCGGACGTCAGAGACAAGCTGCGACAGATTACCGACGCGGCGGCTCGCGCGGGCGTCGTCATCTACTCGCTCGACGCGCGCGGGCTGACCCCCGGTCTGGCCGATGCAACAACCGGCGGAGTCTTCGACCCGACAGGCCGCATGAGCAGCGTCGAGATGGGCGAGCGAACCGCGCTGCAAGACCCGCTCTTTACCCTTGCGAGCGAAACGGGAGGCCGCGCGCTCGTCAACACCAACGCCCTCGACATCTCGCTCACGAAAGCTCTCAAGGAGACTTCCGTCTACTACCTGCTCGCGTGGCGACCCGAACAGACCGACAGACGCGAAGCTCGCTTCCGCAACCTCGAAGTCAAAATTAAAGGGCGACCCGATTTGAAGCTGATGGTGCGCCGAGGCTTCTTCGACGCGCCGCCGGTGCAGCCCGCAACCGAACAAAAGCGCGCCAAAGAGTCGAAGAGTCAGAGCCCCCCCAAGAAGAGCGACGGCGAGCTGCTCGAAGCCCTGCGCGCGCCTTTCCCCTACAGCTCGCTTCCGACGGCGCTTTCGCTCGGCTTCACCAACGCGCCGACCGTCGGCTCGGTGCTCACTGCCTCGCTTGAGATAGACAACCACGCGCTCGACTACACGCACACGGGCGGCGGAGGCAGCGAAGGCAAGGCGAGAGCCGACGTGATGGGCGCTGTGCTCGACGAGCAGGGCAAGCTCATCAACAGCTTCAAGCAGGAGCTGACCGTCAGCCCAATCCAGGCGCAGTTCTCCGGCGCGAACCAGCGCCGCATCGTCTACAGCAACCGCTTTGCCCTCAAGCCCGGTCTCTACCAGGTGAGAGTCGCCGCGCGCGACCTCAAGAGCGGCCGCACCGGCAGCGCGATGGAATGGATTGAGATACCCGACATCGCTCAGGGGAGATTTGCGCTCAGCAGCATCTTCGTCGGCGAGAGGATAGAAAGGCCGACGCAGAGCGACAGAAAGGATGCCGTTGCCGCAGGCATCGAGGAGCCTGTGCTCGTCAACGCCGCGCGGCGCTTCACTTCCAACTCGCGTCTACGCTTCATCCTGCACATCTACAACGCTGCGCGTGGCGCGACCGAGCCGGACGTTGCGCTGCAAATCCAGCTTCTGCGCGATGACCAGCCCGTCGTCACCACGCCCCTGCGCAAGCTCAGCACCGAGGGCGTCACAGACTTCACGCGCATCCCCTATGGCGCCGAAATCAACCTCGAAGGCATCCCCTCCGGACGCTACGTCCTTCAGCTCAACGCCATCGACCGCATCGCCAAACAGAGCGCCACACGCCAAATCAACTTCACGATTGAATGAGGGGGTTAGGAGATAGGGGTTGGGGAAGAAAAAAGCCGGGAAGAAAAGCGGCTGGATAGGCGTCGAAAGTTTTTGGTTTTCCCCAACCCCCAACCCCTATCCCCCATCCTCCACCATCAGGCCAGCTCGATTTGACGAGCGGAGATGACTTCTTCGTAGGAGCGAAGCTCTGTGAGAGTAGGCTCGTCGAGCTGCGCGTCGATTTCGATAATCGCCATCGCCTCGCCGCCTCGCTCCTGTCGTCCGAGATGAAACTGACCGATGTTGACGCCGTGCCTGCCGAGGCAAGTGCCGATGCGACCGATGACGCCGGGCACGTCGCGCGTACGCGTCACCAGCATGTGACCTTTGGGAATCGCCTCGATGCGAAAACCGTTTATCTCTGTGATGCGCCCGTCGCTGCGAGCGCCGAAGAATGCTCCCGAGACGTTCTGCTCGCCGCCGATCGTGACGACGCTTGAGCGTATGGCGGGCGTCAGCTCGTTCGCCCCGGCATGTTTGTAAGAGGACGTGACGGAGATGCCGCGCTCCTCTGCGATGAGCAGGGCGTTGACGACGTTGACGCGCGCGCTCATGCCGCGCAGCAGTCCGGCGAGGAAAGAGCGCGTCACCGGCGCAGCGTCCGCATCCTCCATCTCGCCTGCATACTCGATGCGAACTTCACGCACCGGCTCGTCAATCAACTGCGCGTGAAATCTTCCGAGACCTTCGGCCAGCTCGATGTAAGGCTGTAAGGCGCTCAACTCCTGCGCGCCGACGGCTGGCACGTTGACCGCCCCGCGCAACGCGCCCGTCAGGAAATAGTCGCGCATCTGCTCGGCCACCGTGACGGCTACCCCCTCCTGCGCCTCTCTCGTCGATGCGCCGAGATGCGGCGTGGCGATAACCTCTTCGAGCGCGAGCAAGGGATGTTCGGCGGAGGGCGGCTCTTCCTCAAACACGTCGAGCGCCGCGCCCGCGATGCGCCCCTCTTTAATCGCAGTGTAGAGCGCACGCTCGTCAACGAGTCCCCCGCGCGCGCAGTTGATGACGCGTGCGCCCGGCTTCATGCGCCGAAGCTCACGCTCGCCGATGATGCCGCGCGTCTCGGGCGTAAGCGGCGTGTGGATAGTCAGAAAGTCGGCGCGCGCGCAGACCTCTTCGAGCGGCAGAAGCTCTACGTCGAATTCCCTCGCCTGCTCCGGCGCGGTGAAAGGGTCGAAGGCGACTATCTTCATCTCGAAGCCGAGCGCGCGGCTCGCCACCACCCGACCAATGCGCCCTAGGCCGACGATGCCGAGCGTCTTGCCCCTCAGCTCGACGCCGACGAATTTCTTTCGCTCCCAACGCCCCGCGCGCAAGCTCGCGTTGCCCTGCGGCACGCGTCGCGCCAGCGCGAGCAAAAGCGCCAGCGTATGCTCGGCGGTCGTCATCGTGTTGCCGTCCGGCGCGTTCATCACGACGATACCGCGAGAGGTCGCCGCCGGAACGTCGATGTTATCGACGCCGACGCCCGCGCGTCCGACCGCGCGAAGCCCCGCCGCTCTATCCATCAAAGCGGCGCTCACCTTCGTCTCGCTGCGCACGATGAGACCCTCGCACCCCTGCACGGCCTCGCACAAATCGTCGAACTTGAGCCCCGTCCGCTTCTCCACCGCGAAGCCCGCCGCCCGCAAAGGCTCAAGCCCGCCCTCGCTCACATCGTCGGAAACAAGTATTTTGATGTCGGTCATTGTTTTCAAATAGACGACAGACGATAGACCATAGACGATGGACGAAAACGGATTGGCTATCGTCCATCGTCTATCGTCCGCTTCACATCGGCCCGCCGGAGTCGCCGCCGTCGGCGCGGCCTGAGCCTTTTTCGTCGAAAGCGCCGTCGGGCGAGGGTGTGACATTTGAGCTGCTGTCGCCGGTCGTCGTGCCGCTTCGACCTTCGGAAGATTTCTGAGTTTGTTCTAGGTCGCCGAGCGTTGCGTCGCTGGTCGCATCATCGTTACGGCTCGTGCGGCTGCTCTCTTTGCCCGCGTCGTCCGGCGTATCGACCGCCGATTCAGGGTCTCTCGCTTCTTCCATTGGCTCTCCTTTTACAAGAGTAGATAGATAGATGTCAGCAAAGACATGAGCGCGGCGGCGTACGCACCGGCGAGCACGTCGTCGGCCATGATGCCGAGCCCCGACTCTAAGGCTTCGAGACGCCGGACGGGATAGGGCTTCCAGATGTCGAAGAGGCGAAAGGCGAGAAAGCCCGCGACGATTGCCCACAGCCCCGAGTTCAAAGGCACGAACAGAAACGTGATTAACTGCCCTGCGACTTCATCGACGACGACCGCGCCGGGGTCTTTGCGTCCGAGCAGGCTCTCCGTCTTCGTCGCCGCCCAGATGCCCGCGATGACGATAAGGACGAGCATCAGCAGCACGAACGTCGTCCGAAAAGCTTCGAGCGGCGGCAAGCTCCAACCGCGCATCGCCGCGTAAGCGAAAAGTCGCGCGCTCGCCTCGCGCAAAAGCATGTAAATCCCGACGCCGACCGCCGACCCCCACGTCCCCGGCGCGACCGGCATAAAGCCTACGCCGCACGTCGCCACTCCGAGCGCCAAGTAATCGCCCGCGCTTCGCCTGCGGCGCGGCGCACGCGCCACGTAAGCCCGCGTCACCACCGGCGCATTCAGCTCGTCGCTCGATTCTTTAACGACTTTCATAAAGTGAGCAGTAAGCGGTGAGCGGTGAGCAGTTAAAGCAGGAGAACTGCTTACGGCTCACCGCTCACGGCTCACTATCCTTCCGATGAGGTCATACTCGTGCGCTTCGTCGATGAGGACGTTGACGAAGTCGCCGGGCGCGGGCGTGTAGTCGTCTGGAGCATCGTTGATGAGGACGCAGCCGTCGATGTCGGGCGCTTGCGTCTCCATTCGTCCCTGCCAGAGCAGGTCGGTCTCTTTGGACGCGCCCTCGAAGAGCACGCGCACGGTTGAGCCGACGCGTGCGCGGTTGCGCTTCAGAGAGATGCGCTTCTGCTCTTTCATCAGACGCGTGCGGCGACGTGCGGCCACCTTCGGGTCAACTTTGCCGGGCAGGTCGAAGGCCGCCGTGCCCTCTTCGTCCGAGTAAGTGAAGACGCCGACGCGGTCGAACTCGACGCTGCGGACGAAGCCGAGCAGTTCCTCGAAGTCTTCCTCGGTCTCGCCGGGGAAGCCTGTGATGAAGGTTGTGCGAACGGCTAGCCCTGGCACACGGCGTCGGACGCGCTCGATGAGACGTTCGAGGCTCGCGCGATTTCCGCCGCGCTTCATCAGCTTCAGGACGTTCTGCGAGGCGTGCTGCAAAGGCATGTCGAGATACTTGACGGCCTTCGGCTCTTCGGCGAGCACGTCGAGGAAGGCGTCGCTGATGTGCGTCGGGTAGGTGTACATGACGCGCACCCACTCGACGGCTTCGAGGTGCGAAAGCTCGCGCAGGAGATGTGCGAGCCCGTCGGGCTGCCCTAAATCCTCCCCGTAGCGCGACGAATCCTGTGCGACGAGGATTAACTCTTTGACGCCATTCTCGGCAAGCTTTCGTGCTTCGCTCACGACCGAGCCGAAGCGACGGCTGCGAAAATGTCCGCGCATCTGCGGGATGAAACAGAAGGCGCAAGGGCGGTCGCAGCCTTCGGCGATTTTGACGTAGGCGCTGTAGCCGGGCGTGGCGAGCACGCGCGGCGTCGATTCGTCGTAGAGGTAAGTCGCGGTCTGGTTGCCGAGCTGGAGGACGGGAAGCTCGCGCGTCTTCGTCTTCTCGTCGCAGACAGTTGTGATGTCGTTAATCTGGCTCGTCCCGATAAACGCATCGACTTCGGGAATCTCTGCCCGCAGCTCGTCGCGGTAACGCTCCACCAGACAGCCCGCCACGACCAGCCGACGGCAACTGCCCTCCGACTTCAAACGCGCAGCCTCCAGAATCGCATCAATCGACTCGCGCTTGGCCGCGTCGATGAAGCCGCAAGTGTTCACCACCAGCGTCTCGGCCTCGCTCGCGTCCCTCGTAATCTCATAACCCGACTGCTCAAGCTTGCCCATCATCACCTCGCTATCCACGAGATTCTTCGGGCATCCCAAACTGATGAATCCTATTTTTTTCATTCTTGGTAAATCGTAAATGGTAAATCGTAAACAGATAAAAGCCGTCAATCGTGAATCGTCAATCGTAAATAGAAAGAACAGGTTTTAACTATTCACCATTTACGATTTACCATTTACGAGTTCTTCTCTTCCACTCTGCGTAAATATTCTTCGACTTCGGCGACCTCCGTCGTCGAGAGTTTCTCTTTGCCGTAGCGAACGCGATGATAGGCGCGCGTCAGAGAGAGGGCTTCGGGGATGCCTGTGGCGGCGGCAAATTCCAGAGGCGTCTGATGAGCCGCCCGCCGCAGGCCGCGCGCTTCGAGCGCCTCAAGCATGCGCTGGTAAAACGCCACGATCGAGCCGCTTCTATCGACCTCTTCTCCATGAGTAAGGCGACGGTTGAAACCCTTTCGCCATAGCCTTCGCCCGTAGACCAGAAGCGCGAACGTCAGAGCGCACGCGAAGAGAAGCAGCGCGATGCGCGACGTGCGCGAAAGGCTCTTTGCGCCTCCTGCATCTTCGGGCGAGCCTTCCCACCAGGAGCGAATCGTCGCCGCCAGAGCATCGAGGTTGAGCCCCGCGAGTTGACGATACTCGCTCCAACGCCTCCGCAGTGCGCCCGCCAGTGTTCTCTGTTCCTGCCTATCATAAGCGACGACGTACTGAATCCAAAACAGCTCAAGCGCCTCGGCATACTTGTTCAGTTGCGCGCGAAGGCCGCCCGACTCGGTCGTCAGCGTCCGACCCGCAGGCGGCGTCGGGTCGAAAGTCACCCACGCGTCAGCCTTCGGGAAATAGACCTCGACCCACGAATGCGCGTTCTTCTGCCTGACCGTGTAAGCGTCTGCCGCGTCGTTGTACTCGCCCATCTGAAAGCCGTTGACGACGCGCGCCGCGATGCCCTGCGTGCGCAGCATGACGGCCATCGCCGTCGAAAAATACTCGCAGTGTCCGGCGCGCACGCGAAACAGAAAATCGGCAAGCGGGTCTGAGCCGCCCGCGCGCATCTCCAGCGTGTAGCCGTAGGCGTTGTTCAGATGGTCTTCGATGGCGCGAGCTTTATCGTAAACGTTCGCGGCGCCGTAACGCTCGACGACCGCTCCGGCAAGCTGCTCGATGCGCGGGTCGAGATTTTCAGGCCGTTGCAAGTAACGCCTCATCTCCTGCGGGTAGACGGCAACGTCCCTGCGTAGAATTTCAGCCGGAGGCTCAACCGTGTCGGAATAGGCGCGATAAGTCAGGCGCTCTTGCAGATGCAGACTGGTGGTGAGCGCGCCTTCTTTGTCGCGCCGGACGAACGGCAGCGCACCTTGCAGGGCGAGGGTGCGTGGCGCGGCGAAGAGCACGGGCGTATCAATCGGTTCGAGAAAAAAGGTCTGCGTCGTCAGGTGTTCAAGGTGCGTCGTCGTGCCGAACTGGTATCGGTCGCGCTCGCTGCGCGGCACGGCGTCGCTGTTTCTAATCGACCTCTTCCACTCACGCCCGCTAAATTCGTCGAGCGCCACGCCGCGCCAGCGCAGGTCTCGGTTGCGCTCGGCCTGTGGATCGTCCACGCGCACGCGCATGACGATGCGGTCGTTTTGCTGCAAGCGACCGATTTCGCCGAGCGAGACGCGGTCGGAGAAGCCGACGTAGCCGGTTGCACCTCCGCCCGCTATTGTCATGGCGCTGCTGCCGAAGCGCGGTGTGATGAAAAATATCGGGAGTGCCAGCGCGAAAATCAGTATGAGCAGGCAGAGAGCGGCGAGCGGCAGTCGTCGAAGCATACGCGCCCCGCCCCATCTGCGTCGATTCCAAAGGCGGCTCATCAACGTCGCTTCATGCGCGACGAGCAGACGCACCTCGCCGGCAGGAACGCGTCTGTGCGCCCTGCGCAGCTCGAAGCTCACGATTGTCAGCAGTGCCGAGAACATGTAGAGGCCGAGCATCAGCATGAAGAGAGGGCTGATGCTCAACCCGGCGGCCAGGAGGATTTCAAAGAATGAGATGAGATAGAGAAACAGCCAGTCGCGGTCGGCTTTAATCTGAAAGAGCTTGACCGATGACAGAAAGAGCGTCAGGTGTACGAGCGCTGAGACTGCCACCTGCGCCCGCTCGCTGCCAACGCCTGCGCCTCCCTGAAATTTCCAGTCGAGATAAAACAGAGGCATCGACAGAAGCACCACTACGAGCCCTGTGCGCTCCGATAACTGCCACCTGCGACCCTCCGACACCCACGCGCCCACGAGCACCAGAACAAACGCGACGGCTAACCCCGCGCCCATGCCGCCCGACGCGGCGAGCCCCAACGCGCCGCACGCGACCGTTCCATAAGAAGCAGCCCTAAAGAAAGTGTCGAAACTCAAAACGTTTACGCTTCGGTCTGAAAACCGGAAAAGATTCCTGATAGAACCGAGATGCGCCCGAAGCCTCTAAGTTTCGCTCTCCGGACGCTCTTTTTCTAGTTTTTCAGACGGATTTCAAAGAGCTTAGGCCAGAGCTTGCCCGTCACGAAGAGCCTGTCGCCCGCCGCGTCATACGCGATGCCGTTGAGGACGGCCTCCTCGTCTCGCTGCTCGACCTTCGGCAGTAGCCCCACCAAGTCTATCCAGCCGAGGATGTTGCCCGTGCGCGGGTCGATGCGAACCAAACGGTCTGAATGCCAGATGTTCGCGTAGATTTCTCCCCGGACGTATTCCAGCTCGTTTAGGTTCCTGAGCGGACGCCCCTTGTCCATCACCGTTATCGTCCGCTTAATCTCGAAGGTCGCCGGGTCTAAAAAGCGAATCTGATTCGTGCCGTCGCTCAGAATCAGATTCTCTTCGTCGTGCGTCAGCCCCCAGCCCTCGCCGTCGAAAGAGAACTCGCCCTGAAGCTCGAAAGTCTCCGGGTCATAGATGAAACCTTTGCGCGTCGTCCACGTCAGTTGATAAATTTTGTCTCGAAAGAGCGTCAACCCTTCGGCGAAATACTGCGACGACACGTCCGTCTTCTTCAGAATCTTTCCCGTCTTCAAATCAACCCGGCGCAAGGTCGAAGCCCCATACTGTCCGGTGCTCTCTATCAACGCGCCGTTATGATAAATCAACCCTTGCGTGAAAGCCTCTTTGTCGTGCGGAAACGTGTTGACGACTTCATAGCGGGCAGTTGGGATTTCCTTTGAAGAAGTCACTGAAGCTTCACTCGAATCGGCGGCAGGCGCGGCAGAAATCTCGTCGGAATTCAACTGCTCGCGCTGCGCTCTCACATCTGCCGTTTTCGTCTCGCAGCCGGAGACCGATGCCAGAAACAACAGCCCGACCAAAAAAGTCTTCGCAGATAGAGATTTCATAGCTCTTCTTTACGGCTTACCCTGAGTTCCTTTTGCGTCTGGAGACAAAGCGCGGAGTGACACGGTATTGACGAGCAATCTTTCCGAATCTTGCGAAAAAACAAAAGCCCGCGCAGGCCGTTCACCTGGCGGGCTTGATTTTAATCCGGCGGCTACCTACTCTCCCACGCCGCTTCCAGCGCAGTACCATCGGCTCCAAGAGGCTTAACTTCCGTGTTCGGGATGGGAACGGGTGTGTCCCTCTCGACATAACCACCGGAAAACCGTTCAACTCTTCTCAGTCGAG
>DASWNP010000004.1:0-18156 GCA_036399175.1 Pyrinomonadaceae bacterium | reverse complement strand
ATCGAAGGCGCGGACGGTGATTTTGGGATTGTGTTTGGCCAAGACTTTGGTGATGGCCGCGGTCAAAGTGGTCTTGCCGTGATCGACGTGGCCGATGGTGCCGATGTTGACGTGCGGCTTCGAGCGGTCAAATTTTTCCTTGCTCATCTCTTCCTCTCTCGCTCCTTACGGAATTGATTCATTTATTCATCGATTCATTTAGTCAATGAATCAACGATTCAATTACTTGGCGACGCCCTGTACTTTGGCGATGACTTCGTCGGCGACGTTCTTCGGTGCCTGCTCGTAACGCTCGAAGTGCATGGTTGAAGTGGCGCGTCCCTGCGTGGCCGAGCGGAGGTCGGTCGTGTAGCCGAACATCTCCGAAAGCGGTACGAGCGCCGTGATTACCTGTGCGCCTCCGGCGCGCGGCTCCATTTTCTCGATGCGCCCGCGACGCGACATCAAATCGCCGTTGACCGTGCCCATGTACTCTTCCGGCGTCACAATCTCGACGCGCATGATGGGCTCGAGAAGCACGGGCTTGGCCTTCTTCAAGGCATCCTGAAAGGCGAGCGAACCGGCGATGTGGAACGAGCGCTCGTCGGAATCGACTTCGTGATACGAACCGAAGACAAGCCGAACTCTGATGTCCACAAGCTCGTAGCCCGCGAGGAAGCCGCGCTCCATCGCATCGCGGATGCCCTCTTCGGTCGGCTTGATGAACTCGCGCGGGATGACGCCGCCCGTAATCTTGTTCTCGAAAACGAAGCCTTCGGCGGGTGCGGGCTCGATTTCGATTTCGACGTGGCCGAACTGCCCGCGTCCGCCCGTCTGCCGCTTGTAGACTTCCTTGCCCGGCGCTGCCTGCGTGATGGTCTCGCGGTAGGCGACCTGCGGCTTGCCGACGTTGGCCTCGACGCCGAACTCGCGCTTCATTCTATCGACGATAATCTCCAGATGAAGCTCGCCCATTCCGGCGATGATGGTCTGGCCTGTCTCCTGGTCGGTCGAGACATTGAAAGAGGGGTCTTCCTGCGCGAGACGCGAAAGAGCCGTGCCGAGCTTGTCCTGGTCGGCGCGCGTCTTAGGCTCGACGGCGACGCGGATGACGGGCGCGGGAAACTCCATCGCTTCGAGCACGATGGGCTTGTTCTCGTCGCAGACGGTGTCGCCGGTCGTGACCTGCTTCATGCCGCCGATGGCGATAATCTCGCCTGCGCTCGCCTCGTCGATGTCCTCGCGGTTGTTGGCGTGCATACGCATCAGGCGACCGACGCGCTCTTTCGTGCCCTTCACCGAGTTGTAGACGTAAGAGCCTTTGCTGACCGTGCCCGAATAAATGCGGACGAAGGAGAGCTGGCCGAGATGCTTGTCGGCCATAATCTTGAAGACGAGGCCGGAGAAGGGCGCGCTGTCTTCAGCCGGGCGCGGCTCTTCTTCGCCCGTCTTCGGGTTCGTTCCCGTGACCGCCTCGATGTCGAGCGGTGAGGGAAGATAATCGACGACGGCGTCGAGCAGAGTCTGCACGCCTTTGTTCTTGAAGGCCGAGCCGGTGACGACGGGCACAAGCTTCAGCTCGATAGTTCCCTTTCGGAGCGCCGCGCGAATCTCTTCTTCGGTGAAGCTCGCGCCCTCGTCTTCGAGGTACTTCTCCATCAGCTCTTCGTCAGCTTCGGCGACGGCTTCCAGAAGCTTGTGGCGCGCCGCTTCGGCTTCGTCTTTGAGATCGGCGGGAACGTCTGTGGTCTGGTATTCAGCGCCCTTCGATTCGTCGTTCCAGACGAGTCCCTTCATCGTGATTAAGTCCACGACGCCTTTGAACTGGTCTTCCGAGCCGATGGGAATTTGCAGGGCGACGGGGTTTGCGCCGAGGCGGGTAATGATTGACTGAAAGCTGCGCTCGAAGGAAGCGCCCGCGCGGTCGAGCTTGTTGATGAAGCAGATGCGCGGCACGTTGTACTTGTCAGCCTGACGCCAGACCGTCTCCGACTGCGGCTCGACGCCCGCCACACCGTCGAAGACTGCGACCGCGCCGTCCAGCACGCGCAAGGAGCGCTCGACCTCCATCGTGAAATCGACGTGGCCGGGCGTGTCGATGATGTTGATGCGATGCTCGACGCCTTTGCGCGTCCAGAAGCAGGTGGTGGCGGCTGAAGTAATCGTGATGCCGCGCTCCTGTTCCTGCTCCATCCAGTCCATCGTCGCCGTGCCCTCGTGCACCTCGCCGATTTTGTGCGAGACGCCCGTGTAGTAGAGCACACGCTCGGTCGTCGTAGTCTTACCGGCGTCGATGTGCGCCATGATGCCGATGTTGCGGAACTTTTTGAGGTCGTGCTTAGCCATGATACTTACTCAAGCTGTCAGCCGTCAGCCATCAGCTTTCAGCCAATCCGGTCTTTTGTCCGGCTGAGCGCTGAAGGCTGAAGGCTGAATGCTTCTTTACCACTTGTAATGCGCGAAAGCTTTGTTGGCTTCCGCCATGCGGTGCGTGTCTTCCTTCTTCTTGAAGGCGTTGCCGCGACCGTTGGCCGCGTCGAGCAGCTCTCCGGCGAGACGGTCGGTCATGGTCTTTTCGCCCCGTGCGCGCGCCGCGCCGACAATCCAGCGAATCGCCAGACTTCCGCGACGCTCGGGCGGAACCTCGACCGGCACCTGATAGGTCGAGCCGCCGACGCGACGCGATTTGACTTCGACCGTCGGCTTGATGTTATCGACCGCCCTCTTGAAAACCTTCAGAGGGTCGTCGCCCGCCTTCTCGCCGATTTGAATGAGGGCGTTGTAGAAAATGCCCTCGGCGGTAGATTTCTTTCCGCCCCACATGATGCCGTTGATGAACTTCGTCACCAAAGCATTGTGATACACCGGGTCGGGCATCACGTCGCGTCTGTCAACAACTCTTCTTCTTGGCATATCGAATAGCTCTCAGCTTGTCAGCGTTCAGCCATCAGCTTCTGAACTGAACCGCGCTTTTTGAACTTCAACCGCCAGCTACCAGCGAAAGCTGAACGCTGATAGCTGACGGCTGAATGCTTCTTTACTTCTTTCCGCCCTTGTTGCCCGCGCCGGCTGCGGCTGCGCCGGTCTTGGGTCGCTTCGCGCCGTACTTGGAGCGCCCCTGCTTGCGGTCGGCGACGCCGACAGAGTCGAGCGTGCCGCGAATGACGTGGTAGCGCACGCCCGGCAAATCCTTCACGCGCCCGCCGCGTATGAGCACAATCGAGTGTTCCTGCAAGTTGTGGCCGACGCCGGGGATGTAGGTCGTCACCTCGACGCCGTTCGTCAGGCGCACGCGCGCAACCTTGCGGAGCGCCGAGTTGGGTTTCTTGGGCGTCTGCGTGTAGACGCGCGTGCAGACGCCGCGCTTCTGCGGGCTGGATTGAAGCGCCGGGCTGGCCGTCTTGTACTTCACGGCCTGTCGGCCTTTGCGAACAAGTTGATTGATGGTCGGCACTGCTTTTGTGTTCCTCTTGGCTTGCAGGTGTCCTGCGTCCTAGCGTTCAAAGCGCAAAAGGCTCCCGCGTCCTGCCTCTTGCCGGAACCCGTCCGGCAGTCAGCGCAAGAGCGGCTGCCCTGCATTGTTAAGTTAGTTTAGGGATGTTCTGACTGAAGCCCTCCGAGGGCGGGCGTGGATACTGGCTTCCCTCAAGCCGAAACTTTTCTGTGGCGTCGCATTCCCAAAGAGGCGAGCAAGCACGAAACTTCGTTGACTCATTCGCGTGCTCAGGCGCTTGGCCGCGACTCCAAAGGAGCGCGGGGCGTGAGCATTTACGCCACAATAATTGTCAAGCGACCGCGCCTCTGAGGACACAGTCGGGCAACGCCTCCACACCGGCAGAACCTTCTGGACGTTGCACGATTGGGAATTGGACTAGCTGTCCAAACGGTGAATTGTACGGATGCCGACCTCTTCTGTCAAGCCGAGACGAAAAGGCTCGCCGAAAGCTATTGCCGGCGCTTCGACGGACGCTCAAAAAGCGCCGAGTCACAGCGTTTTTCACGAAAATCTTCCTGTTTCCAGAGCGCCCGGCTTTGATGCCTTCGGCGTCACTTCTGTTGCCATTTTCGACCGCTTCTGTTTCCTCCGGCACGCTAGTTATGGTAAGAATTGGCCGGTCGAAAAGTTTTCCCGAAAGAAGGGGCATGAAGCTATGGCGTCGAGCGCACAATACAAGAGCGACCGTTTTGACGGTTATATCCCTGTGGCCGAGCGCGTCGAGAAGTTCTACGAGCGTTTTCCGGATGGCCGCATCGTGACCACCATCGTCGAGCACGACCCGCAGAGCGGCTTCATACTGATGCGCGCGGAGGTCTTCCGGCAGACGGAAGACGCGCAGCCCGCCGCCACAGGCCACGCCTTCGAGGTGCGCGGCGAATCCTACGTCAACAAAACCTCCTACATCGAGAACGCCGAGACTTCCTCGGTCGGGCGCGCCCTCGCGCTGCTCGGCTTCGAGGTCAAGCGCGGCATCGCCAGCCGCGAGGAGGTGGAGAAGGCGGCGCGCATGCAGGCCGACGAGAAGCCCTCCCGGGTGCTCGAAGAGCGACCCGCGCCGCCACCGCGCCAACAGTCCGTCGCGCCCGCCGCCGCCCCCGCGCCGAGCCCCGCCGCAGACGAATCGACCCTCGACGCAGAGATTCTGCAAAGCGCCGAAGAGCTTGGCTACGACGCCGCCAAAGTCCGCAAGTGGATAAATCAGAAATACTCCGTCACCGGCGGGCTGGACAGCCTCACCGCGCAGGACAAACGCGACGTGCTCAAGATTTTCCGCGAGAAAGGCCAGGCGGCGACGGCGAAAACGGCGCGCAGGTAGCTTCGCGGGGAAGCTTAACGCCGCTCAAAGCACGAAACTTTAAGAAGAACTGAAAAAGAGAAAGACCGGCGACGCGTCGATGCGCGTCGCCGGTCTTTCGTGCGAGTGATATGGAAGGCGGGCGTTCGGCTGTCAGCCGAACGCCCGCGTATGGGTTTACTCTTCGTCGTCGTCCGCTTCGTCGGCGTCGCCGTCGCCGGCAGCAGCCGCCGCCGCAACGACGGGCGTGCGCGCGGGAACGGTCGGCGTGGGAAGGTCGTCTTCGCCGACGATTTCGGGAAGGTCGGCGATGACGGTCTCTTCGCGCACGGCCTGGTCAACGCTCTGGTCGCGCTCGACGCGGACGTTGCGGTAGAACTCCATCCCTGTTCCGGCAGGAATCAGCCGACCCATGATGACGTTCTCTTTGAGGCCGCGCAGGTAATCGACGCGCCCGGAGATGGCCGCCTCCGTGAGCACCCTTGTCGTCTCCTGGAAGGAGGCGGCGGAGATGAAGGAGTCGGTCGAGAGCGACGCTTTGGTAATGCCCAGAAGAAGCGGGTCGGCCTGCGAGGGCTCGCCTTCTGCTGCGGCGACACGCTCGTTCTCATCGGCGAAGCGGAAGCGGTCAACCTGCTCGTCGAGCAGGAATTCCGTGTCGCCGACTTCGCGTATCTTCACCCAGCGAAGCATCTGCCGGACGATGACCTCGATGTGCTTGTCGTTGATGTTGACGCCCTGTAGGCGGTAGACCTCCTGAATCTCGTTGACGAGATATTCCTGCAAGCGGTTCATGCCGAGCACGCGCAGGATGTCGTGCGGATTGAGGGGGCCGTCCATGAGGGCTTCGCCCGCGCGGACGCGGTCTCCCTCCTGCACGTTGATGTGCGTGCCGCGAGGGATGTCGTACTCGCGCTCTTCGCCGTCGTCGCCGACGACGATGAGCTTGCGCTTGCCCTTGGCGATGGGGCCGAGACGAATCAGGCCGTCGATTTCCGACATGACGGCGGTCTCACGGGGCTTGCGCGCCTCGAAAAGCTCGACGACGCGGGGCAGACCGCCCGTGATGTCTTTCGTCTTCGTCGTCTCGCGCGGAATCTTGGCGATGATGTCGCCGGGCTCAACCTCGTCGCCGTCGCCGACCATGAGGTTGGCGCGCACGGGCATCTGGTAGGTCTTCAAGACCTTGTGCGAGCCGCTGCGGATTTCGAGTCGAGGCTGTTTCTTCTCGTCGGGCGAGTCTTTGACGACGAGACGCGACTGACCCGTCACCTCGTCCACCTCTTCATCGACCGTCGCGCCTTCCTTCAAGTCCTGGAACTTCACGTGGCCTGCGACCTCGGTGAGAATCGCAAAGGTGAACGGATCCCAGGTGGCGAGCATCTGGTCTTGCTTGACGCGCGCGCCGTTTTCGACGTGGATGTGCGCGCCGTAGACAATCTGGTAGCGCGCCACTTCGCGCCCGCGCTCGTCGATGATGGTGAGAGCGCCGTTGCGATTCATGGCGATAATTTCGCCGCGTCGATTTTTGACGACGTTCAGCTCGACGTAGCGAATCGTGCCGTCCATGCGCGCTTCGTGCTTGGACGACTCTTCGAGTCGGGCGGTGCCGCCGATGTGGAAGGTGCGCATCGTGAGCTGCGTGCCGGGCTCGCCGATACTTTGCGCGGCGATGACGCCGACGGCTTCGCCGATGTCGACGGGTTTTCCGGTCGCAAGGTTGCGCCCGTAGCACTTGATGCAGACGCCTCGACGCGACTCGCAGGTCAAAACCGAGCGGATGCGGACGCGCTGGACGCCGGAGCGTTGAATCTCTGCGGCGAGGTCTTCGTTAATCTCCTCGTTCGATTCGACGATGGCGCGGCCTTCGACCGGGTCAATCACGTCGTCGAGCGCCGTGCGCCCGACGATGCGGTCGCGCAGAGACTCAATCTCCTCGCCGCCTTCGATAATGGCCGTAGCACTAATGCCCTTGAGCGTGCCGCAGTCGGGCTCGCTGATGATGACATCCTGCGCCACGTCAACCAGACGACGCGTGAGATAGCCCGAGTCGGCGGTCTTCAAGGCCGTATCGGCCAGACCCTTTCGCGCGCCGTGAGTGGAGATGAAGTATTGAAGGACGTTCAAGCCTTCGCGGAAGTTCGAGCGGATGGGCGTCTCGATGATTTCGCCGGAAGGCTTCGCCATCAAACCGCGCATCCCGGCGAGCTGTCGAATCTGCTGCGCAGTTCCGCGAGCGCCCGAGTCAGACATGATGAGAATCGGGTTCTGCTCGTTGGTGGCCTTCTCGCGCGCGTCCATCGCCTTGAACATCTCTTTGGCGACCTTGTCGGTCACTTCCGACCAGATGGCGATGACCTTGTTGTAACGCTCGCCGTTCGTGATAACGCCGTCGCGGTACTGCTTATCGACTTCGATAACGTCGCGGTCAGCCTGGCTGACGAGCCCGCGCTTGGCGTCGGGCGTGACGAGGTCGTCGATGCCGATGGAGATGCCCGCCTTCGTCGCGTAGAGGAAGCCGAGGTTCTTGAGGTCGTCGAGCATCTTGACGGTCATCTCGTGGCCGAGACGGATGTGGCAGTAGTTGACCAGAAACTGCAAGCCCTTCTTCTTGAGCGTGCCGTTGATGAAGGGCAAACCGGGAGGAATCTGGTCGTTGAAGATGACGCGCCCGGCCGTGGTGTTGATGACGCGGCGGACGTTCTCCTGCACGGTGGCGCGCATCACGTCCTGCGAGTCGTGTTCCTGCGTCAGGTCGATGAGGTCGCCCTGAATGCGGAGCTTGATGGGCGTCTGCGTGGTGACTTCCTTCGCGTCGAGCGCAAGGAGCACCTCGTCGGTCGAAGTGAAGATGCGGCCTTCGCCCTTCGCGCCCGGCTTGTCGCGCGTCAGGTAGTAGCAACCCAATACGATGTCCTGCGAGGGGACGGCGATGGGCTGTCCGTTCGCGGGGCTCAGGATGTTGTTGGAAGCGAGCATCAGGACGGCCGCTTCGATTTGCGCTTCGGGCGAGAGCGGGATATGAACGGCCATCTGGTCGCCGTCGAAGTCGGCGTTAAAGGCCGTGCAGACGAGCGGGTGAATCTTGATGGCCTTGCCCTCGACGAGCACGGGCTCGAAAGCCTGAATGCCGAGGCGGTGCAGCGTCGGCGCGCGGTTCAGCAGAACCGGGTGCTCACGAATCACTTCTTCGAGGATGTCCCAGACGACGGGCTCCTGCCTATCGACCATCTCGCGCGCCTGCTTGATGGTGGCGGCGTAGCCCTGCTTCTCAAGCTGGTTGTAGATGAACGGCTTGAAAAGCTCCAGCGCCATCTTCTTCGGCAGGCCGCACTGGTGCAGCTTCAGCTCAGGCCCGACGACGATGACCGAGCGCCCCGAATAATCGACGCGCTTGCCGAGAAGGTTCTGGCGGAAGCGTCCCTGCTTGCCCTTCAGGGTGTCGGAGAGCGACTTCAAAGGTCGGTTGTTGACGCCGCGAAGCACACGTCCGCGACGACCGTTGTCAAACAGCGCATCGACCGCTTCCTGAAGCATGCGCTTCTCGTTGCGCACGATGACTTCGGGCGCGCGAAGCTCCATCAGCTTCTTGAGGCGGTTGTTGCGGTTGATGACGCGTCGATAGAGGTCGTTCAAATCGGACGTGGCGAAGCGTCCGCCGTCGAGCGGAACAAGCGGGCGAAGCTCCGGCGGGATGACCGGAATCACGTCCAGAATCATCCATTCGGGGCGATTGCCCGACTTCATAAAGGAGGTGACGACCTTGAGGCGCTTCGAGTATTTGAGCTTCTTCTGCTGCGAGGTCTCCTCGCGCATCTTCATGCGAAGCTCGACGGCCAGCTCTTCGATGTTGACCATCGAGAGCAGCTCTTTGATGGCCTCTGCGCCCATCTTGGCGACGAACTGCGCGGGAAAGTCGCGCGACAGCTCGCGGAAACGCTCGTCGGTCAGGAGTTCCTTCTCCTTAATCGGCGCGTCGCCGGGGTCGATGGTGATATAAGACTCGAAGTAGAGAACCTTTTCGAGTTCGCGCAAAGGGATGTCGAGCAGGTGTCCGATGCGGCTGGGTAGTCCCTTGAAGAACCAGACGTGCGAGCAGGGGCTCGCCAGCTCGATGTGGCCGAGGCGCTCGCGGCGCACTTTGGCCTGCGTGACTTCCACGCCGCACTTGTCGCAGATGACGCCCCGGTGCTTCATGCGCTTGTACTTTCCGCAGAGGCACTCCCAATCGGTGACGGGGCCGAAGATGCGCGCGCAGAAGAGGCCGTCGCGCTCGGGCTTGAACGTCCTGTAGTTGATGGTCTCTGGCTTGGTGACTTCGCCGTGCGACCAAAGCCTTATCTTCTCAGGCGACGCGAGTGAGATGCGAATCGCCTCAAAGTCCGGCGCGAGTTGCGTTTTATCTTGCTGGAATCGAAACATCTTTTTCTCCGAAAAAGGACGATGGACGACGGACGATAGACGATGGACTGTCGCCTGCTACATCGAAAGTTTACCTAAGGGCTGACCATCGTCCATCGTCTATGGTCTATCGTCGGTTCTTATTCTGTTCCGCCTGCGGCAGCGACGACGGGTCTGCCCGTGCCGTCGCCGTTTTCATCGACGGCGGCGACGCTGTCTTTGTTGATTAGCTCAACGTCGAGGCAGAGCGATTGCAGCTCTCGGACGAGGACGTTGAATGACTCGGGGACGCCGGGGTTAAAATCGGCCTCGCCCTTCACAATCGCCTCGTAAATCTTCGAGCGCCCGGCCACGTCGTCCGACTTGGCCGTCAGGAGTTCCTGTAGGATGTGCGCCGCGCCGTAGGCTTCGAGCGCCCAGACCTCCATCTCTCCGAAACGCTGGCCGCCGAACTGCGCCTTGCCGCCCAGAGGCTGCTGCGTAATCAGACTGTAGGGGCCGATTGAGCGGGCGTGAATCTTGTCATCGACCAGGTGCGAGAGCTTGAGCATGTAGATGTAGCCGATGGTCACCTTCTGCTCGAATGGGTCGCCCGTGAGTCCGTCGTAGAGCACCGTCTTGCCGGACTCGTTGACGATTTCGGGGATGCCCTGCTCGCGCAGCCGCGCGCTCGCGTTGCGCAGCTTCTCTTTAATCTCCGGCTCGGTCGCGCCGTCGAAGACGGGCGTGGCGAAGTGCATGCCGAGCACGCGCGCCGCCCAACCCAAGTGAGTTTCGAGAATCTGCCCGACGTTCATGCGCGAAGGCACGCCGAGCGGATTGAGGACGATATCGACGGGCGTGCCGTCGGGCAGGTAGGGCATGTCCTCTTCGGGCAGGATGCGCGCGATGACGCCCTTGTTGCCGTGACGACCGGCCATCTTGTCGCCGACCGAAAGCTTGCGCTTCATGGCGATGAAGACCTTGACCATCTTGATGACGCCGGGCGCAAGCTCGTCGCCCTGCCTGAGCTTGGCGATTTTCTCTTCGTAGATGTCGGTCAGAATCTTAATCTGACGCTCGGTGCGGTCTTCGTACTCTTTGACTTCGCCCGCCAAATCGACGCGCGCAGTCGTTAGTTGAGCCTTACGCAGCGCCTTCGGCTCGATGTCGGCGAGCATCTCGCGCGTGATGGTCGTGTTCTTCGGAATGCGGACTTCCTTATCGACCAACAAATCCGAGGCCAGTTTGCGTCCCTCGAAAAGCTCGTAGATGCGCTGGTCGCGCTGCTCGCGCAGGATGCGAATTTCGTCTTCGAGGTCGCGCCTCAGACGATTCTCTTCTTCCTCTTCAATCGCCAGCGAACGCTGGTCGCGCTCCTGACCCTTGCGTGTGAAGACCTGAACTTCGACGACCGTGCCGTCGATTCCGGGCGGGCAGACGAGCGACGCGTCTTTCACGTCGCCTGCCTTCTCGCCGAAGATAGCGCGGAGCAGTTTCTCTTCCGCCGTCAGTTGGGTTTCGCCTTTGGGCGTCACTTTGCCGACGAGAATCGAGCCGGGCTTGACCTGCGCGCCGATACGGATGATGCCGGAGTCGTCCAAGTCGCGGAGCATGTTCTCGCCGACGTTCGGGATGTCGCGCGTGATTTCCTCCGGCCCGAGCTTGGTGTCGCGGGCTTCGATTTCCAACTCTTCGATGTGAATCGAAGTGTAGAAATCGTCCTTGACGAGATGCTCGGAGACGAGGATGGCGTCCTCGAAGTTGTAGCCGCGCCAGGGCATGAAGGCGACGAGCACGTTGCGACCCAGGGCCAGCTCGCCCCTATCCGTGCAAGGCCCGTCGGCGATGACCTGCGCTTTCTCGACCCTCTCGCCGACCTGCACGATGGGGCGCTGGTTGATGCAGGTGTTCTGGTTCGAGCGCTTGAACTTCGTCAGCGTGTAGATGTCGGCCGTCACCTCGCGCGAGATAGTGCCGTCCACGTTATGGTCGGCCTTGACGATGATGCGCTCGGAATCGACGTAATCGACGACGCCGTCGCGCCGCGCCGAGACGACCGCGCCGGAATCCCTCGCCGTGACGCGCTCCATGCCCGTGCCGATGTAGGGCGCCTCGGCGCGAAGCAGTGGCACGCTCTGACGCTGCATGTTCGAGCCCATCAGCGCGCGGTTCGCGTCGTCGTTCTCAAGGAACGGGATGAGCGAGGCGGCGACGGAGACGAGTTGTTTGGGCGAAACGTCAACGTATTCGATGTCGTCGCGCATGGCGAGGATGAACTCTCCGGCCTTGCGCGCGGCGTTGCGCTCGTTGACGATGTTGCCCGCTTCGTCAAGCTCGATGTTGGCCTGACCGATGACGTGCTTGTCCTCAATCCACGCCGTCAGATAGAACGGGTAAGGCTCGTACTCGGCCTTGCGCGCATCGCCGCCGAGTCTCCGATTGGCCTTCTCAAGCTCCTCGTGCGGGATGTGGTCGCCCGGCTTGAGCTTTGTGTCGCCGCCGTTGATGACGCGGACGTACTCGACGACGCGACCGTTCTCGACTTTACGATACGGCGACTCGATGAAGCCGAACTCGTTGATGCGCGCGAAGCACGAAAGCGACGAGATGAGGCCGATGTTCGGGCCTTCAGGCGTCTCAATCGGACAGATGCGCCCGTAGTGCGTCGGGTGCACGTCTCTGACCTCGAAGCCTGCGCGCTCGCGCGAAAGGCCGCCCGGCCCCAGAGCCGAAAGTCGGCGCTTGTGCGTAATCTCCGACAGGGGGTTGGTCTGATCCATGAACTGCGAGAGCTGACTTGAGCCGAAGAACTCACGAACGGCAGCCGTCACGGGCTTGGCGTTGATGAGGTCGCGCGGCATCGTCGTCTGCATCTCCTGCTGAATCGACATCTTCTCCTTGATGGCGCGCTCCATGCGCACCAGCCCGATGCGGAACTGGTTCTCAAGCAGCTCGCCGACGGCTCGGACGCGCCGGTTGCCGAGATGGTCGATGTCGTCGGCCAGAAACTCGGACGGGTTGCGGCGCATCTTCAAGAGATAAGAGATGACCTGCACGAAGTCCTGCGAGGAGAGGAGCGGGTCGTCGATGCGGTCGCGCTCGGGGCGTCCCATCTTGATGTTGAACTTCAGACGCCCGACGCGCGAAAGGTCGAACTTGCGGTCGTCGAAGAACATGCCCTCGAAGAGACGATAGGCGGTCTGCACGGTCGGCGGGTCGCCCGGACGCATCTTGCGGTAGATTTCCAAAAGCGCATCGACCGGCTTGGTGATGACATCCTTCTTCAAGGTCTGCGCCAAGACCGACCCCAAATCGTCGCGCTCGGGGAAGAAGACGCTGAAGCGCTCGACGCCCGACTCCGTAATCTCCTGAAGCTTGGCCGGGTTAATCTCCGTGTTGGCTTCGAGGATGACTTCTCCGGTCTCCAGGTTGACCACGTCGCCGAGGGCAAAAGCGCCTTCGAGCTGCTGCGAATCAATCTCCACTTCCGAGTGGTGCGCCTTGCGCAAATCCCTCATCGCCGACGAGGTGATTTTCTTTCCGGCGCGCACGACAGGCTCGCTCGAACCCTTGATTTTCAAATCCGATTCGACCTTCATGCCGACGAGGTTGGTCTGCCCTTCGGGTCGTACCTGCATGAGGATGCGCCCGCCTTCGAGCCTCACCTCGTCCACGATGTAGAAGGCGCGCAGGATGTCTTCATCCGAGAAAGCGGCATTTTTGACCGCCTCTTCCAACTGCGAATCGGAGCCGAAGGATTTCGGGTCGAACTGCGGGTTGAGCCAGATGCCGAGCGCCCGAAGGAAGATGGAGGCCAGGAACTTGCGCTTGCGGTCGATGCGCACGTAGAGCAGATTCTTCTGGTCGTACTCGAACTCGACCCAGGAGCCTCTGTACGGAATTACCTTCGCCAGATAGACGGGCGCGCGCTCGAAGAAGACGCCGGGCGAGCGGTGAAGCTGCGAGACGATGACGCGCTCCGTGCCGTTGATGATGAACGTGCCGTTGTCGGTCATCAAGGGAATCTCGCCGAAGAAGACCTCTTCTTCCTTGATGTCGCGGATGGAGCGCGTCTCGGTCTCCGGGTCTTTGTCGTAGACGGTGAGACGGATTTTGACCTTGAGCGGGACGCTGTAGGTCATGCCGCGTTCCTGGCACTCCTGCTGGTCGTGCTTGTGCTTGAGGCCGACCGGCTCGCCGCAGTTGTCGCACAATTGCGGGCGGACGGCGTTGAACGTGCCGCAGCTATGGCAGAGCGTCTCGCCGGGGACGAGTGGGTCTACCTTGACCAGAGAGCCGCAGGATTTGCAGTTGGCGCGCAGGTACCGCAAGCCTTCGAGCCGCCCGCACTTGCACTGCCAGTTGCCGATGTGAAACTCGACGAAATCCAGCTCGGCTGTGGCGCGGAAGTCCGAAATCGGGAAGACCGAGCGGAAGACGGCCTGCAAGCCCGTCGCCTCGCGCTCCTCGGGCAGCAAGT
Organism: Pyrinomonadaceae bacterium; assembly: GCA_036399175.1. Taxonomy (GTDB): domain Bacteria; phylum Acidobacteriota; class Blastocatellia; order Pyrinomonadales; family Pyrinomonadaceae; genus DASWNP01. The sequence goes on along the minus strand of DASWNP010000004.1, from coordinate 4,521 downwards.
CCATTTGCAGAAAACGGTTGTAAGAATCACGCTGAATCTCAATCAGATTCGGGATGCGTGCGGCTGTTTTGATTTTCGAGAAGTCGTGACGCTCGGGCGGGCGACTCATGCGGCGGCCGCCGCCATCGGTAATCGGTTGAAGCGGATTTGCAGACATCGGCGAGTTCCTTATTTTTTAAGCGGTCAGCTTTCAGCAGTCAGCTTGTCAGCCAGTCAGGACGGTAACGGGAAAGCACCCGAACGCCTCTCCAGCTCAACCGCGTCCGGCTGAAAGCTGATAGCTGACGGCTGACAGCTATTAATATAAAGACACCAATGCGGTCAGAGCGCACGGGGCTCCGACCGCTTGGATGAACTAAAAGCGGTTGAACTTCTTCAAAGTTTTTGGGAGTAACGACAGCGCCTCAATACTCCCCTACCTTAGCCTCTCGGCAGCCAGACTGTCAAGAACAGCTCGCAAATCGTCAATCGTAAATCGTGAATAGATAAAAAGCTGTTCTGCTATTCACGATTTACGATTTACTATTCACCAGCTTTATTTGACTTCGACGGTCGCACCGGCGTCGGCCAGTTTCTGACGGATGGCCTCGGCCTCTTCCTTCGAGACGCCCTCTTTGACGGCCTTCGGGGCGGCTTCGACGAGGTCTTTGGCTTCCTTCAGTCCGAGCGCCGTGATTTCGCGCACGACCTTGATGACGTTAATCTTGTTGCCGCCGGCGGCCTGCAAAATCACGTCGAACTCGGTCTTCTCTTCAGCCGCCGCCGGAGCGTCGCCCGTCGCAGCCGCGCCGCCGCCCGCAGGCATCGCCACCGCTGCCGCAGCCGCCGAGACGCCGAACGTGGTTTCGAGTTCCTTGACCAGCTCAGAGGCTTCCAAAAGGGTCATGTTCTTGAGATAGTTGATGACATCTTCGCGTGTTGCCATGATTACTAAATAACCTCCTCAGGGGTTCTTCTTGTTGTGCCAGATAAGCCATTCAGCCGTCAGCGCAAAACTTTGTACGGCTGACCGCTCATCGTTGTGGTTCGCAAGCCGAAAGAACCAACGGGACGCTCTCAGAAAGCCTGTTGCATCGCAGGCTTTGAAGGCGTCCGAGCCTGAGTGCGACACTGACTTTTGCCGCCCTGCTCGTTTTCCGCGTCCGGCCTTATAGTTTGGACGATGGACGATGGACAATAGACGATGGCAAGAGTGATTTGGCTATCGTCTATGGTCTATGGTCTATCGTCCGCTTCCGAGTTCTACTCAGGCGGCTTCTTCGCCGCCGCCCTTTTGCTCCCCAATCTGCCTGACGACGACCGCAAGATTTCGCGGCACGGCTGACAGCACCGTCACGAGGCGCTGCGCCTGGCAGTTAATGAGGAACATAATCTTCGAGATAAGCTCTTCCTTCGGCGGCAGGCTCGCAATCGACTCGACATCGCGGAGCGCGACCACGCGCCCTTCCACCACCCCAGCCTTGAAGGTGAAGACTTCCGGATTCTCTTTGGCGAACTTCGAGACCGCCTTCGAGAGAGTGACCGGGTCGGTCTCGCTCAGCACGAGCCCTGTGACGCCCTTGAAGTGTTCCGACGCCTGCTCGAAAGGCGTCCCGGCGGCGGCCTTTCGCGCCAGAGTGTTTTTGACGACCGTGTAGCGAGCGCCCGCTTCGCGCAGTCGGTTGCGAAGCTCCTGGTCTTTGGCGACGGTCAGCTTGTTGAAGCCGACGAGCATTCCGGCGGTCGATTGCTGAAACTGCTGCGTGAGGGCTTCGAGGTCTCTCTGTTTCTGTTCTCTCGTCTTCATCTCTGTTCGCTCCTCACTTCTCTATTTGATGTAGGCCATCTCGTCCAGAAGGACGCCGGGCCCCATCGTCGCCGCCAGATTTACCTTCTTCACGTACTTGCCTTTGGCCGTCGAGGGCTTGGCTTTAACTACGGCATCGAGAAGCACCTGCGCGTTCTCACGCAGCAACTGCGGGTCGAAGGAGACCTTGCCGATGGCGACGTGGATGACGCCCGTCTTATCGACGCGATACTCGACCTTACCGGCTTTCGTCTCGCGCACAGCCGTCGCCACGTCGAACGTCACCGTGCCGGTCTTAGGGTTCGGCATCAGGCCGCGCGGGCCGAGCACCTTGCCGAGACCGCCGACGAGACGCATCATGTCGGGCGTGGCGATAACGGCGTCGAAATCGAGCCAGCCGCCCTTGATTCTATCGACCATGTCCTGGCCGCCGACGAAATCCGCGCCCGCCTCTTCGGCCTCACGAATCTTGTCGCCCTGCGCGATGACGAGCACCCGCTTCGACTTGCCGAGCCCGTGCGGCAAAACGACCGTGCCGCGCACGAGCTGGTCGGCCTTGCGCGGGTCAACGCCGAGCCACATCGTCAGCTCGACCGACTCGTCGAACTTGGCGAAAGCCACTTCCTTGACCTTCGCCAGTCCCTCTTCGAGATTGTATTTCCGTCCCTCTTCTATCTTTTCCAGAGCGGCACGGTACTTCTTCCCATGCTTTGGCATTACTTAACTTATCCTCCGAGGTTCAGACGAGAATTTCAGCCTGCGGCCTTTCGTTCTCTCCCTCTCAAAACAGATGTTAGATGTCAGATGCCAAACCTCAGCTTTCGGTTTCGGCTTTGACTGACCTCTGACCTCTATTCCACGTTGAGACCCATGTTGCGCGCCGTGCCTTCGATGGTCTTGATGGCGCTCTCAAGGTTGGTGGTGTTCAGGTCGGGCATCTTGAGCCGCGCTATCTCCTCGATTTTGTCGCGCGAGATGGAACCGATTTTCTCTTTGTTGGGCTTGCCCGAGCCTTTCGGGACGCCTGCGGCCTTCTTGATGAGGTCGGCGGCGGGCGGCGTCTTCGTCTCGAAGGTGAAGGAGCGGTCGGCATAGACGGTGATGACGACCGGAATTTTCATGTCCGGATCCATCTGCGCCGTCTTGGCGTTGAACGCCTTGCAGAACTCCATGATGTTGACGCCGTGCTGGCCGAGGGCCGGCCCGATGGGCGGCGCCGGGTTGGCCTTGCCGGCCGGCACCTGCAACTTAATATAGCCCGTGATTTTCTTAGCCATTGCTTTTAATTATTCGTCTTCCGTGAACGTGACCTTCTCGACGTCGAGGAAGTTCAGTTCGACCGGGGTTGAACGTCCAAAGATGGTGACCGTCACCTTGAGGGTTGTCTTGTCCTCGTTGACCTCTTCGACCTTGCCCGTAAAACTGGCGAACGGCCCGGACTTGATTCTGACGGTCTCGCCCGAGGTGTAAGAAAACTTGGGCTTGGGCTTCTCGGCCGCTTCGGTCACGTTGTGGACAATCTGGTTGACCTCTTCGGGGGTCAGCGGCGTGGGGTTCTGGCCGCCGACGAAGCCCGTCACCTTCGGCGTCGACTTGATGAGGTGAAACACATTGTCGGGGATGTGCCCGCGGTCGTCACACTCTATCTGGACCAGCACGTAGCCCGGATAGAACATGCGCGACGACTCGACGCGCTTGTTGCCGCGCATCTCGACCACGGTCTCCGTCGGGACGAGCACCTCTATGATCTCGTCCTGAAGCTCCGTGTCGCGTATGCGCGCCTTGAGGCTGTCGCGCACCTTCTTTTCGTGCCCGGAATAGGTGTGCAGGATGTACCACTGCTTCATAAAGACTTCCTTCTGCCCTCGCTTTAAGCCCCGCCGAACAGTTTGTTGACCAGCTTTTCGAGCTGCGTGATGCCTAAGGCCAGCACGCGGTCAACCGCAAAGAGATAGACGGCGAAGAAGACCACTGCCACGAGCGTGATGATGGTCGTATTCTTCACCTCGTTGGCCGTCGGCCAGGAGACGCGCTTGAGCTCGGCGCGGACATCGCGTATGAACTGGCCCGTGCGCTCGAAAAAGCCCGTCCGGGGTCCCTCCAGGCCGCGCTCGCGCCGCGCCCCTCGCCCCTCAGCGCCCTCGCCGAAACGGGCCGCGCGCGGGCCCGGAGCGCCCACAGGCTTCTCTACGGAAGTATCATGTGCAGGCTCAGGTTCTTCCGCACCAGGCAGCAGCTCATCCGAGTCGTCTCTATCGTCCATAATACGGTCGGCTTTCTTCGACACCCAACTACTTCCTTCTCTTCCAAGCTATAGCCGAGAGCCTTCGAGGGCCTCTCGACTACTTTCACTTTCTAAACAGGGGTACCAAGATTTGAACTCGGACTTTCGGTTTTGGAGACCGACGTGCTAACCATTGACACTATACCCCTTTATGAAAGGACGAGGGTGGCTGCGGCGCAGGGCTCGAATGCAGATGCCGACCGGGGCACTCATCCGGGCCCTTCATCACACGACGCTCGTCCCTTGGGCCCTACTTGGTCTCTTTGTGTCCGGTATGTTTGCGGCAGCGACGGCAGAACTTGCTGAACTCCAGGCGCTCCGTGGTCTTCTTCTTGTTCTTCGTCGTCACGTAATTGCGGCTCTTGCAATCGGTACACTGAAGAACGATGTTATCGCGCGGCATAAATCACCTCTAAACAATTTCTCTTGAAGGACTCGCTCTTCGCGGAGT
>DASWNP010000003.1:0-223268 GCA_036399175.1 Pyrinomonadaceae bacterium | reverse complement strand
TTCAGAAAAGAGCCGAACGCCTTCTGCTGAAAACTGAAAACCGAAAACTGAAAACTGAAATTTGCGCACACTTTTGCGACGCGGGTCGTGTAGAGTTTTTCTATTCTTTGAAAGGGCGAGGCTTGGGTTTTCGAGTTTATGAGCGCGAACTTTATCGAGTCGGTGGAGCAGACGGCGGCGAGCGTGTTGGAGAGTTTGGCGGACGTTTTGGTGGGCAAGGCATCGACGCTGCGCGACGGGACGGAGCACGCGGGCGTGGAGCTGCCGCGCGACCTCTACGCGCACGAGCGGGCGCAGACCGAGTGGTGGTATTACACGGGACACATGCAGACGGCCTCGGGGCGTCGCTTCGGCTTCGAGCTGGTCTTCTTCAAGCGCCGCACAGACCTCGACCGCTTCGGCGTCGTGCCCCTCCGGCTCATCGCCAATCCGCTCTACCTCGCACACTTCGCCGTCACAGACGAATCTCGAAAGAGCTTTCGCTACGACCATCGCAAGAGCGCCAACGGCATCTTCGACCTGCCGGCGACGACGAGCACGCGACGTTACTATCTAAGGCTCGGCGACTGGTCTGTGCGCGAGGCTCACGGCATGCACCTGCTCCGCGCGACGCTCGGCGACGACCTCATCTTCGAGGCCGCTTTGAAGCCCGCGAAGCCCGCCGTCCTGAACGGACACGAAGGGCGTGGCGTCAGCTTCAAAGACAGGGGCGAGGCTTCGCGCTATTTCTCCTTCACGCGCATGGAGGCCGAAGGCGACATCACATGGCACGGCGAGACCGAACACTTCTGGGGCTCCGCCTGGATGGACAGAGAGTTCGGCACGTGGCGCACGACAGATAATCAGAAGGGCTGGGACTGGTTCAGCCTGCAACTGACGACCGGCTCGGAGCTGATGGTTTATCACATACGCGACCGCGCCGGGCGACCCTCCGCTTTTTCGAGCGGCACGTTCGTCGAGCCGTCCGGCAGGTCTCACCATCTCACGCACGAAGACTTCACGCTTGAGCCGACGGGCAGTTGGCTGAGCCCGCACACCCAAGCGACCTATCCGAGCGGCTGGCGTCTCAAAGTCGCGCGCTTCGGCATCGACGTTCTGGTTACGCCCGTTCTCAAGAATCAGGAACTCGACACGCGCGGCACGACGATGATTGTCTACTGGGAAGGCGCATGCACCGTCGAAGGGCGACACGACGACGCAGAGACCCGGGGGCGAGCCTACGTCGAACTCGTCGGCTACGACCGCTCCCACGAGCAGCCGTCGCTCTCCGCCTTCATCTTAGGTTCCGCGCTCGACCAGCGCTGGCGCAGCATCTTCGGATAAGGCAAAAGTAAAAAGGCAAAGGGCAAAAGTTAAGGCGAACGGCACAGGTAAGGAAGCAACTGTTTCTGCTTCACCCTTGCCTTTCGCCTTTTTACTTTTGCCTTCTTGTCGTTTGCCCTTTTTTGCGTTTAGCATGAACCCATGAGCAAAGCACAGAAGAACGAGCAGAGCGGTTCGGAGCGGCTTTTTGCGCGGGCGGTCGAGTTGATGCCGGGCGGGGTCAACTCTCCTGTGCGCGCGTTTCGCGGAGTCGGGGGCACGCCGCGATTCATACGCGAGGCGCGCGGCGCGACCTTGACCGACGTTGACGGCAAGACCTACATCGACTACGTCGGCTCGTGGGGGCCGATGATTCTCGGCCACGCCGACCCGGAAGTTCTGGAAGCCCTCCGCGAGGCTCTCTCACGCGGGACGAGCTACGGTGCGCCGACCGAGCTTGAGATAGAAGTCGCCGAAGAGATTATCGACGCCGTGCCTTCCGTCGAGATGGTGCGAATGGTCAACAGCGGTACGGAGGCGACGATGTCGGCCTTGCGGCTGGCGCGCGGCGTGACGGGTCGGAATAAGATTTTGAAGTTCGAGGGCTGCTATCACGGTCACGGCGACAGCCTTTTGGTGAAGGCCGGTTCGGGCGTCGCCACGCTCGGACTGCCCGATAGCCCCGGCGTCCCGCCCTCCGTCGCCGCCAACACTCTTACAGCTCCCTTCAACGATACGGCCTCGCTCGAAGAAATCTTCGACGCGCACGGGGCGGACATCGCCGCCGTTATCATCGAGCCCGTCGTCGGCAACATGGGCTGCGTCCCTCCAGCCGAAGGCTACCTTCAAACTTTGCGCGACATCACACGCCGACACGGCGCGCTCCTTATCTTCGACGAAGTGATGACCGGCTTTCGCCTCGCGCGCGGCGGCGCGCAGCAGCTCTATGCGGTCGCGCCCGACATCACGACGCTCGGCAAAATCATCGGCGGCGGTCTGCCCGTCGGCGCATACGGCGCGAGCCGCGAAATCATGCAGCACGTCGCGCCCGCCGGAGCGGTCTATCAGGCCGGCACGCTCTCAGGAAACCCGCTCGCCATGACCGCAGGGCTCGCCACCCTCAGACGCCTGCGCGACAAATCAATCTACGAAAGACTCGAACGCGCCGCCGCGCGTCTCTCAGAAGGCGTGAACGGAGCCGCGCGCGACGCGAGTATCCAGACCGTCACCAACCGCGTCGGCTCGATGTGGACGACCTTCTTTACCGACAGCCCCGTCACCGACTGGACATCGGCCTCCCGCGCCGACCGCAACCTCTACGCCAGATTCTTCCACGCCATGCTCCGGCGCGGCGTCTACCTCGCTCCCTCCCAATTCGAGGCCGCCTTCATCAGCATCCAACACACCGACGAACTGATAGACCGAACGATAGACGCAGCGCGCGAGGCTCTCAAAGAAGTCTGAAGTCTGGAGTCTGGAGTCTGAAGTCAAAACATAAAGCATTTGTCTTTGACTCCAGACTTTAGACTTTAGACTCTAGACTGGTAAATCAATGGTGAAGCGTGTGCCTTTGCCGGGGGTGCTGGCGACTGAGATGCGTCCGCCGTGTTGTTCGATGATTTGGCGGGCGATGGCGAGGCCGAGGCCGGTGCCGCGCTTCTTGGTGGTGAAGAAGGGCTCGAAGATGCGTGCGCGGGTGGCTTCGTCCATGCCTGCTCCTTCATCGGCGACGATGGTGCGAACGAAGGAGGTGAGCCGAGCGCCGTTGCCGCCGCCGCCGTTACCGACGCCGTCGCCGCTTCTGTCGGCTGAGACGCGCTCGGTAGAGATGTTGAGCGGCGCATCCATCGGGCTGGCATCGACGGCGTTGGCAAAGAGGTTGACGAAGACCTGTCGAAGCTGGTCTGCATCGGCTTCAAGGCGGAGAGGTTGCTGATGAAAATGGCGCTCGACGCGCGTCCGTTTCTCCTGAATCTTGTCGGCGACGAGGTCGAGGCTTGCGTTGATAAGCTCGTGCAAATCGACTTCGGAGAGCGAAAGCTGCTTGCGGCGCGAGAACTGCGTCACGTCGAGCGTGAGCTTGTTGAGATGGTCGATGCCGCGCTCGACGAGGTCGATGGTCGAATGCGCCTCGCGGTTGTCGGTCATGTCGCGCAGCATGGCGACGCCGAGACGGATGCTCCCCAAGGGGTTCTTGATTTCGTGTGCGACCTGCGCCGCCGCCTGCCCGACCGCCGCCAGAGATTCCTGCTGCCGCATCTCGATTTCAGCTTTGGCCGCTTCGGTCGCATCGACGAGAGTGATGAGCAGTCCGCCTTCGCCGTCGATTTGAAGCGGCGAGGAGTAAACGTCGAAGGCGCGCTCCGCGCCCTCATGTGTGAGCCGCCACCGGCCTCGATAAGTCGCACGCTTGACGCGCGAAGCGACCGAAGCCGTAAGCATCTTTTTAGCTTCGGGCGAAGCGAAATCGTCGTGGACGGATGAGCCGGGGCGCGCTTCGGGGAAGAGCTTGAAGAAGGCGGCGTTGGCGCTGCGGATGCGGTCTTGGCGGTCGATGGCGGCGATGGCGCTGACCATGCCTTCGAGCATCTGCGTGCTGAACTGCCGCTCGCGCCTGAGCGCGTCGAGGCTCTTGCGAATCTCGCGGAAGCGACGCTGCACTTCCCAGATGGTCAGCGCCGCGACGACCGAACTGGTCAACACGGCCAGGAGCGTCAGCAGAAAGATTTCGCGGCGAGCTTTTCGCTTGCTCTCTTCGATGATGCCGGGCAGCACCTGTCGCTCGCGCCTCGTCTCTTCAAGAAAAGCTTCGAGCGTCGTCTCGGCTTTGCGAAACGCCTCGAAGCCTTCGAGCGAGTAGCGGTCGAGGTCGTCGGTGATTGAGAGATAGGAGGAAACGTCTGCGCGGAAGGCACGACCTTTGTCTGTTGCGGCCAGAGGCAAGTGTCCGAACTCGTTCAAAGACTCATCGACTTCGCGGCGGGCGTTGCGCATGGGAATGTTGAGCGGCGGAAGGAGTCCCCGGTTGCCCTCGACGCGCGCACGCGCACGCGCCTCGTTGTTGAGCTTGTGCAGCGCCACTTCGAGCCGCAGAAGGATGCTGAGCTTGCCCGACAACTGTCGCTCTTCGTCGAGCGCGCTGCGACTCACGTCCTGAACTTTACGCCCGCTCAGGAAGCCCAGCGTGATGACGAGCCCGACGAGCAGCGCGAAGCCGATGAGCAGGGGCGTCAGCGCCGGAGCAATCGACGCGCGCTCGCCCGCCGACGACACAGCGCGGTGCGAGCCCTTCGCAGGCTCTTTCTCCCGCTCTTCCTCTTCCTGCTCGTCCGCCTCTGTGGAGAGGCGGCTGTAGACGACTCTGCCGTCGTCCTGCGTCTCGCGCCGCTTCTCTGTTTCCTTATCGACCATAGCCTTTCGCACGCGCCTGTTTTACTTCACGTCCATCCAGTTATCGCCGATGCCGACCTCGACCTCCAAAGGCACGTCCAGCTCGACCGCCGCCATCATCTCGCGCCGCAAAAGCTCCGCCACGCGCTCGGCCTCTCCTTCCGGCGCTTCAATCAAAAGCTCGTCGTGCACCTGCATCACCATCTGCGCCGCGAAGCCCTCGCGCCGCAGAGCTTCATCCACCCTGAGCATCGCAATCTTGACGATGTCGCTCGCCGTATTCTTCGAGATGACGCCTTCCGAATCGAAGCGGTGCAGGGGGTCGTCAACCGCTAAGGTGTAGGTTTCCTCGACGACACCCAGCGCCCGCTTAGCACGCAAGCGGCTCCACGAATACAACGGAAACGAGAGTTCCTCTCCGGCAGCTTTGAGCATCTCCGCCAGAGTATAAATTGAGACCGCGCCGCCCTGTTTCAGACGAGAATGCAAGACCTTGTGCGAATGTCGGCTGAGCTGCGCGGGCGACACCTTTTGCAGAAAAGCTTCGACGATAAAGTCCGGCGCGTGCATCTCGGGTATTTTGACCGAGCGGCAATCGCTGAATCGCAGGACTTTGCTCAGCATGCCGCCCACCAAATCCAAACGATAAGAGACGTGCTCTTTATAGGTGTAAGGCCCGCGCAGCTTCCCTTCCACGCCGATGGTTCGGAAGAGAAGCCAGAGGTCGGCCAAGAGTTCGCGCTGGCATAAATGAATCGAAGGATTGGTCGCGCCGCCCGTGCCATGATAGCCGTCCGCATCGAGCACGCCGCGCAGGAAGGCTTTGCGCGCAGACAACGGGCTGCGGAAAACGAACTCGGGCACTCTCTTGGTCGCGGCTCTGGCGTGCGTGTTGACTCCGATTCTGGCTAAGAACTCGACGAGCCCCTTTGAATAAATCGTCACTTCGCCTTTCTGCTGAGACTGCCAGCGAAAATTGGCTCGCAGTCCGATGCTTGCGAAGTAGTCCGCACACACGTTTGCTCTGGCAACAATCTCGTCCCGCCTTCCGGCCTTCGACACGCCGAGCGAATAGGCTAAAGACCATTGATGCTTTTCCGAGCTATGTGTAATCCAGCCGTCTCCGATATAGAAGCCCAACCAGTAGAAGAACTCCATCCCGAATTCTCCGATGGCGAAGGGCATAACATTACCGGCGTTGGTTTGCGGGACGCGTTGTAGGCCGCGAACCGAGCCGAACTCTATCTCCTGCGGCAGGCTGAGGCAGACCCGGTCGCCGCTTTCAAGTTCCGCATAACGCTTCCAGACGTATCCCTCGCCGGTCATCACCAGAACTTCATGGCGGGTATCGCAGCGCAAGACCTGACCGTTACTCAGGTGAAGCTCTGCCAGCTCACAGAGGCCGCGATTCAACACTTCAAAGTTGGCGAACTTCGTGCCCGTCCAAACCTTCAGTCCGAGACTTCCGCGCCGGTAGAGTTCGCCGATAGGCCGGTACCCTTCGGAGGTTAGAACCTTCGTCTCATATGGCAGACAACCCTGAATCGGCATATTGATGGCTTCGCGTTCGGCGCGGGCGCGAACCTGTCCGTTGCGGTCGTTGATGGCAGGGATGGGACGGATGCGTCCGTAGATGGAGCGGACGATGCCGGTCTCGCGCGTCTGCTCGGGCACTTCGTCCATGAAGCGACGCACGCCCGTATAGGTCTTGTAGAAATCGTCGATGACCTGCTTGGCTTCTTTGCGGGAGATGCCTACGCGCTGCGAGAGGCCGAAGGGCTCGACGGCGTAGGCGATGGCGAAGTTGACGATTTTGGCGAAGCGACGTTTGTCTTTCAGTTCTTCGGGCGTCTTCGCGCCGAAGACGAGGCGCGCGGTCTGCGCGTGAATGTCTTCGTCGTTTTGGAAGGCGGCGAGCATCTTCTCGTCGCGCGTGATGTGCGCCAGGAGGCGCAGCTCCAGTTGAGAATAGTCGGCGGCGACGAACCTGTTGCCCGCGTCGGGGATGAAGGCGCGGCGGATGCGGCGGCCAAGCTCGGTGCGGATGGGGATGTTCTGCAAGTTGGGTTCGCTGCTGCTGAGGCGACCCGTCGCGGTGACGGTCTGGTTGAGCTGGCTGTGAATGCGACCGTCGGGGCCGAGCTGGTGCGGCAGCGAATCGGTGTAGGTGGCCTTCAGTTTATCAAGCTCGCGGTATTCGATGATGAGGCGCGGCAGCTCGTACTTCTGCGCCAGCTCTTCGAGGACGGCGCGGCTGGTGGAGACTTGTCCGGTCGAGGTTTTGCGACCCGAGCTGATGTTGAGTTCCTCGAAAACGTCGCCGACCTGCTTGGGAGAGTTGATTTTGAATTCGCGCCCGGCGAGCGCGTAAATCTTCTCGGTGAGCTTCGCCAGCTCGCCGCCGAAGAAGGCCGACAGCTCGCCGAGCACGCCGGTATCGACGCGCAGACCCGCGCGCTCTATTCGATAAAGCAGGGGCGCGAGCGGAAGCTCAATCTCCGTGTAGATGGATTCGAGCCCCTGTTCGAGAATGCGCCCGTGCAAAACGTCCGCGACCTGAGCGGTGAAGTCGGCCGCTTCAGCCGCGCGCCACTGCGATTCAGTCCAGCTTTCGTCAGGCGCTTCAGTCCAGCCATCGACGCCGACGGCTTCGCGCGCGAGGTCGCTCAAATCGTAGCGGCTGCGGATGGGGTCGAGCAGGTAAGCGGCGAGGAGCGTGTCGTCTGTCACGCCTTCAAGCTCGACGCCGAGCGGGGCGAGCAGGGCGACGGCGCGCTTGAGGTCGTGGACGCCTTTGGAGAGCAGGCCGTTTGCGAAGACTTCGCGCAGGTGTGGCAGGGCGGCGTCGTGCCCGCCGTCGAAGTTTTCGAGGTCGATGAAGGAGGACGTGTTCGGAGCCGTGGAGATGGCGATGCCGGAGGGCGTCGCCTGTTCGCCCAGAGACGCCTGTTGGCCTGCCCCGGCGGGCGTCGAATCGGCGACGGCGAAGCTCCAACGGTCAACCTCCCAGAGCTTGCGGAGCAGCGCCTCAAGCTCTGCGGTCTTGCGTATGAAGCGATAGTTGCGGGGGGCGCTTCCCGCGTCGGCCTGAGTGGCGGCGTCGGCAAACTCGCGCGTCAGCGCCTGAAACTCCAGCTCACGAAAGAGGGCGTAGGCGGCGGCGCGGTCGGGCGGTCGATGACGAAGCTTGTCGAGGTCGAGCTTGACGCTCACGTCGGTCTTTATCGTCGCCAGTTCTCTCGATTGCAGGATGCGCTCGGCGTTGTCTCTCAAGGATTCGCGGTAGGTCTTGTGCTTGACCTCTTCCCAGCGCTTCAAGGCTTCTTCAATCGAGCCGAACTGTTTGACTATCTGCACAGCGCCCTTCGCGCCGATGCCGGGAGCGCCGGGAATGTTATCGACCGCGTCGCCCATCAACCCGAGGAGGTCGATTATCTGGCGGGGCGGGACGCCGAACTTCGCTTCGACCCAAGCCTCGTCGCACCACTCGACCGGCGGCACGGGCTCTTTGCGCTTCACGTTCTGCGAGTTCTGTCGCATGCAGACGACCCAGGGGTCTCGCACGAGCTGGCACATATCCTTGTCGTTCGAGACGATGACGGCCTGCATTCCGGCTTCGACCGCCTGCACGGCCAGAGTGCCGATAACGTCGTCGGCCTCGAAGCCCGGCGCGTTGATAATCGGCAGCCCATAGACCTCGCAGACGCGCTTGATGTACGGAATCTGAGATTGAAGCTCGTCCGGCATCTCGGCGCGGTGCGCCTTGTAGTCGGCCGACATCTCGTGCCTGAAGGTCGGCACTTCCGACTCGAAGACCGCCGCGATGTAGTGCGGCTTCTCGTCCGCCAGAAGCTTCCTGAGCATGTTCGTGAAGACGAAGACGGCCTGCGTCACCTGTCCCTGGCTGTTCGTCAGAGGCTCCATGCGCCCGCCCATCGGCGCGAAGAAGGCGCGGAAGATATGCGAGAACGAGTCGATTAAAAAGACACGCTCGGTCGGCTCTTTTGGCTTCGTAGACTTTTTCGACGGCATTGCGTTGATGATAAGTAAAGCGGCGACGAGTGACAAGGATGAAAAGCGGTAAATGGTGAATGGTAAATGGTGAATAGAGAAGACAGTTCTTATCCATTCACCATTTACCGTTCACCATTTACCGCTTTCCAGTGTTGCCGTTGTGCCGCAGTTGTTTGACGGGTGTGTGGCGGGGAAGCGACAGGGGAATTGGAGGGGAGGCGCGGGGCACGGAGTTTTGCGGAATAAGATTTGGGCACGCGCTTTGCGGTGTATTTTGTCGTTCTGTCGAAGAACTGTGCGGGCGCGGGCGCTCGCGCAGCGAAAGGAACTGAAGCTCGACTTGATTAAACAGACAACGATTGCCGCGCCGACCGAGACGCGGGGGCTCGGTCTTCATACGGCTGTGCCGGTTCATTTGCGGCTCGTGCCAGCGCCGCCTGATACGGGCTACGTCTTCGTCCGCACAGACCTCGACGGTTTCGAGATTCCGGCCACCGTCGAGTGCATCGCCCATTGCAGCTACGCGACGACCTTGATGCACAAGGGCGTGATGCTCTCGACGGTGGAGCACCTGCTGGCGGCTCTTCTGGGCGGAGGCGTCGATAACGCTTATATCGAGGTGGATAACCTTGAGCTGCCGATTATGGACGGCTCGTCGGACGCTTTTCTGGAGATGATTGAGCGCGCCGGGGGAGTGGTCGAGCAGCCTGCGGCGCGGCGCGCTCTGCGCGTCAGAGAGCGCGTCCAAGTAGAGCAAGGCAATCGCCGCATCCGTATCGAGCCCGCCGAGAGTTATGAAATCGACTGCCTGATTGACTTCCCTCACCCGCTCATCGGCGTGCAGCATCTGCGCTTCGACGTGCTTGCGCCTTGCGCCTTCGCGCGCGAAATCTCAGCCGCGCGCACCTTCGGCTTCACCGCCGAGATAGAAGCCCTCCAGCGCGCCAACCTGATTCGCGGCGGCTCGCTCGACAACGCCATCGTCCTTTCGCCCGAACGGATGCTCAACGAAACGCCCCTGCGCTTCCGCGACGAGTTCGTGCGCCATAAGATTCTTGATATTATCGGCGACCTCGCGCTGCTCGGGATGCCGGTGCTCGGGCGCGTCGTGGCCGAGCGCAGCGGCCACATCCTGCACGCCGAATTGATGTCGAAGCTTTTGCTCAACGATGCGGCGTGGGAGATAGTCGATTTGCCGGTCGGCGCAGGAGCTGTAGCCGCAGCAGCCGCAGAGCCGTTGGCGATTGCGCGCTGAGCCGAGAAGCCTTTCCAACCGCGAGCCTTTCAAACAGACCTGAAGAGCGGAGCGCGTTTTGAGCGCGAACGAAAAAGCCTCCCGAGACAAAGAAGCAGACCTCGGTCGGCTGCGACTCCTGCCGATGGAGCCGCGCCACGCCGCCGCGTGGATGCGCTGGCGCGAGCAGGAGTCGAGCCAGCGTTTCAACCCTCTGCTTCCCCTGCCCGTCGATTACCTCTCTCACCGCCTCGCCACCGTCTGCACGAGCGACCTCTCCGACCGACGCAGCACTGAGTATCGATGGGTTGTCGATTTCGCGGGCGAGCCGGTCGGCACTGTCGCCGTGATGAGCCCCTCCTGGAGCATGGGCTACGCAGAGATTGGCTACATGCTTTCGGAGGCGTACCAGTCGCGCGGCTTCGGCACGCGCGCCGTCGCGCTTCTGGTCGATAAGCTTTTTAACGAAACCGAGCTTCATCGAATCTACGCGATGATTGCGCCCGACAACTCGCCCTCGATTCGGCTAATCGAGCGCCTCGGCTTTCGCTGCGAAGGGCGCATGCGCGAGCATTATCTGATACAGGGTCGGCGCGTGGACGAGCTTGTCTACGGATTGCTACGCCGCGAATGGAGGCCGCTCGTCAGCCTGCCGTACGAAGGATGATAAGATGCGGGAAGTTTATTCAACTCGAAAGCTTGAAGGATGCCCACGATGATTGAGACCTTTACGAAAGAGACTTTCGCCAGCCGTCTGAACACGACGTTTCGCGTCAGGCTCGACGCGGAGAATACTCTCGACCTGGAGCTGGTCGAAGCCACAGGCGACGACGATGCGGGCGAGCAGCCGCGCAGGCAGATTCACTTCTCCGCGATTTTCCGCAGCCCGCCCGACAAATTTCTGATGCAGAGAAGCTACCGGATGGAGCACGACGATTTGGGCGAGTTCGACCTCTTCATCGTCCCCATCGCCAAAGACGAGAAGGGCTTCTACTACGAAGCGGTCTTCAACCGGATAGTCAGGTAGCGCGAGCGGAGAGGCGCGTCTCGTTTACTTTCGCCCCCATCGTCGCTTCGTTTGCCTGCTTGACTCTATCGGTCAGGCGCGAGGCGGGCGCTCCATCTTGAAGTGTGTGGGAATCTCTTCTTTGACGCGGAAGCCCAGACGCTCGTAGAGGCGCATCGCTCGCTCGTTTCCTTTGTCCACGTAATCGGTCAGAGGCTTGCCCTCGCGGTCACACTCCTCGGACAGCCTTCGCAGCAGCGTTGTGCCGATGCCTCTGTTCTGGAACTCCGGCAGGACGGTGATGTCGAGCAGGTGGACGCCCCGCTCGTTCCTGTCCACCCAGATTCTTCCGGCGGGACGCCCCTCGAAGAGAACGATGCTGTGCTCGGATTCGGGGCAGCGCGTTCGGTAGTCGTGCCTCTGCGCGTTGAACTGCATCTGCATGAAAGAGTCCCAGTAGGCGTCGTCCCAATGGCTGACGAGGGCGCGCTCGGCGCGACGCGTGCTCTTGTAAACCTCGAAGAGGAATGTTTCGTCTTCGGGCGTCACGGGACGAAGCGCGACGCGCTCGTCGCCTGCGTGTGAGCTTTCTGCCGGGTGGTTTTCCAAAGGGCTGTCTCCTGAATTTAAGAGGATGCAAACGTCCGAGCCGAAGCGGGCGGCACGGCTCGAGCGTTCGAGCGACCGTCTCTCTCGTCGCACTGGCCGGGCGAATATGTCATAGCCGTCGGCGAATTTGCAAAACCGGAGGCGTCGGGCGCGGCTTTAAAAAATAGCTCGACTTCTGTCGGGACAAGACGTACAATCGCCGCCGTCTTCGAGTTTGGTGCAGGCAATCTACCGCTCGCAAGTAGAACCCCGGTTCTATCATCAAATTCAATCCACATTCGGAATCAGCCTCGTCAGTAACACCGCAGGGCGTTCTTCCACTTCCTCGACGGGTCAAGCTTTGAGAACCGCTCGACCAACCCCAATTTTAAGGAGAAAAACCTATGGGCACACCATTCATGGCCGAAATCAGGATATTTGGATTTGGCAACACTGTAGTACCCAAGGGATGGGCACAGTGTAACGGCCAGTTCATGCCAATCAACCAGAATCAGGCGCTCTTCGCTCTGCTGGGCACGACCTACGGCGGCAACGGGCAGACCACCTTCGCGCTGCCGGATTTGCGCGGGCGCACGCCGCTTCACTTCGGCGCAGGCTTTAACCAGGGACAAACCGGCGGCCAGGAGTTTCACACCATCACGATGAGCGAGATGCCCGCGCACACGCACTTCGCTTCGGTCGGTAAAACTGCCGGGACGCAGCCCGTCGGCGGTGGCGCTTATCTCGCTGACAACGTCAACCTGACCTATGCCGCCGCCACCAACCTGACGGCGCTCTCGGCGGCGACCATCACCAGCGTCGGCGGCTCGCAGGCGCACGAGAACCGGCAGCCCTTCATCGCGTTGAATTTCTGCATTGCCCTCATCGGCATTTTCCCCAGCCGCAACTAAGAAGGAGATTAATTATGGGTAACCCATACATCGGCGAAATCAGAATGTTTGCCGGCAGCTTCGCCCCCGCCGGTTGGGCTTATTGCAACGGAGCGCCTATGCCGATTTCTCAGAACGACGCTCTCTTCATCCTCCTCGGCACAACCTACGGCGGCGACGGCGAGGAGACCTTCAACCTGCCGAACATATCCAGCCGCATCCCCATTCACATGGGACAGGGGCCGGGCATCTCGCAGAACTACCCCCTCGGAGAGACGGGCGGCGTCGAGAGCGTGACGCTGACGATGCAGCAGATTCCGGTTCACAATCATGCCCTTCTCGGCTCGACGACGCTGGCGACCGATTCCAACCCGGATACGCTGGTCGTGGCGCAGACGCGCAACTACGACCTCTATCTGGAGGACGACCCGTCGGACGCGATGGCTCCGATGATGCTCGCCCCGGTCGGCGGCAGTCAGCCGCACGAGAACATGCAGCCCTATCTGTGCATCACTTTTATCCTCTCTCTGTACGGGGTCTTCCCCAACCCGAATTAAAGGAGGCTTATGACCGATCAATTTATCGCCGAAATCCGCATCTTCGCCGGAAATTTCGCTCCAACGGGCTGGGCGCTGTGTAACGGGCAACTCATCCCCATCAGCCAGAACACAGCCCTCTTCTCCCTGCTCGGCACTTTCTACGGCGGCGACGGCAAATCCACCTTCGCCCTGCCGAACATGCAGGGCAGCGCGCCCATGATGTGGGGACAGGGCAACGGCCTCAGTCTCCGCTCCCTCGGCGAGCAGAGCGGCTCTCAGTTCGTCACGCTGCTCCAGAGTGAGATACCCGTACACACCCACACGGTCTTGGTCGGCAACAACAGCGACAGCCCTTCGCCCCTCCCGACCAACAATTCGCTCAACAGAGGCAGCGCCGGCAATCCGTACGTCCCGGCCAGTGCCAACCCGCCGCTCGGCACGATGTCTCCTCTGGCCGTCTCGATTGCGGGCGGAAGTCTGCCGCACAACAACATGATGCCTTACCTGGTGCTGAACTTCATCATCGCCATGCAGGGCATCTTCCCGCCGCGCACGTAAGCTTGAGCGAGAGCGACTCGGCGGCCTGGGCGGACGCTTTCGCTTAGCGGCGCGTCCGACGCCTTTTCGGCGACCGGACAGTTGAAACCCGAACCGAGCCCTTCAACCGCGCGAATCAGAAGCTTTTGGCCGAGAGCGGCGTCGTCCGAGGGAGACTTTCCCCGACGCCCTCCGATGCCGCTTTCGGCCAGCCGTTTTCCTCGATTCGCGGGCGCGACCCGGCGGCGCGAGTGAGTCGCGCCCCTTCGCCGCTTGTCCCACCTCATTTCAGACTTTAATTTAAGCGAAGACAGTGGTAGAGTCCCTGTTGGAGATTTTTCTCCTCGCTGCTTTTGAATCACCAGTTAGGCGCCGCCTTCTGCCTTTAACTATTCCCGTCCACCAAAAAGGTTAACCGGCCAACCCATTCCCCCTCGCCTGTGGGGCTCTCAAAGTGGAGTTTAAGAAAATTATGGAGCTAACTTCCCCTAAGTCTAGATACAGCAATTCCAGATTCTTTATCGCCCTCCTGCTCTCACTGATAACGCTCTCCGCGCCGCTCACGCCCGTGATGGCTACGGCCTCCGCCGCGTCGAGCGCAGCCGACGCCGCGAAGAGAAATAAGCTCTTCTCCGGTGCGACTGCTCAAGTGGGCGTCGAGCCGAGCGCGAATTTGAGAATGCCCCGCCCGCTCGCCGCCCCTTTCGCCGTCTCCGGCATCACGGCCACCAAAGAGGATGCCTTCAACGACTCGAACAACGACGGCAAGGCCAAGCCCGGCGACACCATCAGCTACACCGTCGTCATCACCAATAACGCCGCGACCGACGCCGCCAACGTCGTCTTCAGCGACACGATTGACGCGCAGACGACGCTCGTCAACGGCTCGATTCAGACCACGCCCGTCGCACGCACAGACACCTACGCCGTCACCGGCAACATCCAGCGCAGCATCACGGCCACCAACGAGGGCGTCCTCAATAACGACATCGACCCCGACGGCACGGGCACGCTCAGCGTCACCTCCACCGGCGCGCAGACCACCGCGCAGGGCGGAAACCTGACGCTCAACGCCGACGGCACTTTCACCTACAACCCGCCCGCCGGGTTCGACGGCACGGACACCTTCAACTACACCATCACCGACGGCACCGGCAGCGGAACCGGAAAGATGGTCTTCAACATCTCCGGCATGTTCTGGTTTATCGACAACAGTCAGGCCACGAACGGCGACGGGCGTCTGACGAACCCCTTCAACAACCTCGCCTCCTTCGCCTCCATCAACGACGGCGCGGGCAACCATCCGGCAGCCAACGACAACATCTTTCTTTATCGACAGAGCGCCTCGGACTACACGGGCGGCACGCCCCTTCTGAACGGTCAGAAGCTTATCGGACAGGGCGCGACCGCCTCGCTTTCGACCATCACCGGCATCACTCCGCCTCCCGGCAGCCTGCCCCTTCCCGCGACCGGCGGCACCAATCCCGTCATCGTCAACGGCGCGGGCAATGACGTTACCATCGTCGCCGGAAGCGCAGGCAATACGATTCGCGGCGTCAGCTTCGGCAACGCTTCCGGCTCGGCCATCGCCAGCGGCGCGGGCTTCGGCACTCTCAACGTCTCCGACTCTTCCATCAGCACCACCGGGCAGGCGCTCAATCTCAACACCGGCACGCTCGCCGCCACCTTCGCCACGCTCGCTTCGAGCGGCGGCGCGAACAATATCAAGCTGACGAGCGTCAACACCGGGCTCACCGTCTCGAACGGCAATCTCTCCGGCAGCACCGGCACGGCGCTCGACGCCAGCAACGGCGCGACCGGAGTGATGAACATCACCTATCCCGGCAACATCACGAACACCAACGGGCAGACCGCCATTAAAATCTCCAACGCCGGGGGCGGCACGCTGACCATCGGCGGCACAGTCACCGTCAGCGGCGGGGTTGCCGGCAACACCAACGACGGCATCGTCATCGACGGCAACGACACAGCCGCCTACACCGTCGGTATCAACGTCGCCAGCATCAACACCAGCAGCATGGACGACGGCCTCGTGCTGCGCGACCTGCCCGGCAGTTCGAGCGTCACCATTTCGAGCGGCTCCATCACTTCGCAGGGCGCAGGCCGCCGCACCATCGACTTCGAGAGCGAGAACACCGCAGGCACTTACAACTTCAGCGCCGTCGATTTCAACAACAACAACGGCGACGGCTTCTCCTTCGGCTCCGGTCAGAGCGGCACTTACAGCTTCCGCGATTACACCGTCAACAACCCGAACGGCGGCACGGGCATCAACGTCAGCGGCGGCAGCCCCGCCATCACCTTCCGCCGCATCGACCAGAACGGCGGCACCAACGGCATCAACGTCAGCAACAACACCACAGGCAGCTTCACCGTCAACGGCACGGGCACGACCGACGGCTCCGGCGGCACCATCCAGAACGTCACGGCCAAAGGCGCGAGCTTCGCCACCGCCAACAACGTCACGCTGAAGAACATGAACTTCTCCAGCACCGGCACAACCGACGCCGACCCCGCCGCCTGCGGCGCTGACAACGTTGGCAATACCAACTGCAACGGTGCAATCCATCTGGCGACCGTTACGGGCGTCACCCTCGACAACATCGACACCAACGGCGGTCAGTACGGCGTCAACGGCAACAACGTGACCACCTTCAGCCTCGCCAACGCCAACATCCTCAATCACGGCAACGGCGCGAACGAGCACGGCATCCGCTTCATCAACCTCAAAGGCACAAGCTCAATCAACAGCGTCGCCGTCTCCGGCTCGTTCACCGATAATCTGAGGGTCTACAACACGGCGGGCACCGTCACGCTCACCCTCAAGAACAGCAGCTTCAACAACACCAACGGGACGAGCGGCAACGCCGGCGTCAACCTCATCACCGACACGACGGCCAACATGACCGTCAACGTGCAGGGCAGCACCTTCGACAACAACCGCACCGTCGGCCTGCTCGGAACTTTCCAGGGCACTTCCATCGCCAACATCACGGTCACAACCAACCCCGACAACGCCAGCGACCGGAGTCTCTTCAACAGCAACAACGAAGGCATCGACCTCGGCGCGCAGGGCAGCGCCGACCTGACCTTCAACATCAACAACTCCGACTTCCTCTTCAACGACGCGCAGGCCATGAACCTCCTGACCGGCGCCGATTCGACAAGCACCTGTGATGTCAACGGAACCGTCGCCAATAACGTCATTGGCAACGCCACCGCGCTTTCCGGCTCGACCACCGGACAAGGTATCCGACTCGATTATAGAGGCAACAGCGACGCGGCGCTGACGATTACTAACAACAATATCCAGCACACCCACCAGCAGGGAATCCAGGCACTTTCTCGCCTCAGTGTTGCCGGTTGCGCGGCTGGCAACTGCGGCACGCTCGCTCTGACGGTTACGGGCAACACCGTCGGCACGCCCGACAACTCGCCTAATGCGGCATCGAACGTGAACGGTATGACCTTCACAGCAGAAGATGCGCGCTCTATATGCCTCGACATTGAAAACAATACGAGCAGCGGCAACACGAACACTGCAACAGGTTACGGTATTCGCACGCGCCAGGCAGACTCGGCTGTATTCCAGCTTGAAGACTTCACCGGCACGGGGACGAGCGCCACTTCGGTTGAAGATTTCCTCGACAGCCCGCGCAACAATGCGACGGCTGACGTACAGACTTCCGGCACCGGCACGCTTGTCAACTACACCGGCTCCAGTGGTTGCGCGAATTCTGTCGCCACCTCTCCCTCCAGCATGCTCCAGACGAGCACGCGTGAGTTCTACGCGCAGAACGCGCAGGAAGCGCCTGAGAAGGTCGCTCCCGCCGCGTCCGTCGCCGAGACTCGCACGGCTTCCACGAGCAGCAAGGCGAGCGACGAAGCGAAGACGACGGCTCGCAGCATCGCCGACGTTATCGCACGCGCTTCGCGCCGCACCGAACAGCCGACCGAAGAGGTCGAGCTTGCGAGCGCGGGCGTCGCCGCCTCGAACTTCGCCGCCGCCGTCAGGCTCGCACCCGAAGTCGCCGGTATCACCGACGCGGGCACAGGTCGTCGCCGCAGCAGCAACGTGAAGGCACGCGAGCAGAAGGCTCTCGCCACGACGAGCGCCGCGCTCTTCTCCGGCGAGACCGTCACGCGCAACATCGGCACGCTCCCCGCAGGCGCAAGCGTCACCATTACCTTCCAGGTGACGGTCAACGATCCGTTCACGGGCGCGACCGATCAGGTCAGCAATCAGGGCTCGGTCACGAGCAGCTTCCCGACCGTCCAGACGCAGAACAAGGAAGGCAACACCGTCTCAGGCGGAGCGACCATCACGCAGATTGAAGCGCCGCCCGACATCACCATCAACCCGGCGACAGCCGTCGAGCCGCAGTCCGGCTCAAGCGATGCGGTCTTCACCGTCAGCCTCTCGCGCACGGCCACTTCAACCATCACGGTCAACTACCAGACCGAAGACGGCACGGCCACCATCGCCGACGGCGATTACAGCCCAACCTCCGGCACGCTCACCTTCACCAACGGGCAGCGCGTGCAGAGCATCTCCGTGCCTGTGCTGGCAAACACCTCCACCACCGAGCCCGAGCCTGACGAGACCTTCAAGGTCAAGCTCACCGGCACGGCCGGCGGCAGAATCAAGCCCAGCCCGGACGATGCGGCGACGGGTACGATTACGGCGACGGCTACTCCCGCGCCCGTCGTCATCAGCGAGTTCCGCTCGGCAGGCCCGAACGGCGCCGAGGATGAGTTCATCGAGCTTTACAACAACACGAACGCGGTCAGCGTGGACATCAGCGGCTGGTCAATCGTCCAGCTTGCTCCGGGCAACTGCGCTGCCACGCCCGTCATCATCGCCACCATCCCGGCAAACACCATCCTGCAACCGCGCAAGCACTACCTGCTCGTCGGTTCGGGCTATGCCGCCGGAACGCTCAACTCCTACGCCGCGCCCGAACCCGGCGCGCCCACCCTCAGCCCGTCGCTCGACGACGGCGCGAGCATCGGTCTGTTCAAGACCGCAACCATCGAAGGACTGACCTCGGACAACCGTGTCGATGCGGTCGGATTCATCAGCAACAGCAGCCAGAACAACTGCGACCTGCTGCGCGAAGGCTCGGCGCTCGATAGCCCCGTAGGCTCGGGCAGCAATTCCGACTACAGCTTCATGCGTATGCCGAGCGACAAGCTTCAGGACACCAACCAAAACAGAAACGACTTCATCATCGTTTCGACTACTCCGACCACTCCTGTCGGCAGCAACCCGACGCCCATACAGGGCTCGCCCGGGCCGGAGAACACTTCCAGCCCGACGTGGAAGAGTCTCACGGAGATGGATTCGGCGCTGATTGCCCCCAACGTGTCGCAGGCCAACTCGCCTAACCGGCACATCGTCAGGGTGCCCTACGACGACACCATCACGCCTTCGGGCCCAACCGGCGTCGGCTCGCAGTACGCCGCAACGATGTCGGTGCAGCGTCGCTACTTCAACAACACGGGGCAGACCGTCACACGCCTGCGCATCCGCGTTGTCGATATGACGACGACCAACGTGCCGAACATCTACGCTCCGTCCTCGCAGGTTGACCTGCGCCTGCTCTCGTCCGACGGCGCGACCAGAGCGCCCGCAGGCTTCCCGAACCTGAAGGGTCTCACGCTCGACCGTGCGGCCAATCAGCCGAGAGGCGGCGGCATCAACAGCAGCGCGACGGCGATGACAGTCAACGTCAGCCCGTTGGCGACCGCCGACGACCCGAACACGCCCAACGTGATTGAGAACGCCGTCGACTTGCAGATGCTGCTCGGCTACACCGGCAGCGGCAAGTTCCGCTTCTTCATCATGGTCGAGGCGCTGCCCTAATAAACCGTCTTCAGCGCCCCGGCGCGCCGAAGCCAAAAACAAGAGAGCCTCTACGGTCTTCACCAGACCGTAGAGGCTCTCGGCTTTTAAGCCGTAAATACGCCCTGCTTCTCGCCCTTCGAGGCGAAGCGACTTCAATCGCCGCTCAAGACCTCGTAAAAGATGCGCAGTCGCAACTCCTTCTGCACGACTTCGTGGCGCACCTCCCTTGCGCGCAGCCGCAGCACACCGCCGCCCGGCTGTTTCAGGTCGATGCGCGTGCCCAGTTGCTCGGCGCGCAGAAGCTCTATCGGGTTCACGCGCCTGTCAATCGCCTCCTGAACCATCTGCGTCACTCCGCCGCCCACGAGCGAAGGCACGTTCTTCAGGTGTACCTCGCGCACGTTGATGCGCCCCTCCAGAACCTGCCGCGCGCGGTCGAACGAGAGCGCGAACGTCGTATCAGCCCAGCCCTCGAACTTCAGACATCCGACGAGCGGCGCGTCGTAAGAGCCTCGAAAGGCGACCGGCGCGCTGATGCCCCTCTGCGTGAAGCGCACCGCCGTCTGCACGCCCGACGATTCGCGCCTCAACACAACCTCGCTCGCGCATTTGCCCGCCGCCTGCTCCTCCCTCCGGCGCGACAGAGGAAACGACGGAGGCTCGGGCAGCGCGAGCATCGCTTCGAGCAGCGCGTTCAGCAGCCGCTCGTTCAAAACCACCAGCACCTCGCCCGCCTCGAACGCCTTCGTCTCCCTCGCCTCTCCGGTAGTCTCCTTCGCACGCTCGCTGCCCGAAGCCCTGGCCGCTACGGTCGTCCCAAACATTACCCCGCCCGCGACCGCCAGCGCCATCACACGCCCCGCAACCCGCTCGCCGATACTTCTGCTCAACCTCATCAAAACTCCTCTACCTTCTCAAACGCCGCTCCGAATGATGTCGTGCAAACGCAGGAGTCCGACCGAAAGCCCCTCGGCGTCTACGACCGGCAGGACGGAGATTTGCGTCGGGCGGTCTTCCATCAGCGCGAGCGCAGCGTAGGCGAGCATCTCCGGCGCGACGACGACGGGCTGGCGCGTCATCATCGCGCTGCTGTCTATCTTCTCCAGTTCGTCGAGGCCGCACTTTTGCAGCGTCCGCCGCACGTCGCCGTCGGTGATGATGCCCGACAGGCGTCCGCGCTCGTCCAGCACGTTGACCGCGCCGAGGCCGCCCCGGCTTATCGCCTGCACCACCTCCAGAAGCGTCGCGCCCGTCCCGACCGTCGGACACTCACTGCCGCCGTGCATCAAATCGCAGACCTTCAGGGTCAGTCGTTTGCCGAGTCGCCCCGCCGGGTGATTGATGGCGAAATCCTCCGCCTTGAATCCCTTCACCTGCATCAGCGTCATCGCCAGCGCGTCGCCTATCGCCAGGGCGACGGTCGTGCTCGTCGTCGGCGCAAGACCGAGCGGGCACGCCTCCTGCTCGACGCTCGCATCCAGCGCCACGTCTGCGCGTCGAGCCAGAGTCGAGTTCATGTTGCCGACGACGGCGACGACCGCCGCGCGCCTGTGTTGCAGGTGCGGCATCATCGAGACAATCTCTTCGGTCTCGCCGCTATTGCTCAGGATGACGACCACGTCGTCCTTCGAGACGATGCCCATGCCGCCGTGCGCCGCGTCGCTCGGATGCAGAAAGAGCGCCAGTGTCCCCGTGCTCGTCAAAGTCGCCGCAATCTTCTGCGCGATGTTGCCCGACTTCCCGACCCCGACGAGCACGACCTTGCCCCGGCACCCGGACAGAAGCTCGACGGCGCGCTCGACCGACGCGCCGTCCAGACGCCTCGCCGTCTCGGCAATCGCCTCCGATTCCATCCTGAGCAGGTCAACCACCTGCCTGAAATAGCTTCTCTCTCTCATCTCTTCATTTGGACGCGCCGCTCCTACGAACGGGCTCGCGTTCGAGCATACGACGCGAGCCTGCGCGCCGACAACTCCCCGTGAATGCCGTCCCCTCCCTCGATTTTGTTCAGACTGCGTTCAGACTTCTCATAGACATCGCTCGCCCATTCGACTATATTGGCTTCCTCTTTACCACAACTCAACTTCGGAGCGCGTCTGAATCTATGGGTCTCTTCAACTTCATGCCGAAAGAGGAGCAGTACTTCTCCATGTTCACGCAGATGACATCCTACATCTTCGATGCCTCTCGCGTGCTCAAACAAATGCTTTCCGACACGAGCGGTGATTACACCGGCCACGTCGCGCAGATAAAATCCATCGAGCATTCCTGCGACGAGCTGACGCATTCCATCTCTACCAAGCTCAACAAGTCTTTCATCACCCCCTTCGACCGCGAGGACATCTACCTGCTCTCGGGCGCGCTCGACGACATCGTGGACTTGATAGACGACGCGGCGCGCGCGATGGTCATGTACGGCGTCAAGGAAGCGACGCCGCACGCGCGCCAGTTCGCCGACGTGATTCAACGCATGGCCGAACAGCTTCACGAAATCGTCTCCATGCTCGCCCGTCCCAACGGCATCAACCCGCGCCTCGTCGAAGTGCATCGCCTCGAAAACGAGGGGGACGAAATCTATCACGCGGCCATCGCACGCCTCTTTCAAGGCGCGACCGACGCCCTGCACGTCATCAAGTGGAAAGACATCTACGAAAAGCTCGAAGCCACCATCGACCGCTGCGAATCCGTCGCCAACATCATCGAAAGCGTCATCATCAAGAATGCATGAAAGGCAAATGATGAATGCGGAATGAGGAATGATGAATTAAAAAACGAAAGCTTTTTGCCTTTCATTCCGCATTCCGCATTCATCGTTCATCATTTCTTATGTCTATCACCATCTCTTTCGTCATTCTCATCATCGTTCTCGCGCTGATTTTCGATTACATCAACGGCTTTCACGACGCGGCCAACTCGATTGCGACCGTCGTCTCGACGCGCGTGCTCTCGCCGGGCGCAGCCGTCATCTGGGCTGCTTTCTTCAACTTCATCGCTTTCGTCGTGCTCGGCGAGGCCGTCGCCAAGACCATCGGCAAGGACATGATTAACCTGAAGGCGATACCCGACGAATGGCAGTTGTGGGTGATTCTGTGCGGGCTCATCGGAGCTATCGTCTGGAATCTGATTACGTGGTATTACGGTCTGCCTTCGAGTTCTTCGCACGCGCTCGTGGGCGGCTACGCGGGGGCGGCTGTCGCCGCTTCGGGCTTCGGCGTCCTTCTGCCCGGCGGCTGGACGAAGACGCTGATCTTCATCGTCCTCTCTCCGCTCTTCGGCGCGCTCCTCGGCTTCCTCTTCATGGTCTCGGTGATGTGGATTTTTCGCGGTTGGCCGCCGCACCGCGTCGATGGCTTCTTTCGCAAAGGACAGCTCTTCTCCGCCGCCCTCTTCAGTCTCGGTCACGGAGGAAACGACGCGCAGAAGACGATGGGCATCATCGCGGGCGTGCTCGTCGCCTCAAACATCGACGCCGATGCGACAAGAGATATTCCGCTCTGGGTCGTGCTCGTCTGTCACGCGGCGATAGGCTTGGGGACGCTCTCCGGAGGCTGGCGCATCGTCCGCACGATGGGCTCGCGCATCACGAAGCTCAAGCCGGTCGGAGGCTTCAGCGCCGAGACGGCAGCCGCCGTCTCCATCATCGGCGTCACCTTCGGCGGCATCCCCGTCTCGACGACGCACACCATCACGGGCGCAATCGTCGGCGTCGGCGCGACGCGCCGCCTCTCGGCGGTCAAGTGGGGCGTGGCCGGTCGTATCGTCTGGGCATGGATTTTGACCATTCCGCTCGCCGCGCTCATCGCCGCCGCATCCTTCTTCGTCGTCCGAATCTTCGGCTGAGAAGGGAAACGGCAAACTTTCCCGAAGAGCCCGCCGAAGAAAGCTGAGATGGAAAAAGCGCGGGCTCAAAACTCTTTACGCCCACGCGTGCCGAGCTTCGGAAGGCTCTCGATTAAAAGCTCTCCTCCGCCGGGTCTGACGGATGATGGTCGGCGTAGCTGTAGGCCGGGCCGCAGACGAGCAGGATTGTCAAAGGCTCGGTGCCCGTATTGGCGAGCGTGTGCTCAAAGCGGCGCGGGATGAAAACCGCGTCGCCCGCGCTCACTTCGCGCGACTCCGACCCGACCGTCATGCGCCCGCTTCCCCGGAGCACGTAGTAAATCTCCTCGGTCTCAAGGTGTTGATGCCTGCCGACGACCGCGCCCACGGGCAAGACCTCTTCGGCGAGGCTGCATAATTCTATGGTCGAGGTGGTGCGGTCGATGAGCGGGCGAATCTCCGACCCGTGAGGGGTCTGGACGACGGCGGCGTGCTGGCGATTGACGATAAGCATGATGTACGCGAACGGATTTTCCTGCGATTTTATCGACGAGCTTGGCGGACGACGAGGGATAGACTGAAGAGTTACACGCAAGCGTCGGCGCAAGTCAAGTCGGCTGCTGGAAAGCTTCAATTAAGCTATGCTATCTTACTTTGGCTGGTGAGCTTAATGCCCGCGTAGCTCAGTGGATAGAGCGCTTGCCTCCGGAGCAAGAGGTCGCAGGTTCGACTCCTGCCGCGGGTACTTCGGAAGACTCTCGCCGGGGCGTTTATCTCTCATCTCGGCCGTTTTCATCTGCCGCTTTAAGCACGCCAAGAGTTATCAGCTCGCCGAAGGTTTCTGGGATTGGTTTTTGACAAAGCCTTAAATCTAAAGAGGATTTGCCGCTCGCGGTCTGTTTCTTTGGAAGAAATTTTCCTGAACTGTGGCGAGAGTTGTTGTATATTGACCGGCGGACACACAGAGACCTCTCCGCCAGCGAGCCTTTTGGCGGTAGAAATCTCCTTGAATTACCCGTTTTCCCCTTATTTAAAGCAGCGAGAAGGAATTTTGCAGCAGCGTCAGCAGTGCCTCCGCCAGCGATTCGACGGTGGCAATCTGCGTCTCCGGCGTCGTTGTGCCGTTCGTTTGGCCGTCAGCTCCGACCGGGTCGGAAGAGTCCGAAGGCGTCTGGTTGACGATTGGCGCAGGGGGCGGCGGCAAGGGTTGCGGTATTTCGCCCGCCCACGCCGGACAAGTCAGCACCAGCGTCAAAACGGCTGCAAAGACGGATTTCTGGCAGATTCGAGCGAGTATCTTCATTCTGATTTTCCTTCGAGGTAAGTTAAATGGCAGATTCACTTGATTTGGAGCGCTTCCAGTCTTTCGGAACCGCCCATTTGACCTCCGACCCGCTTGCGCTAAAACTTGCAAGCCCATCGAAAGGTAGCCCTCACATGAGTTTAGCAGAAACGCAACGACATCAGATAGGCGAGACGGCGACGAGCTTTGACGAACAGGCGCAGATGCGCTGCCGTTTGGCCGGAGAGCTTGAGTACGTCGGTCAATTTGAGGCCGCGCGAAATGCTCTGGGAGACTTGTGGCAGGGTGTGGGCAGGCGTCCTAATCTGGAGGGGCTGGAGGCCGCGACGGCGGCCGAAGCGCTTCTGCGGGCTGGTACTTTATCGGGCTGGCTCGGAAGCGGCAAGCAGAAGGCGGGCGTTCAGGAGTCGGCCAAAGACCTCATCAGCGAAAGCGTCGCACGCTTCAACGCGCTCGGCGAGAGGACGAAGGCCGCCGTCGCGCAGAGCGAGTTGGCGCTCTGCTACTGGCGCGAGGGAGCCTATGCGGAGGCGCGCGTGCTTCTCACCGAGGCGCTCCCGAAGCTGACCGAGACCGAGCAGAAGGCGCGCGCGCTTCTGCAACTGACCGTCATCGAATTCTCCGCCAGCCGTTTCAACGATGCGCTGCGCATCTTAACGGAGGCGACGCCCATCTTCGAGACGAGCCGCGACCATGCTTTGAAGGGAAGATTTCACGGCAACCTGGCGCTGCTTCTGAGGCGTTTGGGTACGGCCGAGCGGCGGCAGGACTACACGGATCGCGCCATCGTCGAATACACGGCCGCCATCTATCACTACGAGCAGGCCGGGCACACGGGCTACCGCGCGGCCAACCATAACAACCTCGGATTTCTCCTCTACACCCTCGGACGTTTCGACGAAGCGCATGAGCAGCTTGAGCGCGCACGCCGTCTCTTCGTCACGCTCAAGGATAACGGCAGCGTCGCGCGGGTGGACGAGACGCGCGCTCGCCTGCTGTTCGCTCAGGGTCGTGATGCGGAAGCCTTGTGGACTATTCGAGACGCGGTGCGCACGCTGGAGAAGGGCGGCGAGCAGGGCTTGCTCGTCGAGGCGCTGACGACGCAGGCGAGAGTTCTGGCGCGCACGGGCGACCTTCAACAGTCGCAGGCCACGCTTCGGCGCGCGATGGAGCTGGCCGAAGAGGCCGGCGCGCTCGAAGACGCGGGGCGCGCGGCTCTGACTCTGATTGAAGAGCACGCCGAGCGTCTCTCCGAAGGCGAGCTGTTTGAAATCTACCGTCGAGCCGACGACCTTCTGGCGAAGACGCAGGACGGCGAGTCGATTGAGCGTCTGCGCGCCTGCGCCCGGCGCGTGATAACCCCGCGCTGCACGCGCGCCTACAAGGGCGACGCTTCCGCGCCCGTCTTCGTTCACGCGGAAGAATCGACCCAGTCGCTTCTACAGGTGGCGAAGAGTTTTGCGGTCAACAAAGTTCCTCTTCTGATTAGCGGCGAGACGGGCACGGGCAAGGAGATACTCGCGCGCCTGATACATCAATGGAGCGGGCGCGAGGGCGCTTTCGTCGCCGTCAACTGCTCGACGCTGACAGAGATTCTGGCCGAGTCGCAACTCTTCGGCCATCTCGAAGGCAGCTTCACCGACGCGCTTTCGGACTACGCGGGCGCGGCCAAACAGGCCGCAGGCGGCACGCTCTTCCTCGACGAGGTGGCGGAGCTGAGCCCGGGCATTCAAGGGAAGCTCCTGCGCCTGCTCGAACACGGAGAGATACAGCCGATCGGCTCGCCCGTCGCGGAGAGAGTCGATGTGCGCTTCGTCTGCGCGAGCAACCGAAAGCTCTCGGAGGCAGTCGCACAGGGACGTTTCCGCGCAGACCTCTTCTATCGCCTCGAAGCCTTCGAGATAGAGATACCGCCCCTGCGCGAGCGTCCCGAAGACATCGTCGCGCTGGCCGAGCATTTCATCGCGCAGGCGCTTGAGCGCGCCGGAAAGCACGTCAGATTCACGCCCGAGAGCCTCGAAGCCATGCGCTCTCTGCCGCTCAGAGGAAACGCGCGTGAGCTGCGCGCCATCGTCGAGCGCGCCGTTCTCATGGCGGAAGACGGCGAGACCATCAGGATGGACGCCCTTGAGCTGCTCCTGCTTCGGCAAACGGGCAAAGGCAGCATCTCGAACCCCTGGGACGATTTCTCTCTGCCCGAAGAGGTGCAGGCCTACGAGGCGCGCTTTATCCAGCGCGCCCTCAGAGAGACGCAGGGCAGCGTCACCTACGCCGCGCGCCTGCTCGGCTTCAAGCATCACGAGTCTCTAAACGTCATGCTCAAGAACCGTCACAAGAGCCTCCTGCCCGCCAGAACGCCCGCGAAGAAACGTCGGCGAAGCTTCAGCCGCAAGTGAAACGGAAGTGAAGCGCGGGCAGCCCGGCGCTCAGGACGCGACGAGGAGAGTCGGCGACGAACGCCGCGAGCGTTGCGGAAGGACGGAATGCCTTCCGCAACGCTCGCGGCGTTCACGTTTCCAGAAAAGAGAGCACGACGGCGGCCAGCTCATCCGGCGAGTTATAGTTGACGGCATGAGCGGCGCGCGGAAAGAGGACGAGTCGTCCGCGCGGCAGAAGGCGTGCGACTTCGGCAGCCCACTCGTCGGGCACGAGCGGGTCGCGCCCGCCGCAGACGACGAGCGCGGGCGCTTCGACGTGCGGCAGCTTCTCTTCGATGCGGTCGAGCAGCGCGTGATTGAGCGTGCGCAGCCCGCGAAAGATTCCCGAAGTCAGGTAGTCGAAGAGGGCGAGCGGCAGGAGCGAGAGCGGCTCGCGCGGGATGTCGAGCAGGAAGGCGGCAAATTGCCTGAGCGCGCTTCGATTGTGCCGGTTGATGGTCGGCGAGACGAGCACGAGGCGCTCGACGCGCTCGGGGTAACGCATGGCGAGGTCAACCGTCACCTGGCAGCCGAGAGAGTTTGCGACGAAGCTCGCGCGCTCTATCCGGCTCGCTTCGAGCCACGCGGCGAGCGCGTCGGCCAGTTCAGGCACGTCGAGCACGCGCGGCGGCTTCTCGCTTTTGCCCGAGCCGGGCAAATCCGGCGCATAGACGCGCACGCGCGAGGCGAGGCGCACGGCCATCGGCGTCATGTAGCGACTGGAGACTCCGAGGCCGTGCACGAGTACGACCTGTCGTGCATCCTTCGGCGCAGCGTCAGCCCACGTGCGAGCATACATCCGCCGCCCGTCCACCTTCGTCCAGACGCCTCTCATCCCGTCTCTCTGCTGCTCGTTCTCTATTCTCATCCTTCGACACACACGGCGCGGGTCTTCCTTCAGACGCCTTCGAGGCCGAAGCTTCCCTCTTCGACGCCGGTACGAGCAAAGGGCTTACACGAACTGTCGAGCCCTTCGAGGCTTGGAGAGAGCGCGCGTTGGAAGTATAAGCAATGCTACATGAAAAGAGAGCATCTCTTCATACGCAATTTCGAGGCGGGAGTTTATCTGGAAAGCTTTCTGGTGGCGGCGGTCGCTTCGGTGCTGGTGATACGCCTGTTCCTGCAACTGACAGGCTACCCGCAAATCGGCGGCGGCGGTCTTCACATCGCGCATATGCTCTGGGGCGGCCTCCTGATGCTCGTCTCCATCATCGTCCTGCTCTCTTTCCTCAGCAAGACGGCGGAGCTTCTGGCGGCGATTGCCGGAGGCATCGGCTTCGGGACGTTCATCGACGAAGTCGGCAAATTCGTCACGAGCGACCACAACTACTTTTTTCGTCCGGCCATCTCGCTCATCTACGTCTCCTTCATCCTGATTTTTCTCGCCGTGCGCGCCATCAGCCAGAGACGCGAGGCTTCGCGCGAAGAGTACCTGCTCAACGCCCTGCGCTCGATGGAAGAGGTCGCGCTCCACGACCTCGACGAAGAGGAGCGACGACGCGCGCTCGCCTATCTGGAAAAGAGCGGCGACACGAGTCCTCTCGTCAAAGCTCTCTCCGAGTCGCTTTCAAAAATCGACCTGCGCCCGCCGCGCCGCCTCTCTCTGCCCGCGCGGCTCAAGCGACTGGTCAGAGATTTCTACTTCTACGTGGCCGCGACGCGTTGGTTTCCACGCCTCATCGTCGGCTTCTTCATCGCGCAGCTCGTCGTCAAAATCCTCTACGTCTTCGTCCTCATCTTCTTCGTCGGCCTCGGCTGGCGGCAGATTCTCGACACGCAAATCGTCGGGCGCGTAGCCGAGCGCATGGTCAATCTTTCGTTCATCGACAAGGCCGAAATCTTCTTCTCGCTGCTCTCAGGCGTGCTCGTCCTGTGGGGCATCGTGCGAATGCGTCGTTCGAGGCTCGCGGCCTTTCGTCTGTTCGAGCGTTCGATTCTGGTCTCCATCTTTCTCACACAGGTCTTCGCCTTCTACAAAGAGCAGTTCTCCGCCCTCGCCGGGCTCTTTCTCAACATCGCCATTCTTCTCGCCCTGCGCTACATGATTGAGCGCGAGCGCGTCGCGCAAACGGCGTGAGGGCGTCGGTTTCTCTCGCTTTCAGTCTCTCATTCTCCGGCGTCGCTGCGGCTTTAAAAATCAACGCACAGGACATCCGACTTCAAGACGGACGCGCGCGCCGCCGCGACTGGCAAACGCGCTCTCTTCCGTTTATCATCTAAGCCAATCGTTTCCCTGCAATTTATTGTTCGACGAAACAGGCTCTATTCTTGGAGGACTCATGCGTAGATTTCCTTTGGCCGGTCTGCTGCTGATTAGCTTGCTGGCCGCCCTGCCGCTCTCTGCCATACAGGCGCAGCGAGCGGCGAACAACACTTCGACGACCGCTTCGGCGCGCGCCACCGCCAAAGCTTCTTCCGCGCCCGTCGCACTGAGCGCAGCCACCCTCGAAGCGGCGGAGACTATCACGGCGGCTCGTCTGAAAGAGCACCTCTACGTCGTCGCCTCGGATGAGATGGCCGGGCGCAACACGCCCTCGCCCGGTCTCGACGCGACGGCCAAATACATCGCCGACAAAATGGCCGCGCTCAAGCTCAAGCCCGGCGGCGACAAAGGCACATACTTCCAGCGCATCGAGCTTGAGAGCTTCAAGGCCGACCCCTCGAAGACCTCCGCCGAGTTTCAAGGTCGAGTCTTAAAGTACGGCGACGACTTTCTCACCGGCAATGCGAGCGGGGAGGCCGCCGGTTCGCTCGTCTACGCCGGTCACGGCTACGTCGTCAAGTCGAAGAAGGTGGACGCCTATCGCGGCCTCGACGTGCGCGGCAAGATAATCGTCGTCTCAAGCGGCGTGCTGCCCGAGGGCGTGGCGCGCGGCGAGTTGAAGGGCAAGGCGGGCGAAGGAAACTGGGAGGATGCCGCCAGCTACGCGCGCAAGAACGGCGCTGCCGGTCTCGTGATAATTCCGCGTAATCTCGAAAGGGTCTTCCGCATCGCGCGCTATCTCAACAACACGGGCAGCGACAGCTTCAAGCCCACCCGCCTCGAAGCGTCTGCGACTGAGGGCGTGCCCACGCTGATTCCTTCGGCTGAGATAGCCAAGCTTCTCTTCGACAGAGAGCAAGTGACGGGCGAAGAGCTTATCAGGAACATCAACGCGCGCCAGCCCGGCGCTGCCTTCGCCCTCGACACGAACAAGCGGCTCAGCTTCAAGGTCACGTCCAACACTAAGACCGCGACCACTCAGAACGTCGTCGCCCTGCTTGAAGGCTCTGACTCCAGTCTCAAGAAAGAGTACGTCGCCTTCGGCGCTCACTACGACCACGTCGGCGTCGGACGCGCCGACAAAAACGGCGACAAAATCTACAACGGCGCAGACGACGACGGCTCCGGCACGGTCTCTCTGCTCGCCCTCGCCGAAGCTTTCGCGCGCGGCCCGCGCCCCAAGCGCTCGCTCCTCTTCATCTGGCACACCGGCGAAGAGAAAGGGCTCTGGGGCTCGGAATACTACACGGAATATCCGACCGTGCCGCTCAAGCAGATAGTCGCGCAGTTCAACATCGACATGATTGGCAGAAGCAAGCAGCCCGGCGACACCAACCCCTTGAACCGAGACCTTTCCGGCGCGAACGAAATTTACGTTATCGGCTCAAGGGAG
Organism: Pyrinomonadaceae bacterium; assembly: GCA_036399175.1. Classification (GTDB taxonomy): domain Bacteria; phylum Acidobacteriota; class Blastocatellia; order Pyrinomonadales; family Pyrinomonadaceae; genus DASWNP01. The sequence continues at coordinate 192,704 of DASWNP010000003.1, read as the reverse complement.
ATGAGCACCGAGCTTGGAGACCTGAGCGACCGCGTCAACCGCTCCTATCTCAAGCTCGACTTCAACTATCGCTACGACGACCCCGCCGACCCCAACCGCTTCTTCTATCGCAGCGACCACTTCAACTACGCCAGGAAAGGCATCCCCATCATCTTCTACTTCGACGGCGAGCACGAGGACTATCACAAACCCTCCGACTCGCCCGACAAAATCGACTACCGCAAGATGGAGCGCATCGTCCGCACCATCTTCGTCACCTCCAGCGAGGTCGCCAACGCCGCCCGGCGTCCCCTCGTTGATAAGCCGCTCTCCGATGAGCGCGCCGAAAACTAAAGCCCGCGCGGCGTCGGAGAGCAGCCCGGCTCAGAACCCTTTTCTCGCGCCTTGACAGCGCCGGAAGGAAACGGTTAGATTTTTTCCGCGATGGGCCGATAGCTCAGTTGGTAGAGCAGCAGACTCTTAATCTGCGGGTCCCTGGTTCGAGCCCAGGTCGGCTCATATTTTCATCAGCCGGGTAGCCTTCAAGGCTATCCGGTTTTTTTGCTTTCTCTCTCTAATATTCCTTCCTGCTATACTTACCACATGAAACATTGTCCCTCATGCCATCGAGACAAAGCCTTGTCTGAGTTTGCGAAGAATAATGCTCGAAGAGATGGTTTACAGACGACTTGCCGGACATGCAAAAAGTTGATTCAGGACAGGTGGTATGAGAAGAACAAAGCTCATCACGTCGCTAATGTCGTCGCTCGTAGAAGAAGAGAGGAAGTCGAGACTATCAAGCTGATTATCCACTATCTGCGCCAACATCCATGCGTTGATTGCGGAGAAGACAACCCAGTGGTTTTAGAGTTCGACCATGTTCGAGGACGTAAACGTAACTCCATCTGTAACATGATTAGAATGGGTTGTAGCTGGGCGAGCATTTTCGCTGAGATACAAAAATGCGATGTTCGTTGTTGTAAATGTCATCGGATTAGAACAGCCCAACAGTTTGGCTATCGCAAATTGATTCTCGCCGCAGCTACTCAATGGTAAAGCATTGACCGCTATCCCACTTTATCCGGCTGTAATTTAATGGCTGACACTTTTACTCAACCCTTGTACTGCTCTTTTGTGCGTTGAATAGAGGGATTGCACAGAACATGATGAACAACGAAGAGTTGATTGAGAAGGCTCGGGCGGTGGTTAATCCGAGGGAGATTGGGCACGGGTGCACAGTCGGCAACGTGGGGTGTGCCCTGTTGACCGAGAAGGGTAATCTTCATGTGGGCGTCTGTATTGATACGGGCAGCGGGATTGGTTTCTGTGCCGAGCATAGCGCGATTGCATCTATGGTCACGCAGGGCGAGCAGCGCATACGGAAAATCGTGGCCGTTCTGGGTGATGGGACGATTCTCCCGCCGTGCGGCAGGTGCAGGGAGTTTATGCGCCAGATTGATAAGAGCAACATGGAGCGTACGGAGGTTTTACTGGCGAGCGACAGGACGTTGAGACTCCGGGAGCTTTTGCCGCATCCCTGGGATGAAGCGTTTTAACGATGCTCCGGGATGGAAAGGAAGCTAATGAGCACATTTTGTCTGGTTAACGGCTCAACGCAGAATCCTCTGTGCTGGAAGCTGCTGCTGCCGGAGCTTGAGAAGCATGGGCATCGGACGATTACGCCGAGCCTGCCCGTCGATGAGCCCGACGCGAGCGCGACGAGGTACGCAGAGGTTATCGCTCAGGCTTTGGAAAATACTGAGGACGATGTCGTGCTGGTCGGGCATTCTGCGAGCGGCATGTTCATCCCGCTCGTGCCGGGCTTGCGTCCGGTTCACCGTCTGGTTTATCTCGCCGCTTTGATTCCGAAGCCGGGAACAAGCATCAGGGCGCAACTCGCCGCCGACCCCGACATGCTCGACGCTGAATGGCTGGCGGCCTTCAGGGCTGGCAGAGACCCTTCGACCGACGACGAGGTGGCGATAAATTTTCTCTTCCACGATTGCGAGCCCGAAGCGACGGAGCTGGGGCTGGCGACCAGAACGAGGATGTATGCCGAAAGAGCGATGACGGAGATTTTCCCGCTCGAAGCCCTGCCCGCAGTTCCCTCTTCTTACATCGTCTGCTCAGACGACCGAACAATCACTCCAGAGTGGTCGCGCCGCACGGCGCGCGAACGCCTCCGGGTCGAGCCGATTGAGCTTTCCGGCGGGCATTGCCCTTACCTTTCAAGACCGTCGCAACTCGCAGACGTTCTCCTCAATCTGCTTTGAAAGACGTTTAGGGAAAGACGAGGGCGAGCAGGATGATGACGAGCGCGGTAATGAGGGCGCGGCGGTTGATGCGTCGTGCTTTATCGCGCAGACGCTCTACGAGACTGATGTCGTCGAGAGTTTCTTCGCCGTGGTCGAGGTTGCGCGTCCCGCGCGCGGCCAGCGCGATTCAAGTCTTTTCGCGCGCCTGCATCAATCCTAAGCCTGCCATCCAGACGGGGAAGAAGATGACTGCGCGAGACCACCAGGGCGCGCCGAAGATGACGAGGACGAAGGCGGCGGCGACGCCGATTGTGAGCGAGACGATGCCGAGCAGACGCCGTTTGCGCTGCTCGTTCGCGCCGATGTTGAAGGCGTCGTCTGTAAGCGTCTGGTCTGGAAGAGTTCGGCTCATCTGCTGATCGTATCGGTTCAAACGGTTCAGTCGCGTAGTCAAAGCGAGCGTGCTTTCGTCCGGCTTTAGTTAGCGCGCAGGGTGGCGAGGGGCTGCCCGGCGTTGACGCGTTGGCCGACGCGTGCGCTGACGGCGCTGACTGTTCCGGCGGAGGTGGCGTTGGCGGTGACGAGCTGTTCGGAGGGCGCGAGCACGGTGGGCGGCGCGGAGTTTCGTCCGGGCTGACGTGCGGCGACGAGTCCGGCCTGAGCTTCCTGCGCAGAGCTTTGAGCGCGCTGCAAACGCTGCTGCGCGCGTTCGTATTCGGCGCGAGCGCCGTCGAGCTGCGCCTCGGTCGCCGCGCCCGAAGAGACGAGCGGAGTGAGGCGTTGCACCTCGACCTCCGTGCGGACGACCTCGGCTCTGGCCGCTTCTATCTCGCCCTGCGCCGCGCCGACGCTTCGGCGCGCACGCGCCTGCGGGTCTTCGGTCGCCTGCGGCTGCGACAGGCCGCGCATCTCGACGGGGACGGCAATCTCGACGACCGGCGTGCCCGCTTCCACCTGCATCCCTTCACTCACGAGCACGCGCCGAACCTCGCCCGCAGCCGGGGCGTTGACGACGATAATCCCGCGCGCGTCAGTCGCATCACTCTCAACTTTCGATTGACACGCCGCCAGGAGCAGGAGCGCGCCGAGCGTGAAAGCGCGAAGCGCGACGAACGAAGCACCGCGCTTGTTGCATGAAAGAGAACGTGGTCGAAGGTCTCTCGTCTTCAGATCGGTTGCCTTCAAGTCAGTTGTCATCTCACTTGCCATCGGGATGCGCTTGGTTTGACGACTTGGAGTCGGTCGGAGGCGCAGCAGGGCTCGCGTCGGTCGAGACGGAGAGAGAGACGGGCGCGGCGACAGTTGCGTCGGCGTTCGCGGCGCTGGTGTTTGAAGTAGGTCGTATCTCAAGCTCGCGCGTGGGCGTGTCGGTGCGCAGGGCGACGTTGTTGGCGGCAAGCGTGTTGCCGGTGGCACGCTGAAATTCGGCGATGGCTTTGTTGAGGTCGGTCTGCGCCTGTAGCTCGCGCCCGCGCGCGTTGAGCAGCTCGGTCTGACGTTGGAGAACGAGGAAGAGCGTGGTCGTGCCTGCGCGGAACTGGCGCTGCTCGCTCTCGTACTGCTGCTCGGCTGAAGAGCGCGTGGCGGCGGCGGAGGCGAGGCGCGCTTCGGCTGAGCGCAGCGCCTGCGTGGCGTTGCGCACGTCGGCCTCGATTATTTGTTCGGCCTGTGCGCGGAGATTCTGCACGCGGCTGCCTTCGGCGAGCGCGCGTCCCAGATTGGCCTCAGCAGTACGATTGCGGAAAGGAAGCGAGACGCGGACGCCGACGCGATAGGTCGGGTAATCCTGTTGAAGCAAATTTGAGAGCGACTTCGGGTAGCCGCCGACGAGGTTGGGCGTGAGCGTGCTGCCGCCGGTGGTGGTCTCAAGCGGCGGCAGACCGGCGAGCGTGGAAAGCTCGTTGACGCGTGCGCGAAGCGCGGCGTTTGCGCTCGTGCCGCCGCCCGTTGCGGCCTGCGTCGGGATGCCGGAGAGGCCGACGGCGGTGTAAGTGCCGACTAGGTCAATCTGCGGCTTGGTCTGGTCGCGGAAGTAGCGCACGTCTATCTGGTTGATTTCGGCGCTGGTCTGTAGCTGCGCCAGCTCGGGTCGATTGTTGATAGCAGCGCCCACGGCAACGTCGAGCGCGACGCGCGGCGCTTCGAGGTTGACGGGTGTGACGGGCGTTAAGGGGCGCGACCAGAGTGCGGCCGTGCGGTCGGGGAGAATCAGAGTTTTGAGCGTGTTCTCGGCGCGCGTGACGGCTTCCTGCGCGGTGTAGACGCTCTGCTCGAAGGTCGTCACCTGCGTATTGGCGGCGACGATGTCGATGGGCGCGAGCACCCCTTGCGCGACGAGTCGCTGGTTGCTCTCGACCTGGATGCGCGCCTGCCTGACGGCGTCAATCTGCACCTGCAAGTTTCTCAGGGCGAAGGCCAAGTCCCAGTAAGACTGCTCGACCTGCGAGATAACTTCGATGGCGCGCTGTCGAAACTGCGAATCGGTCAGGCTCAGGTTCTTCTTGGCAATCTCTATCTGGCGACGATTCTGGTCGAAGCGTAGGCCGCGCAGGAGCGGCTGCGTGTAGTTGAGGGTGAGCGCGGTCGGGAACTGCGGATTGAGCGTGACGTTCTGGTTGTTGGTCGTCAGGCGCGTCGAAGAGAAGTCGAGCTGGTAAGCGCCTCCGGCAAAGGGCGAGAAGCCGCCGACGCGCGCCGAGCCGGTCGCCTCCGTCTGCTTGACCGAGCCGTTCTGCGCGCCGCCGAGAGTCGAGCTGGTCGGCGTAACGCGGCTCTCGAAATAATTTTCAGACGCAAAGACCGGGTCGTAGACGCCGCGCGCGGCGTTCAGGTTGAACTCGGCTATCTGCACGTCGATGCGCGAGCCGTCGATGTCGTTGTTGTTCTGAAGCGCGAGCGCGATGGCCTGATTCAGGGTGAGCGGCGTCTGGTTGGTGATGTCCACGCCGACGCGCTCGGCGCTCGGCAGAGGGCGAGGCGGCGCTTCAAAATTGGGCGCGATGGGCGGCGGGTCGGACGGCAGCTCTGCGGGCGCGATTCCGGCTGAGACGCCGACGTTCTGGCCGGGCGTTGTGCCGGTCGATGCTCCGGCGGCGGTCGGTGCGCCGCTGCTTTGAGTCGTTCCGGTCTGCGGCGCAGTAGTTGTGCCGGCGGGCGTAGAGGTTTGCGGCGCTTGGCCGGGCGCGACGGGCTGTGTCGTGGGCTCGATTTGCGGCGAGGGCGGACGCGGCCCCTGCGTGTTGGGAGTGGTCTGCTGGCGCTGCTGTTCGACGCCGGTCTGCGGCTGCGTGCTCTGCTGCACTTCGTTTTCGGGGCGCACGGGCGCTGACGAAGAGTTGGGCGGAAGCTGAGTAGTCGCGGGCGGCGGCGAGCCGGGTCGCTGCTGTTGCTGCGTCTGCGTCGAGGTTGTACCGGCTGGCGGCGACTGCTGCGGCGTCGAAGAACGCGTGCTTTGCCCTGTGGCGCCGCTCGTCTGCGCGAGCGCGGAGGCGGGCGCAGACGCAAGCAGCACGCCCGCGACGAGCAACGACGCTGCCGCCGAGCGCAGCCTCTTCAAACCAACTCTGCGACGCGCCGGGCGTCTCTCTTTAATCACCTGAAGCTTGATCGACATAGCTGTCCTTTACCGTTTGACGAGAAACCGGCACGCCCGCTTTGGGCTTGCGCGAGAAGAGACCGACCAGCCCCGCGTAGGCTTCCGAGAGACGGCGTCCCGCGCCGCCCTTGAAGTTGTTGTAGCCCGCGCCGGCGTAGCTCCAGACGCGCGAGTCCTTCGCGTCTTCAAAGAGCGAATAGAAGACGGGGACGGCCAGAAGCGTCAGCAGCAGACACAAAGATTGACCGCCGACGACGAGCACGCCGATAGAGCGATTGGTGGCTGCGCCCGCGCCCGTGCCGAGGACGAGCGGAATCATGCCTGCGACGAGCGCGATGGTCGTCATCAGAATCGGGCGCAGGCGGTCGCGGTTGGCCTGAAGAATCGCGCTGTAGCGTTCCATGCCGTGAGCGCGCAGCTCGTTCGTGTGGTCAATCTGTAGAATCGCGTTCTTCTTGACGATGCCGAAAAGAAGAAGGATGCCGAGCGCAGAGAAGATGTTGAGTCGCTGGCCTGCGATGAGCGTCGAGAGCAGCGCGAACGGGATGGAGAGCGGCAGCGTTAAGAGAATCGTCACCGGATGGATGAACGACTCGAACTGCGCGGCCAGAATCAGGTACATGAAGATGAACGAGAGCAGGAACGCCAGCATGAAGGATTGATTGGCGCGCTGCAACTCCTTCGACTGACCCGTGACGCCCGTGCGGTAGCCCGGCTCAAGGTTCAACTCCTGCGCGTAGCGCTGCACGGCGGCGAGCCCTTCCGACTCCGAGCCGTTCGGCGCGAGGCTCGCAGAGATTGTCACCTGCCTCTGCCTGTTCAGACGGTCAATCGAAGCGGGGCTTTCGCCCTCTTCAAGCCGCACCAGTTTCTCCAATCCCACCGTGCCACCCGAAGACGAAGTGACTGTGAAGTTGCTCAGGTTCTCGCGCGTGCGCCTGAACTCTTCGCCCGCGCGTACGACCACGTCGTACTGGTCGGAGCCTTCGCTGTAAGTCGTCACGCGCGCACCGGCGGCGAGCGTGTTAAGAGCCTGCGCCACATCGCCCGCGCGAACGCCGAGGTCGGCGGCTCGCTGGCGGTCGATGATGATTCGGACTTCGGGGCTGCTCAGTTGCAGCGAGCGGTCGGCGTCGCGAAAGTTTTCGTCCTTCTTGATGCGCTCGACGAGCTTGTTCGAGTATTCGTCGAGCTTCTTGATGTCGGGGCCGCTGATGAAGAGACCGAGCGACGCGCCGCCGCGACCGCCGCCGCCTCCGCTAATGCTCGCGCCGATGGAGGATGCGCCCGATGCGCCGATGACGTATTCCTTCGGATACTTCCGCTTGCGAATCATGTCGCGCGTCTTCTGAATCAGGTCGGCCTGCGAAAACTCGCGCTCCTTGACCGGCTTGAGACTGACCTGAACCGAGCCGACGTTGGGCTGGCCGCCGCCGCCGAAACCGCCCGCGTTGACGAGCGTATTCTGCACGCCCGGAATCTGCTCGCGCACGTCGCGCGCGATGCGGTCGAGGATGCTCTGCGTGGCGGCGAGGCTCGTGCCCTGCGGCGCGCGCAGAGAGACCTGAAACGCCGACTCGTCTTCGTCCGGCAGGAAGTTGTAGCCGACGTACTTGTAGAGCGGCCAGATGGAAGCGACGACGACGACGCAGATGATGACGACCACCCAGCGATGCGCCATCGACCACCTCAGCATCCACATGTAAGAGCGGTCAATCGGACGATAGAAGCGACCCGATTTGCTGCCCTCAGACGATGGACGATGGACGATGGACGATGGCTCGTTCGTGGTTTGTGCGTTGTCCGTTACGGTTTGCGTATTGTCCGCCGTGGCTTGTGCGTGATGCGTGGCGACCGAAGGCGAAGCTTCGTCCATCGTCCGTCGTCCATCGTCCATCGTCCGCTCTCCATCCTCCATCGTCTGTTCTCTCGGCTTAATCCAGCGCGCCGCAAGCATCGGCGTCAGCGTGAAAGAGACGATGAGCGAGACGGCGATGGCTGCGGCAGACGTGAGTCCGAACGAAGACATGAAGCGCCCGACGATGCCGTACATGAAGCCGACGGGGATGAAGACGGCGAGCAGAGAGAGCGTCGTCGCCATGACGGCGAGGCCGATTTCGCGCGTGCCTTCGACCGCCGCCTGGTACGGGTGCATCCCCTTCTCTTCGACGAAGCGATAGATGTTCTCAAGGACGACGATGGCGTCGTCAATCACGATGCCGACCATCAGCGTCAGCGCGAGCATCGTCATCTGGTTGAGCGAATAGCCGAGCGCGGAGATGATTGCGAAGGACGAGATGATAGAAGTCGGGATGGCGAGCGCGGCGATAACCGTCGAGCGGAAATTCCAGAGGAAGAGAAAGACGATGAGCGCGGCGAGCAGGCCGCCGACAATCAAGTGCTCTTCGATGGCGTGCAGGCTGGTCTCGATGAACTCCGACTGGTCGCGCGTGACGACCACCTTGATGTCTTTCGGCAGAAGCGGCAGAACCTCCGCCATGCGCTGCTTGACGCCCTGAATGACGGCGATGGTGTTTGCGCCCGACTGCTTGCGTATGCCGAGCGAAACGGACGGGACGCCGTTCAGCGAGGCCGCCGAAGCCGGGTCAACGCCGCTATCTTCGACCCGCCCGATGTCTCGAATCTTGACGGCGTAGCCGTTGCGAGTCGCCACGACGATGTCGTTGAAATCCTCGACACGCTGGACGCGCGAGAGCGTGCGAAGCGTCACCGTGCGAGCGCCTTCGTCGAGCCTGCCGCCGGGCAGCTCAAGATTCTGCTGGCGCAGGGCGTTCGAGACTTCCGTCACCGAGAGATTGAAAGCGCGAAGGCGGTCGGGCTCGATATAGACCTTTATCTCGCGCTGGCGTCCGCCGAAGACGACGACTTCGCCGACGCCGTCAGCCGATTCGATGCGCTCCTGAATCTGCTTCTGCACGAGGTCAGTCAGCTCGACCGAAGAGCGCGGCGCGCTGATGGCGTAGACCAGCACGGGCTGCGAGTCAGGGTCGGACTTGCGGACGATGGGCGGGTCGGCGGTCTCCGGCAAACGGTTGAGGACGGTGCTCACCTTGTCGCGCACTTCCTGCGTGGCGATGTCGGGGTCTTTTTCGAGGTTGAAGTTGATGGTGACGGTCGAGCGTCCCTGCGAAGAGGTCGAGCGCATCTCGTCGATGCCCGGCACGGTGTTGACCGCGCCCTCGATGATGTCCGTAATCTCGGTCTCAATCTCCTGCGGCGCAGCGCCCGGATTGGTGGTCTGCACTGAGACGGTCGGGATGTCGATTTTCGGGAAGCGGTCGACGCCGAGCGTGAAGAAAGAGAAACCGCCCACCACCGTCAGAATCAGAATAATCACGGTCGCAAAGACCGGACGCCGCACACAAATTTCAGCCAGCTTCTGCATGGAAAATCTCCGATGAAGAGTTTTCAGTTTTCGGTTTTCAGTTTTCAGAAAAGAAGCTTTGTCTTGTACTGAAAACTGAAAACCGAAAACTGAAAACTGCTCAATTCGTCCTCACCTTCGCGCCTTCGTAGAGCTGTTGGAGGTTGCTGGTGGCAACGATTTCGTCCGGCTCAACGCCGGAGAGGATTTGGACGGAGCCGCCCTCTTCGGTGCCGATTTGCACGACGCGCAGCTTGGCCGTGTCGCCTTTGATGACGAAGACGCGGTAGGACTGCGTGTTCGGGTCGGCGAGGACGGCGGCGCGGGGAACGTAGACGGCGCGGTTGCCGCCCTGTCGGGCGATGCGCGCGGTGGCGAACATGCCGGAGCGAAGCGCGTTGTCGCTGTTCTCGATTTCGGCCTCGACGGTGGCCGCGCGCGAAGCGGGGTCAATCGCCGGATTGACCGCCGTCACGCGCCCAGCGAACTTGCGGTCGCGGTGCGCCTCGACTTCCAGAGAGACGCCCATGCCCTGCGAGATGAAAGGAACTTCCCCTTCCTGTACCTGTAGCTGCAACTTGATGGGGTTGGTGCGAAGCACCGTCGCTATGACCGAAGCGGGCGTGACGTACTCGCCGACGGCGATGGGGCGGTTGCTGACGAAGCCCGCGTAAGGCGCGCGAATGATTGCGTCGGTCACAGCCTTCTGCGCGATGGCGACCTGCGCGCGCGCCGATTCGACCGCCGCTTGCGCCGTCTGAATCGCCTGATTGCTCTGGCGCGCGGTGTTGACGGCGGCCTCGAACTGCTGCCGCGCAGCGTTCAGGCGCGCACGCGCCGTGTCCCTCTGCGTGCGAAACTGGTCGTAGACGCTCAAGGCCACGTCGCCCGTCTCGACGAGCGCACGATAACGCTTCTCGTTGGCCTCGGCCAGTCGAAGCTCGGCCTGCGCCTGTTCGAGGTTGGAGCTGGCGCTGCGGACTTCGGGAATCGCAACGGCGTCGAAGTTGCCGCCGGGTTGCAAGCCCAGACGCGCCTCGGCCTGACGGACGCCCGCGACGGCCTGCGTCACACCGGCCTCTGCCTGCCTCAGACGCAGCCGCGCGTCTCTGTCATTGAGGCGCGCTATCACGTCGCCCTGACGGACGAACGCGCCGACGCCGACCGGAGTCGCCACGACCTGCCCGGAGGTTTGCGAAGAGACATCGGAAGTCTCGTCGGCAATCAGGCTTCCGGTCGCTTGTATGTATGATGGAACTTCGCGCGCGGCTGCGTTGGAGGTTGAGACCTCAATCACCGGAGAGGCGTCTGCCCCGCCGCCCTCGCGTCGCCCCGCGCCCGGCTCGCCTGCGCCCGTGTTGGCCTTCGCGTCGGCGCTCGGCTCGCTCCGCCCGCAGCCCGCGCCCGCAAGGGAGACTCCAAGCGCCGCGCCCAAGAGCACGAAGGCGCGAAACGACCTGCGGGAGAAAAATGAAGAAAACATAAGCTACCCTTTACTCTCGACCTTTTATTTGAAAACGAACGGCAGCTCGTTCCGGTTACATGATTTTTGTGTAAGCTCGCTCGCGGACGGCGGCGTCGGCTTCCGACCTGTTCGGGATAAATTTAAGGGCTCGGCTGCCGCCCTTTGTCACAGCCGACTTGCGATTAGATGTATTACAGTGTCGAATATGTGACGGGGGAAAGGATGAGTATATATGGCTCGATGGTTGGACGAAAGAGCGGAGAAACTTCGAGAGTTCTTCGAGCTTCGGGCAGATTCGGAGCTGCTCGACGGGGGCGCTGCCAAATCGGAGTCGCCGCCGCCCGACTTCGCAGAGGGGCTCGCCTATTTCAATATCGAATGGCACGTCGTCCCTTCGGCTCAGGCCGTCCGTCTCGACGACGCCTACCTCGCGCGCCTCTACCCGACGCGCCCGCGAGATTTCGCCCGCCCGCACGAGCACGGGGCGAGCTACCGCGAGCGCATCTTTGAAGGCCACAGCCATCACCAGGGGCGCATCATCGGCGTGGAGACGACCGTCAAGCCGCGCTACCTTCCGGGCAACCGGCAGTTCTACGGCACCGCTTACGGCCACGACCCGCACGCCGATCCCTTCGCGCCCTACATGGGACGCGCCGGGATGATGAACGGCACGCGCTACGCGCACAACTATCTCAGCCTGCGCGAATTTATCCGCGTCGTCACAGACGACTGGCGCTCGCGCGCTCTGCTGCCCGCAGGCTACCGCGTGACGGTCTGCCCGCCCGCCGTGTTCAACCTGGTCGGCACGATTTTTCATCCCGAATGGAGCGAGACGGAAACGCTCGAACTCGGCTTTTACCGCGACGAGCACGGCAACGCCACTTGCTACGCCGTCGGCTCAAACGCGCCCGGCGATTTCTCCTACGTCAGCGAAGTCGAAGGCGAAGCCGAATGGTCGCTCATGGGCTTTCGCGTCGCGCTCGTGCGCGATTAGGGAAAGGGGAAAGGGGAAGCATGGAGTAATCTTAACGTTTTCTCTTTTCCCTTTAACCTTTTCCCTTTGCCCTTTTCCCCCATGCCTTAAAAAGATGTAACCGTCAGGCGGCGTCGCGCGTCTTACATTTCGAGTGGCCGGATTGGGGCGTCGATTCTCTCCGTTGTGTCCGAGTGCGGCTTGCATGTAATTCAACATCATTGGAGATTAAGACTGATGCGACTAACTGGTTCAAAGAAGATTCTGGGCGGACTGGCGCTGGCCGGGACGCTCGCGCTGTCGGGAATCGTCGGATTCGCGCAGCAGGGTACTACACAGGGACAGGGCGGCGATAAAGCGCGCGGCGAGCGCGGCTGGAATCGCGGCGGCGAGGGCAAAGGGCATCGCGGCATGGGCGGCGGCTTCCTCGGTCGCTTCGGCGAAAGGCTCAACCTGACCGACGCGCAGAAAGAACAGCTTCGGCAGATTGCTACGCGTTATCACGAGAGCTTCAGGGCGCAGCGCGAGCAGCGTCGCGGTGAGAGACGCGGCGGCGGGTTCGACCCGTTGGCCGGTGGAACGTTTGACGAAGCGGCCGTCCGCGCGGCGGCTCAGGCGCGCGCCGCAGCGCACGTCGAGCGCGAAGTCGCGCACGCGCGCATGATGTACGAGATGTACAACGTCCTGACGCCGGAGCAGAAGGCACAGCTTGCCGCCGAGCGCCAGCAGCGCGAGCAGCGACGCCAAGAGCGTCGCCGCCAGCGCCAGCAGCAGCAGGACTCGAACCTGAACTAAACAAGGGTGCGTTCGAGCGCCGCGCTTCCATCGCTACTTTCATACGACGCGCGGCGCTCGACTTTTAAACGAGTCCTACCAAAGGCGACGGACAGGGACGCTACGCTCGCGTCCGCCAAAGTCCGAACGAAGGGCAGCCCTCGACAAAAGGGCTGCCGCTTTGTTTTCTCCGAACACTTCTGAGAAACGTTCGTGCTATCTCTCTTCGGCGAGGGCGGCGGGCGCGCAGGTTTCCAGTTAAAAACGCGTAGGCGGGATGGCAGATAACTCCGACATTTCGACTCTTCCGGCGGCGGCCGCAGCTTCATCCGTCGAGACGACGGACTCCGAGCTTGTCGCTCGCGTCCGCGCGGGCGAGGAAGAGGCGTTCGAGGAGCTTTTCAAACGCCACCGACGCCGCGTCGCGCTCATCGCCAGCCGCTTCTTCCGCCAGCGCCAGGAGATTGAAGAGATTGTGCAGGAGAGCTTCACCAAAGCCTTCTTCGCGCTTCCCGAATTTTCCAACCGGCAGGACAACTCCTTCGCCTCATGGCTCGCCCGCATCGCCTTCAACACCTGCTACGACGAGTTGCGCCGCATCAAGCGTCGGCCTGAGAGCGCCTTAAGCAACGTCTCAGAAGAAGAAGCCGGCTGGCTCCGTGAGCAGGTGCGAAGCGACGGCTCAGGCGGGCAGGACATCGAATCCGCGACGGTCGCGCGCGACCTCGCCGAGAAGCTTCTCTCACGCCTGAGCCCCGAAGACCGCCTCGTGCTTCTCATGCTCGACGTGGAGGGAATGTCGGTCTCCGACATCGCAAAAACGAACAAGTGGTCTGACTCGAAGGTCAAGGTGCGCGCTCATCGTGCGCGCGAATCACTGCGCCGCGTGCTCAGGAAATTCCTGTAACCGCCGGGCGCGCGGGCGCGTTTTCAGTAATGAAGCCGGAAGGTTTTCTGTCAGAACCGACGGCAGAGAGCGAGTGAGAAGTCGATGAACGGCAAAATGAACGAAAGCGAGAGGGATGAGCGGCTCGACCTGATTGGTCGAGTGCTCCTGCGCGCCTCGGCTCGGAACGAGTCGGAGGCGGAGGCCGCCGCCTCTTCGCCCTTCCTCTATACGCGCGTGCGCGCACGCATCGCCGCCGAGAGGGAGCGACGCGAAGCGGGAGAGGGCTGGCTCGCGCTGCTTTCGGTGGCGTGGCGAAGCGTTCCGGCGCTGGCTTTGGTCGCCGTCTTCGCTTTCGTCCTGTTCTGGTTTGCGCTGCCTAACGGCCAGTCGCCCACCGTCGCCTTCAGCGACGAGGCGCTCTTAGGCGAGCGCGAGGCCGGAATCGAGCACGTGGTCTTCGCCGAACGCAACGCCCTTTCGAGCGACGAAGTGCTGGCAAGCATTCTGAACGAGGACGAGACGGAGGCTTCCAGATGACGCCGCGCATGAAAAATCATCTCAAAATCTGGCTCGTCATCGTCGTCGTCTTCGCGCTCGGCTGCGTGACCGGCGCATCGCTCGACAGCGTCTATCGCATGAGGGCGGCGGACGGCGGACGGCACGAAGGACGCGGCGGCGGGCGTCGCGGCAAAGGCGACGTATTCGAGCGCATGAAGCGCGACCTCAATCTCAACGAGCAGCAGTCCACCGAGATACGCGCCATCCTCGACGAGACGCGCAACGGCTATCGAGCCCTGCGCTCCGAAGTGCGCCCGCGCTACGACGCGCTTCGCCAGAACTCGCGCACGCGCATACGCGCCCTGCTCAACCCCGAGCAGCAGAAACTCTTCGACGCCAAAGTCGCCGAGCACGACGCCAGAGACGCCCGGCGCGACCGCGAAGACAGAGAAGAGAGGTGAGAGAGACCGAGCAACGGGAGGGGAGATGAGAGACGCGAACGATAGATTGAAGAACGATGCCGTCAAGACTATGGCGAGCCGTTTTGCGAGCCTGCCCGATTATTTGCGTTTGGAAGTCGCCGCAAGGCTTCTCAGATGGCACGACGAGAACAGAGCGAGTCTGCTCGAAAAATTCTGGGACGAAGTTGAGCGGACGCACGGCGACGGCCTTCAGTGCTGCAACCCTTTCGCCGCGAAAAGCTGAGACAGGCAGCGAGAAAATTCGAGACAGGCAGCGAGAGATTCAGGCAGTTAATTTCGAGCCGAGGGCAAACAGCTACTCCCCTACCCGCAGACGCTCACCATCGTAGACGAAATTTTCAGGAGACAGATTTCTAAATGAAAAAGCTTCTATCCATCTTCGCGCTCGCTTTGTGCGCGCTCGCGTCGGGCGCGCAAGTCGAGGCGTCGGCGCAGACCGCCGAAGCCGCCGCCGCCGCGCCGAAGCAGTCGAGCGCCGTCACGGCCAACCGCGTCATCGGCGAAGTCGTCGGCATAGACGGCGTGGCGAAACAGTTGACCGTCAAGACCGATTCGGGCGCGCTCGTCACAGTCCTGCTTGACGAAAAGAGCGTCTACCTGCGCACGCGTCCGGGCGCGACGAACCTCGAAGGCGCTGCCTCGATTACGCTCGCCGACATACGCATCGGCGATAGGGTGTTCGCTCGCGGGCGCGTCGCCGAAGATCAGAAGTCGGTCAGGACGCAGCAGTTGATTGTGATGACGAAGGCCGACATCGCCGAAAAGCACGAGCGCGACCGCGAAGAGTGGCGCAGGCGCGGCATCGTCGGCACGGTCTCGGCGATTAATCCCGAGACGAAGGAGATAACGCTTCAGGTGCGTTCCTTCGTCGGCGCGCCGCAGCCCGTAGTCGTCTCCGCAGGCGAAGGCAAAGTGAAATTCCGTCGCTACGCGCCCGACTCCGTTCGCTTCAGCGACGCGAAGCCCGGCTCGCTCGCAGAGATAAAGGTCGGCGACCAGCTTCGCGCCAAAGGCGAGCGCAGCGCCGACGGCGCACGCTTCGCGCCCGAAGAGATTGTCTCCGGCACTTTCCGCTCGATTCGCGGCTCGGTCGTCGCCGTCGATGCGCAGGCCAACGAGATTAAGGTCAAAGACCAGGACGGCCAGACCGTGACCGTCCGTATCAGCAAGGATTCGACCGTCAAACGCATCCCCGCCGAGTTCGCGCAGAGAATGGCGATGCGCGCGCAGCGTGGCGCGGGCGGCGGCGCTGAAGGCGGCGAAGGCGCGGAGCGTCCGCAGGGCGAGCGTGCCGGTGGGCGCGACGCTGCTTCGGGTGCTGGCGCAGGAGGCGGCGCGAGGCGTCGCGCTGAAGGAGCGGGCGGAGATGAAGCGGCGGGCGGCATGGGTCGTCGAAGGATGGGCGGTGCGCCCGATGTGCAGGAGATGTTGGAGAGAATGCCCGCCATCACCGTCGCGGAGTTGAAGCCGGGCGAGATGGTCGTCGTCTCCAGCACGGCGGGAGCAGACCCGACGCGCGCTACAGCCATCGCGCTCGTCTCGGGCGTCGAAGCTCTCTTGCAGATGCAGCAGCAACGACGCGGCGGCGGCGCGCAGGGCGCATCTCTCGGTCTGCCCGGCGGCGCGCTCGACCTCGGCATCGGTCTTCCGTAAGACCGAACAAGCATCGGCGCACGCCGAACGAACTGTAGGGGGGAGGGTTCGAGTCCTTCAGTCCGCCCGACTGAGCAGCAAGCTCAAGGGCTGAAGGGCTCGCCCCTACAGGCGACATCGAACAGCAGATTTTCAGGATTCGGAATTGGGGCAGGACGACTGCCACTCAAGCGAATCAGTTTTTATCAGGGGGAAGGTAATGCATTTATTCAACGGATTGATAAAGAGAAGTATCAGCTTGATTATTGCGCTGACGCTCGCGGTCAGCGCGGCGCTCGCGCAGGGAGCGGGGGGCACTCTGCGCGGGCGCGTCAAAGACGAGTTCGGCGGCGTGATTATCGGCGCGACCGTCGTCGCCGCAGACGCGAGCGGCGCGGAGAAGACCGCGACGACCGACGAGGACGGCGTCTACGTCCTGAGCGGTCTCGCGGCGGGCGCTTACACCATCAGGGCGCAGGCCGCAGGCTTCGCGCAGTATGAGAACACATACGAAGTCGCCGCCGGACGCTCGGGCGCTCTGGACATCACTCTGAGCGTGACGATTGCGGCGGAAGAAGTGACTATCGCTTCGGAAGCGCCCGTCAGCACCGAGCCCGAAAACAACGCGGGCGCAATCGTGCTGCGCGGCGCAGACCTCGACGCTCTGCCCGAAGACCCCGACGATTTGGAAGAAGCCTTGCAGGCGCTCGCAGGCCCTTCCGCCGGGCCGAACGGCGGTCAGGTTTTCATCGACGGCTTCACGGGCGGGCGTCTGCCGCCGCGTGAATCCATACGCGAAGTTCGCATCAACTCGAATCCCTTCTCTGCCGAGTACGACCGTCTCGGCTTCGGTCGCATCGAGATTTTGACGAAGCCCGGCACTGACAGATTCAGAGGACAGGGCTTCTTCAGCTTCAACGACGAAAGCCTCAACTCGCGCAACCCGTTTGCGCCCAACCGCGCGCCCTACCAGTCGCGCCAGTACGGCGGAAACTTCGGCGGCCCGCTCGTCTCGAAGAAGGCTTCGTTCTTCTTCGACTTCGAGCGCCGCGAAGTGGACGATAACGACGTTATCAACGCGACCGTGCTCAACTCGGCGCTCGTGCCCGAGCCTTTCCAGCTCTCGCTCGTCACGCCGCTTCGTCGCACTACTTTCAGCCCCCGTGTCGATTACCAGTTGAACGCGACGAACACGCTCGTCGCCCGCTACACCTTCGCGCGCACCGAGCGCGAGAACACCGGCGCGGGCGATTTCAACCTGCTCTCGCGCGCTTTCGATTCGTCGAACACAGAGCACACTTTCCAGTTGACCGAGACGGCCATCATCAACGGCTCAATCGTCAACGAAACGCGCTTTCAGTTCATACGCCGCCGCAGCGAGCAGCTTGGCGACAACTCCCTGCCGACTATCCGCGTGCTCGACGCCTTCACGGGCGGCGGCGCACAGGTCGGCCTCGCCTCGGGCGACGAGAACCGTTGGGAGCTTGGCAACAACACTTCATGGACGCTCGGCAGCCACGCCCTGAAGTTCGGCGCGCGCGTGCGAGGCATCTCCATCAAAGACGTTTCGCCCAACAACTTCGGCGGCACGTTCACCTTCGCGGGCGGCCTCGCGCCGCAGCTCGACGCCGGCAACCAAATCGTCCTCGGCGCGGACGGGCAGCCTGTGCTTGCTTCCATCA
This sequence comes from Pyrinomonadaceae bacterium, assembly GCA_036399175.1. Taxonomy (GTDB): domain Bacteria; phylum Acidobacteriota; class Blastocatellia; order Pyrinomonadales; family Pyrinomonadaceae; genus DASWNP01. The sequence continues at coordinate 175,095 of DASWNP010000003.1, read as the reverse complement.
CGAGCCTTGAGCGCTATCGCCGCACGCTTCTTTTCCAGCAGCAGGGCTTCACGCCTGCGCAGATACGCGCGCTCGGCGGCGGCGCAACGCAGTTCCAGATTGCGGGCGGAAACCCGTTGGCGAGCGTCAGTCAGATAGACTTCGGAGCCTTCGTGCAGGACGACTGGCGCGTGCGCCCAGACCTCACGCTCTCGCTCGGACTGCGCTACGAAACGCAGTCGAACATCAGCAGCAACTTCAACTTCGCGCCGCGCCTCGCCTTCGCATGGTCGCCAGGCGCGGGCGGCGGCCAGCGTCAACCGCAGACCGTGATTCGCGGCGGCTTCGGCATCTTCTACGACCGCATCGGCGAGAACCTGACGCTGCAAGCCAATCGCTTCAACGGCACAAACCAGCAGCAGTTCTTAGTCACAGACCCGTCGGTCTTAGACCTCGCGCAGTTTACGCTCGGCGGCGTGACGAACGTGCCGACGATTGAGACGCTCACGGGCTTCGCGCTTCCGCAGACCACCCGGCTTCTGTCCGAAGACCTGCAAGCGCCCTACACGATTCAGTCGAGCCTGAGCCTTGAGCGACAACTGCCGCGCAACTTCACCTTCTCGGCGACCTTCATCAACTCGCGCTCGCTTCATCTGCTGCGCTCACGCAACATCAATGCGCCCCTGCCCGGCACGTTCGTCTCTGGCATCGCTGGAAGCGGCGTCCGACCCTTTGCCGGTGCGGGCAACATCTATCAATACGAGTCGAGCGGTCGGCTCAATCAGAACCAGTTAATCTTCGGCGTCAACAATCGCCTGAGCCGAAACGTCTCTTTGAACGCCCGCTACATTCTGAGCAAGGCCGAGAGCGACACGGACGGCGCGGGCACGTTCCCCATGAACCAGTACGACCTGAGCGGCGAATACGGGCGCGCATCCTTCGACGTGCGTCACCGTTTCGTCCTGAGCGGCACAATCAACGCGCCTCTCGGTCTTCGACTGAACCCCTTCGTCATCGCTTCGTCGGGACGCCCCTTCAACATCACGACGGGGCGCGACACCAACGGCGACACCCTCTTCACTGAGCGCCCGGCCTTCGCCAACGATTTGACGAAGCCCGGCGTCGTCCAGACGCCCTTCGGCGCGTTCGACCCGAACCCTTCGCCCGGTCAGGAAATCATTCCGCGCAACTTCGGCAACGGGCCTTCCTTCTTCACCGTCAACCTCGGCCTCAGCCGTACCTTCGGCTTCGGCGGCTCACAGGGTAACGCGGCGGCAGCAGCCGCAACGCAGGACGGTGCAGCAGGAGACGGACGCAGCGACCTGGGCGGCGTTGGCGGAGGACGCGGCGGGCGCAGAGGCGGCGGCTTCGGCGGAGGCGGAAGAGGAGGCGGCGGTGGTCGCGGCGGAAGAATGGGCGGAGGCTCAGGCTCGTCTGAGAACCGCTATAACCTGACCTTCTCCTTGCAGGTGCAGAATCTCCTGAACAACACCAACGAGGGAACGCCCGTCGGCAACCTCAGCTCGCCGCTCTTCGGCCAGTCGCTCTCGACCGGCGGAGGCTTCGGCTTCGGCCCCGGCGGCGGCGGCAACTCGTCCGCAGGCAACCGTCGCATCGTCGGGCAGGTTCGCTTCAGCTTCTAAACGAAGCGAGCACGGCTACAAAAAAGAGCGCGCAAGCGGCAAAGATGATTTGCCGCTTGCGCGCTCTCACTTTTTCAAAGTTCGCTTCAGACTTAAGCTGTGGCGCTCGTCGCTTTTCTGCGTGCGCGTTCTATCTTCTGCCACTGGTTCGGGAAGATGCGATGCGCGCCCCAAGTAAAGCCGTTCGGGTAAGCGCCCTGCTCGGCGAAGACGCGCAGGACGAGCACGCCGCCGTAGCCGCCAATCTGCTTCGGACTTATCCACCAACTGGCGGTCGAGTCCCAGACCTTTATCTCGCTTTCGCCGACGAGCACGGCGCAGCCTTCGTGGTAAATCAAATCTTCCTTAATCCAGTGGACGGTCGTCTCGTCGCCGTTCCATCCCTTGTACCAGTGACGAGCCGCGTCCTCCGTGTACTGGTGTATCAACTGGACGGGAAAACTCTTGACGCCGCGCGCCGTGAAAATCTCATAAGAGAGCGCGGCCAGCGCGCCGCAGTCGAGCTTCTTCTGCTTGACGGCCTCGCACCAGTAGAGCGGCCAGGTGGCTGCGCCCCACGCGAACTTCTGCCTGAGCCAGCGCGGCCCCGTCAGGGGGTTGCCCGCGTTCAGTTGCGAGAAGTCCATCGAGAAAATCCACTCGCGCGCTATCTGGCAGCACGCCTCGCCGTGATGCGACATGCAGGACGAGGCGCAGTGCTGCCACTTCTCCATCGCCGCCGTCGCATCGACGAAATCGGTCTCGTTCACGTCAAACGGCTTGTTGCATGCAATCAGCTTGTTATCCTCGGCCAAAGACATATGACATGCTCCTATCGTAAGCACCAGCATCACAGAAGACCAGAACGTCGCCGACTTCAACTCCCTCCGGCAACTCGACATTCGACGCCACTATGTCGTGCTCCATGCAGAGCCTTCCCAAGAGGTGCGTCTTGCCTCGCTTCAAAGCCTCCCAACTTCCCGTGCGAGCATCCTGCCGGAGAATTCTGTGCGGCTGGAAAAAGTGCATCGGCAGCTCGGCGATAGAGCCATCGACGACCGCCTCTCTAATCTCGCCTTCGGTCTCTTCAATCTCCAAAACGCGCACGGCGAGCGCCATCGAAGGCTGCGCCATCGCCTTGCCCGGCTCGGAGACAATCTGGCTGACGCGCGGCAGCGTCTCGCGCGCACGCGCGACGGCGGTCGCAAACTTGTCGTCGGAATCGCCGTGCCAGTCGTCTGGAAACCAACCGCCGCCCACGTCGAGCACTTCGATTGTGCGTCCCGTCAGCGATTCGATGGAGCGACACCACCTGAGCATCGCCTCGAAGAGATGCCACCATTGCTGGACGCCTATGTTGCTGCTCGCCATGTGGAAGTGGACGCCGAACGTGCACTCGCGCGGCAGCAGGCCGATGGAATCGACGAGCGTTTTGAAGACCTCCGGCGTGTCAACCGGGATGCCGAAGCGCGAAGCGATGTGCGGCGTGCGCAAGCGAACGCCGACTATCTTCGACTGAAGCTCCCGGCGCTCCATCGCGGCAACCACCCGGCGCAAATCGGCGTTTGAATCGCAGAAGACGGCGTGCAGCGCCGAGCGCGGCATGAGACCTTCCGGCCACCACTTGCCCGGCCCGTTAAGGATAACTTCCTCCGGCTTGAAGCCGACATCGAGTGCCTTCTGAACTTCCAGCAGGCTGATGGCTTCGGCTAAGAATCCCGACTCGCGCGCGAGCCGAATCATCCTCTCGTCCGGGTTGGTCTTGATGCTGTAAGCGTTCGTCACGGTCGTCGCCTGCGTGCTCAGTTTTTTCGCTAGCTGTGCGGCGCGCTTGAAGAGCGAGGAGGCCGTGCGTTCGAGAAAGAGCCAGGAAGGAGTCTCCACTTCGGGGAAGTCGAAGGCCGAGAGGTCTTCCAGAAACGTCGGCGGCACGACGGGCGCGAGCTTCACGTCGGTAAACACATGGCCGTTGCCGTTACCGTTGCCGTTGCTGCTACTGCGTCCGTTGTTGCCGTTCTGCTCCTCCTCGCTCATCTTATGCAGGCGTTCGGCCAGCACGGGCAGCCCCGAAGGATGTTTCATCGAATGTCCGAAGCCGGACGAGAACGGCTCGGGCAGAGGCGGCAGAGGAAACTGCGAGCGCACGGGCACTTCGAGGACGACGCGCGTGAACTGTTCGCTGGCAACCGGCGTCGGTTTCATCGGCACGCCCGTTGCCCCCTGCACGAGCAGACCCGGGATGTTATGTCCCGTGATGGTTGCGCCGTGAATCCACGCGGGGAATCTCGGATTCCATTCGAGCAGCCACAATTGCCCCTCCACGTCGCGCACCATCTCAAGCTCTGCGCCGCCCGTCCAGCCAAGCTCTCTGATGATTTTCCGCAAGGGGTCTAATATCTCTTCCGGCGCTTCCGACACGTCGCCCGCCCAGGTCTTGTTCTCTTCCGTCACCTCGCGCTTGCGCATGCTGACAGCGCCGAGCAACTCGCCCTTGTATGCCGAAAGGCTGATGGATTCTTCGTAGCCCGTGACGTGCGCCTGTAGAAAAAGTCTTTCGGTTGACCAGACGCGCGAGAGCGCCGAGCGCGCCGCCTCGAAGACAGGCCAAGTGCTCGTCTTCACCGCATCGTAATAAGGCCCTTTGAGCCAGACCCTCCAGCCGTACTGACGACAGAAGGCGTGCAGCTCCCAATCGGAATGCTCGGTCGTGATGTAGACGGGGATGCGCATGGGCAGCCCCTTGCTCGCAGAGATGTGTGGCTTGCTCACCTTCTGTAGAGCTTCTGCCGGAGGCGCGAGCAGATTTGCGTGCCCGTCGGGGAAGACGCTCGCCAGCCACATCGACTCAAGGTCGCTGCCGGAAATCCAGAGAGCGCCCGAATCGAGCAGCTCACGGATGAGTCTTCCATGCTCTTCAAGCGACAGTTCTTCCCAGGGTCTTTGCAGCCAAAGCTCGTCGAAATCGTGCCAGTGTATGCCGGAACTGCGCGTCGAATACTCGACTCCGACCAGAGTCGCCTCCGGGTATGCCTGTCTGACAGAGCGCGCAATTCCTACGCCGGGCTGTGGGTTCGTCCCACAGTAAAGCCCGCTGATATAGATTTTCATATTCTCCTTATGAGCAGAGGCAAAGTGAAGACTACAACTTCCCTCTTAGCTAAGTCACCGTGAGGCCGCTTGTTGTTTCTGCCTCTAGTAAAGTTGTGCTCAGGTCGTTAGCGTTCAAGTTTTGGCTGATACTTTAGCATTATTTGCTCTGTATTAGGTAGTCGCGGCGCGCATCTCTCGATGTCGAAAGGAGGTTTTCGCGCGCCTCAAAGAGAAAAACCGTCATCAGACACGTTTTTATCCTCTCGGGTGCTCGACGACGGCTTCAGCAGTTAACATTAGAGTTTTTTCACGTTACTATTTTTGCCGTCAGAATGTCTGTTCGCTTGCGTACGAAACATTCGTGCTAACCTGTGCGCGAGCTTTTCATCTATCACTACAACAGTGCGTGCGAGGCTTCATGCGAGAGAGAGCGTGATGCTGTACAAATTTTTGCGAGCCGTGACATGATTGCCGAGCGTTACAGGCGAGCGGCATGGCCGCTGACGCCTCGCTCCGCGACGCGCAATCGAAGACTGAAGCAAAGGGAAGGCACACTCACATGATAGAGCAGGCGAAGATAGATTCGCGCATCAAGTATCCTTGCTACAAATCCTTCGACGAGTTCATCGACGTTGAGAGATTGAAGTCTCTTGACGGCTACATCCGTGAGGGAGTCGAGCGCCACCGCGCGGCGCAGAAAGATATTCAATTCTACACAGGCCCTTTCAAGCTGGACGAGGAGAGCCCCGACCTGCCGGGCTCAAGGATGATTTATCTCGCAGGCTCGAAGCTTCCCGATAACTACTACGACCTGGACAAGCCGGAGCTTTGGGAGCGCACGAAAGATGCGGAAGAATTTTCGCTGCTGATGGACTTCATCGACACGCTGCCCTTCAAGGCGACCGCCCGCATGCTCATCATGTACGACGACGTGGCTCGCCCCGTCTCGGCTCACAGAGACCACGAGAGCATCGAGCTATGCCACGAGTTCATCTGGTTTCGCACCAACCTTGAGAAGCCCTTCTACATGTTCAATCACCGGACGAAGGAGAAGCTCTACGTCGAGAGCTACAGCGCATGGTTCGACACCGTCAATCAGTTTCACGGCTCCGACCCGCAGGAAGGCTTGTCTTTCAGCATCCGGGTGGACGGGCATTTCACAGACGAGTTCAAACAGCAAATCCCCCGACCCGACTTCAACGCCGCATCGACACCCGCTCTCTGGGCTTGCAGCAGTAAGAGTTGAGCTGCGAGAGAGAATCGAAGTGTGTCGGGCTGGCACGCAAACCTTTCCGTCGAGAAATGAAAAGAAGCAGGGCGACTATCGATAGTCGCCCTGCTTCTTTTCGCATTTGAATCTTCGATGCGGTCTCGATTTGAAGCGGCGGCGCGCTCAGGCGGCGAAGAACTTGCTGAGGCTGGCCTCCCAGTTCGTGCCGACGACCGAGCCGTACATCTCCTTCTCTTTCTCGCGGCGGATGGCGCAAGCTTTACGAAAGGCCGCCTCTTCGCCGTACTCGTCTATCGAGACCCACGCTCTCTTCATCCTTCCGGGCTCGGGGCTCCACGTTATCTCGTAGACGTTTCTGATGACGCGCTCGCCCGCTTCGGTGCGTATCCGTTTCGTCTTGCGCTGGATGCCGGTAATGCCGGAGCGATTGCGCGGGTTGCGCGCGATGACGAGTCGGTTCGTGCGCGGCTTGCCAAGCTCCTTCTCGGCCTGATTTCGATAAAGCACGGCCTGTTCGAGCGCTTCTTCTTTACCTCCGTGCGTCTTGTCGCTGAAGAATTTCACTCGCTTCGTGTTGTTGAAATGAACCCTCACATACCATCCATGCGTGTTTCGTTCGGGTTGGTCGATGCGACTAATACCTTTGTGGCCGGACTTCGCCATAGCTCTCTTGAACCTAATCTCCTTCCAAAAATTTTGAGGCTTTTGAGTTTGAGGATGCAGACAAAATTACCCTTGAGCACCCTCGCTTGTCAAAGCACGTCGAGTCGATTCGTGTACGCGCGCCTTTAGCGCCAGTCGCCGACGAGCACGAAGGGAGCCCAGAAGAAGGGCGCGCTGTATTTTCTGTTGGCAATCATGCTCTGTCGCGCGGCGCGCATGGCGGCGACGGGCGACGTGCCTTCCTTGAGCAGCAGGCGACTGTAGAAGTCTGTCATCAAATCGGCGGTCGAGCGGTCGGCGACAGACCAGAGGGAGACGCCGACGGTGGGCGCGCCCGCGTACATGAAGGCGCGCGTCAGGCCGATGACGCCCTCGCCGCGCCGCTCGCGCCCGAGGCCGGTCTCGCAGGCCGAGAGCATGACGAGCGGCGAGCCGAGACGCAGGTTGAAGATTTCACCCGTCCGCACGAAGCCGTCGCCCTCGCCGCGCCCGACGAGCGAGAGGACGACGCCCGTGAACTGCGGGCGCTCGGTATTGACGAGGCCGTGCGTGGCGATGTGCAGGATGCGATAGGAGCTGAGGTCGCGGCTTTCGATGTTCTCTTCGCTGGCTTCGAGGTCGAGCCAGAGGTCAACCTTGCGCCCGGCCTTGCCGCCGAGCTGCGCAATCTTCTGCGCCTCGTCGCGCGTGCCTTCGAGCCGCGCGAGACGCACGCTTGACGAAGCGCTGTTCGTCGCCGGCGCGGGCGAGTCAGCCGTCACGTCGGCGAGCGCGCTTGAGAGGGCGAGGCCGCGCGTCGAGTCCTTCGTCGTGGTCGTGTTGATTGAGGGCGTCGTGCTGTTCGCGGCTTTGGTCTTCGCAGATGCTCGCGGTTGTGCGTTGGAGGCGCGCGGGTCGGTCGCGTCGAAGACCGGGTCGGCGACGAGCAGCACGTCGCGCGCAGACTTCGACGCGCCTGCGCTCGACTGCTGGCGGACGGCGGCTATCACCGAGGCCGAAGGCGCGTAGACGACCTCGTGCTTTTTGATGAGATAAGAGAGCGTCGTGTAGTCCGCGCCGGAGGCGGCGGGCGGGCTTGTGACGAGCGCTTCAAAGGGGACGTAGTTGAGCGCGCCGTCGGCGACGACGAGCAGGCGGCGTTCGCCGACGTGCGCGGCGGCTGGCTCGAAGATGGTTTTGTAGAGCGCATGAGCGGCAACGGCAAAGGCCGTCGCCTGCTGCGACTGCTGAGCGGGCGTTGAAGGCTGCGACGGCGTCGTGCTGAGGGCGAGGCCGCGCTGCGGGTCGGCGGCAGTCGTCAGCGTGCGGCGCAGTTGTTTGGGGACAATCTGGTCGCGCAGCTCTACGGCCTGACGCTCAATCGTCGTGCGCGCGGGCAGGCGAAAGAGCGCGACGCCGGTTTGTGTGACAGTCCAGAGATAAGAGCGATTCAGGCCGAGACTGTATTCGACGAGGGCTGTCCGTTCGTCGAGCACAGTGCGTTGAATGTCGGCGAGCGCGAGCGGGCTCGTGCGCGTGAGCGCGCCGTAGCGCGGGCTGGCGGCGCGTATCTGATTCTCGATGCTATCAAGCTCGCTCTCCAGCCGACTCAGGTCGGATTCGAGCGCGTCGGGCGCTTTGGCCGTCGCATCGGTGGCAAGCTGCACGCCGGTCAGTTGAGCGGCGAGTTCTTCCTGCTGTTCGAGGTTCTCCTGCTTGCGCTTGAGAAGCTCGGCCGGCACGCCTTCGGTGATGCGCGCCCCGGCTTCGCCGAGCATGTCGAGGAGCGAACGCGCGCGCCCTTCTTCGACGATGCGGAGAGCTTCGCCCGCGTATTCAAGCGACTTGCCTTCGAGCACGGCGGGCGCGCTCGTGTTCGCAGTCGTCGCAGTCGTCGCAGTTGCCGGGGGCGGCGTTGCGACGCCTGAGAGCGCCATCTCGGCGAGCGCGGCGGAGGCGTCGTCGAAGACGCTTTTGGTCGTGGCGAGGAAGGTTGTGCGCGCTTCGTCGGCGCGGACGCTTCCCTCTCTGAGCGTCTCAATCGAGCGCAGAGCGTCGCGGTAAGCGGCGATTGACTGCTCGCGGAGTCGCGTTCTTTTCGCGGCGTCCTGCTCCCACTCAGACTGTGCCCAGAGAGTTCGCGCGATGCCACTCTGCGCAGGCCACATGAGGTCGAGTCGTTCGTCGGCCTGTGCGCCGCGCGCGGCTTCGCCGTAGAGACGGAGGGCTTCGGCGAACTGCCCTTGAGTGGAAGCGATGTCGGCGAGACTCGTCCGCGCGGCTGTTCGGTAGCGTCGCATCTGTCCGAGCTTGCCGACGACGGGGATGTCTGCGAGCGTAGCCGTGAGCGTGTTCTCGAAGTGCTTGCGGGCGCTGTCGAGTTGCCCGTTGAAGAAATCGACGCGCCCCATGCCAAGCTCGTAGGTGGCGTAGATAATCGACTGGCGGTAGGTTTCCAGAGGCGAGGTAACAATCTTTACCGTGTCGGTGGCGATGCCTGTCGCCTGGCTTCCGGTCGAAGTTGAAGGACGCCCCGTTGCCAGTCCGCGCAGGCGGTCTTTGAGACTGCGCGCGCGGTTGACCTTCGACTGCGCGCCCTGTGCGACTGTCAGAGCGTTCGTGTTCGGCCTGCTTACCTGCATGCGACCGTAAGCCGAGCGCGCTTCATTAATGCGTCCCTGCCGGTAGAACATGTTGCCAATCTTGGCCTGCATGAGATTGGCGTTATATGAGCCCGCGCCGGCCTCGACGGCGGCGGCCAGCGCCGTCTGCCGAGAGCTTTTCGCGTTCAGGTCGGCGAAGATTTTGTACGCGCTCTGAAAATGTTCGAGCGCGAGGTCGTAGCGCCCCTGTCGTTCGTAAAGCTCGCCTAAGAGGTCGTGCGCGGCGGCTTCGCCCTCACGGTTTCCGGCCACCTTGTAGAGCCCGAGCGCGTTCTCCAGACGCACGAGCGCGTCGCCCGCGCGACCGCGCCTGAGCAGAAGTTTCCCTTCTCGCAGCTCAAGCGCCGCGCCGCCCTCGATAGCCCCTCCGATTTGCGCGACGGAGGGAGATGCAGGGGAGGCTTGACGCCTGAGATGTTTGAGAGACGCGCTGCCCGCGATTTGCGCGGGCGCAGCGACGGAGAGAAGCGAGCAAAGGAAGAGACTGAAAAGAAATGAGGAATGCGGAATGCGGAATGCGGAATGAAAACCAAAAGCCTTGCCTTTTAATTCACCATTCCGCATTCCGCATTCCGCATTGGTCTTTATCCTGTTCATCCTGTCCATCCCTGTTAATTTCTTTCCCCGAGCCTTTCATCTCTCGTCTGTTTGAGCAACTGCTCTGAGCAATCGTCGCAGTCGTCACTTGTGTACGAGGTCGATGACGGTGACGAGGAGATTTGAATTGGAGGATGCGCTCATGCGAACGACCGAAGGCGCGGGCTCGTCCTGCGACAGGCTGATGCCGCGCACGGTCGCCTCGCGCTCGTTCGACGTTTGCAGTTGTCCGAGTTCGACCGTGCTCTTCTCCAGCACGGCGGGCTCGCTCGAAGCCTTCGACACCTGCGCCCAAAGCGTCGGCGTCGGACGCCACACGCACGGCTCGGGATTCCGGCTGCATCCGGCAGCGAGTTGTTCGACGCTCGCCTGCGCGTCTGCCTCCGTGCGCTCGGCGATGAGCCTCTTCAACTCTTCGCCGAAGGGAATACCCGCGAGAGGCTTGCGCGCGACGACGATGTAGAGGCGCTCGGTAGCCGCGTTGGCGTCGAACTTGAACCAGTCGTTGAGGCTCGAAGGAACCTGATAAGGGACGTGTGCGCGGACGGCGTTCGTGCCGCCGTTCAGGCGCACGTCCGGGTAGAGCATCTGCGGGTTGCTGCCGTTTTCGGTGTGGAAGATGTAGAGGTAGCCGTCCGAGTTTGTTTCGAGCGCGATGCGTATCTGTTCGCCCGCCCTGAAGCTGCGCGCAGGGTCAACGCGCACCGCGCCGCCCGACGCGTCGCGCATGTAGAGCGTATAGCCGAGGCCGATTGAGCCGGGCGCGGGCACGACCGCCTTCGAGGCCGAAGCCGACTTCACGCCTGATGCCTTGACGGATTTGGAAGCCGACGCCGCGCCCTGTCCCTTCGACGCGCCGCCCGGCCTTTTTGCGCCGCCGCTATTTTTCACGACGCCGCTATTCTTCGTAGGGACGGAAGCTCCGTCTGCGCTTCCGCCCGCGCCGCTTTTGCTTCCGCCCGCACCGCCCGTCGCCGCAGACCAGCCGCCACCCGTGCCGCTCGTCCTGTTCGTTGCGGAAGTAGAGCCCGTCGAACTCTTCTTCGACGAGCCGCCCGGTCGCGTGGCGAAGAAGACGCCGCGCACCGTCAGGCTCTCGTCCACCTCTTCTTCGGGTCGCACTACGTCCTGCGCCCGCGCGCCCGTCGCCGAAAGAGCGACGCAGGCCAACAGAAAGATGTATGCCGATTTTGTGTGCATAAGCTTCAATTCCCGGAGGGGGAAAGGGGAAAGGGTAAAGGGGAAGGGGAAAGCCCTGATGTCTCGTCTCTTTTCCCTTTCCCTTTACCCTTTTCCCTTTCCCCCTTCTTTTTTCTAGCGATGCTCAATCTGTATCTCGAAGATGAAGGGCTGGCCGTCGGCGACGGACGCGTCGCGTGCGAGCGAGACGTAGGGAGCATCGACATCCGCACCTTTGACGCTTGTATCGACGGGCGTGTTCGCCTTGTTGCGCGAAAGAAACTCTTCCAGCTCGCTCTGCTCGGCTTCGCTCAGCTTGTGGCCGACTTCGGCCACCATCGCCGAAGGCCACATCAAAGGCTGCGGCGAGAAGACGACGACGAAGTTTTCCATGCCGGTCTTCGCATCCAACTCAAGCGCGGTGTCGCCGGGCGGGAAGCTCAACTCCTGACCGCCTGCGAGCAGGTTCGTCTCCAGGTGCGCGGACTTCGAGGAGAGGATGACCATCGGGGCTTCTCTCTGAAGGCCGCGCGAGATGATGTAGAGATGACCGCGCTCGTTCGGCACGAAATGGAGCTTGAATTGCTGGCCTGTGACGAGCGTCGCCGGAACAGCCGCGATGCGCGAGCCTTCGTCGCCGCTTTGCGAACGGGCGAAAGCCTCTATCCAGTAGCGCATCACTTCGACGCTGGAAGCGCTCGCGTCCGTCCCTTGCGTCGTCCTATCTGCGGCGGAAGCATCCGACGTTTCGACAGCGCCGCTCTCAAGCGTCGTCTCCGCGCCGCGCGAAGCGCGCCACGCGAGCCAGCCTCCGACGCCCACGCCCACGAAGACGAGCAGCAACACGAATGCGCCCGCCATCCAAAGCAGAGGTGAGCGTCGCTTCGTAGCCGTCGCGGTCTGAGCAGTCGCGGTCGAAGCAGCAGCCACGCTATGTGCGCTCGCCGCGTGCGACGCCGACGCGCCCGCCTGCTGATGCATGTCTGCTCGAACGTGCGGCGCGGTGTTCGACGCGGCGGAACCGTCTGCGCCCGCCGTTCTGATTTTTGATGAAGAGGATGCTATCTCGGCGGGAAGCGTCAGGGTTTCGCCCGCGTCGGTGATGGCGGCGCGCGCTGCGTGTTCGGGCGGAGGAAGCTCATGTGCGGCTGTCGGGCGCGCGAGGTTGTCTGCGGTCTCGGCGTTCCTGCCGGAAGCGCCCGCGCGAGTAGGGCTGCCAAGCTCTGCGACGTGCTGCGCGCCCGTATCGTGCTGCGAGGCGGGCGCTGGCTTGAAGGCTGCGCGCGGGATGAGCGGCAGACCGAGCGCGGCGCGCAGCTCGTTGACGAAAGTTCCGGCTGTGGCGGGTCGGTCGTTGCGGTCTTTCGAGAGAGCGCGCAGGAGGGCGCGACTGAACTCTTCGGGCACGTCGGGCGAAAACTGCCGAAGCTCGGGCACGGGAGCGGCGACGTGCTTGTGCCGCAGGTCTGCGAGCGTGCGCGCCTCGAAGGGCTTCGAGCCCGCGACCATCTCGTAGAAGATGAGCGCGAGGCTATAGACATCCGTGCGGCCATCGACTTCCGTGCCGCCGTCGCGCGGCAGCTCGCCCCACTGTTCGGGCGACATGTAGTAAGGCGTGCCGAGCAGTTGTCCGGCGACGGTGAGCGAAGTGGCCTCGGCAGAGTGAGCGTCGCCGAAGCCGAGCATCTTGGCGATGCCGAGGTCGAGCAGCTTGACGTTCGGCGGGCGTCCGTCCTCCGACTTGCCGAGCATGACGTTCTCCGGCTTCAAATCACGATGGACGACGCCGACGGCGTGCGCCGCGTCGAGCACGTCGGCGATGGGTTCGAGCACGTGCACGGCCTCAACGGGAGAGAAACGCCCGCGCGCCTTCAACTCACGGTCGAGCGTGCGCCCTTCGACGTATTCCATCACCATGTAGATGAGGCCGTCGGGCGTGGTGCGCAGGTCGTAGACGGTGACGGCGTTCGGATGTCGAAAGCGACGCGCGGCGCGTCCCTCGCGCTGAAAACGCCTCAGCCATTCCGAGTTGTGACGCATCTCTGAGCGCAGCGTCTTAATCACAACTCTGTCGCCGAGCAGGATGTGACGCGCGCGATAGACCGCGCCCATGCCGCCCTGCGCGATGAAGGCTTCGACCTCGTACTGGCCGTCGAGCACCTGGCCGACCATCTCGTCCAAAGACTCCTGCAAGACCTCTCCGTCGCGCGGGCAGAAGCCGACCGTGTTTTCAAACTTCTCTTTGCACTTGGGACAGACTTTCATCGGCAGCTATGCGGGCAGGTTTCAACTTCTCCGTTCGGCAGAGAATTTCGTGTGCGCCCTTCTCTTTTGCGGACGACTCGAAACGTCGCGCCCGTCGAACCGAGTCCGACCAGGCGACGGACGCCCGAGCACGATGGCTCTCAAACGTCGCCGTTCAGTCTAACACGCGGGGGATTCTCCCCGCGAAGTCTTATCTATCGGTTTGAGTTGAGCGATTGAGGGCGGGCACGGCGGCGAGTCCTATCTTGCGGATGGCCTCGGCGGCGCTGAAGCGGACGAGAGAATTTTTGTCCTTCAAAAGAGCGATGAGCGCGGGCACGGCCGTCTCCGCCTCCGCTCCCAGAGCGCCGAGGCCGTGCGCCGCGTTGCCGCGCACGAAAGCCTCTTCGGATTTCAGCAGGGCGACCAGCTCGGGCAGCGCCTCTCTCGCCTTCGACTTGGCGGCCAGGAGGTCGTAGGCGGCTCTCAGACGCGAGAAAGATTCTTCCCTGCGTCGCGCCTGCTCCTGCTCCGGGGCGGCGACGCTCGCGGCGATATGGGCGACGGCTATTCTCTGCGTGCTGGCCGGGGCACTCTCTTCCCTGCTCGGAGATTCGCGCATCACCGTGTCGCCGTAGAAAGCGTTGAGGGCGGCGGTGCGCGCTCGCCGCATCGCGTCGTAAGCAGCCCTGACGTTGACGGCATCTTCTGAAGGCGTGCTGCGGCGGATGGTCTCGATGCGCGGGCCGTGTGCGCGAAGCGTTAGCTCCAGTCGCTTGAAGAGGTCTCGCGTGCGGTTGTCGCCTTTGCCCTGCCGGTAGAGAAAACGGACGGCGTCTTCGACGATGGCCTGATAGATGCCAAGCTCTCGGGAGGCGGCGTCGAACTGCTCGACGCCCGTATACTGCGCCGCGCGAAGCAGACGCGTCTCGGCCAGCTCAAGACTGAGCCGCGTGCGCGCCTTCGCGTCGCGTGCCTCGCCGAGCAGGGCGCGCTCTGCGGGCGGGATGTACTTCATCGGCGGCGCGGCCTCTTCCGAATCGGCGCTCGACTGCGCGCGCGTCTCCCTCGCCGCACCGGTGAGCGCACAGGCGAGCACGCAGGCGAGCGCGAACATTTTCAGAAGCTTTGTCGGTCGAAGAAGAGTTGGAGAGACGGACGTTTCGCCGTGCATTCGGTTCACCGCCGATTCTTTGCTTGCCGAAAGCGGGCGAGCCTGCTTCTTCCTCCAAAGCGGGCAGCCCCGTCAGCCGCGCCATTTTGTGCCAACTCCGCCCGCAAGGCAATACCGAATCAAGTCTGCGTGCGAGAAAACTACCCTCGTTGGAGCTTCCCGTGCGGCGGCGTCAGACATCTACCGTGACGAGCGAGCAGCTTTTGGCGTAGCCGAGCGTGCGCTTGACGGTCGGGTAGACGCGCGCCGAGGCGATGGCGAGAGCCAGCTCGACCATGCCACGCTCGCCGTAGAGCTTTTCGAGTCGCTCGCGGTAGTTCTCTTCTTCGCCGCTCGCTTCGACTACGGCTTGTGTGAAGTGGTACACGTCTGCGAGCTGCGGGGTGAGGCTTTCGGGTCGGCGGTTGAGGACGGCGCGCAGGGTTTCGGCCTCTACACGGTCGCGGCGCGCGAGGTTGACGGCTATCTGGACGCACGTCCCGCAGTCTTCGTGGCGCGTGGCGACGATGCGTGCGACGTGAAAGGGCGCGGGCGCGAGCGCCTTTCGATGATTCGACATCGGCGTGAAGAGGAAGAACTTGAAGAAGGCTGTAAAGGAAGTGCGCATGATGTGGCGCAGGTAGTCGAGCGATGCGCCGAGCTTTCTCTCTTCGGTGTCGAGGCGTTTGAGAATCAGTTGATTGAGCATGGGGGTTCTGGTCTCTCCTGTTCAAGCAGAAGGCGCTTCGGTGGCACGCGCGCGTGTGCGACGAAGCTTGTTGAGAAGAATGCTACGGGAGCGTCCGGCAGGGCGCGCTCGGTCGTCAGTTATCGCCTCCGGTCGTCGTCGAAGCGGTCGCGGCGGGTCGGGGCGGCGGGAGCGGGTTGGTCACATCGCAGACGATTTTCCATTCGTCGCCGTGTCGCCGCCAGATTCTAAGATAACCGCCGCGCTCGACGGAAGAGTCTGCGCTCGTGTCAGACGCGTTGGCGCTGCTCCTGAATTCGTATGAGCCGTAGGTATAGCCGAGGTCGGCGGAGCGCGCGAGGTCTGCGCCTGCGGGTTGCCAGTTGAAGAGGCCGGGACGCGCTTCGAGCGCCGAGAGCGCCGCTTCTCTTCCGGCGAAGGGGAAGGCGTTCTGCCTGTAGAGCCTGACATCTTCGGCGACGTGGGCGCGAAACGCTTCGAGCGTGCCTCCTGCCGTCGAGCGGGCGGCGAACTTTCTGTCGGCTCGAAGCAGCGCGGCGCGCTCGGCCTCAAGGTTTATCTTCGACCTGCTTTTCCGCGCAGCAGAATGTTTACTGTCGGGCGGGCGCGGTGCGTCGGTTGGCGCTGTGGGCTCTGGGTTTGAGGTTCCGATGTCGATGACGACTTTCCAGGAGGCGTCCGGCTGCTTCTTCCAGACCGAGACGAAGTAGCCGTAGCCGACCGGCTTCTCTTCAAGGCTCTTCTGCCTGAACTCCCAAGGGCCTGTCGTATAGCCGAAGTCGCCCGAGCGCGACACCTCCGCGAGCGAGGGCTGCCAGGTGAGAATCCCCGACGCGTCTTTGCGGTCGAGCCAGACCTTTCTGCCGTCCACGGGCGTCGGGCGAAAGAGGATGCTCCCCTCCGCGAGATAGGCGAGGAACGCTTCGCGCATCCCCTTCTCTTTCGACGCGGCGGCAAACGCGCGCTCCGCCTCCACCATCGCCGTCCAATCCGCGTCCGTCCTCGCCTGCTTCTGCGCGAAAGCAGTCGCAGCTATCACAGACACGAGCACGAGCAGCGCAAAAGTTTTCTTCATCCGAAAGCTCCGTACAAGAAGAGATTCAAACAGGGATGGACAGGATAGACAGGATAGAGGCAAATGATGAATGCGGAATGCGGAATGCGGAATGAAAGCAAAAGCATCGGTCTTCAATTCATCATTCATCATTCATCATTCCGCATTTCTTTTCATCCTGTCTATCCTGTCCATCCCTGTTAATTTTTCGGTGCGCTAGCCTGACCTCAAGATTGAGAGGCGCGTAGTCGTTTTTCGGCAAGCTCGTCGGCGGCCTTGTAGGTCGGGATGCCTGCGGCGCGGGCGCGTTCGTAGATGTCGAGCAAGGTGTCGTGGATGGCTTCGACTTTGGCGCGGGCGCGGGCGGGCTCCCAGCCGAGCAGCTCGATGCAGCCGTTGATGATGCCGCCGGCGTTGGCGACGTAGTCGGGCGCGTAAAGAATGCCGCGCGCTTCAAGCGCGTCGCCGTGACGTGCTTCGAGCAGTTGGTTGTTGGCCGCGCCCGCGATGATTTCTACTTTGAACTGCGGGACGGTTCTGTCGTTGATGATGCCGCCGAGCGCACAGGGCGCGAAGATGTCGGCCTCGACGCCGTAGATTTCTTCCGTGCCGACGGCGCGTGCGCCGAACTCCGCGACAACCTGATTGACGCGCGCCGGGTCGATGTCGGCGACGACGAGGCGCGCTCCGGCGCGGTGCAGCTCTCCGGCGAGATAATAGCCGACGTGGCCGCAGCCCTGGAGCGCGACGGTGCGCCCTTCGAGATTGTCCGAGCCCCAGCGATACGTGGCCGACGCCTGAACGGCGCGGAAGACGCCGCGCGCCGTGACGGGCGAAGGGTCGCCGGAGCGCCCGGCCAGACCGGCGACGTGGCAGGTCTCCTGAAGAATGTAGTCCATGTCGGCGGTTCCCGTGCCGACATCTTCGGCGGTGATGTAGCGCCCGCCGAGGGCTTCGATGAAGCGACCGTGAGTGCGGAAGATTAGCTCGCGCTCGGGCGTCCGGTTGTCGCCGATGATGACGGACTTGCCGCCGCCGAGCGGCAGACCCGCCAGAGCGTTCTTGTAAGTCATCCCGCGCGAAAGTCGCAGTGCGTCTTCGACGGCCTGCCCGTCCGTTTCGTAGTTCCAGAAACGCGCGCCGCCGACCGCCGGGCCGAGCGCCGTGCTGTGAATGGCGATGATGCCGCGATAGCCGATTTCAGGCTCGACGCAGCACCAGACCTGCTCGTGTTCGCTCTCAATTCCAATCTCGTTTATCTGCATCTCTCAATCATGTAGGCGAAGCGGGGTCGAAGTCATTAAAAGTAAATTAAATTTTATTAGAAATTCTTAAAGCACGGCTCGACGGAGAGGGCAGACCGAAAGATTGTGTACTGCTTTGAAGCAGTTTTTCAAACCTCGCAGCCTGTTTTCTCATCCGCTCCGACTGTTTTCAGGAAATCAGCCCGACGCGGCGCATCAGCTCCTCGAAACGCGAATCGGCGCGAAGCGGGTCGAATCTGGGATTGACCTTGAGCCAGACGAGCCACACGTCTCTCTGCTCGACGGCTTTTTCGAGGAAGTCGAGGGCGGCGCTGGTCTCTCTGAGTCCGGCGTGAACGACGGCGAGGTTGTAGGGCGAGACGTAGCGCTGGCGCGAGAGCTGTTGCAGCTCTTCGAGAATGAGGCGCGCTTCCAGAGCTTTTCCGGCGGAAGCGTGGGTGTAGGCCAGGCCAGAGAGCGCGAGAGGATTGCGCGCCGAAAGCTCGACCGCCTTTTGCATGAGCGCGGTCGCGCCGTCGAAGCGCCCCTGCTGGTCGTAGACCATTCCGAGGATGATGAGGGCGCGGATGAAGTTTGAATCCATTTCGAGCGCGCGGCGAAGCTGTTCGGAAGCCTCTTCGTAGCGGCGCGCGAAGTAGAGCGATTGTCCGAGGTCTGTGTTGACGGGCAGCGAGAGCGGGTCAAGCTCAAGCGCGCGTTCGAGCGTGGCGATGGATTCTTCGAGGCGTCCGGTGGCGGCGAGCGATTCGCCGTACCAGTGATGCGCCGTCGGGTAGTTGGGCTTCAGCTCGACGGCTCTGAGGAAATTGCGCTCGGAGGCGGCCCAGTCCCAATCGAAACGATAGTTGACGAAGCCGAGCGAAGCGTAAGCTTCGGCGAGCGTGTCGTCAATCTCTAAGGCACGCATGGCGGCGGCCTTCGCTTTGGGGAAAGCATCTCTCGGAGAGAGTCCGCTGTGTCCGGGGAGAAGGTTGTAGGAGTCTGCGAGACCTACGTAGGCGAGCGCGTAGGCCGGGTCGATGGCGATGGCCTGCTGCGCGTACTCGATTGCTTTTCTCAAGCCTTCGGTCGTGCGTTTGTTCCAGAAGTAGCGCCCTTTGATGAAGGCTTGAAAGGCTTCGGAGTTCTCCGTGTAGCGTTTGGTCAGGAGGCGCTGCTCTTCGGCGGTCAGCTTCAGAGTCAGAGCGCCTGCGACCTGTTCCGAGATGGAATCCTGCACGGTGAACACGTCGGTAAACTTCTCGTCGAACTTCTCAGCCCAGAGCGTCTTTCCGTCTCTGAGGCGCACGAGCTGGACGGTGACGCGAATCCTCTCGCCGGAGCGTTGCACGTAGCCGCTCAGAACTGTCTCGACTCCAAGCTCGCGTCCGGCGTCGAAGGGGTTCTGTTCCGGGTCGGTGTATTTGAGGACGGCGGTCGTCGAGCGGACGGTTATCTTCGTGATGCTGCTGAGGCGCGTGATGAGCGCGTCGGCGAGGCCGGGGCCGAGGAATCTGTCGGAAGCCTCTTCGCCGCCCAGCGTCTTGAAGGGAAGCACGGCGATTGAAGCGACCGTCTCGACGCCCTCGAACGTCTGCGGCGCAAGCCCGCGCGCTTCGCCCGCCGTCTCCGCCGTCTCTTCCGATAAACCTCTCACGGGCGCGACGAAGCGATAACCCTGTCCGGGCACGGTGACGATGTAGCGATGGTCGTTCGGGCCTTCGCCGAGAGCTTTTCTGAGGACGAAGATGTTCTGCGTGAGGTTTCCCTCTTCGACGAAACTGTCAGGCCAGATGCGCTCGATGAGTTCCTCCTTTTTCATCACCCGCCCGCGATTGCGTACGAGCGTGAGGAGCGTCTCAAAGGCTTTCGGCGAGAGCGGCACGTGCTCCCCTTTGCGGAGCAGCAGGGCGCGCATCACGTCGAGACGAAAAGGGCCGAACTCATAAAAGGATGGCGTTGGGGAGCACATATAGGTTTCGAGAATACTGAAAAGCTTCAGCGTCCTGTCTGGAATTTTCGAGAAACCTTTAGTTGAATAGATGTCGAACGCCGCGTGCGAGGCGTCCCGCTTTGAAGGCGGGTGAGCCGAGTTCTTCATCTTTCAACGTCTGTTGATGTTGATGAGCGTAATTATCCAAAAGATGGCTGCCTAAATTCAATTATCCAGACCCGCCACGAGTCGAGAGCAGCGAATGACGCTAGCCTCGCGCCGCCCGGCACGCTTCTCTTCCGCCTCGTCACCGCCTCCGACCGTTTCGTCCCACATCTCTTCACTTCCGCGACCCGAACCATTATATTCGCAGATGCTTTCCCGTGCCCGACCCGTGACCAGTAGGACGAGACCGCCTCGCATCAACTCAGAGATTCGTGGACTCATGCCTGCCTCCACACGCTAAGAATATTCCGCCTGAGAGAGCTTCAGCTTTGGGAGACTGAGATGAAAGAGAGAATGATGTGGCAGCGCACCTGGGTTCGACTCGGGATAATCCTCATCGTATGGACGGTGGCCGCCCTCGCCTTCACGAGCCAGACTTATTTCACCTCGCTTCTCTCAGAGCGTCCGTTGACGTGGACTGAAGCGGCATCTTACCAGTTTATCTACCCGTATCTCTGGGCGCTGGCGACGCCCGTCGTGCTCTGGATAGCGCAACGCTTTCCCATCGACCAGCAGACGTGGCGTCGAAACGTGCCCGTACACATTCTCTGCGGCGCGCTCTGCGCCGTCGTCGTCGGCGGCGGCTCGCAGATTATCTACTACCTCATCTTCGCATGGGGCGACAGACCCTACAGTCTCATCGGCACGGTTCGCACCATCATCTACAATTCGAGCGAAGATATAGGCATCTACGGTCTCATCGTCCTCGCCAGCCACTCCTTCAACTATTATCGTCGCTACCGCGAAGGAGAACTCAGGACTTCGCAGCTCCAGACGCAACTCGCGCGAGCCGAGCTTCAGGCTTTGAAGATGCAACTGCAACCCCACTTTCTCTTCAACACGCTGCATTCCATCTCCGCCCTGCTCTACAAAGACACGGAGGCCGCCGACAAGATGATTGCGCGCCTCGGCGATTTCCTGCGCCTCACGCTTGAGAACTCCGGCACGCAGGAGGTGACGCTCCGGCAGGAGCTTGAGTTCCTCAAGTGCTATCTGGAAATCGAGCGCATACGCTTTCAAGACCGTCTCACCACCAGCCTCGACATCGACTCGCAGGCTCTCGACACGCAAGTCCCCAACCTCATTCTCCAGCCCATCGTCGAAAACGCCATCCGTCACGGCATCGCCCCGCGCTCCACTCCCGGCCAGATAAAAATTCTGGCGGAACGAAAAAACGGCTCGCTTCGTATACAGGTCAAAGACAACGGCCCCGGCTTGAAGGCAAGTCAAATTGCCAACAACGGGGTCAAGCAAGGTCTGGGGCTTGCTAACACGCGTGCCCGCCTCGAACAGCTCTACGGCGAGGCGCATCGCTTCGAGCTAGCCAACGACCCGGCGGGCGGACTCATCGTGACTCTTGAGATTCCTGCGACGACCGAGCCAGCCCCCCGAAAACACGTCGCCAACTGAAACGCGCTCTGAGCTGCGAAGAAACGGGCACGGCAACCCGCAAGCGAAAACTTTTCGCTAAAAGGATTGCCGCGCCGCTCCTTTTTTTACACGATTGCTTCAGCAGGCAGCGTGGCGGGCAGGGCGAGCCGGGTCAGAGAGCCGCTCAGCTTAAACGGAAAGAAGAAGATGCCGGATGGAGGACGCCGCCCGCATACGTGTGTTGGTCGTTGACGACGAGCCTCTCGCGCGCGAGAAGATTCGCACGATGGTCAAAGACGACCCCGAGATAGAGATTATCGGCGAGTGCGTCAACGGGCGCGAGGCCATCGCGGCGGTCGCCGAACAGATGCCCGACCTTCTCCTGCTCGACGTGCAGATGCCCGAAGTCGATGGCTTCGCTGTGCTCGACGCGCTCAAGACCGAACGGATGCCGATGGTAATTTTCGTCACGGCCTTCGACCACTACGCCGTCCACGCCTTCGAGGTTCACGCCCTCGACTACCTGCTCAAGCCCTTCGACCGGGAGCGTTTCCAAGCCGCCCTCGACCGCGCCAAGACGCATCTCAGGCGCGAGCGCAACGGCAATCTCGACCAGAGGATTCTCGCCCTGCTCAAACAAATAGAGGCCGAATCGAAGTATCTCGAACGCCTCGTCGTCAAAACAGCCGGGCGCGTCTTCTTTCTCCCGACCGACGAAATCGACTGGGTAGAGGCCGAAGGCAACTACGTCAGCGTCCACACCGCGAAGAAAGCCTACCTGCTCAGGGAAACCATCAGCAGCCTCGAATCGCAGCTCGACCCTAAGAAGTTCATACGCATTCATCGCTCGACCATCGTCAACCTCGGCCGCATACAGGAGCTTCAATCCTGGAGTCACGGCGAATACCGCGTCATCCTCTACAACGGCACGGAGCTAACCCTCAGCCGCAACTACCGCGAAAACTTGCAGAACGCCCTCGGCAATAATCTTTAGCACAGAAATTCAAACAGGGATGGACAGGATAAAGACAAATGATGAATGCGGAATGATGAATGCGGAATGTAAAGACCAAAGCTTTCTGCTTTTCATTCATCATTCATCATTCCGCATTCATCATTTCTGTTCCTCCTGTCTATCCCTGTTAATTTTCTTGTTAGTCGAATGTCCCGCCATAGCTTCGAGTCCATCCTGAGTCCGCTTTATCACGGGCGTTGACCCGTTCATCACAAAGTTCTTCTCATCAGTCAATCATTAGTCTAAAAATCGACGCGTCGCATCCACCGATGCGCGCTCCGGCGACGAGCAGGCCCGACCGAGCCTCCCCGAAGACAACGCAAACTGCTTGCAGGTCGAACGGCGAGACGAAGAAGGAAGCGCTCTTCGCCTCGGTTTATCTTCGGTCTTTGAAGCGCCGCGCCCGTCCTCCTGAGCCCCACGCTCGAAGCCGCCGGAGGCTTTGAGAAACTTTGATAATTACTGAAGCGCGCGGCGAGCTTTCTTCAGGCGGCGAGCGAGCATCTATCGGTCAAACCAGGTCTCGGCGGAAGGATGTTGCCTGAAGCCGTAGAGCACATCCGCCGCGCGCGACGAGCGAGCGAGCGCCTTCAAAGAATGAATGTCGGAAACAAAGTGGAGGGACAAACTTCTATGAGCCGAAGGTCTCGGGAGGCATGTCGATGCGACTCCAACGCGTTCTCCTTCTATTTGTCCTCGCTATGTCGATAGAGATGACTACTTCAGCGCAAACCACTTTCATTCAGCCCGACGAGGCGGGCGCGCCCGCCTTTCACATGCGAAGCCTCGCGCCGCTCGCGCCGGAGATAACGACGGCGGCCGAGCCTTCGGCCAACACGAGCGCCGAGCCTTCGGCGGCGACTACGACGACCGTCGAGCCTGCGGCCGAGCGCGTCTCAGTGCCCGTCGCGCCCGCAGAGGCCGTCTCGCTTCCTCTGCCCGTGCCGACGCCGCTCAACGTCTCGGCTCTTGAGCCGACATACATGAGGGCATATCTGGACACCTTCCGGATTCTGAAGGACGACAATACGTGCAGCCGTTTCTTCGGCGGCTCATCGACCGCCGTCGAGGTGCTCAATCGTCTGACCGGGCAGCTCAAGCGCAAGCCGCTCGAAAAGAGCACGATTGCCATTCGCATGTCGGGCGATTACATACTCGTGCAAAACCATAAGACCGGAGTCACTTATCGTCTCTTCGACGAGGCGACCATCAACAGCCGGGGGCCGCTCTCGGGCATTCCCCTCGGAGGCTCGCTCAACACTTCAATCGGAAGATTCCCGACCTCGACCAGAGAGGCGAAGGCTTTGATGCTTCTGCACGAGCTGGGTCATCTGATGCGCGACTCGAAGGGCGAATGGCTCCTGCCCAACGACGGAAAAGATTTGAAGCTGAGCGTGAGAAACACGGAGATAGTCGAAGAGCATTGCCTCAAGCAACTGCTTGGGCTGGCAGAGTAGAAGGGCGCGCGCCGAAGCGTCGTTCACGCCGAACTGTCGCGACGGCGCACGCGCTCTCTTAATTTGACAGGAGGCAGATTAACAATGGAAGCAGCCGGAATTATGGAAGACAGGCAACACTACATCATCGAAAGCGCCGAGCAGAACGAGACGCCCGACAAACAGCTCCCCTCGGCCATCAAGCTCGAAGCCCTCAAAGAGCTGACGCTCACGCTCCTCAAAGAGGTCGAGTCGCTCAAGCACGCGCAGCCGCACGAGGGCAAGCGCAGTCTCAACCTCTACGAAGAGGTGCGACGCTTCGAGACGGAGATGATTCGCTGGGCGCTGATTCGCACGGGCGGGCATCAACGCCGCGCCGCGCGTCTGCTCGGCGTGAAGGTGACGACGCTGCACGCCAAGATTAAGCGTTACCGCATCGACCCGCTCGTGCTCGCCGCCGACCAGCCCGACATGGGGCTAGAGAACGCGGAAGACTTCGACCGTTGAGAGCGCGCCCCGGTCGGCGCTTGCGGCCTGTCGGGTCTGAAGCTTCGGCGGCGCGTTCGTGTGCTTCGACGCGCCGACACCCGTCGCGCGTAAGGCGTGCGGCGCGAAAAGGGCGAAAAGGGATGGAGGTTTGAGTTTGCGATGTCACGTCTGATACTTCCGGCGGCGGAGAGAAACGAACAGCGCGCCCCTTTGCGTGAACGCGGCTTCGAGGCGCACGCGCCGTCGGCGGTCGAAAAGAGAGAGGACGAGGCGCGCGCGTCTCTGCGGTTGCTGATTCACACGGACGAAGGCGAACCGCAGCAGCCTCTGACGCTGCCCGTGCTGGCGACGGCCGGAGACGTGCGCGAGGTTGTGCAGTATCTCAAGAAGAAGCCCTCGGGCGTCTCCATCGTCGAGGCGATGGACGACGTGAAGAAGCGCGTCTTCGAGCCGAGGAAGGTGGCGGCCTACGAGTTTTGGGGCATCGTCACCCGAAGCGGCGAGCGACTGCAACTGAGCCCGCTCGGCTGGGAGTTTGCGCGCAAGCTCGAACCGGAAGCCGAAGCCTACCGCGCGCTCTTAGACAACACCGCCCCTTACCGCTCCGCGCTCGAATGGATGCACCAGCAGAGCTTAGACCTCTTCACGCACGCGGACATCGCCGCCTACTGGCAGGCGCTCTACGCCGCCTCGCTTGAGCAGAACGAAAAGACGATGGAGGGCAACGTCGTCTGCTTCTTTCATCTCTGCCAGGCCGCCGAGTTCGGCACCGTGACCATCGGCAAGCGCGGCCAGCCTGCGCGCCTGCGCGTCGAGCGCGAAGAGCTTGCCAGTCATCTCGCAGGTCGAAGCGCGCCGACTTCGAGAGAGCTGCGAGAGATGCACGCCGCCGAGACTGAAAGACGCTTCCCCGTCATCGCTTCGAACACGAGCGCGCCTGCGCGAACAATGCCGACAGCAGCAGCATCATTGACGACGCCGATGCGCGAGGCCGACAGGCTTCGAGTCTTCGTCTCCGGCAGCCGTCGCGCCAAGCTCATCGAGCAGCTTCAGACCGTGCTTGAGCTGGCCGACATCGAGAGCCGCATCGTCGAAGAGCGCGAGCCGGGCGCGAGCGTCGTCTCCGAAGAGATTTTCCGCGCGATGCGCGATTGCGAAGCCGGGCTGATAATCGTCACCGGCGAAGAGTGCTGCAAGGACGAAGCAGGCCAGTACGCTCTCAAGGAGAAGCTGCTCACGGAGCTGACGACCGCCTTCGTGCTCTACGACCGGCGCGTCGCCCTGCTCTGGGACGCGCGCCTGCCCGTGCCCTCCAACCTGCGCGACCTGCCTCTCTTCAAATTCGAGGGCGACGATTTGAACTGGGATGTCGGCGTCAAACTGCTCAAGGCCATCAAAGAGTTTCAGCACCGCGCGCGACAGGAGAGCCGCAGCGCCGGAAGCTTCGAGCCGCGCGGATGAATGTAGAGGCCGACGCGAGTCGCCGCCTCGACGAGACAGTGCCCGCGCTCCCTGCCGCGTCCAAACGTGCGAAAGTCAATCACAGTCTTCCTTCTCGTCTGCGCCTCGCTTCAGTCGCTCAGGGCGCAAAATCCAGACACGAGTCAACCCGTCTCTTCCCCTGCGAGCACGCCGGCCATTCGCGCCGACGATGCGCAGGAGTTGCCGCGCGGACGTATCGTCGAGCGCGTCGCGGTCAGAGAGAATCCGAGCCAGAGCTACGCGCTCTACCTGCCGTCGGGCTATACGCCGGAGAAGCGTTGGCCGATTCTTTACTGCTTCGACCCGGCGGCGCGCGGGGCTCTGCCGGTCGAGCTTTTCCGCGCGGCTGCGGAGCGCTACGGCTGGATAGTGGCCGGCTCGAACAACTCTCGAAACGGCTCGCTCAGGGAGGCGTGGGAAGCGACGACCGCGATGTGGGACGACACGCGTGCGCGTCTCTCCATCGACGCGCGGCGCGTCTACGCGGCCGGCTTCTCCGGCGGCGCGCGCACGGCCGTTCGTCTCGGCTATCTCTGCAAGGATTGCCTGGCCGGAGTAGTCGCCGTCGGCGCGGGCTACCCCGCCGGGCTCGCGCCTCAAGCCGGAGTCCCCTTCCCTCTCTTCCTCATCGCCGGGACGGAGGATTTCAACTTCCCCGAAATGCGACTGCTCGACGACGCGCTCGAACGCCTCGACGCGACGCATCGCCTCGAACTCTTCGACGGCGGCCACTCCTGGCCTTCGCCCGAGCTTTGCACAGAGGCCGTCGAATGGCTGGAGCTTGAGGCGATGAAGACCGGACGAAGAGAGAGAGACGAAACGCTCGTCGAAGAGCTTTGGAAGAGAGCCGCTACGTCGGCGCGTCTGCGCGAAGAAACGGGGCAGCCTTACGAAGCTTTCAGAAGTTATCGCGCGTTGGCCTCCGATTTCAGAGGCTTGCGCGACATCTCCGAGCCTGAGCGGCGCGCGGCGCAACTCGGCGAGACGAAAGAAGTCAGGCGCGCACGCGAAGAAGAGGATGAGCAGATTAAGCGACAGCAGAGACTCGTCGGCTCGCTTCACGCTCTTCTCGAAACTCAGCAACGTGCGAGCGACGCCGACGCGCGAACAGATGCCTCGCTCGATTTCAGAAAGAGCATTGCCGACCTCAAACGGCTCTCAGCCGAGACGAAAGACACGGGCGGGCGTCGAGTCGCGCGCCGTGCGCTTCGACAGTTCTTCGCGCAAGTGTACGAAGTCGCGTTGAGCCTTCTGCGAGAGAGAGAGGAATACTCGCGCCCCGTCTCGTTGCTCGAAGCGGCGTTGGAAATCGCGCCCGACAGCGCGCGCCTGCACTTCGACCTTGCGCGCGCCTACGCGCTCAAGCGCGAGAAACGAAAGGCTCTCGACGCTCTCCGGCGAGCCGTCGAGAAGGGCTTCGACGATGCGGCGGAGCTGAGCGGCGACCCGGCTCTCGATGCGCTGCGAGGCGAGCCCGGCTTCGCGGAGTTGCTAAAAAAACTGTCGAAAGGGCGTTGAGGGAATTGAAAAGGAAGCGATGCCCCGCCGTTTCTCAAAGCGAGAGATGATGCCCCGCTTTACTTTCGAGGCGGTGCGGACTGCGTGCGGAGGTCTTTGATGATTTCACGAATCTGGGCGGCCTCTTTCGCTTTGGGCTCAAGGCGCAGGTAGGTTTCGAGCGCATCGACGGCGCGTGCAGGCTCTCCGCGCTCGATGTAGACGACGCCGAGATAGCGATGAGCCATCCGTGCCGAGTCGCCGCCGAGCGCGACGGCGCGTCGAAGCTCGCGCTCGGCTTCGTCGTAACGAGCGAGCCCGATGAGCGCGCGTCCGAGGTAGAGATGCGCGCCGACGAGCGCGTCGTCAAGCTCTGCGGCGCGGCGCAGGGCTTTTTCCGCTTCGGCGAAATTTTTCTGCTGGATGAACAGGATGCCGAGGTTGAGATGAAAGACGGGCGCGTTCGGCGCAAGCTCAAGCGCGGAGCGGAAGGCGCGCGCGGCATCTTCCGCCTGATTGAGCTTCAGGTGTTGGACGCCAAGCTCGTTTAAGGCGAGCGCGAACTGCGGGTGAATCTCCAGCGCCGCCTTCAAGTGCTCGACGGCCTTTTTGTGCTCGCCGGAGTTGGCCGACTTGAGCGCACGCTCGTAGAGGTCGCGCGCCTGCTTGGGGATGGCGGCGAGCGCGGCATCGACCACAGCCGCCGCAGAAGTTTTCCCTCCTTCGCTTTTCAACTGCAACTGAATCTGCACGGTGACGTTCTGACCGGAGCGCGGGTCGCCGCCTTCGAGAATATCGACGGTCTCGCCTGCGGCTTCAAACTCCCGCCCGGCGTCGATGCTGATGCGGTAGGTTCCGGCGGCGAGGCGTCGGAAGTAGAAGGAGCCGTTGGCGTCCGTCATCGTGGACATATCGCCCGTCCTCACGCTCGTCAGGCGCACGCGCACGCGCCGCTCAAGGCGTCTGCCGGAAGGCAGATAGACGTTTCCCTGAATGCTATTGAGGCCGCCTCTGGTCGGCTCGGTGTCGAAGGAGTCCGACTGTGCGCGCACGGCGAGCACGGAGAGCGACGCGAGCAGAAGCGAGGCGAAAAGTAAGGACGAACGACGAACGATGAACGCGGAATGAAAAGCAGTAAGGCATTCGTCTTTCAGTTCAGCGTTCACGCTGCCGACTTCGTCGTTTCTTTTCATCGTGTCCATCCATGTTAATTTTCCTGAGCCGGAAATAAAAGATTGGGGAGTCTGCAAACGACTCCCCAATCGAGTTTGGCTCACGCTCGGGGCGTGAGTTAGAAGGTGAACTTGACGGCGAGCTGAATGTTGCGGCGTTCGAGGTTGCCGTTAGTGGTGACGCCTCGGGCTGCCGGAATGAAGCCGGTGCTCACGTCGTTCGTGAAGCCGAGGATGTATAGGTTCGCGTGGTTGAGGACGTTGAACGCCTCGGCGCGAAGCTGGATGTTGGAGGTCTCCGTGATGCGGAACGTCTTGTAGAGGGCGGCGTCCAGATTCCAGAGGCCGGGGCCGCGAAACTCGTTGCGGCGCGTCATGTTCGCAGGGTAGGGGCCGAAGTCCGAGCAGCCGCAGCGCGGGTCGAGGAAAGCCCCTTGAGGCTGCCCCGCGAGGTCGATGTAGCTGAACGTGTTCGGGTCGCCCGTATCGACGACGTTGACGGTCAGATTCCCCGTCGGGACGAGTCGCGGCGAGCGGTTGTTGGCGTTCGTGCCGTCGTAGATGGTGAAGGGCGTGCCGGTTCGCGCGTTGAAGATTCCGGCGAGCGTCCAGCCGCCGAGCGCCTGACGCCGCCAGCCCGTCGCGTTGCGCGCCAGGGGCACGTCCCAGTTGAAGCTGGCGACGAAGCGATGGCGCACGTCGAAATCGGCGTAGCCGTAGTCGAGCGACGGGTCATAAGGGTTCGTCAGGCCGACGTTGAAGTTGAAAGCGCCTTCGCTGAAGGTCGAGCTGAGGTTGTCCTTCGTGACGGAGTAGGTGTAGTTGGTGGTGAACTGAAGACCGAGGTTGCGGAAGTTGTTGCCGCGAAAACCGATGTTCAGTCCGTTGTAGTTGGAGTAGCCGTCGTTGCCGCGCGTGTTGATGGTGCTGTACTGCGTGTTGAGCCGCGCGTTCGGGTCGGAACTGCCGAGGAGCACCGCCGCCGAGCCGGGCACGTTGAACTGGCTGATGGAATAGAGACTCCTGCCAGCCGAGCCCGAATACTCGACCGAGAAGAGATTGTCGCGCCCGACCTGCCGCTCGAAGGCGCCGCTCCAGAAATGCGCGTAGGCGTTTCGGATGTCTTCGCGGACGTGGCGGACGGAGGTGCGCGGCAGAGGCACGGTGCCGGAGTTGCCGGAGAGCGGGCCGAAGTTGTTCGGCGTGATGGCGATGGAAGGCACGTCGCGCCCGGCGACTAAGGCGAGCACGGCGTAGTTGGGCGGATTCTGGATGACGTTGAAGGTGACGTTGCCGAAGTTGCGCTCGTAGGCGAGGCCGTAGCCGCCGCGAACGGAGGTTCGACCGTCGCCGAAAACGTCCCAGGCGAATCCGATGCGCGGAGCGAAGTTGTTCTTGTCAGGAT
The DNA here is from genome assembly GCA_036399175.1 of Pyrinomonadaceae bacterium. Taxonomy (GTDB): domain Bacteria; phylum Acidobacteriota; class Blastocatellia; order Pyrinomonadales; family Pyrinomonadaceae; genus DASWNP01. The sequence goes on along the minus strand of DASWNP010000003.1, from coordinate 145,663 downwards.
GCCAGAGGCCGCCCGCCGGGCTGTCCTCGGCAATCATAATCCGACCGTTGGCGTACTGCTCTGCGAGCGTCGCGCCGGGGCCGAAATAGAAGTTCGAGTCGAGGCGCGGGTCTTTGTTCTTCTGCACGCCGTAGTATTCGTAGCGCAGGCCGAGGTTCAAGGTGAAGTTGGGACGCACGCGCCACGCGTCGTTGAAGTAGGTCGCCCACTCGTGGTAGCGATTGCTGCGAGTGAAGTCGGGCGGCCCGACGGGGAGCGCAACGCTCTCGCCGGGGAATCTCCCCTGCGGGAAGACCGCGGCCTGAAACTGCGTCAACTGTCCGGTGACGAAGTTGTTCAGGGCCGTCACGTAGTTGCCCTGCGGGGCGAGCGATTCGACGGCGTTCTGGTAAGCGCCGAAGAAGCGGTTGTCCTGAATGTAGACGTACTGCCCGCCGAAGCGAAGCTGGTGGTTGCCCATGTTGTAGTTCATGTCCTGAAAGACCTGGCCGAGATTCTGCGGGCCGCCGAAGCCGACGGGGCTCGAAGCGGGGTTGTAAGGCCAGTAGCCGGGCAAGGCGACGGCTTGGCCGCCGATGGTCGCGCCGGTGTTCGGGAAGAAGAAGAGGCCGGGGCCGATGGGCTGCTCGCCGTAAGGCGCGTCGTTGCGCAGACGGTTATAGACGAGCTTGGTCTGCGAGACGAAGTTGGGCGTCAAGCTGTGCGTCAGAGAGACGAGCGCGTTCTGGTTGAAGTTTGAAGAGGGCGTGTCGAAGCCCTCGTAAGGGCTGAAGCCGGTCGTGCCGAGCAGGAACTTCTGATTCTGGATGGCGTAGCGACCGTAAATCTGCGTGTTCTGCGTCAGGTTCCAGTCGATGCGCGTGACGGTCTGGAGGTCGTTTTGCGGGAAGCCGCCGCCGAGGTCTGTCGGGACGGCGAAGCCGACCGTGCGGAAGGCGGGCATGTTCGCCGGAAGCGCGGCGAAGGCGTTGCCCGCCGGAAGCTCGAAGTCGCTGACGACATCGGCGACGGTCAAGACCTGCCCTGTCGGGCGCGCGTTGGCCTTGAGGTTGAAGTTGCTGAAATAGGCGCGAGTGGCGGCTGATGATGCGGCGATAAGCTCTGCGGTCGGGACGATGGATAGCACTTCGCCGGTGCTGCGGACGCGTATCCACTCGGTCGAGTTGAAGAAGAAGAGCTTATCTTTCTTGATGGGGCCGCCGAAGGTGTAGCCGAACTGGTTGCGCGTGAAGACGCCGCGCGGCACTGCGTTGGCGTTATTGTTGAAGCCGTTCGAGGCCAGCTTCGAGATACGGTTGAACGCGTAGAGCGAGCCGTGATACTCGTTCGAGCCCGAGCGCGTGACGACGTTGATGATGCCGCCCGAAGCTCGCCCGTACTCGGCGGAGAAGTTGCTCGTGATGACGCGAAACTCGCCGACGGCGTCGAGCGGGATGAGCTGGCCGACCGAGGCGTAGTAGGCGTTGTTGTTGTCAGCGCCGTCGAGCAGGGTGTTGGTCGAGGCGGCGCGCTGACCGTTGATGTTGTAGCCCGCGCCGCGCGAGCTGACGCCGACGCCCGGCACGGCATCGCCGGGGTCGTCTGAAGCGACGTTGCCGGAGAGTCCGACGAGGTTGTAAGGGTTGCGCGTCAGCGTCGGGAGCTGACGAATCTGCGTCCCCGTCACGACGGTCGAAAGCTCCTGGTTCTGCGTGTTGACTTCGACGCCGCTGCCGGCGACGACATCGACCGTCCCGGCGGCAATCTCTGTGACCGACAGAACAGTCTCGACGGAGGTTTTAGCGCCGACGGACAACTGTATGCGCTGCGTGCTGCGCGCGAAGTTGGCCGCCTGCACGGAGATTTCGTAGAGGCCGGGCTGAAGGTTCGTGACGGTGTAGGAGCCTTCGTCGTTGGTCGTGGCCGTGCGCTCGGCTCCGGTCTCGACTGACTTGACCGTCACGTTCGCGCCGGGAACGACCGCGCCGTTCGGGTCGGAGACCTTCCCGATAATCTGGCCGGTCTCGGTCTGCCCAAACGCGACAGCGCTCAGCGCAAACAGCATGACGGCTGCTGCCACAATCATAAATTTGATTCTTGCCATAAACTTCTCCTCAAAGAATTGAGATAAAAACCTGCCGGTGCAGGTCGAATCTTTCCTACTCGCCGCCCGGGCGCCGGGGAGAGACGATTTCGCGCCCGTCAGCGTTGAGAAGAGGTCGCAGGGTCTCGGTCTGCATCGATGAGAAAATCTCAAACAGGCACGACGAGCCCGCGCGGCTCTCTTCTACGCAAAAGAGACGGGGCAATGCCCGTGCCTCGAAAGAAGCAACGTCTTCAACTGTTGAAACGGGAGGGTTTTAAGGGCGAGACGCCGAAGCCGCGCGCGGCTCTCTAGCAAAATTCGGATGAGGTTTTCTTATTTTTTAAGATTTGACCGATTGACAAATCTTATTCTTCAGCAAAGCGGCGCGTCGGCAGGCAGGATGATTGATGCATAGAACGCGGAAGAGCGGAGAGCAGAGAGAGTATCTGAAACGTAATGAGAGAGAGGGAAAGCTATCGTCCTGAGAAGACGAGGTTCGGATGAGTTTTAGATGGAGAGTTTAAGAAGCGCTCTACGTTGTATTTCGTAGCATCTCCGCGACAGCACGCTTCAATTTCGGCACATCGCGCTCGACAATTTCCAGAATCAACTCCAAATCTATGCCGAGGTAGTTGTGAACCAGCACGTTGCGAAATGCACTGATTCGCGTCCATTCGATTTCGGAATGCGTTGACTTTATCTCTTCCGACAGGCGCTGCGTCGCTTCGCTCAATGTTTGTAGATTTCTCAACGTCGCATCCTGGAGCGCATGTGAAGCCAGAAACAGGTCTCGACCGCCTCCGGTATTTTCCTCGATGCGACGGATACACTCTGCGATATGATGCAGATAAACAGCATCATCTTTCATAGAGGTATAGCTTCACGCAACACCTGCTCGCGTAAATCTTCACGTAAGGCTCTCTCAGTGACAATCTCGACGCGGCGTCCGAGCAGTTTCTCCAAATCGAGAATCAGCCCTGCCGGAAACCAGGAGCTTGTCTGTGAAGTAACATCGACGAGCAAATCGACGTCGCTTTCCGGCTTGGCCTCGCCGCGCGCGACCGAGCCGAAAACCCGCACGTTCGATGCGCCGTGCTGTTCGGCGATGCGCCGGATTTCGTTGCGCCTGGCTTCGATAGTCTCTTCAATCCTCACGATGGTCTCCGCGCTCGCTTGAAGTCGAGAGTATTGTAACACCGAAAGCAGGTTTGGATTCGCTTCTCTGAAAGGTCGGCGACGGCGCGAATATGAATCAGACAAACAAGGGCGCTCGCCTCCGTCGGGAAGCGAGCGCCCTTGCTGATTTGGTTGAGTTGTAGCCGAACGGTCGAGGTTAGAACTCGATGCGCGCGGCGAACTGGATGACGCGGGCTTGCGGGTCGTTGAGGCGCGGATTGCCGGTCTGGGTAATCCTGCCGAAGTTGGCCGCGTTGATGCTCTGAAGCTGCTGTAGATTCGAGAGTGAGAAGTGCGCGCGGTTGAAGAGATTGAACGCTTCGGCGCGCAGTTGCAGACGGACGCGCTCGGTGATGGGAATGTTCTTGAACATCGAGGCGTCGATGTTGAAGTACATCGGCCCGTTCAGGAAGAAGCGCTCAAGCTTGCCGAACTCGCCGGGCGGGACGTTGAAGAAGACCTGTCCGGGGAAGGTGGCCGAGCCGAGGCCGTTTGCGCCCCGGCTGGCTCCTATCTGGTCGCACTGTCCGTTGGCGAGAGCCTGCTGGTTGATGGCCGTCACCGCCGGGTTGATGAGGAAGACGCCGCAGGGCGTGCGGAAGACGCCGACGAGGTTCTTTATCTCTTCTTTGGTGAGCGTGGAGTTGGCGGTGTTGCGCGCCGAGCGAGCCGTCGAGCCGAAAGTGCCGCGCGGGTCGAAGATGCCGAAGGGCGCGCCGGTGCTGACGGTGACGATGGAGTTGAACTGCCAACCGCCGACGAGGCGGTCGAACCAGGGGCCTGCGTCGGTGAAGAAGTGTTTGCCACGGCCAAAGGGCAGCTCGTAAATGGAGTTGAAGTTGAAGACGTGCGCCACGTCGGTTTGAGCGCGCGAGTATTCGAGGTCGTCTCGACCGGGGTAGACCTGAAACTCGAAGCGGCGCTGGTCAACGCCGGGAGCGTTAGAGAGCGTCTTCTGGAAAGTGTAGTTGGCCTGGAAGTAGAGCCCCTGCGAGAAGCGTCGGCGCACTTCCATCTGCAAGGAGTTGTAGTTGTAGCGCGCGCTGTTCGAGAGCAGGAGTCCGAGGACGATGTTCGGGTTGGCGACTAAGGGCACGCTGCCCGAAAGTCCGTTGGCGACGTAGGTGATGGCAAGCTGACCGGGCAAGCCCTGACTGACGAGATTGGCGACGGTCGAGTTCGCGGCGGTCGTGGCGTTGCCGATGCCGCCGGGCGTGCCGGAGAGAATCCCTAAATTCGGGAAGACCTGAAGCGGCTGGCAGCCCGCGTTCTGCGTGGTCGCGCAGTTGAGCTGGCCGGTCAGAGCTTGGTTGGAGCGCGCGCGGAAGAAGTCTGCGAGGAAGCCGTTGTTGATTAGCTCGGGCGCGTTCTGGTCTGTGTAGCGCGTGACGTTGCTGCTGAAAGCGCCGACGTAGCGAATCTCGAAGGCGGTCTGGAATCCGATTTCGCGCTGGATGCCGATGGTGTACTCGTGATTCATCGGCAGCTTGATGTTCGGATCGACGAGCGCGACAGATTGAATCGCGCCGTTGCGCGCGTTGTTCTGCGCGAAGGTGCGCGGGACGAGAACGGACGGCGTCGGGATTGTGCCGAGCGCGCCGACGCGTTCGTTCAGATTGTTGCGGCTGGCGTTCTCACGCTTGCCGGAGTTCTGGTCGCCTTCGCCCGAAGAGCCTTTGAGAAACTCGTCGTTGAAGTAGCTGAGACGATAACCGCCGCGCAAAACCGTCCGGCCATCGCCGGGGAAGAGCATGCCGAGGAATTTGTTCGTGAACTGCGGCTGGTAGGCGAAGCTGACGGAGGGCGCGAAGTTGTTCTTGTCGGTATTGAAGAGCTTGCCGCCGCCGATGTTCGTCCCGGCGGTCTGCAAGCCTCCCTGCGAATTCAGCAGCGCCTCGCGCGCCGACTGACCCGAAGCGACGATGACTTCCGAGAGCACGCCGTTTCGCTCTCGAACGGAAGGCCAAAGCTCGTAGCGCAGGCCGAGATTGAGCGTCAGGTTCGGTCTGACTCGCCACTGGTCGGAGAAGTAGATGTTGTAGTTCTCGTAGGCGTAGTCCTGACGGAAGCCTGCGAGGGGCACGAAGCCGCTATCGGCGCTCAGCACGTTGAAGGTCTGCGACTGCTGGCTGACGATGCCGCCCAAAAGGGCGTAGAGCGCGTTGGCCGTGTTTCTATCGGTGGTGCTGATGCCGCCGGGGAAGAGCGCCGCGTTGTTGAACTGCGCGGCGGTAATCTGCGGCGTGTTCGTGCCGACGCCGATGACGTAGGTCGGGAGCACGCCGCCTTCGTTCAGGCGCAGAGCGCGATAGGCGTTGGCCTGCACGCCGAAGCGGAAGCCGTGGTCGCCCCAGAGATAATCGGCGTTGTCCTGAAGCGTGTAGGTCTTGGTGTGGCGTCCCTGGAAGAGGAAGGTCGATTCGGGGTTGCTGATGAAGCCCGCGAGCAATCCTTGTGCGAGGTTGGTCTGGCTGAACTGGTCGGGCTGTCGTGGCTGCGTCTCGGGGAAGAGCTGCGCGCTACGGACGTAGCCGGCGCGCACTTCGTTTGTGAACGTGGGCGAGAGCGTCGAGCGATAGGCGAAGACGTAGGAATCGTTCGGCGTGCTGAAGCCTGCGGCTGCTTCGGGGCTGAAGCCGTTGAAGTCGGCGAAGTCGGGGATGAAGCCGTTGGCGGTCTGCCGTTTGTAGATGGCGTTCAGGGTGTTGGTGGAGTTGATGTCGTAGTCGAGGCGAATGGTCATGTTGTCGGCATTGGCGTCGGCCTTCTGGTTGAAGCGATAGCCGGTGGTGTTGCGCTGGTCGCCCGCCTCGATGGAGTTGCCGGTCGGAATGTTGTTGAGAAAGCGGCTCTGGATGACGGGGTTGATGCCGGTCGGCGGATTCGTGCCGCCGATGGGCAGCGCGAAGAGATTTATCTGGCGCGTGACGCCGCCGTTATCGACGTAGGTGAAAATCCCTGCGCGGGCGCTCGGCGTGAGCACGGTTCTGAGGCTCGGCTGCGAGAGGCGGTCGCGCGTGCCTTCGTAGTGGCCGAAGAAGAAGAGACGGTTTTTGAAGATGGGGCCGCTGAACTTGCCGCCGAACTGGTTGAAGTTGCGGAAGGTGCGCGGATTCTTTGGCGCACCGGCGACGGCCGAGCCGTTGAGGACGAGCGGGTCGTTAGGGCCGTAGTTGCCCGCCGCGTTGTTGAAGAAGGTGTTGGCGGCAAAGCGCGAGTTGCGGTTGTACTCGAAGACCGCGCCGTGAAACTCGTTCTGGCCGCGCGGCGTCGCAAGCTGCACCTGTGATGCGCCCAAGCCCTGCTCGACGCCCGCGTTCTGCGTCGAGACGGTGAACTCGGCAACGTCGTCGGTCGAGAGGGCGACCTGCGTGGAGGCCGACGCGCTCTGGCGGATGAAGTTGTCCTGAATGTTGAGACCGTCGAGCGTGATGTTGGTGGCCGAGGGGCGCTGACCGTTAATCGAAGTGGCCTGCGCGCCGTTGGAGGCCGTGCCCGCCTGAAGGGTGATGAGGCCGAGCGGGTTGCGCCCGTTCAGAGGCAAATCCTGAATCTGGCGCGGGCTGACCGAAGTGCTCAGCTCCGAGTTGGTCGCGTTGAGCACGTCGGCTCCGGCGATGATTTGGACGTTCTCGTTCAGCTCGCCGACTTCGAGCGGAGCGTTGAGAGAGTATTCGCGGCCAACGTCGATTTTGACTTCGTTGGCTGTAAAGGTCTTGAAGCCTGTGGCCGTGACGCGCACGGTGTAAGTTCCGACTTCGAGCTGCGGGACGGTGAAAGAGCCGTCGTCGCTCGCCACGACCGTTCGCTCCTTGCCGGTCTTGGTATCGATGACGATGACGGTCGCGCCCGGAATCACTCCGTCAGGGCCGGAGACGGTTCCGACGAGGCGACCCGTGTTCGATTGGGCGAAGGCGACGACGCCGAACAGAGAGAGCGCCAAAAGCATCGCCAGTATCGGTTTCCTCATATTTGGACTCCTTGAGAGATGGAAAAATCAGCGGGCAAATTCGCGCGTTGCTTCCCGACGGGAAGGGCAACGCCCGTGCCGACGCCGCAGACCAAATCGCAAGTGGCTGGAAGCTTGGAGTTTAAGAGGAAGAAGGAACGAACGGCTGGAAAGAGGTCGGAAAATTCGGACGCGGTTTTCTTATAATTTATGATTAAATGTATTTCGGAACTGTTTAGAGATAAAAACCAAAGTCCCGCGAGAGATGATTGAGCGTTGAAGCTCGTTCGTTTCTCGCGGGACTTTTTCGGGGGAGAGGGGTTGGGGAGAGAAAGCGTCGGCCGCCCGTTCAGGCGACGTAGAGAACCTTTCGGGAAGAAGCCGGGTTGACGGGAAAGGCTTGCGCCTGCGAGGCGTAGGTGTCGGAGATGATTTTCTCCGCGCCGTCAGTGTGGACGGGTTTGGAGAAGAAGTAGCCCTGACCGTTTTCGCAGCCGAGCTTCCTAAGCAGCGCGAGCTGTTCGTTGGTCTCGACGCCTTCGGCCACCACGTCCATGCCGAGATTCTGCGCGAGCATGACGATGGTGCGGACAATCTCCGTGTTCTCGTTGTTGTCGCTCATGGCGGTGACGAAGGAGCGGTCGATTTTGAGGGTGTCGATGGGGAAGCGGTGCAGGTAGCTCAAGGATGAATAGCCGGTGCCGAAGTCGTCGATGGAAAGCTGGACGCCGAGGGCTCGCAGTTGGCGTAGCATCTCGGTGGCCGTCTCGATGTTTTCCATGACGACCGATTCGGTGATTTCCAGTTTCAGGCTGTGCGGGTCGATTTTCGTTTCGTTCAGGATGTATGCGACTTCGTTGATGAGGTCGTGCTGCGCGAACTGCCGGCCGGAGAGGTTGACGCTGATGAAGAGCGGCGGGTCGGAGGGAAAGAGCTTCTGCCAGCGCTGCATCTGCTTGCAGGATTCGCGCAGGACGAACTCGCCTATCTGCACGATGAGGCCGGTCTCTTCGGCGACGGGGATGAAGTCGATGGGCGAGACGAAGCCACGCTCCGGATGACGCCAGCGCACGAGCGCCTCGAAGCCGCGCAGGTGGAAGTTGTCCAAATCGACGATGGGCTGATACTGGATGAAGAACTCTTCGCGCTCGACTGCGCGGCGCAAATCGGTCTCCAGTTGCAGGAGATTCATGGCGCGGGCGTGCATGGCCGTGTCGAAAATCTCGTGGCGAGCCTTACCGGCAGACTTGGCGCGGTACATGGCCGTGTCCGCGTCGCGCAGGATGTCTTCGGCGTGCTGGTAGTTGGGCGAGCTATGGGCGATGCCGATGCTGACGGTGGTGAAAACTTCGCGCCCGCTCAAGGTGAGCGGCAGTCGCAGCTCTTTCTGCACGCGCTCGGCGACGTAGATGGCCTCGTTCTCAGCCTTGATGTCTTCGATGAGGACGACGAACTCGTCGCCGCCGAGGCGCGCGACCGTGTCGCCGGGGCGGAGGCAGGCTTCGAGGCGACGCGCGATGGCGACGAGCAGCTGGTCGCCTATCATGTGGCCGAGCGAGTCGTTGATGACCTTGAAGCGGTCGAGGTCGAGATAGAGGACGGCGAACATCTGCTCGGGGTTGCGCTTGGCGCGCGCAATCGCAAGCTTGAGGTGATCCATGAAGAGGGCGCGGTTGGGGAGTCCCGTGAGCGCATCATGGAAGGCGTCGTGATGAAGCTGCTGCTCGGCGAGCTTGCGGTTGGTGATGTCCTGTATCTGGAAGATGAGATGGACGGACTTGGTGTGCGTGTCGCGCGCCAGCGAAACGCTCCAGTTGACCCAAACTTCGTGACCCTGCTTGTGTATGTAGCGCTTCTCCATCTGGTAGGTGGGCACGTTGCCTTTGATGAGATTGCGGATGTTGGAGAGCGCGGTGCCGAGGTCGTCCGGGTGCGTGATGATGAGGAAGTCTGAGCCGAGCAGCTCGTCTTCGGTGTAGCCGAGGATGTCGCAGAGCGAGCGGTTGACCTGTAGCCAGCGGCCTTCCGAAGAGACGAGCGCCATGCCGATGGCCGCGTAGTCGAAGGCGCTGCGGAAGCGCTCTTCGCTCTCCTTCTGCTCGCTCTTCTGCCGACCGGCGGATTTCGCGTCGGGCGCGTGGAAGGCGTCGTTGGCGCGATAAGAGCGGAAGGAGAAATCGGCGACCATGACAATCGCCGTCATGGCGACGAAGTTCTCGAAGCCGGCCAGCTCGATGAGCTTGAGGGCGGCGGTGGCGAGGCATGCGCCCGCCATGCAGGTCAAAGCCGTCCAGGCGTAATTGATGCCCCAAATCTTCCAGACGGGCTGCTTGATTTTGTAAGCCTCGCCGATGGCGGCGATGGTTGCGCGCACCGCCGAGTGGAGCAGGACGGCGATGCAGACGGCGTTGACGCTCGTCATCGAGAGATTGGCGAACACTTCGGAGATGGAGCCGAAGTTGAGCCGGAGGACGAAGACGACGAGGGAGGTGGAGACGACCGTGACGGCTGAGTTGAAGAGAAGCGAGAGACCGTCCTTGCCCGTGCGCAGCGAGAGGCAGAGCGCGACGACCGCCGAGAGAAGAATGGCCGCCTCGCCGTCGAAGAGCAGCATGGCGAGGAAGATTAAGGCTTCGGGCGCGGGGAGTCGGCGTTTGCCTGCGAGCCTGACGGCGGCGAAACGCTCTTTGGAGTGGATGGCGGTGAGGGCTAACAGAAGAAGCGGGATGGCGAAGTCGGCAGAGGCCAAACGGTAGAGGGAGTAGAGCAACGCCAGAGCGCCGAGGGCGACGACCGCCTGCATGAAGCGTCTGTTGAACCTTTGATTGTCCGCACTTTCCATATTGAATATCCGGTAGGTCTTGTGTAGCTCGTCCGAAGGATGGCAAGGCTGTCGGCGGACTGTCGCCGTCCGCGCCGCCTGAATCAAACGGCAATTTCAATGCCGGGCGCGGGCTCGCAGGCGGCGACAGTTTTTCTCAGCCTTTTGCGCGGTTTTTCGATTTCGGCGGCGAGGCGCGGACGTGTCGTGCGGTCAAAGAGACGTGAAGCGTCGTAGCAGATTGACAGAGAATCGGTCAGCGTGAAGAAGTCGGGACGGCGAGCCTGAGAGGTCGGGACGCAAGAAAAGGGCAGCCCCGAACAGGGCTGCCCTTCCCGGATGTCTATCGCGGCGTGAGTCAGATTCGGACTATTGATTTTCTTCCGGCGAGCCGCCGACTTGAGAGCTTTAGCCTCCGCGCCTGCCAGAGCCTCTCGAGCCACCCGAGCCGCTCTTGGAGCTACCGCCCGAGCCGCCGCCCGAACCGCCTTGCGAAGAGCCGCCGCTTGAGCTTCCCTCGGAAGAGCCACCGCCTGAACCGCTCTCCGAAGAACTGCTCCCCGAGCCGCCCTCCGACGAACCGCCGCCCGAGCTGCTTTCCGAAGAGCCGCCGGAACTGCTTTCCGAACCGCCGCCCGACTCGTCGCCGCCGCCCTCTTTCTCCGTGCGCTCGTGCACGAGACCAACGGCCTCTTCTAACGGCTCGACCGCGCCTTCGACCGCGCCTTTAGCAGCGCCCGAGACAGCGCCCGTCACCGCTCCGACGATAACTTTGCCCGCAACCTTGCGCGCCGTCGTGAAGAATCCTCTCGAAGAGCCCTTCTTGCTCGACTGTTTCTTCGAGCTGCCCTTCTTACTGCCGCCCTTCTTCGAGCCGCCCTGCTTCTGAGAGCTACCCTGTTTGGTCGCGCCGCCTCGTTTCTTGCTCGAACCGCCCGCGCCGCCCTTCGAGCCCGCGCCGCCGGACGCGCCCTTGCCGCCGCTCTTCTTCGAGCTACCCTTCTTCGAGCCGCCCTTCTTCGAGCCGCCCTTGCTGCCGCCCTTCGAGCCCGCAGCTCCGAACTTACCCGAAGCCGCCCTTCCTCTTGAGCCGCCCGACTGGCCGCCGCCGCCACCACCCTTCTTCGAGCCGCCCTTCGAGCCCGTCTTCTTCGACGAACCTCGCGCTCCGCCGCCCTTGCCGCTTCCCTGTTTCTTGCTGGCCTTTTTAGCTGGCATACGTTCCCTTCCTCCCTCTTCTGCGTGGTTGTTAAATGCGCGCACACCCTAGCAAACTGTCTCCACCTTGTCACTAAAATTGTTTCCAGATGAGCGCCCTCGAACCCGCCGCGCCGAAATCCGCGCGACTTCGACAGCGCGTATATCAACCGCGCGGACGACCGGAGAGGGCTAGCGTCAACGAACGGTTTGGAGTTAGGATTCGGCACACACGACCGACGCCAACAAAGACTAACGACGAGCGTCGCGCCTCTCAACCGAAGTTCGCACTGAAACAAGCGGGAACATAAACCGAACAAACGCCGCCCCCTCGCTCACGCGGCGCTCATCCAGAACGCTCTTGCAGCTTCAATCCGAAGACCGCAAAGTGAGCTACAAAGAGTTTCATTACCGTTGGGAGTACGAGTTGGAGTCGAGCCCCGAAGCGCTCTGGCCGCTCGTCGCCGACACCAACCGCTTCAACCGCGACACGGACGTGCCCGCCCTGCTCGACGACGATTCAGCCGTCGCGGGCGAGCCTGCGCCGAAGGGCGGCCTGCCCCTTCGCCGACTGCGCATCTCGAAGCTCGGCATCAACGTCGCCTGGGACGAGGAGCCCTTCGAATGGATTCGCCCGCACAGGTTCGGCGTCGTGCGTCGCTACGTGCGCGGGCCTGTGGAAGAGATGCGCGTCGCCGCCGAGCTGAGTCCGCGCGAGACGGGTGGTACGCGCCTCGTCTACGAAGTCTGGGCGCGACCGCGCACGGCGCTCGGCCTCGTCGCCATCCCGGCGCAGATTGGCCGCATCAGCGCGCGCAGGTTCGCCTCCGTCATCCGTCGCTACGACCGACGCCTGCGCGACCGCCGAGAGCCCTTCGAGCTTTCCACGCGTCCGCAAATCTCGGCGACGGGACGCGCACGTCTCACTTCGATGAGCGAGTCTCTCGTCAAGCAGGGCGCGTCCGCCGAGCTGGTCTCTAGACTCTCAGAGACCATCGAGCGCGCAGACGACCTGACGCTCGCGCGCCTGCGCCCCTACGCGCTCGCCGACTACTGGCACGCGCCCCGCCGCGCCGTCCTCGAACTCTGCCTCTACGCCACGCGCGCAGGTCTCTTAGATTTTCGCTGGGACGTGCTCTGCCCGCTCTGTCGCGGCGCGCAGCACACCGCCAAGACTCTCCGGGAGATGCAATCGGACGCACACTGCGACACTTGCCAAATCGACTTCAAAGCCAACTTCGACCGCTTCGTCGAAGTCACCTTTCGTCCGAACGCTGCCGTGCGCGAAGTCGCGGCGCGCGAGTTCTGCATCGGCGGCCCGCAGGTCACGCCCCACGTCTTCGCGCAGCAGATACTTCCCCCCGGCACACCGCGCACGCTCGCGCTCGCGCTCGAAGAAGGACGCTATCGTCTGCGCGCCTCCGGCCTCTCCGGCAGTCGCCCCGTCACAGTAGCCGAAGGCGGCGACGCTTCCGCCGCACTCACCCTCGACACTTCGGGCTGGCCTGAAGAAGAGCTACTGCTCGCTCCGCGAGTGACCCTCTGGCTTGAGAACGAGACCGGGAGCGAGCAGCTTCTCATCCTCGAACGGACGGCATGGAGCGACCAGGCCGCGACCGCCGCCGACGTGACCTCGCTCCAGCTCTTCCGAGACCTCTTCGCCAGAGAAGCCCTACGCCCCGGCGACCAGATTTCCGTCGGCAGCCTCACAGTCCTCTTCACAGACCTCAAAGGCTCCACTCGTCTCTATCGAGAAATCGGCGATGCCGTCGCCTTCGGCGCGGTGATGAACCACTTCGACGTGCTCAGAGAAACAATTGCCGAAGAGGGCGGCGCTATCATCAAGACCATCGGCGACGCCGTGATGGCCGTCTTTCGTCAGCCCGCGTCGGCCTTAAGAGCCGCCGTGCGCGCGCAACGCACGCTCGCCTCGCCGTCCGAAGGGATGCTTCCGCTCCGGCTCAAAGCGGGGATTCATACGGGCGCGTGCATCGCCGTCACGCTCAACGAACGGCTCGACTACTTCGGCTCCAATATCAACATCGCCGCGCGCCTCGAACCGCTCTCCGACGGCACAGACATCGTCATCTCTTCCGCCGTCCGCGACGACCCGCAGGTCGCCTCGATGCTCGACGAAGAGACCGGCGACCTCGCCCTAGAGCCTCTGGAGACCGCGCTCAAGGGCTTCGAGGCCGAGCGTTTCGCGCTCTGGAGAGTCAGGAAAAGAGTCGAAGGGAAAGAGAAAGGGAAGGAGAAAGAGAAGGAGGAAAGCGAGAGATGACGAACGCTCAAAGCTCCGGCAGACGTTCAAAGAAGGGCTGGCTGATAGTTGGCGCGCTCGTCGTCGCGCTCGTCGGCTGGGTCGTCTACGACCTCTACGCGCCGCGCCGCACGGCCCTACGCGATTTCGACCCCGACGAAGTCGCGCGCCTTGAGACCGCCATGTGGCGCTCCTACTACGAGCGACGCCGTGTGAGTCTCTTCAACGAACTGGCCGAGCTGCTGCGCACGCAGTATCGAATGCCGTTCGCTCGCTCCAACGTCGTCGCTTATCAGGCCGCAAAGGCCGCCTTCGTCTTCAAGGACGGACGAAGCCGCGCCGACTATGAAAAGGCTCTCCCCAACCTCGTCAACTTCTACTCGGCCATCCGCGAAGTCAGCGACACGGAGTTCGACGTGCGACGCGCCGCCGAGCTTGAGCTTGAGTGGTGGATTATTCACCGCGAGCGCAAGCGCCACGCGCCCGGCGACCTCGAACGCTCGCTCGCCGACCTGCCCGCCGAAATCTATCGCGTCCCCGCCGAACGCCTCTTTGAGCACGCACGCTTGCGCGCCGAAGCCATGACCATCCGCGACACGAAGGCCGAGCAGGGCGGCGTCACCGAAGAAGACTGGCGACGCATCGACGAGCTGCTGCACGCCTCATGGCAATCGCTCTGGCGCGCGGTCAACCAGAGCTGAACCTCTTCGCAAACAGTCGTCTGAGCCCTCAAGCAAAAACACTCGACGGAGCCCTCGGGGGTCGGACTTCGTCGAGTGTTTCTCTTTCGGCCGGATGAAGAATCCGTGCTAGCTCTTCGTGGCGACGTAGTAGTAGTTCTGTATGTCGTGCGGAAGCTGTTTCATCTCGACGCGGGTGAAACCGGCGTCGGCCAGCATCTCGCGCGCCTTCTCCTGCCCCCACATCGTTCCGAGCCCTTCACCTTCGAGCGCGAGCGAAACCGTCATGCAGTGCATGCAGGAGATGGTGTAGAAGAAGGGCGCGAGCGGGTGGTCGAGGTTGTTGTGAACGTGGCTCGACCCGGCGATGTCCTGCATGAGAAAGACGCCTTCGGGTTTGAGAGCGCGGTTGATGCCTTCGAGCACGCGGGCGGGGCGCGCTTGGTCGTGAATGGCGTCGAAGGCCGTGATGAGGTCGAAGCGCTCAACGTCATCGAGCATGGCGGCGTCCTTCATCTCGAAGCGGACGTTCCTGAGCCCTGCGCGCTTGGCTTCGACGTAGCCTTCGGCCAGCGCGTCGCCCGAGAAGTCGTAGCCGACGAAGCGGCTCTTGGGAAAGGCTTCGGCCAGGAGGTTGAGCGTGTGTCCCCGACCGCAGCCGACATCGAGCACGTTTATCCCTTCGCGCAGACGTTCAATCAGACCGGGCACGAGCGGCAGGATGAAATCGAAGAGCCCGGCGGCGACCGTCTGCCCGCTCTCCTCTGCCATCACTTCATGGAATCTCGGGAAGGCGGAATAGGGGAGGCCGCCGCCCCTTCGGAAGCACTCGATGATTTGGTCTTCCACACTGCCGAGCAGCGAGATGAACTGCATGGGGGCGGCCAGATTGTTCGGCGAGGCCGCGCGCGTCAGAAACGCGGCGTGCTCCGGCGGAAGGCTATAGGTGGCGTCCGGCTGGTTGTACTCGACTATGCGCCCCGTCACCATCGCGCCTAGCCATTCGCGCACGTAACGTTCGTTGAGCTTGGCGGCTTCGGCAATCCGCACCGAAGTCGAAGGGGCAAGCGCAGCCATCGTATCAAAGAGGCGCGTGCGATGGCCTATGCTAATCATCAGCGTGAGCGCGCCGCTATTCAGCACGCCGAGCATCCGCTCCGCGAAGAGGTCGGCTGCCGTCGGCTGATTCAGTTCCGGCGCGGTCTGTTCCAGTTCTTCAACAATCATTATGATTCCTCCAAAACTCATCAAAGAGTCTGCTCTCTCAGCCGACCCTCCAAACGCACAGCGAGGCGCTACTGACTAACGCGGAAAAGAGCGCCGAAAGGAATCAGGGAACAGGAATTTTTCCACCGAAAGTTTTCTCGCAACACAACTCTCTGTTTTTTTAAACTCCCACCCAACTTCAGAAACGACGAAGGCGGAAGGATGAAAGATGAGAAGGAAGCTATTCGGCTTCCCCTTCATCCTTCTGCCTTCCGCCTTCCGCCTTGCTTTTCGTCCCGACACGCGGGACTTAGGAGTTGGCCTTATCAACCTTCGATGGCGTCGAGGACGCTGGTCGCTTTCTTCTCGTAGGCGAGGATAGTGGCGACGTTCTGGCGCTCGACGGCGTTGAGCGAAGCATCTTTGTATCGGGGGTCCGGTTTGTACCAGGAGAAGCTCGCGAAGTAGTTTTGCAGCCACTTGTCTTTGAAGACCTTGCCGTGACGCGCGTAGATTTCCTGTCGAAGCTTGCGCGCGTCTTCGAGGAAGAGACCTTCGAGCATGCGGCGCGAGATGGGCTTGGTGCTCAACTCTTCCTTGAGCCGGTTCTCGTAGCGGACGATGGTTTCGATGTTCTGTTGCTCGACGGGCGAAAGCTCGGGCTCTTTGAACTCGTCCATCGGCTCGTACCAGGGCTGGCTGTAGAAATACTGCGCGAGCCATTCGGTGCGGAACTGGCGACCGCGACGGGCGTAGACTTCGTTTCGCAGCAGCCTGAGTTCGTAGAGGCCGAGCCCGTCGAGCATCTGCTCTTTGAGGGCGGTCTTCTGGAAAAGCTCCATGTCGCCGGGCGAGAGGGCGGCGTTGCGCTGTTTCTTCTGGGCGGCGTCGATGGTCGCCATGTTGCGGCGCTCGACGCTGGTCAGGCGCTTCGGGTCGTAACGCTCGTCCGGCTTGTACCAGTAACGCTCCTCGAAGTATTGCTGCATCCAGGGCTGGTCGTCGAAGCGGCGTCCGTGAATGGCCTCGATTTCGGCGCGAAGGATGCGCCACTCCGCGCCGGTGTGCTCGCCGAGCTGCTTCGCGGTCAGGAGACGCGTCTGCCAGTAGCGCATGTCGCCGGGCTGGACGGTCTCGTGGACTTTCGCTTCGGCGAGGCGGATGAGGTCGAGGTTGCGTCGCTCGGTCTCCGTGAGCATCGAGTTTTGAAACTCGGGGTTGGGTTTGTACCAGTCGCGCTCTTGCAGGTAGTTGCGGATGTCCGGGTCTTTGAAGACGCGGCCGCGACGACCGAAGACCAGGCCGCGCAGAAGCTTCAGCTCATAGCTGTCGAGGTCTTTGATGGCCGCCGGTGCGATGGCCTGGTTGGCGAAATCGAAAGTCTCCCACGCCTTGAGCGACTCCTGTGCGCGGACGACGGGCGCGAGCGCAGAGAGAGCCGGGGCGATGAGCAGGAGGGCGACGAGGCGAAAGATTCGTCGCCGAAGGGAATCACGAACCTTAAACATTGGAACGCTCCTTCGAGTGAAAAAAAGGATTCAATGACGCTTTCCGCCGCGAGGCGAAGCGCCGGGAGATGTTTGAATAAAACGCTCGACGCCGTCGGCGATAGAGCGCGCCATCAGGCGTTGACCTTCTGCGGCCTTGATGAACTCCGCGTCCGCAGTGTTGCTCAGCACCACCATCTCGACGGTGACGACGGGCACTTCGGAAAATATCGAGCCCGTCAGCGCGCCCTGCTTCGAGCCAATCAGCGTCTTTGAATCGCCGCGCAGGCCGCCGTCTTTCAACAGGCCGCTCAAGCCCTCTCGCATCCCCGCGTGAACCGCTTCAGCCGCGCGACGGCTCAATTCGATGACGCCGTGCGCGGGGCCGGTCGTGCCCTGTGCCGTGCCCTGCCGGTCTGGATAATAGACTGCGAAGCCCGCGTCGGTGCTCGCGTCGCAGTGGAGACGAATCATCAGCGCGGCTCTTGCGCGGTTGGCAATCAGAGCGCGCCGACGGTTCTCGACCAGCTCCGACTCGCTCTCTTTCGTCAGCAGCACGCGAAAGCCTCTCTCTTCCAGCATCGCTCGCAACTTCAAAGCGACTTCCCATGCGACGTGGACTTCGCTCGTCCCGTTCTGCATCTCAGCGCCGCTACTGACCTCGGACGGATGGCCGGGGTCGATGCAGACGAGCGGCGCGGCGCTCGCGTCGGCGGCGGCCTTCCCTGCTTGTTGTTTGGGAGCGCGGGCGTGCTTCTTCGACTGAAGCGCGAGCGAGCCGGAATATAAACAGGCGAGGACGGCGAGCGATAGGAGAAGCTTTGTTTTCATCGAGCGTCAAAAAAAAGAGAGCCACGAAGATTAGCGGCGCGCGAGTTCTGCTTCTATGATAAATCGCGCGGCGAGTCAAATATTTGCGTGCAGGCCGAGACGGTTGGTGCTAGCCTTCTTCAAACGCGAAAGGAGAAACAGTTATGAAAGAGCACGACCCGGAGAAGATTGACCGCCTCTCGATTCTCAAGCGCCCCGAAGGCTTCCCCATCATGCGACAGAATTGGGGCAAGCTCCTCTTCATGCACTGGACGATTGACCGAGACCTCCTGCGTCCCCTGATTCCCGAACGCCTCACCATCGACACCTTCGGGGGCGAAGCGTGGATAGCCATTACTCCGTTTACGATGTGGGGCGTGCGCGCAAGCTTCCTGCCGCCCGTGCCCGGCTTGAGCGAGATGCACGAGCTGAACGTCCGCACCTACGTTCATCTGGACGGCGTGCCCGGCGTCTGGTTCTTCTCGCTCGACATCAATAGCTCTGTCGCCGCGCTCGCCGCGCGTAACTTCTATTTCCTCCCTTACTTCGACGCCTCCATCAATCTCCGACAAGAGCGACAAACTATCTACTACGACGCGCATCGGACGCAGCGCGACGCGCGCCCCGCCGAGTTCAACGCCACCTACTCCTACGGCGAAGCTCTGCCGGAGTCCGAGCCCGGCTCGCTCGCCTTCTTCCTCACCGAGCGCTACTGCCTCTACTCTTACCACGAAGACAAGCTCTACCGCGCGCGCATTCATCACGCGCCCTGGCCGCTCCGCACCGCCGA
Source organism: Pyrinomonadaceae bacterium (assembly GCA_036399175.1). Classification (GTDB taxonomy): domain Bacteria; phylum Acidobacteriota; class Blastocatellia; order Pyrinomonadales; family Pyrinomonadaceae; genus DASWNP01. The sequence goes on along the minus strand of DASWNP010000003.1, from coordinate 127,222 downwards.
AGTCGCCTCTTATCGCTCGTCGATGATTGCCTCGCACGGCCTCCCCGAGCCCAAAGCAGAACCTCTGCTTCATTACGCCGAAGCTCTCGAAGTGGACATCTGGCCGATTCACACGGTTTGAGCGCAAAGCGAGATTAAGAGAGCGAGGATTTCATCAACTCTCGCCGAATCCCGACCTCCGACTCCAGACTCTAGACTCCTGACTCCCGACTTCTGTATGCTGTCGGCCAACGCTTCCTTTGCGTCGCCGTTCAACTCATGCCTGACATACTTCTCGTCGAGGACAAAGACAGTCTGCGTCGCGTGCTGCGGCTGACTTTGGAGACAGCCGGTTACAGCGTGACGGAAAGCCCCGACGCGCGCGCCGCCGCGCAGGAGATAGCCCGCTCGCCCTTCCGCCTCGTCCTCACCGACCTGCGAATGCCGCACGGCTCGGGGCTCGACGTGCTCAGAACCGCACGCGCCGCCGACCCCGAAGTGCCCGTCGTCGTGATGACCGCCTACGGCTCAATTGACGAAGCCGTGCAGGCGATGAAGGACGGCGCGCACGATTTTCTACAGAAGCCCGTCGATTCAAACCACCTGCTCCTGCTCATCGAGCGCGCGCTCGAACAGGCACGCCTTCGCACGGAAAACATCCTGCTGCGCGAAGAGTGGTCGCGCCGCTACGGATTTCCGCGCATCATCGGCGAATCCGAGGCCATCAAGCGCACGGTCGGCGAGACGCAGCGCGTCGCACAGACGGAAGCGACCGTGCTTCTGCTCGGCGAGTCGGGCACGGGCAAGGAATTGTTCGCGCGTGCCGTTCATCATCTCTCACCGCGACGCGACAAACCTTTCGTCGCCATCAACTGCGCGGCCATCCCCGAGACGCTCATCGAATCGGAGCTGTTCGGCCACGAGCGCGGCGCGTTCACGGGCGCAAACGAGCGACGCGCAGGCAAGTTCGAGCTGGCCTCGGGCGGCACGGTCTTTCTCGACGAGATAGGCGAGCTGCCTCTCGCCGTGCAGGGAAAGCTTCTGCGCGCCATCGAAGAGAAGACCATCGACCGCATCGGCGGACGCGCGCCCGTGCCCGTAGATATTCGCATCGTCGCCGCCACCAACCGAAACCTTCAACAAGACGCCGAGTCGGGCGCGTTTCGACGCGACCTCTTCTTTCGTCTTGCCGTCTTCCCCGTCGAGATTCCACCTTTGCGCGAGCGCGGCGATGATGTCCTTCTGCTCGCGCGCCATTTCGCCGCGCAGTTCGGCAAGGAGCTACGCAAACGCGAAGCCGTGCTGAGCGAAGCGGCGCTCGCTGCCCTCGCCGCGCATAGTTGGCCGGGCAACGTCCGCGAGCTTGAGAACGCCATCGAGCGCGCCTGCATCCTCGCCGACACACAGACGATTGAAGCGCGCGACTTGGGACTCGGCACGCTCGGCGGCAGCACGGGAGCAGGCTCGCGCACGCCGGAGACCGAAAACGCCTCGCTCGCCGACGTGGATTTCTCCGGCACACTTTCGGAAGCCGTCGAGCGCGCCGTGCATCTCGTCGAGCGACGGAAAATCGGTGAAGCCCTGCGCGCCCACGACGGCAACAAGACGCGCGCCGCCGAGACGCTCGGCGTCAGCTACAAAACGCTCCTGACAAAAATCAAAGACTACAGCCTCTAAGAAGCTGTTTGAAAAATCAGGTGCGTTCTTGTCCCGCAAGGGACAAGGTGAAAGTAGCCCGGCGATTTATCGCTGGGTTTGAAGAGCGCATCAGATGTCGTAGTCCCGTAGGGACGGCTGAAGTAGGCTCAGCCGTCCCTACGGGACTGGACAATACTATGGCTACAGTCCCGGCGATAAATCGTTGGGCTACTATCAAAAGTCCCGCGCGGGACTTCTTAAACAGCCTCTAAATCACAAGATGAATCCAGAGCCAGAGGATGCTGCAAGCCCGCCCCGAAATTCTTCAAACGCGAAAACGTCGTCTGCCAGAGCATCTGAAGCTAAAGCTTCGAGCGCGTCAGAAGAGCCTTTGCAGACCGCCGATGCGAGCGTCATCGCGGGCGAGGCAATCGAGCAGGTGGGCGCGGCGACGGGCGAGTTTCCCTCCGAGCGCGCCGCGCCGCGTCCCGAAGCGAGCACGGGCAGGTTCGCGTTCCTCGTCGGCGCAGGCATTCTTCTGAGCCGTGTCGTCGGCCTCGTGCGCCAACGCGTCTTCGCGTACTACTTCGGAAACTCCGCCGCGAAAGACGTGTTCGACGCAGCCTTTCGCATCCCGAACTTCCTGCAAAACGTCTTCGGCGAAGGCGCGCTCTCGGCCTCCTTCATTCCCGTCTATGCGAAGCTTCTGTCGAAGGACGACCGCGAAGAGTCTCTGCGCGTGGCGAGCGCCGTCTTCACTCTGCTTGCGCTCGTCACTTCAATCGTCGTCCTCGTCGGCGTCCTTTCGACGCCCGTCCTGATAAACGTCATCGCGCCCGGCTTCGAGGGCGAGAGGCGAGAGGCGGCGATGCGGCTCGTCAGGATTTTTTTTCCGGGCGCGGGGCTTTTGGTGCTTTCGGCATGGTGTCTGGGCGTGCTCAACAGCCATCGACGCTTCTTTCTCTCTTACACCGCGCCGGTCATCTGGAATCTAACCATCATCTCTTCGCTCGTCATCTTCGGCAGAGGCGCGGGCGGGCTTGCGCCCGACGCCGTGCTGCCCTTCCAGTATCGACTGGCCGAATACGCGGCGTGGGCTTCGGTCATCGGGAGCGGCTTGCAGTTCGGCGTACAGCTTCCGGTCGTGCTCCGCCTGCTCAGGCGTCTGCGCCCGACGCTTGCGCTCGCCAACGCGAGCGTGCGTACGGTGGTCAGAAACTTCGTGCCCGTCTTCATCAGTCGCGGTGTGGTGCAGATTAGCGCCTTCGTCGATTCGATGCTCGCAAGCCTTCTGCCGACGAGCGCCGTCTCGGCGCTGACCTTCGCGCAGAGCCTCTACACGCTGCCCGTCAGCCTCTTCGGGATGTCTGTATCGGCGGCTGAGCTGCCGACGATGTCGAGCGCCGTCGGCAACGAGGAGGAGATAGCCGCGCACCTGCGTCGGCGTCTCGACGCAGGACTCAGACGCATCGCGCTCTTCATCGTGCCCTCTTCGATGGCCTTCATCGCGCTCGGCGACGTGATGACGGCGGCGCTTTATCAAACAGGCAGGTTCACGCGCGCCGATTCCGTCTACGTCTGGGGCATCCTCGCCGGCTCGACCATCGGCCTCTTAGCCGCCACGCAGGGACGCCTCTACGCCTCGACCTTCTACGCCCTGCACGACACGCGAACGCCTCTGCGCTACGCCGTCGTCCACGTCCTGCTCGCCATCGTTCTCGGCTACCTCTTCGCCATCTGGCTTCCGCCCCTCTTAGGCATCGAAGAGCGTTGGGGCGTTGCGGGACTGACGGCTTCGGCCGGCATCTCCGGATGGACGGAATTTATCCTGCTGCGCCGCAGCCTCAACCGGCGCATCGGGCGGACGGGTCTTCCGCTCGCCTACATGTCGAAGCTCTGGGCGGCGGCCATCGCGGGTGCAATCGCGGCGTGGGGCATCAGGCTTGCGGTCGGCGCGCGTCATCCAATCATCGTCGCCGCGCTCGTTTTAGTTCCCTACGGCCTCATCTATTTCGCCGTCGCTGCTTACGCTTTCCGTCTGCCCGAAGCCCTGACGGTGGTCGGACGTTTTACGAGAGTGTTAAATTTTCGTAGAGGCTAGTGACGAATCGAGTTCGATGCCGTAGTATGCCTCGACCAACAGCCATCACAACGAACTTCCGGCTCGAAGGCTTTCTGGAAACCACAAGCTATTCCCTGTATTTACATGGCGAAGAGTAAGGGATACTTACCCGAACGACCCCGACCGACAAGGGCAAGCGCAAACGACGAATGTAACTCTTTTGTTCAGACCAAGCGGCGCTTCGACAGTCAGGCGGAGAACGAAACACAAATCGAATTTGCTGAAGGAGGCAAAGGTTAAGTTAATGTTCCGCAAACTATTTCTAACAACGGCAGCAGCCGTCATCTTACTGGCTCTGAGCGCCACGACGCGCGCCGCATCGGTGACACTCACGGGAGCGTACAATACCAGCGCGACCATTGCTAACTATACTCTGAGCGGCAACCAGTTCACTTTTACCGTCGTCAACACCTCGCCGAGCGGCTCGATTACCGCCATCGGCTTCGATTTGCCCGGCACCGACCGCGGCTCTTTCACGCTCACGTCTGCGGGCGACCCCGATTTCAACCTCGGGGCTAATGTCAAAACGCAGGCCGGAGCCAATACCACCAGCGCTACCTTCGACTTCGCGCTCCTGACGGGCAAGAATTTCGGCGGCGGCATGGTCTCAGAAGGCATCGCGCCCGGACAAAGCGCCACCTTCACCATCACTGGCAATTTCTCCGGCCTCAGCGCCGACCAGATTGCGCGCTCTATCTTCCTGCGCTTTCAGGGAATTAATCCCGGCGACCGAAGCATAGTGATCGGCCCCGGCGGCCCGCCCAACGCTCCTGTCCCCGAACCGATGACGATGATTCTGCTCGGCTCAGGGCTCGCGGGAGTCGCGGCGAAAGTCCGCAAGCGACGCAAAGCCGCTCAGCCTCAAGAAGATAGCCTCGACGCCTAAGCCGTCAGCCTCCGCACCCAAACCGACTGGCCGCGTCACTCATCTCGACGCCACAGGCCGGAGAACAAGACTCTTGCTCTGTTCTCCGGCTTGTGCTATTTTCAGCCGCCTTCAAATTCTCCGGAAGTCGTTCGAGCCAGTTCCAGTTTTTCTGGAATCGCCCTTTTATTGCGAGTGTAGGAGATATATCGGGTTTACAGAAGGTGCACTCATAGGGTTAAAAGGCAGGCCGCGCTCAAGGCCAGGAGAGGCTTGCCAAACGGGGAAAAGTCTGAGGGCTTGTTTCCCGTTAAGAGGTGTCGTCGAAGGTGCGGTTTCGCGTCGCTCTCTTAAAAACAGATTGAGCAATCCGAAGCTACTGCCCCTGAATGCTGCGAAAGTTGGTCGTCGAGCAGTCGCGGGGCGCTAAACGAAGTTTCACTCGAAAGGGTTCTCAGCAAGGAAGACGGAAGGACGCCAAAACTTATGAACAAAACTCGCATCACAGCGACCATCAAGACGCTTGCCCTCGCCATCACGGCCATCGCTATCTTCTCTCTCGGACAGAGCGAAGCGCGCGCGGAAACAGTCTCTTTCAGCACCGCCGGATGCTTCGGCGCAGGCTGCATCCCCGCCCCGGCAGATACCACCAACGGTTCCGGCACGGCAACTCTCAGCTTTACAGCGCAGCCGCCGACCACCGTCGATACCGGCACGCCGACCGGCATTACCGTCGAGGATTTGGGCACGTTCCAGCTCGCAGGAGTAGGCACTTTCCCCGCGACGCCTTTTACCCTCGTGGTTAACCAGACCGTGCCCACTGCCGGCAGCGGCACTTTCACCGGCACGCTCTCCGGCACGCTCATCACAAACGGCAGCGACGTTCGCATCGTCTTCGACCAGACGTTCCTGGTCATCGGCGGCGTCAGGTATGAACTCAACAACCTGACGAACGGCAATACGCTGCTGCTCAATTCGCCCGCCACCGGCGGCACGACCAGAATCTCGGCCTCCATCTCAGCCCCCATCCCCGAACCGGCCACGATGATTCTGCTCGGCTCAGGGCTCGCGGGAGTTGCGGCTGGCGTCCGCAGACGACGTAAGGCCGCGCAGAAGTAAGCGGCCAAGCTCAAGAACCGTCTTTTGAGAAAACGACACGCGAGCCAATCGATTGGCTCGCGTGTCGTTTTCTCATCCGCGCCCGCTCTCTTTTCGACGCGCCTCGAAATATTTTCGCCTCCGAGCAAATTTTCTGGAGAAGCTTCGGGATTGAATATTTACCACTGATTACCGAAAAAAGTTGGTGGCTGGAAAGTAGCGGCAGGTCGGGCGGGAGAAGACGAAGGGGCACGCAGAAGGACGGCCTCTTTTTTTGTGCCCGAAAAGCAGAACCTGAACCGACCCTAAAGAGCCGCGCGCGGGAAATCTCTTTGACCTGCGCGCGGCTCTCTCTGTTATCATCGCCGACGTGCAGAAGATAGTTTCAGCCGCCGAGATGCGCGAGATTGACCGCCTGACCGTAGAGCGGTACGCGACGCCTTCCCTGCTGCTGATGGAGGCAGCCGCCGCCGCTTCAGCCCGCCGCATAGCCTCTCTCTTCTCGAACCAGCTTGAGCGCAGAACCGTTCGGGTCTTCTGCGGGCGCGGCAACAACGGCGGCGACGGCGCGGCGCTCGCACGCGCTCTCTGGGCAGCGGGCGCGAGCGTCGATGTCATTCTCTTCGGACAGGCCGAAGAGACGCAAGGCGATGCTCGCACCAACTTCGAGATACTGCGTCGCCTCTCAAGCTTCGAGGCCGGTTCGAGAGAGCGACCCTCGCTTCTCTCCTTCGTCGAATGCCCAGACCTCGCTTCCTGGGAAGAGGTTGCGAGCGGGCGGCGCAGCTACGACCTCATCGTCGATGCGCTCTTCGGCACCGGCCTCACGCGCCCGCTCGAAGGCGTCCATCGAAGCGTCGTCGCGCACGTCGAGCTGCTTCGACGTGCGCGCGAGCACGCCGGACTTGAGCGCCCGTTCTTCGTCTCGCTCGACCTGCCTTCGGGACTCGACGCCGACCGCGCAGAGCCCATCGGCGCAGCCGTCCGCGCCGACTTGACCGTCACCTTCGCGGCCCCGAAGATTGCCAACGTCATTCCGCCCGCCGCACACTTCAACGGCCAACTCTCAGTCGCACACATCGGCTCGCCGCCCGCCTTGCTCGACGCCGCGCCCTCGCAGCTCTATCTCGTCGAAGCGGAGGACGTGCGCCGTTGGCTCGAAGAGACGCGCTACACGCCCGACTCACACAAGTACACGCACGGCCACGCGCTCCTAGTCGCAGGCTCGCGCCGCTACACGGGCGCGGCTGTGCTCTCAGCCGACGCCGCGATGTGTGCGGGCGCAGGGCTCGTCACGCTGGCAGCGCCCGCTTCGGCTCTCGCTTCCATCACGCCTCGACTGATGCCGGAAGTGATAACGGCCCCGCTCGCCGAGACTGAAGGGGGCGCTGTCGGCGCTGAAGCTTTGGAAGAGGCGTTGAGGCTGACCTCGCGCGCCTCGGCTGTCGGCGTCGGGTGCGGTCTTTCGTCTGAAGATGAAGAGACGCGCCGCTTCGTGCGTCTCTTCGTGGAGCGACGCGCGTCGAAGCCTCTCCTGATTGATGCCGACGCTTTGAACGCCCTCGCGCCCTGGCCTTCGGAGCTGCGCGGCACGAAGGAAGCGCCGCTCATTCTCACACCGCACGAAGGCGAGATGCGGCGGCTGCTCGCGCCGGGCGACGAAGTTGCGGCGGCGACTGAAAGGCTGCGCGCTGACCGCCTCGGCGCGGCGCGCGACTTCGCCGTCAGTCACCAGTTGATTCTCGTCCTTAAGGGAACGCGCACGCTCGTCGCCGCGCCCGACGGACGCGTCTTCGTCATTCCGACCGGCAACGCCGGGCTCGGCACCGCCGGCTCGGGCGACACGCTCGCAGGCATCATTACCGCCTTCAACGCACAGGCTTTCGCCACGCTCAAGGGCGACCGGGACGCGCCGCTCGAAAACGAAGCCGAAGCACTCAAGGCGACGATTGCCGCCGTCTACGTCGGCGGCATGGCGGGCGATTTCGCCGCGTGCGAGCGCGGCATGCGCGCGATGGTCGCATCCGACATCCGCGAGCATCTCAGCCGCAGCTTCCGCGCCCTCGACGCGAAGGGAGAGCAGCCATGAACGCCGCCGCGCACGAGAGGCTTCCCGCCGGCGAGTGGGTTTCGCGCAGCGTCGGAGAGACCTTCGAGCTTGGAAGAAGGCTCGGCGCGCATCTCAAGGGCGGCGAAATTCTTCTGCTCGACGGCGCGCTCGGCGCAGGCAAGACCGTCTTCGTCAAGGGGCTCGCCGCCGCGCTCGGCATCGACGCGGACGAAGTCACCAGCCCTTCCTTCACGCTCGTCAATCGACACGACGACGGGCGACTCACGCTCTATCACCTTGACCTCTATCGTCTGCCCGAAGGCGCGCAGGCCGCTCACGCCGTAGACCTCGACGAACTGCTCGCGGACGAGACGGCCGTCGTCGTCATCGAATGGGCTGAGCGCATGGGACGCTATCCGCTTCCCGCCGACGCCGTCTGGCGCGCCTCCATCAAAGGCGACGGCGAAGAGCCCAGAATCATCACCGTGACGCGCGTCGCGGGCGAGCGTTTCGTCCGGAACAGTTCTTAAACGGTTCGGCACGGCTACGAACGCGTTTGAAAGCATAAGCGCGCCGACTCCGAACGTGCGCTCTTAAGACTTATGCCCCGCGCCGTCGTGCTAAAATACGAGGCGTCGAAACGGACAGGCTTTCAGAGTCAGACATCGTCAAGCGCCCGCGCTCGCCTTTGAGCCTTATCTCTCCAGGAGGTGCGCAGCGGGCGACAAAACTTCAGGAGAGGAAAGAATCATGCCCTATTCAGAAATTCTCATCGCGCCTATGCGCGAAGACCTGCGGCGCATCGGCGTCGAGGAAACCCGGACGCCGGAAGAGGTCGAGCATGCCATCAAGCAGAACGAGGGGACGCTGATGGTGGTCGTCAATTCCGTCTGCGGCTGTGCGGCGGGCAAGGCGCGACCCGGTGTGGCGCTCGCGCTGCAAAACAGCGTCCGTCCCGACCGCGCTATCACCGTCTTCGCCGGAGCAGACATCGAAGCCACCAACAAAGCGCGCGAGCACTTCGCTCCCTATCCGCCCTCCTCCCCCCAAATCGCGCTCTTCAAAGACGGCCAGCTCGTCTACATGCTCGAACGCCACCAGATAGAAAACAAGTTTGCCGAACAGATAGCCCAGGAGCTAACACAAGCCTTCGAGCGTTTCTGCGCACCCGCAGGCGCGGCGACCGCGTAAGACAAATACGGAATGCGGAATGCGGAATGATGAATTAAAAGCAGAAAGCAATTTTGTCTTTCATTCCGCATTCCGCATTCATCATTCCTCATTTCCCCTATGTTGTCTCTCTCGACGCCGATTCTTCTCCTGCACAAGCACGCCGTTCCGCGCATGGGTCAGCCGACGGCGCGGCGTCTGGGGCTGGCGCTGGCGAACATCTCCGGCAAGGGCGACGCCAACGACACCACCGTCGAAGACCTTCTCAACTATCTGCCGATGCGCTACGAGGACAGGTCGAACCTCGCGCGCATCGAAGATTTGCGCGACGGTGTAGAAGCCTCGCTTGAGCTTTACGTGCGCGTCGCGGGCGGCTTTCAGGTCGGCAAGAATCGCTCGCCCAAAGCGCCGCCGCTTTACATCTTCGAGATAACGGCGAGCGACCCCGAAAGGACAGGCAAGCCAGTCGTCGTCTGGTGGTTCGTCTCCGGCAGGCAGGCCGCGCGCATCGTCGCCTACAATCGTCAGAAGTTCGAGCGCAACACGCGCTTCATCGCCTTCGGCAAGTGGGAGTGGGACGCGCGCCGCAACACCTTCGCCCTGCGACTGAATAAGCCTGACGAGCTTGAGATGTTGCCCGGCATCTGGACACCGCCCGAACACGCGCTGCTCCGGCTCGCCGAAGAAGACCCCACTCACAACCTGCGCCTTCCGCAAGCCTCTGAAGCCGCCCGCCAAACGTCCTCGAAAGAGGACTTGAACGACGATTCAAGCTCTGCGGCGCTCGCCGAGCGTTCTGACGAAGAAGCGCACGCCGACGACGCTTCAGACGAAGATGAAGAGACGAGCGACCCGGCGCTGGCCGCGATTCACGTCGGCCGTCGCGTGCCCGTCTACAGAAAGCTCGGCGACTTTCGCACCAAGCGCCTGCGCGAGATTGTCCACGCCGTCTTCGGGCTGCTCGACGACGAACAGATAGAAGAGACTCTGCCCGACGACCTTCGCGCACGTCACGGGCTTATCTCCCGCGCCGAAGCCCTCCGGCGCATCCACTTCCCCATCGACGACGTTCCGCTCGCCGAATACGAACGCGCCAGAAGCCCCGCACACCTGCGTCTTATCTTCGAGGAATTCTTCTGGGTCGCGCTCGCCATCGCCATCCGTCGCGGCGAGCGCGTCAAGGAAAAGAAGGGCGCGGTTATCGAAATCTCGCCGCGCATCCTCGAACACCTGCGCTCGATTCTTCCCTTCGAGCTGACCGGCGCGCAGCAGCGTGCCCTCACGCGCATCCTCGACGACATGCAATCCGACGTGCCCATGAACCGACTGCTGCAAGGCGATGTCGGGAGCGGCAAGACCGCCGTCGCCCTGCTCTCGATGCTCGCCGCGATGGAGAACGGCTATCAGACCGCGCTCATGGTTCCGACGGAGATTCTCGCCGAGCAGCACGCGCGCAACGTCAAGCGACTCCTCGCCGACACTCACTTCCGCGTAGAGCTTCTCATCGGCTCTCTGCGCGTCGCCGAGAAGCGTCGCCTTCATGCGGCAATCGCCGAAGGCGAAGTCCACGCCCTCATCGGCACGCACGCGCTCATACAGGAGGCCGTCTCCTTCCAGAAGCTCGGCTTCGTCGTCATCGACGAGCAGCATCGCTTCGGCGTCCTCCAGCGCGCCGCCCTGCGCGAACGCGGCTTCAACCCCGACGTGCTCGTGATGACCGCCACGCCCATCCCTCGCTCGCTCGCCATGACCGTCTACGGAGAGCTTGACGTGTCCGTCATCGACGAGATGCCGCCCGGCCGGACGCCTATCAAGACGGTCGTCTGCGGCGAAGACCAGCGCGCGGGCGTCTACAAGGGCGTCGAGCGCGAGGTGCGCGCAGGCCATCAGGCCTACGTCGTCTATCCGCTCGTCGAAGAGTCGGAGAAGATGGACTTGAAGGACGCAACGCGGATGTACGAACACCTGCGCGACCGCATCTTCCCGCACTTCTCCATCGGCCTTCTGCACGGCAAGATGAAGCCCGCCGAGAAGGAAGAGGTCATGCGCCGCTTCGTCTCCGGCGAGATACAGATACTCGTCGCCACGACGGTCGTCGAAGTCGGCGTCGATGTGCCGAACGCCTCCGTTATGGTCATTGAGCACGCGGAGCGTTTCGGTCTCTCTCAGCTCCACCAACTGCGCGGCAGAGTCGGGCGCGGCGCGCAGCAATCCTTCTGCGTTCTGCTCGCTTCTGACAAACAAACCTCCGTCGCACGCGAACGCCTCGGCATCATGGAAGAGACCTCCGACGGCTTCCGCATCGCCGAAAAAGACCTTGAGCTGCGCGGCCCCGGCGAAGTGATGGGCACACGCCAATCCGGCATCCCAACCTTCCGCGTCGGCAACATCGTCCGCGACATACAGATTCTCGAAGACGCCCGACGCGAAGCCGACCACTACCTCACCGCCCGCCGCCGTACACGCGAAACTTCCCAGCTCATCGAGCGCGTCCGCGCCGACGTGCGCTTCGGCCTCGCCGCGATTGGTTAGATTTCACATAGCATGTGATTACTATTATTCAAATTGACATGCGACTGTTGCTCACGATTTATCAGATGGTATACAACAGAATCTAAGAATAAACTTGATAAGGAGTTAAATATATGCCGCGTTACAATGTTTCACTTCAACGTAGTTATAAGGTGATTGTTGAATGTGAGAGTGCAGATGGGGCACGCAGAATTGCTGAATGGTATTTGAGTAGCTCGCTTGACGAATCCACACCGCAAGAGCGACGTGCAAACAAATTTTCAATTGAAGAGATTGAGATGACGATAAATGAAGCAACGGACTCCGAAGAATTATGAGTGACAAGCTATCGCAAACAGAATTACTGGCGCGCGAGTTCTTAGAACACGCTAGGAAGCTCAACACTGGTATTGATGCTATCCGCGTTCTTAAAGCTCGCGCCTATCGTATCGGTGAAGCAAGCGTACTTATACGCGCCGCTTCAGGGGGAGGAAGACGTTATTTCTTTGGTTTAAATTATATTCACGCGGAAGAAATTGCTAATCTCGACAATCCTTTCGTCGCTTTCATCTGCGGCTCAGTTCAGAAGACAATTATCATTCCGGCTCAAATATTGATTGGTCACCTGCCGCAAATCAGCCATGACCGAAACGGAGAATATAAGATAAACATAGATGCGAACTTAAATATTGTTCTGTCGGGTCGTGGAAATCGCCTGGACTGTTCAGGATTTATTAATGCTTGGGAGCTTTTGTCCAATCCCCCAAAGATTATTGGTGAAAGAAATTCAGCGGAAGAAAGCTATCATTCTGTTCTACAGGGTCGGCTTTTAGAACTTGGCAATATTAGAGGATACCAAACGTTCTGTCCCAATAAATCGAAGAAGTTTAACGGCACGCCCCTCGGAAATATCGCAACCCTTAAAACCTGTCCACAGCTACAGTTTTCAGATTACGACGTGCTGCGCCAGATTGATGTGTTATGGTTCCGTGAAAAAGGAAAGAACATGCTACCGGAATGTGCTTTTGAAGTTGAATTATCAACCGGAACTTGGTCGGGGGTCGGGCGAATGGCTACATTACTCGATTATGTATCTACCAAGCTCTTTGTTGTTTCCAATGAAAGCCGCAGATACGAACAGGTCATGCACTCCTTTGCAGATTTCAAAGCGCGTTACAGATTTATTCCAACTGAGGATTTAGGTGACCTGTATGCTGCCGAATTGAGCCTGCGAGAATTGCGTCTCAAACTTGATTTATAGGTGAAGGCTCCAAAGCCTTCATGGAAGGGAAAACTAGTGATGCAGTACACAGAGTATGAATTCATTGCTGAGATGCGGACAGGTGATTATGTAGATGATGCTTTTAAGATAACTGGAACTGCTATCTCTCGCCGCGATGCCATAATCGAGTTGGTTGTAGAACGAGTTGAAGAGTTTGCGCGAGAAGAAGACTATCAGGTGGCGAAGGCAAAAGCCGAACAATACATTGCGAGAAAATTAGGTTCATTTGATTGGACGCCGGAACAATTCTGTGATGGCTGGATTAATTTATGGGCGAGCGAATATCAGCTTATCCGTGTATATTCAATGGAATCTGTGCGTACATTCCCGCTTCCAGATGAACCAGGTACACCGGAGAACCTATTGAGAAGCAAGTGAAGAGTTCATTCGATTACGATGCTTGAATCTTCGCGGCTCTTAGCACGTCTGTAGTAGGATTGATAACGCAAGGTAGATGTAGCTCCGCAAATCCTCACGTAAGCAGATGAACAAAGCGCGACGCCTGGGCGGGCTGGCAGAAGAGCTGGTGGGTCGTCTTCGTTTCTATGATGGAGATGAAGGTCGGCGCGGGACTTTCGTCGGCGGTGCGGCGGGCGCTTAGGGGCAATAGTGGATAGACTTAAGGGATACCTGGCGCGTCTGCGAGGTTACGTCGGCGACCGGCGAACTGCGCCGCGTTATTTGACGCATCTGGAGCGGAGTCTGGTGATTTACGTGTCGCGCATCGAGACGGGTGCGACTCTGTTGGGCGAGGCGCGGCGGCAGCCGTTGATTGTCGGCTACACGCGCGACGTGAGCGAGACGGGGTTGGGAGTTATCGTTCCGCAAATACGCACGGGCGGGCTCGACCTGAGTATCGCGGAGCGCAGGCTGCGCCTGCTTTTAGGGCTGTCGCCCGAGCCTCTGGAGATGGAGGTTGCGCCCGTGCGCTACGTGAAGCTTGAGCGGAAGGAAGATGAAGTGGATACGGGTTATCTGGTCGGCGTGCATATCACGGAGATGAGGGCGGAGAGTCGTCGGCGCTATCTGAAGTTTCTGAAGACGCTTCAGAGCGTGCCGCCGGATGAAATCTGAGAGGGCGCGCGGCCTTTATTCTTTCGCTTGCCGCTCATGTTAACATCTTCGCGGTGAGAATCATCTCCGGACAATATCGCGGACGGGTGCTCAAGAGCCCGCCTTCCATGCAGATTCGCCCTACTTCGGACAGGCTGCGCGAGACTCTCTTTAACGTGCTCGCGCCGCGCATCGACGAAGCGCGCTTTCTCGATTTGTGCGCGGGTTCGGGCGCGGTCGGCATCGAGGCGCTCTCGCGCGGCGCGTCGTTCGTCACTTTCGTTGACCGCTCGCGTAAGATGTGCGGGCTGGTCGAATCGAATCTGGATTTGTGCGGCGTGCCGGAAGAGTTGACCGAAGTAGTTCTCAGCGAGGCCGCCGAATACCTGCGGCGCACGAGCGGCGAAAACTGGCGCGGCGGTCAGGCGTGGGACGTGGCCTTCTTCGACCCGCCGTATGCCATCGACTACAACCCCACGCTCGAAGCCTTCGGCACGCAGACCGATGCGCTGCTGCGCGAGGACGGCGTGCTCGTCGTCGAGCATCATCACAAGAACGACCTGCGCGACTCGGTCGGCGCGCTGCGACGCTGGCGCATTCTCAAGCAGGGCGACTCGGCTCTCAGTTTCTACGAACGCGGTTAGAGCCAGCGCCACTCGCCGCACAGCCGTTTCAACCCTGACGCTCTCCAGAGCATCTCTCCGAACATGAAATTCATCTTGAACATGCTCGCACGTTGTTTGTTCCTCGTTGTCGTCGTCGCGCTTCCGCTCGTCGCTTTCCCCCAGTCAACTCCGACGACTCCGCCGCCGCCTTCGACGGACATCTTCGTCGTCGAAGTGTTGAGGCGCGGGCGTCGCCTGGAGTTGGGCAGACCGTCGAACATCACGAACAGAGAGGGCTACGATAATCAGCCGATGTTTCTGCCCGACGGGCGCAGCCTGTTCTACACTTCAATCAGGGAGGACGCACAGGCGGATATTTATCGGTACAGCCTGACGGACGGCTCGACCGTGCGACTCACGGCGACGAAGGAGAGCGAGTATTCGCCGACGCCGATGCCGGGCGGAAAGTTCTTCTCGGTGATTCGCGTCGAGCCGGACGCGACGCAGAGGCTCTGGCGTTTTCCGCTCGCGGGCGGAAGTCCGACGCTGGTTTTGGAAAAGATAAAGCCTGTCGGCTACCACGTCTGGATAGATGCGCGCACGCTCGGATTGTTCATCCTCGGCACGCCGAACACGCTGCAACTCGTCGATGTGCCGACCGAGAAGGCGACGCTGCTGGTCGAAAACGGCGGGCGCTCGCTGCAACGCATACCGCGTCGAGGCGGCTTCAGCTTCGTTCACAAAGTTTCTGAAGAGGAATGGCTCGTCAAGACGTTTGACCCGAAGACGCGCGCCGTCAGGACGCTCGTCAAAACCCTGCCCGGAAGCGAAGACTTTGCGTGGATGCCCGACGGCTCGCTCGTGATGGCGAAGGGCTCCAAGCTCTTTCGAGTGAATCCGTCGAAGGAGTCGGACTGGCGCGAGCTTGCCGATTTCTCGTCGGACGGGCTGAGAGAGATAACGCGCCTCGCCGTCAGCCCTCGCGGAGACCGCATCGCTCTGGTGGCGATTCCTTCGGCGGCGTCGCGTTGACGCATGAAGCTCTCGCCCCTGCTGGCAGGCGTCGGGGAAGGTTGATAGAATTTTTCTGACACAGAGAAAATCATGCTCGTACTCGGAATCGAAAGCTCTTGTGACGAGACGGCGGCGGCCATCGTGCGCGACGGGCGCGAGATGGTCTCGTCGGTTATCTCTTCGCAGATTGAGACGCACAGGCGTTTCGGCGGCGTCGTGCCGGAGCTTGCCTCGCGTGAGCACCTGGAGAAGATTGTGCCGGTCGTCGAAGAGGCTTTCGCGCGTGCCGGAGTGGAGAAGCAGGAATTGGACGGCATCGCCGTCACGGCGGGGCCCGGTCTCGTCGGCTCGCTGCTGGTCGGCCTCTCCTACGCGAAGGGGATGGCCTACGCGTTGGACAAGCCCCTCGTCGGCGTCAATCACATCGAAGGACACATCTATTCGGTCGTGTTTGAGAATCCGCCCGTCGAGTATCCGGCGCTCGCGCTCATCGTCTCGGGCGGGCACACGAACCTCTTTCTCGTGCCTGAGCCTGGCAAGTACCGTGTGCTTGCGCGCACGCGCGACGACGCGGCGGGCGAAGCCTTCGACAAGGTGGCGAAGATGCTCGGACTCGGTTATCCGGGCGGCCCCATCATCGAAAGGCTGGCGCGCGAGGGCAACCCGCGCAGCGTCCGCTTCAGCATCCCGCGCATGGGCGACGGGCGGCCTGATTTCAGTTTCAGCGGACTCAAGACCGCCGTCTCGAAGTATGTGCGCGAGACCGGCTTGAAGCCCGTCGGCGGCGAGGCCGAGGCGACTGAGGACATCAAGAATCTGGCCGCGAGTTTTCAGGACGTGGTGGTTCGCTCTCTGGTTGGCACACTTGAGCGTCTGGCTGAGGAATATCCGCCGCGCACCGTCATCGTCGCGGGCGGCGTGGCCTGCAACGGCGCTCTGCGCGAAGCGACTGCCGAGGCCGGGCGACGGCTCGACGTGCCCGTCTACTTCCCTTCCAGACATCTTTCGACCGACAACGCCGCGATGATTGCCGCCGCCGGAACCGTCAAGCTGCAAGCGGGCGAGCGCGCCCCGCTCGACCTCAACGCCGATGTCTCCCTCCGCCTCCAAAATATCGACGTGGAAGACGAAGCCCTCCGCCGCGCCAAAGTCAGATACAGGCTGTGAGGAAATGATGAATGCGGAATGCGGAATGATGAATGAAAAGCAAGCTGTCTTTCATTCATCATTCCGCATTCCGCATTCATCATTAAAACAAAAGCCGCCTTGCTTCTAGCGAGGGAGCAAAGCGGCTTGTTGTGCCGGTAACAGCAAGGCGACGCTCAAAAGTACGTCAACGCGTGACCGGCGAACTGGATGTCTGGTTCTCGACTGTTTCTCTGTTGAATCCTCTCTCTTCCCACGCCCTGTTTCTCTATTGGCGGGCGCGTGCGACCTGCTGGCCGTTCGACTGCGAGAAGATGTTGATATTTTTGGCGAACTTCAGAGAGCTTTCGGCGTCGAGTTCGACCGTCACGATGTCGCCCTCTTTGACATCCTTGAGCGAGACGAGTTTGCCGTCAATCCTGACCTTCGTCGCCGAGTTGTCAATCGCAATCACATGCTCGACGCCCGAACGCGCGATGACGGAGATGCGCATGTCGTTTACTTCGACCACGCGGGCGGCGACCATTCGGTTATCCGTATCCTCTTCCATGTCGTCGGCTGCAAGAGCCGTGACTGAAAATGCTGCTATCAGGAGTGCTGCCAGAAGAACTGCGAGGCTTTGTCGTTTCATCTTCGATAAGCTCCGGTCTGCTTTCACGTAAAGGGAGAGTGCATCTTTACATTCTGCCGCAGAGCTTAACGGCAACTGATATGCCGCACGCTCGCGGAATGGTGCGGCGCGGGCTTTAATTGGTTGAATCCAAAAGAGAACTTGAGCGGAAGTCGGACGTGCGCGCGCGATGCGCCGGGCGAAGCGGAAAGAGCTTTCGTACGGTAGAAGGACGTTTTGTTTTGATGCAAACGGCGATGGCGGTGCTTGCGCGGATTTCGCGGCGCGTCCCTGCCGGTCGGGGCGAAGGGTTGGCTGATATTTGTCGCCGGAGGTGACACAAGAAGGGCGCGGAAGAGTCTGGTTAACTCTTCCGCGCCCTTCCGAGCGTGGGCTTGCAAAATTCTGCGCAGCAGGTGTTAACCGAAGATGTCGCGGACTTTATCGAGGAGTCCTTTGTCTTCGAGGTCGCGGTCTTCGATTTCGGCGAGCTGTTCGAGGAGTCGGCGCTGCTCGCGCGTGAGGGTCGTCGGCGTGACGACGCTGACGGAGACGAAGAGGTCGCCGCGGCCGCGCCCGCCGAGCACGGGCATGCCCTGACCTTTGAGGCGAAAGACCGTGCCGGTTTGCGTGCCCGCAGGGATTTTTAACTGCTGCTGGTCTTTGAGCGACTGGACGGTTATCTCCGCGCCGAGCGCCGCCTGCGCGAAGGTGACGGGCACGGACGTGTAGAGATTGCCTCCCTGCCGCTCGAAGCGCTCGTGCTCCTTGACGTGGATGACGACGTAGAGGTCGCCCGAAGGGCCTCCCGACATGCCGCCCTCGCCTTCGCCCGTGACGCGTATGCGCGAGCCCGTCTCGACGCCCGCCGGAATCTTCACTTCCAGAGTCTTCTCGCGCTCGATGCGTCCCGCGCCGCGACACTTGTCGCAAGGGGTTCTGATGATGCGTCCCGTCCCCCGGCACGTGCCGCAGGTGCGCGCCACCGAGAAGAAGCCCTGCTGGTAACGCACCTGGCCTGCGCCGCCGCAGGTCGAGCAGTTTTCGGGCTGCGTTCCCGGCGAAGCGCCCGTGCCCTGACAGGCGTCGCAGGATTCCAGACGAGGGATACGCAGTTGAGCCGTCATCCCGTCGGACGCCTGTTCGAGCGTAATCTCCAGGTCGTAGCGCAAATCCGAGCCGCGCTGCGCAGCCGTCCGACGGCTCGCGCCAGCTCGACCTCCGAACATATCGCCGAAGCCGAACAGGTCGCCGAGAATGTCTTCGATACCGCCGAAGCCCGCCGCGCCCCAGTTCGCACCGGCGCTGCTGGAGACGCCCGCGTGGCCGAAACGGTCGTAGCGTGCGCGCTGCTCCGCGTCCGACAGTACCGAATAAGCTTCGGCTGCCTCTTTGAATTTCTCCTCGGCTGCCGAGTCGCCCGGGTTCTTATCGGGATGATAACGCACGGCCAGACGCCTGTAGGCGCTCTTAATCTCCGACTCGGTCGCGCCGCGAGTGACTCCCAGCACTTCGTAATAATCGCGTTTCGTACTCATGTCACAAATCGTAAATCGTAAATCGTAAATCGTAAATAGATAAAACCAGTTCTTTCTATTCACGATTTACGATTTACGATTTACGGTCTTCAAAGCCTTTCGTTCGGGTCGAATGATGTGGAGCTGGCGGACGGGTTGAGCATCGCCATTGTGAGTTGGGCGGCAAAGCGTTCGAGCGCCTGGAGGGCGCGTCGAATCTCTTCGGGGTCTTCGGAGCGCGCGGCCGCTTCGGCGTCGGAGAGCGCCTGCTGCCCTTGCTCGCGGTCGATGCCGGAGAGAGCGCCGCCAAACTCTTTGAAGGTGCGCTGCGTGTTGCGCGTCAGGCTGTCGAGCTTGCCGCGCAGGCTGATGACCTCTTTCATGCGACGGTCGGCGTCGGCGGCTGTGGCCGCCTCGGCGATGAGGCGCTCGATTTCGTCTGCCGACAGACCTGACGTCGGCGTAATCCTCATCTGCTGTTCGCGCCCGCTCGTTTTGTCCTGCGCCGAGACGTTGAGAATGCCGCTCGCGTCCACCTCGAAGACGACTTCAATCTGCGGGCCTCCGCGCGGCGCGGGCGGGATGCCGACCAGCTCAAACTTGCCGAGCGAGCGATTGCCCTGCGCTATCTCGCGCTCGCCTTGCAGAACGTGTATCTCGACGGTCGATTGATTATCGACGACGGTCGTAAACGTCAGACTGTTACGCAGAGGAATGGTCGAATTGCGCTCGATGATGCGCGTGAAGAGTCCGCCGCGCGTCTCCAGGCCGAGGCTCAGGGGCAACACGTCCAAGAGCACGATGTCTTTCACATCGCCCGCGAGCACGCCGCCCTGAATGGCCGCGCCCATCGCCACCACTTCGTCCGGGTTAATCTCGGAGGAAGGCTCGCGCCCGAAAATCTCGCGCACGGTCTGGGCGATGATGGGCGACCGCGTCTGCCCGCCGACCAAGAGCACCTTGTCGATGTCTGTCGGTTGAAGCTTGGCGTCCCAGAGCGCCTTCTGGCAGGGTTCGATGGTCTGCTCGACGAGGTCGCTGACGAGTTGCTCGAACATTTCGCGCGTCAGGTTCTTGCTGAAATGCTTGGGGCCGGAGGCGTCGGCCGCGATGAAGGGTAGGTTGATGCTCGTCTCCGTGAGCGACGACAATTCGCACTTGGCGCGCTCGGCCGCTTCCTTGAGACGTTGCAGCGCGAGGCGGTCTTGACGCAGGTCGATGCCGGTCTCGGAGAGAAACTGACCGGCCATCCAACTGATGATGCGCTCGTCGAAATCCTCTCCGCCGAGGAAGGTGTTGCCCGAAGTGGAGAGCACTTCAAAGACGCCCTCGTTGAGTTCGAGAATCGAGATGTCGAAGGTGCCGCCGCCGAGGTCGTAGACGGCGATGCGCTCGGACTCAGACCTGCCGAGTCCGTAGGCGAGCGCGGCGGCTGTCGGCTCGTTGATGATGCGCTCGATTTTGAGCCCGGCGATTTTGCCCGCATCTTTCGTCGCCTGTCGCTGCGCGTCGTCGAAGTAGGCCGGGACGGTGACGATGGCTTCGGTGACGGCTTCGCCGAGATAGTCTTCGGCGGCGGCCTTCAGGCGTTGCAGGACGATGCCGGAAATCTCCTGCGGGCTATAGACGCGCCCCTGCACGCGTATGCGCGCGTCGCCGTTCTGCGAGTCGATAATCTCGAAGGCCGAAGACTCTTTGGCCTTCTGCGACTCTTCGGAATCGAACTTCCGGCCGATGAGACGCTTGACGGCGTAGACGGTGTTGGTGGCGTTGGTGACGGCCTGTCGCTTGGCAATCTGCCCGACGAGGCGCTCGCCCTTATCCGTGAAGCCGACGACCGAAGGCGTCGTCCTGCCGCCCTCCTTGTTGGGCACAATCTGCACCGCGCCGCCTTCGAGCACGGCGACGCAGCAGTTCGTAGTTCCCAAATCTATCCCAACAACTTTACCCATAGCGGCTCTTCAAAAACGTCTAAGCATCAGCAGACTCAAACGAGAGACCCGACGCGACTCGCCTCTCAAACTTCGACGCAGCCCCACCCTCGCGCGCCCGTTTCACCCTTAGCTCACTTGGCGACCTTGACCATCGCCGGGCGCAGAAGCTTATCGCCGAGACGATAGCCGCGCACAATCTCTTCCACCACCACATCGGAGGCGTACTCGTCCGACGCCTCAATAGCAATCGCTTCATGCACGTGCGGGTCGAAGGGCTGGCCGACGGTTTCCACCGGCTGAACGCCTAAGCCTTCGAGCAGGCCGTTCAACTGCTTTCCGATTAACTCGATGCCGTGCAGAAAGTGTCGAAACTCTTCGGACTCTCCGGCCTGCACGGTGGCCTCGGCGTCGAGCGCGCGCTGAAGGTTATCGACGACGGGCAGAAGCTGCCCGACGACTTCGGCGAGCGCACGGCTGTAGGTCTCTGCGCGCTCGCGCTCGATGCGCTTGCGATAATTCTCGAAATCGGCCTGGCGGCGCGTCAGCCTCTCCTGTAAGTCCTGTCGCTCAAGGACGGCCTTCTGCAACTCCGACTGTACTCTGCGAAGCTCCGCGCGCGTCGCCACCAGCTCGGCCATCACAGGCCCTGCTGCTGCCGTCGAAGCATCCCCGCCCGCCTGACGCGAAGACTCGCCCGCCTCGTTCGGCTCGGCAGAGTCGTTACTGCTCCGGTTGGTCGAAGTGCTGTCGGTCGAGGGAGGAGTCGTATCGAGGTCGTTGCGGCTCTCTTCCAATTCGGAAGGGTCTGGGCTGCCCGCCGTGTCGCGGTCGTCGGCCTCGGAGCGTCCCTGCTCGTCGTCGCGCTCTTCGCCCCGGTCGATGCGGCTTTGCATCTCTGTCTCGCCTTCGTAGATGGAGGCGCGTCCCAACTCTTCGGGCGTGAGGCCGCCCGCGTCTTCGTCTCTGCCGGAAGCGGCGCGGCTCGACGCTTTATCCTCTTCGTCGAGAAAGCGAATCGGAATACGGTTGGGGGTTTGTCTGTTCTTGTTCATCATAAAGTTTGACCCTTGTTCTTCGCCGCCGCGCATCCCAAATCAGATGCGCGCCGCCTCCTCGCGCAGCATGCGCTCGACGAGTCGCGCGACGTAGTTTACTACAGCCATCGTGCGCGCATACTCGATTCGCATGGGGCCGACGACGCTGAGTGTGCCGACGACATCGCCGTCCGCGCCGATGCGATAGGGCGCGGTGATGAGCGCGCAGTTCTGCATGGAGGGGGCGCTGTTTTCGCGTCCGATGACAACATGCACGTCGCCGAAGGCCGAATCACGCGAGATACATTCGTTGAGAATCTTGACGAGGCGCGACTTGGCCTCGAAGGTTCGGAACAGTTCGCGCAGGCGTTCGATGTCGGCGAAGTCGGGCTTAGCGAGAATGTTCGATGCGCCGTCGACGTAAACGTCGCCGCCCGCCTCGTCTTCGCCTTCGAGGCTGCGCTCGCAGAGCATCACGGCGTTTCGCAGCAATCGGTCGTAGAGCGCCTTCTCTTCGCGCATCAGGTTGAGGATTTCCGTGCGAATCGTGTGGAGGCTCTTGCCGCTAAACTCTGCGTTCAGGTAGCGCGCCGTGCGCTCAAGCTCGTCCTGCGAGAGCGGCTCGTCGATGCGGATGATTTTGTTCTGGATGACGTTTGAAGCAAAGACCAGGATGACGAGGATGCGGCCGTCGGCCAGTTGCAGAAATTCGATGTGCTGCAAGCGGTTGTCGGTCATCGGCGGCGAGACGGCGATGCCGACGTTCTCCGACAACTCCGAGAGCAGGTGCGAGACCTTCTCCATCAAACGCCCCGGCGTCGCGCTCGCGTCTGTGCCCGCATGAGCCAGCGTCCGGTCGATGGCCGACAAATCGGCGCGAGACAGACGCGCGTCTCCGACCATGTTATCGACGTAGAAGCGATAGCCCTTGTCGGTCGGGATGCGCCCGGCGGAAGTGTGCGGCTGCTCGACGAGCCCGGCCTCTTCCAGCTCGGCCATGACGTTGCGAATCGTCGCAGGACTCCAGCCCGTCGCGCCCGGACAACGCTCGGCGACGGTGCGCGAGCCGACCGGCTCTCCCGTTCGCAGGTGCTCGCGGATGATGGCCGACAAAACGGCCTGAGCACGCGCGTCGGGCGTCCAGTCGGGCATGCTTTGCGATGTCGAGCTGCGAATTGCCATCAGGTTACAGAAACGGGCGAGCCAGATTCCAACGGAAGGAGAATGCGGCAACGAGCGAGCACACGCGCACGCTTTTGCTTCAACATACTCTTGAATACAGCCCCTTCACGCGGCCTGTCAAGAGATAACTTCAAGCGCCGACAGGGCTCACGTCGCCGCTTCGACTGTGGTCGCCCCCGTTTCGAGTATAACGGATTGAGGAAAAGCGGCGCAAACCTTCGACGCCCTCGACGAAAGACCCGCTCGCCCGCCCCGCGTCCGCCCGGCTCTGACGCTAATCGCTAGATTCCTATAGACTTATCCGAGCACTTCGGGCAAATTCGCGCTCCCACTGTTTAAGCTACTGACAGACGGAGACTTAACTCGCTACTCCAAATGGTATTCAGACACGCCCGCCGACCCGCCTGCTGCTCATTTGGCCTTCTTTCAACAGCTTAGCGACGGCGCGCCGGAGAGCTATTTGACGCCCCCGCCAGCCCGCCCTTATATTCGAGTCCTCTAGTTGCCAGCCACCGCCCCGGCATCTGGAACAGGCCAGCCTCGTTACAGAACAGATGTCGGGGCGGCGTCTCTCGGAAGTTTCGGCGTCGGAGGCTTCCAGACCGCAGGGTTTCACCTATGTCAGACTCTCAACTTCTTCTCGGCACGCTCTTTAGAGAGGTTTACCAGAAACTCGCCCCGAGCCGCCCCGTGCCCGAAGTCGAGGTCAGATATTACCCTTACGCCGGTTTGAACCACACGATTCGCCTCCGCTCAGGCCGCATCTACGTCCGCCTCTCCGACCTCTTCCGCGACGCGCCGCTCGACGTGCATCGCGCTCTGGCCTACATCCTCGTCTCGAAGATTCTGCGCCGCCGCCCGGCCAAAACGCACGAGAGCGTCTACCGGCAGTACGCCTGCTCGCCCGAAGTCCTGCGCGCCTCCGACCTCGCGCGCCGCCAGCGCGGGCGCAAAATGGTCTCTTCGCCGCGCGGTCGCTTCTACGACCTCGAAAGAATCTTCCGCCGCCTCAATCGGCTCTACTTCGACGACAAGCTACAGCAGCCGACCCTCACCTGGTCGCAGCGACGCACGCGCACCATCCTCGGCCATCACGACGAAGTTCACGACACCATCGTCGTCAGCAAGACGCTCGACGCGCGCGACGTGCCCGACTGGCTCGTCGAGTTCATCCTCTACCACGAGATGCTGCACATGAAGCACCCGGCGCGTCTCATCAACGGTCGGCGCTACTATCACACCAAAGCTTTCCGAAACGAAGAGCAGCGCTTCCCCTTCTATCGTCAGGCTCAGGACTGGCTCGACGCCGTCGCCCGCCAGCGCCGCACCCTCCAACGCGCACGCGCCGCCGCCTGAATTTTTAGCACCCGGCGCGCGTTCAAATTCTTAGACTAACGTCCGCAAATTCAGTCTGAATTTTTACGAAACTTTAATCCTCCCGCGTCGTTTAAAGGTGCAGGAAGGTGGGCTCCTCCGAAAAGAACGGGTGAGTATCAATCAGACGGCTCCAATCCCTCCGGCGCTAACTGAAAGATGCTCATCCGCTCTTTGTTTATGCGCCCGCCAACACGCGCGCCTCCCTCGCACCCGAAATTCCTTTTCGACCGCCGACGCTTTTTCGCATTTCTTGACACCTTCTTAGACGCATGTTAGCGTCGCCGCCATCTTTCAAGAACGCAAAGATTGAGCCGACAGACCCGGAAGCGATTCAGCCTCTTAGCAGGGTTGACGGATGGCCGCGTCGGCGAGCGAAATCATATTTCTGTAAGGAGCAGCGCGTATGAGCGAGAATGTTTTTAAGGCGGTCGAGATAGTCGGCACGTCGAACACGAGCTTTAGTCATGCCATCGAGGTAGCGGTGACGCGGGCGCGGCAAACTTTGAGGAATCTCTCCTGGTTCGTCGTCGAGGAACAGCGCGGCGGGTTGCAGCAGGGACGGCTCGAATATCAGGTGACGCTGCGCGTCTTCTTCAAGCTCGACGAAGGCGAGAGCCCACACCACAGTTAAGAGCCTTTCAGGAGCGGAAAGAGCCACGCTTCTTAAAAGCGCAACCGGAAGCCAAAGGCTTAACCGGCGCAGGCATTGCTTCGCCGACGCTTTCGACGGCGCGCGCACGGGTCGGCTGGACAAAGCGGCGCTGCGCTCGTTAGACTACGCAGTTTGTTGAGCCAGCCCGGCGCTCTCCTGTAGCGCGTGCGCTTTTCCGGGGCAGGCCAGACCATATCAAAAACGGAGCTAAGATTTCTCATTATGGCAATTCCCGCAACACAGATTCGGCGCGGCATGATTATCCTTTTTGAAGGCAAGCTTTGTAAGGTCATCGACTTTCGTCATCACACGCCGGGCAACCTGCGCGCGATGGTGCAGACCAAGCTGCGCGACTTGAGGAGCGGCTCGTCCTTCGAGCATCGTTTTCGCTCCGCCGACACGGTCGAGCGCGCCTCGCTCGAACAGCACCAGATGGAGTATCTCTATTCCGACGGCTCGCAGCATCACTTTATGAACACGGAGAACTACGAGCAGACCGCCCTTAGCGAGGAAGACCTCGGCGACATGGCGCAATGGCTCACGCCGGGGCTGCGCATCGAAGCCGAGTTCTACGAAGGCCAGCCCATCGGCGTCACTCTCCCGCCCTCGCTCGAACTGACCGTGACGAGCACCGAGCCGACGATGAAAGGCGCGACCGTCTCGAACGTCAACAAACCGGCCACGCTCGAAAACGGCGTCACCATCCAAGTCCCGCCCTTCGTCAACGAAGGCGACCGCATCCGCGTCGATCCGACCGAAGGACGCTACATCGAAAGAGCCAAATAACAGTGACAGGTGACGAGTGACAAGTTAAAAGCTGGTGAATAGTAAATGGTAAATGGTGAATAGTAAGAACTGTCTTTCACCATTTACTATTTACCGTTCACCATTTACCTGTCTTCTCTCTTGCTCGTCACTTGTCACTCGTCACTTATGTATTTTCTCTACAGCGTCGCGCTGACGGTCGGCTTCATCTTGTTGTTGCCGCGATTTGTGCTCGATGCTGTGCGGCATGGGAAGTACGCGGCGGGGTTTCGGGAGCGGCTGGGACGACTGGCAGCGCCGGAGGCGCGGGGTCGTCCGGTGGTGTGGCTTCACTGCGTCTCGGTCGGGGAGACGCAGGCTGCGCGTCCGCTCGTGCGCTCGCTCGTCGAACAGTTTCCTTCACACGCGCTCGTCGTCTCGACCACAACTCTGACAGGGCAGCGCCTCGCGCGCGAAGTCTTCGCAGACGAGGCAGTCTCCGTCTTTTACTTTCCGTTCGACTGGGCGTGGACTGTCCGGCGCGCGCTTCGCGCGGTCAATCCGGCCACCGTGCTCGTGCTGGAGACCGAGCTGTGGCCGCGTTTCCTGCGCGAGTGCCGCGCGCGACGCATCCCCGTCGCGCTCGTCAACGGTCGCATCTCCGAGAAATCGTTTCGGCGCTACAAGCTCATCCGCTCCTTCATCGGTCGAGTGCTCGGAGACCTCTCGCTCGCCATCATGCAGAGCGAAGCGGACGCCGAGCGCATCGCCGCCCTCGGCCTCACGCGCGAGCGCATCCGCATCTCAGGCAACATCAAGTTCGACGCAAGCGTGGAAGTGCGTGCGGAGCCCTTTACAGATGAGCTGCGCGAGCGTTTCCGACTCGACGACGAACGCCCCTTGATAGTCGCCGCCAGCACGCACGCCCCGGAAGAGCGCATCATCCTCGAAGCTTTTCAGAAGCTTCGCGCGACTCTCCCGGGTCGCGCGCCGCGCCTGCTCATCGCGCCGCGTCATCCCGAACGCTTCGCGGAAGTTGTCGCATTGCTCGACTCGTGCGGCATGAGTTGGGCGCGACGAAGCGACGCGCACGCGCCCGTTTCCGACCCGCACGCCGAGGTGATTCTGCTCGACAGCATAGGTGAGCTTCGCGGCGTCTATCCGCTCGCCGCGCTCGTCTTCGTCGGCGGGAGCATCGCGCCGACGGGCGGCCATAACGTGCTTGAGCCCGCCGCGCATGCCAAGTGCATCGTCACCGGCGCGCACACTTCCAACTTCGCGTCCATCATCCGCGACTTCCTCGAACGCGAAGCTCTCGTCCAACTGCCCGCGCTCTCGCGCGAAGACGCGCCGCTCGCTCTCGCACGTGTCTTTCAGGAGCTACTCGAAGATGAAGACCGACGGCTGCTCCTGGGCGCAAGAGCGCACGATGCGCTTCGAGAGAGTCGCGGCGCGACGGCGCGCACAATCGAGCTGCTCGCGGACGTGCTCGAAAGCGCGTCGAAGAATGAGGACAGGCAGCTTCCCTTCGGCGCGCATGCGCCGACCAATATCTGAGACACGCTCCGGCCAGCATTCCGAACTCAGGCCGAACGGTATCCAACACAGGTTCTTCTTCTATCTGAACAGGCTGGTCTTCCCTCTCTTCCAGATTCGATGCTTCCGCCTTCGTCTTTCATCCTCGCTCCGTTGAGTGCCGTCTACGGCGGCGTGATGCGTGCGCGGGCGTCGCTCTACGCGGCAGGACTGTTTCGGACGCAACGCGTCGAAGCGCCGGTCGTCAGCGTCGGCAATATCACGTTGGGCGGGACGGGGAAGACGCCTCTGGTCGAGTGGCTGGCGCGCGCTCTGTCGAGCGAGGGTCGGAGAGTTTGTATCCTGACGCGCGGCTACGGGAGAGAGAAGGCGAGCAGGCGCGTGGTCGTCTCGGACGGAGAGCGCGTGTTGGCCGAGGCGCGAGAGGGCGGCGACGAGCCGCGCCTGCTGGCGGAGATGCTGAAGGATGCGGGAGTCGCGGTCTTGAGCGACGCAGACAGAGTGGCGGCGGCGCGCTGGGCTATGGAGAATTTGCAGAGCGAGCTTTTCATCCTCGACGACGGCTTCCAGCACATGCGCCTCGCGCGCGACCTCGACATCGTGACGCTCGACGCGACAGACCCCTTCGGCGGCGGAAGGCTGCTGCCGCGCGGTCGGCTGCGCGAGCCGATCGAAGGGCTCAGGCGCGCGGGCGCAATCATCATCACGCGCGCCGAGATGGCCGCAGACCTCGATGCACTGCGCGCCGAAGTCGCGCGTCTGGCAAACACAGCCACACCGATTTTCACTTCCCGCCTGCGCACAGAGCGCGTGCGTCTGCTTTCGTCTGCGACGAAGAAGGAGGAGGCCGAAGGTGATGCGGCGCTGAATCTTGAGAATGATGCTATCTCGAAATCCGTCGAAGCCGTGCCGCAGCCGGTCGCCGCGTTTTGCGGCGTCGGGAACCCCGAAGCTTTCTTCGCGCACGCGCGGCGCGATGGGCAGACGTTGAGCTACACGTGCGCTTTCAGAGACCATCACGGCTACACCCAGGCGGACGTAGATGCGCTCGTCGCGGAGGCGCGTCGGCACGGGGCGCGTGCGCTTCTGACGACGGCGAAGGATGCGGTCAAGCTTCGGACGCTAGGCTTTGCGCTGCCGTGTTACGTGGTCGAAGTGACGGTCGAGTTTGACGATGAAGAGAGGCTGCTGGCGGTCGTAAGGGGCGCGGTCGGGCGACGCGAGGCGGAGGCGAGTCGAAAGAGCTAGAGCACTCTTCGATTGCGTCTACCAACGGAGGTTTAGACTATGGGGCGCATCCCCTCTAAACCTTATCCAGACTGATTCGCATTTCGTTTCGATGCGCGCCTCTGTCGGCTCGCGCGCCCGTGTTTGAAGTAGAGGGCGGGTCGGCTTGCACAGGCAGAGGGTCTGACGGCGAAGGATTGAGGACGGGCGGCGTCTTCTTCTCTTTGGGCTTGGGCGTCGGCGGAGCGTCGTCGTCGTCCGAGTCTTCAGGCGACGGAAGCGGGGGCGGACTGCGACGCTGGTTGTCGTTTCTCTTGGCGGGCGTGGGAGTCGCTTCGGGCTCGTTGTCGGCGTTGGAATTGTCGTCGTTGGAATTGTCGTTGTCGTTGCCTGAAGCGTCGCCGGGCGTGGCCTGTGGGAGTTCGGAGTTTGAGTTACGATTGCCTGTGCTAGCGGTGCCGCTGGCGTCGCCGATGGTTCCGGGCGTCGGAGCGGTCGGCGTGAGCGTGCCGGGCGTGAGGCTTGTTTCAGCCGCGCCGGTGGCGGGAGAGGTAGACTGCACGGGCAGGCCGTTCGGGTCGATGGTGAGTGGCTGAGCCTGTTCTTCGGTCGAAGCGCCGCCCGTGTTTCGCTGAAGCGCGTAGACGACCGCGAAGACGATGACCAGGAGCGCGACTGCCGGAACCGCGATGCGCCAGGGATTGAAGCGGTCGGCGGTCGGCGGCGCGGCGGCGTCGATGGCGAGCACGGAGGGCACTTCCAAATTGGAGCTTGCAGCCGCCGCGCGCGAATGGACGACGGTCGCTTCGTCGTAGTCGTCGTTGGTCGTATTGCGCGCGGGAGGGTTCGAGCCGGTCGGGACGACGATGCGGTTGGTATCGTCTGCGGCGCGCTCGGCTGCGATGGCCGCGTCGGCGATGGCGGCGGCCGTCGCAGGCGATTCGCCCACAGCGGCGAGCGTCAGCGCCTCGCTCAATTCGCTGGCCGTCTGATAGCGATCTTCCTGCCGCTTCGCCAAAGCGCGCGAGACGACGCGCCCGACCGATGGCGGCAAATCCTTCCGCTCCTCCAGCACCGACGGCGCGGGCTCTTGCAGGTGCTTCATCATAATGGCCGTCGGCGAGTCGCCGGTGAAGGGGACGTGGCCGACGAGCAACTCGAAGAGGATGATGCCGAGCGAGTAGATGTCAGAGCGCGAATCAATCTCGGAAGCCTGCGAGCATTGCTCGGGCGACATGTATTGCGGCGTGCCGATAATCAGGTTGGGCGCGGTCAGCGCGGGGTCTGTGCCGCCCACCGGCTCCTGAATCTTGGCGATGCCGAAATCCAAGACCTTCGCCCAGTCGCCGCCGCCGTTCACCTCTTCGAGCATGATGTTGTCGCTCTTCAAATCGCGGTGGACGACGCCTTCGGCGTGCGCGGCTTCGAGCGCGCCGCAGACCTGGCGGATTATCTCCACCACGCGCGGCAGCGCCATACGCCCCTCGCTGCGGATGACCTCCTTGAGCGTATAACCGCGCAGATATTCCATGACGAGGAAGACGATGCCGTTCTCGGATTCGCCGAAGTCTGTGACGGTCAGCGCGTGCGGGTGAGAGATGCGCGATGCGGCTTTGGCTTCGCGCGTGAAACGTGCGACGATTTTGTCGTCGGCGGCGAGCGAAGGGTGCAGCACCTTGATGGCGACAGTCTTCTCCATCAAGATGTGTGTGGCGCGGTAGACCGTGCCCATGCCGCCTTCGTCGAGGCGTTCTTCGATGCGGTATTTGCCGGCCAGCGTCTGGCCGATGAGGTCGTCGCCGGCCTTCTTCAAGACCGTGCCGTCAGCCGGACACAGCGTGGTCGAGTCCTGATACTGCTCCCCGCATTTCGGACAAGTTTTCATCTAAGTTAGTTTCGCCTCGCCTTCAACGCTTTCGCTCTCCTGCTGTAGAAGGGATGCGTTGAGCGTATCATACGAATTCCGCACGACGCAATTACCTGACAAGCAGCAGAGCAATTTCCGCGCCGCCCTCTCGGAGCACGGAAAGTCAGTATACAGCAGCCACTTCGGCGAGTTGTAAAATGTTTGCAGTATCGTTTTATTACGAGAGGTCAGAGGGCAAGTAAAAAACCAAATCTCTGGTCTTTCACTGACCTCTGACCCCTAACCTGTTCCTTTCAGTTCTGACGAATGCGAGCGGTGAAGCTGCCGCTATTGTCGGAGTAATTGTCGTCGTTGATGAGCAGGAAGAGCCTGCCATCGACGGGCGCGTTGAATGTCACTTGGCTGCCGACGAGGAAGGGGGCGGAGGTCTGCCCGTTGGCGAGCCGGATGTAGCCGATGAGCGCGCCGGGCCCCGCCTGCGGGAACGGATACGTGCCGCCGAAGACAGCGCCTAAGCCTGCACGACCGCCTTCGGGCGGAACGCTGCCCGCACGACGGCCTGCGACTATCTGACCCGTCGCGGTGATTGTGACCTGGTCGCCTGCCGCAAGCTCAAGGCCGGTGTCCATGCCGCGAGAGTTGCCGGGGACGGTAACGGTTATTTCGCGCGTAGTGCGGTTGCGATTGACGTTCGTCGTATCGTCGATTGTTGTGCCGGTGGGCGTGCGCGGGCGCGTCGGCGCTGGCTCGATGCGCCGGTCGTCGGTTCCGCCGAAGACATCGTTGTCGTCATCGTCGTCGCGTGTGCCGGTCGTCGAAGTGTTGTTGCGGCGCGAAGTGAAATTGCGCTCTCTGCGTATCTCGACGGCGAAAGCGCCGCGAGCGTCCGTGTAGGTGCCGCGATTGGAGGTGAGATAGAGGCGGCCATCGCGGTCGGCGACGAAGTCGCGCCCGAGGCCAAGCTCCATGATGGGCGCGTTCGGGTCGTTGCCGATAGAGCCGATGAGCACGCCTTCGGCGGCGCGCGGCAGGGGCGCGGTCGGGTCTGTGGAGCGCAGGCCGTCGGGTGTGATGCGCGTGCGACCGGCGACGATAGTGCCGGAGGCTCTGACCTGCACGCGCTCGCCGCGACGCAAATCGACGCCGCTATCTATCCAGTTCGCGCCGAGCGAGACTTCGACCGTGCGCGTGTCGAAGCGCGCTTCGTCGAGCGACCGACCGTCAATCTCCAGTCGTTCAATGTCACGTGTTCTGAAGAACTGTATCTCGCCGTCGGGGCGAGCGGCGGCGGTGGACGAAGTAGAACTTGAGCCGGACGACCCCGTCGCCAGGTTGCCCTGATTGATGCGAAAGACGATTCGACCGCCAATCATGCCGAGCATCGTACCGCGAAGGGTTCGGCCATCGCGCAGGTAAAGAGTGTCTGCAAAGGCAAGCGGCGCGGTCGCCAGAATCAGCACCAGAACCGAAACTATTCTTCTCATCTCCCTCATTCTCCTTCAGTCGTCT
Source organism: Pyrinomonadaceae bacterium (assembly GCA_036399175.1). Classification (GTDB taxonomy): domain Bacteria; phylum Acidobacteriota; class Blastocatellia; order Pyrinomonadales; family Pyrinomonadaceae; genus DASWNP01. The sequence goes on along the minus strand of DASWNP010000003.1, from coordinate 95,500 downwards.
TCGGGCTCGGAAAGTTTACGGCTCAGGGTCGCAGGCGCAAGTGGAGTTTCGTCTGGAAGGCTTGCGGCACGCTTGCGGCTCTTCTGAAAGACTTGAGTCGAGAACGCGAAACGGGGCGAGGCCGGGCGGCCTTCGATTTCCGAACCGGAGACACATCTATGAATTTTGCTGCCAGAGCACAGTTCGACGGCCTTACTGATTTGCAAGAAGCGTGCCCGCGCTCAAGCGCACGTCGAGTCGCGTAGAGTTGCGTTCAGGCGCGGCGTCTCTGCCTCTTCGGGAGCGTAAAAAGGCGCACGGTCGTACACCCTCGGCGCATCAAAAGAGTACGGGCGCGGCTTCCCTCGAAGCCGCGCCCGTCTCGACGAGCAGCAAAGCTCTCTTCAGCGTTTAGACTCTCGTGAAGACGATGAGCAGCGTGAAGAGCACGAGCGTTTCGATGAAGACCAGACCGAGAATCATCATGGTCTGGATGCGCGCGCCCGCGCCGGGATTGCGCGCCACGCCTTCGGCGGCTGCCGCCGCGATGCGCGACTGTCCGATAGCGCCGAGCGCTGCCGCCAGCGCGAAACCGAAACCGGCGGCCAGAGCCCTGTACTTGTTCACCGTGTTGATATTGTCAGCGCCTGCGGCCTCGCCCGCCTGAGCCAGCACCGGCATCGCGCTCGCCAGCACGCCGACGATGGCGAAGAAAGCCATTCTCAATTTGTTCATACTGTTTCTCCTCGAACGGAAATCTTTCCGTCTCTCTTCGGAAGGATAAACGCGAAAAGCAACTTGTGACGAACGGGCACGGACGCGCCTTCGACGCATTCTTTATAATTTCGCCTTCATCCGGTATCCGCCGCCCCTCTTACAACGGCGCTCCAGCGATGTCGGCCTCGCGGGTGCTTTCAACTTCCGAAAGCCAGAATTTCCGCGTCTCTTTTGCGCTTCTAGTTGACGCTCGTCTCGAAACCTTCGACGAAAATTCTTCCGAGGTTTTCGCCTACCACCTTGCGCCTCAACGCGCGCGGGGCACGTTTGCCCTGCGCCGCTCAAGGGCGCGCTTCAAATTTTCAAGAACTCGTACGGAAAAACTCGAAAACAAAAACTCAGCTCAAATCCGGCGCGGTAATCGCTCCGCCCGGATGCGGCGCGGCGTGGTCGTGCGGGTGCTCAGCCGAATGATGCTCGCCGTGCTCGTCGTGCGCCGCGTGCGAGACCTCGCCGATGTAAATCATCGAGAGCAGGATAAAGATGAACGTCTGCATGAAGGCGACGAAGACGCTCAAGGGCATGAGCACGACGGGGACGACCCAGGGCGCGAGCCCCGAGATGGTTGCGGCTACCTGCTCGTCGCCGAAGATGTTTCCGAACAGGCGGACACCGAGCGAGATAGGCCGCACGAAGTTACTGATAAGCTCGATGGGAAACATGAGCGGCGCGATGAACAGGACAGGCCCTGCGAAGTGGCGCAGGTGGCCGAAGAGCCCGTTCTCGCGGATGCCGATGTAGTTGTAATAGACGAAGGACGAGATGCCGAGCGCGAAGGTGACGGAGGTCGAAGCCGTCGGCGGCATCAGGCCGGGAAAGAGCGGCATCAGGTTCGAGACGAGAATCAAAAGGCCGAAGGTGGCGATGACCGGGAAATACTTCATGCCGTGCGGCCCGACGTTGTCGTAGAGCAACTGTCGAAGCGCCAGCACGCCGCTTTCGAGCACCTGCTGGCGATTTGAAGGCTCGTCTTCGGAGAGCATCCTGCCCTTCATAATCCTGACGATGACGATGGTGATGAGACACGCGATGACAAACATCACCGTGTACCAGGGCACGGCGTTCTCCACCGTGTAGGGGCCGAACACAGCTTCGGCGCTCGTGCCGAACTTGCCGAAGAAGGCGTCCCACAGAGGCTTCGTGTTCTTAACCTGAAAGTGGTGAACCGGCTCGCCTATCCAGTGGTTGACCCACTCGACGATGACCGGCGTGTGATGCGCCGCGCCCTCGGCGTGCTCGGCTCCCGCCGCTCCCGCGTGTTCGGCGCTTCCGGCTCCGGCGTGTTCGGCGGTCTTGGCAGCGCCCGCCGCTTCATGTTGAAGTAACCAGAACATGAATCAAGTTTCCTCTCGATGTATCAAGGCAAGATATAACTGCATGAAACCTTCGGCGAGCGCGCCGACGACGAACGAGCACATCCCCGCAATCGTCGCGCCCAGAGAGACCAAATCCAGCGCGAAGGCGCCGACGACTGCCGCCGCGCTCACCAGATAGCGAAGCACGTAGCGCGCCATCTTCAGTTTGGGGCGCGCGCCCGCTTCCGTTTCGTTAAAGACCGCCGCGACCGATGTCCGCAGCCAGTGATGATTCAGAAGCGAGAGCAGACCGCCCAGTAGAAGCCCCGTCGTGACGCGCCACTCGGCGAGGAAGATACTCAAAGCGACTGCGATCACGACCGCCGCGCACATCAGGCGAAAGATGCGTCGCTCCATCGCCGCCGGGTCTTCTCCAGCCCCTCGCGTCGGCGTCTCGGTGCGCGCATGGTCGGCTCTCTCGCTCGTCATAGAACAGACGATTTTACATCCGCGCGAGCGGGCTGTCGAGCGAGACCGACGCGTCTCGCCCCTCAGTTGAGTTTAGAGATGATGCGAATGAATTCGTAGAAGCCGACTATCGAGCCGAGGATGATGCCCGTGACCATCAGCCAGGGCGACGTGCCGAGCCAACGGTCGAGCACCCAGCCGAAGCCCATCATCGCCGCCACCGAGAAGAAAATCCCGAGCCCGGCGGCGTAAGCCAGCCCACTCCTGCGCGTCACTTCCTGCTCGTCGTTCTTCGCCATAGCTGCCGTTCGTCGGCTGTTGATTTAACGCAACTGTTCGACTCTCAAACGACTCAGACCGCAATGGTCTGCTCTATCAGTGGACTGATGGACGCCTCCAGAGCGCTCTCTTCATCTGCCTCCAGCTCGACCTCGCCGAAGAGATACCAGCGCTCGGAGTGTTCGACCGACTCGCCCGGCTCAAGATGGCGAAGCGGCGCGAGCGATTCGACCTCGATGAACGAGCCCGCCGTGAAGACCTCGTTGTTGCAGCCGTAGTCCGGGTAGGTCGCGCCATCTTCGTAACTGAAACGCTTGACGAATAGCATCTGCGCGCGGTGATAGGCAGCCCAGCCCTGCTTGTTGGCAATGCCAATCTTCTGCGGCTCTCGTCTCTCGGGGTCGCTTCTCAGGCAGACGTAGCGTTTGCCGATGCGCCAGCGCGGGTCGCTCAAATCCGTGTAGTGCCACATGACGAGCGGGCGGGCGGGCAGTAGATAATCCGAGTGAGAGCGGTAGGGTTCCTGCGGCAGAATGGCGAGGCCGCCGCCGTGCATAATCGTCAGCGCCCAGGGCGCGGCGACGATGCCCCAGAGATTTCGGTTAGTAATTTTGTGTCGGACGAGAAGACTGCCCGTCTGCTCTTCGAGGCGAACGTGAAGTTCCTTCTCGATGCCGGTCTCGGCTTCGACGGGCTGCCTGAGATTGATAGCCGCGCGGTCGCCTTCGAGGTCGTATTCGAGGGGACTGTTGTCGGGCGCGTAGCTGCGCGGCATGGCCTCGGGCGCAGCCCAGAGACGATGGCCGCCCCAGGGCTTCCACTCGCCGAGCGTCGTCGTCTGCGAAAGCTCCGGCACTTCGCCGAGCGCGTTCTCGCCGCCGACGAAGCCGTAGCGCAGGATTCTCGGCCCCACGTCGGTCGTCACGACAGCTTCGACTTGCCCGTTCGACAGACGGTAACAGTTCGGCAGACCCAGATAGCTAATCTTCTGCATGAGTAACCCTGAATGCGAATTGTTTGTCTTACCAGACGCCGCGCCGCGCGTAGTTCTTCGGCACTTCCCAGAGGAGGGCGCGGCGCGAGTGGCGCATCGAGTCGTGAATGAAGCAGACGTGCGTGCACCAGCAGGCACGGCCTCCGTCGATGGCGCGCAGCTCCGCCTGTCGTTCTTCTGCCGCCCAGAGCGCGCCGAAGTCGTAATCGTAGTCGGCGAGCGTGGCAAACTTTTCGCGCAGCTCGCAGGCGCGCACGTCGCCGTTATAGTCGATGACGGCGGTCGTATCGCCCGCCGTGCAGGGGAAAGGCCACTCGGAAGGCTGCTCGAAGTTGGCGCGCTGCGTACGGTAATGCGTGTTGATAGCGCCGACGTAGGCGATGTTTTTGACGAAGCGCGTGGCCGCGTCGTCGTCTGCGAACATGCGGTCGCCGTACGCTCGCGTGAGCGCCGCGACTTTTGAGTACAGGCCGGGTAAGACTTCGCTCGGAATCTGCTTGATGCTCTCGCCTACCTTCGTCTCGCCGCGCACGAGGTTGAAATACTGTCCGTCGAGACGAAAGTTCGCCCACATGAAGGAAGCGAGCTTTTCTATCTCGGTGTAGTTCGAGGCGCAGACGACGGTGTTGACGTTGAGACGGAAGCGGTCTTTGAACCTGTCTTTGAGCGGGTAGAGCGAGCGGATGCAGTCGAGCGTCTTTTGCCAGTTGCCGGGGACGCCGCGAATGCGGTCGTGCGTCTCGCCGTAGCCGTCGAGCGCGACGTTGAGATAGAGGTCGAGCCCTGCGTGCGACGCGAGCGCGCGTTCGACTATCTCGTAGGCGCGCGAGCGGACGAGGCCGTTCGTGGGGATGATAAGCCGGCGGACACCGTTACGGCGGACGAAGAGGTCGATGATTTCCGAGGCGTCGTGGCGAAGCGTCGGCTCGCCGCCCGAGAGCCAGAGGTCTTCGATGGGAGGCATCGTGCGAGAGACTTTTTCTATCTGTTCAAAGGTGAGGTCGCCGGGCTGGTTCAGCTCTTCGTGATAGAAACAGGTTTCGCAGCGCGCGTTGCAGCGCGAGGTGATGAAGAAGATGACGGTGCAGAGGCGTCGCTCGCGCGCCGTCGAGCGCAGAAGCTGATAGAGCTTTGCTGCTTTATGAGGCATGTCGCTTCTCTTCTCGACTCTCGCGCGCCGCCGTCTCGTCTGAGTCGTCTTCAAACTGAGAAATCTCTTCGGGCGTGACTGTGGAGATGATGACAGTTTCGGTCGGCGATTTCAATTCGTAGGTCGTGCCGCGCCACGTCAGGCGGCGTGAGAAGAGAGCGGCTAGCGAGTTGTAGACGTAGACGAGCGAGGTCAAAGGCCAGAGGAAGAGGTGCGCGAAGGCCGAAGCTCGCAGTTGGTTGTGATAACTTTCGAGCGGCAGGGCGACGGCGCACAGGCGAAAGAAGGCTTTCCACATGCCGAGCATGTAGAGCGCGGCGACGATGGCGAGCGGCCAGGCGAAGGAAAGGCCGAGCGCGGCTCGCGCGGCTGCGAGCGCGATGCCGCCGTAGAAGACCGCAGACCAGAGCAGGTTCGAGACGAGGACGATGCGCCAGAGGTTGGGCGCGTAGACGCGCGTGATTTTCAGTTGACGTGTGGTGAACTCGATTAACTCAGGGAAGTTGCAATCTTCGTGTGTGATGGCGAGGCAGTTGGGAACGAAATGGATTGGAAGACGCGCGCCTTGAAGCGTGCGCGTCATTGTGAAATCGTCGGAGAGCGAGCCGCGCCACGCGTCCGAGACGCGCAGGCGCTCGAAGGTCTCGCGGCGGATGGCGGTCGAGCCGCCCCAGCAGAAATTTCTCTCGCCACGCTCGCCGAGCGCCGATGCAATCGAAGCGTTCCAGACCGAGCGCAGATGCGAAGCCAATCCGCCCCTGACGCTGACGAACCAGCGATAGCCGGTCGTCGCTCCGACGCGTTCGTCCCCGAGCGGCGCGACGAGCGAGCGCAGCCAGTCGGGGCGCGGTCGCGCGTCAGTATCGACGAAGACAAAAACCTCGCTCGCCGGGTCGGCCTCCCGCACGGCGACGCGCAGGTTGTGAACCTTCTGCCCGCAGTCGTGCGCCGCACCGGCGACGACGAAACGCGCCGAGGCCACGCTCCCGTCGGCAAACTGCCGGCTCACCTCTTCGGCGAGACAGAGCGCGGGGTCTTCGTCGCGGTCGGAGACGAAGATAATTTCGTATTTCGGATAGTGCTGGCCGAAGAGCGCGCCCATGTTCCAGAGCAAGCCTTGGTCGAGTCCTCGACAGGGCACGACGATTGAGGCGTAGGGCATGTAGAAGGCTCGCTTCGCTTCCATCTCGCGGCGCACGTAAGCGAGATAGCGCAGCCCGCCCGCAAGTGAAAGGATGCTTTGCAGAAGAACGAGGACGGCGAGAAAATAGAAGACCCACATCAGCAGAATGGCGTGACCGAGAGAGCGTGAGCTTGAGAGACTGTTTTCAACCTTCCGACTAAAATCTACTGCCCGTCGCAGACCATAACATTTTCGCTTCCGCGCCTCAAACTCGCCCGCCGCTCAGAAGCTCCCAAAAGACGAACAGAGCACGCAGGCTCTCGTGCTCTGCTGTGCTCTGTCCGTCGGGGGGCTGGGGGAATTTGAATCAGTCGTCAGTCAACATGCGCCCATCCGTCTTCACTTGATGTTGGGCAGCGTGAGCGGCAGGGCTTTGTCGTCTACGAACACGTCGAAGACGGCGAAGAAGGGCGCGGGCGCGGGGAAGAAGATGGCGTGGTTGGTGACGAGGAGCGAGCGATTTTTGTCGTCGAAGGCGATGGCCGAGGGGTTGGCCCAGGGGAGCGGGTCGAGCAGTCCGCCGGGGTTCGCTGCGGGGCCGCCGTAGCGAGCCTCTTCCGTGCCGTCGGGTCGGAGGACGGATACCTGATTCGAGGCTGCGAGCGCGACGTAGAGCTTACCGGATTTGCCGAAGGCGAGGCCGTCGGGGCCGAGGCCGGGCGCGTACTGGTGAAAGACGGTCAGGTCACTTTCGGCGGGCGCTTCCGTTCGCGGCAGACGATAGATGAAGCCCTGACCGAAGGCGTCGAAGGTTGTGGCGAGATAGAGCGTGTCGCCGGTTGCGTCGAAGCGCATGCCGTTGGGGCCGAAGTCTTTGTCGAGCGTGGCGGACTGGAACCAGGGCTCGGGTGCGCCGCCGCCGGGCGCGACTCTCCAGATGGTCGCCTGAAACGAATCGGAGATGTAGAGATTTCCGTCGCGGTCGAATATCAATTCGTTGATGAGCGGCGGACGGTCAATCAAAGTGGGCGAGCAGGACGCGCCGGCGGGTGCTGCGGCGCAGGTCGGCAAGTCCGGGAGCGCGGAGGCGTAGTGCTCCTGCGGCGCGCCGGGCGCGTCTACGTCGAAACGTATGACGCCCTGCTGCAAGTCGCCGACGTAGAGGATGTTTTTCTTGCCGAAGGCGATGCCGGTTCCGGCCTGCGGGGCGAAGGGGTTCTGTCCCTGAATCGGGTACTGCTGAAGGAGCGCGCCGGTCTGTAAGTCGTAGGCGATGACCTTCGGCTGCTCGAAGCTTCCGAACTGCGCCGGGCCGCAGACGAAAACGCGCCCGTCGTGCACGGCGATGCTTTCGGGATAACCGGGGGAGGCCGGAAACGGGGCGAAGACGCGCGAGTCGCCGAGCGGTCGGCTCGTATGGATGCCGCCCGCCTGAGCGTGGACGATCGCGTTGAAGATAACGACGGCCACGAGCAGGACGAGCGCCTGCAAGATGATGAGGGAGAATCTATCGGAGATTTTCGGTAGCGGGCTCATGGGTTTTGGGCTCCTGTTCTGTAGCGTCAAGTGTGTTGGTTCGTCCTGCGAGGCGACTCGGTTTTTCCTGCCCATAACCTAACGCGCAAACCCGAAGCAGAATCAATCAGGCCGAAAACTTTTTTTCTAAACTTTTTTCGTGCGGAATTTTTGAGAGGGAATCTACAGGAAAGACGCACGCCGAAAGCCGCATGTAAAATCGGAAGGGCGAGGATTTCAAGAACCGTTCTAAGAAGCTGTTTAGGAAGCAGGAACAATATTGTCCCGCAAGGGACAATCTGAAAATAGCCCAGCGATTTATCGCTGGGTGGAAGTGTAGCTATCGTCGAAGTCCCGTAGGGACGACTGAATGAGGCTCAGTCGTCCCTACGGGACTGGAAATGCTTTGCTGGAGAGTCCCAGCGATAAACGCTCTGGCTATTATCGAAAGTCCCTTGCGGGACTTTTCAAACTGCTTCTTGAAGTTCTCGCCCTTCCGATTTTATGGGAAGCTTGGTTTCTTCTGACGCTCGCGGCAGCCTACTGCGGGCAGCGTCGCAGGCAGTTTCGCAGTTGTCTCCGACAGGCCGTCGGGTTCTTGCCGCTTCGCACGCAGCGCCGGTATGCGACGTTGCAACGGCGGCGACAGGCGCTTCCGGGAATGCCGACGTTTTCGTTGGTCTGGGTGGTGGTCGTGGTGGTTGTGGTGGTGGTCGAGTTCGTGTTCTGCACGAATCCGGCCTGTAGGGTGGAGACGAAGAGGAGTTGAGCTGCCAGAGCCAGCGCAACTATCAAACCTGAGCGACGCGTTTTTCTGCTTTTCATCTTTGCGAGCCTCCTGTTTGAGATTTACTCCCGACTAACGCAGGGCGACGCCGCCTCCGACCGTGAGCGTGCTGATGAGCGACTCGGCCATGCGAATGAAGGGCTGCGGGTAAACGCCGATGAGAATAACGCCGATGACGCAGATGACGAGCGCGGTCTGAAGCGCGGGCGAGAGCGAGAGCGGGCGCTCGTCCGCGACGCGCTCGCCCAGGTACATCGCGCGGATGAAGCGCACGTAGTAGTAGAAGGAGACGACCGTGTTGAGCGCCGCCCAGACGACGAGCCAGATGTACCAGCTTTTATCCTCCAGCCTGCCGCGCTGAATCAGCCCGCCGAAGAGAAACCACTTGCCGATGAAGCCGCCCGTCAAAGGCAGCCCGCCCAGAGAGAGCATGAAGACGGTCATCATCAAGGCCATGCCCGGCGCTTTCTGTCCGAGCCCCGTGAGGTCTTCCACCTCGTCGCCGATGAGGCCGCGACGCCTGAGCGAGATAATCACGGCGAACGCGCCGACGTTCATAAACACATAAGCGAAGAGATAGACGGCGAGCCCCGTGTAGCCGTACTGATTTCCGGCGATGAGTCCGAGCAGGAGATAGCCCGCGTTTGAGATGGAAGAATAGGCGAGCAGGCGCTTCGAGTTGGTCTGCGTGACGGCAGCCCAGTTGCCGACGAGAATCGTAATCGCGGCGACGATTCCGAGCAGCGGAGCCCAGTCGAGACGCATCGAGCCGAGCGCCTCGCCGAAGATGCGAGCGTAGAGCGCAAAGCTCGCGGCTTTAGAGCCGGTCGAGAGAAAGGCCGTGACGGAAGTCGGCGCGCCCTCGTAAGCGTCTGGAGCCCACATGTGGAAGGGCACGGCCGAGATTTTGAAGAAGAGTCCGGCGGCCAAAGCAATCATGCCGAGCAGCACGAGCGGGCGCACACCTTCGTTCGAGCCTCCGAGCGCGACTATCGCGCCGACGCTGCGCGCGATGTCTCCGAGATTGGTCGAGCCCGCGACGCCGTAGAGCAGAGACATTCCGTAGAGCAGGATTCCGGAAGAGAAAGCGCCGAGCAGAAAATATTTCATCCCCGCTTCGTTTGAGCGCCGCTCGCGTTTGGTGAAGGCGACGAGGACGTAGAAGGTCAAAGCCATCAGCTCAAGGCTGATGTAGAGGACAAGCAGGTCGTAGCCCGAGGCGAGAAACATCATGCCGACGGTGGCGAAGAGAATCAGCGCGTAATACTCGCCGCGCTGCTCGCCCTCGACATCGAGATAACGCATCGAGATGGCGAGCGTGAGCCCTGCGGCCAGAAGCGAGAGGCTCTTGAAGACGACTGCGAAGCCGTCGATGCGGATAGTCTCGTAGAAGCCCGTGAGCGCGGGCGCGCCGGCTCGCGTCGAGACGAAAGGCCAGCCCATCACCGCCAGAGACACTCCGGCCAGCACCACTCCGGCCAGCGCGAAGTAGCCCACCACGCGGCTCTTACGCTGCGGCAGCACAATCTCCAAGACCAGCGCCACGCACGCGCACGCCGTCAGAATCAACTCCGGCGCAATCAGCCGCAAATCGCTGACGTTGAATAACTCGGTCGTCGAGGCTTGAAGTAGAAACATAATCGAGAGGTCGGAGGCGAGAGGTCAGAGGTCAGAGAAATCAGTTCTTAACTGACCTCCGGCCTTTGACCTCCGGCGTCTATCTTTCTGCCCGTTCGGGCGTGACGACTCCGGCGGGCGCTGTAATGCCGGGATAGTCGGGGCGGACGTGGCGCACGACCGCGTTGACGGGTCGCTGGATGAAGTCGATGAAAGGCTTCGGGTAGATGCCTATCCAGAGCGAGAGGATGACGAGCGGTAGCATGTATGCCCACTCGCGCCCCTTCATGTCGCGCAAGTTCTCGTTCTTCGGGTTGTCGATGCGCCCGAAGAACATTCGCTGGTAGAGCCAGAGCATGTAGGCCGCGTTGAGGATGATGCCGAGCGCCGCCCAGACAGCCCAGTAGGGATTGGCCTCGAACGCGCCGCGCATCGCCAGAAATTCAGAGATGAAGACGCACAGGAGCGGCAGCCCGATGGCCGTCATCGCCATTGCGAGGAAGACCGCCGCGTAGCCCGGCATGACGTGTGAGAGCCCGCCGAACTCCGCGACGTTTCTCGTGTGGCGGCGCTCGTAGATGATGCCGACGAGCAGGAAGAGCGCGCCCGAATAGATGCCGTGATTAATCATGTGGAGCACCGCGCCGTTCAAGCCGTTCGGGTTGAGGGCGAAGAGTCCGAGCATGACGACGCCCATCGAAGAGACGGACGAATAGGCGACGAGCTTCTTCACGTCGCCGTCGCGCTTGACGACGAAATACATCGCCGCCAGCGCGCCGTAGATGATGCCGATGATGGCGAGCGCGACCATCACGTTACGGACGCCGAACGAGCCGAAGTAGCTCTGGTCGGCAGAAGCCGCCGGAAACATCGGCAGGTTGAAACGGAAGAAACCATATGTGCCGAGCTTGAGCAGAATCCCTGCGAGGATAACGGAGCCGGCGGTCGGCGCTTCGACGTGCGCGTCCGGCAGCCACGTGTGAAACGGCCACATCGGAACTTTAATCGCAAAGCCGATAGCGAAGGCGAAGAACAATAAGACCTGAAGCGTGCCCATCGGCATCACGCCGCCGAGCGCCTGCATGTAGAGGATGTTGAACGTGCCCGTGCGCGCGGCGATGTCCGGGTTCTGCAAAGTCGCAGCCAGAGTCTTGCGGATGAGGCCGAGCGTCGCGTCGTTTCCGGCGACGACGCGCAGCGCCGCGTCAGTCACCTGTCCTGTGAGCGCCGTGTCCTGCGTCAGGAAATACATCTTCAGGATGCCTAAGAGCATGACGACCGAGCCGACCAGCGTGTAGAGGAAAAACTTGATAGCCGCGTAGAGGCGATTCTCGCCGCCCCAGATGCCGATGAGAAAATACATCGGCACGAGCGAGACCTCGAAGAAGAGGAAGAAGAGGAAGAGGTCGAGCGAAGCGAAGACGCCGACAACCGCCGTTTGTAGAAACAGCAGGAGCGCGTAGTATTCCTTCTCCCGCTTCTCGATGTACTCCCACGATGAAAGCGACGCGATGACGCCCAAAAGCGTCGTCAGCATAATCAGCAGCGCCGCCACGCCGTCCACGCCCATCTGGTAACGCGCGCCGATAATCGGAATCCACTGCGCGTCTTCGAGGAATTGGAAGCCGCCCGCCGCGCGGTTGTAGCCGAGCAGTACGAGCGACACCAGAAAGGCGAGGCCGAACCAGGCGGTCGCAAACTTCTTGATAGCGCCCGCCTGCTCTCTTTTGAAGACGGCGAGAATGATAATCGCGCCGACCGCAGGCAGCCACGTGATGAGAGAGAGATAAGGAATGTTCATGTTTCCTCTAAACGAGATGGATTATCGAGCGCCAGCCCTTCGAGCTTCGGTTCAAATCGGGACTCGAACCGCGACGCTTTCTTAGCAAGGCTCTCAAACAGCAGCCGAAAAATCGCCGAACCTAAAATCAGAAACCTAAAACGCCACCCAGGCGAACATGCTTCGGAGCATCGACAGAATGTCTCTGTGGAAGAAGACAGCTACGGCCACGACCAGTCCGAAGACCATCAGGAGCGCATAGTTGGCCGCGAGCCCCGTCTGCGCCGCGCGCAGCAGTGGCGACATCAGTCGGCTGATGAACCCTGCGATTGTGTTGACGAGGCCATCGACGATGTAGCGGTCAGCCGCGCCCGTCAGGCGCGAGAGCGAGCGCGCGAGCCACGCAGAGCCGTTGACCGCGCCGTCCAAAACCTTCGAGTCAGCCGCGTAGACGGCGCGCGAGGCGTCCATCGAACGGCGCGTAAAGAGCGCGCCGTATAGCTCGTCAATCCAGTATTTGTGGAAGCTCGCGCGATAGAAGGGCGAGAGACGCCGCGCCCACACGCCCGGCAGGTGCGGCTTCCACACGTAGAAGAGCAGACCGAGCAGGATGCCTACGGCAGCGACGACCAGCGAGATGATGATAAAGAGCCACTCGGAGGCCGTGTGGCTGCCGAGCGCGTGCTCCGCCTCGTGAGCGAGGTTGTATCCCGTGTCGCCGTATGGCGAATGCGTCGCAGTCTTTGTCGTCGCGCCGCTCGTCGCTTCTCTTCCCGCCGCCGTATGGCTTCCCGCTTCGCTGCGCGCCGCGCCTTCGCTTCGCGTCCCCTCGTGCTGCGCCCCCGGCGTCGTCTCCGCATGCTGCGCGATAATCACCTCATTCGACGCCAGCAACGCGCCGCCTTCCCCGTCTTCCCCTTTGCCTTTTTCCTTTTGCCCTTTGCCTTCCCTCGCGTGTCCTTTGCCTTCTTCGGCGTGTTCTTTGCCGAAGCCGCGCGTTGTCGGATTCCAGATGACGGGGTCGAGCCAGTTGACGATGTTGATGCGTCCGCCCGGATGCTCGCTCCCCGTGATGGCTTTGAATGCCGGGCCGATGCCGACGAGCCCGCCGACAATCGCCAGTACGGCCAGCGCCGCTAAGGGAACCCACATCGACGCGGGCGACTCGTGCGGCACGTGAGAGCCTCGATGATGACCGTGAGCATCGTGCTCGTCGTGCGCGTGCGGCGCGTGTTCAGTGCCGTGCGCGCCGTGCATGGTATCTACGTCGTGCGCTGCGCCGACGTGCTCGCCGGGCTCGTGGTGCGGGCGGTCGCCTGCTGATTCGAGGCGCGCGTCGTGCGGCTTGAGTCCTTCGTCGTAGGCGTGTGCGTGTGCTTCGTCGGCCTCGCCGCCCGCCGTCACGTCGAGGAAACGCTCTTTGCCCCAGAAGGTCAGGGCGACGAGACGCGTCATGTAGAAGGCGGTGCAGGTGGCGGCGATTGTCCCGATGAGCCAGAGCATCCAGCCGCCCGGGATGTAGGTGGTCGAAGCGGCGTTCCAGAGGATTTCATCCTTCGACCAGAAGCCCGAAAAAGGGATGATGCCGCAGATGGCGAGCCAGCCCGCGAGGAAAGTCCAGTAGGTGTAGGGCATGTACTTCTTCAGGCCGCCCATGCGCCGCATGTCCTGCTCGTGGTGCATGCCGTGAATGACGGAGCCCGCGCCGAGGAACATGAGCGCCTTGAAGAAGGCGTGCGTCATCACGTGGAAGATGCCGATGACGAACGCGCCGACGCCGCATGCGAGAAACATGAAGCCGAGCTGCGAGACGGTCGAGTAGGCGAGGACTTTCTTGATGTCGTTCTGAGTAATGCCGATGGTCGCGGCGAAGAGCGCCGTCAGTGCGCCGACGATGGCGACTACCAGCATCATCGTCTGCGAGTGCTGAAAGATGACGTTCGTGCGCGCCAGCATGTAGAGACCGGCTGTGACCATCGTCGCGGCGTGAATCAAAGCGGAGACCGGAGTCGGCCCCGCCATCGCGTCCGGCAGCCAGACGTAGAGCGGTATCTGCGCCGACTTGCCGCACGCGCCGACGAACAAGCCCAAAGCAATCCAAGACATGATGCCCCAAGTGCCGATAAGCTCGATGGGGTAGGCACTGGCCTGCGTCGTCACGTCGGTATATTGAGATGTGCCGAAGGTGGCGATGATGGCGGCGATGGCGAGGGCGAAGCCGAAGTCGCCGATGCGGTTTGTGATAAAAGCCTTGCGCGAGGCGTCGCCCGCCTCCTGCCGGTCGAAGTAGTAGCCGATGAGAAGATACGAGCAGAGCCCGACGCCCTCCCACCCGACGAACATCATCAGGAAGTTTGAGCCCATCACGAGGACGAGCATCATAAACATGAAGAGGCCGAGATAGGCGAAGAAGCGATAGAAGCCCGGGTCGCCGTGCATGTAGCCGGTGGCGAAGACGAAGATGCAAAGACCGACGCCCGTGATGATGAGAATGAAGACGGACGAGAGCGGGTCGAGCTGATAGCTCCACTCGACGTTCAGTAACGAGCCGCGCCCCGTGTGCTCGTTCGGCATCCCGTCTCGCGCCGCGCTCGCGCCCAAGCCCGCAGGGTCGCGCGTGCTTCCGAGCGTCGTCGCGCCTCCCGCGCGCAGTTCGCTGTGCTGCACGGGATTGATGCCCGTCAAAGTCGCGCTGCCGGTGCCGCCTGTCGTCGTCGCCGCCGCCGCGCGCTCGCGCTCCGGCGCGCCCTGCGTTATCTCGACCGCGCCGCCCGGAATCCAGTTGTAGACGAACGCGCCGTCCTGACTCGTCACGTAAGGATTCGGATAAAGCCGGGGGTCGCCGCCGAAGCCGTAGGAATAGACGGCGGCCAGCCCCAGCAGAAACGCCAGCGCCACCGACCCGACGCCGATCGCCCCTATGAGCCTCTCCGAAAACCGAAACCGACGCCCCAACAGCCCGTTTATCGCCGCACCGGCGAGAGGCAAAAGCGGAATGAGCCAGATGAGTCTGTGCATATTGGTTCGTGAATCGTAAATCGTAAATCGTAAATAGATGGCGTGGTGAACCGCGTTTCTATTTACGATTTACGATTCACGATTTACCACTTAAGCAAATCAATCTTATCGACAAAGATGGTCTCTTTGTTGCGGTAGAGCGCGATGACGATTCCCAAGCCGATGGCCGCCTCGGCAGCCGCGACGACGATGATAAAGACGGTGAAGACCTGTCCGGCGACGGCGTTCGCGTTGCCCGTGTCCTGCAAGTAGCGCGAGAAGGCGATGAAGTTAAGGTTGGCGGCGTTCAGAATCAGTTCAATAGACATGAAGATGACGATGATGTTGCGCCGCGTCAGCACGCCAGCCACGCCGATGATGAAGAGCAGCGCGCCGATAACCAGAAACTTCGACAAATCCGGGTTCGTGATGCCCTGCCACACGACCTCCGAACGGCTCGTCGCCGCCTCCTGCCACAACAGCAAACCCGGTGCGCTTGCGAAAAGGTTTATCATAAGAATCGACTCGTCGGTTCATTGATTCATTGATTCAATGAAGAAATGAATCAATGAGTCAATGGGTTTTAGCTGCTTCCCGTTTCGGTCAGAATCTCGGGCTCGTCGCGGGCGACCTCTTTGAGTACTTCGGGCGGAAGGTCGTCGGCGGCCAGCTCCTGCTTGGTCGTGCGTGCGAGCAAGACCGAGCCGACGATGGCGACGAGCAGAAGGACGCTGGCTATCTCGAAGGGCAGCGCGCCGTAGCGATAGAGGCTTGAGCCGACGCGCTGCGTGTCCTCCGAAATTTTCATCGTGCCGGTGGCGGAGGATCGGAGGCGGCGCTCGGCGTCGGCGCGTCGCGCCAGTCGCTCGCCGGCTTCTTCGCGGTCGCGCTCGCGCAAGCCAGCCCATCCCTGATTAATCGCAAAGATGAGGCCGACGACTAAGAGCAGCGAGAAGACCATCGCGGCGGCCACCTGCTTCGGTCGGTTGAACAACTCTTCGCCGCCGCGCTCCTCCGCGCCCACGTTGACGAGCATGATGACGAACAGAAACAAGACCATCACGCCGCCGACGTAGACCAGAATCTGCACGCCCGCGATGAACTCCGCGCCAGCCAGAATAAAGAGCGCCGCCACCGACACCAGTGTCGAGATGAGAAACAGCGCCGCGTGGACGGCGTTGCGCGCCATGATGGTCAGCAAGCCCGCCACCACCGCCGCCAGCGCGAAGACCCAGAAGAAGACAGCTTCCCAGCCGGAAAGAACCATAAAGAAATGATGAATGATGAACGCGGAATGATGAATGAAAAGCCGTTTGTCTTTCATTCATCATTCATCATTTCGCATTCATCATTTTCCTTTCTGTCTTGTGTAGAACGCCAAGCCGGTTACGGGCGGTGTACGCCCGAGCATGCGTAAAGCTGCGATGAGAGTGCCTCGATAGGCCGCGCCGTGATCGACGAGGTGCGTCAGGACGCGCCAGAGGGGGTCTCGGTATTGACTGCCCTTCGTGTTTCTGTAGAAAAGCGTGCGCCGCAGCAGGTCTTCCGAATCGAGGACTACGCGCCAGCCCTGGCGGCAACGCTGCCATTCAAGTTCGACTGCATCGAGCGTCGGTAACTCCTCGATGCCCGGAATCGACGCCGGAGACTCGTCGCGCTCGACGCGCATCAACCAGACCATCTCCGAGCCGACCAGATGCGCCATCGCCCCCAGAAACGAGCCGTAGCTGACGGGCAGAGAGCGCGTCAATTCTTCCTCGCTCATCCCGCGCGCCTCTTCGAGCAGAAGCTCCGCGCTCCACCAGTGATGCTCCCAGAGGCTACGGAGAATCGCGCGCCCGTCAGCCTCCAACTCAAAAGCCTCACGCTCCACGACGCCCCTCTACGCTTCTGCGCTCGTCCTTCTCTTCTCTAACCGCTCAAAATGGAAACCCGCCCCTCGCTCGTCTCCCCCTGCTTAGCTCCCGCTCGTTAATAATTCCGCTTGCTTCTCATCTTCCGCTCGTCACTCGTCACCGCTTTTCACGCCTCTTTTTACTCTTCGTACTTGACCGTTTCTCTTCCCTGTTCGAGCATCTCTCGATTCCAGACGAAGCCTGCGCGCGAGTAGGTGGCAAGCTCGAAGTCCTGCGTCAGCTCAAGGCAGTTGGTCGGGCAGGCTTCCTGGCAGAGCGCACAGAACATGCAGCGCGAGGTGTCGAAGATAAACTCGTCGAGCACCTTCTTGCGACGCGCCTTCCCCGCCGTCATCACCTCTATGTCCATCGCAATCACGTCGATGCAATCCTCGGGGCAGGCCAGCGCGCAGAGGTTACAGGCGATGCAGAGCGTCTCGTGCGTCTCGGGATCCATGTTGAGACGCGGCGCGCCGTGAAAGCGCGGCGCGACATCCGGGCGCACCTTCGGGTACTGCTCCGTATAGATGCCCTTGCCCGCGATAGCATCCTTATCGGTTATCGCGCCGATATTGAACTTCAGCGTCAGCTTCAGGCCGTCGAGGAGGTCAACCAGAAAAAACCTCTTCAGCTTCTCTTTCCAGCTCGGCCGCGGAACCTGTACGAGTGGCATAACATCTCCTTGAAACGATGAACGCGGAACGCTGCAACGATGAATAAAAGGCTTTTTGATTTTCAGTTCATCGTTCCGCGTTCCTACTTCATACTTCGGTAGTGGCGACGGCGGGTTTGCCTTTCGGCATATCGACGAGGCGAATCTGCCGCCGTTGTTTCTTCAAATTGAAATCGCGCGAGCGCCAGTTAATCAGAGAGAGCAGCCCGGCAGTGACGAAGAGGCCGCCGAATCCGAAGGCAATCATAATCGTCTTGCCCGTGCCGGTCAGATTCATCCCCGTCCTGAGCGCCTCGATGGTGTCTAGCCCTCGCCAGCCGTCGAGCGCCTGCACGAGGAAGACCGCTAAGGCCGTGAGCACGATATTGATGAGCGCCGCCGGTATCAGCCACTTCCAGCCCAAATCCATCAACTGGTCGTAGCGATAGCGTGGAAACGTCCAGCGCAGCCAGAAATAGATGTAGAGCAGCACGCCCATCTTCAACGTGAAGACGACGAGGCTCAGGAAGACGTAAAGATGGTTGTAGCCCCCGGCCAGACGGAGCACTCCGGGAAAGTACCAGCCGCCGAGATACATCGTCGTCGCCACAGCCGAGACGACGACCATCGCCGCATACTCCGCCATGAAGAAGAGCGACCAGCGCATCCCCGAGTATTCCGTGTGAAAGCCCGCGACCAGCTCTGACTCGGCCTCGGGCAAATCGAACGGCGCGCGGTTGTTCTCCGCAATCCCGCTGACGAGAAAAGTGATGAAGCCGAGCGGCTGGTAAAGTATGTACCAGATGGAATCGCCGCCTTGCGCCTGCACGACGCCAGAGAGCGAGAGCGTGCGCGCAAACATCAGCGCCCCGACGAGCGAGAGCCCCATCGCCACTTCGTAGGAGACCATCTGCGCAGAGGAACGCAGGCCGCCGAGAAGCGCGTACTTCGAGTTTGAAGACCAGCCCGCCAGAATCAACGCCAGCACGCCCACCGAAGAGATGGAGAGCACAAAGAGCAGGCCGATGTTGATGTCTGTAATCACACCCCAATCGGGCGCAAACGGGATGACGGCGAAGACGATGAAGGCGGCGGCGACGGAGATGTAGGGCGCGAAACGAAAGATGAAATGGTCTGCTTTGTCTGGCTCAAGGTCTTCTTTCGTCAAAAGCTTGATGGCGTCGGCGATGGGCTGCAAAAGCCCCCACTTCCCGACCCGCATCGGCCCCAGACGTGCCTGCATGAAGGCCGAAACCTTGCGCTCCAGATAAGTCGCGTAGAGCGCCCAGAAGGCGACGGCTGTGACGACCGCGCCAATCTGTATGAACGGCCAGATGACGTAGTTAACCGTCTCGCGGCTGAAGTAGCCGAGCAGAAAGCCGTCGATGAAATTAGGCGGCGCAAACATCGCAAAAGTGTTCATACTCTATTCCGTATCAACCTACGCCCCCTTACTCTCAAGCACGTCCATCCTCTTCCTCAACTCGCGTCCGTCAGTACGCAAATCCATCAAGTCCTGCGTCACTATTTCCATCTTGTGCTTCAAATGACGGATGTCCGTTCGCACCTGCTCGAACCCTGCGTTCATTTCCGCACGCAATTCTTCAAATTTAGCATCCACATCAGCGCGCAATTCTTCCAATTTCGTCGCGTTCGCGCGAACTTCGGTGCGCAGTTCGCCGACATCGCGGCTGATGGCGCTGAGGTAGTTCAACACTTCTGTGAGGCGGTCGGCGCTCATTTCAGGTCTCCTTCTCTCGAAATTCTTTCAAGCTTCAATCTCGAACGTGCAGCCGCGCGTCGCCTTCAAATCGACCAGCTCGTAGTCGTCCTCCAGCGTCCCGCTTCTATCGACGACGAGGTAGGAATACCACTCGCCGACGGGGAAGGGCGGCGTGTGCCAGGTGCCCTTGTGATATGCGTAGGGCAGGCGGCCATCGACGAGAAAGGCGACGACTTTGTCTGCGTCCGGCGCATTCGCCTCGTTCGGCGGCGCGACGCAGACGACCGCCCGCGAAGAGGCGAGCGGCGAGAAGACCTGCATCGTGCGCCGGTGTCGCGCCATGAAATCGAACTTGAAAGGGCGTCGCTCGGAGGTTGCGCCCGTCAGGCTCGGCACGCCGTCGCCGAGGTCAATCTCGACAGAGCCCCGGCTGTCAATCAAAACCCCGAAGGGCGCGAACGCCTCGCGCGTCATCTTCTGAATTGGCAGACGAAGGATTCGCATAGTTTTCAGTTTTCAGTTTTCGGTTTTCAGTTTTTAGATTTGTTAATCCAGCAGCCCGCCTGCCTCGACTTCACGGCTGAAAACTGAAAACCGAAAACTGAAAACTACCTATCTATCTCTCCGAGCACGATGTCGAGCGTGCCGATGATGGCGACCACGTCTGCGACCAGATGGCCGACGCACATCTGTCTGAGCGCCTGCAAGTTTATGAATGACGGCGGACGCACGCGCACGCGCGCCGGACGGCTTGAGCCGTCGGAGACGAGATAGCAGCCGATTTCGCCTTTCGGCCCTTCGATTGAATGATAGTAGTCGCCCGCCGGAGGCTTGATGATTTTCGGGATTTTGGCGTTGACAGGCCCGTCGGGCATCTTCTGCAAAGCCTGCTGGACGATGCGGCGCGACTGTCGCATCTCTTCGAGGCGGACGAGATACCGGTCGTATGTGTCGCCGTTTTCGCCGACGGGAATTTCAAAATCCATGTCGGCGTAGGCGGCGTAGGGACGACTTTTGCGCACGTCCCAGGCAACGCCCGAGCCTCTGAGAGCCGGGCCCGAGAGGCCGATGGCGATAGCGTCTTCGGCGGAAATGACGCCGATGCCGACCGTGCGACCGAGCCAGATGCGATTCTCCGAAAGAAGCGTCTCGTACTCGTCGATGCGGTGCGGGAAATTATCGACAAAGCGCCGCACGTCTTCGTCGAAGCCTTCGTAAGTGTCGTTCGGCATCCCGCCGATGCGCCACGCGTGGCAGGTGAGACGCGCGCCGAACTGCCGCTCGAAAATCTTCAGAATCTCTTCGCGCTCGCGGAGCGCCCAAAGGAGGACGGTGAACGAGCCGATGTCGAGGCCGTGCGTGGCGAGCCAGAGCAGGTGCGAAGAGATGCGGTTAAGCTCGGTCAGGATAGTGCGGATGTAGTGTGCGCGCGGCGGGACATCCAAGCCCATCATCTGCTCGACGGTCTCGACCCAGACGAGACCGTTCGAGACCGCCGCGATGTAGTCGAGCCTGTCCCAGTAGGGCGCAATCATCGGGTAGAGACGATTCTCTGCAATCTTCTCCATGCCGCGATGAAGAAAGCCGATGTCGCAATCGAGGTCGATGACGGTCTCGCCGTCGAGGCGAAGGATGACGCGCAGGACGCCGTGCGTCGAAGGGTGCTGCGGCCCCATGTTGAGAACCATCTCGGGGCTGTCGAGCAGCGTCTCTCTGGTGGTGGCGACTTCTACCTGATGCATAGTGTCTAAAGTATGAAGGCGGATGGATGAAAGCGATGCTATCTGCTTTCGCACTTCACTCCGCGTTGCTCGCCTTCTTTTTGTAACAGCCGGTGACGCTCCAGGTGTCGAGGACGAGGCCGATTTGGGAGGCTTCGCCGCGACGTTTCATGCCGACGAGCTTGTAAATCGTCGCCTGTGCGGCGCTCTGCCGATTCCAGACGTTGCGCGTTGTGTGCGTCTCGGTGAAGGCGTAGCCTTCGGCATCGGCGGCTTCGCGCGTGTCGAAGATTTTCACGTCGTGATGTGCGGCCAGTTCTTTCAGCTCCATGTCTTGAGCGCCGTCGTTAGGAGGCGACTGTCGCCGGGCATCTTTACTTGTGCTCCTTCGGCATCACTTCTTTTCCGGCGCGGAAGATTTCTCGGATGCGCCGCTCGTAGGGCGAAGAGAAGCTTTCCAGACCATAAGCGCGCCGCTGTTCCAGTTGCTCTTGCTGAACTTCGGTGAACTCGGGCAGATGTTTGGTCGTCCAGTTGTTCTCCATGAATTCGAGCGGGTAGTCTTTGCGAAGCGGATGGCCTTCCCAGTCTGCGGGCAACAACAGGCGGCGCAGGTCTGGATGATTTTTGAAGGGCACGCCGAAGAGGTCGTAGACCTCTCGCTCCATCCAGTTCGCCGTAGGCCAGACGCCGGTCACGCTTTCGACGCCCTCCGTTTCGTTGACCGACACTTTCAGACGCACGCGCTCACCCGTGCTAATCGAGTAGAGGTTGTAGACCATCTCGAAGGGTGCGTCGGTGTTTTCGGGGAAATGGACGCAGGTTAAATCGGAGAGATAGTTGAATGGCGTCTCTTCGTCGCGGCGCAGGAGGTCGCAGGCTTCGACGATGCGCGCGGGCGCGATGCGCACCGAGAGCTGGTTGAGAAACATGGAGGCTTCGACCACCGCGCCGTCCAGACGCCCGGCGAGCCTTTTGACGAGCGGGTGCTCGGCGGCATCGACTGGCTTCGGCCCCTCTTCCTTCTTTTTGACAGGAGCTTTCGGCGTGCCCGGCGCGGCGGCAGGAGGCGCAGTCGTACCCGGCGGCGTCGCTGTCGTCGCGGCGGGCTTCTCTCCCGCAGCCTGCTTGGTGGCGGCGGCACGTGCTTTGGCCTCGGCAATCTTCGCGGCCTTCTCCAAATCCGATTGCGAAGGGCTTTTGGTCGGGTCGCCTACGGCGGGCGACGCGCCGCCCGGCGGCTGCGGAGCATCGGCAGCTTGAGCGCCGGAAGTTTCGGAGGTTTTGGCATCGGACGGCGCGGAGGCCGGAGGCGTCGTCTTGCCTGCTTTGAGCGTGGCGGGAGCGTCGCCGCCCTGCGCGGCCTTGCGCGCTTTGGCCTCTTCGACGGTGCGCTTGAGTCGCGCGATTTTCTCTTCCTGCGTTTCGTTGGGAGGCGGCGCGTTCGGCGTTTGACCGGAAGCGGCGGGGACGGTCGTGCCTGAAGTGGAGCTGCCGGAAGGAGCTTTGCCGGTCAGAGCGGCCTGACTTTCGGGCGTCGGGCGCGCGTCGCTTGAAGAGTCGGGTGGAGGCGGAAGGCTTCCGGCGTCTGTGCTTTCGTATCCGGGGCTCGGACTTTTGTCGTCCGTACGGCGGTGAGAGCCTGCGGCGCGCGACGCGTCGGCAGACTCCCCGGAAGGCGTATCGGCGTCTGATTCTGGCGGCCTTTTGGTCTCGTCTGTCATCTCACTCGTGCGTTGGCTACACTTCGAGAAAAACTAACGTCAAAACTCGCCTTTTTGTGCTGGCTTTCGCTGAAGGTTCTTAACAAAAACGCGAAAGGTCTGTGAGAAAGCTTGTAACATTCAGTGCGGGCATTGTCAATCGAGACGAACGGGAACGCTTCTTCGCCGTCCAGCATCTTAAATGTAAGCACGAGCACGGCTTGACGTTACTCAGGGCGCGCACGTATCATGGCTTGTTTGAACGAAGCGCAAATCGCGCACCTATCAGAGGAAGGCAAAAATGAAAGAAGGAATTCATCCCCAGTACAACGAAATTTCGGTGCATTGCGCCTGCGGCAACACCTTCCAGACGCGTTCGACGCGCAAGGACAACCTGAACGTCGAAATCTGCTCCGAGTGTCACCCGTTCTTCACCGGCAAACAGAAGCTCGTCGATACCGCCGGACGCGTCGATCGCTTCAACAAGCGTTACGGCAAAGGCAACGCCGCCGCCGCAGCCACTCCGGCCACAGAGACGACCGCGACCAACCAGTAAGACCCGTTTCG
This sequence comes from Pyrinomonadaceae bacterium, assembly GCA_036399175.1. Lineage (GTDB taxonomy): Bacteria > Acidobacteriota > Blastocatellia > Pyrinomonadales > Pyrinomonadaceae > DASWNP01. The sequence goes on along the minus strand of DASWNP010000003.1, from coordinate 72,478 downwards.
AGACCTTCGCCGATGCGGCCAAAGCAACTGCGCCAGTATTAGCTCCCCAAAATCCGACGCCGACCTTTTCCCTCGGCGGTCGTCTTCGCGCACCTGTATAATGCTCGTGCCCCGACCGCCCGAAAAGCGTCGGCGTTTTTGACTTAGTAAATGGCAAATCGTCAATCGTGAATAGATAAAAAACTGTAAATCGTCAATCGTCAATCGTGAATAGGTAAGAACTGGTTTTAACTATTCACGATTTACGATTCACGATTTACGAGGAGAAGCTGTGAGCGCGAGCGAGAGAGATTTGATTGTGGGCGGGCAGGCCGTCATCGAGGGCGTGATGATGCGGACGCCGAACGCTTATGCGGTGGCGGTGCGGCGGGCTGACGGGTCGTTGACGCACACGGCGGCGGCGCTGCCGAAGTGGAGCGACAAGTATCCGCTTTTGAAGCTGCCGGTGCTGAGGGGCGCGGCGGTGCTGGTGCAGTCGATGGCGCTCGGCATCAAGGCTCTGAACTACTCGGCCAACGAGGCTTTCGCCGATGCCGAGCAGGCCGAGGCCAGAGAGGTCGAAGTGGCGCTGACGCCCGCCGTCATCGAGGGCGAGGGCGACTTCGCGGGGATTACGGGCGCGGTGCCGGGTCTGATTCCGATTCCGACCAGGGAGCGCGCCGACGACGAGTTGAAGCGCGGCACGACGGCTGCCGCCGCAGGCTCAATCGTCTTCGCGCTCTTCTTCAACCTGCTGCTCTTCATCGTCGCGCCGCTCGTCTTAACCAACGCCATCTTCATCGCCGCCGGCTGGGCTACTCCGGCCGGCTCGCCCGTCGAGACGACAACGACGCCCGCGCAGACGACGGCTGCACAGAGCGGCGCATCGAGCGCGCAGGGCGCGGGCGACGACGTGCCCGCCGCGACTGCCGCGACGCCGACCATCGCCGGAGAAGTCTGGTACGTGCGAGCCTTTCAGGCCGTCAGAGGTTATCTGCGCCCGGTGCGCCCGTCGGTCGCTTTCAACCTGCTCGACGGCGGGATTCGCATGACGTTCTTTCTCATAATGATTTTCAGCTTCTCTCTGGTGAAAGACATCCGCCGCGTCTTCGAGTATCACGGCGCGGAACACAAGACGGTCTTCACTTGGGAGGCGGGGCTCGCTTTGACGGTCGAGAACGCGCGCACGCAGCCGCGCCAGCACCCGCGCTGCGGGACGAGCTTTCTGATGGTCGTGATGGTCGTCTCTATCCTGCTCTTCTCGCTGATAAAATTCGACTCGCTGCTCTACAACATGCTCGTGCGCATCGCGCTCGTCCCCGTCGTCGCCGGTCTCTCCTACGAAATCATTCGTCTTTCGGCCAGACGCGAGAGCGGCATCATCTTCAAGCTGATGACGCTGCCCGGCATCTGGCTGCAAAACATCACGACCAAAGAGCCCGACGACAAACAGCTCGAAGTCGCCATCCTCGCCCTCAAGGAATCGCTCAAGTTCGAGCCGCAACCCGAGGCGACGGCGACACCGCTGGCGTAAAGTATGAAGTAGGAACGCTGAACGATGAACTGAAAGCTTTTGTTTTTTCATTCATCGTTCAGCGTTCCGCGTTCATCGTTTAGTTAAGAGAGTTATCATGCTTGAGAAATTGGAACAGATTGAAGCGCGCTACGAGGCTCTGGCGGAGGAGATGTCGCAGCCGGAGGTTTACACTGACCAGGCCGCCTACGCGAAGCTTGCCAAGCAGCAAAGGCAGTTGGGCGAAGTCGTCGTGAAGTATCGCGAGTGGAAGAGCCTGAAGGAAGAGTTGGCGGGCGCGAAGGAGTTGTTCGACCTGAGCGAAGACGAGGAAATGTCGGAGCTTGCGCGCGTCGAGATGTTGACCTTGCAGGAGCGGCTCGACCGCACGCAGGAGGAGCTGCGCGTCCTGCTTCTGCCGCGCGACCCAAACGACGAGAAGAACGTCATCCTCGAAATCCGCGCCGGTACGGGCGGCGACGAGGCGACGCTCTTCGCCGCCGAGATGATGCGTATGTACGGGCGCTACGCCGAGCGACAGGGCTGGCGCATGGACGTGCTCGACGCTTCGGAGTCGGGCGTCGGCGGCATCAAGGAGGGCATCGCGCTGATTGAAGGCGATAAAGTCTACTCGAAGCTCAAGCACGAATCGGGCGTGCATCGCGTCCAGCGCGTGCCGCAGACGGAGGCGAGCGGGCGCATACACACGTCGGCAGTCACGGTCGCCGTGCTGCCCGAGGCCGAAGAGGTCGATGTCAAAATCGACGCGAAGGATTTACGCATCGACACTTTCTGTTCCTCCGGCCCCGGCGGCCAGAGCGTCAACACGACCTATTCAGCCGTCCGCATCACGCATCTGCCGACGAACCTCGTCGTCTCGATGCAGGACGAGAAGTCGCAGATAAAAAACCGCGAGAAGGCGATGCGCGTCCTGCGTGCGCGATTGCAGGAACTCGAAGAGCAGAAGCAGCACGACGCTCTGGCTTCGGAGCGCCGCTCGATGGTCGGTAGCGGCGACCGCTCGGAGAAGATTCGCACCTACAACTTCAAAGACAATCGCGTCACAGACCATCGCATCGGCCTCACCATCCACCAGCTCGACCTCGTCATGGAAGGCGCGATTGACGAGCTTATCAACGCCCTCGTCGCGCACTATCAGGCCGAAAAGCTGAAGGCCGAAACCGTCGCCGCCTAAAAAGCCGGAGGGAAAAGGGGAAAGGGGGAAAGGGGGAAAGGGAAAAGGGGAAAGCAAAAACAGCTCAGCCTGCTCCTGTCTTTCCCTTTACCCCTTCCCCTTTTCCCCTTTATTGCTTCATGTCTGACAAGACTCAGGTTCTCCTTATCCGTCACGGCCAGTCGCAGGGCAACGCCGAGCGACGTTTCGGCGGCCATTCGCCGACGCCGCTCTCCGAGCGCGGACGCGCTCAGGCCGAGGCGACGGCGCGTGCGCTCGCGTCGGAGACGCTTGCGGCCATCTATTCGAGCGATTTGCTTCGCGCCGTCGAGACCGCCGAGCCGCTCGCGCGCTCGAAGGGGCTTGAGATTCGACAAACGAGCGCCTTTCGTGAGCGCAGCGTCGGCCAGATGGAGGGCTTGACCTTCGAGGAGGCAGCCGAGCAGTACGCTGACGAATATGGCGCGCTGCTCAGGCGCGACTTCGACCGCGTGCTCCTGGGCGGCGAGAGCTATCGGCAACTGCTCGACCGCGCCGCACGCGAGCTTGACCGCGCCATCTCCGAGCACGCGGGCGGCACAATCGCCCTCTTCTCTCACACCGGCACCATCTGCATCCTCGCCCTGCATCTCATGGGCGCGCTCGATGCTCCAACCTTGCGCCCCGTCTGGATAGCTTCCTCAAACTGCGGCATCACCCGCTTCGAGCTTCACGCCGACGGCTTCATACGCGTCCTCGCCGTCAACGACACGCGGCATCTCTCCGGTTTGACGGGCGCCTCGAGCGCAGTCGAGGCCGCCGGCGTCCTGCTTTGATTGAGCCGGCAAGCGCGCTTCTATTTATCGTCGCATCTATCGCCGCAGGCTCGGCAAACAAATTCTTCGGTGTTATCATCAAATTGTTTCTACTCAAACGACCCCAACAGTCGCCCTACAGCAACAAGTCTTGAAGGAGCTTTACCGATGCGTCTATTCAGAAAACTGCGCGCCGTCGCCGCGTGTGTGGCCGTCGCCTCGTTTGCCTTTGCTTTAATCGCGCCCGCGCTGGCGCAGCAGACCTCAGCCCTGCGCGATAACCCTTCTTCGGGGAGCCGAAAGCTCGTCTACCCGGAGTCCAAAAAAGTGAATCACGTTGACGATTATCACGGGACGAAGGTGGCCGACCCCTATCGCTGGCTCGAAGACCTCGACTCACCCGAGACCAAAGCCTGGGTCGAGGCGCAGAACCGATTGACCTTCTCCTATCTCAACGAGATTCCCGTCCGCGAGCAGATTAAGCGCCGACTGACGAAGCTCTGGAATTACGAGCGTTACACGCCGCCTTACAAAGAGGGCGGGCGCTATTTCTACGCCAAGAACGACGGCCTACAGAATCAGGCCGTCATCTATACGACCACTTCGCTCGAAGCCGAGCCGAGAGTGCTGCTCGACCCCAACAAGCTTTCCGCCGACGGCACCGTCGCCCTCACCGATTATTACGTCTCCTACGACGGAAAATTGATGGCCTACGGTATCTCGTCCGGCGGGTCGGACTGGCAGGAGTGGCGCGTGCGCGACGTGGAGACAGGCCGCGACCTGTCAGACGTAATCAAGTGGGTCAAGTTCTCGGGCGCTTCCTGGTCGAAGGACAACAAGGGCTTCTACTACAGCCGCTACGACGAGCCGACCGACGCGACGAAGATGGCGGGCGTCAACTATTTCCAGAAGCTCTACTATCATCGAATCGGCACGCCGCAGTCTGAGGACGTGCTCGTCTACGAGCGCCCCGACCAGAAGGAGTGGGGCTTCAGCGCCAGCGTCACGGACGACGGGCGCTATCTCGCCATCCTCGTCTGGGCGGGCACAGACCGACGGAATCGCTTCTACTACAAAGACCTCACCGTGAAAGACGCGCCGGTCGTCAAACTGCTCGACGACTTCGACGCCGCCTACAACTTCATCGACAACGACGGCCCCGTCTTCTGGTTCAGCACCGACCTCGACGCCGCGCGCGGCAAGGTCGTCGCCATCGACACGCGCAAGCCGCAGCGCGCCAACTGGAAGACCGTCATCCCCGAATCGCCCGACACGCTTCAGGCCATCGACGTTATCGGCGACAGGTTCATCGCCTCCTATCTGAAAGATGCATATACGCAGGTCAGGATATACGACCTCAAGGGCAAATTTGAGCGCCAGGTTGAGTTTCCCGTCATCGGCACGGCAAAGGAGTTTACGGGGCGTCGTAAGGACAGAGAGGCTTTCTACTATTTCACCAGCTTCACGACGCCGACCACCGTCTATCGCTACGACGTGCCGACCGGCAAGAGCACCGTCTTCCGCCAGCCCAAAGTCGATTTCAATCCTAACGACTACGAGACCAAACAAGTCTTCTACAAGAGCAAGGACGGTACGCGCGTTCCCATGTTCATCACGCATCGCAAAGGCTTGAAGCTCGACGGCGCTAACCCGACGCTGCTCTACGCCTACGGCGGCTTCAACGTCTCGCAGACGCCCGCCTTCTCCGCGAGCAATCTGGCCTGGATGGAGCTGGGCGGCGTCTACGCGGTGGCTAACCTCAGAGGCGGCGGCGAGTACGGCGAGGCGTGGCACGAGGCGGGCACGAAGCTCAAGAAGCAGAACGTCTTCGACGACTTCATCGCCGCCGCCGAGTGGCTCATCAGTAACAAGTACACCTCGACGCCGAAGCTCGCCGTCGCCGGTGGCAGCAACGGCGGACTCTTAGTCGGCGCTGTCATCAATCAGCGCCCGGAGCTTTTCGGCGCTGCGCTTCCGGCGGTCGGCGTCATGGACATGCTCCGCTTCCACAAGTTCACCATCGGCTGGGGCTGGGTCTCCGACTACGGCTCGTCCGACAACCCTGAAGAGTTCAAGGCGATTTACAAATACTCGCCGCTTCATAACCTCAAGCCCGGCACGAGCTACCCGGCGACCCTGATTACCACCGCCGACCACGACGACCGCGTCGTGCCCGCGCACAGCTTCAAGTACGCGGCTGCCATGCAGGCCGCGCAGGCAGGCCCCGCGCCCGTCCTCATTCGCATCGAGACGCGCGCCGGACACGGCGCAGGCAAACCGACCACCAAAATCATCGAAGAGGTCGCCGACCGTTGGGGCTTCCTCGTCCGCGCCCTCAACATGAACGTCCAGAGCCTCGGCAAGTCCGAGTAGCGCTGCTCTCGACAAACAACAGCAAAGGCCGCCTTCACATGTGAAGACGGCCTTTGCTGTTGTTTCGGGTCGCAAAGCCGCTCTATTCCGGCGCGCGAAGGAGCATCGCTTTGAACACGTCGGGCGCGACGCCGTAGGCGGAGCAGGCTCTCAAGGGGGCGAAGGAGAGATTGCCGAGGCGTGTCAGGTCGAGCGTGTCTCGCAGAGCTTCATTGAGCATCTCGGGCGTGTAGGCGAGCATCTCCAGCTCGCCGCCGAGGGCGCGCGCAATCTCGCGCAGCTCGGCCATGTGAATCACGTCGGCGTAGAGCAGCCGCGTCGAGTCGTCGAATCCGAGGAATTGCCCGACCGTTTCGAGCGAGGCTTCGAGGCCAAGCTCATGCGCACGCGCGAGCAGCCGGTCGTAGCGAATGGTGTGCTCGGCGTGGTCGAGCGCCTCGGCGGGACGAACGGGCGCGTCAAGCTCGCCGTACTCGGTCAGCACCGCGCCGCCCGAAGGTTTGACGACGCGCGCAATCTCTTCGACGAAGCGGAGCGCACCCCTGTTCTCAAGCTCGCCGCTTCGTTCGTCGCGCTCGACCGAAAGGTCTGCGATAACTTCGTTTGAAATCAGAAGGTCAACTGAGCCGTCGCGCAGAGGCAGACGCTCGGCGCTTCCTCCAATCCAGCGCACGGGCGTCTTCGTGTGCGCGAACTCGCGCGGGATGTTCTGCTGCTGCGCGGAGGCGAGCGTCGGCGATAGCTCGACGATGGTGTAAGAGACCTGCGCCGCCACCTCGGGCGCTTCGCGGTTGAGCGCTTCGAGAAAACCTTTCGCCATCGCGCCCGTGCCCGCCCCGACCTCGACGATCGTGCCGCCCGTCTGTTTGAGCAGACTGCGCTCAATGAGCGCGTGGGCGAGCGCGCCGCCGTAAGTTCGACCTCCGAGCGCCCTGTGCGGCACGCGGAAGAGATAAGAGAGCGTCGTCTCGCGCCAGTCGAACTGCTTTTTGGCGTCCTCGATTTCCGTGCGGTAGTAAGACTCCAAATTCAGCGCGTCGAGCTTCCAGGGCGACGCGGGGCGCGAGCCGCAGCTCGTCAAATCTTTCGTGTGAGAGAGTAGCTCAGAAGGCAGCCCCGCGCGCGCCGCCTCCGCGTAAGGGCGCGGCAGCCACTTGAGAAGCTGCCTGTCCCAGCGCGTCCAGCTTCGCAGCAGCCCGACGACGCGCTCGGAAGATTCCGCGCCGAACTCTTCGAGGATGGAATCCATCGTGCGCGTGCCGTCGCATGCGAGCCAGAGCATGGTCTCAAGCTCGTCGAGTCGCTCGACGACGGGCGCGTCTCTCTCCCTCTCGTAGCGTGCGCGCAGGATGCGCCGGTCGTCGCAGAGATAGAAGACCGACCAGATGGAGCGAAGCGGATACCACTCTCGCAGCTCCGATTCTTCATCCGAGTCGGGCGCGACCAGCAAACGCCAGCCCAGAAGACGCTCGCGCACGCGCTCCGCGCTCTCGGCCTCCCAAAGCTCGGCAAGCTCCGTCCAATCCTTCAGCTCCTCGAAGAGCGGCAGAAGCATCTGCCTGACCCCTTCGCTGACGCCCACGACCGCGCCGTTCAGGTTGTGATAGAGAAAGAGCCTGCGCCGGCCTCCGAAGAAAAGAGCGTGCGACGAGATTTTCAAGTCCATTTTGTGTGAAGGGTTTTCCCGAAGGGCAGGCTGATGCGGTTGAGAGAGCTTCTATCCGCCTTCCCGCGTACATTCGTCGGGCAGAGGGGGCGACGCTCGCTCGTCAACGTTTCTCTTCGTCGGCGTTCGTCGTCCTACTTGGTCGCTTCGGCGACGACCTCTCCGGCCTCGCGGTCGAGCGGTGAGATTTCCTGTAGCTCTTCGTCGCCTTCGAGCGCGCGCTGGCGGCGCACCATGCCGTCCGACTCGAAGATGTAGGCGGCGGGCGATTCGCGCATGATGATGTCCTGAAGGCGCATCAATCCGTAGAGCAGGGCTTCGGGTCGGGGCGGGCAGCCCGGTATGTAGACATCGACGGGGATGGTTCGGTCAACGCCCTGCATGGTCGAATAGGAATCGAAGGGGCCGCCCGTCGAAGCGCACGCGCCCATCGCAATCACCCACTTCGGCTCGGGCATCTGGTCGTAGACGCGACGAATCACCGGCCCCATCTTCAGCGTCACCGTCCCGGCGACGATAATCAAATCGCTCTGCCGGGGCGAGGGACGAAAGACGCCCGCGCCGAAGCGGTCGATGTCGAAGCGGCCAGCGCCCGTCGCAATCATCTCGATAGCGCAGCAGGCCAGCCCGAACGTCATCGGCCACAGCGCGGATTTGCGCGCCCAGTTCACCACGCCCGCCACAGGCTTCGCCCCCATCACGGGCGCGCCGATGTTTCGCCGCAGCGCGTTGAAAATCGAATCAACCGTCGTCAGAACGATTCCTTCAGGATGCTCAGCCATAAAGTTAAACGATGAACGCGGAACGATGAACGCGGAACGGTCTTTCATTCATCGTTCCGCGTTCATCATTCATAGTTTATTTCATGCCCATTCCAGCGCGCCTTTGCGCCAGGCGTAGTAGTAGCCGACGACGAGGATGCCGATGAAGACGAACATTTCGAGGAGCGCGAATTTCGTGAAGGAGAATTCGTCGCCCATGAAGATGATTGCCCAAGGCAGAAGGAAGATTGTCTCCACGTCGAAGATGAGAAAAAGCATGGCGACGATGTAGTAGCGCACGGTGAAGCGGTCGTGCGCTTCGGTCGTCGGGTCGATGCCGCACTCGTAGGGGCGCATCTTATCTTTCTGGTAGACGCTCGGACGCACGACGCGCCCAAGCACAATCGGCAGTACGGGAAAGATGACGGCGAAAACGAAGAAGACCATCACAGGCCAGTAGGCCGTGATAGGGCTGCCGATGCCGGACGCGCCGGTCGTCGCCGCCTGTAACAAAAGTGCGCTTTGAAGCATTTTGCCTGAAGCCCTGATTTTTCCGAGCAGTCCGACCTGAAGCAGAGGCCGCGTTTGAGAGTCGTGTAACGAAAAGGATTCTAGGCGCGGCGCTGCCTGAGTGTCAATCAACTTTTCCGCGCCTGCTTCTCATGCACATCGTTGTGCGCGTGCCCTTCGAGCAACGCGACGGCATGACTGAGCACGGGGCGAATCACCTCGAAGCAATCGCGCACGCCCGAGGGCGAGCCCGGCAAATTGATTATCAACGCGCCCGAGCGCACGCCGCACACCCCGCGCGAGAGCATCGACATCGGCGTCTTCGAGAGCGTCTGAAGGCGCATCGCCTCGGCGAGCCCCGGCGCTTCGCGCTCGATGACGGCGCGCGTCGCCTCCGGCGTATTATCGCGCGGCGAAAGACCCGTCCCGCCCGTCGTCAGAATTAAATTCACCCCGGCTCTGTCGGCGAAGGCGCGAAGCCTCTCGGCCAGAGGCTTAAGGTCGTCCGGCAGAATCTCGCGCGCAATCACCTCCGCGCCCATCCCGCGCACAAGCTCCGCCAGCGCCTCGCCCGACTCGTCCTCCTGCTCTCCCCGCGCGCAACGGTCGCTCACCGTAATCAACACCGCACGAATCATCAGCACCTCTGCCTTCAGGACTTGAGACTCACGACTTCAGACTCCAGACTGCTTTCCCCATGCAATTCCTGAAGCGAGACGACCTTGATGTCGGACTGCTCGCGCGCGGCGATGGCTTCGACGAGGGCGAGCGCGCCCGTCATGGTCGTCACGCAGGGGACGTTGTATTGAAGGGCGGCGCGGCGGATGGCCTGTTCGTCGTAGTGAGACGCGCGACCGAGCGGCGTGTTGATGACGAGCGCGATTTCGCCCTGCTTGATGTGGTCGGCGATGTTGGGGCGTCCCTCGTTGACCTTGAAGACCGGCTCGACATCGAGGCCGACTTCGCGCAGCCGCGTCGAAGTTCCGACCGTCGCCATCAGCTTGAAGCCGAGACGCGCCAGACGCCGCGCGAGCACGACGGCCTGTCCCTTGTCCGAATCGTTGACGCTGATAAAGGCCGTCCCGCTTTCAGGAAGCTTGAGCCCCGCGCCCATCATCGCCTTCGCGTATGCCTCGCCGAACTGCTCGCCGACGCCCATCACCTCGCCCGTCGAATGCATCTCGGGACTCAGGACAGGGTCAACGCCCGGAAATTTCACAAACGGAAAGACCGGCGACTTGATGAAGAAGCGGCTGACGGTTAAATCCTCCGGCAGCTTGAAATCGGCGAGCGGGCGTCCGGCCATGACGAGCGCCGCGATGCGCGCCAGAGGCACGCCCGTCGCCTTCGAGACGAAGGGCACGGTGCGCGAGGCGCGCGGGTTCACTTCCAAAACGTAAACGCGGTCGTCCTTAATCGCATACTGGATGTTCAAAAGACCGCAGACCTTGAGCGCGCGTGCGAGGATGCGAGTGTAGTGGCGCATCGTCTCGACGTGCTCCCCGGCGATGCGGACGGGCGGCAGCACGCACGAAGAGTCGCCCGAATGAATCCCCGCCTCTTCGATGTGCTCCTGTATGCCTGCGACGACGCAAGTGCGCTCGTCCGAGAGCGCGTCCACGTCGAACTCGGCGGCGCGTTCGAGAAACTTGTCAATCAGGACGGGACGCTCGGGCGAGGCTTCGACGGCTGTCCGCATGTACTCTTCGAGGTCTTTCTCGTCGTAGACGATAGCCATCGCGCGCCCGCCGAGCACGTAAGAGGGGCGCACGAGCACGGGATAGCCAATCTTCGAGGCAATCTCTTTGGCTTCGTCGGCTGAGGTGGCCGTGCCGTTTTCGGGTTGAGGAATGCCGAGCTTGCTGAGAAGCGCGCCGAAGCGTTTGCGGTCTTCGGCGAGGTCGATTGAGTCGGGCGAAGTGCCGATGATGGGCGCGCCCGCCGCAGCGAGTCGCATGGCGAGATTCAGGGGCGTCTGCCCGCCGAACTGCACGATGATGCCTTCGGGCTTTTCGGCATCGACGATGTTCATCACGTCCTCGAAGGTGAGCGGCTCGAAGTAGAGGCGGTCGGACGTGTCGTAGTCGGTCGAGACGGTCTCGGGGTTGCAGTTGACCATGATGGTCTCGAAGCCGGCCTCGCGCAGAGCGAACGATGCGTGACAGCAGCAGTAGTCGAACTCGATGCCCTGACCGATGCGGTTCGGCCCCGAGCCGAGAATCATAATCTTGCGTTTGTCGGTCGGCTCGGACTCGTCCTCTTCCTCGTAGGTCGAATAGAGGTATGGCGTGAATGACTCGAACTCCGCGCCGCAGGTATCGACGCGCTTGAAGACCGGGATGAGCCCGAGACGCTTCCGCTCGGCGCGCACTTCATCTTCGGAGCTTCCCGTGAGGTAAGCGATGCGCCGGTCGGAGAGCCCGGCCTCCTTCGCTTCGCGCAGAACTTCGAGCGGCAGGTCTCGAAGCTTCTGTCCTTCAATCTCTTTCTGCACCTGCATCACGTCTTGCAGTTGTTCGAGAAACCAGGGGTCGATGCGCGTGAGACGATAGATTTCCGAAATCGACCAGCCGTGTTGCAGGGCGTAGGTGATGTAGGAGAAGCGCTGCGAATTGGGGCGTGCGAGCTTGCGCTGCAACTCGTCGGCGGGCACGTCCGCGAGCCTGAGCGGCTTGACCGATTCGAGCGAGCGCAAGCCTTTGAAGAGCGCTTCCTTGAAGGTGCGGCCAATCGCCATCACTTCGCCGACCGATTTCATCTGCGTCCCCAGAACGTCTTCGGCTTCGCGGAACTTCTCGAAAGCCCACTTCGGGATTTTCGCCACGACGTAGTCAATCGTCGGCTCGAAGCTGGCGGGCGTCTTCTTCGTGATGTCGTTCGGGATTTCGTCGAGCGTGTAGCCGACGGCGAGCTTGGCGGCGATTTTGGCGATGGGAAAACCCGTCGCCTTCGACGCGAGCGCCGACGAGCGCGAGACGCGCGGGTTCATCTCGATAAGCCGCACGTCGCCATTCTCGGGGTTGACGGCGAACTGGATATTGGAGCCGCCGGTATCGACGCCGACCCTGCGAATGATGCGAATCGACATATCGCGCAAGCGTTGATACTCGACATCGGTCAAGGTCTGCGCCGGTGCGACCGTGATGGAGTCGCCCGTGTGGACGCCCATCGGGTCGAAGTTCTCAATCGAGCAGATAATGACGACGTTGTCGGCCAAATCGCGCATCACCTCAAGCTCAAACTCCTTCCAGCCGAGAATCGACTCCTCGATTAAAACCTCCTGAATCGGCGAAGCGGCCAGACCCGCGCGCACAATCTCTTCAAACTCTTCGGGGTTGAAAGCAGTGCCGCCGCCCGTGCCGCCCAAAGTGAAAGAAGGTCGGATGATGGCCGGATAGCCGGTCTCTTCGACGAGCTGCTCGGCCTCCGCCCAACTGCGCGCGAAGCCGCCGCGCGGCATCGGCAAGCCCTCTTCCTCCATCGCCTGCTTGAAGAGACGCCGGTCTTCCGCCAGCTTCACCGCTTCGTGCCGCGCCCCGATTAGCTCGACGCCGTACTCTTCGAGCACGCCCGCTTCCGAGAGAGCAATCGAAAGATTGAGCGCCGTCTGCCCGCCGACCGTCGGCAAGAGCGCGTCGGGACGCTCGCGCGCGATGATGGCCGAGACTGTCTCGACCGTCAGAGGCTCGATGTAGGTGCGCGTGGCCGTCTCCGGGTCGGTCATAATCGTCGCCGGATTGCTGTTGACCAAGACCACCTCGAAGCCTTCGGACATGAGCGCCTTGCAAGCCTGCGTGCCCGAATAGTCGAACTCGCACGCCTGCCCGATGACGATAGGGCCTGAGCCGATGATAAGGATTTTGTGTATGTCTGTGCGTCTGGGCATCTCTTATTTTTGAGTATGAAATGAATGCTATCTCAAGGGGATGGCGGCATTATATACGCCAACCCCGCCGGACGCGAACGAGCAGCGAGAATCTTTCAGACAAAGCCCTTCAACGCAGAAGCGCAGAGGCTTAAAGACTCTTCTCTGCGCAAACGCTGCGCCGAAGTTTTTGAGCTTCATTGTCGAATCAGCGCGCAATAAAAGGGAGGTGGTTTTTCAGAGGGGTTCGCCATGCGGATGGGCACACAGCGGAAGAATAGATAATCATACGGAGTCCGGCAGGCTTGTGGGTATCGCGGAGCTTAATGGATTAATTGACCAGCGTTGAATCCAGTCAGCCGCAGCCTGACCGGCTACACCCAGCAGTCAACCGGAAGAGGCGAGCCCCGGCGCGCTCGCCTCTTCCGGTTGACGGTGTCGGTACTGCCTACCCTGTTAGCACGGACAAGTCGCTGTCCAACTGACGACTTAGCAGGATTCAGCCAGACGCTGTCGCTCTTGCTGACAGTCACGCGCGAGCGCCCGGTTTAATCAGTTCATCGCCCCGACCCGTTACTGAGGGACGTTGCCCTGTAGAGCGATGATGAAGTTAAGGGCGAGGAAGGGCATCATATTGTTGTGCGGCAGATTGCCTCCGGCGAACGTCACGGCCTGGGGGGCTAACGCACCTAAAGGTGGGTTGGCGCTCTGCGGAGCATAAGGATTTCCTACGGTCGCCCTGTTCAATGCATTGTTTGTCGGCATGGCGGAAGTGCTCTCATTATCGTTACCTATGAGCATCGAGTGTGTGTGCGCCGGTATTTCGGACGTGAGCAGCGCGACGCTCTGACTCCCGACGGCCTCGCCAATAGTGCGATTTGTTAGACCAGGCCCCTGCCCGTGATTGATGGGCGCAGAGTTTCGTAGATTCGGGAGCGCGAAGGTTGTCGTGCCGTTGCCGCCATAGTTTGTTCCGAGCACCGAGAAGAGCGTGGGGTTCTGGCTGATGGGAAGGAGTTGGCCGTTACATCGCGCCCACCCGCTTGGTGCAAAGTTTCCACTGAAGATGCGAATCTCGCCGACATAAGGGTCAGCCATAGCGCCTCCTTTAAGCCTGTTCGGGGAAAATCCCTGACAGCGAAATGATGAAATTGATAACCAGAGAGGACTGCACGTTGTTGTGCGGTTGACTGTCGCCGACCGAACTCAGCGCATTGGACGCCATCGTAAATGTCGGGTCGTCCTCCAGATAAAGGTCGAAGTTTTTCGTCTGCGCGACGACCAGAGAATTCGGATTGGTGTTCGTCGCTAAATTCCATGTTCCCATGAAGGTATGATTGTGGGCGGGCGTTTGTTGAAGAGTCAGCGCCACTTGCTCGACTCCGCCTTTTTCGCCGACGAGGTAGTTGTGAGTGAGGCCGGCGCCTTGTCCCCTGTGAACCGGGACGCGCCCGCGCAGGTCTGGAAGAGCGAAAGTCTCCTGACCGTCGCCGCCGTAGGTCGTGCCTATCAACTCGAAGAGACTTTCGTGCTGAGCAATCTCAAGTATCGCTCCGTCACAGAAAGCCCATCCCTGCGGCGCGAAATTACCGCCGAACATTCTGATTTCGCCCACGTATGAGTCTCCCATGATTCACCTCCTTCAGTTATGCTTCGGGGAAGATACCCGTCAGAGCGATGACGAAGTTCAGGACAAGATAGGGTTGCCGATTCTCGTGACTCTGTGAACCGCCGACTGATGTGATGGTGGAGGGCGTTAGAGGCGTCAGATTCTCCGAGGCGGCGTATACCTCCAGGATGCTTGAAGACGCCAGGTAAGCTCCCATGCCGACCGGCTGCGTGCCGGTGACGGTCGCCGCGCTGGCGCTATGCCTGTGTGTGGGCATTTCGTCCTGCGAGAGCGTATGAAATTCCTCGCCGCCCTTTTGCCCTAAAATGAAGCTGTCGATGTGAATCGGCGCGCGCCCGCGCAGGTCGGGCAGCGCGAAGGTGTTTACCCCGTCGCCGCCGTAGGTGGTGCCCACTATCGAGTACAACGCTTGGTGCTGGCTGATAGACATCAACTGTCCATCACACGCTGCCCAGTTCTCCGGCGCGAAATCGAAAGTCATCAACCTGATTTCGCCTAAGAATGGTGAAGCCATAGTTTCTTCTCCTCATGGTGAGATTGATAGAGCGATTCCTGATTCGCCCTGCGACGGATTCCCGAACGCTCTTAGGATTGTTGCTCTGCGAGGCTAAAACCGACCTGGACTGAATTTGATAATAGAAGCGCGCTACTCTCTGAATAGTGTTGGACTATCCGCATCAAACCGTGAAAGACGGGCGGCTGTGAGTCTTAATCGGAATTGAAATTAAAACGAGATGACGTGAGAAATTTCGATTCATGGTGAGAGTCTTTATAAGGAGCTGAGGTTTCGTGAGGCTGACCGAAGCTGAGAACTTTGTCAGCAGGCTTTACGAGAGACGCGGGCATCCTACTCCCGCCATGTATTAAAATCAAGAGAGAAAAGGGCAGCTATCTCTCGAAGGAGGCGATATAGCGTTTCAGCCTTCCCTGTCACAACCGAGCATCGAGCCTTCCCGCAGTGGCGCAGTCACTAAGCACCGCGAAAAAGTTTCCAGGCCATAAATTAAAATGCCGACCCTTCGATACGCGGGTCGGCGGCGGGTAGACAGAATGTTTTTCAAACTCAGCTCTGCTGCGTGTCGAAGCGGCGGCGGAAGTCTTCGCCCTCGATGACGACGGTTTTGCACATCTCATAGAGACGGCTTCGGAGCCGCGCGCCGATGCGGTCTTCGAGCGTTTCGTCGGTGGGTTGGCGGCGCGCGTCGAGGTAGTTGGTGGTAAAGATGGTCAGCTTCTTGTCGTTGTAGCGCGTGTTGATGATTTGCATCATCGTGTCGCGCACCCAGTCGGTCGGTTTCGACGCGCCGAGTTCGTCCAAGACCAGCACTTCCGCTTCGTAAACGGGCGCGAGCACCTTCAGCTCGGAAGTCTGCGAGACGGGGTTGTAGGAGTTCTGTATCTCTTTGAGGAGCGAGCCGAATTCGTAGAAGAGGCAGCCGACGCCCTTGTCGATGAGTCCGCGAAGGATGGCGACGGAGAGATGCGTCTTGCCGACGCCGACCGTGCCCGTGAAGAGCAGGCCGCGATCTACCGCCGGGTACTCGCGCGTCAGTCGGAAGGCGTAGTTGAAGGCGCGTAGCTGCGAGCCGTTGTTGGGCGCGGGGTAGTAGTTTTGCAGCGAGCAGCCCTCTTTGCGTCCCGGCGCGGCGTCCAGATAACGACGCGGGATGCGCGACTGTTCGAGAAGCTTGCGCCCGTGATTCTCCGTCCGGCAATCGCAGCGCCGCGCGCCCTTGCCCGCCACGACTTCCATCCCCGACCCGTAGCAGCGAGGGCAGACCGGCGACTCGTCCGCCGCCGAGGCCATCTCTCGGCGCGGCGCATCAGTCGCGGGCATCTGCGCCTCTTCCCTTTCGGGCACGGCGAACAGAGGATAAGGCTTGGCGTTATCGGAAGACATTCTTGAACGAGAAATCTGTCGCCCCTGAAATCGCTCCTGGACGAAGCTATCGCCTTCGGCAGGCGGGCGGATTATAGCACTCGAAACGAAGAATGCAAGGCGCTCGTTTCGAGCCAGTTGAAACGGCTCGAATTCGTCGGAAATCTCGCGCGACGGATGCGCCGCTTGGTCAGATGACTCTGAAGAGCAACTCCAGCAGACCGAGCAGGGCGGCGACGCCGATAATCGTGAGCAGCAGCAGGTGAGGCCAGCGAAAGACAAAACGCTGACAGGCTCGACAATAGGTACGCGAGCCTTTAAGCGGTCGTTGACAGTAGAGACACTTCATAGGAGGAAGCTGGCTGTCGGGGGAATTCTTGCACGAGGTATTGACCGTGCAAGAATGCCACGACCTTGGATGACAGGCAAGTAAAACATTTCCGTTCGCACGCTATCGAGGCGCGGCTTTAGTCTCGAAAGCCTGCCCGCCCGCGCCCGTCCAGCCGTTCTCCTGTTCTTCGCCCCTGCCCGCGCCTTTCAATCCTGCCGCGCTTCGCGTTCGCCCTTTTCGTTTGGTATATTGATGAACGCTAAAGCTGAACGACGCAAATTTATCATCGATAGTCACTGTCGCCCTCGCAGGAGTTTGGGCGAACGACAGCACGGAGCGCATGAGCCAGATACTTGAAGGGTTGCTGAGGAAACTCGGCCTCCGAGATACTTCCGCACGCCGCAGCCCGATTCGCGTTTTTCTTCTCGACGACGATACGCTGCGACACGAATGGTTCGCCAAGCAGTTTAAGGGCGACCGTCTGGACGTGGCCGTCGAGCCCTCGGAGGCT
This sequence comes from Pyrinomonadaceae bacterium, assembly GCA_036399175.1. Lineage (GTDB taxonomy): Bacteria > Acidobacteriota > Blastocatellia > Pyrinomonadales > Pyrinomonadaceae > DASWNP01. Next base: position 55,492 of record DASWNP010000003.1, on the reverse strand, counting down.
ATCGAGCTGCTGGCCGCCAATTCCTACGACGCCATCTTCCTCGACCACGACCTCCTGCCCGAACACTACGGCTCCGAGTCGCCCGACGACGAGCGCACAGGCTACGCCGTCGCCCTCTGGCTCGCCTTGCACCCGCAGCATCAGGCCGCTTCCAACATCATGGTGCACACCAGGAACGGCGACGGCGCGATGCGTATGGTCGAAGAGCTGCGCCGCGCCGGACGACAGGCCAGCTACGTGCCCTTTCACATGCTCGCGCCCGTCATCAAAAAACAGTGGCATCGCCGGTGAGGTTACGGGCTGGTGAAATTATGCGCTGAAGAAGTTAACGGCTGAAGGAATCAAGCATGATAAAAACTGCTCTCGTTTTCGTTTCTCTCTGCTGCGCCCTCGCCCTCGTCGCATGGGCACAGCAAACGCCGAGGCGCGCGGCGACTCCGCCCGCAGACGGCGTCTCGCCCATCCTCGCGCCCTACCTCCAACGCGTCAGAAGCCTTTCGAGCGACCCGAAGATTGCTGCCGCCTTCGACTTCATCGACAAGAACCGCGAAGAGACTCTGCGCGAGTGGACGGCCATCACCGAAATCAACGCGCCCTCCGGCAAGGAGCAGGAGCGCGCCGCCTACATAGAGAAAATTCTGCGCGGCTACCGCCTTGACCGCGTCTACAAGGATTCGACCGGCAATCTCATCGCCGTCAGGAAAGGCACGGGCGGCGGCCCGACCGTTGTCATCGACGCGCACATGGACACGGTCTTTCAGCCCGGCTTGAAGATTAAGGCAGAGATTCGCGGCGGTAGAATCTACGCGCCCGGCGTCGGCGACGACACGCGCAACATCGAGGCCATACTCGCCGCCATCCGCGCGCTCAATCACGCCGACATCAAAACCAAAGGCGACCTGATTTTTCTCTTCACGGTCGAAGAGGAGACATCGCTTCGCGGCGCTGAAGAGTTCGTCAAAGAGAACAAGGGACGCATTGACCAGTACATCGCGCTTGACGGCGGCTACGAGGGGCTAACCTACGGCGGCATCGGCATCAACTGGTACAGGCATCACTTCGTCGGCCCCGGCGGCCACACGCGCTCAGCGACGCCGCCTTACTCCGCCACGCTCCCGCTCGCACGCGCCATCGCGCGCATCTACGAGCTGCCGCTTCCCTCCAATCCGCCGACGCATCTCAACATCGGCATGCTCGGCGGCTCGGAAGTGGTCAACGCGAAGGCCGCCGACGCCTGGTTCACCGTCGATTTACGCTCGACAAGCAACGAGGTCATCGGCGACCTTGAGAAGAAGATTGCGACCATCGCGCAGGAGGAAGCGGCGCGCGAGCGGATGACTTTGAAGACCGATGTCATCTCCGTCACACCTGCGGCGCAGCTTCCAGGCCACCGCGATTCGCCCCTCGTGCGGACGGCTGAAGCCGTCCACATAGCGTTGGGCTTCGAGCGCCCGCCGGTGACTATCGCGGGCTCGAACAATTCGAGCGCCGCCCTGCTCGCAGGCATTCCCGCCATCTCGACCGGCGCTGCGCCCTGCGGCGACTCCCACGCCCTCACCGAATGGTGCGAGATAGAACCCATCTATCACGGCATCAAAAAAGTCCTGCTCTTGGGCGTAGCGACCGCGCAGAAAAGCAATTAGGAAGGATGAAGGCGGAAGGCGGAAAGCGTGACGACTCAAGTTGAGTAATCACTCTTTCATCCTTCCGCCTTCCTACTTCCGCCTTGCTTTTCCGCGCCAGATTTTCGAGAGAGCCCAAGCGCCGAAGACGACGGCGACTTTCTTGAAATCGAGCGAGCGCGATTCGGCGGCGCTTGGCGGCGTCGGCGTCGCCTCGGGGCGCAGGCTGGATGGTCTTTGCGGGCTGAGGCTCGTGCTCGCGGGCGCGACGGTCGAAGCTTGCGCGGCGTCGCCGGTAGAGTCCGTCGGAGCGTCGGGCATCTGATTTTTTTGGGCGTCGGCGTCTCTTGAAGTCGGCGCTGGTCTGGCGTCTCTATCGGTCGGCTGCCCTTTGCCCGACTCGAATTGCTGCGGGCTCTTTTCGCCGGACTCTTTGGCGTCGGGCGCGCCCGCTTCGGCTGCCGCGTGTTCTATCTCGGAGTTGACCTCGCCGCCGATGAGGATGGCCGCGCCGGTCAGGTAAAACCAGAGCATGAGGATGATGACTGCGCCGAGCGAGCCGTAGGTAGCGCTGTAGGAGTTGAAGAAGTGCAGGTAGGTGCGGAAGGCGAAGGAGACGAGCAGCCAGAGAAAGACGCCGACGACTGCGCCGGGCGTCACCCAGACCCAAGCGTGGTCGCGCAGGTCGGGCGCGAGATAGTAGATGAGCGCGAAGGCCAGGAGGACGAAGGCCAGCACGACCGGCCATTGCAGAACTTTCCACGCTATCTCGAAAGCTTCGCCGAGGCCGAACTTGCCCGCCACCGTCTCGGCGATGTCGTGGCCGTAGAGCACGAGCAGGAGCGCCGAGATAATCAGCACGGCGAGTGCTATCGTGAGCAGGACTGCGACGAGCCGCGACTTCCACCAGGGGCGCGTCTCCTTCACGTCGTAGGCGATGTTCAGAGACTCGCTGATAGCGCCCATGCCGTTCGAGGCCGCCCAGATAGTCGCCAGAATGCCGAGAGAGATTTTGCCGCCGCCGCTCCCCTCCGTCACGCCGTCAACCGTCTTCGAGACCAAATCCGAAGCTTCGCCCGGCAGCACGGCGCGCAGGTACTTGAAGAGTGCTTCGCGCAATTCGTGGTCTTCGCTTGCGAAGTAGCCGAGCATCGAGGTGAGAAAGAGCAGCAGAGGAAAGAGCGCCAGCAGGAAGTAGTAAGACAACTGCGCGGCGCGACCGAAAACGTCGTCCTCCACTATCTCGCTCCACACGCGACGCCCAAGCTCTTTCCACGTCAGCCCGCCCCGTTTCCACATCGACTCCATAGCTTTTCAACTCCCCAAAAGAGAAACGATGACGAGGAACAATGAACGCTGAACTGAAAGACAAAAAGCTTTCTGCTTTTCATTCATCGTTCCGCGTTCATCGTTCCTACTTTCTTACCTGACGAGCGTGCCGGTGCGCTCCCAGCGCGAGTTCTGGAAGAAGTCGAGCAGGAGGTTGCCGGTCGAAGGCGCGCTGTAGTCGTAAGACCAGTAGACGAACATCGCGCGCCCGACGATGAGATCGCGCGCGACAAAGCCCCAGGCTCGACTATCGAGACTGTTCTCACGATTGTCGCCCATGACGAAATATTTATCTGCGGGAACGACGGCCGCCTGCCCTTCAACGCCGTAATGAAAATCGGGGGAGGCGGGACGACGAATGCCTCGCAGCGTGTCCTGTCGCGTGAAGCGATTGTAGTAGACGCTGTAGCTGCCCTCGCCTGTGGGCGGCGGCTCGTCTTCGATGTTGAGCGGCGAGCCGTCTTCGCGCACATCGGGCGTGCGCGGGTCGTCGTCGGGCGGATTGACGGCGGTCAGGCGGCGCTCGGCGAGTTCCCTGCCGTTGATGATGACGCGGTCGCCGCGTAGCTCCACGCGGTCGCCGGGCAGGCCGACGACGCGCTTGACGAAGTTGGTCTCGAAGGGCTTGCTCGTCGGGTCGGTGCGGTCTCTTTCGGGGTCGTGAGGGTTGCCGGGATACTTGAAGACGACGATGTCGCCGCGACGGATTTCGCGCTGGGGGAGGAAAGGCAGCGTCTCGCCGGGCGCGAAGATGAACTTGTTGACGAGCAGGTGGTCGCCAATGAGAATCGTATTCTGCATCGAGCCGGTCGGCACTTTGACGGCTTGCAGGATGAAAGTCATGCCGAAGAGAGCCATCACGGCGGTGACGAGCAGCGATTCAAAATACTCGCGCAGGATGCCGCGCTCGGTCGAATGTTTCGCTTGCTCTTCCGCCTGCTGCTGCGGCGGCTGATGCTCCGCCGCTTCGCTCGCGCCGCCTCGCTCCAGCCCGTCGCCGCTCAGCCCCGTCGAAGGTCTGCCAGACCTCTCCAACGTGCTCTCCCCGACGGCGGCGAGCCCTGTCCCCGTCTGCTCATTTTTCATATAAATGCATCGTAGATAACGGCGCGTGAGCGGTCAAGCGAAACAGGAAGCAGTGGGCAGACAGTGAGCAGTGAGCAGTAAGCAGTAAGCAGTCAAAACCAAATCTTCTGTTTACCGCTCACCGCTCACTGCTCACCGCTCACCGCTCACTGCTCACCGCTTACTGCTCACTGCTCACCGCTCACCGCTCACCGCTCACTGTCTGCTCACTGCTCGCTGCTTCCTGCTCGCTCTCGCTCTGTAGCTGTTCGATGGCGCGGCGGGCGGCCTCCATCTCGGCGGCCTTGATGGTGCGACCTTCGCCGCGCACGCGGGGCGAGTCGTCCCAGACAACTTCGACGTGGAAGATTCGACGATGCGGCGGGCCTTGAGATTCGACGACGTTGTAGTGCGGCGTGGTGCGGCGTTTGGCCTGTAGAAGCTCTTGCAGGAGCGTCTTGTAGTCTGCGGCGGCAGCGGCTTCGGGTGTCGCCGCGGATAGCTCCTCTCCGAGCGCGTGGAGGACGAATTCGGTGGCGGCGCTGAGGCCGCCGTCGATGTAGATGGCCGCGAGCACGGCCTCGAAGACATCGGCGAGCAGCGCACGCTTGCGACGGCCTCCGGTCTTCTCCTCGCCGCGCCCGACTCTGAGGTGCTCGCCGAAGCGCAGGCGCGTGGCGGCGCGCGCCAGGGTTTGCGTGCTGACGAGGCGATGCTTCATGCGCGACAGCTCGCCTTCGGTGATGTCGGGGTTGGCGTGGAAAAGAAAATCGGCGACGACGAGGCCGAGCACCGAATCGCCGACGAACTCCAGGGCTTCGTTATGGAGGCGTCGAGCCTGCTGCTCTTCGCCGGGGCCGACCTCTTCGTGCGCCCAGGAGCGATGCGTGAGAGCGCGCTCTAAGAGCGCGCGGTCTTTGAAGCTGTAGGCGAGATGCTGTTCAAGCTCTTCGGGATTCGGCGCGGGTCGGGTGTCCTTCGGCATAGGAGGCCGATTGTAGCAAACGCCGGACGCAAACGTCGAAGAAGCTCGACGTTCGGCGTCCGGCGTTTGATTTTCGACAACCCTTCTGAAAGGAGGTTCGCAAAAACTACCGAGCCGCAGTCTTTACTGACGCGGGCGCGGGGTGGCCGAGGGAGCAGCAGGCTTGTTCGGCGTCGTGGTCGTCGTGGTGACGGTGGTCGTCGTGGTCGCTCTCGTGGCCGGGCCGGAGGTGGCAGGCGAAGAAGCGGGCGTCGTAGTCGAAGTCGCTCCGTTGCCTGTGCCGGTGGCGGGAGCGGTGGCGGGCGTCGTGCTGGTCGTGGCCGGGACTTCCGTTCCGGTGAAGACCGCAGGCATCGGCTTGCTCATCACTCCGGCGATAAACTCGTTGAGGCCGGATTCCGAATCGTTGTTACGGAACTTGTAGAGCGCCGTCAGCTTCTTCATCCAGGCGGCCTTCTGCGCGGCATACTTCGCGTCGCCGGCAAGCGAGATGGCGCGCGCGTAGGCGTCGATGATGCGGTCACTCACCTGGTCGAGATTCGCCAAAAGCGCCTTGGCTTCAGGCGTCTCGGCGGAGGCGGGATTGGCCGTCGTCATCGCGCGATACTGGTCGGCATACTTCTTATACTGGCTCAGCTCGTAGGCGGCGGCCAGGTTGGCATAGGTGGTCGGCTCGGTCTTGGTGAAGCCGTTCTGCTGAGCAGACTTGTGGAAGAGCGTGACGGCCTCTTCGGGACGACTGCCGGTGACGAGAGAGCCGAGGGCGAAGTAGAGCCCGCCGAGCGCGTCGTCGCGGTTTTTGAAAGGATTCCAGCAGGGAGATTCTTTGCCCGTAGCGTCGAGACAGGTCGGCTGCTTGCCACCCTCGATGGCCGCGATGGCCTGACGCGCGAATGTGATGGCCGACTCGTTGTTGGCCGTGTTCTTCTCGATGGTGGCGAGATAGCCAGTCCAGCCGAGGATGACGGGAATGTCTACTCTCCCGGGCTGCGCGGCGAGAATCTCTCTACCGAGACGGAAAGCGTCGTTGTAGTTCTTGGCGTCGAGTCGCTGTTTGAAGTCGAACTCGCGCGTCGCGCTCTCGTAGGTGTTGACCCACTTCCTGACGGCTTTGACGTACTCGTCCTCCTGCGCGCCGTACTTCTGCAAGTATTCCTTGCCGGCTTCATAGGCGGTCTTCTGCGCCGCCGGGTCGCCTTTGCGGTTGGAGCGCCAACGCTCGTAGAGGTCGGCTTTGGCCTTCTCGTCGGCCTCGGTGGTAGCGGTAGTCGCCGGCGTCGTGGTACCGGCGGGCGGAGTAGCTTGCGCGAAGGCCGGGATAGCGAACAGAGCCGCAAGCGCGCTCAAGCGAAGCAATCGAATTACGTTTTTCATTGGTTGCGAATCCTCCGAAGCGTTGGTCGTCGATATTGCCTTCAATATTTCAGTGGGGGCACACGCGAGACAGCCCGTCTGAGCGTCGCGTTCAATCAGATGCACGCGCCCGGTAGCTAGTTGCCGCGCGAGGCCGGCGACTCGACCGGCCTTCTTCCATCGGGAGAGCCAGTTAAAAGGGGATTTGTCGGTCGGATTTATGATACGCCCGATGCGCGAGATACTGCAACAACCACCCGAAAGTGTCAAGCACTCCAAAAGCAGTTTCAAGTTCCGAGTATCAGGGTTCAAAGTTAATGCAAAAGTTCCGGGTTTGAGACCTTCGGACGGAATCAAACCCGGAACTTTAAACTTGAAAACCAATACTCGAAACTCTCGCTTACGGCCGGGTCTCCAGCACGCGGCGCGGGCGCTCGCCGCCGTTCTGATTGTGCGTAGGCGAGGCGGTCGAGGGCGCGGAAGATTTGATGGCCGGGCGAGTGGTGACTTCGGTCGGGCGCGTGGCCGGTGTGCTCAGAGTGCTCTTGATGCTGGAGCGCGGAGCGGCGGCTGCTCCAGCGTCGTTCCCGGCGTCGGTCGCGCCTTCGCTGACGACGTAAGCATCGACTTCCTTGTCTTCATCGCTTAAGGCGGCGGCGGTGCGCGCGTCAATCTTCGGACGCGGGGCGAGCCGGTCGTTAGCAATCAGAGGCTGCGCGCCGCCGCGATTGCCGAAGCGGTGATTGAGACTTCTGTAAATCTTTCCGGCGACCGAAGCGGCCAGCCTTCCCCGCTCGCCCGAGCCGCGCGTGACGACGGCGATGGCGAGGCGCGGGTCGTGGACGGGCGCGTAAGAAGTGAAGAGGCCGAGCCAGGAGCCCTGGCCGATGCAGGTGCCGGTCTTTCCGGCGACGGTCTGCGTCGGGTCGTAGGCGAGCTTGCCCGTGCCGTAGTTGACCGCGCCGACCATGCCGGGGACGAGGCGTTGCAGGTGCTCTTCCGGCACTTCGAGCTTGCGGCGCACTTCGGTCTTGAAGCGGACGTTCTCTTCGGGCGTGCGCGGCAGGTGCGGCGTCAGGATTTTGCCGCCGTTGGCGATGGTCGAGGCCATGTTGGCGAGCTGGATGGGGGTGATTTCGATGTCGTCGCCGTGCGAGCCCATGTGGTTGACGGCGTAGCCCGACTTGAAGAAGGGCAGGCGTCCCGGCGACTCGTTCGGATGATTGATGCCGGTCGGCTCACCCAACCCAAACGCGCGCGCGTACTTCATCATGCTGTCGAAGCCGACATCTCCGCTCACGCGCTGGAAGTAGCCGTTGTTGGAGAGGGCGAGCGAGTCGGTCAGGTCGAGGCGGAAAGTTCCCGTCGAGATGTTGACGGTCTGGATGGGGTCGATGATGCGCTCGTTGAGACCGGCGAGTCCGGTGACGAGCTTGATGGTCGAGCAGGGCTTGAAGCCGCGCCGGAGCGCCCAGTCCTGATTGACGACCGTGTAGACGCGTCCCGACTTCGGATCCATGACGACGACCGAACCGGCGTGGTTGCCGAGAGCACTGAGCGCCGCCTGACGCACTTCGGGATCTTCGCCCGTTATCTCGTCGCGCAGGATGTTTGCGACCGTCTCGTCGCGCAGAGCCTGGTCGGCGGCGCGCTGGCGCGCGATGGCGAGCGCGCGTGCGATAGCCGCCTGACGCGCTATCTCCGCCCGACGCGCAGCCTCTTCACGACGCCGACGCTCGGCCTCGCGCAGACGCTCGCGCCGAGACATCTTCCGGCTGTCGCGCCGGTCGTCGTCGCGCTCACGCTTAGCCGAGAGCTTCTCCTCACGCAGACGCTCGCGCCGCTCTCTGGCCGTCTCGCGCTGCGGGCCGCGCTCGCGCGATTTAATCGAGGCGCGCTCACGCCTCTCTTCGCGTGCGTCTCTGCGAGCCGAGGCTTTGTTGCGGTCGGCCTTCTGGTCGCGTCCGCGCTCGGCGCGCGCGCTCTTCTTGTCGGTCTTGGCAGAAGTTTTGGCCGAAGCTTTGGCGGGCGCGGCCTTTTTGGGAGCGGCTTTTTTGGCTGCGCCGAAGGCGATGGGCGCGAAGCAGAGAGCGAACAAGAGAACGGGGAGCGTCAGAGCGAGAGGGGAACGAGTTGTTCGAGTCATTAACCAATCCTCGTTTGAGTGAAACTTTCCTCGTCTGGGAAAGACTCAGGTCGTGCGAACACCGCGAGCGCGCTTCTTGAACGAGGGGAGCGCGCGGGCGAGCGGGGTCGCAAGTTAATGCTTATGATGCGTCGAAAGGAATTTAGTTTGCGCGTGTATTTGCGGCGTGCGCCCTCCGGGAGCGGCGAGCCGCTTGTCCTCACCTGAAATGTAGATATGCTTTCGCAAAGCCTTTGGTTCTTAAGCTCCTCGATTTTACGGTCTTCATTTCAAACGATGAGGTGGGAAGATTTCCCCTTGATGGTCTCTGGAGGGGTTTGCGCTGGAGACCGCAGCGACTATAACATTTAGAAAGATATGCGGCAACAACTTTATGCGCGGGCCCGGCTCAACCCTCGACGAGCGTCGTCGAGGCGGGCGCGCCAGTGCGTCCGGGGCGCGAAGCTTCCGACGAATCAGGGGCTCTCCGAAGGCGTAAACGGATGAGGCTACCCAATCTCTTCTATAGCTTTCGTGCGCGGCTGCTGCTCGTGCTGGCGGCGCTTCTGGTCGCTACGCTCGGCGTGCAGTATTACCTGAACCGCCGCGCCGAGCAGCGCGTCGCCGTCACCATCGCGCGACAGGAGCGTGCTCTCACTGCCGCTATCGCCCTCGCCTTAGAGAGCATTCCGCGAACGGACAAGTACCTCGAAGAGATAGACAAAGAGCACAGAATCCCCCTGCGCACCGAGCACCCGAGCGTGATGAACATCCTCATCGTGCGCGAAGACGGGCGCATCGACGATAGCCTCGACCCCACGTACAAGCCAACGACCCTCGACGACGGCTCTTATCGCTACTTCAATATCTCCGAGCTGAAAGACCTGCCGAGGCTCGTCGATGCGGGGCACGCGGCTGACGAAATCAATCGTCTCAATCGTTCGTCGCTTCCGGAAGCTCCGCCAGTGGCCGGGGAGTCGCGCGCCTTCCCGATTCGCGTGCCGACCAGCAAGGGGCCAAACTACATCATCATCTCGCTCGGCTCGGCCGGCTCGGCTGGCGCGCCTACGGGCTGGCAGGCGGCGCGTCCGCTTTTGCCAACCCTTGCCGTCCTTCTGGCCGCGACGCTCGCCGCAGCCATCCTCGTCTGGCGTTTCACGCGCCCCATCACAGGGCTCTCCGAGGCTGCGCGTCGCGTTGCCGCCGGAGACTTCGACTTTCGCGTGCCAGAGGCCGGGCGGCGCGACGAGATGGGAGCCTTCGCCGCCAACTTCAACGAGATGATTGCGCGCCTCTGGGGGACGCGCGAGCTGGAGGCGCGTCTGAATCAGGCCGAGCGCTCGGCGGTCGTCGGTCGGCTCGCCTCGGCCATCGCACACGAGATACGAAACCCGCTCAACTACATCAACCTCACGCTCGACCACCTCCGCACCACGCTCGCCCCCGACGACCCGAAACGGCGCGAGCTGGTCAATCGTCTGACCGACCAGCTCAAGGCCGAAGTGGCGCGCATCAACAAACGCATCTCCGAATTCCTGAGCTACACGCGCCCCGCCGAGCTTGAGCTGCGCCCGCTCGACCTTCGCGCTTCGGTCGCCGACGCTCTCCAGATGGTCGAAGTCCAGGCCGCCGAAAGCGGCATCCAGACGAGCATCGAGCAGCAGGGCGAGATTCCCGCCGTCGTCGGCGACGCCGAATCTTTACGTTCGGTCTTCACAAACCTTATCATCAACGGGCTGCAAGCCATCGAAGGCGAAGAGGGCGGTCGGCTGACCGTCAGGCTCTCGGCGCGGGACGGCAGGGCGCGCGTCGAAATCTCGGACACGGGGCGCGGCATCGCCCCCGAAAACCTGTCGCAAATCTTCGAGCCCTACTTCTCGACCAAAGAGACGGGCACCGGACTCGGTCTCGCCATCGTCAAAAAGGCCATCGACGATCACGGCGGCACAATCAGCGTCGAGAGCCGGCAGGACGAAGGCACGACCTTTAGAGTTGAATTACCGACGGCAAAAGGAAATGATGAATGATGAATGCGGAATGATGAATAAAAGACGGCTTTCTTTCTGCTTTTCATTCCGCATTCATCATTCCGCATTCATCATTTGGAGTTGATATGGCACGCAAAAGCATACTCGTGGTGGACGACGAGAAGTCGCAGCGAGAGATTCTGGAAATGATTCTGTCGAGCGAGGGCTACGACGTGACGACGGCCTCTTCGGGCGAGGCGGCGCTCAAGTTTGCGAAGGAGCGGCGCTTCGATTTGGCTTTGACCGACCTGAAGATGACGGGCATGGACGGCGTCGAGCTTTTGCAACGTCTGCTCGCGCACGATTCCTCCATCATCGTCATCCTGCTCACGGCGCACGGCTCTATCGAGTCGGCCAAAGAGGCGCTCAGGCGAGGCGCGTTCGAGTATCTGGAAAAACCTTACGAGCGCGACACGCTGCTCGAAACCGTCAGGCGCGCCCTCTCGCGTCTCGACGAGCTGGATAGCGAGATAGTCTCCGCCTCGTCCGAGATGGAGGCCGTCAAGAAGATGATTCTGAAGGTCGCGCGTTCCAGCTCGACCGTTTTGATTCGCGGCGAGTCGGGCACGGGTAAGGAACTCATCGCGCGTGCGATTCATACGCAGAGCCCGCGCGCGGGCGAGATGTTTCAGGCCGTCAACTGCGCCGCCATCAACGAGAACCTGCTCGAATCCGAGTTGTTCGGCCACGAGAAGGGAGCCTTCACCGGCGCGCACGTCGAGAAGAAAGGTCTCTTTGAAGTCGCCGACCGGGGCACGCTCTTTCTCGACGAGATAGGCGAACTAGACATCACGATGCAGGCGAAACTTTTGCGCGCCTTGCAGGAGCGGGAGATTCGACGCGTCGGCGGCACGCGCGCCATCAAGATTGACGTGCGCGTCGTCGCCGCCACCAACCGCGACCTGCGCGCGATGGTCTCCGACGGGCGTTTCCGCGACGACCTCTACTACCGCATCAACGTCCTCTCAATCGACGTGCCCCCCCTGCGCGAGCGACGCGAAGACATCCCCGTCCTCATCCAGTTCTTTCTCAAGAAACACACGCGCAACACCTCGCGCCTGATTCGAGGGCTCACCCCGGAAGCGCGCAAGGTGATGATGGAATACGCATGGCCGGGCAACGTCCGCCAGATTGAATCGGCCATCGAGCGCGCAATCCTTCTGGCCGAGAGCGACTACATCACGGTCGAAGATTTGCCGCTCGAAGTCCGGCAGGAGATGCGCCCGGCAGCCGCCAACGAAGGCGGCTTCAAGCTGCCGCCCGAAGGCGTGCAGTTCGAGGACGTGGAGCGCAACCTCATCATGCAGGCGATGGAGCGCACCGACTACAACATCACCAAAGCCGCCAAGCTCCTCGGCCTCACCTTCCGCACCCTCCAGTACCGCCTCGAAAAGTTCGGCATCAAACGACCCGACAAACAAGGCGGCGAAGAAGAAGAAGAAGAAGAAGAATGATGAATGCGGAATGATGAATGCGGAATGAAAGGCAGCCGCCTTCTCGTTTTCGATTCATCATTCCGCATTCATCATTCATCATTTGTTTTTCTGATGAATGTTATAGAGATTATCGGGCTGGCTTTCGGCGCGGCGTGGACATCGGGGATTAACCTGTATGCGACGGTCGCGGTGCTCGGCTTGCTTCAGCGTTACGAGCTGGTGGGGCGTCTGCCGGGCGCGCTCGACGTGCTCGACAACTGGTGGATTATCGGCGTCGCGCTCGCGCTCTACGCCGTCGAGTTCGTCGCCGATAAAGTGCCTTACGTCGATACCGTCTGGGACGCGGTGCACACGTTCATACGCGTTCCGGCGGGCGCTATCATCGCGCTCTCGGCGACCGCAGACCTCGACCCGGCCTTGCGCGTCGTCGCCCTGCTCGTCGGCGGCGGGCTCGCCCTCTCGACGCACGGCACGAAGGCGACCGTGCGCGCGGCGGCCAACGTCAGCCCCGAGCCGGTGACGAACTGGGCGCTCTCGTTCTTAGAGGATGTCTTCGCCGTCGGGGCGCTCGTGCTGGCCGTGCTTCATCCGGTGGTGATTCTGGTCGTCATCTTTATTTTCCTGCTCGTGCTCGTGTGGATTCTGCCGAAGGTCGTCCGTCGTCTGCGGCGCATGTTCGCCTCCGCGCGCGACTTCTTCGGCGGACGAAGCGCCGGAGATGCGCCGCGCGCCTGACGCCGAACAAGAGGTTCGCTCCCCGCTTTGAGACTTCGCGCCTCTCGCCTTACACTGCCTGCATGACGCGTCCCCGCAAGCTTCTTCTCTTCTCCAGCGCCGCGCTTCTCGTGCTCGCTTGCGCCGCCTGCGGCGGACAGCCGAGCGCGACCGGCGGCAATACCGACGCCGACTCAAAAGCTGCTTCGGCGACGACGGCTGTGAAGCCTGAGACGACAGCGACCACAGCCACGAGCGCGCCGGGCGCTCCTTCGGCGAACATCGTGCGCGCGAGCGCCGAAGCTCTGGAGATTCGCGCGGGCGGCGCGGCGGAGGCTTCCGTGCGTCTGGAAATCGACGAAGGCTATCACGTCAACGCCAATCCCCCGACGCACTCTTATCTCATCCCGACCGAACTCAGCGTCGCCGCCGAGGAAGGAATCAGCCCGGGGAAGCCCGTCTACCCGCCCGCTCTCTCGAAGAAGTTTGCCTTCGACCCGCAGATGCTCGCCGTCTACGAGGGCGCGGTTTTTATCAAGCTGCCGCTCCGCGCCGAAGCCGTCGCGCGCAAGGGCTCACGCACGCTCAGCGCCAAAGTCCGCGTCCAGCCCTGCGACGACAGCGCGTGCTATCCGCCGCGCACTATCGAGACTTCCATCCCCGTCAACGTCAAATGAGGGCGCGTCTTGAAAGAGAGTTACAAAATCGAAGCCGCGAGCCAACCCGCAGAGGCGACGCGCCTTGAAGACGAAGCGACGGATGAAGCGTCGTCTGATATAGACGACGAAGAGCAGGACGAGTCGGGAGAGAAAGCAGACGAGCGCCGTCGCGGCGCGGTCTCGACGCGTTTGATTGATGCGCTGCCTGTCTCGCCTTTGCTCTGGAACGCCATCGCCGCCGTCTGCCTGCTCGGAGCGATTGCCTTCATGTTCTACGAGCAGACGGACGCGGCCTTCGTCGCGGCGGCTCTCGGCGTCGTCGCGTGGTTCATCAACGTGCGCAACGGCTTTCGTCACGGCGACATCGAAGGGGGCAGCCTGTCCGAACGAGGGGGAAGAAGAGATGAGAAGATTCTTAATGAAAACGAATAGATACGGCGTGACGGCGGCGCTCGGAGTCGTGCTCGCTGCGCTGCTGTCTGCGTCGGGCGCGAGCGTTTGCGCCGCGACGCCCGCGCAGGCGAGCGAGAATGATGCGCGTCAGGCTTTGGAGCGCGCCTTTCAAATGCTGCGCGGCGGAGAGTACGGCGGGCTCTACGAGGTTTTGCCGTCGTCTTCGCAGCGACGCATTTCGCGCGAGCGTTTCGTGAGTGCTCTGAATCGCGCGCGCGGGATGTTCGAGCTGGACAGGCTGGAAGTGGAAGCTTTGAGAGTGGCGGGCGATTTGGCCGTCGCCGATACGGTGGTCTACGGTCGCGCGTTGCAGCCTTTTCAGGGCGAGGGCAAGCTGGTCGCGCGCCAGTACATGGTGCGCGAGGGCGGGCGCTGGCGCATCACGACGGGCGAGGCTTCGACCGTGCGCCCGCTTCTCGCCGCCAACCCGGCCTTCGCCAGAAGATTTCCCCCCAGAGAGCCGCGCGTCTATCTACGCCGCGCCGGCAAGTGGGTTGACGTGAACGCGACTCTCAAAACCCTGCGCGCGCGGCGGCGCGCACAACAATGAAAGAACGAAGCAAGCGACGCGACATCTGGCCTTACCGCATCCTCCTCGTCGTCATCTTCGGCGGCATCCTCGCACTGCTACTCGCAGCCTTCTCCAACCCCTCTCCCCTCTCCGCCCGCACGCTCTTACTACTCTTCGCCGCCGTCCTCTTCATCGTCGTCCTCGCCCTCGAAGTCGTCTTCCGCGACATCGCACGCCTGCGCGAACGAGTCAGGCAGAACGAGAAAAACAAATGATGAATGCGGAATGCGGAATGATGAATTAAAAGCAACTTGTCTTTCATTCATCATTCATCACTCCGCGTTCATCATTTCTTTGAATAATAGCTGCGAGTCGTCCTGGCGCGGGTCGGTGTTAGAGCGGCGGGGGCGGGTGGGGCGGCGGGGCGTGCCGTCGAGGGCATCGCGGACGGCCTGTAGATGAAAGCGTGTGATGCGGGAGGTGATGCGGACTGAGGGGATGCGCCCGTCTCTGGCGAGGCGGCGGACTGTGGATTCGCTCACCTGTAGAATCTCGGCGAGCTGTCGCGCGGTCAGGAACTGGTCGCGCGCAGGATGCGCGGCGGCGGTATTATCTGAAGGCTGTTCATCGTTCACGGCGAAAAGTTCAGCCGCGCATCTATTTGGCTGCCGGGCGGAGGGTGATGGCGATGTTGCTGCGCCCTGCTCCCTCCACTTCGACCTCCTGCGTGGCTGTCTCCATTTGGTCGGCTTTGACGGTGATGCGATAGCGCGCACGCTCGGCCGTCAGGCGAAAGACGAAGAGGCCGAGTTCGTTCGTGATGCGCCCGTCGATTTTTTTGGCCGAGCCGTCCGGCTCGACGAGGGCGATTTCGACCCTTGCGCCGGGTACGCTTCTGCCCGCCGGATTGAAGACGCTCCCGCGCACGAAAGCGAGCGCGCCCGTATCGACCGGAAGAAACAGGTGCTCGCTCAAAGAGCGCATCTTGCCCGCGCGGACTTCGACCTTCTCCAAAGTGCCGACGCTCAGGCCGGGCTTGCGAAAAGTGATGCCGTAGATGCCCGGCTCAAGTCCCTGGATGACGAACTCGCCCTTTCGATTCGTCGCCGCGCGCTTCACTTCCTCTTCTCCACGACGGACGATGACGGCCACGTTCTCCGGCGTCGAGCTGCTATCCACCTTCACCTTGCCCTTGATGCCGCCCGTCGTCTTGGCTTGGGCGAAGCACACAACGGCCAGCGCGAGCGCGAGCACGAAAGCACCGATTCTATTACGCAGAAGCATCTAACTCACCTCTCGGACGATTGCCGTCGCCGCAACGGCAGGCAGCGACGCCCTTTTGTTTCGGGAGATTATATCACGCGGATAAGGCACCAAGACCGCTCGCTTCAAATTCGAGGCGGCCGGAGCTTACTTGATGCCCGGAGCGACGCATCGTGTTGCCCGTCGTTCGCTTCCGGTATGACAAGAAGCCGTTAGACTCCGTATAATACTTGAGCCTCCTCGAAGCTTTGCCCGTTCGTTTCCGAGTTTTTATGTCAGCCTCTCTTAACTCGCCCCCCGGCCTCGTCCCCGCGCACGCGCGCAAGCACACACGCACGGCTCGCTCTTACGCGCTCTTCCTGTCGCTACTCGTTTTCGCGTTCTCTGCCGCGTGGACGCGCACGGCTGCGGCGCAAGATAGGGCGGCGGAAGACCCCGACGAGGTTGTGCGCGTCGATACGGATTTGGTGCTCGTCGATGTGACGGTGACGGACGCCGGTGGCACTCCGGTGCGCAACCTGCGCGCGGAGGATTTCAAGCTCTACGAGGACGGAGTCGAGCGTCCCATTTCTTTCTTCAACGTCGAGCGTCGGGGCGGCGAGCCGCGCCCCGTGGCGGTAGTCTTCGCGGTTGACGTGTCGGGGAGCATGACGGCCGACGAGATGCTCAACATCGGGCACGCGATGCGCGAGTTCGCCAGGCAGATGTCGGAGCAGTCGGCCTCTTTCGCCGTGATGAGCTTCGGGATGGACAGCAAGATTCAGCAGGGTTTTACTAACGACCCGCGCAAGCTCGAACGCGCCGCCGAGCGACTCGCGCGCGACGTGAACGGCATGTCAACGCACGTTTACGATGCCGTAGACGATGCGATTCGCCTGCTCGTGCGCCGCGCTCCGCGCACGCGCGAAAGGCGTCTGATGAAGCGCGCCGTCGTCGTCATCACCGACGGCTTTCCGGTCGGCGATACGGTCTCGCCGCAGACCGTCGTCGAGCGCGCCAACGCTGCCGAGGTGAGTATCTACACCGTGACGCTCCCCTCCTACTCGCGCCTCCTGGCCTCAGCCTCCGCCGCCCATTCGCCTCTGCCCACCCCCCTCGACGTGAGCGGACTCGTCGAAAAGACCGGCGGCACGAACGTCTACGCGACAGATAAAGATTACCGACCGCTCTTCAAAGCCCTGGCCGAAGAGGTGACAGCCTCCTACGTGCTCGCCTTCTACCCGCCCGAAGAGAAACGGCGCGACGGACGCACCCACACCATCCGCATCGAAGCCCCGCGCGGCCTCCAAGTCCGCCAAAGCCGCACGACCTATAAATCAAACGACAAGTAAATCGTGAATCGTAAATCGTAAATAGTTAAAACCGGTTCTTTCTATTCACGATTTACGATTCACGATTTACGGCTGTTAGAACTCTTCGTCGTCCTCCTCGTCGTCCATATCGTCGTCTTCCTCATCGACGATGTCTAATTCAACGGGGTCGAGTCCGACGATTTCGAGCGAGGTTCCGCATTCGTCGCAGGAAACCGTGTGGCCTTTGTCGGCGTCGGAATCGACGTGTACATCTGCTTCGCAATCAGGGCATGTTCCGGTCGGCACTTTGTCTCTACCTCCAACATTCTGTGATGAGGGAGAGGCACAACCCAAATCTGTCGGGGAGACCTCCACCTTGAAAAGTTTCTTAGGAAACCGCCGACAATCTAACCGCGCGCGCCGTATTTTGCAACACTCATCTTGAAACAAAAACCGGCTCGCAAATTTTCCCTCTCTCCGCGCCCGCGTCGATTGTGCTAGGCTTAAGCGGCATGCGAACGCTCGGCGCGATTACGAACGAGTTTGAGTCGAGCCGCAGACGCCGCCTGCGCTGGCTCATCGCGGGCAGACTGGCGGCGATTCTGCTGCTTTTGGGAGCGGGCGCGCTCTGGACGCGGGAGTCTTCGACGGGGCTCGCGGCCGGGCTGCCCGCGCACGGCACGGCGCTCGCCGGATTGATGCTCGCCGTCGTCGCTTCGCTCACGGCCGCTTACGCCCTCGCGCTCCGCTTCTCGAAGATAGACCTCGACGTTCAGGCCGCCGTTCAATTCTTCTTCGACGTGCTTTTGGTGACGTGGCTCGTCTGGGCGACGGGCGACCTGCATTCGCCTTACGTGGCGCTCTACATCGTCGTCATTTCACTGGCGAGCATCTTTCTCGGCGCACGCGCCGCACTCGCCACCTCGGTCGGCTGCGCCGCCTGCTACACGACCGCGATGCTTTCGACCGCTGCCGGATGGCTCCCCGGCGACACGGGCAGCGAAGCGGTCTCCGCGCCGATGAGCCGTGTGGTCGGAACCGTCGGCCTCAACGACGTTGGCCTGCTCGTCGTCGGCCTTCTGGCCGACTGGCTCGCGCGTCGGCAGTCGCGCTCCGACGTGCAGCTCATCGAAGCCACACACAGGCTCGCAGACCTGCGCGCGCTGCACGAGCGCATCGTCGAATCCATCCGCTCCGGGGTGGTGACGACCGACTTGCAGGGGCGCATCTACACCTTCAACGCCGCCGCCGAAGAGATGACCGGCTACACGGCTTCGACTCTGCGCGGCCAGCACGTCTCTATCCTCTTCGGCGAGATTTCCAGCCACATCGAAGACTCCATGCGCGCCGCCAGTACAGGCGAGACCAGCCCGCGCTTCGAGGCCGATTGTCTGACCGCCGAGGGTCTTCGCGTCCGCCTCGGCTACAGCATCTTCCCGCTCTCGACCGAAGGCGGCGAAACCACCGGCCTCGTCATCACCTTTCAAGACCTGACTCACATCCGCACGATGGAGGAGACGACGCGGCGACAGGACAAGCTCGCGGCGGTCGGGCGCGTCGCCGCAGGCATCGCCCACGAGGTACGAAATCCTCTGGCCTCGATGCGCGGCTCGATTCAAGTGCTGCGCTCCGAGATACAGGCCGACCCCGCGCAGGCCGAGCTGATGGAGATAGTCCTGCGCGAATCCGACCGCCTCAACCGCATCATCACGGACTTTCTGACCTACGCGCGCCCGCGCACGCCCTCGCTCGCCGAAATCGACCTCCGCGAGCCGCTGCGCGAAACCTTCACGCTGCTGCGCCACAGCCCCGAGCTTCGAGACGGGCACACGCTCGAAGAGCGTCTGCCCGACGAGCCCGTCCTGGCGATGGCCGACTCCGCTAGCATCAAGCAGGTCTTCTGGAATCTGGCGAGAAACGCTCTGGCCGCCATGCCCGAAGGCGGACGCCTGCGCGCCGAGCTGAGCCGCGCCGAGCATCGTCGTGGCCGCATCACCTTCACGGACACAGGGCGCGGCATGTCGCCCGAACAGGTCGAACGCCTCTTCGAGCCCTTCTCTTCTTCGACCACCGGCGGCACCGGCCTCGGCCTCTCCATCGTCTATCAAATCGTCCGCGACCACGGTGGTACAATCAACGTCCGTAGCCGCGAAGGTCATGGCACGACGATTACAGTTGAATTACCCGCGAAAGCGAATTAAAACAGAAGGCGTCCTCCATCGACTGAAGTCCGGCATCAATCGGGAGCAGAATAAATGATGACCAACGAAGAGATGCAGCAGAAGATAGAATTCATTATCGACCAACAGGTTCAGTCCGAGACGCGCATGGCGAAGATTGAGGATGTCGTCCTGCGTCTCGCCAACTCGACGGAAAAAAGAATATCGAATCAGGAAGATAAGATTGCCATGCTCGTCGATGCCCACATTGGCATGGAAGACAGGATTTCAATTCTTGTCGAGTCGCAGATTAAAACGAGCGAGCATCTGTCGATTCTGGCAGATGCTCTGGCGCATACAAATGAGCGGCTGGCGGCTCTCGCGGATTCGGTGGCGGAGTCTCAAGCTCATACAGACGAACGGCTGGCGGCTCTGGCGGATTCTCTGGCGCATACGGACGAAAAGCTGAACGCATTGATTGACATCATACGTGAAGGCCGCAACGGCAAATAGGCTCATCCGACGAGACAGCTTTCAGCTTATGGCTAATCTTTTAATTGTTGACGACGAACAGGGCATGCGGCAGTTGTTGTCGCTGGTGTTCGGGCGCGCGGGGCATCAGGTGAGGGCGGCGGAGAACGGGCGGCGCGCTCTGGAGCTGCTGCGCGAAGAGGCCGCCGACCTGATTATCTCCGACGTGAAGATGCCGGACATGGGCGGCATCGAATTGTTGCGTGCGGCGCGCGAGCTGCTGCCGGACGTGTCGGTCGTGATGATGACGGCCTTTGCGACGGTCGAGACGGCGCGCGAGGCGTTCAAGCTCGGCGCTGACGATTTTATACAGAAGCCCTTCGACGTTGACGAGCTGAAGCTCATCGTCGAGAAGGCGCTCGAACGCCTGCATCTCTTGCAGGAGAATCGCGCCTTCAAACGCGCGCAGCGCGAGCGCGGACGCCTCGACCAGCTCATCGGACGCTCGGCGCGCATGCAGGCCGTCTACCAGATGATTGAGACGGTCGCCGCCGTGCAATCGACCGTGCTGATAACGGGCGAGAGCGGCACGGGAAAAGAGATGGTCGCGCGAGCCGTCCATAACCTGAGCCCGCGCGCCGATAAGCCTTTCATGCCGATTAACTGCGGCGCGTTCACAGAGACCCTGCTCGAATCCGAGTTGTTCGGCTACGTGCGCGGCGCGTTCACGGGCGCAACCGCCAACCGCAAAGGTCTCTTCGAGGCCGCAGACAAAGGCACAATCTTTCTGGACGAAATCGGAGAGATGTCGCCGACGATGCAGGTCAAGCTTTTGCGCGTTTTGCAGGAGCGGAAAGTCCGACCCGTCGGCGCGCACGAAGAGTTGAGCATCGACTCGCGCGTCATCGCCGCCACCAACCGCGACCTCGCCTCGATGGTCAAGCAGGGCAGCTTCCGCGAAGATTTGTACTACCGCATCTCCGTCATCCCGATTGAGCTTCCGCCGCTCAGGGAGAAGCGAGAAGACCTGCCGGATTTGGTCGAGCATTTCGTACAGAAATTCTGCGCGCAGACAGGAAGGAGCCTGCGCGTCTCGGAGAAGGCGCTGGAGCTGCTGGAACGCTACAACTGGCCGGGCAACGTGCGCGAGCTTGAGCACACCATCGAGCGCGCGGTCGCGCTGGAGCGCTCCGACATGATTCAGCCCGAGAGCCTGCCGCAGTCCGTCACCAACTACAACCCCGCGCGCATCGCCTCCGTCTTCGACCTGCCCGACGAAGGGCTCAATCTCGTCGCGCATTTAGACCAACTGGAGAAGACCTACCTGCTCGAAGCCCTCCAGCGCACCGGCGGCAACCAGACGCGCGCCGCCGAACTCCTGCATCTCTCCGTCCGCTCGCTCCGACACCTCCTGGACAAACACGGCATCCGTAACCTGACCGCACAACTGCGCTCCGACGCCGCGCCAAAGCAAGGATGAAGGGGGAAGGATGAAAGAGTGACGATTCAAGTTGAATAATCACTCTTTCATCCTTCATCCTTCCGCCTTCCTACTTGCCGTTCAGTCAGATTGACGTTTTTCGTGGCATGTACATTGCTCAAGGCCGTCACGGTGATGCCTCAAAGCAGAAACCACTATCCCCCCACTTGAGAGGTGCAACCCAAGACGCCATGCCAGACAGTCGCCCCCCACGAACAGATCGCGGCTTTTCACTCATCGAACTCCTGATTGTTGCCTCCATCATCGCCGTCATTTCGGCCATTGCGATTCCGTATCTAGTGCAGTCGCAGCAGGCGGCGCGCTACGCTTCGGCCATCAGCTCGCTGCGCACCATCCACTCCAGCCAGATGACCTACCGCACGGTCAAAGGCGTCTACACAGACCTCGCAACTCTCGGAGATTCAGGCCAGTTAAGCGATACGGCCATCGCCGCCGGAGAGAAGAGCAACTACCGTTTCACGGTCTCCCTCGGCGCAGACCCCACGCTCAGCTTCACCGTCGATGCCACCCCGACCATCACTCCCACCCTCTGGAATCACTACTTCGCAGACCAGTCAGGTCTCATTCGCTTCAATGCCGGAGCGGCGGCCACCATCGCCAGCCCGCTCATCAACAAGTAAAGGCGCACCTGCTCCCCTTCCGTGCCCTTCTCTCCTATCTCTATTGCACACGCTTCGACCGTTTCCGTCAGAGTCTTCTTTGACGGAAAACGGCACCGTGCGTCTGCCGAAATTTGTCAGTCGCGCCCGAGTCGGCCTCGCGTCAGCGCATCCGCGAAGCGACTTCGACGCCTTAAATCCCGCTTTCAACTCTGCCGAGCGCCTTTTCACGCGCTGCCGCGCGACATGGCACAAGGTTTGTTTAAGACCTCTTTCGACGGCTCGCGCAAGAGCGGCGCTTGAAAAAAGATTAGCCGACGACGCGAAACAACTCGAATCTTCACCCCAACATTTGTTAAGGAGCACGCAAAAGAAAATGGAACAGAAAAAAGGTCAGAAGGGCTTCTCGCTCATCGAACTTCTCATCGTCGTGGCGATCATCGGCATCATCGCCGCCATCGCTATCCCCAACCTCATCGCCTCCAAGCGCGCCGCCAACGAAGGCTCAGCCCTCTCCAGCCTGCGCGTCATCACCAGCTCGGAAGAGACCTATCGCGCCACCAAGGGCGGCGGCGAC
The DNA here is from genome assembly GCA_036399175.1 of Pyrinomonadaceae bacterium. Lineage (GTDB taxonomy): Bacteria > Acidobacteriota > Blastocatellia > Pyrinomonadales > Pyrinomonadaceae > DASWNP01. The sequence goes on along the minus strand of DASWNP010000003.1, from coordinate 33,351 downwards.
TACGGCACGATGGCTCAGCTCTACGACAACGCTCTCGTTGACCAGCAGCTTCAGACCGGCACCAAGAGCGGCTACGACTTCGTCGTCCGCGAAGACATCGGCACGCTGGCCGATCCCCCGGCTCGCTTTGAAGTTGACGCCACCCCCGAAGTCAACGCCAACGGCAACAAGATTCTCGGCACGGGCTATCGCGGCTTCGCCACCTGTGAGACCGGCCTCATCGGCTTCCTGACGACCGGCGTCGCCCCGGCCATCGACGACACGACGCGCGTCAACGCCGGCACGGTTCTTCAGTAAGCATCCTCCCCAGCAGGAAACTTACTCCCCAAACAAACGGCGGGAGCGGAGCACAAAAAGCTCTCGCTCCCGCCGCTTGCTTGTTTGAGCAGGACGAAGTTCGAGGGAGGAGCGCCCGAGCCTTCGCTTGCCGAAAAAGAGAGCCCGCGCTCTCCGGAGTCCGTTTAGAACTCTTCTCATCCGTCGTTTCGAGAAAAACCGATGTCGAGCGTGAGCCAAAAAATCGAAGTTGCAAATTACGGGGGCGGCTGCGAAGATGCGCGCATGGAGGCATCCACTTCGGGGGCGCTCCGGCGCGCGTCGCGCGGGCGCAGACTTCTCACCATCGCGCGCAACGCCTTTCGTGAAGCGGTGCGCGACCGCGTGCTCTACAATCTCGTCCTCTTCGTGCTGCTTTTGATTGCGGGCGCAATCTTTCTCGGAGAGCTTTCGGCGGCGCAGGAGTCGAAAATCATCATCGACATGGGACTCAGCGCGATGCTTCTCTTCGGCGCTTTTATCGCCATCTTCGTCGGCGTCGGGCTGGTCTACAAAGAGATAGAGCGGCGCACCATCTACGCGATTTTCAGTAAGCCCGTTGGGCGCGGCGAGTTTCTCGTCGGAAAGTATCTCGGCCTCTGCCTGACGCTCGCCTTGAACGTCTTCGTGATGGGCGTCGGCGTCTGCCTGGCGCTCCTCTACGTGCGCGGCGGCCTCGACCCGCTCGTCTGGAAAATCTGGCCTGCCATCGCGCTCATCTACGTCGAGCTGATGATACTGACGGCGGTCGCGCTTCTCTTCTCCACCTTTTCTTCGCCCGCGCTCTCGGCGCTTTTGACCTTCGCCGTCTTCATCATCGGCCACTTCAGCGCCGACCTCAAAGCCTTCGCCTCCGCCCTCGGCACACGAGGCTCGCGCATCTTCTTCGACCTGCTCTACTACGCGCTGCCGAATCTCTCGAACTATTCCTACATCACGCCCGCCGGACACGGCGAGACGCCGACTGCCGACGCCTTTCTCGCCGCCCTCGCCTACGGGTTCGCATACATCGCCGTGCTGCTCTCCGCCGCCACGCTCATCTTCAAGCGCCGCAACTTCAAATGAACCGTAAACGCTTCGCACGTCTGAACACGAACGAAAGCGGCGGCGCACCTGTCGAGCCGAAGGCCGAGAGCCGCCTGCAACGCGGCGACGCCCTGCTCGTCTCAGTTATCATCGTCGGCCTCGCCCTCTCGGCTGCGCTCGCCCGTTTCATCGAAGCGCGCCGTCCGCCCGAGAGCGCCCTGCGCGACTACTCCGAAGAGCTGTACGTCACGCCCGAAGCCGCGCGCCGGATGAGTCTCGGCTTCAACGGTCTGGTCGCCGACTGGTACTGGATGCGCTCTTTGCAATACGTCGGGCGCAAGCTCATCCAGCATCCCGAGCGCGTGCAAATCGACGACCTAAGCGCCGTCGGCCTCAAGATTCTGCCCTCGCTAATGGACACCGCCACCACTCTCGACCCGCAGTTCATGGCCGCCTATGAATACGGCGCGGTCATGCTTCCGGCCATCGACGCCGAGGCCGCCATCCGCCTCGCGCGCAAAGGCATCGAAGCCAACCCGCACCAGTGGCGTCTCTACCAGCAGCTCGGCTACATCCACTGGCAACGCGGCGAGTTCAAAGAGGCGAGCGCCGTCTATCATGCGGGCGCAAAAGTTCTCGGCGCGCCGCGCTGGATGGAGGCGATGGCCGCGCGCATGGAGGACGAGGGCGGCAACCGCGAAGTGGCGCGCGAGATTTTCCGGCGCATGTACGACGAGGCCGACGACGAAGAGATAAAGAAGCTCGCCCTTCAGCGTCTCGCGCAGCTTCAGTCTTTCGACGAGCGCGAGGCCATCCGTCGCGTCTTTGAGGATTATCGTCGCCGCACAGGTCGCTGCCCTGACAAGTGGGCTGAAGTCGCGCCGCTCATCAGACGTTCCACCCGTCTCCAATTCGACGAGCACGCCGCGCCGCTCGACCCCGCTAACACCGCTTACATACTCAAACCCGATTGCGAAGTAGACCTCGACCCGCGCTCGGAAGTTCCCTACAAGTAGACTCGAAATTCGTTCGAGACTTGAGACCGCAGGAGAAACAGCAACGATGTCGGCAGTCATCGAGATAGAAAATCTGACGAAGGATTACGAAGTCGGCTTTCTCAAAAAGCGTCGCGTGCGTGCTTTGGACTCGCTCACGCTTTCGGTCGAGGCGGGCGAAATCTTCGGCTTCCTCGGCGCAAACGGCGCGGGCAAAACCACGACGCTCAAGCTCCTCATGCGTCTCATGTATCCTTCGGCGGGGCGCGCCTCCATCCTCGGGCGCGACATCTCCGACACGCCTATGCACGCCCGCATCGGCTACCTGCCCGAGCATCCATACTTTTACGACTACCTCACAGCCCGCGAGTTTCTCGAATACTGCGCGGAGCTTTTCGGCTACACGAGCGCAGAGCGGCGCAGACGAGCCACGCATCTTCTGTCGCGCGTCCATCTCGAAGAGAAGAGCTGGGACAAGCAACTGAGAAAGTTCTCGAAGGGGATGCTCCAGCGCGTCGGGCTCGCGCAGGCTCTCGTCAACGACCCGGAAGTGGTCTTCCTCGACGAGCCGATGAGCGGCCTCGACCCCGTCGGACGCAGACAGGTGCGCGACCTCATCGCCTCGCTGCGTAACGAAGGCACGACCGTCTTCTTCTGCTCGCACATCCTCTCCGACATCGAAGTGCTCTGCGATCGCGCCGCCGTCCTCAAGCGCGGACGCCTCGCGCACCTCGGCCGTCTCGAAGAGCTTCGACAGCTCGGCGGCGAACGCGCAATGGAAATCACCGTCGCCGTCGCCGACACGAGATGTCTTCAGAGCGCGCTCTCCGCCCTCGAAGGCGCTGCCCTGAGCGCGACTCCGGGCGGAGCGCGCATCGAGGTTGCGTCCGAGCGCGAAGTCGATGCGGCCTTAAGCGCCGTCCGCTCGTGCGGCGCGCGGCTCGTCTCCGTCCAGCCGGTCGGCAACGCGCTCGAAGAGCTTTTCGTGACGGAAAGAGACGATACCGCCGGGGGCGAGGCGATGTATAATTGAAGCCGACGCAAGCAAACAGCAGGGATGAACAGCAAGGCGGAAGGCGGAAGTCGTGCCTGCTCAAGTTGAATAATCATTCTTTCATCCTTCCGCCTTCATCCTTCCTACTTGCTTTTCCGTCGCTCTCGAATTTGAATCCGCACCGCTTGAGGATGAACCAATCTTGAGAAGAGCCAAATCCATGCTCGTCGCCGTCGTGCTTTGCTGCACGGCCTTTCAGTCCGCCCCGCTCGCACAGTCCGACCGCAACACGCTCTCGCACCTGACGATTTACAACGCAGGCATCGCAGAGTTTCTGGAAGAGCGCACGATTGAGTTGCAGCCGGGGTTGAACACGGTCGAGTGGCGAAGCCTGATGCCGAAGGCCAACATTCGCACCGTCCGTGTGATGGCCGAAGATGCCGAGGTCATTCGCCAGAACGTCACTTACGACGGCGCGCAGGTCAACAACGAACGCTCGCCTGTGCTGCATCTCGTGATTCGCCATCGGGGCGCGGCGACGGCGCGCAAGCGCGTGCAGGTAGATTATCTCGCGCCCAATCTTTCATGGCAGGCCGACCACTCGCTCGTGCTCGAAGAGACGGCGGGCGGAGCGCCTCCCAACGCCGCCCTGCTCGACTCGTGGGTCTCGCTCTACAACACGACGGGCGTTGACCTCGCAGCCGCAACCGTTGACCTCGTCGCTGGCGAGATAGCCCTCGTCGCCGGCGGCTCAGGCGGCGGCTACCAGCGCGAGTACGCAGCACAGGCGCAGATGAATGTTTCGAGCGGCGGCGACGACGAAGCGGAAGAAGTCCCCGCCGAAGCCTCTTTCGCCGAAGTGACGGGCTTGAGCGCCTTCAATCGTTTCACGCTCGGCCAGAACATCAGCCTCAACGCCAACGCGGCCATCAATCGCTTTCCAATCTTCCAGCGAGCGCGCCTCGCCGTCGTGCAGCGCAACGTCTTCGAGAACTCACACGACGCGCAGACGCTCGGGCGCGGCGGCTTCATTCTCCTGCCGCGCGGCTTGGAAGTGCGCCTCGTCGCACGCAACACGGCCAGCGCGCCTTTGGCCGCCGGGCTCGTCACCATCTACCAGCGCACCGGCGCGCTCACACAGATTGTCGGGCAGGATAGAATCTCCTTCACGCCGCAGAACGCCGAGTTCAGCGTCACGCAGGGACGCTCGGCCACTCTCTTCGGCACGCGCCGCGTGCTGGAGCGCCGCGTCGTCAACTACCGCGACCAGCAGAACGAGAGTCGAGACAAGCTCGTCACCCGCGTCGAAGTGGTCTTATTCAATCGAGGGGCGCAGCCGGCCGAGGCGTTCGTCCGCGAAGGCATCGAGCGCTACGACGACAATCAATGGAAGATTACCCAAAGCAGCGTGCCCGGCGAGCAGCTCGGAGCCAACACCGTGCAGTTCAAGCTGAGCGTCGCCGCGCGCGGCAAAACCACACTCGTCTACACGGTCGAAGCTGAATAAGAGCAACGCTCGATGTGAGTTTCGGTCGAGCGTCAGTCGGATTTGATTTAACGCGAAGAGGCGCGGAGAAGACAGAGCAGATAACTCCTGTCTTCTCCGCGCTTCTTTGCGCTCTCTCGTGTTGAAATCCGGCGTGAGACCCGATTCCGCTACTTGAATTTCACGCCCGACAATTCGACTTTAAGGCTCGCGGGCACGTTGTCTTTCCTGATGCCCTCGAAGGTGATGGGAACGCTGAGCGTCTTGTTGGGCGCAAGCTCGGCCTGGCGGGTCGGGATGAGAATGAAGTGGCGCTCTTTGACGACTTGGCCGGAGAGGTCGAGGCCGACGGCGTGCAGCTCAAGGCCGTTGATGGTACGTCCCGTGAAATTGCGCACCGTCGGGGTCATCGTAATCACGACATCGCCGAGCGGGCGGTCGGACTGCTTGGCCTGCTCGTCGGCGTTGAACTCGACGAGCAGGCGTTCGCGGAAGGGCTCAAACTCCTTCGAGTCGGGGCGCATCGCGCCTTCAAGTCGCGCCTCGCCCGTGCGCGCTGCCGGGCGCGTCGCAAGATAGACGAGTCCGGCCACGAGCAGCGCCGAGCCGAGCGCCACGATAATGAAGATAGTGCGGCGCGTCGTGTCCTTCTCTTCCACACTCTTTTCCGCCTGAGACATAACGACATTCTAACATGGAAGAGAGTTTTCAGTTTTCGGTTTTCAGTTTTCAGTAACAGGCAATCGCCTCTGCTGAAAACTGAAAACTCAAAACTGGAAACTGCTTTCAGCTTGCGCGTGCGCGCCAGCCCGTGCGGTCTATGGTGGGCGAGGTTTTGCCGTCGGCGACGAGCGAGCCGGTGCCGGTGCGTTGGCGCGCGACGCGCGGCCAAGTGATGCGGAAGCGGCTGCCCTCGTTCTGCTTGCTCTCGACCGTGATTTCGCCTTCGAGCAGCTCGACGATTTTGCGCGTTATCGCCAGGCCGAGCCCGACGCCGCTATAGGAGCGTGCGAGGCGTTCGTCCACCTGCCGGAAGCCGTCGAAGATGTATTCGAGCGCATCGCTCGACATGCCGATGCCTGTATCCCTGACCTCCATGAACCAGCGCTGCTCATCGACGACTCCGGCGTGAATGACGACCGCGCCCGTCGAAGTGAACTTGACGGCGTTGCTCACCAGATTCGACAAAACCTGCGAGAGCTTGTGACGGTCTGTGAGGACTGTCGTCAGCCCTGGCTCGACCAGCGCGCTCAGCTCGATGCCGCGCTCGCGCGCGTCGGGCGCGTAAGAATCGACAGCCTCTCTGACGATGCCGAGCACATCGACGTTCTCCAGGTGCAGTGCGCCGCGTCCAGCTTCGAGGCGCGAATAGTCGAGCAGGTCGTTGACCAGCTCCAGAAGGTTTCGCGCGTTGCGCTCCATGCGGACGATGGCCTCCGTTTGCAGAGGCGCGAGCGGAAGCTGCCGGTCGCGCTCAAGCAGTTGGCAGAGGCCGATGATGACGTTTAAGGGCGTGCGCAGCTCGTGGCTGACGTTGGCGACGAAGGCCGACTTGAGCCGGTCGTGCTCGCGCAGACGGTCGTAGGCTTCGACGACTTCGGTGTGGCGGCGCACCTCTTCGGTCACGTCGTGGAAGACGGCGACGATGCCGTCGCTTCGCTTGCTCGTCTCGTTGACGAGCGGCGTGACGCTGACTTCCAGCACGCGCTCCTCTTCGCCGCGCACGATGAGGACGTGCTCGCCCGTGATGCGTTCGCCGTGTTCGAGAGCGCGCCCCAGGGGCGTCTGCGAAGGAGCGAGGGGTTCGCGTTGCAGGTCGCGCAGCTCCATGTCGTCGATGAGAGCTGCGACGCCGTCGCGGAACTCGCCGGGGTCGCGCGCGAGGATGCGCGCCGCCGCCGGGTTGACGCGGTAGAGCCCGCGCGCATCGACGATGATGACGCCCTCGTTCATCTGGTTGATGACGCTCTCAAGCTCTGCGGCTCGCGCCTTCTCTGCGGCGAAGGCCGAGGTGGCGAGCTTTTCGGCGCGCACGCGCTTGGAGACTTCCGAGAGGATGACGATGACATCGCCGCGCCCGACGCTGCGCTCGGTGGTCGGCCACATGATGATGTCCCAGAACTTCTGTCCTTCTTCGGCGTCGCCCGCGCGACGCGCGACCAGCTCCAAAGGCAGACCGTAGTTGACGAACGCACGGCGCGTGCGCCGCACGTCTTCGACCACCTCGCTCAGGACGGCGAGCCCCGCCGCCGCCTCGTAGAGGCCGCGCCCGGCGAGCTGCGCCGCATCGCGCCCGACGAGGCGTGCGAAAGTCTGGTTGGCGCGCTGCACGATGAGGCTCGCGTCGAGCACGGCGACGCCGAGCGGCAGGCTGTCGAGCACCTCTTCGATGAAAGAGCCCTGAGTGCGCAGCTCTTCAAACTTGCCCTGAAGACGCGTCGCCATGACGTTGAAGCTGTTGGCGAGCGTGCCCACTTCGTCGTCGGTCTCGACGGCCACGCGCTCCTCTAACTGTCCTTCGCCGAGCGTCGAGACGGATGCGGCCAGCTCGCGCAGAGGCTTAGTGAAGCGCCCGACAGCCCACCAGCCGAGCAGAATCGAGGCGATGAGAGCCAGCGCCCAGGTCGCCGTCAGCGTCAGGATGGAGCGGCCTGCGGGCGTGTTCTCCGGCAGAGGCACGCCGACGGCCACGCTCCAGCCGAAAGGCTCGACGCGCCGCGCATCGGTCAGACGCGTCACGCCGTCTTTCCACTTGTGCTGGACTACGCCGTCGGGCAAGCGTTCGAGTGTGCGCGGGGGCGCGAAGGGGTCGGAGAAAGAGCGCCCGCCCGCATCGACGACCGTGATGGCGGTGTCGGCTGTGGGCGCGGCGTGTTTGTGCAGGTGCGTGTAGAGGTCGCGCGCGGCGGCGGGCGTCAGAGGCGCGTTCTGCTCGACGAGCGAGCGGTTGTCTGCGAGCCACGATTCGAGCGCTCCGGCTGTGGCCGAAAGCTCGACGCGCGTGATGGTGTGTGCCTGTTCGTTGAGGCTTCGCTGGTAGCTTCCGAGCTGGACGAGGCTGATGATGAGGAGCGGCAGCGACAGCAGCGCCAGCATCACTAGGAGCTTGGTGCGAACGTCGAATTGAGTTGCCGTTTCATGCCTTCGCTTCATCGCTCGTCGCGTTCCGGGAAATCGGTCTTCCGGCGGCGCGGCGGCGGCCAGGTCGAAGTGCGCGTCTGGACGTTCGGGCGCAGGCTCGCCGCGTAAATCAACACCGTCTGCGCGAGCAACTCGTCAACAAAGGTATGAATGCGCCGGAGCGCGTCGCGCAATTCCCAGATGTCCCCTTCAGTGACGCCGAGTCCGTTGCGCCACAGAAAATCGTTCAGTACATCTCGGAGGATTATCAACTCGCGTGCCACTTCGTCAATCAGCACGCCCTGCTGAAAACGCACCTGCGCGTGGAAGCGCAGACGCCGGACGGCTTCGAGGATTTCGCTGTGGGAAGCCTGCGCATCGATGACGCGCGCCAGTTCGTCGAACAGCTCCGGCAGATGCTCGACGAGCTGTCGATAGGTCAGAAGCGTCGGCAGCTCCGTCCGGCGGTCGGCGTAGACGCCGTCCACCCACTTGCGCGTGAGGGCATCGGTCTGCTGCCGAAAAAGGGGCGTAAACTGTTCAAGCATGATTCGGCAATCGTAAATCGTCAATCGTAAATAGTAAAGAACTTAGGTTTTATCTATTGACGATTGAAGATTGATGGCTTTCACGATTGACGATTGCCGATTCACGATTGCCGAGCAGTCAGGCGACTGAGAAGGCTCTCCAGTTGGTCGAAATCGATGGGCTTGGTGACGTATTCGTTGCACCCGGCGGCGAGGGCTTCGGCGTGGAAATCTGCCGTGTCGTGGGCGGAGACGGCGACAATCGGCACTTTTTTGAGTTGTTCCTGCTCGCGTATGCGGCGCGTGGCGGCCAGCCCGTCGAGCAGAGGCAGGCTCAAATCCATCAAAATCAGGTCGGGCAGCTCGCGGCGTGCCTTCTCCACTGCCTCTTGGCCGTTAATGGCCTCGACCACGCGGTAGCCGCTCATTTCAAGCAAACGCCTCATCATAAAGCGGTTATCCTCGAAATCCTCGACCACCATGACCGTCATCAGACCATCCGCCTTGTCTACCATCGCCTGCCTCGCCCTCTCATCTTTGACCTCTCATTCAAGCGCCCCCGTTTTTACTAACGTATGACTTGAGAACACTCCGCTTTTTTGTTAAGATGCCGCATCGAAACACGACACAAAGAACACAATCGTTTGGGTTTAATCCGTACAGGCCGCTTGACTTGCTGCCGACTCAAACGATGCTTTAGGACAGCTACGGGCACACGCTTGCGAGCAGAATGAAACCGTTAATATCGGAAACACAAGACGCCGAGGCGCTCCGGGAGCTTGGGCGCGCCGCCGTCCAGGTCGTCCACGATCTGAAAAACCAGATTAATGGTCTCAAACTTTATGCCACGTTCCTGCGCAAGCGCTTGGAGAAGGCCGAGCGTCCGGCCGACGAGCTTGAGACCATCTCGAAGCTCATCGCCGGGCTCGAACGCGCGGCCACAGACACGGCGACCCTCGTGCGCTACGGCCGCCCCGTCGAACTCCGGCGCGCCCCGCGCACAGACCTCTCCCGCTTACTCTCGGCAGCCGCCGAAGGCGTGCCCGTCCAGACCGAGCCGGGCGAACCTTTCGAGGGCGACTTCGACGCTCCCGCCCTCTCCGAAGCCCTCAAAAACATCACGGCGGGCGCACGCCCACGCGCTACCGGCTCGGCAGGGGCGACACCGGCAGCGATGCCGGAGCAAAACGGCTTGGAGATTCGTCTCCGGCGCGAGCAGCACGAGGGCACGCCGCACGCCGTCATCGAGTGGCGCGGCGCAACGCTGGACGGCGAAGGCGACCCGTTTCGCACCTTCGCCGGCGGTCACGGACTGCGCCTGGCGCTCGCCGCCAGAATCATTCAGGCACACGGAGGCGAGGCCGCGCACGACTCAGGCGTCCTGCGCGTGCGCTTACCATTAGCGAAACGATGAATTAGGAATGATGAATGATGAATGAAAGCAAGCTGTCTTTCATTCCGCATTCCGCATTCATCATTTGCATTTCAAACAGGGAGGCAGACCGAAGGTGGAACGTAAAGACGTACGCATTCTGGTGGTTGACGACGAACCGATGATGGCCGATTCGCTCAAGCAGAATCTGGTCGAGGACGGTTACACGGTGGACACGGCTTCAAACGGAGCCGAGGCCATCGAGCTTTTTGATAGAGGCGGACATCATCTGGTGATTTGCGACCTGCAACTGCCTGATACGGACGGGCTCGAAGTGCTGCGCCACGTCAAAGACGCGCAGCCCTCCACCGAAGTTATCGTGATGACCGGCTACGGCTCGGTGGCTCGCGCGGTGGAAGCCACGAAGGCGGGCGCGTTCTGGTTTCTCGAAAAACCCTTCGACTTCGAGATGCTGCAACCGCTCGTCGAGAAAGCTCTGGAGCGCCGCGAGCTGATGGCCGAAACCGAGACCATGCGCCGACAGCTTTCGACGCGCACGGAGTATTTCAACATCATCGGCTCGTCGAAGTCGATGCAGACGATTTATGAGACCATCGAATCGGTCGCCAAGTCCGACGCCAACGTCCTCATCGTCGGCGAATCGGGCACGGGCAAAGAGCTTATCGCCAACGCCATCCACTACAACTCTCTGCGCGTCAAGAAACCCTTCATCAAGGTGAACTGCGCGGCTCTTCCGAAAGAACTCATCGAGTCGGAGCTATTCGGCCACACGAGAGGCGCGTTCACCGGCGCGCACGCAGACAAAGACGGTCTCATCCAGCACGCCGCCGGAGGCTCGCTCCTCCTAGACGAAATCGCCGAAATGCCCGTCGAGCTTCAGCCGAAGCTGCTGCGCGTGCTGCAAGAGCGCAGCTACCGGAAAATCGGCTCGGAGCGAACCTACGCCGTCGATTTCCGTCTCATCACTTCCACGAACCGTCCCCCGGCCGACGCCATCCGCGACGGCATCCTGCGCGACGACCTCTTCTATCGCATCTCGACCATCACCATTCACGTCCCCCCTTTGCGCGAGCGCACCGAGGACATCCAACTGCTCGCAGAGCACTTCCTCAAGATGTACGCGCGCAAGTACCAGCGCCCCATCACGGGCATCTCGCAGGCTGCCTACCAGCGCCTCTTCGGTCACGCCTGGCCGGGCAACGTCCGCGAGATGCAGAATGTTATCGAGCGCGCCGTCCTGCTCGCCAAAAGCAACAAGATTGAGCCGCTCGACCTTCCCTTCGACAACGGCGCGCTTCCCGAAAAGGCCGCTCAATCCGCAGCCTGGGACGTGCCACCCAACCTGACGCTCGAAGAGATAGAAAAGCTCGTCATCGAAAAGACGCTCCAGCGCACCGGCGGCAACAAGCAGGCGGCGGCTAACCTCCTCGGCATCTACCGCCCGCGCCTCTACAGCAAAATCAGGAAATACAAAATCGACATCCCCACGCTTATCACTTCATAAAGAGTCTGGAGTCTGGAGTCGAGAGTCTGAAGTCAAAAAGCCCGGCCAGATGTACCGGGCTTTTCACTTTGGATTCAAGTTTTCAGACTCCAGACTCTCGACTCCAGACTCCAGACTTAGTCGATTTGATAGGTGGCGACGCTCGTCGGCGTCTCGTAGCAGCGAACCTTGTAGACTTCGACGCGCGTGTCGCCGACTCTTGAGGCGACGCGCTCTAAGATGTAGCGGGCGAGGTTTTCAGCCGAGGGGTTTAGCTCTTCGTCGAAGGGCGGAAGCTCGTTGATGTTGCGGTGGTCGAGATACTGGACAACTTCGTCGGCAGCCGCCTTCAGCTCGCCGAAATCGACGAGCAGCCCGATGTTGTCCAGCTCGCGCCCGCGCGCGAAGATTTCGATACGGTAATTATGTCCGTGCAGGTTTTCGCACTTTCCCTTGTAGCCGCGCAACTGGTGCGCGCTGGAAAAGTTGCGCTCAATCATCACTTCAAAAATTCCGCCCATAGCTCTCCCGGTTTCAGGTTTAAAGTTTGATGTTGCAAGCCAGGGAAGCTCAAACCTAAGACTTGAAGCCTGAGACTTGAAACTCCGTTTCAAACATCCGCGCGACCTCCGAGAGATTGGAAGTGACGCGACAGGGCGGCAGGCTTTGAAGAAAGAGCCGCCCATAGCCCTGCGTGCGAAGTCGCGGGTCGAGCACGGCGAGCACGCCCCTATCGGTCGCGCTTCGAATTAAACGTCCGAGCCCCTGCTTGAGGCTGATGATGGCCTGCGGCACGCTGTACTCGTAGAAGCTGGAGCCGCCCTGCTCGTCTATGTAACGCTGCCGAGCGGCAACTACCGGGTCGCTCGGCACGGCGAACGGCAGCTTGTCGATAATCACGCACGACAACTGCTCGCCGCGCACGTCCACGCCCTGCCAGAAACTCGACGTGGCGAAGAGCACGGCATTCGGCGTCTTGCGAAACTTGTCGAGCAGCCCGGCCTTCGACGCGCTGCCCTGCACGAAGCATGGAAAGTCCACTCGCGGCGCGACGCGTTCGTAGAGCGCACGCATGCCGCTCAGCGATGTCGAGAGCACGAAGGCTCTGCCCCTTGAGACTTCCAGGAGCTTCAAGACCTCTTCCGCCGCCGCGTCGGCAAACTGCGGCGAGCGAGGGTCGGGCATGCGCGGCGGCAGATAGAGTATCGACTGATTCCTGTAATCGTAGCCCGAAGGCGCGACCAGCTCGTCCGACTCTTCGGGCAGCCCCAGCCGCTCGCGCACGAAGGCGAAGCTGCCCGCGCTCGCCAGCGTCGCCGAAGTGAGCACGACCGTCTCGACGCGCTCGAAGAGCTTGTCCTGAAGCAGCGTGGAAACGTCTATGGGCGAAGCGCGCAGGAACGCGCCGCGCCCGCGCCGCTCCATCCAGTAGACGTAGCGCGCGTCGTCGCCCGCGACGATGAACTCAAGATTGAAGCGCAACTCCCTGATGCGCCTTACGAGATTCTCAACTTCGGGCGGCTTCTCCCTGAGCGCGTCGAGCGTCGTCTCCATGCGTTGCAGCGCGCCGTCGAGGCTTAGGTACGACTGGCCGAGCGGCGTCGCCTCTATCTCGCCGTCCTTGCGCTTGCGCGCGAACGTGCCCGGCAGGATAGGGAATCTCCCTTCCTCGCCGCGCCCGTCTCGAAAGCCCATCCAGAACTGCTCGGCGAAGCGCGCCACGCGCCCCGCGCTTCGCGTCAACTCACGATTGGCGCTCACGTCGGTAATCGGCAGATTCGACAAATCGCGCAGGAGGTCTTCCACCATGTAGCTCGACACCTGCGCGCCGAAATATTCCGCCGCCACATCTTCGACCGCGTGCGCCTCGTCGAAGATGACTGCCTGATAATCCGGGATGACCTGCCCATACTCGCCGCCCCGCAGCGCGAGGTCTGCGAAGAAGAGATGATGATTGACGATGACGATGTCTGCGTCGTTTGCGCGCTGCCGCATCCGCGTGATAAAGCAGGCGTCGTACTCCGCGCACTTCTGCCCGAGACAAATCTCGGAGCGCGCGTCGATATGACGCCAGAAGGAGAGGTTTTCCGGCAACTCCGTCAACTCCGCCCTGTCGCCCGTCTGCGACTCGCGCGCCCAATGCCTGACCTCCTCGAAGTAATCGACATCCTCGAAGTTATCCAGCACGGGCGCACCCTCCGCACGCTTGATGCGGTAGAGGCAGGCGTAATTGTTTCGCCCCTTCATGTAAGCGGCTGTAAATTTTCGTTTCAGCACGCGTTGCAGGAAGGGGATGTCCTTCTCCATCAACTGCTCTTGCAGATTCTTCGTCCCCGTCGAGATGACGACGCGACCGCCGCGAGCCGTCGCCGCCGCAATCGCCGGGACGAGATAAGCCAGAGTCTTCCCCGTCCCCGTCCCCGCCTCGACAATCAGGTGCCGCCGCTCCTCGAACGCACGCAGAACCGCCTCGGCCATCTGTATCTGGCCGGGTCGGTATTCATACTCTGGATGTGAGCGTGCGATTAATCCATCGCGCCCGAAGATTTCTTCCATGCAAACCTGATTGAGACTGAATGAGACTTTGATGCGGGCAAACCTGCGTCAGCTTACCGAGGGCATCTAAATCTTTGATGATACCGGCTCAGTCATTTCAAATCAGAAAGCGCCGTTCATCATCTGAGATTTCACGGCGCGTCTTACTACCTTTCAATCTGCGCCCATCGCTTCGACTTCGGGCGTCTGCCGGAGTCGCTTGGGGTAGAGCGGGAAGCGGGCGGCGAGTTCGTGGACGGACTGTTTGACGCGGGTGCGCGTGTCTTCGGATTCGGGCTCGTGGAGGACTTCACTGATGAGGCGTGCGACCTGTCTCATGTCGTCTTCGCGCATGCCGCGTGTGGTGAGGGCGGGCGTGCCGAGGCGTATGCCGGAGGCGGTGAAGGGCGAGTTGGTGTCGAAGGGGATGGTGTTTTTGTTGACGGTGATACCGGCGGCTTCGAGCGCCTTCTCGGCCACTTTGCCGGTGATGCCTTTGCCGCCCATGAAGACATCGACGAGGAGGAGATGATTGTCCGTGCCGCCGGAGACGAGACGAAAGCCTTGCTCCTGGAGGCCGGAGGCTAAGGCGCGTGCGTTGGCGAGCGTCTGTCGCTGGTACTCTTTGAAGTCGTCGCGCAGAGCTTCGCCGAAGGCGACCGCTTTGGCCGCGATGATGTGGACGAGCGGGCCGCCCTGCACGCCTGGGAAGACTTTCTTGTCTATCTCTTTGGCGTCGGCCTCGCGGCAGAGGATGAGTCCGCCGCGCGGGCCCCGAAGGGTCTTGTGCGTGGTGGTGGTGACGAAGTCGGCGTGCGGGACGGGCGAAGGGTGGAGTCCGGCGACGATTGGCCCGGCGATGTGCGCGACATCGGCCATGAGGCGCGCGCCGACGGAGCGTGCGATTTCGCCGAGGCGCGCGAAGTCGATGATGCGCGGGTAGGCCGACGCGCCGCAGATGATGAGCTTCGGGCGGTGCTCTTCGGCGAGGCGTTGAAGCTCGTCGTAGTCAATCTGCTCTGTCTCGCGCGAGACGCCGTAGTCGGCCACCTTGTAGCTGATGCCGGAGAAGTTTAAAGGGTGGCCGTGAGTGAGATGGCCGCCGTGTGAGAGGTTCATGCCGAGAATCTGGTCGCCGTAGGAGAGGGCGGCGAGCAGGACGGCCATGTTGGCCTGCGCGCCCGAGTGCGGCTGAACGTTGGCGTGCTCGGCTCCGAAGAGCTGTTTGGCGCGGTCGATGGCCGCCTGCTCGACCACATCGACGAACTCGCAGCCGCCGTAGTAACGCTTCTTCGGATAGCCTTCGGCGTACTTGTTCGTGAAGACCGAGCCCATCGCTTCGAGCACGGCTTCGCTGACGAAATTCTCCGAGGCGATAAGCTCCAGGCCGTCGGCCTGTCGTGCCACTTCGCGGTCAATCGCCCGGCTAATCAAGGAATCCGCCTCGGCGAGCGGCGCGTTGAATGAGTCGTTCATCTCTTCTCCTCTTGGGATGAATGCTGTTTCTGAGTCTCGTGCTGAAGCTCTTCGTGCTCAATCTGCGAGATTTTGGCGACGCGCGCGGCATGACGCCCGCCGTCGAAGCGCGTGCCGAGCCATGCGCGGACGATTGAGGGAAACTGTTCGGGCGGAGTGGTGCGTGCGCCGAGGGCGAGGACGTTGGCGTCGTTGTGCTGACGCGCAAGTCTGGCCGTCTCTTCCGACCAGGCGACCGCCGCGCGCACGCCCGGAACTTTGTTCGCAGCTATCGCCATCCCCGTCCCCGAGCCGCAGACGAGGATGCCCTGCTCGGCTTCGCCGCGCGCAACCTTTTCGCCCACCATGCGCGCGTAATCCGGGTAATCGACCGATTCCTCCGAGACCGTCCCCAAATCTTCGACCTCGACGCCCATCTCGCCGAGCAGAGGCTTCAAACGTTCCTTCTCGGCAAAACCGGCGTGGTCGCTGGCAAGCGCAATCTTCATCGGGCAGCCTCGGCCTCCTACGGTAAGCTCAAACTTTCTTCGGCGGAGACCGAATGTTACATCACGCTTTCCGAGCGGCGCAACGAAAAGCAAGGCGGAAGTATGAAGGCGGAAGGCAGAAAGTCTTTCAAGCGGCTTGAATGGTTTTCTGATTCATCCTTCCGCCTTCCGCCTTCATACTTGCTTTTCAGCCTTCATCCTTCCTACTTGCTTTTCGCGCCTTCGTTCCAGCAAAATGTCATAGTCTTAAAAGTCGCGGCACGAAAGCTCATCCCCCGAAGGTTGTTTAGAAAAATCATTCGAGGAAAGGGTCGGTAATGAAAGCTCATATCTTTTCGCTGAAAAGCTTCCTGGCGGCGTTCGCCTGCGCGGTCGTCGCATCGACGGTTCTGACGTTTGGGGCCGGTGTGCCTTCCGGCTTTGCGGCGTTGGCTACGGCGGCGGCGCAGGATTCGGACAAGGACAAGGACAAGAGTAAAGAGAAAGCGCCGAAGGTTTCGGAGGGCGAGCGCAAGGCGGCGCAGAAGATTAACGACGCGAAGGACGCGGCGGCCAAGTTTCAGGCGGCGAGCGAGTTTATCAAGAAGTATCCGCAGAGCACGTTGCGCCCGCAGGTGGTCGGGCTCATCGCAACTCAGATTCAGGGCGTGCAGGATGTCGGGCAGAGAATCTCTCTGGCCGAGAGCTTTATGAACACCTTCACCGAGGCGAGCGATGCGAACCTGATGTATCCCGTGCTCGTCGAGTCTTACATCGCCTCCAAGCGCGTCGAGGATGCTTTCAACGCCGGCTCGTCGTGGCTGGAGTCGAACCCGAACGAGGTCGGTGCGCTCTATCTGCTGTCGGTGACGGGTGCGGACGAAGCGCGGCGCAACAATCCGAAGTTTCTCCAGCAGAGCCAGCAGTACGGGCTCAAGGCCATCCAGTTGATTGAGGCCGACCAGCGCCCCCCCAGCATGGACGCCGAGACGTGGACTAAGAACAAGTCCGTCTGGCTGCCGCAGCTCTACCAGTCGATGGGCTTCATCTCGATGCTCGGCGGCAGCACGACCGAAGCGCTCACGCGCCTTCAGAAAGCCTCCACGCTCAACCCCACCGACCCCTTCAACTACGTGCTCATCGGCAGCATCAAGAACCAGGACTACGAGCAGATGGCGAAGCTCTACAAGCTGATGCCGGACGGCGCGGAGAAGACTCAACTGCTCGACAAAATCAACACTCGGCTCGACGAGATAATCGACGCCTACGCGCACGCCGTAGCGACCGCTCAGGGCAGAGCCGAGTACAAGCAGCTTCACGACCAACTGCTCGGAGACCTTCAGAACTACTACAAGTTCCGACACAAATCGTCTGACGGGCTGCAAAAGCTCATCGACAAGTACAAGCCCACGACAGCCACGACGACAACACCGTCCACGCCGCAGTAAACGTGCGGCGCGGCGTCGAGTGGCAATCCCAAACTTCGGAAGCAGCGCGGCGAATCTCCAGCAGAGAGCCCGCGCTGCTTTTGTATTGTAATAGCTGTCGGCAATCAGCAGTCAGCAATCAGCCGGAATTCAACCAGCGTGC
Source organism: Pyrinomonadaceae bacterium (assembly GCA_036399175.1). GTDB lineage: Bacteria > Acidobacteriota > Blastocatellia > Pyrinomonadales > Pyrinomonadaceae > DASWNP01. The sequence continues at coordinate 15,944 of DASWNP010000003.1, read as the reverse complement.
GCTGAAGACTTCCGATGGCAGGTTGCGATTCAATACCTTCGATTTTCCGTTTACCGCTCAAGCTGTCTGGCTGAAAGCTGAACGCTGATTGCTGATTGCTTATCAGAGGAGAGAAGAGATGCGCTGGTCACAGTATTTTATTCCCACGCTTCGTGAAGACCCCGCCGATGCGGAGGTCATCTCGCACCGACTGTTGCTGCGCGCGGGCTACATCCGTCAGCTAGGCTCGGGGATATATTCGTATCTTCCTCTGGCGCAGCGCGTGGCCGTGAAGATTATGCAAATCCTGCGCGAAGAGATGAACCGCATCGGCGGGCAGGAGTTCTTTCTCCCGGCGCTGCATCCGAGCGAAGTCTGGGAGGAATCGGGGCGCTGGTCGGTGATGGGCGAGACGATGTTTCGCCTTCAAGACCGCAAGGGCGCAGACATGTGCCTCGGCATGACTCACGAAGAGATTTTCACCGCCATCGCGCGCCACGAGATTCGCTCTTACCGTCAACTTCCGCAGGTCTGGTATCAGATTCAGACCAAGTTCCGCGACGAAGAGCGCCCCAAGTCCGGCCTCATGCGACTGCGCCAGTTCATTATGAAGGACGCCTATTCCTTCGACGTGGACAAGGCCGGCCTCGACCGCTCTTTTGAAGACCAGCGCGAAGCCTACAAGAAAATCTTCGACCGTTGCGGACTGAAGTATTCCATCGTCGAAGCCTCTTCGGGCGCGATGGGCGGCTCGGAGTCAAACGAGTTCATGGCGAAGACGACCGCCGGCGAAGACTTCATCGCCACCTGCGAGCACTGCGGCTACGCGGCCAACTTGGAGAAAGCCACCTCGCGCATCCCCATCGTCGAAGACGAAGCTGGACTCGACGCGCCCGAAGAGTTTCCCACGCCCGGCGTCCGCACCATCGAAGACCTCACGACCTTCCCCGGCGGCGCGCCTGCCGAGCGTCAAATCAAGTCGCTCGTTTTTATGGCTGACAGATTAGTCTTTGAAGATGGCAACCTTGACTCCCGCCCACAGCCTGTACTTGCATTAATGCGCGGCGACCACCAAATCCAGGAAACGAAGCTTGCAGATGTTCTAGGCTCTATTCTCGCTAAGACTTTTGGCCCTGTGAGCGTGCGCCCCGCGCATCCTGATGAAATCAAAGAACTCTTGGGCGCATATCCGGGTAGTCTTGGCGGTGTCGGCGCAAAAGAAAAGGCGAGAACCACGCTTGAGATACGGGATATAGTCACGAATCAAGTGGTGAAAAGATTGCCGGTTGATTTACTCATAGTTGCTGATCGTGCGTTAAAAGGTCGGCATAACATGACTACGGGCGCAAACAAGGATGACTTCCATATACGTGGCGTTAACGTGGAACGCGATATTGAGATTGATCATTGGGCTGACCTCCGAACAGTACGGAAGGGGGAGCGCTGTGAGCGTTGCGAAGACGGGGTTCTCGACGTGTTCAAGGCTATGGAAATCGGGCACATCTTCAAGCTTGGCACGAAGTATTCCGAGTCGATGGGCGCGCGGGTGCTGACGCAGGAGGGCAAGGAAGTTCCAATCGTGATGGGCAGCTACGGCATCGGCGTCGAGCGCATCATGTCGGCGGCCATCGAGCATCATCATGACGCCGACGGCATCATCTGGCCGCGCTCTATCGCGCCCTTCCACGTCGTCGTCACCGTTACAAATATGAAGCAGGACGAGCTGCGCGCGGCGGGCGAGCGGCTCTATGCAGACCTCCAGCGCGCGGGGCTCGACGTGCTCTTAGACGACCGCGACGAGCGAGCGGGCGTCAAGTTCAAGGACGCAGACCTCGTCGGCATCCCCTTCCGCATCAACGTCGGCAGAAAGATTTCCGAGGGCGCGGTGGAGCTATTCGACCGCGCACGCGGGGAATCAACCGACGTGAGCGTGGATGAGGTTGTCGCCAGAGTGCAGAGCCTCGCCCTGTCCGGCTTGTAAAGGCTGAGACTGAAAGCAGGATGAGTGGGGTTGCGGGCGCAGGAAGCGAAAGAGTTTCCTGCGCCTATGCGTTTGAAGGCTCGTCGCCTTCGGGAGTCGCTTCAGTCTAAAAGAACGGATCGCATTCGAGATAAGCTCTGGCGCTCAGCTCATTGAACCGCGCGTGCTCGTCGCCCGCCCAGAGCGGGAAATGAACTTGCAGCACTCCTGCCTCGAAACCGTCGCTCTTAATGTAGCCCTTCGTTCGCGCCGGAATCGGCTTTTTGTTGTTGAAGCCGAGAGGCAGTTCTTTCGACGTATAGACGGCTTTCCCTCTCTTCGCCGTGTTCAGGGTGACGGGTGCTAAAGCCAAGCGGATTGCCTCCTACAGATTTCGGTGTGAACAAAGCGCCGGAGCGAACCTTCTTTACTTTAAATCTCAAGCCGAGTCAAACCTAAGCTTCAATTAAGCACTTCGCTGACGAGCAGCGTGAGGGCGTTGTCCTGAAGGGTGCGGTTTCTCTGTAGCTCGCTGTGGAGGTCGCAGATGAAGGTGGCGTAGGCGATGGGGAGGGCGGTGTTGAAGAGGTTGCTGTTAGGGCGTCCGTCGCCGACGAGGCTTTCGCCGAGCAGGGAGCGGCGGGTGACGCGCCCGTCGCCGGGCTCGTACATGGCGTTGACGGCCTCTCTGCGTGAGACGCGCGTGCCGTCGCGGCGTCGGAAGGCGCGGGCGGAGGTGAGCGTCGTCCAGGTGTCGCGCCGCTCGTCGCGGAGGATGATGGGCGCGGCGAGGGTCTCTTCGCAGTCGCCGCCGAAGGCGAAGAGCGGGACGGGCACTTTTTCGACTCCTTCGACGGCGTCGAGCGCTTCGTGAAAACGGCGCGCGCGCGTGAGCACGCTGGCGAAGTAAGCGTCCAGCTCTTCGAGCGAGCCACGCTCGCGCGGCGGGTCTTCAGCGCCGGTCTTCCCTTGCGCGTAGCGCTCGCGATACGCGGCATCGTTGACGGCAGCCCAGCCGTATCGCTTCCAGACGGAAGGGTCGTAGAGGTCTACTTCGAGCGGCTGCAAGTTTTCGTCGAGGAAGCGCGCGTTGTGTTTGTGCGGGAGAAGCTGGAAGATTGCGGGCGTGGTGAAGGCATCTTCGCGCGCGAGCTTGTTGAGCAGGCGGACGCGTCGGCGCAAGCCTTCGGTGATGGAATAACCTTCGAGCAGCGTGGCGAAGGCTTCGGCCGAGCCTTCGTTGGGCGTGCCTATCATAAAGATTTTGCCGATGTGCTGAGCGCCTTCCCAGTTGGCGCGAAGCGGCGCATCGTCTGCGGGAAGGTCTCGGTCGCCGTACATCGCCGCGTAGCGCCCGATGAGGCCGCCCATCGAGTGAGCGAGGATGTTGAAACGAAGGTCGGGGCGTCCGAGCTTGCGCTTCAGCTCTTCGATGCGACGGATAAGCTCGCGCGCCGATTCGACGTTGTCGCGCCGCCAGTCGTACTCGAAGACGTAGAAGGTGTCGTGGTCGCCGCCTTCGGGCGGCGTCTCCCAGCTGCCCTCACGGTAGCCCGCGTATTTTTGCAGCGCTTCGAGCAGCTCGTAATAGATGTAAAGCTCGGGCGCGAGCCTCGCCAGTTTCGCCGTCCTGAGAATCTTGACGGCGTAGAGGTCGTCACGGTTGGCGGCGAGGTCAGGCGAGGTCGGAAGACTCAAGCCGTCGCCCGACGAGCGAAAGGCCGAAGGCCAGACCACTTCGCCCGTCCGGCGATTGACGAGCTGCGAGCCGAGGATGCCGGGGATGATGATGACGGGGCGCTTGCCTTCGCGCTCGCGCGCCGAAGCGAAGAGGCGTTCGAGGTTCGGCGTCCGCCGCGCGCCGCAACCCGCAAACAGAATGATGAATGCGAAATGCGGAATGATGAATAAGACGAGAAAGAGCTTTTTCTTTTTATTCCGCATTCAGCATTCCGCGTTCCGCATTCCGGTTGATAAGGCTGGCGACGAAGCCCGCGCCGAAGCCGTTGTCGATGTTGACGACCGTAACGTTCGAGGAGCAGGAGTTGAGCATGCCGAGCAGCGCGGCCACTCCGCCGAACGAAGCGCCGTAGCCGATACTCGTCGGGACGGCGATGACCGGCACGCTGACGAGCCCGCCAACCACCGAGGGCAGCGCGCCCTCCATCCCTGCTACGACGATAACGACGCGTGCCCGCCTGATTCTCTCGCGCTCGGCCAACACTCGATGAATCCCTGCGACGCCCGCGTCCCAGATGCGCTCGACGCGGTTGCCCATCGTCTCGGCAGTCAGCGCCGCCTCTTCCGCGACGGGGATGTCGCTCGTCCCCGCCGTGACGACCATTATCTCGCCCGCGCCGCGCAAGCTCAGGTCGCGGCGCACGCTGATGAGCCGCGCCGCCGCGTGCCACTGGGCGTCGGTGACGACGTTGCGTACCTCGCCGAACGTGCCCTCGTCCGTGCGCGTGACGAGGATGTTGGGCGAACGGGCGGCGAGGCGTTCGACGGTCTCGACAATCTGCGCGCGCGTCTTGCCCGCGCCGAAGACGACTTCCGGAAAGCCCTGCCTCTCGGCGCGCGCGTGGTCGATGCGCGTATGGCCGATGTCTTCATAATGCAGGTCGGCGATGGCGCGCGCCGCCGCGTGCCCCTCCATCTCGCCCCGCTTATAGGCTCCGAGCAACCTCTCTATCTCTTGCAGGTTCATCGAAAAAAACTCTCAGCATTGAGCAATCAGCCCGAAGCGCTCGCCGACGCTCTGCCGCATCTTCAAAACCGGCTTCCTGTCGATTGCTTCGACGACGATGCATTCTAGCATCGAAAGCGAGAGCGCCTAAACCGGACTCGGCTCTGTCGCCTCTCGTCGAGGTTTGGGTTGACAATGCGCGGCATCTCTCATAATTAAAGGACGGAGAGATTCCTAGAGAAACCTCTTCTCAGAACAGGGTCAGCCCCGTTCTCGACTCACAAAGGCATGGCGCAATGTTTTCCATTAGACCGACTCGAACGCATCTCTCAGCTTGAGGGCTGGCATTTCTGGTTCGTCGGGCGGCGCGAGCTGATAGAACGACTCCTCAGAAAGCACCTCGGCGCAGAGGCGCAGTTGATTCTCGACCTCGGCTGCGGAAGCGGCCTCACGCTCGAAACTTTAACCCGGCACGGCCATTGCGCCGTCGGGCTCGACTTGAGGCCGGAAGGCTTGCGCCGCGCCATCGGGCGTCTGGAGCGCGCCTCTTTCGTGCAGGCCGACGCCGCGCGCTTGCCCTTCAAACGTGACCTCTTCGGCGCAGTGACGATGCTCGACGTGCTCGAACACGCGGACGACCGCGCGCTTCTCTCGGAAGTGCGGAAAGTTCTGCGACCGGGCGGACACCTGCTCCTCACCGTGCCCGCGATGCCCTGGCTCTGGAGCTACCGCGACGAGGCGGCGGGGCACCTTCGGCGCTACACGCGCCGACGCTTGCGCGCAGTGCTCTCGGAGGCCGGTTTCCGAATCGAAGAGATGCGCTACTACCAGTTTCTACTCTTTCCCTTCGTGGCGGTCGCGCGCCTGCTCGGTCGTCGCAGTCGCGCGACGCGTGATTTCGAGGAGCGTTCGATTCCGTTTCTCAGTTCTCTTTTCAAGGGGGTCAACAAACTGGAGGCCAGACTGAGCGACCATCTCTCCTGGCCCTGGGGTTCGTCTCTGGTGGTAGTTTGCCGAAAGGTTTGAGCGAGGCCGAGCATCAGGTTTTTATGTACGCGAGGAACGGATTTTCTCTGATGCTGTTTTCGACCTGTCGTCGTTTCATCGGCGAGGCAGTCGAGGCGGGCGTCGATACGATAGTCGTCGATTGGGAGTGCAGGAACAAGCGGGCGCGGCAGGCCGAGGCCGACACGGAGATTAATCACGATACGCTCGAAGACCTGCGACGCGTCCGCGAGGCCACTCGTGCGCGCGTCGTCTGCCGCATCAACGGCTATCACGACGGCACGCCCGAAGAGATTGAACGTGCCATCGGCGCGGGCGCAGATGAGATTCTTTTGCCGATGGTCTCAGCCGTCGAGGAAGTCGAGAAGGTTTTAGAGCACGCGCGGGGCAGGTGCGGCGTAGGGATTCTGGTCGAGACCGAGGCGGCGACGCGTCTGGCCGGGAAGCTCGCGCGGCTGCCGCTCTCGCGCGTCTTCGTCGGCCTCAACGACCTTGCAATCGAACGTCACACGCCGAACATCTTCACAGCCGTCGCCGACGGCACGGTCGAGCGCGTGCGCTCCCACTTTCAAGCGCCCTTCGGCTTCGGCGGGCTGACGCTGCCCGACAGAGGTCGCCCGCTCGAATGTCGTCTGCTCATCGGCGAGATGGCGCGGCTGCGATGCGGCTTCAGTTTTCTGCGCCGCTCCTTTCACCGCGACATCACAGACCGCAAGCTCGGCGTAGAGATTCCGCGCCTGCGCGCCGCCGTCGATGAAGCGCGACGCAGGCCGCCCCTCTGCGTCGCGCGAGACAACGAAGAACTCCTCAACGCGATACGCGCTTTAGACCCGAAACGAGATTTCAGATGAGCGAGCCCGAGGCAGATTTTTTTCGCGGGCAGAGGGTAATGCTAACCGGCGCGGGCGGCTTCGTCGGCGCGCAGCTCGTGCGCGAGCTGCTGCGGCGCGGCGCTGAAATCCACGCCGTCGTCAGGCGCGGCTCAAACCTCCGACGCCTCGAAGGGATTCTCGAACGGGTAAGCAGACACGAGGCCGACGTAACCGACCGCGAAGCTCTCGGAAGGATTTTCGAGAGCATTCGCCCCGTCTACGTTTTTCACGCCGCCACGCGGCGCGCGAGCGACTCGCCCGAAGCGCGGCGCGCGACGCTCAGGACGAACGTCGATGGCACGCTCAATCTTCTGGAGGCCGCCGCCTTCGCGGGCAGCGTTCGTCGCCTGGTAGCCTTCGGCGGGTCGCTTGAGTACGGCGTCAAATCCGAGCCGATGAAGGAGACGGACTGCGCCGAGCCCTCGACCTTCTACGGAGCGACGAAAGCCGCCGCCACGCTCGTCGCGCAACAGTTCGCGCGCGAGCACGCTCTGCCGCTCGTCGTCTTGCGGCTCTTCTCAGTCTACGGCTACTGGGAGGCGGGCTCGCGTCTTATCCCGACGGCCATCCTCGCCGCGCTCGAAGATTACCCGCTAGACCTGACCGCCCCCGGCTATAGGCGCGATTTAATCTTCGTCGCCGACGCCGTCGAGGCATCGCTGCGCGCCGCACAGGCCGGGCGAGTCGCGCCCGGCGAAATCATCAACGTCGGGACGGGTCGGCAGTGGAGCAACGAAGAGGTCGTCGAGTTGATTCAGGAGATTGTCGGCAGGCGCATACGCGTGCGCGCGGGCGCTTACGCGGCGCGCAGGTCTGATGCGACGCACTGGGTCGCCGACAGGCAAAAAGCCGCGCGACTGCTCGGCTGGGAGCCGCGCCACACGCTGCCGGAGGGCTTGCAGAAGACAATCGAATGGCTTCGGCTTCACCGCGACTTCTACGAGCCTCTCGGGAATCGACGCGCGAAGATATAAAGCAGGACGAAGAGTTCAAGATGTCTTTTCATCTTTCAGTAACGAAGGAGCGCCGGCAGGTTGCCGACGGCGACGCGAGCGCGAGCCTGGTCTCGCCGGAGATTAGCGTCGTCGTGCCGGTCTATCGAAATGCGGATACTCTACGGGAGCTTCACCGGCGCTTGCGGCGCACGATGACGGAACGGCAGCTCTCTTACGAAATCATCTTCGTCGAAGACTGTTGTCCGGCAGGCTCGCTTGAGGTGTTGAAAGAACTGGCGCAACGAGACGCTCGTGCGGCGGTGTTGTCGCTCGCGGCAAATGTCGGCCAGCACAGCGCCGTGCTGGTCGGCCTACGGTATTCGCGCGGGCGCTGGACAATCGTCATGGACGCCGACCTGCAAGACCCGCCCGAGGCCGTTCCTCTATTGCTCGATGCGGCTGACGAAAGTGTCGGGGCGGTCTTCGCGGGCAGGCGCGGTCGCTACGAGTCGTTTTCGCGGCTGCTCACTTCGCGCCTCTTCAAAGGGCTGCTGCACCTGCTCTGCGGCGTCCCGCGCGACGCAGGCATCTTCGTCGCGCTGAGCAGGCCGCTCGTCGAACGACTGTTGAAGATGCGCGCCGGGCGTCCTTTCGTCGTCTCGATGATTGGATGCGCGGGACTGCCGATGCTCTCTCTGCCGGTCGAGCGCAGCCGTCGTGCGACGGGCGAGTCGGCCTACAATTTTCGCGGGCGTCTCCGAAGCGCCTCTCGCGCAATCGTCTGGGTGCTGAGATGGAAGCTTCAAAGAATCTGGCCATCGCGGCTGGCATCATCAGCATCGGGGGACGAGTCGCAGGTCGCCTCTTTTTTCGGGCGACGATTCGACGAGCCTGAGAGCGAGCTAGCAGACAGGCGCGTTCGTGCGTCGTCGGCTGCGAAGAAAATTCAAAGATGAAGAGCCTGGCACGAAAAGATTTTGAGGAGCACAACCAGCGCCAGCGCCTCTATTTCGAGCGCGCGGAGAAGCGCAACATGCTGCCCTCCGGCTCGCCTTATCTGCGGCGACACGCCGAAGAGATGCTGCGCTTCGCGCGGCTTCTGCCCGGCGAGCGAGTGCTGGAGGTGGGCTGCGGCATGGGTCGCTACACGCTGCTTCTGGCCGAACGGGGCTTGCGCGTCGAAGGTCTCGACCTCTCGCCCGTGTTGCTTGAGCGCCTGCGCTCTTTCGCCGCCGGACGTTTTCAAATTCCCCTCCACTGCGCCGACATCTGGGATGCCCCGCCGGAGCTTCGAGAGCGTTTCGACGCCGTCATAGGCTTCTTCACGCTGCATCATCTGCACGACCTCTCGCGCTGCTTCGCGTCGATGGCGCGGCTCGTAAGGCCGGGCGGTCGCATCGTCTTCCTTGAGCCGAACGCGTACAACCCTCTCTACTACCTGCAAGTCGCGCTCAAGCCGGGCATGACGTGGGAGGGCGACAAGGGAATCGTGCAGATGCGCCGCAGCATCGTCGAGCGCGCGGCGCAACGTGCGGGGCTCACAGGCTTCGCCGTCGAGCGATTCGGCTTCTTCCCTCCCTTCCTCGCCAACCGCGCGGCGGGCGCGCGACTCGAAGCGGCTCTCGAACGCGTGCCCCTCTTCAGTCCGTTTCTTCCCTTCCAGCTTTTCAGGTGCGAGCGTCCATGAACAGTTCAGAGGCGGCGCGCGGGTCTGACGACGAAGCGGGGAGGCCGCGACGAGCGGCATACGTTTTGGCGGGCGGGTTGCTGCTCTTCGGCGCGGCGCTCCTGAGAAGCGCGACCTGCGGACTCGTCCTCACCGACGAGGCATGGTTCTTACAGGTGTCGGCGCGTCTTCATTCCGGCGAAGTCCTCTACCGGGATGTCTTCTTCGGGGTGATGCCTCTTTCGGCCTACGCCGCGCGAATGCTGACGAGCGTCTTCGGCGTTGAGATTCTATCGGTGAAGGCTCTGGCCGCGCTGCTTTATGCTGGCGGCGTGCTCGTCTCCTGCCGCATCGCGCGCCAGTTGGGCGCTCCGCTCACGACGCGCATCTACATCTCCGTCGCCCTCTTCCTCTACACCTCGCCGGGGCTGCTTCTGCCGAGCGTCCCTTACACTTTCATGTCGAGCCTCTTCTTTCTCTGCTGCTTGAGCGCCATGCTTTCGTGGAGCGAGGCCGACGCGCACGAGGTCGATGCACGGGAGACCGACGCTGCACGGCAGAGACGGAGGGGCGGGCTCTACCTGCTCGCCATCGCCGGGGCGTGCGCCGGGCTCTCGTTCGCTTCAAAGCAGAACGTCGGCTTCTACGCGCTCGTCGCCTCGCTCGTCGCCGTCGGCTTCAACTACAAAAACAGAGATTCGACGTGGACGCGCTCGCTTCAGTCTTCGCGCGTGCTCAGGTCTTTCGGAGTCTTGATAATCGCTTTCTCTTTGACGGTCGGGCTCAGCCTGCTCCCTGTCTGGCTCGAAGGCGGGCTCGAAAAACTGCTCGACTACGGGTTCACAAACAAGGTTAATTACCTACGCCACGCCGGGCGTTCCTACTTTGAAGCCTTCGGCGAACATTTGACGATTGCGCGAATTTTCAAAACCGCTTACGGCTTCTTTCAGAGTATGATTTTTCTGCTGCCGCCGCTTGCTCTCGCGTCGATGCTGCTGGCCTGCTTTCGCGTCCGCGCGCGGGAGCGCGGGCGACTGCTGACGGCTCTGTTGTTTGCCGTCGCGGCCTTCGCGGGCGCATTCCCGCGCGTCAGCTTTTACCACCTCTCGTTCGCCCTTCCCGTGATGCTGCCCGGACTGTGGTACGCGTGGCGGCTGCTCAAACCCTTGCGCGCTGTTTCGACGGAGCGGCTGGCGCACGCCGGCCTAGTTCTGCTGCTCGGCTCGGGGCTGGCTCTGGCCTTCGCCGATACTCTCAGGAGCACGAATCGAAGAGAGTATCAACGCTCCGCGATACCCCACTTCAGAGGCATCCTGCTCAGGCGCGACGAGCACTCCGCGATACAGAGCATGATGCACACTTTCGTCGAGCACGGGGCGACGCGCGACGGAAAGTTTTTCATCCTCAGCCCGCGCGCGGGTCTCTACTACCTGACGAGCGGGCTGCGGAATCCGACGCCCTTCGACTACCCGCTCAGAACCGCCTTCGGGCGCAGAGGCGAAAGCGAAGTAATCGAGCGCATCTCGCGCGGCGAGATTCAAAGTATCTGCACCGACCTCGATACCGCACCCGCGTTGTACGGTCAACGTCCCGCCCTCATCGAGAGCTACATGCGCCGGGAGATGGAGCGCGTCGGCGTGCTCGTCGATTGCGTGCTGTACCGTGCGCGGCGTTGAAGTCGCAGCGCGCCGCCCCGGCAGGTGGCCGAGAAGCACGCTTGCGATTCCCCTCCGGCGAAACGTAAGATAAATCGAAAGTCTTCGACGGGCAGCTTTCGGCGTTTGAGCTTTACTGTTTCAGCCGAGCGCCGATGGTCGAAGACTTCGAGAGAGCTTCAAAATGGAACTGACCGTCGCCATCACAGGGGCATCCGGCGCGATTTATGCGCATCGCACGCTGATTCAACTGGCGGCGAGCGGCGCTGTCGAGCGCGTCAACCTCATCATGTCGGAGGCGGCGATGCTGGTTGCGCGCGTCGAGCTGGGCGCGAAATTAGATTTGGGTGATGTCAATTCCGTCAACGATTGGGTGGGCTTGCCGCGCGGGTCGAAGCTGGTACGCGTGCATCGTCTGGACAACCTGGCTGCGCCGCCCGCTTCGGGGTCGTACGTGCAGGCGGGGATGCTTGTCGTCCCCTGTTCGATGGGCACGCTCGGCGCAATCGCTTCGGGCGCAGGCACGAACCTGATTCACCGCGCCGCCGACGTGACTCTGAAGGAGGGGCGCAAACTCGTGCTCGTCGTGCGCGAGTCGCCCTACAACGCGATTCACCTCGAAAACATGCTCAGGCTCGCACACGCGGGGGCGCGCATCCTTCCGGCCAGTCCCGCCTTCTATCATCGCCCGCGCACCATCGAGGAGATGGTCGATCATCTCGTCTTTCGTATCCTCGACCAGTTCGGCGTCCCGCACACGCAGGCCACGCGCTGGCAGGGTGCGACTGAAACGCCCGGCGCGACCGATGCGACGGATGCGACCGAGCCGGTGGCGCTCGAAGGCGATTGAAATTTTTGTTTGCAGGCGAGCGGGAAATCTTTCATCCGGCTTCGAGCCGGACGGAGGGCTGACAGCGACGATGGCTCAGGACGAGTGGCAGCAGTGGCGGCGCGGCGACTACGAGATAAGCACCGACCCGAAACGTCTCGACCTCGCTTTCATACACCAATTCTTATCGACGAAAAGCTACTGGGCGCAGGGTCGCCCGCTTGAGCTTGTGCGCCGCTCGATTGAGTATTCGCTCCCCTTCGGTCTCTATAGGGGCGCGCGCCAGGTCGGCTTCGCGCGAGTCGTCACCGACTACACGACCTTCGCGTGGCTCGCCGATGTCTTCGTGGACGAAGGCGAGCGCGGGCAGGGCTTGGGCGTGTGGCTCGTCGAAGTCGCGCTCTCGCACCCGCAGTTGCAGGGCTTGCGTCGCTGGACGCTCGCTACCCGTGACGCGCATGAGATTTACCGCCGCTTCGGTTTCGCGGAAATCGAGCCCGGCTTTTTCATGGAGAAGCTCGACCGGCAGACGACGACTCAAACGGAGACTTCGACGGACGGCTCGCAAACAGGCGACGCGGAAACCTGAGCGGTTCTGGCAGAGTGCGAGTGGATGAGCTGTCGAGTGGCGATTTGCAAAGGCGGAGTATGAGAGCGATGCTATTTGAGCCGCAAAAGCGCTGATTGAGTCGCGGGCGGCGTTGGTCTGGAGTTTGCTGTAAGCTTCGGGGTTGGTCGAGACTGTTTTCGAGGTGAGTTGAAAGGTTGATGTCGGAGACGGCGCGTAACATTCGCACGACGCTCGAAATGATAAAAATCGAGCACACGCTCTTTGCGCTGCCCTTCGCGCTCTTGGGCGCGGTGCTCGCCGCCGGTGGCCTGCCCAGCCTGAGAGAGCTGCTCTGGATTACTCTGGCGATGGTCGGCGCGCGCTCGGCGGCGATGGCCTTCAATCGCATCGCCGACCGACACTTCGACGCGGCCAACCCGCGCACGCGCACCCGCGCCATCCCCGCCGGGCTGCTCTCGCTCTCCTTCGTCTGGACGTTCACGATTATCTCGGCCGCACTCTTTTTCCTCGCCGCCGCGATGCTCAACCGTTTGACGCTCCTGCTCGCGCCCGTCGCGCTCGCAAGCGTCGTCGCCTATTCCTACACGAAGCGTTTCACTTCGCTCTCGCACATCGCGCTCGGTTGGTGTCTCTCGATTGCTCCGACGGGCGCTTGGATAGCCGTGCGCGGCGCGCTCGACAGCCCCGTCCCGCTCCTGCTCTCGCTCGTCGTCCTGCTCTGGACTGCCGGCTTCGACGTGCTCTACGCCTGTCAGGATTACGACTTCGACAGGCAGACGGGCTTGCGCTCCATGCCCGCGCGCCTCGGCATCGCGCGTGCGCTCAGCGTTTCGCGCCTGCTCCACGCGGGAGCGTTCGCCGCCCTCGTCGGGTTATACTTGACGACTTCGCTCGGCCTGCTCGCGCTCGCCGGTGTGATAGCGACCGCCGCGCTCCTCGTCTACCAGCACGCGCTCGTGCGCGCCGACGACCTCGGACGACTCAACGCGGCCTTCTTCACCACGAACGCCTTCGTCAGCATCATTCTGCTGGCGACCTTCGGCGGCGCGGTCTTCTTCAGGTTCTGAGTTTGCGAGTTTCGACGGAAAGGGGAAGCGATTTATGACGGCCACACTCACGCCGAGCGAACAAAGCACAGGGGCACGCGTGCTTCATCTCGCTCCCATCATCAGGAAGCTCACCGAGCAGGAGTTCTTCGACTTCTGCATGCTCAACTTCCGCGACTCGCGCATCGAACTCACCACCGCAGGAGACCTCATCATCATGCCGCCAACCGGATGGAAGCCAGGCGTTCGTAACTTCAAACTAATCGCCACGTTTGGCGCGTGGGTTGAAAAAGACGGAACGGGCAGAGGCTCGGATTCTTCTACCGTCTTCACTCTGCCGAACGGCGCGAAGCGTTCGCCCGATATGGCTTGGGTGCGCAATGAAAGATGGCAAGCTCTCTCGGACGAAGAGCAGGAGAGATTTCTCCCGCTCTGTCCTGATTTCGTCGTCGAGCTGCGGTCGCCGAGCGATTCGCTGCGGCAGTTGCAGGAGAAGATGCAGGAGTACATGGAGAACGGCGCGCAGCTTGGCTGGCTCATCGACCCCTTCGAGAAGAAGGTTCACATTTATCGACCGCAAGCTGCCGTCGAGATTTTAGACGACCCCGAAAGCGTCTCGGGCGAGCCTCTGCTGCACGGCTTCGTGCTCGACGTGCGCTCTCTCTGGGAATAGAAACGAGAAATTCAGATAATCAAGACTATGAACTTTTCACACGACCCGAAACTGAACGAGCTGGCCGCGAAAGTAGAAGCGGGCGAGCGCCTCTCTTTCGCCGACGGCCTCGCGCTCTACGAGACGAACGATTTAGCGGCGCTCTCGAAGCTTGCCGATACCGTCCGGCGGCGGATGCACGGATTGACGACTTATTTCAACGTCAACCGCCATTTCAACCCGACCAACGTCTGCTACGCCGACTGCAAGTTTTGCAACTTCTTCCGCACGCCGCGCGAGGCGGACGCCTACACGCACAACATCGAAGACTCCCTTCGTATCGCGGGCAAGGCCGTCGCCGAGGGCGCGACCGAGCTGCACATCGTCGGCGGCCTGAACACGAAGCTTCCCTTCCGTTACTACACGGACTTGCTTTCGTCGCTGAAGCGACAATATCCGCAGCTTCACCTGAAGGCTTTCACGATGGTCGAGCTTGACCACTTCGCGCACTTCTACAAGATGACGGACGAGGCGGTCATCGAAGAACTGAAGGCGGCTGGCATGGATTCGTGTCCGGGCGGAGGCGCGGAGATTTTCCGCGAGCCGACGCGCTCGATGATTTGCGCGCACAAGTGCGACGCCCAGCGTTGGCTCGACCTCGCGGGCAAAGTCCACGCGGCTGGTCTTAAGACCAACGCCACGATGCTCTACGGCCACATCGAATCCGTAGAAGACCGCATCGACCATCTCGTCCGCCTGCGCGAGCAGCAGGACAAGTCGGGCGGCTTTCAGTGTTTCATCCCGCTCGCCTTCTACCCCGAGGGCACGCAGCTTCCGCACCTGCCCGGCCCCTCGGGCGTCGATTCACTGAAGACCGTTGCCGTCTCGCGTCTCATGCTCGACAACTTCGCGCACATCAAAGCCTACTGGGTGATGCTCGGAAAGCGTCTCGCGCAGGTCGCGCTCCACTACGGCGCGAACGACCTCGACGGCACCATCACCGAAGGCGGCGAGCTGTCTGAGAGCTACTCGGTCGAAGCGGGCGGTGAGGTCAAGATGTCGAAGCAGGAGATAGTCGCGCTCATCGAAGACGCGGGCTTCTCTCCCGTCGAGCGCGACACACTTTATAATCCGGTAGAACGAGAAGTTACCCAGGTCTAAAGAAAATCCAAAGCATGACCACCGCAACCGAAAAACGCACCATCACCGTCGCTCATTCGCCCGACTCGGACGACGCCTTCATGTTCTACGCGCTGGCGACCAACAAGCTCGACACGGGCGACCTCGAATTCACGCACGTCCTCGAAGACATCCAGACGCTCAACGAGAAGGCGATGCGCGGCGTCTACGACGTGACGGCCATCAGCTTCCACGCCTACGCCTACATCGCCGACCGCTACACGCTGCTTCCGCACGGCGCGAGCATCGGCGACAACTACGGCCCCATCGTCGTCGCCCGCGAGCCTTACAAGACGGAGGATTTGTCGCGCCTGAAAATCGCCGTGCCCGGAAAGCTGACGAGCGCCTTTCTCGCCCTGCGCATCCTCTGCCCCGATTTCTCATACGAAGTCGTTCCCTTCGACCGCATTATCGACGCCGTCAGAAGCGGCGCGTGCGACGCGGGACTTTTGATTCACGAAGGCCAGCTCTTCTATCAAAATTTAGGGCTGCAAAAGGTGGTGGATTTGGGCGAGTGGTGGCACGGCCAGACGGGGCTTCCGCTCCCGATGGGCGGAAACGTCATCCGCCGCGACCTCGGCACAGAGACCATCTCGCGCGTCTCTCACTACCTGCACGAGAGCATCCGCTACTCGCTCGAACATCGAGCGGACGCTCTCGCCTACGCCATGCAGTTCGCGCGCGACATGGACACGGAACTGGCCGACCGCTTCGTCGCGATGTGGGTCAATCAGATGACGCTCGACTACACGGCGCGCGGCCGCGCCGCCGTCCAGCGCCTCCTCGACGAAGGCGCGGAGCGCGGCATCATCCCCCGCCGCGTCGAAGTCGAATTCGTCAGTTAAGAGTCGGGCGGCCCTCTCCTGCTTGCGCGGCCGGGGTCGAAACCCGCCCGAAAAGCAACAGACG
>DASWNP010000002.1:0-81244 GCA_036399175.1 Pyrinomonadaceae bacterium | reverse complement strand
TCTGATGATGACTCTTCCCGAAAGAAGAGTTTTGTTGCTCGGAACAGACCTTGTAAATCTGTCCCTCTGGTGCAAGGAAAAACTCTCTCTCAAAGAGAAATCAACAGAGACACGCTCTATCTGGTTTTCAAAGATCGACTTCAATTTCACCGAATCCGTACTTAGTTGCTTCCAGATTCGTTTCGGTTGCCTTATAGACGACTTTTTCTCGTCTCAAGGAAACTGAGACTTTAGCTCAGCCACATCTATCTTGTCAAGTGCATCAGGCTAAGATGTTCCAGCTGACACTTTCTTTGCCTGTGTTCGAGGCTAAATCGGGCATTCAAATTCGAGCGAACTGGCGAAGCTTCGTCCTCTGCGGATGAAACAGCCGCTCCCTCTCACAAAAGCTTTTGAAAGAGAAGCGGCTCGTCAAACGCGCTCTTTGTTTACCGAAATGTCAACCGCCGTGTCAGGCAAAGAGGCATTATAGGGATTCCCGATTTTTTGTCAACACCCGAGACCATATTTTTTGAAGGGTTGCGCGAGAGCCCTGCTAAGCTCTTCGCTCAAGCTTCCTTTACGCTTTTCGGCCTACCTCTTTCTGCCGCTTTTTGCAGCCTCGTCGAGCGGCTCGACTCGAAGCAAGCCTCTGTCGTCTGTGATTACCCTGTAGCGTGCATCCTTCAACTCCCCATCATGTTTCAGCCGCACGGCGAAAGTCTTGCTGTCGCCTTTTCCTTCAAGACGCAGGGGTAAGAATCCTTCGAGGTCAGGGCTGCGATAGACGGTGTAGTGTTCCTGTCTGTCTTTGTCGTAACCGAGCACATAGATGCGGTCGAAGTCGGGCGAATCGAGCTTGTTGGCATCGGCGGCACTGCTTTTCTCCAGAATCACCCAACTGCCGGGCTGCGCGTCGCGCGAAGTATCCTGGGAGTTCCGTTGAGAGTCTTCCGGGCTAGCATCTTCGTCATCGAGTCTTTGCCATGCGACGAACTCGCGGCCTGTGCGGTAGAAGATGATGTCGCTGGGAACGGTCAGCTCGACCTGTTTGCCGTAGACCCAAGCGGCGGGGGCGGGCGAGGTCGAGTTTGCGAGACGAACTTTATACCAGAGTTCGGTCGTCTCTTCGGGCAGCTTGGCCTCGTCGCCTTCTCTTCTTGAAGCGGCGTCGTTGGCGGGCGCTGCTCCGGGCTTCGGAACGTCGTCGCTTTCGGCGGTATCCGCAGCTCTTGTTTTCGCCACACGTTTCCAGCCGACTATCTCGAAGCGCGCACCGCTCTCAAGCTTCATCAGGATATTGTCGTCTTTGGTGCGGTCAGGAGAGAGGCGGATGTTGGTGCTGGCGCGAAGCTGGCCGGTGGCTTGTGCGGGCAATCCCTCATCCTCTTTGGCGAGCTGGCGGGCGCGTTCGAGCATCTCCTGCGGCATGACGTTGCGCGCTTCAATCCAGCCTTCGGTGTTCTCGGCGTCGCGCGTGCGCACGAGCAGCCAGCTCTCGCCGTTCTCCGCCGTGTTGGAGTCGAGAATATCGACGACCTCGTTGCGCACGACCTCCTTGAGGTCGGCGGCGACGACGGCCGTCGAACTGCGAATTTGCGCTCGACGCGCGATGATGACGCCCGTCTCCTCTTTGCTCGCAAGAGCGCCGCAGGCTGCCGTCGAGACGGTCAGAACCAGGAGCAGACTCCGCCTGACGTGCCTCGACGTTTGCAGGATGAATTGCAGGATGCTCGACATTTAAACTTTGTCACCAGATAAAAGAGACTTGAAATGCAATGGCTATTTCGTTTGAAGAGCTTTTGAAACGGCAACCGGCGTAGATTGCTCGCGCGCATGAACGATTGAGAGACTGATGCGCGGCTCAAGCGGCTCTTCGCGTTTCATTGTAACCCAATTTGCGTAGCAGTTCGCGCTGCTGGCGGCTCAGCATGGGCGAGACGACGAGACGCGTACGCGCTCCCGAAGTCTCCACACGCAGACCGAAGGGCTCGACGACTGAGGCCAAATCGAGCGCTTCCGAACCGCGTACGTAACTTTGTGTGAAGCTCTGCATGCCGCGCATGCTGCCGAGAAGCTTGATGACGGCGTCGTTACCTGTGCGCCGATTCGCTTCCGATGTGTAGCGGCGAAACAGTTCACGATATACGTCGTCGAGCGAATTCTTGTTCGAGGTTTGCAGCCTGAGCGTGAGGTCGTAGAGAGCGGCGACGAGCATTCCTTTGTTGTAGACGAGGCTCGTCGCGCCCGACCAGCGACGCTCGGAGGCTTCGAGCAATGAAAGCTCCTTGAGTCCGCGCGCTGCTCGGTAGTTATCGTGGGCTCGCCCGAGCGCGTTCAGGTAGTCCTGAAAGGTAAGGTGCCCGAGACGCACGCCGACGCGCATCGACTGGTAGAGCGTGAAGCCTTCGTAAAACCAATCGTATTCTCCGTCGAGCGCGAGCGCGTTCGGCACCCAGAGGTGAAGCAGCTCGTGTGTCAGGGGGACGTTGAGCTGCGCGAGCGCCGTCGCTTTTGCAGGCCAGCGACCGGAGAGCAGAAAGACGGTGCGCCCGCGCGTTTCGGCGCTCCACATCTGCGCGCTCGCGGGCAGGGGAAAGGGCGCGAGGACGACGAGCAGGCGTCCGGCGGGCGCGCCGCCGAGGATGCTCGCGTGCTCTTTGAGAATGTCCGACACCGCATCAGAAGCCTCTTCGTCGTCGAACGCCCAATCGCCGGTCGTGACGAACGTGCAGCGCACACCTTCGGAAGAGCGCGTCTGCCGCTCGCGCAGATTTCGACCGATGAAGAAGATTGTGTCTTCGGCATCCTTGACGGAATAGCCGAGGGTTGCCGTCGGCGGTTCAGAGGTAGAGAGACGCCAGTCGGCGGGCAAGTCGAATCGCAAACTCGCGTGCGTTGCGGGGAGCGGCAGGAGGTCGCCGGGCATGAGGACTCCGTAGCCGTCTGTGAGCCAGGATAGGTGCGCGGCGCTTGAGGTATCAAGGGGCGGCTCAAGCCGGACGTGATAGCTGAAACGCGTGGCCGGGCGCTCGGCTTCATACTCGCCGGGCGCGAGCCTGCGAACTGGCACGTCTGCGCCGCTCGCATCTTTGAGCGAGAGATTTTCCAGACGGTCGGCAAGCGAGATGCCCGCGTAGGAGTGCCTGAACGACCAGCTTTTCGTGGCGCTGGCCCGACTTCCTTCGACGCGGACGCGCGGCGGGGAGAGAGAGACGACGCTCATCTGCGCGCTCATGTCCTGCGCGTTTGTAATTGTCTGCGCGGCGCAGGCGAGCAGAAGCGGAAGGAGGCAGGAGAGAAGCGTGCCGAAGGCTCTGACTCTCAAACGCGATTCGGGTCGGCGGGCGGGGCGGAAAGTGCGTCGGCTGTATGGCAAGCTCCGGTAAGACTCCTTCGATGGGTTCGCGTACATTAAAGCACAGTTCTCGTTCGAGTGTTGAAAGTTGAGATGGATGCTGAACGGAGAGTGTCTATGCGGTTTGGAATCCGAGGTTGATTCGGGTTGAGTCTGTAGGCGTTGATTTTTAACGCGGAGGGCGCAGAGGGCGCGGAGGTTCTGATTTCTCCGTTTCCTCTGCGCTCTCTGCGTGCTCGACGTTGGTCGTTCGGTTTTAGAAGAACCGGACGGTGTAGGTGAAGCGGATGCCGCGCCCGATTTCGGGGGCGAGGTCTTTGATGAAGGAGAGGTGGTTGCGATAGAGACGGTCGCCGAGATTGAAGGCGTTGACGGCGAAGATGTGCGCGTAGTGGGGAGCGGGGACGGTGTAGGAAGCGTGGAGGTTGTAGAGCGCGTAGCCGGGCGTGCGCGTCTCGGTGGGGAATATCTCGTTCTGGTCTCTGACGAAGACGGCTTCGGGGCGGAGGCTGAAATTTTTGTAGCGCCAGTCGAAGCCGAGGCGTCCGCGCATGGGAGGGATGCGGGGCAGAGGCGTGCCGTCCTTCAACTGGGCATCGACGGCGTCGAAGCCGAGGTTGAAGGTGAAGTTTTCGTGAAGCATGAGGTCGAGCGTCATCTCTGTGCCGAGGAAACGGCTGTCGGCCTGAAAGTAGTCTGCCTCGATGAGTCCGTCTTCAAACGCGCCGGTCGGGGCGAGGAAGACGAAGTCCTGAATGTTGTAGTAGTAGAGGTTGGCTTCGGCGCGCAGTCGGCGCGAGGCGTGGCGCAGAGAGAAATCGACGCCGTCGTTACGCTCGCGCGTGAGCAGCGGGTTGCCTATCTCGAAGGTCAGGTTTCCGATGTGAGGGCCGTTGTTGTAAAGCTCTTCGAGCGCGGGCGCGCGGTAGGAATGCGTGTAGTTGGCGACGAACGCGCCGCCCGACCAGAGGCCGACGCGAATGCCGGCAGCGCCGGAGAAGCCCGTGAAGGAACGCGGTAGCGAGCCTGTCGGGTTGTAGGAGTTATGGTCGAGGCGTCCGCCGAGCTGGAATTTGACGCGCTCGAAATCGAGCGTCTGCAAGGTGAAAAGGGCGAAAGAGTTCTGGACGGTAGGAGGCGCGAGCACTTCTTCGCCCTCGGTCTCGTAGTCGCGCCGGAAGCCTGAGAAGCCGAAGCTGCCTGCGAGATGCCCGCGCTTGCTCTGCTCGAAGACGCCTCGATAGGTGAAGACGTTGTTTTGCAGGCGCGTGCCAATTTCTTCGCCTTCAAGTTCCCTGTGATTGTAGTTGCTGTAGTCGAGCGTGAGGCGGAAGGCATCGACGAAGCCGCCGAGATTGCGGAAGCCGCCGTTGAATTTGAAGTTGTGTCGGCGCGCGGCGACATCGACGTTAGAGCCGGTCTCCGTCCCGCCGCTCTCGAAGAAGGAGGCGAAGGGGATGCCGTAGCGACGGTTGTCGTAGTTGTAGGTGAAGCTCAGGAAAGATTTGTCCGAGTAGCGACCGAAGCCCGCGATACCGTTGCCGACGCGCGCCCCGGAATTCTCGATGCGACCGACGGGCGTGTTGTAGTCGCCCGTGCGCTGGCCGCTCGCGTTGCCCCAGAACATCCAGCCGCCGCGCCCGTACTCGACGCCGCCGCTCGCGCTCGCCTGATTGTTAGTCGTGCCCGCGACGCCCGTGAAATATCCGCGCCAGCCCTGATGCGCGTAGTCGTGGCCGGTGACGGCGTTGACGACGCCGCCCACAGCGTTGCTTCCATAAAGCAGCGTCGCAGGGCCTTTGACGACTTCGAGACGTTCGAGAGAGAGCACGTCAATCGGCTCGCCGTGATCGCCCGACTGCGAGGCCAGAGAGCCGGTCGAAGTGCCGTCCTGCACGACGAGCACGCGGTCGCCGTCGAAGCCACGCACAACGGGACGCGACGAGCCGGGGCCGAAGCTACGCTTCGCCACGCCGGGCTCTTTGTCGAGCACCTCCCCGATTGAAGGATGGCTCGCTTCGGCAATCCTGATGGAATCGAGCGTGGAGACGGATTGAAACGCCTCGAAGGTAGACTGCTCGCTGCCGGTAGCCGTGACGGTCACTTCTTCTTTGAAGCCGGTGAGACGAAGCTGGAAATCGAGCGTCGTCGTCTCGCCGCGCCGCACGGTGACGCTCTGCGCGACATCGGGGAAACCCTCCATGTGCGCGAGCACGGTGTAAGTGCCCGGCGGAAGCTGCTCGAAGCTGTAAGCGCCGCCCTCCTGCGTCTCGGTCGAGCGACGGAGCTGCACGACGGTCATAATCACGTTATGCAGAGGCGTGCCACCTTCGGCCAGCGTGACCGTGCCTGAAAGCGTCGCGCCGCGCGCGTCGGTCTGAGCCTGAAAGAGAGAGCCGTGAATCTGCGCCGTCGCGCTCGACGGAAAACAGACGAGAGCTATTCCCAGAAGGACGCTCGACAGATAACTTCCCCGATGATTTCTGCGCTGCATTGTAAAACTCCTTTTGAATGCTTTATGAATCGACGCCGGATGAAATGCTTGCTAAACGCGCGTTCGGGTGGCAGACAACTCTCGTCGCGGACAGACGCCGGTCTGGCTTCGTCGAAGCGTTGCGTCCGCCTCGCTGGTCTGCCGTCCGCAGCGCGAACGGCTAAAGCGAGACTGACGCAGAAGAGCCTGTTTGTCGTTTGGAGTCTGCCCGTCTTCGAGAGGTTTTCAGGCGACGGGCGGCGCGCGTCCGGCGGGAGCCAGATAAGCATTGCTCAGGGGAGCTACTGTCGAGACAGCCTTGATGTCGGAGAGCTTCCGCGAGGGCGGCGCGGGGACGAAGCTTTGGCGGTCGAGGTCTGCCGTGAGGCTGCGCTGCAAGCGGCAGAGAAGACATTGCGCGTGACCGCTCGCGGCGTCCGTCTCGGCGCGCGTCTGCGTATCGAGACTCGCCCTCTGAGTGAAACTTGTCTGCGCGTCGGCGCTCGCTCCGCCGGCGCGGTGAAAGTGCGTCGCGCTGACGACGAAGGCGTGCGCGAAGACGAAGAGCAGCGCGAGCGCCAACAAGCGCGAGGCTCGGCCGCTCTTTCTATCCTTCTCCTGACTGCTGAATCTCAATCCGTGAATCTCAACCTAAAACTCTTGAACGGGTTGGTCTTTTGAATTTGACGCGATTATAACATCCGCGCCCCTTTCGCGTCGAAGCCGACCGCGCGCGGCAAGCCGAGTCATCGAAGGGCGAACGCCGTTCGAGTCAGAAAACGGGAACTGCTCGGGTCGTCGGGGCGTAATATCTTCCAAATGTGGGGGAAATCGACGGGGACGCTTCCGAGGGCGGCGTTGACAGTTCTCGCAAAGCGTCGATAGAATGTCAGCCTCGCTTGAGCGCCGTTGATTTCCAAAGGCGCGCTGCCCCTTGAGGATTCGGCTGTGAGTCTCGTTAAAATCATCATCATCACGATTGCCGTCATCTTGAGCATTCTGCTTTTCGGACGCTTCCTGTTCTAAGCTCGTCCGAATGACACTCCGAAGCTCAATCTTCCCCCGGCGACACTTCCGGTCGCCCACCGCTCACTCTACCCTGTCAGGTCTGCTCTTCGTCGTTCTCTGCTCGTTCGCCGCAAGCTCTTCTGATGCTCAAGCGCAGGCGGCGGATGCACAGGCGGAAGAAGTCGTCCGCGTCGAGACGAACCTCGTCGCCGTGCCGCTCTACGTGACGGACGCGCGCGGACGCCGCGTGCAGGGTCTCGCGCGCGACGACTTCCGGTTGCGCGACGCGGGCTCTACGGTCGAAATCTCCTACTTCGCCGCCGGAACCGAGCGCGTCGCGCTCACCTTCCTGCTCGACGCATCTGGGAGCACGCGCGACACCATCACACGCCAGCGCGAGACAGCCCTCGCCCTCCTCCAACGCTTCGGCAAAGGCTCGCGCGTCTCCGTCGTTCGATTCTGGGAACAGCCCGAGACGGTCGTTGCCTTCACCGTAGACGAAGAGAAAGCTCGACAGGCGTTTCTACTTCCGCTCGCGCCCAACCGCCGGACGGCGATTTTCGACGCCGCGCTCGCAGCCGTCCGCAGCTACCGAACGCTCGGAGACGATAGGGGCGAGCGCCGCATCGTCATTCTCATCAGCGACGGGCTCGACAACGCGAGCACGACGCGCGCCGCTTCGGTCGTCCGCGAAGCGCAGCAGAGCGGCGTCTCCATCTACGTCGTACACCTGCCGCTTTTCATGGCGAGCGACGGCGCGCTCCGCCCGCGCCCGACCGCCAAAGGCTTCCGCGACCTCGCGCGCGATACGGGCGGACAGTTTTTCACCGTCGGCGATGCGCGCGCCTCGCTCGACCCGCAGGCGCAGCCCGACCTCTCAAACGTCTTCCGCGCCATCGCCGAAGACTTGCAGGGGCAATACGTGCTCGGCTTCTATGCGACTCGGACGGCAACCGCGACGAGCAACCCGCGCCCGCTCGACGTGAGCCTGACGCGCCAAAGCACGCGCAAGCTTCGCATACGAACGCTGCGCGAAAGCTACACGCTGAGCAATTAGCTTTTAGCAATCAGCAATCAGCTTGTCAGCAATCAGCCAGCAGCCAACAGCCAGCAGGCAGCTTGTAGGCTTTCAGCCGTCAGCCTGATTGAGTTATAAAGACCGTCAACGTCTCCGATTCACGATTCACTTCAAACGCTTTTGCTGAACGCTGATTGCTGACTGGCTGAAAGCTTCCTTATGACCGAACAGAAAACAGAAGGACTCCGACGGATTCGACGCGCGCTGCTGAGCGTTTCGGATAAGCGTGGGCTCGTCGAGTTTGCGCGCGCTCTCGGCAGTTTCGGGGTCGAGCTTTTGAGCACGGGCGGGACGGCTCAAGCGTTGCGCGAGGCGGGCGTAGAAGTCCGCGACGTGTCGGACGTGACGGGCTTCCCCGAAATGCTCGACGGGCGGGTCAAGACCTTGCACCCGCGCATTCACGGCGCGCTGCTTGCGCTGCGCGACGACGACGCCCACGTGGCTGCGCTCGCCGAGCATTCAATCGAGCCCATTGATATGGTCGTCGTCAATCTCTACCCCTTCGAGCGCACAATCGTTCGCCCCGGCGTGACGCTCGCCGAAGCCGTCGAGCAGATAGACATCGGCGGCCCCGCGATGATTCGCTCAGCCGCTAAGAATTTCAGGGATGTCGCCGTCGTCGTCTTGACGGAAGATTATGCCCCGCTCGTCGAAGAGCTGCGACGAACGGGGGGCGCGCTCTCGCTCGCCACGCGCAGCGCCCTCGCGTGGCGAGCCTTCCGCCGCACCTGCGAGTACGACGCGCACGTCTATAACTACCTGGGTCAGCACGCCGCGCCCGAGAGTTTCGTGCTTGATTTCGAGGCGCAGCTCGGCGAGCTGGTCGCGCAGGACGCGCCGCACAATGCGCTCTGGCCTTCGCTCAACCTGAGCCTCAAAAAAATCTCCGACCTGCGCTACGGCGAAAACCCGCACCAGCACGCCGCGCTCTACGACGCGGGCGAAGAGGGCGGCGTCGCTCACGCCGCGCTGCTCTCCGGCAAGGAGATGTCTTTCAACAACTACGTCGATGCGGACGCGGCATGGCAGCTCGTCTCGGATTTCGACCGGACGGCCTGCGCCATCATCAAGCACACGAACCCGGCGGGCGTCGGCACGGGCGCTTCGCCCGCCGAAGCTTACCGCCGCGCGCTTGCTACCGACCCCGTCTCGGCCTTCGGCGGCATCGTCGCCTTCAACCGGACGGTAGACGTTGAGGCGGCGCGCGCCGTCACGGAGATTTTCACGGAGGTCGTCGTCGCGCCCGATTATGAAGAGGCTGCTATCGAGACGTTTCGTGCGAAGAAGAACCTGCGCATCCTTCGCGTCGGGGTGACGGAAGAGGCGGAGGGTTTGGACTACAAACGAATCGGCGGCGGACTGCTCGTGCAGACGCGCGATGCGCACCGGCTGACGCCGGACGCGCTCAAGGTCGTCACCGAGCGCCAGCCGACCGACGAAGAGATGGCCGCCCTGCTCTTCGCCTGGACGGTCTGCAAGCACACCAAGTCGAACGCCATCGTCTATGCGCGCGCGGGTCAGACAGTCGGCGTCGGCGCAGGGCAGATGTCGCGGGTCGATTCGGTACGCATCGGCGCGATGCGCGCCCAGCTTCCCTTGCCCGGCTCAGTCCTCGCCTCCGACGCCTTCTTCCCTTTCCGCGACGGCATCGACGAAGCCGCACGACACGGCATCACCGCCGTCATCCAGCCCGGCGGCTCGCTCCGCGACGCCGAAGTCGTCGAAGCCGCCAACCAGCACGGCCTCTCGATGGTGTTTACCGGAGTGCGTCACTTTAAGCATTAAAGCGGTCAGCAGTCAGCTTTCAGCTTTCAGCCAATCCTTTCCCCGAAGCCTTGAAGCTGATTTAGAGAGAAGCTCCGGCTGATTGCTGATTGCTGACTGCTGAAAGCTGATTGCTGATTGCTCTCGCGTTCCTTGCTCTCGCGCGGCTCAATCGTTGATACTTGGAGGGCAGAGAGTTTGAGTTTGGTCTTCCCCGAAGGTTGCTTGTCGATTCATTCATCGAAGGAAGCTGGAGATGTCAGAAATAGAATCCCTTTCAAATCAGAACGGCACGACGGCTGTGCGTTGCCGCTACTGCGGACAGTTGAACCAGACGCGCGCCGAGGGCGGGCAGGCCAAGTGCGGTCGTTGCCGCCTGACGCTCTCGGACGAGCCGCACAGGAAATTCGCCGAGCTTGATAAGCACCAGTACGTGCATCCGGCTGACAGCCGCGCGCTCGCCGCGCTGAAGGCGATTCCCGGTATCGACACGGCTTTGAAGAAGCTTCTGGTCGTGACGGGCGAGTCGGCCATTCGCGTCATCTTCACGGCGAGCGCCGTCCGTGTGACGACGCAGCAGTGTCCAGACCTCTACGCGAAGCTTCAGATTGCGTGCACGACGCTCGGCGTCGATATGCCGGAGTTGTTCGTGCAGCAGAACCCGATGGTCAACGCTTTCACGGGCGGCGTCGAGCGCCCCGTCATCGTGCTTCATTCGGCGCTGCTCGAACGTCTGACGGACGAGGAAGTCCTGGCCGTCATCGCGCACGAGGTCGGGCACATCCACGCCGAGCACGTGCTCTACCTGACGGCGGCGCACCTGCTCGAAGCGCTCGCCAACGTGGCGATTGCCGCCGCGCCCGTCGCCAACCTCGTCGCACAGCTTCTCTCCGGCACGATGCGCGCCGCCATCCTCGCATGGGCTCGACGCGCAGAGCTTTCGTGCGACCGCGCGGCGCTCCTCGTCACGCAGGATGCAAACGTTATCGGTCGCACGATGATGAAGCTCTGCGGCGGCACGTTCGCCTCGAAGGTTGACTACGAGCAGTTTCTCGCGCAGGCGCGCGACTTCCAGAAGAACTACGACGAGCGCGCGCTCGACCGCTTCTGGGCAGACATCATCACTTCCGGCCTCTCGCATCCCTTCCCCGTCTGGCGCGTCTCCGAGATTCTCAAGTGGGTTGAGAGCGGCGAGTACGCGCGTTTGATGACCGCCACTCCCGAGAGCGCGGCGGCATAGACGTTCGGGCGAAAACTCCGGCGCGCGGCCTGCCGCAACGGTTCGTGCGCCGGATTGATATTTCGCCTGAGCTTCATCTTCGCAGAAACGATGAAAGTCGAGCTGACGAAAGACGACCTCGGCATCCGGTCTTTCCGCGCGGACGACACCCTTCGGCTCTACGAAGCCGTCCGCGAATCGCTGGCAGAGCTTCGTCCGTGGATGCCCTGGGCGCATCCCGATTATTCGATGAAAGAGAGCGAGAGCTGGGTGCTCGCGCGCGAGCCGGAATGGGAGGCCGACATCGCCTACGGCCTCGTCATCTTCGACACGACGAACGGAAAATTTCTCGGCACCGTCGGCCTGAACAAGATAGACCGCATCCACCAGAGCGCGAATCTCGGCTACTGGGTGCGAACCGCCGCCACCCGGCGCGGCGCAGCCACGACCGCCGCACGGCTGCTCGCCCGCTTCGGCCTCGAACAACTCGGATTCCAGCGCCTCGAAATCGTCGCCTCGGTCAAAAACCACGCGAGCCAGCGCGTCGCCGAGAAAGCCGGAGCGCAACGTGAAGGCATCCTCCGCAAAGGTCTGCTCTATCACGGCGTCGCGCACGACGCCGTCTTGTATTCACTCATCGCGGAAGACATAAACTGGTAAATCGTGAATCGTAAATCGTGAATAGAAAGAACAGGTTTTAACTATTCACGATTTACGATTCACGATTTACGAATCTTGAGGTTAACGCATGCTTGAGAATAAGAATGGAATCATTTTCGGCGTCGCCAATAAGCGGTCGATTGCGTGGGCGTCGGCGCAGGCTTTGAGCGAGGCGGGCGCGCGTCTGGCGTTCACGTATCAGAACGAGCGTCTGCGGGATAACGTCGAAGATTTGACGCGCGAGCTGGACGGCTCCTTCACCGCTCAATGCGACGTGGTTAAGCCCGAAGAGGTTGAGGAAACTTTCAGGCAGGTCGGCGAACGATTCGGACGCCTCGACTTTCTCGTTCACAGTCTCGCCTTCGCGCCGCGAGAAGCGCTCGAAGGCGAATACGTCAACACCTCGCGCGACGCCTTCGTGACGGCGCTCGAAATCAGCGCCTACTCGCTCGCCGCGCTCGCACGCGCCGCCGCACCCCTGATGACCGAGGGCGGCAGCATCGTCTCGATGACCTACTACGGCGCTGAGAAAGTCGTGGAGAATTACAACGTGATGGGCGTGGCGAAGGCCGCGCTCGAAGCGAGCACGCGCTACCTGGCCGCCGACCTCGGCAAGCGTAACATTCGCGTCAACGCCATCAGCGCCGGGCCTCTCAACACGCTCGCCGCGCGCGGCGTCGGCAACATGGGCTCGATGCTCCGGCATCACGCCGAGCGCGCCCCGCTTCGACGCAACGTCGAGGCGCGCGAGGTCGGCAACACAGCCCTTTTCCTTTGCAGCCATCTGTCCTCCGGCATCACCGGCGAAGTCATCCACGTCGATTGCGGCTACAACATCATGGCATTCTAAAAGTCTGAAGTCTGGAGTCTGGAGTCTATAAGTCAGAGACAAATGCTTTCTGTTTTGACTTCTGACTCCAGACTTCAGACTTCAGACTCCAGACTTTTATGGCTAAGACAAAAGATAAACGCAATTCTGCGAAGCCTGTGACTCAGGACGAGCAGTTGCTTGAGTCGCCGAAGCCCGACGAATTTATTCATACGGATACGTGGCGCGTCTTTCGTATCATGGGCGAGTTCGTCGAAGGGTTCGACGAGCTTGCGAGCGTCACGCGCGGCGTCTCCATCTTCGGTTCGGCTCGCACGGCGGAGGACGACCCGCAATACGCGGCGGCGCGGGAGACGGCTGCGCTTCTGGCGCGCGCCGGTTTCGCCGTCATCACGGGCGGCGGCCCCGGCATCATGGAGGCCGCCAATCGAGGCGCGGTCGAAGCGGGCGGCGTCTCAATCGGCTGCAATATTGAGCTTCCCTTCGAGCAGAAGGGCAACCCTTACCAGACTCGCTCGCTGACCTTCAAATACTTCTTCGTGCGCAAGACGATGTTCGTCAAATACAGCACAGCCTTCGTTATCTTCCCCGGTGGCTTCGGCACGCTCGACGAGCTTTTCGAGTCGCTCACACTCATCCAGACGCGCAAGATTAGAAACTTCCCCGTCGTCCTCTTCGGCTCTCAATACTGGGAGTTGATGCTGCGCTGGATTAAGGAGGTGATGCTCGCCGAGCGTAAAATCTCCGAAGACGACCTGAAGCTCCTGCACCTGACCGACTCACCCGCAGAGGTCGTGGACATCATCTCACGCAGTCAGGACTCGCTGCGCAAGCTCGACAAGAGCGTGACCTACGATTACTAAAGCCGACGAAGACCGGCGAGAAGTACGGCATCACAAAAAAAATTCGAGGCACGAAGGATGAGATAAAATTCCTTCGTGCCTCTGATTTTTGTCGTCTTGATGAAAAGCTTCTATTCGGGCGGACGGTCGTTTGACGAAGCGGCTGACTGTCGCGTCGTGCTGTGCGCGGGCAGGACGTTTTCGCCGAGCCACGCGAGATAAGGGGCTGAAGCCTGACTCAAAGGCAGCGCGATAATCTCCGGCGTCTCGTAGGAGTGAAGGGCGCGGACTTCGCGTTCGAGGTCTGGAAAGCATGCCGCGCTCGTTTTGGCGAACAGAAGAATCTCCGCCTCGCGTTGCACCTCTCCCTGCCAGCGATAAACCGATTCAATCTCCGGCAGAATCTGCACGCAGGCCGCCAGACGCGCGCCCACCAGCATCTCCGCCAGCCGCACAGCCTCTTCACGACTCCCGGCAGTCATCACCACCATCAATGCCCCGCCCTGAGCCTCAATCGCCGTCATCGCCAAACCTCTAAATCAAACGCTGAACGCGGAACGCTGAACGATGAAGTGAAAGCTAACTACTTTCTGCTTTTCGTTCCGCGTTCAGCGTTCATCCTTCATCGTTTTCCTCGTCGGTCGCGCCTGTGAGGGGCGTGGTGTCGTCGCCGAAGAAGGAGTTGTAAATCTCCTGCGCGCGGTCGAAGTCGCGCTCATCGACGAGGACGAGCGCGCCGGGCGCGGTAGTTGAGAGCAGAGGTGAGAAGGCGTCCATACCGCCCGACTGGACGGCGGAGCGGATGCCGTTCTGGGCGAGGATGTCGTTGACCATCTCGGCCTCGGCCGGCGAGCCGACCGTATGTAGAGGCACAAAACGCGCCTCGCTGTGGTCGTAGACGGTATTCTCCGCAGTCAGGCGCTCGACCAGCTCCGCGTCGTCGTCCGGGCAGACCGTGATGCCCGCCTCATATTCAGATTCGCAAACAGGACAGAACATAGCTTCTCCCACATTCTCGGATTGATTTCGGAGAGCGATTATACAGTGACGAGTGACAAGTGACGAGTGACGAGCAAGACCGAAAGACAGGTTAATGGTGAATAGTAAATGGTAAATGGTGAAAGACTGTTCTTTCTATTCACCATTTACCATTCACTATTCACCCGGTTTTAACTTGTCACTCTTCTCTCGTCACTTGTCACTGCTTTAACCGCTCGAAGGGGATTTCCTCGAAGTGGGTCATCTGTTTGAAGGTGCGGAAGCGCTGGTTGATTTCGTCGTAGGTGAGGCGGCTGACGCGCTCGGTGCCGAACTCTTCGACGTTGAAGGATGCCATCACGGAGCCGAAAATCATGGCGCGGCGCATCGCGGCATCGTCAATCTGTTCCTGGCTGGCGAGGTAGCCCATGAAGCCACCGGCGAAGGTGTCGCCCGCGCCGGTCGGGTCGAAGACGGATTCGAGCGGATAGGCGGGGATAGCGAAGTAAGCGCCGGACGTGAACAACGCCGCACCGTACTCGCCGCGCTTGATGACGAGAGCCGACGGCCCCCAGGAGAGAATCTTGCGCGCGGCTTTTATCAGGTTCGGCTCTCCGGCAAGCTGGCGGGCTTCGGCGTCGTTGATGATGACGACGTGGACGCCGCTGATAGCCTCTCGGACGGCGTCGGGCACGGTCGAAATCCAGTAGTTCATCGTATCGAGCGCGACGAGCTGCGCGCCCGCCACCTGCTCGCGCACTTCCGTTTGCAGGTCGGGCTGGATGTTGCCGAGAAAGACGAGACGCGAGCGGCGCGAAGCTTCCGAGAGCTTCGGCTTGAAGTCTGCGAAGACGTTGAGCTGCGTGTCGAGCGTGTGCGCGGTGTTCAAATCGAAATCGTAGCGCCCGCGCCAGAAGAAGGTGCGCCCCTGTTCGATGCGCTCAAGGTCGGACGTGTCCACGCCATGACGCTCGAAGACCGACATCTCTTCCGCGCCGAAATCTCCGCCGACGACGCCGACTACCCGCACGTCAGTAAAAAAGCTGGCCGCAATCGAGAAATGCGTCGCCGAGCCGCCCAGCATCTTTTCGCGTTTTCCAAACGGCGTCTCGACCGCGTCGAAAGCCACCGAGCCGACAACCAACAATGACACTTTAAGATTCTCCTGTGATTTAGTGAGCAGTGAGCGGTAAGCAGTGAGCAGTAAAAAGCAGCGAGCAGATGGAACGAAGCTTTTTCCTACTGCTCACCGCTTACAGCTTACTGCTTACTTTCAGCTTTGGGTTTCACGCCGCCGAGGGAGCGCAGCTCGTCCTGTGCGCGCTGGCGGAATTCGCTCTGCGGAAATTCTTCGACGATGCGTGAGAGATATTCGCGTGCGTCCTCGCGCAGCTTATCGGCGGGGATGGTGGGGGCTTGCTTGCCGCGATTCTCGGAGAGGCGGAGGCTGCTCATCCCGGCGATGTAGAGCACTTCGTCGAGACGCGAATAGGTCGGGTCGCCCGCGATAATTTCTTCGCAGCGCGTGATGGCCGCGCGGTAGGCTTTCTTCAGCTTGAAGTAGTGGCGCGCGACTTCCAGATTATGCTTCGATTCCTTTTCGAGGTCGGGGTCGCGCACGACCGAAGGGCTCGGCCCCTGACCCAAGCTGCCCTGCGCCCTCGCCACAACGCCCGCTCCCGTCGCCAGAATCAACACGATGCCGCAGCCGATTAAAAATGCTCTCTTCATAAAATCACCTCTGTTTTAAGTCTGGAGTCTAAAGTCCGGAGTCTGGAGTCAAAAGCAGAATCAGTTGTCTTTGACTCCAGACTCCCGACTTCAGACTCCAGACTGTTTCCCGTATTTTTTGATGATGGCTTCGAGTCTCTTAGTTGTCGCCTCAGGCCATAAATCAGGTGAGGTGAAGATAGCGCTCTTGAGAGCCGAGCCGCAATCGCAGCCGCGCGGGCGCTCGCCGAGACGGCGCACTGCCTCGCGCATGATGATTTGCGCGTTGCGCACGTTCTTGTTGAGATACTCGACCACCGTCTCGACCGAGACGGCGTCGTGAGCTTCGTGCCAGCAATCGTAGTCGGTGACGAGCGCGAGCGTCGAGTAGCAGATTTCCGCCTCGCGCGCGAGCTTTGCCTCCTGCAAATTCGTCATGCCGATGATGTCCATGCCCCACGAGCGATAGACGTTCGACTCAGCCTTCGTCGAGAAGGCTGGCCCTTCCATGCAAAGGTACGTGCCGCCGCGATGCACGCGCACCTCAGTCGCGCGACACGA
The DNA here is from genome assembly GCA_036399175.1 of Pyrinomonadaceae bacterium. Classification (GTDB taxonomy): domain Bacteria; phylum Acidobacteriota; class Blastocatellia; order Pyrinomonadales; family Pyrinomonadaceae; genus DASWNP01. The sequence continues at coordinate 64,785 of DASWNP010000002.1, read as the reverse complement.
CTCTTCGAGCAGGTCGCCCAGCTCCGAGCAGACCGGATGCGCGAACGTGACGTGCGCGACGATGCCTTCGCCGAAGAAGGTGGATTCGCGGACGCGCGCGCGCGTTCGGTCGAAGAACTGGTCGGGGATGACCATGTCGAGCGGCGCGTATTGTTCCTGCAACGAGCCGACGGCCGAGGCCGACAGGATGCGCTCGACGCCGAGCAGCTTCATCGCGTAGATGTTGGCGCGAAACGGAAGCTCCGTCGGGCTGAAACGATGCCCTCGCCCGTGACGCGGCAGAAACGCGACACGCACGCCTTCAAGCGTCCCGACGATGAAAGCGTCCGAAGGGCTGCCGAAAGGCGTCTCAACCCTGACCTCTTCGACCTCTTTGAGTTCCGGCATCTGGTAGAGGCCGCTCCCGCCGATGATGCCGATGCGTGCTGTCGTCATGCTTTTCTCCACTCAATCCTTATTCGCTTTTGACTTCAAGCCACCGAACGATTGCCAAAGCTCGTCGAACTCTTTAACTCCCTTGCCCTCCGCGTCGAGAAACTTAGCGCCTGAGTTCTTCCCTTTCGAGCGCATGGCGAAGTAACCGTAAACAAACGGGCGGACGCCTCCGACGCGCTCATAAGATACCACCTGTATCTCCTGAGTCTCGCCAGTGTAGGTGGCAGCCGTGCCGCTCTCGACGCCGTCGCCCGGATGCGCCGGGACAGGTTTGAAGTCCCACGTCGCTTCCCTCTTCAGTTCGCCGTGTACGAACATCGGGATAACCGCCGCACGTATTCTCTGTAGCAGAGCCTGCGTCGTCTCCCCGTCGTTCGGGTAAGAAACGAAGATGCCCGCCGGTTTCTTCGAATTGAGCATGAAGAGTCCCCTGAAGTTAGGAAGCTCGGCCGGCATGTAATTCTTCGGTTGCTTGAAAACAGCGGCTTTAGAGGGGTCGCCCTGCGACTCCGCGGGCTTGCCCGACGGAGGCGACTTCTCCTGCGCGACAACCGGACGGGCAAAGCAGAGAAACATAAAGACGAGAGCAATACCGCCGAGCGTCGTGAGGCGAGGAAAGCTGCTTTTCTTTGAAGTCATACTAATCTCCCGAGTTTAGAAATTATGAGGTTCAGGATTTTTCTTCATGCAGACGGAACAAACCCTTCCGGCTTCTCTTCGTAGCCGATGGCGCGCAGCTTGCCGTTTTCTTCTGCGATGCGGCAGAGCGGCTGCTCGGGGTCGTGATAGAAGAGGCAGAGCCAATTTTCGCGCGCGGCCTGCGGGAGCAGCCGCTTTTTGGCTTCGAGCGTCTCTACGGGGTAGAGGTCGTAGCCCATAATCCATGCCGGTTGAAGATGCGCTCGCGTCGGGACGAGGTCGGCGAAGCCGAAGAGAGTCTGGCCGCCGCGCTCAAGACGCGTGCATTGCATCGTGTGCGAGTGGCCTGTGATGGTCTCCATGCGAAGGCCGGGGACGACTTCGTAGTCGGCGGGCTTCAACTCAAGCTGGCCGCTTGCTTCGAGCGGCTTCCAATTCTCGGGAAGATAGCTTGCGCGGTCGCGCTCGTGCGGCGCTTCGGCGTGCGCGTGCTCTTCGCGCGAGACGAAATAGCGCGCGTTGGGAAAGGTTGGGACTATCTTTCCCGCTTCGTCGAGCATGGTGTTTCCGCCCGCGTGGTCGAAGTGCAGATGAGTGTTGACGACGATGGTTATCTCTTCGGGCGCGCAGCCTGTCGCTTCGCGCACCGACTCGCGCAAGGAGCGTCGGCGCTCGATGCCGTAGATTTCTGTCTGCCGAGCCGTCCACTTGTCGCCGATGCCGGTCTCGACGAGCACGCGCTCGCGCGCAGTTTCGACGAAGAGGCAGTTCATGTTCAAGCGGATGCGGTTCTGCTCGTCGGACGGACAGAGCTTCGACCAGAGCGTGTGCGGCACGACGCCGAACATCGCCCCGCCGTCCAGACGGAACTCCGCGTCCGGCACAATCTCCACACGATAATCACCTAGCTTCAAGCTGCTCTACACGTCTGAAATCGAGAGGTAAGGAATTGATCCATTGATTCATCGCCTCATCGATTCAATGAAGAAATGAATCAATGAATCAATCTTCTTATGGTTTGTTCCCACCGGGCGGGGCTGGAGGGGGCGGGTTCCCGCCGCTTTCGGGGAGGGGAGCCGGTTCGCCGCCCGGCGCTGCGCCCGGAGGCATCATCGGCATTTGCGCGGGCATCTCCGGCGCTTTGACTTGGAAGTTTTCCGCCACCGTCACCTTCGTACGCTGGAGAATCTCTCCGAGCAGTTTTTCTCTCTTCTCGGCTTCGACGGCTGCACGCGCCTGATCCTGCGGCGACTGCGGCATCCCCATCTGATTCGTGCTGCCCGTTCGGATAAGAATGTGGCGGGCGTGCACCTGCTCTTCGGGCTTGCCGTCCGCGCCGTCTTTCATCCCGCGCTCTTCAACCTTGATGACGTGAAAGCCGTAGGGCGTTTCGACCACTTCGCTGATTTCGCCGACCTTCAGGTCAAACGCCGCCTTCTCGAACGCCTCCATCATGCGCCCCTTGCCGAACCAACCGAGGTCGCCGCCCTTTCCCTTGCCGCTCGGGTCGTCCGTGAACTCGTCGGCCAGCTTGGCGAAATCTTCGCCGCCGCGCGCACGCTTGAGCAGGTCTTCGGCCTTCGTGCGCGCCTGCTTCGGGTCAAGCTCAGGATGCTTGGCGATGTAGTCGGCAATCTCCTGATCGGTGGCCTTCATGCGATTCTTCATCTCGTCGGAGGTGGCGTAGTTGGTCGCAATCAGGCGCGCTTCCTGAAGCTTAATCTGCATGCGCGTCTTCGGGTCTTTGTCGATACCGGCGGCGACGCCCTTACGATGCAGCACGGAGATACGCGCCCACTCGTCGCGCATCTGCGTCTTCTGCTCTTCGGGCACGTCGCCGGGCGGCAGCAGTCCCATCTTCTGCACGTCCTGCATAAACTCTTCGAACTTCTTGTCCTGCCCGGCCTCTTTCTTGAAAGCCTCTATCTCATCTTTAGAGGCGGTCTCGTCGGGCTTCTTTCCGGCCTCGCGCTGCTGCATCTCGTAGCTCTGCGCGACGACGAACACGTTCATCAGCTCAATCTGTCGTTTGACCTCCGGCTTGTCGGCCACTCCGGCCTTGCGCCCCTCTTCGGCGACGGCGAACATCTCGCGTATGTTTTTAGCAAACTCTTTACGCTCTTCGTCGCTTCTCGCCAGCGCCATGCGCGCCTGCGGCGGCATCCCCTCGACGATGAGCGCCATGTCGTCGGCCGACAGATTGACCGTGCGCGCAGCGCCGCCCTTGGCCTGCCAGAATATCAGCCCGGCGGCCAGAGCGATGGCGATGCCGGCGGCTATGATTGCTTTCGTTGTTGAACTCAAGGTGATTCCTACTTCCTTTCCGAACTCTTAAATACTCCGGCGCGTGCTCGATGAATCCGAAAGCACCGCCAAGACATCTGACCTCGAATAGTCAAATACTAACAAACGACCCGGCTTGAACCGAAGGGGTAAAAGGGGAAAAGGGAAAGGGGGAAAGGGACAGCAAGCCTCTTTCGATTTAGTTCTACCCTTTGCTCTCTGCCTTTTTTTATCCTGTCTATCCTGTCCATCCCTGTTGATTTTCTTATGGCCTCGGCGGCGGCGTCGCGGCGGGGCGCGGCTGACTGGTGTTAGCCGGGTTCACAGGCGGCCTGGTGGCGCTGCCGCCCGTGCCGGTCGGAGCGGGCGGCGGTGGCATGGTAATAGTTGTGTTGACCTCGAAGTCGGTCGGCAGCGTGACGCGCGTGCGCCCGACTACCTCCTGAAGCAACCGCGTCCGCTTCTCGTTTTCGACGCCGGTGCGCGCCTGCTCGCGCGGCGTCTGCGGCGCGTCGCGTCGGCCTTGCGCGCCGGGCGGAATAATCAGGATGTGGCGGGCGTGCACCTGCTCGGCAGGCTTTCCGTCCGCCCCGGCTTGCTCGCGCCTTTCGTCCAGCTTAATGATGTGGAAGCCGAACCGAGTTTCGACTACGCCGCTCACTTCGCCCGGCTTGAGCGCGAAGGCCGCATCCTCAAACGGCTTGACCATCATGCCGCGACCGAACCAACCGAGGTCGCCGCCCTTCCCTTTGCCGCTCGGGTCTTGCGTAAACTCGTCGGCTAGCTTGGCGAAATCCTCGCCCGCGCGCACGCGCCGCAGGATGTCTTCGACTTTGGCTCGCGCCTCCTTCGGGTCAAGCTCGGGATGGATGGCGAGGTAAGCGTCAATCTCCGGCTCGGTGGCCTTCGTGCGCTGGCTGAGCTGCTCACGAAAATATGAGCTGGCGAGCAGGCGCGCGTGCTGGTAGGTAATCATCACCTGCACGGCGCGCGACTTGTCGAGGCCGGCGGCGATGCCCTTTCGGCTCGACAGCATGACGCTCGCCCAGTTGCGCTCAAGCTCTTCGCGCTCGACGGTCGTCAGAGGAGTTTGTTGTTGCTGCGCCGTGCGATTGCGCATGTAGTCCTGCAAGAACTCCGCGAACTTCACGTCCTGCCCCGGCTCTTTGAGAAACGCGACAATCTCATCTTTGGAGACGACCTGCTCCTGCGAAGTAGCGCCCGCCTGCTGCCGCCGTCGCATGTACTCGCGCGAGATGATGAAGGCGCGCGACAACTCAAGCTGAAGCCTCACGTCCGGGCGCGCGGCGAAGCCCGCCCCTCTGGCCTCTTCAGCCACCGAGAGCATCTCTTTCAAATCGCGCAGGAACTCCTGCCGCGCCTGCGGGCTCGCCGCAAGCTGCGCACGCGCCTGCGGCGGCACTCCCAAACCCTCTATGAGAAGCGACACGTCCTCAGCCGAAAGACTGACGCCCGAGGGCTGCGTCGCGGCGGGCGCGGGCTGCGTGCGCGGCGACGGAGTTGGCGTGCGCGGTCTTTGGGTGCGCGGCTGCGTCCTCGTCCCCGCGCGCCCGCGTCCCGTTCTCTGCGCGAGGATGCTTGTTACCGGAAGGATGACAAGGATGAGGATGGCGATTGCTGTTCTGTTTAGAGAAATCAAGATGAATACTTGTCCCTTCCGTGCTCGTGAGAATCGGAGGTATGCTCGACGAGTTCGAGGAGCACGCCGCCCGCCGTCGAAGGGTGAATGAAGGCGACGAGGCAGCCGCCCGCGCCGACTCTCGGAGTCTCGTCAATGAGGCGCGCGCCCTGCTCTTTCAGATGAGCGAGCGTCGCGCGAATGTCTTCGACGCGCACGGCGATGTGATGAATCCCCGCGCCACGTTTTTCCAGAAACTTCGCCACAGGAGAGCCCGCGTGCGTCGGCTCAAGCAGCTCGATGCGCGGCTCGCCGACGGGCAGCATCGCCACCCTCACGCCCTGCTCGGCGACTTCCTCTGTATCAACCAGCTCAAGCCCCAGCGCGTCGCGCCAGAACCCAAGCGCCTCGTCCAGATGCGCCGTAGCAATGCCGATATGTTCAAGCTTCATAAGACACAGTAGCCAGTAGTCAGTATCCAGTAGAAAGACATCTTGAAGCGTTCAGCAGCCAGAGCAGCCCGTCGAGCAGCGCAAGCATTCAAAAACTACTGGCTACTGACTACTTCTTTCAAAATCTCCTCGACGGCAGAATAAGGGTCGCGGCGTTTGTCGGCAACTTCGGCGGCGAGTGTGTCGAGCTGCGCGTCAGCGCCGTCGGCTTCGAGGGCGCGTGCGAGCAGGCGCTCGCGCAGCAGCTCAAGGATGCGCCAGCGCGCGATTGCAGTGCGCCGCACGCGGCTCGCCGTCTCGCCCGTCTGAAACTGCCTGTAGCTCTCGACGGCGTCGGCCAGTTCTTCGAGCCCCTTGTTTTCGGTCGCCACCGTTTTGACAATCGGCGGGTGCCACATATCCGGCCGGTGCGCGAGCGAGAGCAGGGCTTCGAGTTCCTTCTCGGTTCGCAGGACGCCGTCGCGGTCGGCCTTGTTGATGACGAACACGTCGCCGATTTCCATGATGCCGGCCTTGATGGCCTGTATGTCGTCGCCCATGCCGGGCACGAGCACGACGACCGACACGTCAGCCGTCTTCACAATCTCCACTTCGTCCTGCCCGACGCCGACCGTCTCCACGATTATCTTCGCGTAACCGGCGGCGTCGAGAATCGCCACCGCATCGACCGTCGCGCGCGCCAGCCCGCCCAGATTCCCGCGCGTCGCCATCGAGCGAATAAAGACTCCGGGGTCGAGCCCTAGCGTCTGCATCCTGATACGGTCGCCCAGAATCGCGCCGCCCGAAAAAGGGCTCGACGGATCGACCGCCACAATGCCGATGCGCTCGCCGCGCTGCCTGTAGAGCCCCGCCAGCCTATCGACCAGCGAAGACTTCCCCGCGCCCGGCGCGCCCGTAATCCCCACGACGAGCCCCTGCCCCGTCCGAGGATAGACGGCCTTCATCAACTCAAAGGCATCCGCCGCGCCGTCCTCCACCTTCGAGATAGCACGCGCCACCGCGCGCGGCTCACCCGCGAGGATACGGCTCAGTAAAGTCTCACTCTCCATAAAGAAGTCGGTTCAGGGGCGCGGGATGCCGAGGTCGTCACAAATCTTGCGTGCCAGAACATTTTTGATTTCCCGGTGACGCGGAATTGATGACATCGCACCATTGGCCGGGTTCTTATAAATCGTGTGCCTTCCGCCTTCGCGCACGAACAAGCAGCCGTGTGCCTGTAGATGACGAATGAGGTCTGTGCGGCTCACTTTTACGCTGCCCGCAAAGTCAGACGCTCTCTCGTCACTTTCGCGTCTTTGCCTAGCCGCCGTTCGGACTACTCTCGATTGGCCTCAAGAATCATCTGCACCGCTTCCAGAAGATTCTCGCGCACTTCCTCAAGAGACTCTCCCTGCGTGTTCGCGCCGGGCAGCTCGGCCATGTAGCCGATGTAGCCGCCCTCTTCCGCTTCTTCGTAGATGGCGGTCAGGCTTAGCTCGGTTATCACGTCTCTCAATTCTTTGCTCATCGGCATCACAACTGTTTGAGAATCTGCTTGGCAATGACGAGGCGTTGGATTTCTGAAGTTCCTTCGCCGATGGTGCAGAGCTTGGAGTCGCGCCAGTACTTCTCGGCGGGGTAATCCTTCGTGTAGCCGTAGCCGCCGTGAATCTGGATGGCCTCTTCAGAGACACGGACGCTCATCTCTCCGGCGTAAAGCTTTGCCATCGCCGACTCTTTTGTGACGCGCTTGCCCTGGTCTTTCAGGTAGGCGGCGCGATAGGTCAGGAGGCGCGCGGCGTCGATTTGCGTCGCCATGTCGGCCAGCTTGAACTGGATGGCCTGAAACTCGGAGATTGGCTTGCCGAACTGCTCGCGCTCCTTCGAGTAGCGCAAGGCCGACTCGTACGCGCCCTGCGCGATGCCGATGGCGAGCGCGGCAATCGAGATGCGACCGCCGTCGAGAATCTGCATCGCCTGAATAAAGCCCTGTCCCTCTTCGCCGACGCGGTTCTCATCCGGCACGTAGCAATCCTCGAAGACGACGCTCGCCGTTTCCGAAGCTCGCAGGCCGAGCTTGTTCTCCTTCTTGGCGGGCGCGAATCCCTTCATGCCCTTCTCGAAGATGAAAGCCGTGATGCCCTTGTTGCCCTTCGAGCGGTCGGTGCTCGCAACCGCGACGCAGGTATCGCCGTGAATGGCGTGGGTGATGAAATTCTTCGAGCCGTTGACGATGTAGCCGCCGTTCTGCCGGACGGCAGTCGAGCGCGTGCCGGAAGCGTCGGAGCCCGCGTGCGGCTCGGTCAAGCCCCACGCGCCGAGACGTTCGCCGCGCGCGAGCGGCACGAGATACTTGCGCTTCTGCTCTTCAGTGCCGAACTGGTAGATGTGGTTCGAGCAGAGCGAGTTGTGCGCCGCCACCGAGATACCGACCGAGCCATCGACGCGCGAAAGCTCTTCGATGATAGTCGCATATTCGATGTAGCCCATCCCGGCGCCGCCGTACTCTTCGGGGAAGATAACTCCCATCAACCCAAGCTCGGCCAGCTTCGGCAGCAGTTCGACGGGAAAGTGCTGCGATTCGTCCCACTCCATGACGTGCGGCGCAATCTCGGCCTCCGCGAACTCGCGCACGCTCATCTTCACCTGCTGCTGGTCTTCGTTCAGTTCAAACTCCATGCACGCCCCCCTGAAATGATGAGTGCGGAATGATGAATGATGAATGATGAATGAAAGACAAATTGCTTTTCATTCATCATTCATCATTCCTAATTCATCATTGTACCTTATTCCCGCCCTGTTCCGTGACCCGCGCGGCGCGCACCTTTGCGCGGGCGCGCACGTTTCGTCGCCTGCTTGGAGGCTTGCGGCGTGCGCTCCTTCTTCGCCCCCCTCTTGAAGCTCGCCACCTCGCGCGGCATCAGATGTCGCCAAGCTCCGGTCGGGAGACTTTCGTCGATAATCGCTCCGACCTGCACGCGGCGCAGCTTCAGAACGGAATGTCCTATCACGTCGAACATCCGCCTGATTTGCTGGTTACGCCCCTCGTGCAGCACGACTCTGTACCAGGCGTTGGTCTCGGTCTCGCCCGTCTGCGTAATCTCGGCGGGAGCGGTGCGCACGCCGTCGTCGAGCTTGATGCCGCGCCTCAATCGCTCGACGGCTTCCTCGGTCGGCACGCCTTTGACTTTGGCCTCGTAGACTTTCGCCACGCGGTTGCGCGCCGACGTGATGAAGTTCGTCAGCTCGCCGTCGTTCGTCAGAATCAAAAGCCCTTCGGTGTTGAAGTCCAGACGACCGACCGGATAGAGACGACCGAGCGCGTGCGGCACAAGCTCCGTCACGAGCGGTCGCCCCTCCGGGTCGGCGACGCTCGACAGGTAGCCGCGCGGCTTGTTGAGCAGCACGTAAACACGCTCGCGCTCCTTCAGCAAAGGATTGATGAGCCGCCCGCGCACCTTGATATGGTCGCGCGCCGGGTCGGCCTTCGTCCCCAGCTCGCGCACCACCTCGCCGTTAACCGTCACCTCGCCGGCTTCAATCATCTGCTCCGCATGACGCCGCGAAGCGATGCCAGCCGCCGCGATAAGTTTTTGCAAACGTTCTTCCATCTGAACTGCTCGGGTTGCTCTTAGCTCAATCTCTACGTTTGTAAGTTTAGCGAGCGACGAATTATCGAACGGATATTTCGACACTTCTGCATCGCCTCTTCTGCTTCAATTAGGTCGGCAGAGTCGCCGGGATAGCGAAAGGCAACGGCGAAAGCATTTAATGTTTGGGCAATAATATATTTGACTCGCCAAATGGTGTGAAGTAAAGAGGTAGTAATTTGGGACAGCGGGACGCAGGCTTTGATTTTAAAGGGTGTGACCGTGACTGCTCAATAAACGAATAAATTCTTTCTTCAGAATCGGGTAACATTCACAAGATGCGGCTTCCAGCCCTTCGCGGTCGAGGATGATGACTTTACCGCGCCTGTAATTTATTAAGCCCAACTGTTTGAGTTGACCTGCGGCTTCGGTGACGCCTGCGCGACGCACGCCCAACATCTGACTGATGAACTCATGCGTCAAGCCTAATTCCTTCGAGTGCGCCCTGTCCTGACTCATCAAGAGCCACTTCGCCAGCCGCCCATCCACGCCGTGGGCGCGATTACACGCCGCGCCCAGCGCTACCTGCGTGAGGAAGGCTTGCGTGTACCTGAGCAGTAAGTCCTGTAACTGCCCGCCCTTCTTAAACTCAGCCTTGAGCGCGTCGGCACGCATTCTTAACCCATCACCCTCAAGCTGCACGATTGCCTCCAGCGGCGTAGTAATGCTGCCCAAAAAGGCGCAGACGCCGAACATCCCTTCATTACCCACCATACCGACTTCAACGGTTTCGCCATCCTCAAAAGTGGAGACGATAGAAACAGCCCCGCTATTGGGGAAATAGACGTAAGTGATGGGTTCGTTGGGACGACAAAGGACTTCGCCGAGCGGCATCTTGACGTATTCCAGAAGAGGGGCAAGGCGCTCGAACTCATCACGAGTTAGTGCGTTGAGGATTCGATTTGCGGTTTGCTTGGATGCTTCTAGAGTAGTAAACATTGGACTTAGCCTTTCTGTGGCTGTGCGTCGAATCGTAAAAGACAGCAAGCAGCACAAGGAGAAGGTCATTAGGCTAGTCCTGATGTTGTGTGATGGCTCTGAAAAAGAACGGTTTGAAGTACATAAAGACTATACCACATATTGTCCATATTGAACACTCAGAGTCAGCGCCGGACAAAAGGAATGGTGAGTCAAACATATTATTACCCCAAACAGAATTACACATTCGGGATGAAACTCCTGAACCACGTTGTCGCTGAACGAAAGTAATTTTTTCGGCCTCTATCATAGAACTCTCAACTGCTCTTCATGCGCCTCCGCCGGCCAAGTCCTCGAAGTCTTCGATGCTGGGAAGCTCGGTCAGGTCTCTGAGGCCGAATTGAAGGAGGAACTCTTTGGAGGTGCCGTACATCATGGGGCGACCGACTGTTTCTTTGCGGCCTTTGGCGACGATGAGACGTTTGTCGAGCAGCGTCTTGATGGCGGAGGAGGATTGGACGCCGCGTATCTCAAGGATTTCGGGGACGGTGATGGGCTGCTTGTAGGCGATGACGGCGAGCGTCTCCAGCGCGGCGAGCGAGAGCTTGGCGCTCGGTCGGGATTTGAGGAAGGCGCGGATGTGCTCGTGATGCTCGGGGCGCGTGGCAATCTGCCAGCCTCCGGCCAGCTCGCGCAGCATCAATCCGCCGTTGCGTTCGTTAAACTCGCGCGCCAGTTCTTCGATAGCCATTTGCACCCAGCCGCGCTCTTCGTCCAAAACGTCGGCGATGGTCTTGGCCGAGAGCGGCTCGTCGGAGACGAAGATGAGCGCTTCGACTATCGACATCAATTCATGGATATCGCGCACGCCTCCGCCGGGCGCGACATCGTCTTCAAACGGCGGCAGCGGCTCGCCCGCGACGGCGGCTCGCATCTCGGCGGCGCGCTGGCGCAGGGCTTCTTCTTCCTGCGCATCCTCGGTGTCGGCGTCGTAGACGCGGATGTCGTCGTCGTCCTCCGATTCGTCTTCGACGAAGATGTCTTCATCCTCTTCTTCGTCGTCGGGGTCATCTTCGTCCGGCGGGCGTGCGGCGGCGGCGAGGGTAAGGTCTGCGCCGCGCGACGTGTCGTCAGGCGCGGCAGCGTCGTCGTCCGAAGAAGCGTTGTCGGCGTCGTGTGCCATCGGAGCATCGCCATCGGAAGCTGCGTTCGAGGCATCTTCGCTATCCGGGTCGCTGGTTGATGAAGGCGGCGCTTCTTCGACTTCGACGAGAGCGCTTTCCTCTTCATCAAATGCGGCGGTCGGGTCTTCGGAGACGACGAGGTCGCTCTCGACGGTCGTCGTGGCTGCCGTTTCTTCTGCGGTGCGTTCTCTTTTTCTTCTAGCCATCGGTGAGTAAGCTTAATTGTTAACGCGGGCGACGATGTCGCCGAAGGTTCGACGCTGGACGAGCACGATTTCGGTCGTGCGAACGATTTCGAGGATGGAGAGGAAGGCGAGCACCAGCTCGCGGCGCGAGCGCGCCTGCTCGAAGAACTGGCGCAGGTTCAGCTCCCCCGCCGAGCGAATCATGTTGCGCAGGCGTTCGAGCATCTCGGCCATCGTTATCTCGTCGCGCTCTATCTCCAGCATCACTTCCTCTTTGCGACGCGTAAGGATTTCCTGAAATATCTTCAGGAGGTCGAAGACGCCCGCCGACACTTCCGGGTTGTGCTTGTCCGTATCAATCGGCGCGCGCGTGTAGACGGCCTGCTCGACCGTCGCGCGCGACCAGAGCATCTCGGCGGCGGCCTTGAATTTCTGGTGCTCAAGCAGTTGCTCGATGAGCTGCCGGCGCGGGTCGTCCTCAGCTTCCTGCGCGGCGGCGGTTGGGTCTGAAGGCAGAAGCGTGCGCGATTTAATCTCGATGAGCGTGGCGGCCATGACGAGAAAGTCGCTCGCAACGGAGATGTCCATGCCCTGCATAAGACGAAGGTAGCGCAGGTATTCGTCCGTGATGCGGGCGACGGGGATGTCGTAGATGCTGACCTGTTCCTGACGGATGAGATAGAGCAGGAGGTCGAGCGGGCCGGAGAACTCGCCGAGGATGAGCTTCAGCTCGTCGCCGCCCTGACCGGCGACAATCTCGGGCGACGCACCGGCGACGCTGATTTGAGCGTGCTCCGCGCCTTCGTTGAGCGTCGCGGCGGTGGCGGCGGCGGTCGCCGCTTCGGGCGACTGTTGGTGAGCCGCCTGCTCCGAGACGTTCACGTTTTCTTCTGTCAAGTCTTCTGCCAAGAGCCTCTTTTACGCTCCCTTCAAGCCCATGCGCCGCTTCACTTCGGCGATTGTCGCGCTGGCAATCGCCCGCGCACGCTTGCGCCCCTCGGCGTAGACGCGACGAAGCTCTTCGTCGCTGATGCTTCGGGCGCGCTCCTGAAACGGCCTTAAGAATTCAATCGTCGCGTCGGCCAGCTCCGACTTCAACTGCGCGTAGCCCTTGCCCTCGAAATTCGCTTCCGCCTCCTCAGCCGTCTTGTCAGTCAGCAGTTGATAGATGGTCAGGAGATTAGTTATCGCCGGGCGCGTCTCGTCGAAGCGAATCTCAGTGCCGGAGTCGGTGACGGCGCGTTTGAACTTGCGTCGAATCGCGTCGGCGTCGTCCAGAAGTCCGATACGCCCGGCGTCGTTCGGGTCAGACTTCGACATCTTCTTCGAGGGGTCGTCGAGCGACATAATCTTCGCGCCGACCTTCGGGATGAAGCCGTCGGGGACGCGGAAGGTCTCGCCGAAATCGCGGTTGAAACGGACGGCGAGGTCGCGCGTCAGCTCAAGGTGCTGTTTCTGGTCGTGGCCGACGGGGACGAGGTCTGTCTGGTAGAGAAGGATGTCGGAGGCCATCAGGACAGGATAGTTCAAGAGACCGGCGGCGACTTGCTCGCCGCGCACGCGCGCCTTGTCCTTGTACTGCGTCATGCGCTCAAGCTCGCCGACGCGTGCGACGCAGTTGAGAATCCATGCCAGCTCGGCGTGTTCGAGCACGTCGGATTGAACGAAGATGGTGGAGAGCTGCGGGTCGATGCCTGCGGCGAGGTAGATGCGCCCGGCTTCGAGCGTCTGCGCGGCGAGCTGCCTGGGGTCTTGCGCGACGGTGATGGCGTGCAGGTTGACGACGCAGAAGAAGCTCTCATACTCGCGCTGCAAGTTGACCCAGTTGCGAATCGCGCCGAGGTAGTTGCCGAGGTGAAGGTTCGCCGTTGGCTGGACGCCGCTGAAAATTCTCTTAGGCATGTAAATCGAAGTAGAAACGCACGCGCGCCTCTTTTATAGCTGTATCAGGAAAAAGATGATGGCCGCAATCGGCGAGAAAATCGCGCTGAAGACTCCGAAGTAGATGGCCGCCATCAGAATCAGAAAGCCGTACTGCTCAAGCGTCGTCAGAACGGGCTGCATGCTTTCCGGCAGGAAGGTCGCAAGGATTTTGCTTCCGTCGAGCGGCGGAAAAGGCAGCAGGTTAAAGACGGCGAGCGACGCGTTCATAATTATCGAATAGAAGAGAAGAAGCGTCACGGGGGCTTCGACCGAAAAGAGCAGGCCGCCTTCGTCAAACAGCGTGCTGCGCTGAAGTATCTTGAAGATGACGAGCGCGCAGACGGCAATCAAAGTGTTCGCCATGATGCCCGCGCCCGAGACCATCACGTTCGCCAAATCCTTCCTGCGCCAGCGAAGCGGATTGACGGGCGTCGGCTTGCCCCAGCCGATGAGCGGAATCGAGGCCACCACGCCGCCCATGCTCGCAAAGAGAAAGCCCATAATCGGAATCAGGAGCGTGCCGATGGGGTCGGTGTGCGAGACGGGATTCAGTGTCACGCGTCCGAGCATGTAGGCCGTGTCGTCTCCGAACTTGTAAGACATCCACGCGTGCGCCGCCTCGTGCGCCGAGATGGCGAACAGCAGCACCACCATGTAGATAATCAACTGACCGACGATACTGGTTTCAGGCATCACTCACACACCTGTTGAAAAACTTCCCGTCGCGCGAAGCCTGCAAAAGTAGCACGCGCATTTCGGCAGTGTCAAAAAGTAGACTCCGAAGCGACGGCGGCGACGATGAACTGCGACGAGCCATGTCTCTACTCGAAAGCACGACGAGCGATGTTCCTAAAGGGAAGCACGACGACGGATGTCTCTACACGTCGGCTCTCATCCAACAGCTCAGCCGACGAGCGTGCCCCTGATTCCCAGAGGCAGGCTGTAGACGGCCTCGTTAGTGGCGACGACCATCTCGCCCTCGGCGCTGAAGGCGAGACCGACGACGTTCATCCCGGCGACGACCATCTCGGCGTCGCTTCCGTCGGGCACAATGCGCACGACGCCGCGCCGCCCGCGCAAGGTCGCAGCCACGTAGAGATTACCTTCGCGGTCGAAGGCGAGCCCGTGCGGGCGACCAAGACCGCGATAGAAGACATCGACGCTTCCATCTTCGTCTACGCGCATGACCGACTCGAAGCTTGAGACGGTCGGCCCCGTCACGTAGAGCGCGTCGTCAGCCCCGAAAGCCAGATGATAGGCCGCGACGGACGGCTCAAGCTGTGCCCATTCCTCGGTCTCGCCGATAGAGTTGACGCGGTGAATCGTGCCCGTGCGGTCGCCGACGTGCATGCGCCCCTCTCGGTCGAAGGCAATGCCGGTGGCGATGCCGAGGTTTTTCGCAAACGGAATTACCTCGTTGAAGTGCGTGACGCGGTAAACCGTCCCGTCCATGCGGCTCGTGACGTACATCTGCCCCGTCCGGTCAAAGGCGATGCCGGTCGGGTTGACTATCTCGCCGTGCAGGCTGTGCAGCTCGCCGCTCGGGTCGATGCGAAAGAGCGAGATGGGCATGCGCTGGCCGCGCGAGCCGGAGCGTGTGACGTAGAGCGAGCCGTCGTCGGGGTCGAAGGCCGGGCTATCGACGAGGTGCAAATCCTCCGCGAGCTTTCGCCCGACGACGACGCGCGCCGGGTTGGTCTTCTGCGCGTCGCTGCTCTCCAGAGTCAGCGTCACATCGCCGCCGCCCTCCATCTCCGGCACGACGACCAGCACGCGACGCGGCGACGCGCCCACCAGCCAGCCCTCTTTAGCCCCGAACAAAGCCCTGCACGAACGCAGATTGCTCGTATCGTAACCCGCGCACTCGACTGCAACCTCGCCGCCCTCAATCGCCGCCGCTGGGTCAACACGCACAATCCGCCCCATTTTGCTCATCCCTCAAGCCTCTCAATCGAAAGCAATCAGCCGCTCAGCTATCAGCAATCAGCCAAACCCGTTCGCTGATGGCGGGGTTGAACCTAAACTGCCACCTCAAAAGCTGAACGCTGATTGCTGAACGCTGATTGCCTCCAATGATACGACGGGCAGACGAGCAGTGTCCATTCAGAGAAACTTCTTGAGACGAGGCGACAGCGACGTTTCTTCGGGATTGGCTGAGCGGCTGATTGCTGATAGCCGACAGCTTCTTCCCCTTCGTTTTGTGCTTGCGTCTGCGTGGCATGTGTTATAATCGGGCTCGATTGGAACATCCCACAGCGCTTTCTCGGAAGCGGCGTTGGCGCGTCTTTCTTAGAGACTCGCGGCGTTTGGACGGACGAGGAAGACGGTGCTCCGAAGCGACCGAAGTCAAGTGTTTTCGCCGAGAGCAACATCGAAGGGTTTTAACCAGCGTCCGATTCCCACCGCTCGCTTCAATCTTTTTGTAACTAAGAGCAGCGCGTAGCCGAGCAGCCGTCTAAATCCAGACGGCGGCGCGCATTGGCCTGCGCGCGTGAGAGGGTTTCGGAGATTTTTTTTGGAGGATTGAAAGATTAGCACCGTACACGGGAACACGCAGGGGCTCAAGCCCAACCAACTGCGCCGCATCGAAAAGCTCTACTCGCGGCGCATCGCTCCGCAACAAATCGTGACGCCGGAATTCGCGCGCCAACTGACGGAGCTTTCGCACGAGACGCGCAGGCAAATCGGCGCGCTCATCGACCGTAAAGGCTACGTCGAGCACGTCGTCGTCGGCGACGCGCGCGGCATCGAGCTGCCCGACCTGAAGCGAACGCGCGTGGCCGAAGGACGCTTTCGCGGCCTGCGCTGCATCCACACGCACCTGCGCCGCGAAGAGCTGACCCAAGACGACCTGGCAGACCTCGCCCTGCTTCGTCTCGATTTGATGGCTTCGATTGAAGTGGACGAGCGCACGGGTCTGCCCGGCCTCGTGCGCGCCGCGCATCTGCTGCCGACCACCGCCGCAGAAGTCGAAGAGACGGGCGACACGAACGCCGCCTTCGCCTTCCTCGAAGCGCAGATTCCCTCGCAGCTCGACGTGGATTTCCTCTCGCTCATCAACTCGCTCGAAGAGGAGATGACGCGCAACCGCCGCGCCGTGCGCCGCGCCGAAGCGCGCGACCGCGCCATCCTCGTCGGCGTGCCGACGGGCTCGATGTCGGAGGCCGAAGAGTCGATGGCCGAGCTGCGCGAGCTGGCCGTCTCGGCTGGAATAGTCGTGCTGCACGAAATTATTCAACGCCGTCAGGCCATCGACCCGCGCACCGTCCTCGGGCGCGGCAAGCTCGACGAACTCATCGTCCGCGCGCTTCGCCTCGGCGCTGACCTCATCGTCTTCGACCGCGAATTGTCGCCCGCGCAGGTGCGCTCCATCTCCGAGGCCACCGACCTCAAGGTTATCGACCGCGCGCAGCTCATCCTCGACATCTTCGCTCAACGCGCGCAGACGCGCGACGGTAAGATTCAGGTCGAGCTGGCGCAGCTCAAATATCTCCTGCCCCGGCTCGTCGCCGGACACGATTCGGCCTTCTCACGCCTCGCGGGCGGCATCGGCGGGCGCGGCCCCGGCGAAACCAAGCTGGAGACCGACCGCCGGCGCGTCCGCGACCGCATCCATCGTCTTGAGCGCGAGATTGAAACCCAGCGCCAGCGCCGACACGAGCGACGCAAGGAACGCACGCGCCGCGAGCTTCCCGTTATCTCCATCGTCGGCTACACGAACGCGGGCAAATCCACCCTGCTCAACACGCTCACTTCCAGCAGCGTCCATGCCGAGCAACGCATGTTCGCCACGCTCGACCCGACTTCGCGCCGCCTCCGCCTGCCGCGCGAGCAGGAAGTTATCATCAACGACACGGTCGGCTTCATACGCGATTTGCCGCCCGACCTCATCGCCGCTTTCCGCGCCACGCTCGAAGAGATTGACGACAGCGACCTGCTCATTCATCTGGTCGATGCTTCCAACCCGCGCTGGCAGCAGCAGGTTGAATCGGTCAATCGAATTTTGAACGACCTCGGCCACACGCAGATTCCGCGCCTCGTCGCCTTCAACAAAGCAGACCTCGTCGATGCGGAGACGTTGGAAGCAATTCTTCGTCAGGCGCAACAGGACGGAGCGGGCGAGAGTATGGCCGTCTCGGCTGTCAGCGCAGAGACTTTGCGTCCCTTGATTGAGAGAGCCGGGGAAATCCTTGCGCGCGACCTGACGCTCGAACAACGCGCGGTCGGCTCATAAGAATCTTAAACAGAGGACGCACGCCGCATAAACTGTCCCCGCAAAATTGCGGCGTGCGCGTGCGAGAAAAGCTTAGTGCTGAGATGAAAACTCGTCGAATTGGTCGCCGCCCACGACTGACTTCCCCGCTCGCCGCCTGGCGCGACGCTGCTCTTCAGACGCTCCTGCGCCCCTTCCGTTGGTTTCGCCCGACTACGCGCTTCGTGCTCGGCTTCACCATCCTCTCGCTCCTCACGACGCTTCTCCTCGCCCGCACACATTCGCAGATGCCGGCCAAAGTTTACGACGAAGGCGATGTCGTGCGCGCAGACATCATCTCTCCGGCTGACATCACGACCGAAGACGTGCGCGAGACCGAAAGACGCCGAGCCGCCGCGCGCGTTGCGACGCGTCCCGTCTGGACTTACGACCCGACGCGCGCCGAGAGCGCCGCCCAGAGCTTCCGCGCCGCGTGGGAAAATCTGCGACGCCAGCAGCAGCAACAACCGACGCCGAACAGCAGCAGCACGCCGAATCGCAACGCCCCGGACTCCGAGCGCGAGCCGACGTGGACGGGCGCGGGCGACGCGCGCAACGTCTCGCGCGCCATCGTCGCTCATCGCTTCGACCCCGCCGCGCTTGAGCGTCTGACAGAGATTCTTCGTGATGTCGCTTCCGGCTATATCTACGACGGGCGCGACGCCGCGCGCATCGAGCCGGAAATCCGTCTTATCGACGCGCGCACGGGCGCGCAGTCAGACATCGACACGCGGCAGAGCCGTCTCGTCTCGCTCTCCGAGGCGCGCGAGACGCTTCGAGAGCGTCTCTCTGCTTTAAGCGGCTGGACGCAGCAGGAGCGAGATGCGCTCGCCTCGGCCATGCTGCCGCTGCTGACGCCGACCGTCGCCTTCGACACTCAGGCGACAGAGGCGGCGATGAACGCCTCGGCGGGCAGCGTCTCGCCCGCGCTCGTCGCACTCAAGCGCAACCAGATAATCGCGCGCGAGGGCGACACCGTCACGCCGCAGATGCTCACGCACTTCGCGGCCATCCACGCCTACGGTCGCACAGAGCGCCGTCCGCATCATTTCATCGGACTCTTTCTCATCGTCGCCGCGCTCTACGGGGCGGCATGGCGCTACACAGAATATCGCAGCACGATTACGACGCTGCCCATCTCGAAGGCCAAAGCCTTTACGCTCGTCAGCTCGGCCATCCTCGTCCAGTTGATTCTGATGCGCGTCGGCTTCATCGTCGCCGACAGCATCGCCGGTCAGTCGATGTCCGCGCCCTTAAGCGACCCGACCGTGTGGAGCTTCGCCATTCCCTTCGCCGCCGCCGCGCTGCTTCTGACCCTTCTGATTGACAGCCAGCTCGCGCTGATTACAGCCGTGCTCACGGCCATCTTCGCCGGACTGCTCGCGCCGAACGGCATGTTGATAACCTGCTATGCGATGATTTCGTCTTCGGCGGCCATCTACGGCATCGGTCGTTACCGCGAGCGCCAGTCGGTCACGCTCGCGGGTTTCTTCGTCGGCGTGGTCAACGCCGTCATCGCCCTCGGCGTGATTCTCTCCGCGCAGCAGCCTCTGACGCTCAACGCCGCGCTGCTCGCCGCCGCCTGCGGTCTGCTCGGCGGACTCCTGACGACGATTTTCACCGCCGGGGGTCTCCCCATCAACGAATCGCTCTTCGGCATCCTCACAGACATCAAGCTGCTTGAGCTGTCGAACGCAGACCTCCCCGTCCTCGGCCAGCTCGCCCTGCGCGCGCCCGGCACGAATCAGCACTCGCACGCCGTCGGCCAGCTCGCCGAAGAAGCCTGTCGAGCCATCGGCGCGAACGCCCTGCTCGCGCGCATCGGCGCTCTCTATCACGACATCGGCAAGACTGCTGCGCCCGACATGTTCGTCGAGAATCAGACGGGCGAAAACCCGCACGACCGCCTGCGACCTTCGCAGAGCGCGCGCATCATCACCAGCCACGTCACCTACGGACTCAAGCTCGCCAAAGAGATAGGGCTGCCGAAGCAAATCTCCGACTTCATCCCGCAGCATCACGGCACGCGCACGCTCCACTTCTTCCTGCGCAAAGCGCAGGCGCACGCCGCAGACGACGAGGTGGTGGACGAATCCGAGTTTCGCTATCCCGGCCCGAAGCCCCAGTTCAAGGAAGCGGCCATTATGATGCTCGCCGATTCCTGCGAAGCGGCGGCGCGCTCGCTCAGTCGTCCCGACCCCGAAAACATTCGCACCATCGTCACCAAAATCTTCGACGCTATCGTCAGCGACGGACAACTCGACGAATGCGACCTCTCCCTGCGCGAGTTGACGAAAATCCGCGAGTCAATCATCACCTCGCTCACAGCCATCTACCACGCGCGTATCGACTACCCGGGCTTCAATCCGCCCTCGCTCAGCCCCTCGCTCACCCCGCTCCCCCTGGCCGAACTCGACACGGAAGAGCGCGGCGTCGGCTACACCCGCCCCTCCGAGATTCCCATCAGCAAAGGCGGCGAAGTCGAAGACGAAGCGCTCACCGGCAAGGTCAAGAACTGAGCCTAGCGACGGACTGCCGAGCGTCACGTCGGATTGAAAAACGCCCGGCTCGGCTCTCAAACTTTAGACAGCCCTCAAACTTTTGAGCTTACCGAAGGAGATTTATGAGCTTAAACGAGATGCTTACCTCCGAGCTGCAATATGAAGCGGCGACCACCAGAAAAATGCTCGAACGCGTGCCGCAGGATGCCTTCGACTGGAAGCCCCACGAAAAATCAATGTCGCTCGGCCAACTCGCCGCCCACGTCGCCAACCTCCACGACACATGGCTCGTCACCACCCTCACCAGCGAGGATTTCGACCTCGCCGACAGCACGCCGCTCAACGCCAGAACCGTTCCCGAAATCCTCGAAGCCTTCGACCGCAGCATCTCCCGCGCCGTCGAGCTACTGAAGGCGCAAACCGAAGAGAGCCTGCATGCCACCTGGCGGCTCAAGCGCGGCGGCCAACTCCTCTTCGAGCTTCCGCGCTGGGTCGTCCTTCGCTCGATGGTCGTCAACCACATCATTCACCACCGAGGCCAGCTCTCCGTCTACCTGCGCCTTCGCAACGTTCCCCTCCCCGCCATGTACGGCCCCTCGGCGGACGAAGCCCCGGCGTTCTAACTTATAGTTAGGCGTCTCGAAAGTTGAAAGACAATGAAATGATGAAAAGCAGACACATCCTCACAATCGCCCTTGTCAGCATGTTCTTACTCTCTTCCCCACACTCTCGGAACTTAGGTATTAGCCAGTCCCTCAGTAGAGAAAAGGCTCTTGCCATGCTGAGATGTTGTGGCCGGAGCGTGTGTTCCGAGCGTTGCGATGAGGATGCATCTGAATATCTGATCGGTTTGTTTAAGCGTGGAGACAAGGCGCTCCTTGGTCCCCTGATTGATGCGGGTCTCGTCAGCGATGGCGCTTTGTCCGCATCGCTCGGGGTCTTTTATGGAGACTTGCTATGGAAAGAACCCCGCACTTTTTTGAAGGCTCTGGCCTCTCGGTCGAAAGAAGACCAACGCCAGCTTGCGTCGTTAGCAGGGGCAATGGATGGCTCAGGTATGCCGAGAGAAATGTTGGCTAAAGTGCGGGCTACGTTGCGTAAAATGGGGGCGCAAAAGCGTAATCGGCTTTCGCCCGTTGCTAGGTTGAGCTTGTCGGAAGTAAATAGGGCGAATCGAGTTGAACGATAAGAGCCGCCTAACAAGTCGCTCAAGCTGACCGCCTGCCAGCAATCTTGTTATCTACTGTGAGCCGCGTGTGGCGGGCGGCAGCTTAGCTCCGGCGTTAGATTCTTACACGAAAAGAGAGTGCGTTGAGCTGTCATTAACATTGAAGAAGCGCAGCCTTAGTGATTTTCTGGATGCCAAATCTAACAAGGGGCTGGAGCCGACCACGAGTTAGCTTGCATGTCATCCGCAAGGGTTAAATGCTTGTTTTGGGTGAGACGTTTTGTTGGAGAAATGGAATGAGCACTTTAGCCATTGAAGTTGAGCCTCTGGCGGTAGATGTCAGTTGTACGGATGATAGCTTATGGGTTGTCCTGGCTGATGGCCGGGAAATATCCGTGCCGTTGGTTTGGTCTCCACGCCTGCAAAAAGCGACGCCGGAATAGAGGAAAGATTGGCGCTTGATTGGCGGCGGGGTAGGTATTCACTGGGAAGCTGTAGATGAAGACATATCGGTTGAAAGCCTGCTCAGGTCGAAGTAATGCCCACCCGCGCGCGTCTAACAACTCACTCAAGCTCGACGCACCGATAGCCTGCTTTTTCATCAGTCTTCTTCCGACAGATATTGAATGATTTGTAGCAGCGCGGCGTTTCAATTCGCGCGTTAAGCTTAGATGGAAAGTCGCTTGAGCTGTTTAGCCCCCATGCAAGCGAAGCTAGAAGCAGGGGCGCAGTTTTTCGTAGGTGGTGCGGAGGTCTTCGGGGATGACGCGGGTTTCGCCGATGGTGGACATGAAGTTGGCGTCGCCCGTCCAGCGAGGCATGACGTGCATGTGGATGTGGTCGGCGACGCCCGCTCCGGCTGACTGGCCGAGGTTCATGCCGAGGTTGAAGCCGTGCGGGTGGTAGGTTTCGCGCAGGGCGGTCTGGCAGCGTTTGGCAAGCTCCATCAGCTCGTCGGTGGTTTCGCGCGAGGCGGCGTCGAGCTCGCCCGTGTGCTCGTAGGGGACGATGAGCAGGTGGCCGCTGATGTATGGGTAGATGTTGAGGACGACGAGATTGTGCCGGGCACGGTGCAGGACGTAGTTGCGCTCGTCGTCAGCTTCGTCGTCGCGGATGCGGCAGAAGACGCAGGCGTCGCCGTAGCCGGATTTTTCGCCGCTCGCTCCCTTGATGTACTCGTATCGCCAGGGCGTCCACAACCTGTCCACGACTTCTTACCCGCGTGTTCTTCAAAAATTGTTTAGATGGCGGGAGCCGAAGGGCTACCCTCGCCCTCTCCTTCGTCTCTGAAAGGCTGGCCGCCGGTGTCGTCTCCTGCCGGCATCTCGCCTCTCGAAGTGGTGGCAGTCTCGGCGTCGGACGAGTCTGGCGAGACGGAAGAGGCGGTGGGCGTCGAGGGCGTCGAAGCGGGCGAGGCCGCGGGCGAGGTGGGCGCGACGGAGGTAGTAGCACCGGCTTCGTCTTCGTTGATGAGTTCTTTGAGTTCCTTGCCGGGCTTGAAGTAGGGGACGCGCTTGGCGGGGATGTCTACAGGGTCGCCGGTCTTCGGGTTGCGCCCGCGCCGCGCGCCGCGCTCGCGCACGCGAAAGCTGCCGAAACCGCGCAACTCTATCTTCTCACCCTGATTGAGCGTTTCGATGATGCTCTCAAAGACGATTTCGACGAGCCGCTCGGCATCCTTCTTCGTCAGCTCAGCCGCGCGCGCCACATCTTCAACCAACTCCGCTTTGGTCATACCGTTATCACCTCTTCAACTCTAACGAGGGCGTGCAAGTGCCGCCTCAGCGACCTCTCGGGGGTCGTCAATGGTGAGGGTACTGAAAGACGTGGCTAAAGTAGCAGAAAGAGCCAAACTCTAGCAAGCAAAATGTCTTGACTTCCAATAGCTTAGGGGAATTTTCGGGAGAGGCGGGCGGGCGGCGACCGGCTCGCTCCGAGCCTGACGGAAGGGGATGCCAAAGGGAAACCCCGCGCCCGTCGCAAGCGTGAGCATGGAGGGACGCGGGGCTTCGGGTTCTGCTGTCTGACGGGCGGCGATTAACTGTCGCGTTCGTCGTCGTCGCCGCCGGAAGTGGACTGGCTGAAGAAGCCGCCGAGTTCGCCCAAAGAAGCCATGCCGCCCCCGGCCTCGGACGAGTAGCTCTTCGTATCGACGACCGGCTCGTCGTGCTGCGCGGCGCGCGCGGAGAGTCCGATTTTCTTCGACTCCTGCTCGATGCGAAGGATTCTGAACTCCATCTCCTGTCCTATCTGCGCGACATCTTCAGGCTTATCGACGCGCTTGTCCGATAGCTCGGAGACGTGGCACAAGCCTTCGAGCCCTTCGGCCAACTCGACGAACGCGCCGAAGTTGGCGAAGCGCGTTATCCTGCCCTGCACGAGGTCGCCGGGCTTGTGTTCGGTGATGAATCTATCCCAGGCGCTCGGCTCGGTGTCTTTGATGGAGAGCGAAAGGCGTCGGTTCTCCGTGTCGATGTTGGTGATGACGGCCTCTATCTCCTGCCCCTTCTTCAGGACTTCGCCCGGATGCTTGATGCGCTTGTTCCAGGAGATGTCCGAGACGTGGACGAGACCATCGACGCCGTCTTCAACTTCGATGAATGCGCCGAAGTCTGTCAGGTTGCGGACGCGCCCCGAGACGCGCGTGCCAATCTGGTAGCGATCGCGCAGCGTCGCCCAGGGGTTGGCCTGCGTCTGCTTCATGCCGAGGCTGATGCGACGCGCTTTCGGGTCAACTCCCAAGACTTCGACTTCCACCGTCTCGCCGACTCCGACGATTTTCGAGGGATGTTTCATCCGCTTCGACCAGCTCATCTCGGAGACATGCACCAAGCCTTCGACGCCGGGCTCAAGCTCGATGAAAGCGCCGTAGTCCGTGACGCTGGCAACCTGTCCCTGCACGCGCGAGCCGATGACGAAACGCTCTTCGACCGATTCCCAAGGGTCGGGCAGAAGCTGCTTGTAGCCGAGAGAGACGCGCTCGCGCTCGCGGTCGAACTTCAGCACCTTAACCTGCACGCTCTCGCCGACTTTGAAAAGCTCCGCCGGGTTCTGCAAGCGTCCCCAGGACATATCGGTGACGTGCAGCAGCCCGTCGATGCCGCCGAGGTCAACGAACGCGCCGTAGTCGGTCAGGTTCTTAATCTGGCCTTCGACGATGATGCTCTCTTCCAGCTGGTCGAGTGTGCGACCCTTCTGGTCGTCGTTCTTCTCGTCCATGACGGCCTTGCGCGAAAGCACGACGTTCGAGCGCTTGCGGTTGAGCTTGATGACTTTCGCTTCGATTTCCTGATTGCGCAGAGCTTCGAGATTGCGCACCGGGCGGGTATCGACCTGCGAGCCGGGAAGGAAGGCCGCGACGCCGTCCACATCCACGCGGAGGCCGCCCTTGACGCGCTCGGTGATACGACCTTTGACGGGCGTCCCTTCGCGGTAGGCTCGCTCAAGCTCGTCCCATGCGCGCATGCGAACGGCGTCGGCGCGCGAAAGGATGGGCACGCCTTCCTGCGTCTCCATGCTCTTGATGAGCACTTCGACCGTGTCGCCCGGTTTGATGGTGAGCGTGCCGCCCTCCATAAACTCCGCCTGATCGACGAGCCCTTCGGACTTGAAGCCGAAGTCGATGACGACGCCGCGCTCCGTAATGCCGACGACAGTTCCACTCACAACCGAGCCTTCCTGAAAGGCGGCCTGCTCCTGCTCGTACTGGTCGAGCATCGCGCCGAAGTCGAACTCGCCTCCGCCGCCGCGCGAGTCCTCGTCGTCGTCATCGTCCGCCGTGTTCGAGGCGGAAGAGGCAGAGCCGCTCTGCTGCTGCTGCGGTTGCTGTGATGGCGGCGACGACGGCGACGACGGCGGCGTCATGGCCGGAGCGGTCGAGGCGGCTGACGAAGCGTTGGCTGAGGATGAACCGGAGCCTGTCGCGCTGGTGGCGTCAGGCGCATCGCCGGTGGTGGCTGCGGTCTGGGATTGGTCGTTGCCGGTCTCGCCATCGACCGGCTTGTTATCTTCAGTGGACATGAAAACTCCTGTCGAACTCCTGCTGGAATCTCGGCGCGTCCAGAGAGCTTATCGCGCCGAATACCCGGCCTTCGGAGCACTACCGCTTTCATTGAAGCGCAAGGGGTGAGTTGCCCGAAAGCGTTTCGCTTAAAACGGTCGTGGCTGTGTGTAGCCTTCTCGTGCGGTGATTGGAGGATCGGGAAAGATTTTGAGGCGGGGATGCGAGCCGTTTAGAGTTGGAAAAAGTAGCTGCCAAAATGTGCGATTTCCGTCGTGCCCGAGGATCACCCGCGTGATCCGCCAATCACCGGCCATTTGACCAGGTAGGGGGGCAATTTACACGCCTGAATGAGGGTGTGTCAAGGCAAACGAAGAGGGTAAAAGGGCAAAAGGGTAAAAGGGTAAAGGAACAGAGCAAACGCGCTCTGCTTTTATCCCTTTCCCGTTTCCCCTTTTGCCCTTTTACCCCTACCGTTTTTACTTGCTCGACGATGCGGCGCTCATATCGCGGCGCGCGACGTAGACGCCGGCCGAGTGTGAGCCGACGAAGATTCTGCCGGGGTCGCGCGCATCGAAGGCGAGCGCCCAGACGCGCTGGCTCGGCAGCCCCATATCGATGCGCTTCCAGGTCATCCCCGCGTCGGTCGAGCGATAGACGCCGCCGCCCTTCTCCCACGCGTCGCCGACGAAAATCTCGTCAGGGTCTGCCGGATTGATAAGCACGCTCGTGTAACTGCCGAGCGGAAGATTGCCGCCGCGACGCAGCCAGCGCTGGCCGCCGTCGTGAGAGATGTAGAAGGTCTGCGTCGTGCCGACGTAGACGTAGGCCGGGCGCTTCGGGTCTTGCTCGATGATGTTGACGGGGGCAGCCGCAGGGATGTTGGCTATCTGCTGCCATGTCTCGCCCGCGTCGCGCGAGACTAGGACGCCGGAAGTGGCCGTGCCTGCATAGATGGTCTGCGGATTCTGCTGGCTGGTCGAGATGCAGAGCGTGCGCGCGTCGAGGCCGGAGTCGTAAGAGATTCTCTCCCAGCCGCGCGTCGGGTCGTAGGTGCGGAAGAGTCCGGCATTGGTGGCGGCGAGCATGCCCGTACGCCCTTCGCGCTCGTCGTAGAGACGCGCCAAAGCGTTCACCGTGTCGGAGAGAAAGACGGGCGCGGTCTGGATGGCCGCCGCGCCGCTCGCAGAGGTTTGCATGCCGCCCGCAAGACCGAGCGCGGCGAGCGTCGGCTCGTCGAGTTTGCCGGAGACCGGGATGCGCTTGTCGGTCTGGAACTTCCTCAGGGCGGCGACGGTGCGCGTGCCCGCGACGCCGTCGGGCGTGCCGACATCGTAGCCCGCCACGTTCAAGGCTTCCTGCGCGCGTTTGACCGTCTCGACGTTGCTCGTCGAAGAGGCCGCGTTCGTCGTCTGCGTCGCGCTCGTCGCCGAAGCAGCACGGCTACTGGCGGTGGCGCGCGTGCGTCTGCCTTTGCGCGTCGGCTTCGGCTTCGGCGCGACGACCGGAGCCCAGGAAGCGCCCCTGTCGGCAGAACGATAGATGCCTAGATTCGTGCCGAGATAGATGATGTTGGCATCGACGCTATCTTGCAGGATGGAATAGGCAATCAGGCGATTGGGCATGTTGCGGGTGGAGAGTTGCCAGGTCTGCCCGTCGTCGTTGCTGACGAAGAAATAGCCGCCGCCGGTGGCCGTGTTGATGGTGGTGGCGTAGATGCGACCGGGTCGTTCGCGGTCGGGGACGATTGTATAGGCGCGTCGGCCACTGAAGCCCTCGTTGGTCGGCGTGAAGCTGCGGCCTCCGTCGCGAGAAATCATCACGCCGTAGTTGTTCGTGCCGATGTAGACGGTCTGCGGGTTCTTCGGATGAACGGCGATGGCGTTTATCTCGAAGCTCTGCCGGTTCGTGGTGACGCGCCAATCGTTGCCGCCGTCGGTCGAGAGCCAGAAGCCTTCGGTCGTGCCGGCGAAGATAACCTGCGGGATGGAAGGATGCTGGACGATGGCGCGCGTGCGGCGCGACTGCGAAGGGATGCCGTTGACTTTGCGCCAGAGCGCGCCGCCGTTCTTCGATTCGTAGATGCCGCTACAGGCCGAAGCGATGACGTGGTCGGGCTGGCGCTGGTCAACCTCGATGGCGAAGACATCCGAGTCGTCAATCATGCCGTTCTTGATGATGCTCCACGACTGCCCGCCGTCGGTCGTCTTGTAGGGCAGCCACCACGTCCCTGCATAGATAACGTCGCTGTTGCGCGGGTCGATGGCGAGCGATTCGACGTTGGTCGGATAAGACGCGACGTTAGAGGGAAGCTGCTCCCAGGTCTCGCCCGCATCTTTCGAGCGATAGACGCCTCGATTCGTGCCGACGACGAGGATGTCAGGGTTTGAAGGCGACTGAGTGAGCGAATGAACGGCCTCGGTCTTCAGCTCTGCGGCCTGTCGCCAGGTGCGGCCTCCGTCGCTCGTCTTGAAGAAGCCGCCCGGCTCTTTATGCCTGTGCGCGGCGGCGTAGATGACGTTTGAATCGCGCGGGTCAACGATGAGCGTGTCGATGAAGAGTCCGGGCTGGTTGAAGCCGGAGAGGCGCGACCACTGCTGCCCGCCGTCCGAAGAGGCGTAAACCTGCCCGTCGAGCGTGCCGAGATAGAGTCGCTGCGGGTCTTGCGGGTCGATGACGAGCGAGCGCACGTCGCCGCCCATCGGGCCGGTGACAGCCCAGCTCATCGGGCGCTGCGCCGGGTCGGCAGCCGCATCACCGTCGCTCGCAGCAGAAGAGGCGGCGACGACCGAAGCGTTGTGCGCCCCGAAGGAGACCATGAGCGCAAAGACGGCGAGCAGAGAGCAGAAACGTCGGGCGTTTTGATTCATCATTGAAAGTATCTTCTATCTCAAAATTCGGGCGGCTCGGCGCGTTCCTAGCGCCCTCGACCTTTAAAAATCGCCGCCGGTCTTAATACCTAATTCACCTGTAAACTTCGGAGAAAGCGCGTCCCGAAGACGCCTCTGTAGGATGCCGCGCCGGGAAGGGCGGTTGTACAGGAAGCACAGGGGCGAGAGGGAGCGCGCCCTCGCCACGCGCGGCGGAAAAAGCGAAGCGGGCGATGCTTCGCAAGGGAAACATCGCCCGCGTTCGGAAGAGGCCGCGTCCCGGCTGTGCGGAGACGCGAGCGTTTTAAGGTTGCCTATTCGTCGTCGTCGCGACGACCGCGACGGCGCGGAGCACGTCTCCGAGGAGTCGTGGTCTGCACCTCGCTGGCATCGACGGTCGGCGAGGCGGTCGGCGCTGGCGCACCCGTCGGCACGATCCAGAGCTCGACCGTCAGTTCTTCGCGGAAGCCGCCATCGACCGTGACGATACGTCCCGGGTCGATGCCGCGCGTGTTGACCAGGTAGTCCTTCGCGCGGTCGGCGCGCGCCTGAGCTTCACCGGCTCGGCCACGGCGTCCGCCGTAGGCGATGATGTAGCCCTGAGCGCCCGGCTCGTTCTGCAAGGCGATGGCGAAGTTGTCGAGACGTGCTTTCTCATCGTTGAAGCGGATGTTGCCGTACTCGTCAAACTTGCGATTGACCGGAACGGCCGGGAACGAGACCGTGCAGCTCTGCGAAGTGCTGCAAGCCGTTCCGTAGCCGCCGACATCGACTGTCGCCGTGATGGTGCCGGTCACGCCGGTCGTGTCAACCGTGATCGAGGACGTACCCTGACCACTGCTGATAGTGCCAGCCGAGACTGACCAGTTGAAGGTCGGCGTGACGTTCGGGTCGCCGCTAGAGACATCAGCCGTGAAGGTCACGGGCTGACCGGTGCTCGCCGTATCCGGGCAGGAGACGCGAACCGTCGGGCAAGGTATGGAAGGCGTGATGCACGGGCAACGCTCGACCGTCACTGTGGTCGAAGAGAAGGACATGCAGCCACAGCCGTCATCGACTTCGACCGTCACGGTGTAGGTTCCGGGCTGGACGCCTGAAAGGTCGAGCGTCGCGTTAGGCCCGTCGCCAGTGATGCGGCCGCCGGTGGTCGAGTAGGTGTAGAGCAGCGTATCGCCGTCCGGGTCTGTGGCGTTGGCCGAGAGCGAGACGGTCGAGGTGGTCGCGCCTCCGGTCGGCGTACAGGCCGGATCGGGAATCTGCGGCGAGACGCAGTCGGCAGGTAGCACGACTCTCGTCGTCGAGGCCGTCAGGTTCACGACGGGCGGCTGGTTCGGCAGAATCGCCGGAGCGCGCTCGTTGCGACGACCAATCCAGAACTGTCCGATGAAGCCGTGCGGGTCTTCTGACTGCTCGAAGCCTGCCGGGTAGTTAGTATCGCCGAAGATACGGTCGCCCTGCTGATTCAGGTGCATGCGGTAAGCCGCGCTGAAGCCGAACCAGCGTCGCGGGTAGACACGAATGCCGCCGAGGAAATCAAACGGATTGTTCGGGAAGGCGTTCGGCGTGCGACCGCCGACGTAGCGCAGCGAGCGGAATTCGAGGATGGGCTGGAAGTGCCTGTTAATCGGGAAGTCCATACCGATGGCGGCGATGAACTCGTCCGGTCTGTCAAGCAAGCTGACCTTGCCCGTCCCGAAAGCTTCCGACTGCGGGTTGCTGTTCAGGAAGTAGCCGAAGTTGACCGACAGGTTGGCCGAACGGCTCAGGCGTCCGTCGAGGAACGCGAAGAGACCGAAGTCGCCGATGTCGCCGCCGCCGCCCGCGCCGCGCTGCAACTGGTTGAAGCCGGAGAAATCGTCGGCCTTATCCCAGTGCCAGCGATACATCGGAATCAGACCGATGCCGAACGGATTGTTCGGGCCGGTGAAGCGAATCTTCGCGCCGAAGGTGTGCTGGCTGAAGGCCGTCTCGCCGTAGAGGCGATTGACGAAGGGCGCATCAGGCAGGTACGACGGCATGAGCGTGAACAAATCCGGCACTCTCAGCGTGTTGAAGGTCAGGTTGGCCGGAATCGTCCTCGTCGTCAGCACGATGCCCGGCAGGATTGAGCCGAAGACCGAGCCGATGCCGGGGAAATTGTCAGCGCCGTCGAAGTTGCCGCTCTCGGCGTTGGCCGAGACGCCGAGCCGACTGCGGAAGGGCGGCGCGATGCGATTGCCCGTCAGGCCGAAGTTGGGGCCTAGGCCGCCGACGAAGGGAAACTGCACGAACGGCTGGTTGCCGATGGGGCGGAAAATCGCCGCATTCGGAATCCCCGTCGCGCCCGCCTCACGAATCGGCCGCATGATGATAGCGCCGCCGCTTCTGAGCGCCCCGTTCAGGAATAGCTGCGAGTTCGGCAGGTAGAAGCTGGAAAGGTTCTGCGGGTTGTTCACCTTGATGCCGCGATAGGCATCGGTGTTGTAGAACAACTCGACATGGTCGCCGAGACCAATCTGGAAGCTGACCGGAATCTCGGTAATATCGACGTTACCGGGGTCGCGGTCGTAGTTGCTGTAAGCAATGCTGAAGGTGAACTCTCCCCTGCGCAGGGTTTGACCGTCATAGACGGTGAAGAGTCCGGTTGGCCCACCGGGTGAGCCGCCAGTGCCAACGGTAGGAGCCGTGTTTCGCGGATCGTTCTCCTGCCGTAGAGTTTGTGCTGACACTGCGGCACACAGCATCAACGTGGTGAGCGCGACAACGAGCGCTCTTCTCGCGAGTCTCATCGCATTCCTCCTGCGAAATGAGTTTATAATTTTGCGGAAGGGGGCGACCGCAATTGTCCAGGCCGGAAGGCCGAAACCGCGCGGACGCTCCAACTACAAGCGTACAAACACAAAAGTCAAAGTAGAACTGCTACCGCCCTCGACCGAAAACGCCTTGTAGATGGAGCGGAGCAGCGAGAGGAGCCGAGCGCTTCAGTCGCGCTCGCGGGCGCTCTTACACTGCCTCTTTGCGCCTCTCAACTGTAACAGCATTTTGATTGACCGAAACGCTACTGCTTATACGAAAACAGCAACGCGACTGTCAATATCAGGAGTCCGGCACGCGGGGTGAGAACTGTAAAATCGAGGACACCCCACGATACCAAATTCCGCCAGACCATACTCTACATCTTCGCGGAAATCAAGACTTTTTCGCTACTTAGCGCGAAAAAGTCCAACACATTTTTGTCACGCGTAGATGCCGCGCATGCGCGTATCGTAGGCGACGCGGTCAATCGCTAGCATATAAGCCGCCGTTCGCGTGTCCACATTATGCTGCTCGGCGTACTTGACGACATCCTGGAAGCTGGCGACCATCACGTCCTGCAAACGCGAGTTGACGACATCCTCCTTCCAGAAATAGCCCATCCTGTCCTGCACCCACTCGAAGTAAGAGACCGTCACGCCCCCGGCGTTGGCGAGGATGTCCGGAATGACGAAAATGCCTTTATCGTGAAGGATTTCGTCGGCGGCGGCGGTGGTCGGGCCGTTGGCTCCCTCGGCCAGTACACGGCAACGAATGCGGTCGGCGTTATGCGAGCCAATCTGGTTTTCCGTCGCCGCCGGGACGAGCACATCGCACTCAAGCTCCAGCAGTTCCTGATTCGTGACGCGCTCGACGCCCGGAAAATCCTCGAAGGAGCGGGTGGTCTTCAGGTGTTTGAGGGCTTCGGGGATGTCTATGCCGTTGGGGTTGTAGATGCCGCCGCCGATGTCCGAGAGGGCGACCACCTTGTAGCCGGCTTCGTGCAGGAGGTGTGCGCCGATGCCGCCGACGTTGCCCGAGCCCTGGACGGCGACGCGTGTCTTGGGCGGCGTCATCTTGAACTTCTTGGTCGCCTCGTTGATGACGAAAAGGAGTCCTCTGCCAGTCGCCTCGCGCCTGCCGGAAGAGCCGCCCAGCTCGACGGGCTTGCCGGTGACGACCGCCGTCACGGTATGGCGCGCGTGCATGGAATAGGTGTCCATAATCCACGCCATCGTCTGCTCGTTGGTGTTCATGTCGGGCGCGGGCACGTCCTTTTCAGGCCCGATGAAATCAATCAGCTCGGCCGCGTAGCGGCGCGTCATGCGCTCCAGTTCGCCCATAGACATCTGGCTCGGGTCGCAGATGATGCCGCCCTTCGCGCCGCCGAACGGCACGTTGACGACGGCGCACTTCCAGGTCATCCAGGCAGCCAGAGCACGCACCTCGTCGAGCGACACGTCGGGCGCGTAGCGGATGCCGCCCTTCGCCGGGCCGCGCGCGAAGTTGTGCTGCACGCGGAAGCCCTCGAAGACCTCGATGCGCCCCGAATCCATGCGGGTCGGGATATAGACCTTCAGCTCGCGGTTGGGCACACGCATCACGGCGTAGAGGTCTGGATTGAGGTCGAGCAACTGCGCCGCACGGTCGAAGCGCGACATCATCGACTCGAATGGATTATCTTCCTTGACGCTTTTTCCGTCGTCAGCAATTGACATCGTATGTGCCATATTCATCTCCACGATTCGTAAATCGTGAATCGTAAATCGTAAATAGTGAAGAACAGGTTTTCTCTATTTACGATTTACGATTCACGATTTACGGCTTTTAAGATTTCATTCATCGCGCCGGTGCGATAGCCGTGCAGGTCGAGCGTGACGTAGCGAAAGCCGAGGGCGCGGAAGCGGCGCGCAAGCTCGTCTGCGACCGGGCGAGAGAGCGCGCGGTCGAGTTCCGCAGGGGCGATTTCGAGTCGGACGAGCTGGTCGTGATGGCGCACGCGGAATTCGCGGAAGCCCATCCGGCGCATAATCTCTTCGCCGCTCTCGACCGTTCGCAGTCGCTCGATAGTGACGGGCGTGCCGTAGGCGATGCGCGAAGAGAGACAGGGGCTGGCGGGCTTGTCCCATGTCGGCAGACCCGCGCGGCGGCTCAACTCACGAACCTCCCTTTTGCTCATGCCGACTTCGACGAGCGGGCTGCGAACGCCGTGCTCGGCGGTGGCTCGGCGTCCGGGTCGGTAATCGCCGAGGTCGTCGGTGGTCGAGCCATCGACGACGCAGGCCAGGCCGCGCGAGGCGGCGAGCGGCGCAAGCTTCGTGTAGAGCTCGCTCTTGCAGAAGTAGCAACGGTCGGGGGCGTTGGCCTGATAGCGTGGGTCTTGGGTCTCTTCGGTGCGAATGATTTCGTGTCGAAAGTCGAAGCGCTCGACGAGCGAGATTGTCTCGTCGCGCTCGCGTGCGGCGAGGCTCGGCGATTCGCCCGTCACGCAGAGGGCGCGCTCGCTGCCAAGCTCGCTCGTCGCCAGGTAGGCGACGTAGGAGCTATCGACTCCGCCCGAGAAGGCCACGACGACCGAGCCCATCTCGCGGAGCAGCGCACGCAAGGCTCGCTCTTTGGCTTCGGCCTCGGGCGAGACCGCGACGACGGCGGCGGCGGACGCCTGCCCGCCCGCGCTCTCTATCTCTTCGGCTGCACCAATGTTCAAAGCTTTAGCATCGTCGGCGCTTACCTTCCGTCTTGCGGCTTGCGAGCGCGCCGTCCTTCGAGTAGTTTTCCGGCCTCGCGGCTGGCTTGATGTTTCGCTTGTTGTCTGTTGAGTCGTGCGACGGGCATGTTAGCGCATGCTTCTCTTGAGACGCAAGCGCATCAAACCTTTAAGCTCGCTTCGCGCATCGAAGCCGTGAGCGCATGGACGATGCGCCGAAGCGCGTGTTATATTTTTGTCGAAATCGAGCTTCTCGATTCCTTCAGACCGAAACTTGAGCGGACAATTCATCCTTGTAAAGCAGTTTTTCTCGATGCCTTCTCGTTTTATCTCACGAGCCATTATCTACCTGCTTCTCGTCGTTTCTTTCACGCTGCACTCTGCCCCCTACGTCTGCGCGCAGGACGAGGAAGAGATAGAAACGGACGCCAGCGCCGACCCTATCAAGCTCTTTGAGCGCGGGCAGGACGCGCACGCGCAGGGCGAAGGCGGCGACAAAGAGAAACTTCGTCTCGCCCTCGACTTCTACGAGCAGGCGCTCAAGCTTCGACCCGAGTTTCCCGAAGCAGAGTATCAGAAGGGCGTCGTGCTGGTGGCGCTGGGGCGTCAGGCCGAAGGCGAAGCGGCTCTCAAACGCGCCGCAGAGCTTCGCCCCGAATGGTCTCTGCCGAGCGCGACGCTCGCCTCGCTGCTCGTCAAAGCCGGGCGCGATACGGAGGCCGAGCCCCTGCTCAAGAGCGTCTTGCAGCTCGAATCGAGAAACCCTTCCGTCCTCGCCCTGCTCGCCGAGTTGCACATGCGTCGCGGCAACGCCGCCGAAGCCTTGAAGCTCTGGCGTCGTCTGACTCTCAACGAAGCGGCGACCGCCGCGCAGTGGGCGGCGCGCGGCATGGCCGAACGCGCGACGGGCGACCGCAGCGCCGCCCTCGTCAGTTTTGAAAAGGCGCTCGGCCTTGAGTCCGGGCAACCGGCGGCGCTGCTCGGACGCGCCGAAGCGCGCATCGAGGCCGACGATAAGCAGGGCGCTCTGGCAGATTTGCGCGAGGTCGAAGCGGCGGCCAGAACGGATGCGCGCATCGCCGTCGAAGCGGCGCGCCTCTACGCACGCGCCGGAGCGAGCGCCGACGCCCTTCGCCTGCTCGACGCGCTCGACGCCGAATCGCAACGTCTGCCCGAAGTCGCCGCGCTGCGCGAGAAGATAAAGACCCTCGGCTCGGGCGACGATACGACACGCGAAGGCCGCGCGGCTCTCGAAGAGCTTCTCAAACAAGAGCCGACCAACGCCCCCCTGCTCGCGCGTCTGGGCGCGCTCTATCGCACCGACGACCCGCAACGCTCGATGGATTACTTCCGTCGCGCCGCCGAAATCGACCCGAAGAACGCGGACTACGCGACCGGCTACGCAGCGGCTCTCGTGCAGGCTCGCCAGTTCGACCGCGCCGCGCAGATTCTCCGTCAGGTAGTGGCCTTCGCTCCGCAGAACTACGCGGCGCGCTCCAATCTCGCCACCGCGCTCGACCATCTCAAGCTCTACCGGGAGGCTCTGGCCGAGTACAAGTGGATTAGCCAGGCGCGTCCCGACCTCGCCATCACCTACTTTTTCATCGCACGCATGCACGACCAGCTCGGCGAGTATCCGCAGGCGCTCAGCTTCTACGAGACGTTTCTCTCGAAGGCCGACGCGCAGACGAATCGGTTGGAGATTGACAAGGTAAACCTGCGTCTGCCGTCGCTCAGAAATCAGATTAAGCAGGGCGAGGGAGTCAAGAACAAGCGAAAGGGTGAGCGTTGAAGTATGAAAGAGAAGGTTCGTCGTCCTATCTACCGAATCTCGCGCTCATCCTTCGCCGTCGCCGTTGGGCTGCTGGGCGTCGCCTTCGCCGCCGGCTGCCTCGTCGCTGCGAACGCGGGCGGACGACAAACGCCTCGTGAGAGGCCGTCCGTCGCGGCGGAACACGCGCCGCCGATGAAGTACATGCCGCCGGAAGAGCGCGAGCGGCTCGCTCAGGAGCAAGACCTCAAGAAGCGCGCTCGCCTGCATCTGGAGCTGGCCGAGTCGCGCCTCCTGCGCGCCGAGCAGTATGCGGCCTCCGCCCGTTTCTCGCAGACGACCGCCGAGCTTGGCATCTATCAGGCCATCATCGAAGACGCGATGCGCTTTCTGCAAGCCAACGCCGAGCGCAAGAACGGGAAGGTCAGCGACAAGGTGCGCGACCTCTACAAGCGACTGGAGCTGACGCTTCGCGCACACGGGCCGCGCCTCGAAACCATCCGTCGCAGCATTCCATCCGAAGAGGCCATGAGTGTCCGCGCCGTCTACGAGTACACGCGCGAAGCGCGCTCCGAGGCGCTCAATTCCTTCTACGGCGAGTCGGTGCTGCGCGAAGGCGTTCTGCAAAAAGAGAAGGCCGCCGACACCAATCAACCCAAAGATGCCGACAAGTCTCCCGAAGAGCAATAGAGAGTTTCGCCGTCGCGGGGCGACATCGATTCGGTCTGAAGCCCTCCGACCCGGCATCCGTTGACGAAGCTCCGAACCGTCCGACAAGAGAATTCCATGAACCATCCAATCCCTCGCCCCCTCCGTCGCTTTTCGCTCTTCGCTTCACTGCTTCTCCTTCTGACAGCGTCGCACGCCGCAGCAGTCGTCCGACTCACCCAGCGCGAATCACTCACTCCCGAAGAGGTCGAGCTTGTGCGCGAAAATCAGGAGCTTGACAAGCGGACGGCCATCTTCGTCAAAGCCGTCGAGCGCAGGCTCGCGGCGATTACAGGCGTGCAGCCGACCGTCTCGAAATCCTCGAAGTCATCGAAGAAAGAGAAGCTGGACGAAGACGAGTGGGGAGTGCTGCCCGAGAGCACGCGCCCGCAGCTTCTCGCCGACATCGCCAGAATCCTCGACGAGGCCGTCACCAACATCGACGACGCCGCGCTTCACAACGAAAAGAGCCCGCTCATCCCCAAAGCCCTGCGCCACCTCGCCGCCGCCTCTGCGCGAATGCTCCCGCAGCTCACCTCCATGCGCGCTGCCTCGCAGGAAGAAGTCGAGCGCCAGTGGCTCGAAAAGAGCATCGAGAGCTTGGAAGAGATAATCGCCGCCGCCGGCAAGCTTCCGGCAGAAACCGAGAAGAAACGTTGAAGCAGTTTTCGGTTTTCAGTTTTCAGTTTTCAGTGAAAAGTGTTCCGGTTCTTTTCTGAAAACTGAAAACCGAAAACTGAAAACTGCCAGCGTGAACTACCGGGCGCTTTTTAGCGTAGAATGTCTGTGCGCTGGAGACGAGGGGCGAGAGGAGAGTCTGAAAGAAGTTTATGGACAACAGGTATTACCCGGGCGTGGAAGCGGACGTGACGCAGCTTATGTCTGAGCTGCGGCAGCTCTTTGACGGCGACGACGCCTACGAAGTTCAGACGATGCAGGTCTCTTCGACCGCGATTCTACAGGCGCGCAAGACCGGCACGCTGCGCGAGCTGACCGGACTCTCCGCCGCGCTGACCATCAAGGTCACGCCCGAGCACGGCGGCACTCGCGTCGAAATCGGCATGCAGAAGTGGCTCGACAAGGCGGCTGTCGCAGCTCTCGCCATGTTCCTTTCGCTCGGGCTTTTGGTGGCGCTTCCGGCGCTCGGCGCTTACTGGCAATACAAGCTCACCGAAGACGCCTGGAAGATTATCGAGACGCACATCGCGCGCAAGGCCGGGGGTTACGTTCCGCCGATGCCGGGGCGCTGCGGCACCTGCGGCGCGGTCGTCACCTCCAACTCGGCCTTCTGTTCGACCTGCGGCGCAAACCTAAGCGTCGGTCGCTCCTGCACGTCCTGCGGCGCGGCGCAGAAGGATTCCGCCGCGCGCTTCTGTAATCGCTGCGGCAAGCCGCTCGGCGCGAGCTAAACGCCCTCGAAGAGATTTTATACCTCGCA
Source organism: Pyrinomonadaceae bacterium (assembly GCA_036399175.1). Classification (GTDB taxonomy): domain Bacteria; phylum Acidobacteriota; class Blastocatellia; order Pyrinomonadales; family Pyrinomonadaceae; genus DASWNP01. Next base: position 27,311 of record DASWNP010000002.1, on the reverse strand, counting down.
GAGATTTTTCCATCCAGACAAGCAGGGACTCAAAAAGGGTTTCGCACGACCGAAAGGCGAAGCGTCTCTCCATCTCTCGGCGACGAGCGTGGGAGTAGCTTCGCACTCGCGGAGGCCGCAGACGAGAAGGAGCGTCTCTTCAAGAGTGACGGCTCTCTTTACGATTCTTCCCTTCCCCTTTCCAGACATCTTCGGAGGCCAAGCCCGATGCCGCTCGACCTTTATCATCAAATCCTGCTCAAGCTTCACGAGACGACGGGCGGGAACGACAAAGTGGTCGTCAATCTCGTTGACCTCATCAAGAAGGAGGGCTACGGCGGAGCCGTCGATGACATCTACGAATTTATGAGCCGCGAGGGCTGGATTGCGAACGCGCCCGGTGAAGGCAAGGTGCGCATCACCAACTGGGGCATCGACGAAGTTCGCCGTAGCGGCGACGCCAGCCCTACCGGCGACACAGACGCTCTCCAGCAGGCCGCACGCGAGGCTCGGCGCGCCGCCGAGCAAGCGCGCGAGTTCGCCGACCTCTTCGAGCAATACGCCGCGAGCCTCGCAAAACCGGGCGGGCAGGAGAAGGCGCGCAAGCTGCGTCTCTCCGCGCTCGACAAGCTTAGGGAGGTGCAGGAATCCGTCGCCGCCGAGGACAAGCGGACGACGGGGCGCTCCTGAGCGGGCGGCGGCTCCTGATAGCGGTTGACTTCTTACCCGATTAGGCATAAAACAGCACCGCTTTATCAATTCACTTCGATGAGTCGAACCTAATGAAACTTCTTCCCGTAATCGCCACGCTGGTATTCGCCCTCTCGCTCTGCAACCTGACCGGCAACAGAGGAACATCGAACACCAACTCGAACGCCTCCAATACCAACAACGCCAATTCCAACACCACTGCGAACGCCAACAGCAACAGCAGCAGCACGTCAAGCTCTTCCTCCATGAGCGAAGACGACAAGCACAAGCTGTTTCAGGCGGCGGGCATGACCAAAGACAACGCGCTGATTCTCGAAGTCAGCCGCAAAATCGGGCTGCTCAACTCCGACAACACCCCGAACGACAACTTCCAGCCCTTCATCAAATCCCACATGGACTGGGCGATGAAGAACGCCTCGTTCGTTCGCGACATGAACGACCCGCAGAAGGCCAGAGACTACGCCGAGAAGCACAAATAGCTCCCCGCCACTTCTCCCGTCCCGAACTTCCGACGCATGAAAATGCCGCCGCGAGTAAAACTCTACTCGCGGCGGCATTTTCCTCACTCATATTGACACCAATCTAACGGTGTAATATCTTGCCGGCATTCAGGGTCGCACGTCTTACCGGAGAGAGCTTTCCCTCGCAAGCCTCAAAATGTCATTCCTGCCCTCACCACCAAAGGAGAGTGAAATGTCCGCAGCATTCATACCGGCCGCCACCCCTAAACAAGCTGTCATCAAAAAGAGTTTAAGATATAGAGGCACTGAAGCCGATTACCAAAACATTAAAGCTCTATTTGAGTCCTTATTGTGGATGGGCGTCGAAACCGTCTATATCACAAACGGATGGCACGAAGGCTTCGAGGGCGGGTACATGAGAACATATTGCGATTATTGCCTTCACACTGATGACAGCACCAAATACCATTATTACTGGGACGAGATGCCTTATGAGGCGCAGCATTTATACCAGATGATAGTGTTTGGCTCATTGCAGAAGAAAGAGGGAGCGAGTAAAGATTTAAAGGATAATAAGGACGACAAGAAGAGTTGAGCACAGGAGTTGTCCGACCACACGCGTTCAGTTAAATGTAAACAGAACTTAGTCTCTCGCCGGAAGGTCTTTCCACATCGCAATGATTCGCTCCTCGAAGCCGAAGCTTTCGTACAAGGTTTTCGCGCCCGTGTTTTTCGCCATCACGAAGAGCCGGAGGATGGTCGCGCCCTTGCCGAGCGCGTAGTCTTCCGCCGTTTGCAGGAGCGCACGCCCGAGGCCGCGCCTTCTGTAACCGGGCAGCACGACGAGGTCGGAGACGTAAGAGTACTCGTACTGCTTTTCTTCGACAGCCTTCGACGCGACTTTCGCCCAGACGCAGACGAACCCGACCACCCGCCCGTCCTCTTCCGCCACGAACACCTCGCCCTCCGCCTCAGCGCACTCTCTGAACATCTGCTCAAGGTAACGCTCGACGACGACTCGCCCCTCTTCGAGCACGGGGTCGAGCACGCGCTCGGCGTCCTGCAACTCGACGTAGCATTCTTCAAGCTGCGCTCTGTCTTCGGTGCGATACTCTCGAATCATCGCCGTCTTACCTGTCTCTAGTGCCTAATCGTGCCGGAGGGCGCGGACGGGGTCGATGCGCGCGGCGCGCGAGGCCGGATAGAGAGAGGCGGCCACCGAGACGAGCATCGCAAAAAGTATCGCGCCGAGCCAGAGGTATGCAGGCAGCGAGAAGAAGTCGATGAAAGCCCCGCCCTTCGGCTTGAGGATGAACTGGTAGGCGAGACGGTTGGCGAGCTTGTCGATGCCCCATCCGGCGAGCGTCCCCAGCACGCCGCCGAAGAGTCCTATCACCGCCGCTTCGACGAAGAAGATGAGCTTTATCTCGCGGTCTTCCGCGCCGATGGCTTTCATAATGCCTATCTCGCGCGTGCGTTCGAGGATAGACATAATCATCGTGTTGGCGATGCCGAAGGAGGCGACCAAAAGCGAGATGCTGCCGAGCAGTCCGAGCGCGGCGTTGATGATGAGGAAGACTTTTCTTATCTCGTCGAGCTGCGAGAAGAGACTGAACGAACGGAAGCCCAGCTCGTCGAGACGCTTCGAGACATCCTTGACGAGCAGAGGATTCTCGACGCGCACGGTGGCCGAGCCGTAGCCGTTGCCCTCTTCAGCGCCGAGCACGCCGCTTCGGCGCGCAAGCTCGACCGCCACCCTGTCGAGCGTATCCAGATTCGAGCCCGACCACTCGTTGGCAAAGGCGAGCGGCACGTAGATGTTCGCCTCTGGCATCAGTCCTCGAAAACGCTGGTTGCGCCCCGAGTTGCCGCCCTCAATCTCGTCCTTCAACACGCCCACGATGCGAAAACGGCGCGCGACCAATTCGTCCTCGGCTTTCCTCGCGGACGCCCCGCCGCTCTCGTCGCCCGGCTCATCCAACGGCAGCCCGAAGAAGCTCAAAGGCGCTTCCTTATCCTCGCTCGCTCGCGTCTCAGTGTTCGCGCGCCCCTCTTCGCGCGCCCTGTCGTCACCTGCATCCTTCGACGCGCTCGCCGACGGCTTCGTCTCAGGCGGCGCGAGCAGCTCCAACGTCTGGCCGACGGCTTCCCTTGCGTCCTTGTAGCCGAAGGCTTTGAGGAAGGCCGAATCGACGACGGCTTCGTCCGCGTCGGGCGAGCGAATCATCGAGCCCGCGTCGAAATTTCTGAAGCGCGAAGCTGGATTCGGCACGCGCGCGCCGCCGACCGCCTGCCTGAGCGCACGCCCGTTGGCGCGCACGTAGGCCGTGAAACTCAGGTTCGGCTCGACGTATGCGACGCCCGGAATCCGACCTATCTCTTCAAGCGCCTCATCGTCGAGCGTCCGCGCAGACGACAGTGCATCGTCGCGCCCGCCTCGCCTCCCGGCCTGCTCCCGTCTCTCTGCGCTCCCCTCGCCTTCGCCTCGCCCGTCGCCGCTTTCACCCTCAGCATGAGCGCCGCCCTCACGCTCTGCCGCACCCTCGCCCTTCTCTTCGCCCGCGCTCCCGCGTTTCTCAAACTCCGCCATCAACATCCCCGAAAGGCTGCGACCGTAGACCGTTATCTCGTTGAACAAATCGAGGTCTTTGAAACGCTCGACCGTGTTGCGTTGAAGTCCGAGCCCGAACGAAACCATCGTCACGATAACGGCGACGCCCACGACGACGCCCATCGTCGTCAACCCCACGCGCAGCTTCGCCTCGCGCAGATTCCTGAGAGCCAGTTGAAGAATGTCTGGGAATTTCATATTCAACAGTTTTCAGTTTTCGGTTTTCAGTTTTCAGTGAAAAGCGTTCCCGCTCTTTTCTGAAAACTAAAAACTGAAAACTGAAAACTCTTTCTAGTTGAGCATCGCCAGGCGGATTTGGAGTCGTTTGAGCTGGGCTTGAACCTCTTCGGCGTCGGCGGGGCGCGGGGAGGTGTTGAGGTAGCCTTGAAGGTCGAAGAGGGCTTCCTGTAGACGGTTGAGCTGCGCGAGGAGCACGCCCCGGTCACGTCGCTCGGCGGCCTCTCTAGGCGCGAGCAGCAGGATGCGTTCGACCGATGCGAGCGCACGCTTGTAGAGCTGCGCCTGCGTGTAGATGGCCTTCAGGTTGCGAAGCATTCGGACGAGTATCTCGCGTGTGGTGACGCCGCGCAGGTGCTCGTCGGTGAGCGGCACTTGCCCGCCGTAAATCGTGTCGAGCCGGTTCTGGCATTCGTCTTCATCGACGGTCGTCCCGTAGAAAGGGTCAACCAGCACGGCGCGCAGCGCGCTCGCCGACTCGCGCACCCGTACGACGAAATGACCCGGCAGCCCGACTCCTTCGGTGTGCAGACCGGCGCGGCGTCCGACCTCCATATAAACGACCGAGAGCGTTATCGGAATCCCTGTGCGACGCTCCAGCACGTGATTGAGCAGGCTGTTTCGCACGTCGTAATAGTCCTTCTGGTTTCCGGCGAATCCAAGCTCGCCGAACAGGTATTGATTGAGCGCCTCGACGGGCTCGCGGGGCTCTCGCTCGACGCGCTCGCGCCCCCTCATTCCAAGCTCGTAGAGCTGCGCGCGCCAGCGCCCGACATCGCAGCCCGGCTCTTCTTCGGCGGCGATGAGCAGCGCGGCGTGCGCCAAATCAATCGCCGCATCGGGCTGCCTCGCCACCAGCTCGAAATGCCTGCGCGTCTCCTGCGCCGCGAGCTTATCGGAAGGAGTCATAATAGGAAATGATGAATGATGAATGCGGAATGATGAATTAGAAGACAAGCTGCTTTCTGCTTTTCATTCATCATTCACACTGCCGCATTCATCGTTTGTCGAAGACGTGGCGCACGGCATCGACCGTCCAGTCGGCGAGGCTTTGGGTGACGACATCGGCTCCGGCGGCGCGCAGCTCTTTTTCGCCGACAGTGTTTGTGACGCCGAGGGTTCTCATGCCCGCAGCGCGCGCCGACTCGATGCCGGGCGGAGCGTCTTCGACGACGAGGCAATCGGCGGGCTGAAGCGGCAGCACCTGAGCTTTGCGGCGGCTGCGGTTCAGGAGGTCGAGGCCGAGCCGGTAGCAGTAGGGGTCGGGCTTGCAGGGGCGGTCTTCTTCGGCGCTGACGATAACGGAGAAATATTTTTCGAGCGAGGCGCGCGTCAGCACGTAGTCGATTTCCGCGCGGGTCGCCATACTGACGAGGCCGAGCGGGTAGGAGCGCGCGAGCGCCTTGACGAAAGTGACGACGCCGGGAAAGAGCGGCAGCTCGCCGTCGCCGAGCATTTCGCGGTGAAGCTCGGTCTTGCGCTCAAGCATCGTGCGCAGCGTCGCGTCTTCGAGCGGGCGCTCCGAGCGCTCGAAGGCGGCGCGCACGAAGCTTATGTCGTCCATGCCGAGCGTGCCGTAGTAGTCGGCCTCGGTGAGCGTGATGCCTTCAGCGCCGAGCAACTGCTGGTAGGCTTTCATCTGCAACGGCTCGTCGTCGATGATGACGCCGTTAAAGTCGAAGAGAATGGCTTGAAGCATGAAGCCGAAAATTCAGGAGACTCAAAATGAAATCGGGTGGAACGACAAACATTGTATGCCCGCCGACTCGCGCGGGCAAACAGAGAAGAAGAAATGATGAATGCGGAATGATGAATGATGAATGAAAAGCAGAAGGCATCTTGTCTTTCATTCATCATTCCGCATTCCGCATTCATCATTTGTCTCTTACTGGCTTCTGCTTCCTTCACGGAGGCTGCTTAGTTGTTTGGTCTGTTCACGCAGGAGAAGCGGTATGCGTTCGCTTTCGAGCAGGTCGAGGCGGCGCAGCACTTCGGCGAGCATCAGCTCGTTTTTGAGGTTGACCTGATAATCCAAATCCGAGCGCAGGCGGTCTTTGTCCGACTGTCGATTCTGCGAGATGAGGATGATGGGCGTCAGGAGCGCGGCGACGATGCCGTTGATGACATCGAGGAAAGAATACGGGAAGGGGTCTAAGCCCTGATTGCGCATCATCCAGGAATTGAAGAAGACCCAGACGAGGACGAAGGCGATTGTTGCGCCGATGAACTTCCAGCTTCCGCCGAACTCCGAGACGGCGTCGGCCATCCGGTCGGCCAGAGTCATGCGCGCCTCTTCGACCTCGTTGGCGTTGCGCGAGACGCGCTGGCGCAAAAGCTCGTCGGTGTGTCTGAGGCGTTCGGCGACGGCATTGAGCATCTTGAGCGCCACGTCGGGATTTCCGCGCACGAAGTCGAGAAAGTCGTCGCGCGAGAGGACGGCGAGGCGCGCCTCTTCGATGACGGTCGCGTCAGCCGAGCGCGGCTTGCCGTTGATAATCGCCATCTCGCCGAAGAAATCGCCTTCGGCCAGCTCGGCCAGCGTCACGTCGTCGCCGCCCGCGTCGCGCAGGTGTATGCGCACGCGCCCGCCCTCAATCAGATAGAGCGCGTCGCCCGCGTCGCCCGCACGAAAGAGCACACCGCCCGAGGGCGCAACCCTCATCTCAAGCAGATTCATCAACGCGCTCGCCGCCCCGTCGTCCAAAGACGAAAACAAAGGCACCGAGCGCAACGCCTCCAACGTCATCTCCAAAGCGACATCAGGCATAAGCAAAACCTCAAGAGAAATTATGAATGATGAATGATGAATGCGGAATGAAAGACAACTTGCTTCCTGCTTTTAATTCATCATTCATCATTCCTAATTCATCATTTCTATCTTTCCGTCTTTCATCTGAATGGTGCGGTCGGCGTAGCGCGAGGCCAGCTCGCGGTCGTGTGTGACCATCAGGATTGTGAGACGGTCTTGGTTGACCATCTCGCGGAGCAGGCCGAGCAGTTCGTGAGCGCGCGTCGAGTCGAGATTGCCGGTCGGCTCGTCGGCGAGGAGGACGCGCGGGCGATTCGAGAGAGCGCGGGCGATGGCGACTCTTTGCTGCTCGCCGCCCGAAAGCTCCGACGGCCTGTGGGTGAGTCGGTCGCCGAGGCCGACGCGCGTGAGCAGTTCGCGCGCACGCCCTTCACGCTCGCGCCCGCGAAGTCCGCCGAAGGCGAGCGCGAGGCCGACGTTCTCGGCAGCCGTCATGGTCGTGATGAGATTGAAGTTCTGAAAAATCATCCCGACGGACTGGCGTCTGTAGCGCGCCATCTCTCTCTTGCCGAGCGGCGCGAGCGAGCGCGAGTCGAAGATGATTTCGCCGCGAGTCGGGCGGTCGAGCCCGCCGAACAGATTCAGCAAGGTTGACTTGCCCGAGCCGGAAGTGCCCTGCAAGGCGACGAACTCGCCCTCCGCCACCGACAGCGAGACGCCGCTCAGAGCGGCGACCTCCGTGCTTCCCATCTGATAGATTTTCCAGACTTCGAAGGCTTCCAAAAGGGCGGTCATCGTCAGCTTCCCGTCGCGCGCAAGGCAAAATGGACGGCGAAGATTAACACAAAATGGAAAGGGCAAAACGGGGAAAAGGGGAACGGCCAAAGGGGAAGGCTAAAAGAAAGAGGGCGACTGAGTCCCTCGCCTTTTCCCTTTCCCCCTTACCCTTTCCCCTTTTTGACCTTTCTGTTCAGACTTCTTTGTATTCGGAGTCCACTTCTTCGTCGGAGAAGGCGACGCGGTAGTTGAGCGACTGTTTCTGCTTGGTGATGAGGAGGTCGTCTTTGGTCTTCAGCAGGTCGGCGCGATTGTAGACGGAAAGCTCGAAGTTGTAGCCGTGCGTGATGGCGTCTTTCGGGCAGGCTTCGACGCAGTAGCCGCAGAAGATGCAGCGCCCGTAGTCGATGTTATAGACCTTAGCAAAACGCTCGTCGACGCCCGTGCGCTCTTCGGGCGCACGCGGGTCGTCGGCGGCGACGATGTAGATGCAATCGGACGGACAGGCCGCCGCGCAGAGATAACAGGCCACGCACTTTTCCCTGCCCAATTCATCGACATGAAGCAGGTGCATCCCCCTGTATCGCGGCTGCAAAGTGACGGGCTCGTCCGGATATTCGACCGTCCACTTCCCCTTCGGGATTTTCGAGAAAGTGACGGCCATCCCGCTGATAATCGCTTTCGTCGATTCGATAATTTCGCTGATGATTGACATAAAAACCTCGTGAATCGTCAATCGTCAATCGTAAATAGTGAAGAACAGGTTTTATCTATTTACGATTTACGATTTACCATTTACTAATTCGAGTCGGCTGAAGAAGTAAGCGATTTCGATGGCGGCGTTTTCTTCGGAGTCGGAGCCGTGAACGGCGTTTTCGCCGAGCGAGCCGCCGAACTCTTTGCGCAGCGTGCCTTCGTCGGCTTTGGCCGGGTCGGTCGCGCCCATCAAATCGCGCCAGGCGCGCACCGCGCCCTCCTTCTCCAGAGCCATCACGACGCACGCCCCGCTCGACATAAAAGTCGTCAGCTCGCCGAAGAACGGACGCTCACGATGCACTTCGTAAAATCCCTCGGCCTCTTCGCGCGTCATGTGAATCAGCTTCAACGCTCGGAGACGAAAGCCGCCGTCCGTGATACGTTGAATAATCGCTCCCACCTTCCCCGCGCGCACCGCGTCGGGCTTGATGATTCCAAACGTCAGATTACCGGTCTGTTCCGCCATTTTGTCCTCAGAAATGTTGAATACGTTTGCTTTATTAGCCTTCCAGAGCTTGCTCTTTCAGCAGTAGTTCCTGAAGCACACGCTGTGCTTCTTCCATGCTCTGTATTTCATCGCCTTCTTCCAAGAGGCTTGCCCTCGTCCGTAAAGTTATGCCGCTGCTGCTCCGCTGCCGAGGGCGTCTTTGACCGCCGCGCCGATGTCGGCGGGAGACTGGACGACGCGGATACCTGCTTCTTCGAGGGCGCGCATCTTTTCGGCGGCTGTGCCTTTGCCTCCGGCGATGATGGCTCCGGCGTGTCCCATGCGGCGTCCGGGCGGCGCGGTCTGCCCGGCGATGAAGGCGACGATGGGTTTCGTCACGTTATCCTTCGCAAAGGCCGCCGCTTCCTCTTCAGCCGAGCCGCCGATTTCGCCAATCATCACGATGGCTTCCGTGTCGGGGTCGTCCTGAAAGAGCGCGAGGGCGTTTAAGTGAGTCGTGCCGATGATGGGGTCGCCGCCGATGCCGATGGCGGTGGACTGACCGAGGCCGAGCGCGGTCAATTGCCCGACGGCTTCGTAGGTCAGCGTCCCCGAGCGCGAGACGACGCCGATTCTGCCCTCTTTGTGAATGTGGCCGGGCATGATGCCGATTTTGCACTTGCCGGGCGAGATGACGCCCGGGCAATTCGGCCCGACGAGCCGCGTGTGCTTGTCTGCGAGGTAACGCTTGACCTTCACCATGTCCATCACGGGGATGCCCTCCGTGATGCAGACGACGAGCGCCACTCCCGAATCAGCCGCCTCCATAATCGCGTCGGCGGCGAAGGCCGGCGGCACGTAGATGACAGAAGCGTTCGCGCCCGCTTCCCTGACGGCGTCCTCGACCGTGTTGAAGACAGGGATGCCCTCGTGCGTCGTTCCGCCTTTGCCCGGCGTCACGCCGCCGACGACCTGCGTGCCGTATTCGACCATCTGCTTCGTATGAAACGTGCCCTCTTTGCCCGTGATGCCCTGCACCACGAGCCGCGTATTTTTATCGACCAGAACGCTCACGCTTTCGCTCCTCAGAATCCATGAATCGTAAATCGTCAATCGTAAATAGACTTCTGGTTTCTATTCACGATTCACAATTCACTACTGACGATTATCTCTTTACTGTTAAGACTCTGCAATATAGCAGAGCCTCTATACTCCGCTCTATTTATGATCCACTCCCTAACAATCTTGGCAATATGTTTGCGGTTGCTTCAAGCATTGGTTTCATCTTTAGCGCAAATGAGTAGAGTTTATCTATTCGTACAAGCATTCTTCCTAAAGCTTGTACATCTTCGGAAGTGTTATTTTCTTCAATAGCTTCTTTGTTCACAGCAAGTACCCCTATACTTTTCTCTAAAATATCATGCAGTGCTGATGCTCCTCTCACACGATATTCATGGATTCCATTTCGCATTTCCTGAATTAAATCCAGCAAAGATTCTCTTAGTCCTTGCGGCAATTCAGATGTGGCGATTGATTCATAAAGAATGTCGAGTTCATCTAGTATCTCTTGTATCTCTGATATAGGAATCTCATTTTCTTGCAGCGCAGGATATTGAGACAATAAATCTTCAGCATACTTTAAAGCAATAATGTCCTCACCACGTATTTTAGTACTGTAGCCCGCCCATGTATTGTGAAGGCCATTTATATCTACGATCTCTGCAAGGCGAGTAATTGGCTTGATAAACAAATTCTCATTAACATTAGGGATATGGCGTAATGCCGCCTCAACCTCAGCGAACAATTTACGAAGTGCTATCAAATGCTCCAAAACTGCAAACAGACTACTTTCAGATTTAGGGTCAGGAATATCAAAGACCTTACACCAAATACCCCTTGTCTGTTCACCTGGATTTTGTCGTCGTGCAGAGTCCAGTATTTCATATAATCTGGTTGCTGGATTTCTCTTTAGCTCTGCGTCATTCATGGTTGTAACAGAACCTTTCTTGTTGGTGAGATTAGCAAGATATTAATCCTTCTTCTCCTATTCAAGTTCTACTCTGTCGCCGTACTGCGGCGCATCGACGCGCCAGCCGTATCGGTCGCGGATATGGCCGGCCATCGCGGCGGCGGCTTCGGGCTCGCCGTGAGTGGTGAAAGAGCGCCGGGGCGCGGAGGGCATGCCTTCGAGCCAGCGCAGCACTTCCTTCCAGTCGGCGTGTGCGGAGAGGCCGCCGATGCGCTCGACGTGGCAACGGACGGGAACGAACTGCTTCATAATTTTAACTTCGGGCTCGCCGTCGAGAATACGTCGGCCTGTTGTCCCGGCGGCCTGATAGCCGACGAAGACGACCGTCGCGCGCTCGTCGGGCAGGATGCGCAGCGCATGGTGCATGACGCGCCCGCCGGTCATCATGCCGGAGGCGGAGATGATGATGCGCGAGCCGCGCTCCTCGTTCAGTCGCTTCGACTCTTCGCGCGAAGAGGCCGTCACCATCGAGTGAGTCTTGAGCGGGTGTCGGCGCTGGGCGAGGATGCTGGCGTACTCTTCGTCGTGCTCGTCTTTGCGTTGGCTGTAGATTTGCGTGGCGGCGGCGGCCATCGGCGAATCGACGCGGACGGGCAGAATGGGGATACGCTTTTCGTCTTCCAGCTCGCGGATGTGATAGATGAGTTCCTGCGTGCGACCGATGGCGAAGGCGGGAAAGAGAATCGCGCCGCCGCGCCCGGCAGCTTCGTTGATGACGCGTGCGAGGGCGTCTTTCGGATCTTCGGCGTCGTGCAGGCGGTCGCCGTAGGTCGATTCGACGAGCATGTAATCGCAGGCGGGCGGGCTGACGGGGTCGCGTATGATTGGCTGGTCGTAATGTCCGAGGTCCCCGGAGAAGAGGACGCGCCTTCCCTCTGCGTCCGTTCCCGCGCCATCGACTTCGACGAGCACGAGGCTTGAGCCGAGGATGTGTCCGGCGATGAGGAAACCGGCGCGCATCCCTCCGGCCACTTCGACCAGCTCGCCCGTGTTGGCGACCGGCTCAAGCAGCTTCAGGGTGTCGCGCGCGTGCTGTTCCGTGTAGAGCGGGAGCGCGGGCGTGTGCCGGGTCAGCTTGTGTCGGTTGCGATAGTCGGCCTCTTCCTCTTGCAGACGAGCCGAGTCAGGCAGCAGCAGCTTCAAAAGGTCGGACGTGCCGCGCGAGCAGTAGACGGGCTTGTCGTAGCCGAGGGCGACGAGACGCGGCAGGTAGCCCGTATGGTCGATGTGCGCGTGGGTGATAATCACGGCGTCGAGCGAGCGCGGGTCGAAGGGCGGCTCCTGCCAGTTGCGCTCGCGCAACTCCTTATGACCCTGAAACAGCCCGCAATCGACCAAAACCTTCGACTCGCCCGACTCAATCAGATACTTCGAGCCCGTCACCGTCCCCACGCCGCCCCAAAAAGTCAGTGTCGCCATTTATTCTCCATGTAGAAAGGGGGAAAGGGAAAAGGAAAAAGGGGAAAGGAAAAGACATTCAACAACTCATCACGCGATACACTTCAGAAGCGCCCGTCTTGCTTCTCCCCTTCCCCCTTTCCCTTTACCCTTTCCCCTTTATCTTTGTGTGTCCGAAGATGACGAGGGCGGCCGGGACGAGCAGGAGCAGATTCCGCAGGGCGGTGGAGACGCCGAGCTGGCTGGCGATGAGACCGCCGAAGCAGCCGCATTCGAGCGGCTCGCCTTTGAGGACGTAAACGTAGTACAGCGCGTAGGCGGCGAAGCCGACGAGCAGGAACGCCGAGAGTATCCCGCCGAGACGCGCAGTGCGCGGCACGAGAAGCAGCAGCGCCGCCACGATTTCGACGCCGATGACCGCCAGTGTCACAGGCCAAACCCATCGCGCATCGACGAGGTTCGCCATGTTGCCGACGAAATCGCGCAGCGTGTAGAGCTTCGCGCCCGCCGCCAGCAGAAACATCGCTGCCAGTCCGAACCGACTGATGTAGACCAGAACTTTCAACAGCCCGCGCACCGTTGGTGCGGACGATAGACGATAGACCATAGACGATGGACGAGAGCCAGCACGGCTCTCTTCATCTTCTAGAATTACTCTCGTCTCTCTGCCACTTTCCATCGTCCATCGTCCATCGTCTATCGTCCAACGCCTATCCTGCCAGCGCAACCACCTTTTCGGCGGCGTCCTTCATGCCGTTGGCGACGGTGAAGTTCATCCCCGATTCGCTGATGAGCCTGCGCCCCTCCTCGACGTTCGTGCCTTCGAGACGGACGACAACCGGAACCTGAATGCCGATGCTCTTAGCAGCTTCGATGACGCCGCGCGCAACCATGTCTGTGCGGACGATGCCGCCGAAGATGTTGATGAGCACGGCGCGCACGTTCGGGTCGGCCAGAAGGATTCGGAAGGCCGCTTCAACTCGCTGCTGAGATGCGCCGCCGCCCACGTCGAGGAAGTTCGCGGGCTCGCCGCCCGCCAGCTTGATAATGTCCATCGTCGCCATCGCCAGCCCCGCGCCGTTGACCATGCAGGCGATGTTGCCGTCGAGCTTGATGTAGTTCAAATCGAACTTCGAGGCTTCGATTTCCAGAGGCTCTTCTTCGTTCAAGTCGCGCAGGTGCGTGAAGTCCTGATGGCGGAAGATGGCGTTGTCGTCGAAGTTGACCTTCGCGTCGAGCGCGATGAGCCTGCCGTCCTTCGTCAAAAGGAACGGGTTGATTTCGAGTAGCGACGCGTCCACCTGTTCGTAGGCGTGGTAGAGCGACTGCATGAACTTCGCCGCCTGATTGATGAGCGCCGAGGGCAGCCCCAACCCGAAGGCCAGCTTGCGCGCCTGAAACGAGCGAAAGCCGACCGCCGGGTCAATCGTCTCCTTGAGAATCTTCTCCGGCGTGTGCGCGGCCACCTCTTCGATGTCCATGCCGCCAGCCGCCGAGGCCATGAAGACGAGCCTGCCCGTCGCGCGGTCGAGCACGATGCCGAGATAGAACTCCTTATCAATCGGCAGCCCTTCTTCGATAAGCAGCGTCCGTACCTGCGTGCCCTCCGGGCCGGTCTGGTGCGTGACGAGTTTCATGCCGAGCATCCGCTCCGCAATCTCGCGCGCTTCCTCAGCAGACTTCGCAAGCTTGACGCCGCCGCCCTTCCCGCGTCCGCCCGCGTGAATCTGCGCCTTCACCACCACGACTTCCGTACCCAGCTCCTTCGCCACGTGATAAGCCTCCTCCGGTGAGCGCGCCACGATGCCGCGCGGCACGGGCACGCCGTACCTCGCCAGCAACTCTTTACCCTGATACTCGTGAATCTTCATTGTCGAGTCCTCTTGCGATTCTATGCGTCTCTCGGAATCGCCCGATAATTTTTTGTGAATTTGGAGCGCGACGAGTTTATCCGCGACTCAAGCCAAAAAGCAAAGGGCAAAGATGGGGCGAAAGGGAAAACGAAAAGGGTGGAGGGAAAAAACATCGCGCTGCGACGCGCGCACGAGATACCATGCGCCCCGTTTACTTTCCCCTTCCCCTTTTCCCTTTACCCTTTTACCCTCTGCCTTTTTTCCCCTATTCTCTTCGCGTAAGTTTTCCACACGCTTCGAGGAGACAAAGAACATGAGTGAAGTGACCGTCACGTCGCTCTCGAACCTGCAAAACGAGGTGCGCTACGGCGAAGACCTGACGCTCCTGACAGACGAGCCCGCCAGTCTCGGCGGCGACGACGCAGGCCCAGACCCCTACACGCTTCTGCTGGCCGCCCTCGGCAGTTGTATCTCCATGACCGTCACGCTCTACGCGCGCCGCAAGGCGTGGGCGGTCGAGCGCGTCACCGTGCGGCTCAGACAGAAGAGGGTTCACGCCAAAGACTGCGCTGAGTGCGAAGAGAGCGACGAAGGTTTCGTCCACCGCATCGAGCGCTCGGTCGAAGTCGAAGGCGATTTAACCGAGGAGCAACAGTCGCGCTTGCAGGAGATAGCCCACAGGTGTCCCGTGCATAAGACGCTGACCTCCAAAATCGTCGTCGCCGACCTGACAGACTGAGCCGACTCCCGAGAGCGACTCTCTCATCCTCCTGCTCTTTGAGCGGACGACCGTCTTCATTTGCAAACGCCCGTCCGCCTTCGGTCTGTCTGAGCCGCGTCAGAGCGCTCGCGCTGCTTTCGTTGACTTTTCAACCGATTTGTCATACAAACCTGCTCCCGATAGAGTCGTTCGTCCGCCTCGTTGTTCCCGACAGCCCACTTTTGACAACCGCTTTCGGAAAGGATTCAACCCCAATGAGATGCTTCCCCCGCAGCTCGGTGGCCGCCGTGCCCCGTCTGTTCAGCACCCTCCTTATCATTCTCGCAACCTCGGTTCTCTTCCTCGCACACGCGCAGACCAAGCCCGCAGCCATTAACGCCGACCATCTCTCGCCTCTGGAGAGAGGGATTTTTCAGGAGATAAATCTGGCGCGCACGCGTCCGGCGGAGTACGCAGGCTATCTGGAAAAGCTGAAGCCGTATTTCAAAGGCAAGATGTACCAGCCGCCCGGACAGCCCGCGCTCGTGACCGAAGAGGGCACGTCGGCACTCGAAGAAGCCATCAGCGCCCTGCGCGGGACGAGCCCTCTGCCGCCCTACGCCATCTCGAAGGGCATGTGCATGGGCGCGCTTGAGCACGTCAGGGATCAGGGGCCGAAGGGCTTGATGGGACACAAGGGCTCGGACGGAAGTCTGTGCGAAGAGCGCGTCGGGCGCTACGGCGCGTGGCAGGAGGCGATTGGCGAAAATCTCTCCTACGGCAAAGAGTCTGCGCGCGAGCGCGTGTTGACGCTGCTGATAGACGACGGCGTCGCCAATCGAGGCCACCGTAACCGCATCCTCAATCGAGACTACAAGGTGGTCGGAGTCTCCTGCGGCGACCACTCGCAGCTTGGAACGATGTGCGTCATCACCTTCGCCGGAAGCTTCGCCGAGAAGCTGACGGCCAGTGCCCCGGCGTCCATCAACGCCCCGGCGGGCGCAAAGACCAGTGCCGCCAAACCCTCTGCCACTCAGCCCGCCGCCAACAAAGCCGCGCCGAGAAAGTTCTAGCCGGGATTTCAAATCAGCTTGGCGTTTAAGATTCAGGCCAACGCTAAAAATCGAAAGGGGCTCGACGAGATTTCGTCGAGCCCCTTTCAGTTTTTATCGGGATGACTGGATTCGAACCAGCGGCCTCACCCACCCCAAGGGTGCGCGCTACCAGGCTGCGCCACATCCCGTCGCTTGCGTCTGCAAGTATCTCCGCAAAACTATTTTTTAGTCAAATGCGGCGGAGGCCGCGCCCGCTTTCGTGTCGAGAAAAGATTGATTGCGAGGAAGCGGACGACTTACCTGCGTCTCGCGCCAGATTCGGCGTCGCCCTTTTCGAGCAGCAGCAGAAGCTCGCGCAGCTCGTTCTGAAGACGACGGACGGCGGCGCGGCGCTCTTCGGTCAGGACTGAAGCCGGCTCGCTCGCCGAAGGCTCTTCAAAGCTCTCGCGGGGCGACGCAGGCGTGGAGACGGAGGCGCTCGGAATCGGACTCGGCGGCGCGGAGGGCAGAGGGTCGCTGACGGGCGCGGGCATCATGCTTTGCTGCGATGCGCTGGCGCTCATCTCGGGCGTCACCACTTTGAGCTTGCTCGCGCCGCGCAGCTCGCTGACGAGCTTCTTCTTAGCCCCGGCGATGGTGTACTGGTCTTCGTAGAGCAATTCCTTGATGCGCAAGACCATCTCGACATCGCGCTTGCGATAGGTGCGCTGCCCGGCACGGTTCTTTTGCGGCGCGAGCATGGGAAACTCCGATTCCCAGTAGCGCAGGACGTGCGCTTGTACGCCCGTGATGTCGCACACCTCACCTATCTTGAAGAAGAGCTTTTCCGGGATGGAGACGGCTGCTCGGTTCATGGCAGTTTCGGGAGCCTTGCGGCAAGGCTGAACCGACCTCACGCGTTCGGTTGAAGTAGTTCTTGAATACGCGCCGTTTAAATTAACGACAGGTAAGGACGCTGGCGTATGTTACTCGCGCCCGGCGGGGGTGTCAATGCTTTACTTTAAGAGCGCGGGCGTAAAATGAAGGCTCATCTGGCCTGAATACGTATGAGACGGCTGGCGGGGTCGAAGGTGAGTTGGAAGGGGCGCAGGGCGTCTCGTCCGAGCAGGATGGGCGCGCCCTCTTCCGCGCCCGAGAGCAAATCCGTGGGCACTCGGCGCAGGGCGAGCGAGCCGAGTTGGACGGTCGCGGGGCTGATTCTGTGCGCCGCGACGCGCCCGCCGCCGAGGTCTCTGACGCTGCGGCGCGGCCTCGGATTTTCGAGGCGAACGCCGATGGAGCGCGCGGAGCTTTCCGTCAGGGCGAGGCCGAAGCTCGAGCCCGTATCGAGCAGGGCGCGACGCCCGCCCGCGAGCATGACGAAGGGGCGACGGCTTGTGCCGTCCGAAAGCCACTCGACGACCGTTTCGTCGGTAGCAGCGGAAGCGTTGCCGCGTAGAGGATTCATGCGCGGGTCGAAGACGCTCAGCTCGCCGCGCGGAAAATCGACGACGTAGCCGAGCGGCCAGAAGGCTTCGGTCGGGTCGAGGATACCGTCGAGGTCTTCGGGCAGCGCGTCGGCGACGATGAAGAGACCGCGTGCGGGCAGGAAATTTTCGCGTTCGCCAATCGACAGGGAGCGGACAGAGGCTTTGCGCCCAGCCCTCCGGCTCGCGCCGCTCAGGCCGCCGATTTCCAGTGCGCGCCCCGCGTCCACACGGACGCGCGCCTCGGCCGCCACGCGCGGCGAAAGAATCGTCGCGCCCGCGCCGGTATCGACGGCAAACGTGTAAGGCCCTCTCTCGTTGACCCAAGCCCTGACGAGCAGCCCGCGCCCCTCAGCCTCTCGAAAACGAACCGGACGCGGCACGCTCGAAGAGCGTCGAAGCTCTTCGAGCCCTTCGTTTGTCGAAGGCCGTGTGCTCTGTTCTGAAGAAGCCTGATTGCTTTGCGCGGCGACGGCGCGAGTCTCAAAACGTCCAGGGTTTCCGCGCGCGGCTTCCTGAAAAGACAAAAGGGCAGCCCCACTCGCAGGTGAAGCTGCCCGAATAATCAGTGCTGCGGCGATGAACAGAAGAGTTAAAGTCGCGCCTTCCTGCGCGAGGTTGCTCCGACCGTGTCTCATCGCGTCTTTAAAGTCGCCTGTTAGTAGCGACGGTCGCGCTTGCGAATCTTGTAGGTGTAGAGCGCCGAGCCGCCGCCGCCCGCGAGCGCGCCAATGGCTGCGCCCTTCTTGCCGCCGACGAGGCCGCCGACCAGAGCGCCGCCGCCCGCGCCCATCGCCACCGTCAGCTTGTCGCGGTGCTTCTGCCAGAACGAACGCTTACGCGGCTGCTCGTAGTCGTAATAAACCTGACGCGCGCTGCTTCTCGTAGCGTAGCGCGTGCGTGTCGCGCGAGGCGCGTTGCGATAGACGACGCGCGACTGCGGCACAACGCGCGACTCTCTGACAACTGTACGCTGGGACGTGACGCCCTCTTCACGCGCGGCGCGAATGCCTTCGGCGAAGCCTTCACGATAAGCCTCGCGCTGGTCGGTCGAGTTCGAGGCGGTCAAGGCGACCTGCTCGTCGTTAGCCGCCAGCGACTGCTCTGTCGGCGTCGTCGTCTCGTGAGACGAAGCGACGGGCGTGAGCGATTTGGTCGTGCTGGTTCCGGCAACGGTAGCGTCGGTCGTCTTCGAGGGGCGCATCATAAAAGCACCGGCTGAGCCGCCGAGCAACGCGGCCACCAAAGCCACCGGCAAAATCTTATTATTCAAATTCATCTCAGGGTTCTCCTTTAAGTTCTCTTACAGCAAAGAGGAAGCTGCGAATTGACGCACCCTTGCATGTGGCAAGTGCTGTTCCTCAACGGAGCCGAAAGCTTTCTTCGCAGGCCGTCTTCAATCCTCTGCCCGCAAAGATACACCTTTTCTCTCAAAAGCCGCGCGAAACCCGCGTCCTGTCGCTAAATCACAATAATGCAACCGAGCTGCAACATACTGCTATTCTGAGCTGCTACACGATTTGGATTGCACGCAACCCCAAATCGAAGAAGGCTAAAGACTGAAGCAGCCAAAAGGCGGAGACCAAAAATTGCCGAAGTCTTTAAGACCGACGCTCAAGAGCATTTGTTAAGACCTCATTTTTTAAACGCCCCGCCCTCTGCTTGCCTTTGCCCTTTACCCTTTTACCTTTGCCCTTTTCTTGCCCTTCTACTTTTGCCCTTTCGTCGAAGGGCGGGCTATAATCGTTCGCGTTCACCAGCCAAATCGGAGGTTCAGCGTCAACCGTGTCTTCTTCGACAGTCTCTTTCCGCCTCGCCTCGCGCCTCGACGCGGTCGGCTTCTCCGACATCGTCAAAATTCGCAACAAGATTATGCAACTGCGCGCCGACGGAGCGCAGGTCTACCAGTTTGAAGGCGGCGAGCCCTTCCTCACGACGCCCGAGCCCGTCAAAGCGGCCATGAGCCGCGCGCTCGTCGAGAACAAGACTCGCTACGCGCCTTCGTCCGGCATCGCGGAGCTGCGCGCCGCCATCGCCGAAAAACTGCGCGAGCGCAATCGCATCGACGCGCGCGAAGAGCACGTCGTCGTGCTGAACGGCGGCATGCAGGGACTCTTCGGCGCGTTTCAGTCGGTCGTCAATCCGGGCGAAGAGGTTCTGGTCTTCTCTCCCTTCTGGACGCCGATTAAAGACCTCATCGCGCATTGCGAAGCCGCGACCGTCCTCGTCCCGACCGAAGAGGCGCGCCGCGACGGCTTCGTCGAAACTCTCGCGCGCTACACGACGCCGCGCACGCGCGCCATCTATTACAACACGCCGCAGAACCCTTCCGGCGTCGTCTTCACGCGAGAGGAAGCCGAAGCAGTCGCGCGCTTCGCGCGTGAGCGCGACCTCATCATCATCGCCGACGAAGCTTATGAAGACCTCGTCTACGAAGGCGAGCACGTCTCCATCGCCTCGCTCGAAGGCATGCTTGAGCGTACCATCACCTGCTTTACGCTCTCGAAGTCTTTCTCGATGACGGGCTGGCGCATCGGCTACGCCGTCGCCACCGAGCCCTGGATGACCGGCCTGCGCAAGACTCTGCTCTACTCCACTAACGGCGTCTCGACCCCGACGCAGTGGGCGGCGCTCGCAGCCTTCACCGAATTGACAAACTTCTTCGAGCCCATCCGCGCACAGTACCGCGAGCGGCGAGACCTGCTCGTCGCCGGTCTCAACGAGCTTGGTCTCAACTGCGCCGCACCCGCCGGTGCTTTCTACGCCTTCCCCGACGTGACCTCCATCAACCCCGACAGCCGCGCCGCCGCCGACTCCCTGCTCGAACGCGCGCAGGTCGCCACTGTCCCCGGCATCGTCTTCGGCCGGCACGGCGAAGGCCACCTGCGCTTCTCCTTCTCCCTCCCGCTCGAAACCATCCAGGCCGGGCTCGACTCCATGCGCCGCAATCTTTAAAAGGGATGAGGGCTGCGGGATGGGCGATGAACGAAAAAGCAGAAAACTTATCCGGCCCTCATCTTCTAAAAAGTCTTCGAGGCGAACCGCGCCGCGCGGCGAGTTCGACTTCATCGAACACGTCCGCCGGCAAGCTTTGAAGCGACAAGCATCGGCGACTAATTCCGACTCATCACTCATCACTCATCACTCATCACTTATCACGGGTATCGGCGACGACGCCGCCGTCCTGCGGCAGGCGCGCGCCGCTTCCGATACGCTCATCACCGCCGACCTGCTCGTCGAAGACATAGACTTTCGACGCACGACCACGCCTCCCTTCCTGCTCGGACACAAGGCTCTCGCCGTCTCGCTCTCCGACATCGCCGCGATGGGCGCGCGTCCGCGCTGGGCTCTGCTCTCCATCGGCCTCCCCGCCGACGTTTGGGAGAGCAGCTTCCTCAAGGAGTTCTACGAAGGCTGGCACGCGCTCGCCGACGAGCACGGCGTCAGGCTCATAGGCGGCGACGTGTCGCGCACGCCCGAGCGCATCGTCGTCGATTCCGTCGTGCTCGGCGAAGCCGCCAGAGGCCGCGCCGTGCTGCGCTCCGGCGCGCGTGCGGGCGACCGCATCTACGTCACAGGCACGCTCGGCGGCTCGGCCGCAGGACTCCAACTGCTCGAACGCGGCACGCGTCCGAGCGCCAATCTCATGCGCCGCCTCCGAGCCTCCGCCGAGCCGTCGAGCACAAAGATAGCTTCGTCGCCGTCAGATGTTTCAGCGCCCTCGTCTGCCAGAGCGCGCCCGGCGTTAGCGCGCGAGCGTCTGCTGCTTCGTCACCTGCGCCCCACGCCGCGCATCTCCTGCGGCCTCATGCTCGGCCAAAGTCGGCTCGCTACCTCCATGATAGATTTGAGCGACGGCCTCTCCTCCGACCTCGCACACCTCTGCCGCGAAAGCCGCGTCGGCGCTCGCCTTGACGCCGCCCTCATCCCCTTCGACCCCTCCATCGAACAAGCCCGACTCTCCCGCGCCGACCCGCTCTCGCTCGCCCTCGACGGCGGCGAAGACTTCGAGTTGCTCTTCACCATCTCACCCCGCCGCGCCGCCCGTCTTCCCAAAGAACTCGAAGGCGTGCCCCTCACACAGATTGGCGAAGTCACCCCAGAGCCCGAACGCATCACTCTCGTCGGCGACGGTCGCCCGCGAATCCTTCGCCCATCCGGTTTCGCTCACTTCTAAAGGTAGAGGCTGAACGTATGGCTGGGCGCCTATGCTTACGTAAGCGAGTGAAATCGCTATGCTATAATGAGCACTTAAGAGCCGTTCTCAAGCTTGGAGGCAGTAATGGCAAAAAGGTTGAAGGATTTGAAGGAAGTAAAAATTGAGCGCCCGCTGCGAGTGAAGCTTTCGGCTAAGGAATCTTTGAAGCGAACGCAGGAGTTTGATAAGCGAAAGGAGCAATTCATTGCCTCTGTCAGAAAAGGCAAGGGTTGAGGTATATCTGCCGGACTTGCCTCATACTGCTTATCAGGATTTATTAAGCGCACTGGAAACGGAGTTCACTTATACCTTCGGCGGTTGTACGATTATTCGTAACCTGGATGGAAGCTACCTCTCACAAGCAGGCTCGCAAATTCGAGACCGCATCAGCCTCATCTACACGGACACGCCTTATGCCTTTGAAGAGAACCTTGAAATCATCTCCGCCTATGCTGACAAGTTAAAGGACGCCGCTTTTGCCGCCTTAGATGAAGAAGCGGTTCTTGTCGCGCTGGTCAAAATCTATCACGCCGAGTAATTGTTAAATCATATTTCGTCGAATACGCAGTGGATGATGTCAGGCGTTAGCCTGCCCGTTCGTCCGTCGGATGAGATAAAATGTTCGACGCAAGCTTGGATGAAACGGAGGCTGAAATAATGGATTGGCTCGGCTTCGGCGCGTTGGTCGTCGCGGGCTTCACGTCCTGCGCCGAGTTCGGCTCTTATGCCTTCGTGCATCCGATTATCCGCCGCCTGCCCGCCGAGCATCACGTCTTCGTCGAGAAGGGATTGCTGCGGACGTTCGGGCGCGTGATGCCCGTGCTGATGACGCTCTCGCTCATTCTCTCCCTGTCGTATGCCATCAGTTTGCGGGCGGAGGCGGGCGCGGCGAGCCTGATTCGCTGGGCGGCTGCGGCCTCCTTTATTCTGGCGCTCGTCTCGACGCTCATCTTTAACGTGCCGATTAACCTGGCGACGGGGAAGTGGAATCCGGACAGTCCGCCTGCTGATTGGAAGCAGGTGCGCAACCGTTGGGAGTTTTTTCAGGGCGTCAGGTCTTGGCTGTTATTAATCGGGTTTGTGCTATTGTGCGCGGCGGTGATGTTACGCTAACGAAAATTTTTCGACGAGAGGAGTTCTGAATGAAAGCCCCTTTGCCCGCCAACGAGGCCGCGAGATTGGAGGTGCTGCGCCAGTATGAGATTCTCGATACCGACCCCGAAGGGACTTACGACGATCTGACATTTCTCGCCGCGCACATCTGCGGCACTCCGATGGCGCTCTTTACTCTCGTCGATAGCTATCGACAGTGGTTCAAGTCGCGCGTCGGCATTGACGAGCAGGAGACCTCGCGCGACGTGGCCTTCTGCGCTCACGCCATCCTCCAGCCCATCACCCTCGTCGTCCGCGACACGCTCGCCGACGAGCGCTTCTCAGATAACCCTTACGTCACCAACGCCCCGCACATCAGGTTCTACGCCGGAGCGCCGCTCGTCAGTCCAGAAGGTTTCACGCTCGGCACCCTCTGCGTCATCGACAAGATTCCCAGAGACCTCAGCGAGGAACAACTGAAGGCTCTACAGGCTCTCAGCCGTCAGGTCGTCTCGCAACTGGAGCTGCGCCGCTCCATCACACACCTGACCCGCGCGCTCGAAAGATGCAAACAGTCCGAGGCCACGCTCAGGCAGGACGCCCAGAACGCCGCCACGCGTCCGAGCTAGCTGCACCGGATGAAAGCTTAGGCGAACCGGAGCGGAAAGATAATCGAACGAAACTCAAGCGGCTTTCGGAGACCTCCGTCACTTCGTCCAAAGACGCGCGTCGCTTCGACACTTCGACCGACGCGCCCGTAGCATCACTCTCAAGCACCTTCGACGGCGCATCGCGCCGCCTCTCCAACCTACGCGCGTCCCCGCCGTTCGGCAGATGTTTGACTCGTTGCCACTACTTGCCTAGACTCTTCGCTCAGGAAGGTCTTGAGTCTCCGAAATCGTCGCTCGCGCGGGAACAAAGCGCCCCCGCCCGGCGTCTATGTATTTCTCGACGCCTTCAACGCCCAATTTCCGACGCGAAGGAGTGAACCCAAATGCCACGCTTTATCCCACGCATCCTCGTCGCCCTTCTCACCTTCGGCATCGGAGTCGCCGCCAGTATGCTCTGGATTGCCCTGCACCCGGTTCAGTTGCCGGAACAGCGAGCCGAAGCCTTCTATAAAGCGGGAGCGTTGTTTCAGGAGTCTCTGGAAGTGCTCGATGAGTCGCGCGGCTGCGAATCGCGCAAGCTCCGAAGCCTCGTTATCGAAAGCGACGGCAGCTACGCCCTTTCATCGCCGACCGAAAAAATCATCAGCGCCGGAGTGCTCGACCACAGGGCGATTGAAAAACCCGCGCCCCGGTATCCGCCAATCGCTAAGTCGGCGAAGGTCTCAGGCACGGTGGTCGTGCAGGTGACGGTAGATGAAACGGGTCGTGTCGAGTCGGCCTACGCGGTGACGGGTCATCCGCTCTTGCAGAGTTCGGCAGTCGCGGCAGCCCGACAGGCACGCCTTTCGCCGACGCGTATCAACGGGCATCCGGTGAAAATCTACGGCGTGCTGACCTACAGATTTTCGGCTCAGTAAACAGACAGGCAGAGAGCGCGACTTCGGAGAAACGACGCCGCGAGCTTTCCGCATCGTCCTCCGAACAGCGGCGCGATTTTCGTTTCGCGGCAATTTTGAGAGATGCTCAGATTCTACAACACGCTTTCCGGCCAGCTCGAAGAGTTTCATCCGCAGCGCGAGGGTGAAGTCAGGCTCTACTGCTGCGGCCCGACCGTCTGGGACTACGCGCACATCGGCAACTTCCGCACGCTCGGCGTCTTCGCCGACACGCTCCGTCGCTATCTCAAGTACAAGGGCTACCGCGTCACACACGTCATGAACATTACGGACGTGGAAGACCGCATCATCAATCTCTCGCAGAAGGCCGGAGTCTCGATTGACGAATACACGGCGCGCTATATCAAGGCCGTGATTGAAGACTTCGACGCGCTCGGCTGCGAGCGCCCGGAGATTGTGCCGCGAGCCACCGAGCACATCGCGGAGATGGTCTCTATCATTCAGAAGCTCGAAGCGACAGGCCACGCCTACCGCTCCGAAGGCTCGATTTACTATCGCATCAGTTCCTTTCCCGACTACGGCAAGCTCTCGAAGATAAACTTCGAGGGCAACATCGCGGGCGCGAGCGAGCGCATAGACACGGACAGGTACGACAAGGAGGACGCGCGCGACTTCGCGCTCTGGAAGGCCGCCGAATCGCCCGACGAGCCCGCCTGGGACACCGCGCTCGGGCGCGGGCGACCCGGCTGGCATATCGAATGCTCAGCGATGTCGATGAAATATCTCGGCGAGTCGTTCGACATCCACGCGGGCGGCATCGACCTCGTCTTTCCGCATCACGAAAACGAAATCGCGCAGAGCGAAGGCGCAACCGGCGTCGCGCCCTTCGCCAAGTACTGGCTGCACGCCGAGCATCTGAAGGTCGAAGGCGAGACGATGTCGAAGTCGAAGGGCAACTACTACACCTTCCGCGACCTCACGCGCCAAGGCTACGACCCCATCGCCGTCCGCTACCTGCTCCTGAGCGTCCCTTATCGAAAGCAGCTCAACTTCACCTTCGAGACCCTGCGCGGCGCTGAGAAGACCATCCGCAGCCTCCGAGACTTTCGCACACGCCTCAGCGAAGCGCGCACCGAGCCCGGCACGAACCCGGCGCTTCGCGCGGCGGCAGCACGCGCTCTCGAAGATTTCGAGTCCGGCCTCGACGACGACCTCAACA
The DNA here is from genome assembly GCA_036399175.1 of Pyrinomonadaceae bacterium. Lineage (GTDB taxonomy): Bacteria > Acidobacteriota > Blastocatellia > Pyrinomonadales > Pyrinomonadaceae > DASWNP01. The sequence continues at coordinate 2,086 of DASWNP010000002.1, read as the reverse complement.
CCTCCGTCGCCCTCGCCGCCATCCACACGCTCTCGCGCGAAGTCAACACCGCGCTCGACTCCTGCGAGCTACGCGCCGACGACCAGCGCGACATCCTCGCCCTCATCGAGCGCTTCGACTCCGTCCTCAACATCTTCGGCAAGCACGAGCGCGAGATGCTCGACACCGAGATTCAAGCCCTCATCGACGAGCGACAGGACGCGCGTCACCGGCGCGATTTTTCCCGCGCCGACCAGATACGCGACCAGCTCGCCTCGCGCGGCATCATCCTCGAAGACACACGCGACGGCGTGCGCTGGAAGAGACGGACGATGGACGACAGGCGGACGATGGACGATAGACCATAGACGATGGACGACTAAAACATAATTCGTGAACACGAACGATGCTGGATGATTCAGCGAGCCATCGTCTATGGTCTATCGTCCATCGTCTCTTAATTGCTTCGCGCGATGAATCTTTGTATGATGCCCGCAGCTTTCGCGGGAAAGACTGAAACAGGGTTCTCGAAATGTTCCTCTTCCAGATAACGCAGCAGCGCCCGCTCGACGCCCGCGCCAACATCTTCGCCGGTTAAGCCCGCCCCTTCAGGACGCGCTCCGTCCAATATTCTTTCTAAGCATCCTTCAAACCCGAACGCTATCCCTCGCCTTTTCCTTTAGGAGAAATTTCTATGTCTACGATTGCGCCGCCCCGAAGGCCGGAAATCAAGACCGCCGAGCTGCCCGGCCCCAAAGGGCAAAAAATCGTCGAAGCCGACGCTCAATTCGTCACGCCTTCCTACCCGCGCCCCTCTTTCAAGCTCGTGGTCGAACGCGCCGAGGGCGTCTGGGTGACGGACGTTGACGGCAACATCTTTCTCGATTGCAACGCCGGAGTCGCCGTCTGCTCGACCGGCCACTGTCACCCGGAAGTCGTCGAAGCCATCCAGCGACAGGCCGCCGAGCTGATACACATTTGCGGCACGGACTATTACTACCGCCACATGCCCGAGCTTGGCCGAAAGCTCGACGAGGTTGTGCCCGTCCGGCGACCGACGCGCACGCACTTCGCCAACAGTGGCACGGAAGCCGTCGAGACCGCTTTGAAGCTCGCGATGCACGCCACCGGACGACAAAAGTTCATCGCCTTCTTCAACAGCTTTCACGGGCGCACGCTCGGCTCGCTTTCTCTCACCTCTTCAAAGGCAGCGCAGCGCAAAGGCTTCCACCGCCAGGCGCTCGACGTGACGCACGTCCCCTTCCCCAACACCTTCCGCGACCCCTTCACCGGCGAGACGCCCGCCGATCCTGAGACGGTCAGCCGCCGTTGTCTCGAATGGATTGAAGAGCGGTTGTTCAAAACGACGACGCCTCCCGAAGAGGTTGCGGCCATCGTCGTCGAATGCGTGCAGGGCGAAGGCGGCTACGTGCCCGCGCCGCGCGAGTTCCTGCAAGGCTTGCGCCGCATCTGCGACGCGCACGGCATCCTGCTCATCGTCGATGAAGTTCAATCCGGGATGGGACGCACCGGCAGGATGTTCGCCTGCGAGCACTACGACCTTGAGGCCGACATCGTCTGCATCGCCAAAGGGCTCGGCTCGGGCATGCCCATCGGCGCGTGCGTCGCGCGTGCCGACCTGATGGACTGGAAGCCCGGCGCTCATGCCTCCACCTTCGGCGGCAACCCCGTCGCCATCGCCGCCGCCTTGAAGACCATCGAGCTGCTCGAACGCGAGCTTGTCGCCAACGCCGCCGAGGTCGGCGCTTATCTCAAGGCGAGTCTGGAAAAGTTGATGTCCAAACACGACTGCATCGGCGACGTGCGCGGACTCGGGCTGATGCTCGGCGTCGAGTTCGTCGAGAGCCGCGCGACGATGAAGACCGACCAGAGCCTGCGCGACCGCGTCGAGGTGGAGTGCTTCAATCGCGGTCTCGTCATTCTCGGTGCGGGTTACAACACGATTCGCTGGTCGCCGCCGCTCATCCTAACGCGCGAAAACGTCGATGTCGCCGTCGAGATTTTCGACCAGGCAATTTCCGCCGCCTGCGCTCGTTAAGAGACGATTTAACGCAGAAAGAGCGAGAGGCGCAGAAGTCGCAGGGAA
>DASWNP010000001.1:0-6070 GCA_036399175.1 Pyrinomonadaceae bacterium | reverse complement strand
CGCGTCTCAAGGCTTTGGGCGCAGATATTCTCTGGCTCATGCCGATTCACAAAATCGGCGAGAAGAATCGCAAAGGCACTCTCGGCAGCCCTTATTCCGTTAAGGACTACTACAGCGTCAACCCCGAGTTCGGCACGCTCGAAGACCTCAAGCATTTCGTCGCGGCGGCTCACGACGAGGGCATGCGCGTCATCCTCGATTGGGTGGCTAATCACACGGCGTGGGACAACAATCTCGTCGCCGAGCATCCGGAATGGTACGAGCGCGACTACAAGGGCGACTTTCGCCCGACGCCCTGGTGGGACTGGTCAGACATCATCGACCTCGACTACCGTCACGAAGGGCTTCGCCGCTACATGACCGACGCGATGAAATACTGGGTGCGCGAGGCCGACATCGACGGCTATCGCTGCGACGTGGCGGGCTTCGTGCCCGTCGATTTTTGGAACAACGTGCGGAGGGAACTCGACGCCCTCAAGCCGGTCTTCATGCTCGCCGAGTGGGAATCGAGAGACCTCCACGCCGAAGCCTTCGACATGACCTACGCGTGGAGCTGGTACGACGCCGTGCATCAAATCACCTCGGGCAAGAAGAACGACCTGAGCGGCCTCTTCGTCTACTACTCCTGGAATGAAAGCTCCTATCCGCCCGAAAGTATGCGCATGACTTTCGTCAGCAATCACGACAAAAACTCCTGGGAAGGAACGGAGTTTGAACAGTTCGGCGCAGGGCTCGAAGCGGCGATGGTGCTCTCGGCTGTCGGCGAAGGGATGCCGCTCGTCTACAACGGGCAGGAGGCGGGCAACACTCGTCGGCTCAAGTTTTTTGAAAAAGACCCGATTGAGTGGCGCGAGCACCCGAACGGCGAACTCTACAGAAAGCTCTTCGCCCTCAGGAAGCGTAACACCGCCCTCTGGAACGCTCAGTGGGGCGCGAGGATGATACTTGTGCCCAACAGCGTCCCGGCGAAAGTCTTCAGCTTCGTCCGCCGCAACGAGCGGGACAAGGTCTTCGTCGTGATTAACTTCTCGCCTCAGCCGCAGAGCGTCTCTTTTAAGGAAACGCTCTTTCAAGACAGGTACGCGGACTATCTCGGCGCGGAGTCCGCCGAAGGCGGCGCGACGGTCGAGCTGGACGCCTCGGCGCGTCTGGAGCTTGAGCCCTGGGGCTTCCGCGTTTTTGTCAAACAGGCGGGTCAGTGATATTGATAGAATGATTTCAGCAGAGCGAGAGGAAAGACTACCTTTGAGCTTTCGCTCTTGAGACATGAAAAGGAGGTCGAAGGACATGGCAGACAACGAGCAGAAGAATAAGTGTGCGAGAGAGACCTGCGGGTGCCCTGCGGCGCGCGACAGCAAGTATTGCGGCGAAGAGTGCGAGGATGCCGCAAAGGTGCGGATGATGGAGATAGGCTGCACCTGTCACCATCCGGAATGCAGCTAGAGCTTGGGAAGAAAGGCTTCACAAGATGAGCGACAAGGAAACGAGCCAGGAGGGCGGGCGCGAAGAGATTCAACTGACCGATTTGGTTATCAGAGTCAACACCGTTTTGACGAACGACCCGTGTGCGCTGTGCGGCGAGGCCACCGACCCGACCGGCCTCGACCTCTACCTCGCAGACAGACTGGCTCTCGTCTGTCACAGGTGCGGACTCTTTCACGCGCCCGCCCTCGTGCGTCTGCTCGATTTGGCGAGCGCCGCCAACACGTTCGTCAGGTCTGAATACGAGATGTTCAATATTCAGTCGGACGAAAAGCCCTTGTAGGCGCGAGCCTTGAAGGAAAGAACGAGTAGGCGCGCCGGCCGCAAGGCGGCTCCCCGACAGATGAGCGAGCCGCGCGTCGCCCTGCGCTCTCGCGTCCGAAAAACTTTATGAGCTGGCAAGACGACCTTCGGACTCAGGGCTTCTGTCGCTTTGAGAGTCTCACGCCGCAGCCTCTGTTGAAGGCTGCGCGTGAGGCCATCGAGCGCGACCTCAGGGAAAACTATCGACCGGAGCGCCAGCTCGAATACGACCATCAATCCTACTGCCCTGATTTGCGCGGCACTCCGCCGATTATGAACCTGCTGACGGAGTCGCCGATTCGAGACGTGCTCGACGAAGCGCTCGGCCTCGACGAAATCGGTTGGGACGGCGGGCAGATAGCCATTCGCCGGGCGCACAATCACCCGCAGCCCGAAGAGCCCGTGCCGCACATCGACGGCTTTGCGAGCGGCTTGAACGGCCTCGAAGAGAGAAGAGTCTACAGCCTGACGGCGCTCGTCGGCGTTTTCCTGACGCCGGTCGTGCGCCCCTTCGCGGGCAACTTCACCGTCTGGCCAGGCTCACACTACGTTTACGAAAGCTACTTTCGTCGGCGCGGCATTAGAGCCATGAGCGAGCCGATGCCGACGCCCGATGTCGGACGCCCGACTCAGTTGATGTGCGGCGCGGGCGACGCGGTGCTCTTCCATTACCAGCTTGCGCACACGGCAGCCGTCAACACGTCCGACGACGACCGCATCGCCGTCTATTTCAGAATCTGGCTTCACGCGATGGAGCAAGACCGTTGGCGCTACCTGACGAATATCTGGGACGGATGGAAGATTTAAGGCCGGGCGGCGAAGGCTCGCGCCGCTCGTTCGAGCCCGACCCGCGTGAGAGCATCTTCGGCCATTGACACGCCTCGCTGCGTACCGGAATATCTTCCCCGCCCCGGCTTGCCCGTCCGAAGCTTCGCTGAAGAGTGCGGGCTCGCCTACTCCCCGACGACAGTTGAATAGCACGCCCTTAAAACGTCGCAGATGGAAAGCACACTTATGAAACGTCGCACGCCCTTCGTCGCGCTCTACGGTTTCTGTCTTTGTCTCGGTCTGGCCGCCTCAGTCCGCGCGCAGGAGGTGAAGCTCGACGCGCCTCAGACGAGGATGACGACAGTCTCGGCCGTTCGCGCGCGCAGCGCCCCGCAAGTGTCGGCGACGGAGGTAGCACGCCTCAAGCTCGGCACGGTGCTGAAGGCGACGGCGCGCTCGGCCGAAGAGACGGAGATTGGCGGCAAGAGGGACTACTGGTATCTGGTCAGCCTGCCTTCAGGCCAGTCGGCGTGGGTCTTCGGAGGGCTGACGACGCCCTTCGATGCGGCGCGACGCGAAGAGATTGTTCGGCGAATCATCGACGAGCGTCTCAAAGTCGAGGGCATGAGCTTCGACGACGGGGTGGACTTCTACAACTTCGTCTCCGGCGCGCTCGCCGAAGCTAAAGACACGAATGCGAAGGCGGAGTTTGAGCTTCTCAGGCTGCTCGCCCTCGGTCGCGCCGTCTCGCCGATTCCCTACGCGGAGCGCGAGCGAGCGCCTTACGCGCAGTGGTACAAAGCGCACGAAGCGGAGATAGTCTACAGCGAGCCTTCCGGCCAGTGGCTGCTGCGCTCCGAGCTTTTCTGGAACTTGGAGCGCAAGTATCGTGCGACGCCCACGGCCGAGCGCATCGCATGGGAGGGCGCGGAGAATCCCCTGCCCGGCGAATGCGAGGGCGACGAGGTCTGCTATTTCCTCTATCTCAACGACACGCAGGGCAAATACCTCAGTCTCTATCCGAACGGCGCGCACGCCTCCGAAGTCCTCAAAAACTTCGAGCAGGCGCTCGCTTCTACCGAAGTCGAGAGCACGCTCAAGAGCACGAGCAGAGACAAGTATCTCATCGAGCAGCGCGACGCGCTCAAACAGGCGCTCACGCAGCTTCGCTCTACTGTGGCCAAAACTTCGGCTGCGGAAAAGGCTCCGGTGCTCCGGCTGCTCGAACGCCTGAGCGCCGCCGCGAGATAGCACGCTTTCTTATCGAGCATGGGAGGGATGCTCTTGCAAGCGAATCGAAAAATTTGAAGGAGAATCAATCCTGATGTCAACGAGAGGCAAAGAAAGTCTCGGCGCGCTTCTGCTTTCAGTTATCTTCACGTTTGGCTGCACGTCTACCAGAGAAACAAACAGTGATTCGACCGCCCGACCCGCCAACGCAAACTCGGAGACGACGACAGAGACCAAAACCGATACGTCTTCGAGCAAGCCCGACGCCGAAGGCGTTATCTCTTCCGGCACGGGCACGGAGAAAGAGAAGCCCGCCGCAGGCAAAGGCAACGTGCAGGGCAAGGTCTTTTACAACGAGAAGCCTGCGGCGGGCGTCGAGGTCAAACTCTGCGAGACCTTCAGCCAGTACGTGAGCGGCTGCGGCGGCCAGACCTACACGACCAAGACCGACAGCAACGGCGAATATCTCATCAAGGACGTGCCGCCGAAGATTTACCAGGGCTTGATAGTGAAAGTCTTCGACTCGAATTTCTACGTCTTCGCCACTTCGGGCTTCGTCTCGTCGGCCAAGTACAGGATAGAAGAGGGCGAGACCTTCTTCGCGCCCGATACGCACCTCTTCAAGCAGGATTTAAAGCTGGCGAGTCCGAAGGCGGGCGCGAAGATCGGCGCGAGCAACATCGAAGTGAAATGGGACGCTTACCCCGACGCGGCCTACTACAAATTCAGCCTCTACGCCGATAGCTCTTCCGGCGCAAAGACCGAGTACGACTACATCAACAAGCGCGTCGATGGCGTCTCCTACACGCTCGACAAACCGCTCGCGCCCGGCACGTACACTTGCAGGGTGGAAGCCTACAACGTGAACGACAGGAGGCTCGCTCAGAGTCCCGACGACATCAAGTTCACCGTCACGGGCGAAGCCGGAAAGTGAGTCGAGGGAACGGTAAGCCGGGCGAAAGTTGAGACGGGCGAAGGTAAGCCGAGCCGTCGCTCGGCTTACCTTTCATTCGCCCGCGAGGCGCAAAAGGTCGCTTCGCCCCTGACGGGCACTGAAGATGTGTGGCGGCGATGTTCTACAACCGTTCGTCCGACGACGCCGGAGAGACTGTCAGGGCTTCGGCGCGCGCCGCGTCTACGGCCGACATCCGTTTGCATTTTAAGCTTTTAGGTGAGAGCCCCGGCGAGGGTCGCCGCGCGGCTTGTGGCTGGCATCATCTTTGCGTTAAGGTTTTTGTCGATGAAGAAGAAGATTAATAAACGGACGGTGGCGACACTCGGCGCTGCTCTGCTCGTCTGCATGCTCGCCTGCATCGGCTCGTCGGCGCAGGACTCGACGAGCGCAGAAGCTCAGCAGCAGACGGATGCGCGAGCCGGTCTCTCTGAAAAACAGAAGCAGACCATCACGCTCTTCGAGATGCGCGCGAAGGAGTATTCGCGTCAGCGCGAGTGGATAGAAGACCAGCTCCCTAAGCTCCCGAAGGAGAGCACGCCCGAACAGATACAGGCTCACAAGACCGCCTTCGAGAGCCGTGTGAGGGCGGCCAGGGCAGGCGCGCGGCGCGGCCAGATATTCACGAGGGACGCCGAGCGATACATCCGCTCGACGATTAAGAAAGAGTTCAAGGGCAAAGAGAGGCGGGAGCTGCGCGCGGCGGTGCTGGAGGCCGAGACGAAGCGCGTGCCCCTGCGCGTCAACTACACTTACCCGGAGTCGCAGGAGATGGTCGAGATGCCGCCGACGCTTCTCTTGAAGCTGCCCCAGTTGCCCAAGCAGCTGCGCTACCGTTTCGTCGGCCGGAACATGCTTCTGGTCGATAGGGAGAACGGTCTGATAGTTGACTACATGCTCAAGGCGCTCCCTTAGACGAGCGCGAAAAGGAACAAGGGTTATGAAACATTCTGTCTCTTTGACGCTGGCAATCTTACTCTTAATCTTCGGCGCTCTCCCACGAAACGCTTCCGGTCAAAACTCATCCAGCCCGAAAGCCGCATCAGTCGCGGGCTCGCCCGTCAAGCTCACTCTGCCCGTCAAAGAGGGCTCGGTGCGCTTCCTCGTCATCGGCGACACGGGCACGGGCTCGGAGAAGCAGTACGAGCTGGCCGAAGTGATGCTCAACTACAGGCGCGCCTTCCCTTACGAGTTCGTCCTGATGATGGGCGATAACATGTACGGAACGGAGAAGCCGGACGACTTCAAGACGAAGTTCGAGAACGTCTACAAGCGTCTCTTAGACGACGACGTGAAGTTTTACGCCACGCTCGGCAATCACGACGAGTCGAACCA